>NZ_JAJGNP010000020.1 GCF_020782245.1 Sphingobium soli
GTGACACCCGAAACATAATCCGCAGACGGGTCACTTCTCGATGGAAAACCCGGGTCACTTCTCAGTGGAAATCAACAACAAGGGTCCGAAGTTTGAAGGCTGATCGCGCTGGGCTGATGTCGTCCATCCACGACTTTCCAGCGCGACCTATCATATGGTGGTTCAGTCTTGAATGATGGGCAGCCAGACGGCGCTGGCCGCGTCGCCGCCCCGGTGGATCGTCTCGGTCGCCTTCATATAGTCTTCGGGCTTGGCCTCCATGATCGAGTTCACCCAGCTTTGCGGGTTGCGGTCGTAGAGCGGAAACAGGCTCGACTGCACCTGCACCATGATCTTGTGACCCGGCAGGAACACATGGTCGACATTGGGCAGCGACCATTGGAAGGCATAAGTCTTCCCCGACTCCAGCGGCGCGGGGGTGGAGAAGCCGTGGACATAGCGGCCGCGGAAAATCTCGATGCCGATGCCCAGTTGGTAGCCCGCCATGGCTGGATTGGCGGAGTTCTCCTGAGGATAGACGTCGATCAGCTTGACGACGAAATCGCTGTCGCGCCCTGTGGTCGCAGCCCGCAGATCGACCTTGGGTGCCCCCTTGATATGCACGGGCTTGTCGAGCGTGCCGGTTGTGTAGCTGAGCACATCCGGACGACCGTCGACGAAGCGCTGGTCATGCACCAGCCAGGTTCGCCATTCCTCACCCTGCATATGGACCGGGCGCGGCAGCATCGGCACGGGCTTGGCAGGATCAGAGACATAGCTGTCACTGCCTGCCTCCGGCCTGGTCCAGGACAAGCCGAAATTGCTGCCGAGGTAAAGCGGCGTCGGCGTGCCCGCCGGCCATTGCTGCGACACCTCCCACTGATTTGCGCCGGTCGCATAGGTCAGCACGGGAGGGGTCGTGCATGGTGGCGGATTGGATTTGAGATGGCAGTCCAGAAAAGGCTTCATGTACCGCGTGCGGAACTGCAACCCCGTGTCGCCTTCCCATTGCAACGGGCCAAGGGCGCGGGCTTCATAATTAACCTGGCTATGCCGCCAGGGACCGATGACGAGGCTGACCATGTCATTGGCCGCGTCCTGCTTTTCCAGCGCCCGGTAGACAGCCGGGGCGCCATAGCTGTCTTCCTGGTCCCACTGGCCGACAACCAGCATAGTCGGAACCGTCAGCTTTCTCTTCTCCAGCAGCTTGTCGACCGCCTGCCCCTGCCACCATGCGTCATAGCTGGGATGCTCCAGCACCTTGCGCACCACGGGCAGGTCCAGCAGGCCGTAGGCCCTGGCATAGTCGGCCGCTGACCCCGCCTCCAGATAGGCGCTATATTCGTCGCCCGTCCCCTTGGGCACTGCCCCGCCGCCCTTCTTCACCGTCTGGCCCAGGTCATAATCGAAGCCGAAGGTGCGGAACGCGCCGTTGTGGAACCAGTCGTCGCCCATCCACCCGTCGACCATCGGGCTTTGCGGCACTGCGGCCTTGAGCGCCGGATGCGGGTCGATCAACGCCATGAGCGACGTGAAGCCGAGATAGGAGGAGCCGGTTATGCCGACCTTCCCGTTGCTCTCCTTCACATTCTTCACCAGCCAGTCGATCGTGTCATAGGCGTCGGTGGCGTGATCGACCTTGGTCGGGTTGAGCGGGCCGCGCAGCGGGCGGTTCATGACATAGTCGCCCTCCGACCCGTCAAGGCCGCGCACATCCTGATAGACCCGGATATAGCCGTCATTGACGAACTCCGCGTCCATTACGGGCAGGATCTCCTCGATCTTCTGGCTGCGGTTGCGGCTGGTGGATTTGTCGGCATTATAGGGCGTGCGGCTCAGCAGGATCGGCGCATCGCTCACGCCCTTGCGATACACGATAACGGTGTAGAGCTTCTTCCCGTCGCGCATCGGGATCATCACCACTTTGCGCACATAGTCGGCCTGCGGGCGAACCCAGTCATAGGCCTTGACCTGCTCGTTCATCATCGTGTCAGTCAGCGGCGGCCGCTGCATCGGCGCTGCGGCGCCCCCCAGTACCCATCCGCAAAGGGACAGGCATAGTGCGCCGGCCAAGCGGTGACGAAAGGAAACTCCCAAACTGCTTTCATGCATCATCTTTGCTGTCCTTCCGTCACGATGCGCCATCTTATGCGGCTGCACGCCCCTTATTGCCCGGCTTGGTCGCGACCGCCAGATGCGCCTTCCCCGGCATGCGGATGAGATCGCCATCGCGCCAAGGATCCAGCATGGTTTGCGCCTGCGCGATGACGGCGCGGCGCTCGCTTTCGCTCAGCCCGGCGATCAACGGGTTTGACCCGATCATCGCGCTGTCATGGGTCAAAATGCCCGCTGGCAGCACAATGTCATGAGTCCGGCTGTGCAGCGTGACGTGCGCCTGCCCTGCTGCTTCGCACGCGGCAATAATGCAATCGCCCTCATGCAGGGCCATCATGCCAGGCATATCCATGTCGATCGCAATGTCTGGCCATAGGGCCAGCCGCGCCTCCGCCAATAGCTGGTTCGGACCAAATCCATAGGGATTGGCCGCTACCCCAAGGACGGCGAGGCCGCCGGGGCGCAGCACGCGCGCCATTTCGGCAAGGCCCGCCCGCCAATCAGGGAAAAGCGGCACGCCGAATACCGAGCAGACGCGGTCAAACGAGTCTGAGGACAGATCGAGCGCCTGACCGTTCGTCTGCCGCGCCGTAATGGCAAGTCCATCAGACCGGCCAGCGAGCCGATCTATCATCGTCGCGGAAAAATCGATGGCGGTCACCTGCGCGCCTTCTGCCGCTGCGGCGAGCGCCAGCGCGCCGGGCCCCGTCGCGATATCAAGCAGGGACATGCCCGTTTCGATCTCGGCCAGCGCCACGGCATCGCGGCAAAATTGTGCGGTGAACGGTTCCGCGCCCACGATGTAGGCATCCGCCGTCTCGTCCCAATAGGCAGCGGTTTGAATGGGTTGCGTCACCTCAGCGCGCCTTGAGTTCAGCGACCAGAGCGGGCGCGGGATAGAGTTTTTCCAGCGCCTCCTGCACCGCATCGGTCGACACGACCACGGTGCGGTTCAACGCCGGATCATATCCATAATTGCCGCCCAGCGAATGGATGTTGCCATCGAACGCCGCGCCGATCACCGCCCCGCTGCGGTCGATGACGGGACTGCCCGAATTCCCGCCGATAATGTCGTTGGTAGTCACGAAATCATAGGTCGTGGCGGGATCGATCGCCTTGCGGTTGGCGGCGAAGGCGGTCGGCAGGTCGAACGGTGCGCTCCCGGTCGCGCGGTCGAATGTGCCCCCCATGGTCGTGGCATAGGGAACGGCCTTGCCCCGTTCGGTCCAGCCTTTCACCTGTCCATAGCTGATCCGCAGAGTGAAGGTCGCGTCGGGGTAGAGCGCGTTGCCATAGGCCGCAAAGCGCGCCCCGGCGAGCTTGCCCCCGGCAGCCGTCAGCGGCCCCTGATAATTTTCGTCCACCTGGCGCTTGAGAGCGCGCTGGCGCGGTTCGAGCTTGAGGGCATATTGGATCAGCGGATCCTTTGACGCCTCAATCGCCTGCAACCCGCCTTCCCATAGCTGGCGACGATAGTCGGGATCGGCCAGGCGCGTCTGCGACACCAGCCGCTCGGCCAGTTGTTCGGGACTTTCCTTGCCCAGCAGCAACTGCGTGTCCGCATCGTCCACGCCCAGATATTCGCGCGCCTTGGACAGGCTCCAGGACAATTGCAGCTTTTCCAGCCAAGGATAGAGCGGGCGCTTGTCCAATATCTGCTTTTCCAGCAGCGGCAGCGCGCTGTCGGTATAGCCTGGCAGGCGCTCTTCGTTCGGTTTGGCCCTTTCCTTCGCCGCCATGACCAGAGCCTCGGCATAACCATAAAGATCACTCGATGGCGTTATGAACCGATAGGGAAGATAGAGCGGGCGATAGGCCTGCACCGCCGCACTCACATCCGCCCATGGGTCGCCAATCGCCGCATTGCGACACGGCGCTCGCCTTGTTGATGACGACCACGTCAGCAAACTCGATCTGCTCGACCAGCAAGCCGACCAGGCTGCGGGTATCGTCCTCGCCCAGGCTCTCGCCACGGTCGGCGAGAAAATCCTGGCTCGAATAGTCGGCGAGCAGATTGAGCGCGTCGACTACCGTAACCATCGTGTCGAGCCGCGCGACATCGCCCAGGCAATTGCCATCCTCGTCGCGGAAGGAGAAGGTAGTCGCCACCGGCAGAGGCTCGGAAATGCCGGTGCTCTCGATCACCAGCGCATCGAACCGGCCCGCCTCGGCAAGCGCGCGCACTTCCTTCAAAAGGTCATCGCGCAAGGTGCAGCAGATGCAACCATTGGTCATCTCGACCAACGCCTCCTCGCTGCGCGACAGCGCCGCGTCGCCGCCGCGCACCAGATCGGCGTCGATATTGACCTCCGACATGTCGTTGACGATCACGGCAACGCGTCGCCCCTCACGATTGGCGAGAATATGATTGAGCGTCGTCGTCTTGCCCGCGCCCAGAAAGCCGGACAGTACCGTGACCGGGAGCCGATTGTCAGTGAAGCCATATTCTATCCTTGACCTTTATGTGACGGTATATCATTTCTCGATACGGCGAAGGACACAGGATGTCCAGCGTCAGTCAGAAATTGTTATGAATGTCTTTCCCCCGAAACAAAGCCTCCCCGACGAACCAGCGCGTGCACCCCTTTGTATGCTTTATCCCTTTGGCTCGCCGCCGCTTTTAGCCATGCAGCTACGCGCCCTGACGCCTATGTGGCCTGATCGGACCGCTCATATCTGGGCGCGTGTTTTCGAAGCACCTGCCACCCTGCTTGCGCAGCCCATGGTTATAAGCGCCCGGCATGCGTACCCTCCCCCGACTTTAATATTGGTGGCGAGTCGATCAGCCTTTCTCAGCAGCGATCACATAGTCGAAGCCATGGCGCAGCCCGCCGTCGCGCCCGATTATGGCCAAAGCGTCCTGTCGCAAGGCTTCGCCCCGCGCATGTAATGCCGCCGCCAGTGACCGATCCCCAAGCCTCGAAAGCCGCGACGCGCACATGTCGATCTGGCTGTTCACAAACTTCTCTTGGTAACGGATGGGGAAACGATGCGCGCTGACGACGCGAAAACCCGACGCCGTCATCTGTTCCAGCACCCATTCCATCGGAAATTCGCGGTAGGGTCGCTCGCCCGCTTGCAGCAACACGGCGTCGCGCCATCGCCCGATGTCACACAGGATGCGGCCGTCGGGTGTCTCCGGTCGTTCAGCGACATAGGGCTCAAGGCCGACCAGATAGAGCCGCCCGCGCGCCAATGTCCGCAGCCGGGCGAACATCCGTTCCTGAAAATAGGGTGCGAAGCCTTCGATCGCCCCGATCAGATAGTCGGCGAGAATGGTATCGAAACGCTCGCCTGCCAGCAGCGTCGGGTTGGCCCAGTTACCAAGGATGATCCTGTCCTGCGGTCGGCGAACGCGATCCGATGCGTCACGCACCTGAACGGCATGGCCCGCCGCGCCGGTGACGGCGACCCAGCGATCGGTCGCAAGCCCTGACACCCAGCCGATCGAATTGGTGCCCGTTCCCGCGTCCAGAAAGGTGCCCCAAGGCCGATCGCCCTGGAGCATCTCGATATGGCGGAACAGCGCGGACGGTCGCCGCGCTGTTCCTTTCGTCTTGCTCAGAATGCCCCCCCGCAGGCCGAACAAGAAGTTGCGGCCGCGCAACGGAGAAAAGGTCTTGATGAACGAGCTATGGTTATATGCCAACTCGTTGGTCAGGTTGGTGCCGCGCACGAACAGTTCCGCGCTGCGCTTGTCCCCCAGTTCGACGCGATAGGCGAGCGTCGCATTCACCATGTCATAGCCCGGCGTGCGCGTTTCAAAGGCTGCGATCCGGTCCTGTTCGAACACATGATAATATTCCGCATCCGCCGTGAACGGCCCGACATGCACATCGCCGCGTGCGCCAAGGCGCCCGGCCGGAATACGCGGCAGGTCACCGCCACCATTTTTCAGCTTGGCGCGAACATAGTCGCCGAACACCGACAGGGCGAACTGATCGTTGA
Source organism: Sphingobium soli (assembly GCF_020782245.1). Classification (GTDB taxonomy): domain Bacteria; phylum Pseudomonadota; class Alphaproteobacteria; order Sphingomonadales; family Sphingomonadaceae; genus Sphingobium; species Sphingobium soli. The sequence continues at coordinate 6,043 of NZ_JAJGNP010000020.1, forward strand.
AGGCATGGCGCACTTCCCCATCGATGCCGGTGAAGGTCGCCTCTGCCCCGGCATAGCGGATCAGACGGAAATCTTCGAACTGGTCGAGCGTCTGGGCGTAGATATAATTATCGAAGTCCTGATGATAGGCGCCGATGGTGAAGGTTGTCGGCCCTGCCGTCTTGCGCAGCGTCAGGTTGACCGAATTCGCCTTTTCAACGCCTTGCGATACTTTTTCGGCAAGGCGGCTGTTGCCGCTGACGATCCCGATCTCATAGGTGTTGGTCGCAAGGTGCAGGCCATAGGCATAAAGTTCCTGCACCGAAGGCGCGCGTTCGGTATGCGCCAGCGACAGGGCCAGCGAGTAGTCGCTGCCTATGCTCCAGATCGCGGCGGCTGACGCCGAAAAGGGCTTGTGCCTGATCGAGGGATAGCGCGTGATCAGCGACTTCACCGTCTGCCATTCCTGTCGGGCGGCCGCCTCCAGCCGGACATTGCCAAGCGAATAAGTCTCCAGCAGGAAAATCGCGGTATTGCTGGAGTCCGTATTCAGCGTGTGCGTCACACCGCCGCTGATCGCCTGGAACCGGCTGCCGCTCTGTTGGATGCCGAACGTACCGCGCAAGCCCCCCAGCGGCGCATGAGTCAGTTCCACACGCAGGTCGTGGGCCTTGTTGAGGAAGGTGTTTTCCGCTTCCCCATCCTCGATCTCGTCATGCGCATAGTCGGTGAAGGACAGGCGGAAGCGTACCTTCTCCAGCGCGGGCACAGGATTGTTATAATCGCTGCGAATGTCGAAGCGATTGCTGCGCAGCTTTACGAATGGCACTTCCTCCTCATGGTCGTGTTCATGATCATGGTCGTGATCATGCTCCTCTTCTTCTCCATGACTGCCGCAATGCAGGCTGATGCCATGGGGATGGCAGCTTTCATAATCATGATTGTGGCCCGGCACGCCATATTCATTACGCTGGCGGGTATAAGCAACGCCCAGATAGCCGTCCGGGCCGATCCAACTTCCCCCGACACTGACGGTCGATGTGTCATTGTAGGAGCCATGCACTCTGTCCTCCCCAAAGGCGCGAGGCACCCGATAGTCGTCGGAGCGGCGGTGGACGCCCTCCACCCGCAGAGCCAGTGGCCCGGCGCCGACCGTTGCACCGCCTACCAGGCTGCGCTCATCATCACCGGTGCCCAGCCGCCCTTCGGCTGCACCGGTGATGCCGCCCTCCGGAACATAGGTCGGAACCTTCTCGTCGAGCAGGTTGACCCCGCCGCCGATTGCGCCACTGCCATAGAGCAGGGTCGCCGGACCGCGCAGCACCTCGATCCCGCGCAGCAATAGCGGTTCGCCCGTGACATTATGGTCCGGCGAGATCGCCGAGGCGTCCTGCACATTGGCGCTGTCGCTCAGCACCTGCACGCGGGGCGAGGATTGGCCGCGAATGATCGGACGGCTGGCGCCGCCGCCGAAATTTTCGAAATTGATCCCCGGCTGACCTGCCAGCGTCTCGCCAAGCGTTGCGGCGCGCCGGTGAATCAGTTCTGCCCCCGTGAGTGTCACGACCGGCGTGGTGGTCTCATCAGCCTTCTGCCCCAAAGGAGCAGCCGTAACAACGATATCCCCCTGGCCATGCCCGCCTGCCTGAGCAAGGGCGATGCCGGGGGTGATCGCAATGATCGATACGGCGCACAAATGGTGAAGGTGATTTCTCACGGAATGTCCCCTGTCGATGTTCTGAAGATGCGGCGTGATACGTAATATTATATCACATCACAACCCTGAACTATGAACTATCACCCACGATAACGGTGTATTTCCATATAGTTACAGAATGTTTCTGGTGGCAGCCAAGATAGTAGAAGGACCGATGCTACCCTGCCACCTTATCGCGGGTCATTACGAATTGGCGGCTGATTTCACCGCAATTTCTCGCGATCAACATCGCCGATAGAAGAAAGGCGCCACGCCGCGTGTCTGGCCGGAAACGAGAGGATGAGGACCCTCGATCTTATCGGCGTAGGCCGCGATCAATAGATGCGGCACGCCAGGAGGCATCATTCACAATGGGCGGAAGTACGTCGCCTAGCAGGATGAGGAGTGATGCAACCATCATACACTCAGCAGTATTTTGACACGATATGGCTATGATATGTTGTAACGCGCAATAAAGGAGCATAAGAGACCCGCAACAGGGGAAAGCGCCTTGAGCGCAGTCAGGAGAGGATCCGAGGTTCGGATCAAAAAAGGGTACCCCATGCGCATCAGTTTGCTTCTATCGACCTGTTCAGCCATCGCGATCTTCACGCTCAGCAATCCCGCTCTGGCGGAAGATGAGAGGGCTGAGAAAGCCGCGCTGCACGAACAGACCCCTGCCAACATCATCGTCACCGCGCCGTTCCAACGTGACCGGTCCGATATCCTTTCGGGCGCGTCGGTGCTTCAGGGGAGCGACCTCACACAGGCGATACGCCCATCGATCGGCGAAACGCTCCAGCATACGCCTGGCGTGTCCGCAACCTCCTTCGGCCCCAGCGCGTCCCGCCCGGTCTTGCGCGGACTTCAGGGGGAACGCGTACGCGTGCTGGTCGATGGCATTGGCTCCATTGACGTGTCCAACACCAGTGTTGATCATGCGCCTGTGGTCAATCCATTGCTCGCCGAACGCATTGAAGTGCTGCGGGGTCCCCAGTCGCTGCTCTTCGGTGCGTCCGCGATCGGTGGCGTTGTCAATGTCATCGACAAGCGTATCCCCCGCAGCGTGCCCGACGAGCCCGTCCATATCGACGCGATCGCCACCTATGGCAGCGCAGCCGACGAGCGCAGCGGTGCCGGTTCGGTCGATGTGCCGCTGGGTGACAAGTTCGTCGTCCACGCCGATGGCAGCTATCTGAAATCGGATAATATGCGCATCGGCGGCTACGCCTTGTCGCCAAGCGCGCGCGCGCAGGCGCTGGCATCCAGCCAGCTTCCCGCCGAAGAGCCGGAAGAAGGCGAGGAAGCCATCGACTTTGCCGGTAATGCCGCGATACGGGGAAAGCTGCCCAACAGCCAAGCCAAGACGTGGACCGCGGGCGTCGGTGCAGCCCTCATTACCGAGACCGGCAATCTGGGCGTATCCTACAGCCATTATGACAGCCTCTATGGCGTGCCTGTGCGCTACGCGACGCTGCCCGGCCAGGAACAGGAGGCGCCACGCCTTGATCTGGCGCAGGATCGGCTGGATTTGCGGGCTGAGGTCGAAACGGGCGGCGGCTTGCTAAAAGCGATCCGTGCGCGCGCCAGCTACGCCGATTATCGGCATTTCGAACTGGAAGAGAGCGGAGAAGTCGGCACCGCCTTCTACAACAAGGGCATGGAGGGCCGCATCGAACTGGTGCAGGCCGATCATGGCCCATGGCAGGGCGCAAGCGGCGTCCAATATTACTCGCGGAACTTCAACGTCGTCGGCGAGGAAGCCTTCCTGCCCAAAAATGATACGCAGCGGTTCGGCGCGTTCACGCTTCAGACGCTCGACTATGGCGCGGTCAAGCTGGAGGCAGGCGGGCGCTACGAGCATAGCGAATTGCAGGCATTGCCACTTGAAGACCAGGATCAGTTCTTCGCAGGCAAGCGAACCTTCGACACCTTCTCCTTCTCGGGCGGCGCGTCCTATGGCTTCAATTCCGACTGGCGTCTGGGCGTCAATCTCTCCCGTTCCGAACGCGCGCCGTCGGCGGAAGAATTGTTCGCCAACGGCCCACATGCCGGAACGCAGGCGTTCGAGGTTGGCAATCCTGATTTCAAGACCGAACGCGCATGGGGTCTGGAAGCGGTGCTACGTGGGAAGGGCGAGAATTACAGTTTTGAGGCCTCGGCCTATCATAACTGGTTTTCCAACTTCATCTATGAAGGGCTGACCGGCGAGGAAGAGGATGGCCTGCCCGTCTACCAGTTTAGTCAGGCCAAGGCGCGCTATTACGGGTTCGAGGCGCAAGGGTCAGTCACCCTCGCCACGTTCGGGGAGATGAAGCTCGTAGCAGACGCGCTGGGCGACTATGTCCACGCGCGTATCGTCGGCGAAGGCCCCGCCCCGCGCATTCCGCCGCTTCGCTTGCTGGGCGGTCTTGGCGTCACCAGTCCCAAGGTGGACGTGCGCGGCGAGGTCGAATGGACGGACGACCAGAAGCGTGTCTCTGACTTCGAGACGGAGACGAAGGGCTTCACCCTCGTCAATGCGCAGGTCAACTACCGTCCTTGGGGTACAGAACGTCCTCTCAGCTTCGCGCTGTCGGCAAACAACATCTTCGATGTCGTTGCCCGCCGCCATGCCTCATTCCTGAAGGACTTCGCGCCCTTGTCGGGACGCGACATCCGCGTGACCGCCCGCGTCAGCTTTTGACGCCATATGTCCCGCCGGGGGAAACCGCGGCGGGACGCAATGGCAGCGTTCGTAGGAAGGATGACGCGGGCGCCAGTGGAATAGGTAAGCCTATGTGCGTCGCGGCCGCTGAGCATGATTTTTCAGGTCTGTTCTGTCGTATCTTGATAAGGAGGCATGGCAATCATGGGCGCGGTGAGATGCAAATGCGGGAGCGCCATCATTTTGATAGGACTTGGAAGATCGCCAACATGGCTGAAAATCCGAGCAATTGGGTGAAGCATCGTAGCAACGCGCCCAGACTGCTGCTTGATAGCCAGGCTATCGCCATCAAAATGAACGATGGGACTTAGCCGCAATAGGAAGCCCAGCGAATAGACAGCCGTGCACTAGCCTGACGGCGAGCAAGCCAGACGGCGGAGGGGAGCGGCTCCCTATTTGGTCCGACAACCCAACCCCGTTCATTGTCCGTTCCATTATGGCGAGCATTTTGATAAACAACTGAAAATCCGTTGTAATTTTCAAGTTCAGCAAAGGCGGCCTGGGGCTTTTCTGAGGCCCTTTTGCGCATTCCATTTCTATCATCTATTTGAAAATTAACTTAGAATTTTTGCGAGTTCGGTTCCGGCTCGGCCTCATCATGAGATCCCCCCTGTATTGACAGGCAAGTCGACCCATCTAAGGGAAAGGCGCGGCTATGTGTGCCGCGCTGACAGCCCCTTCAACAGAAAGACATATCGTGTCCGCCATGCTCAAAATCACTCTGCCCGACGGTTCCGTGCGTGAAGTCGCGCCCGGCACTACCCCGGCGGACATTGCGGCGGCGATCGGCCCGGGTCTCGCCAAGGCGGCAATCGCGGCGCGGGTCGATGGCGAATTGCGCGATATCGGCCGGCCGCTGCAAGAGGACGCCCATCTGGCGCTCGTGACCGCGAAGGACGAAGCGGACGCGCTGGAACTGGCGCGCCACGATTTCGCCCATGTGCTGGCCGAAGCGGTACAGGCGCTGTTTCCCGGCACGCAGATCACCTTCGGTCCGGCGACCGAGGACGGCTTCTATTATGATTTCGCGCCCAAGGACCGACCCTTCACTGAAGAGGACCTGCCCGTGATCGAGGCCGAAATGCGCAAGATCATCGCCGCAGACAAGCCGCTCAAACGCAAGGTGATCGACCGTGACACGCTGATTGCGCAATGGGAAGCGGCCGGCGAGACGTTCAAGGCGCAGTGGGCGGCCGAATTGCCGCAGGGTGAGGAACTGACCGTTTATCATTCTGGCACCCCCGGTTCCGAAGGCTCCTGGTACGATATGTGCCGTGGGCCGCACCTTGCCTCGACGGGCAAACTGGACCCGCAGGCCTTCAGGCTGACCCGCGTGTCGGGCGCCTATTGGCGCGGGGACCAGAAGAATGCGATGCTGTCGCGCATCTACGGCACGGGCTGGCTCAACAAGAAGCAACTGGCCGAACATCTGACGCGGATTGAGGAAGCGGGGAAGCGCGACCACCGCAAGCTGGGCGCGGAGATGGACTTGTTCCACCTCCAGCAGGAAGCGCATGGCTCGGTCTTCTGGCATCCCAAGGGCTATGTCATCTGGCGGAACCTCGAAGCCTATATGCGCCGCGCGATCGACGAGGCGGGCTATCGCGAGGTCAAGACGCCGCAGGTGATGGACGCGCGCCAGTGGGAACAGTCGGGCCATTGGGGCAAATATCGCGAGAATATGTTCGTCATCCCCGACGAAGTCCCCAATGTCGAGGACGAAGGGCCGCTGGTGTCGGACGATGCCGACTGGATGGCCTTGAAGCCCATGAACTGCCCGGCGCACGTCCTGATATTCCGGCAGGGAATCAAAAGCTATCGCGACCTGCCCTTGCGCTTCTACGAAAATGGCTGCTGCCACCGCAACGAGCCGCATGGCGCGCTGCACGGCCTGATGCGCGTGCGCCAGTTCACGCAGGACGACGCACATATCTTCTGCCGCGAGGACCAGATTGTCGAGGAAGTACGTGCCTTCTGCGCGCTTGCCGACCGTATCTACAAGGATTTCGGCTTCACCTATTCGATCAAGCTGGCGCTGCGTCCCGAAAAGCGATTCGGCACCGAGGAGATGTGGGACAAGGCAGAGGAAGAACTGCGCAACGCGGTCGCTGCCGCCGGGCTCAATACGCCGGACTATGGCTGGGAGGAGTTACCGGGCGAAGGCGCTTTCTACGCGCCCAAACTGGAGTGGCACCTCACTGACGCGATTGGCCGCACCTGGCAGGTCGGCACGATCCAGTCCGACCGGGTGCTGCCCGAACGGCTCGACGCCAGCTATGTCGGTGAGGATGGCGAGCGGCATCGCCCGGTCATGCTCCATCGTGCGATCTTCGGTAGCTATGAACGTTTCATCGGCATATTGATCGAACATTATGCGGGCAAATTCCCGCTCTGGCTCGCCCCGGTTCAGGCGGTGGTCGCAACCATCGTCTCTGATGCGGACGATTATGCCAAGGCGGCCGTCGACAGGCTTCGCGCCGCCGGAATCCGTGCCGAACTCGATACGCGCAACGAGAAGATCAACTACAAGGTGCGCGAACATAGCCTGGCCAAGGTGCCCAACCTGCTGGTCATCGGGCGACGCGAGGCGGATGAGGGCACGGTGGCGTTGCGCGAGTTGGGCAAGGATGGCCAGAACGTCCTGTCGCTGGACGATGTCATCGCCCGTCTTGAAAAAGAAGCGTCGCCCCCCGATATGCGGTGAGGCAGAAATGCTGCAAGGGTGCGTGATTTCGCCACGGCGGAACCGCGCACCCCTTTCCGCATTGGTAAAATGTCGCTAAAAGCCGCTCGTTTTCGTAACGACCATAGGAGATATTGCTATACGTCCCCCGATGATGCGCCGCCCGATGGCGCCGCCGCCGAAATCCGGCCCCCGTTATAACGAGTTCATCAACGTGCCCAAAGTGCGCGTGATTGACGATGAAGGCGAAAATCTCGGTGTGATGTTTACGCAGGAGGCGATCGAGCAGGCCTATGAGATTGGCCTCGATCTCGTCGAAGTCTCGCCTAACGCCGATCCGCCGGTCTGCAAGTTTCTCGACATCGGCAAGTTCAAGTATGAAGCGCAGAAGAAGGCGAATATCGCCCGCAAGACGCAGAAGACGCAGGAACTCAAAGAAATCAAGATGCGCCCCAACATCGACGATCATGATTATGAGACGAAGATGAAGAAGGTGCATGACTTCATCGGCGATGGCGACAAGGTGAAGATTACGCTGCGCTTTCGCGGCCGCGAACTCAGCCACCAGCAGTTGGGCATGAATTTGCTGCAACGCGTGGCTGAGAATGTCCAGGAAATCGCGAAGGTCGAAGCCTATCCGCGTATGGAAGGCCGTCAGATGCTGATGGTTCTCGCGCCGAAATAAGCGCGCGCACCAGCGAATCGCAAAAAGAGGCGGGGTCTGGAAGCAGACCCCGCTCTTTTCATTTGAGGCGCATCGACTGACCGGGTGCCTTCCGCCAAGCCATGGTATAGTCCGTCCGGCCTCAGCTCAGCCATTGGGCAGCAGCAGATATTTCTCGCCCGTGCGCCGCGCATTATAGGTCAACACTGCATCGCGCTTGAGCGCGTCCTCCAGTGAAATGCGCGCCTTATACTGGCTCGCGAAGGTCGTCGTCAGATTATCCCGCACGCGCGCTCTCAGTTGCTCCAGTGCGGCTGCATCAAGACTTTGCAAAAAGGGGAAGAGCAGCCAGCCCCCGACCGACCAGCTGAAACCGAAACTGCGGTTGAGAATGGTCGGGCCGGTATCGAGCGAGCCATAGATATAGGCCTGCTTGCGGCTGTTGGAGCCATAGCGGCTATACTCCTGCCCTTCCGACGCCACCTCTTCCATAGCGTGCAAGATCTGCCCGACCAGCGTGCCTCCGCCGATCGCATCAAAGGCCAAAGTCGCGCCCGTGGCCTTGAGCGCCGCGACGAGATGCGCTTTGAAATCGTCGCTGCTGCTGTCGACAACATGCTCCGCGCCCATATCCTTCAGCATCGCGGCCTGCGTAGGGCTGCGCACGATGTTGACGAGCGGAACGCCGTCTTCCTTGGTGATGCGCAGCAGCATCTTGCCCAGGTTGGAGGCGGCGGCCGTGTGGACGATCGCGCTATGGCCGTCGCGACGCATGGTTTCTACAAACCCGAGCGCGGTCAATGGATTGACGAAGGCGGACGCCCCCTGCTCTGCCGTCGCATTGTCCGGCAGCTCAATGACGGACCGGGCATCGACTGTCCGATATTGCGCGAACATGCCACCGGCGACACAAGCGATCGTCTTGCCCAACAAGGCTTGCGCGTCGGCGGCTTCCCCTGCCGCGACGACGGTTCCTGCACCTTCGTTTCCGACCGGCATCGCCTGCCCGACACGCGCGGCCATCGCCCGGCGCGCGCCGTCCGGCATCGTCGCTACGATGCGGCCATCGCCATATTCGGCATTGTCCAGGTCCGCCGGACCGAAAAGCAGGCCAAGGTCGGATGGGTTGATCGGCGCTGCCTCGACCCGCACGACGACGTCATGCCCGGTTGGCGGCGGCAGGCTTTCCTCCGCCAGTTCGACGACCAGTCGACCGTCCTCCTGCAAGGTCGTCAAAATCCGGCGGCCGCGCATGTCGCTCATCCTATCCTCCTGCATCGTTCCTCAAACAGGTAGGCGCAGGTCCGGCCAGAACAAGGGCCGGCTTCGCGCGCGCGTCTCAGGCGGAAGGCTGATCGCGATATGATGCCGGAAACATGGTTTTGAACGCCGCCAGCTTGGGCGCGTCCCAACGCAGGATATAGGGATGGCGCGGGTTCTTGCGCATGAAATCCTGATGATAGCTGTCGGCGTCCTGGAAGCCGGTGAACCGCTCCACCTTCGTCACGATCGGATCATTCCACAGGCCGCTTTTCCCCAGTTGCGCGAGATAGGCGCGCGCCGCCCGGTCCTGTTCGCCATTCAAGGGAAAGAGCGCACTGCGATATTGCGTCCCACGGTCGGGGCCCTGGCGGTTGAGCAAAGTGGGGTCGGCGATGACCGAGAAGAAGATGCGCAGCAGCGTGCCATAGCTGACGATCTTGGGATCATAGGTTACGCGCACGGCTTCGGCATAGCCGGTGTCGCCACCGCTGACCGTCTCATAATCAACGCGCACGTCGCGCGGGCCGCCGGCAAAACCCGAGACAGCGAGTTTGACGCCTTTGACATGAGAAAAAACGCCCTCGACGCCCCAATAGCAGCCGCCTGCGAAAACGGCTGTTTCCAGCTTGCGCTTGGGTGCGGCATCAATGGCGGGGGCAGGCGCGGACACGACACGCTCCGCGTGCGCTGGGGCGGCTGCGGCAAGCGCAGCCACCAGAAACGGGATGACGCGCTTAAAGGGCCGAGCCATCGGTCGAGGTCGCGGCGACAGCGGTGCTGCTGAACATCGGCGGCTCGTCGGGTTGCAGCATGACCATGCCAACAGCACCGATCGCAAACCCGCCCAGGAAGCGCAGGAACAAATCGGATTTGAGGAACGCCTTCATGGCAAACGCCTTTCTACCATAGTCTGCCGATCTCATCGGCTTTCCCGCTACCTTCATGCGCCTTGCCCCTGACTGAACAATCGATGCCACCGCAGCAGCTTTCGACCAATGCCAGGATAAGGACGACGAACGCCGCCGGATATTTAAGTTTCTGTTCGCAACCGGCATATAAGCCGCGCTGCGCCGAACACAAGACGGCGCAGCGGGAAAAGGACAGTTTCCAGTTTGGGCGAAAAAAGTTCCCGCCGCCTGTTTTTTTAGCGAGGCGGAAATAGACGGCCTTATTTCAGCGCCGCGCAGGCTTCCTGAATGCGGGTGCACGCCTTGCGCAGCACATCGTCCGAGGTTGCATAGCTGATGCGGAAGGCCGGCGACAAACCAAAGGCGGCGCCATGGACAGCGGCCACCTTGGCTTCATCCAGGAAATAGCCGATCAGTGCTTCATCGCTGTCGATCACCGCACCCTTGGGCGTCGTCTTGCCGATCACGCCGCTTGCGTCAGGGTAGACATAGAAAGCGCCCTCGGGGGTTGGGCAATCCAGGCCCGGTGCATCGTTCAGCATGGCGACGACCATGTCGCGGCGCTTCTTGAACACCGCATTGCGGTCTTCCAGAAAATCCTGCGGACCAGTGAGCGCGGCAACGGCGGCGGCCTGGCTGATCGAGCAGGGATTGCTGGTCGATTGCGACTGGAGCTTGCCCATCGCCTTGATGATCCATTCAGGACCGCCGGCAAAACCGATGCGCCATCCGGTCATGGAAAAGGCCTTGGAACAGCCATTGACCGTCAGCGTGCGGTCATAAAGGTCCGGGCACACCTGCGCGATGGTGGCGAAGGGCGATGCGGCATACCAGACATGCTCATACATATCATCGGTCATCACCATCACATGGGGATGGCGCAGCAGCACATCGGCCAGCGCCGCGAGTTCGTCCGCCGAATAGGCCGCGCCCGAGGGGTTGGACGGGGAATTGAGCATCACCCATTTCGTGCGCGGGCTGATCGCAGCGTCTAGCTGCGCCGGCGTGATCTTGTACCCTTGGGCAGCCGGCGCTTCGATGATGACCGGCGTGCCGCCCGCGAAATTGACGATGTCGGGATAGCTGACCCAATAGGGCGCGGGGATGATGACTTCATCGCCCTTGTCCACCGTGGCGATCAAGGCGTTGAACAAGGTATGCTTGCCGCCCGAATTGACGCTGATCTGGCTGCGCTTGTAGACAAGGCCATTGTCGCGCTTGAATTTGAAGGCGACCGCTTCCTTGACATCGACGGTTCCGTCCACGTCAGTATAGCGGGTCTGGTTGTTGCGGATCGCTGCAATGCCGGCGTCCTTGACGAAATCGGGCGTGTCGAAATCCGGTTCCCCCGCCGACAGGCCAATGACATCCACGCCTTCGGCTTTGAGCGCGTTGACGCGTGCGCTCATGGCGAGCGTGGCGGACGGCTGGATGCGACCGAGGGCAGCGGAAGTCTGGCTCATGGCAATCTTCTTTCTCAAATATCCTCTTGCCCGCACATTTAGCGGACGCGGCGGTCCTTAGTGCGCAACGCACTTAGGGGCAACCGCCAGATGGGCGGCAATGGCTTTGCCCTTTAAAAGCGCGGCTATCGACGGGCGCTTATCGCGCCAGCGTCGCCGCGACCATGCCGCGCGCGGCATTGCCGATGAAGAAGCCGCGCTCCAGGTCATGAACCTTGAGGTCCGCCTCCGCAGCTTCCCCCATGTCGATCAGGCTCTGGCGCAAAACGCCGGGTAGCAGGCCGCGCGTGAGCGGCGGCGTCACCAGCTTGTCGCCGCGTTCGACGAAAAGGGTCGAGAAACAGCCTTCGGTCAAATACCCTTTTTCATCGGTCAGCAACACTTCATAGGTGCCGCCACGGCGCAATGCGTCGCGATAGACGGCCCGATCCGTCGTTTTGTGCCGCAGGCGCGGGTCGTTAGCCGACGCCTGTCGGGGCACGACCGCAACCGGCACGATCGCGTGCGGCCAGGTGCGATGATCGCGCACCTCGATCGCCAGCGCTCCGCCCCTGGACACCAGCAACCGTACCCGGCTGCGTTCGCGCAGGCGGAAGGTCGCGGCCTGAAGTTCGTTGCGGACATCGTGCCGATCAAAGGCAAAACCCAGCGCATCGGCGCTTGCCTTCATGCGCGCGAGATGCAGGTCCAGCAGCCTTATCCCCTCATGCGGGTCGAAGGCCATGGTTTCGAGCAGGTCATACTGTCCGTCGATCAAAGACATTGCGGTTATTTCAAGCCCCTGCTCTCATTCAAGTCAAGCTGCGCAAAGAAATCGGCTCTTGGCAAGACATTCCGCCCATTCAGATGCGCCATCGGAATCCGCGACGATACCAGACCCCAGCCCCAACCGCGCCACGCCCTTGCCGTCTTCGATGCACAATGTGCGGATGGCGACATTGAACGCCGCGTCGCCGTCCGGATCGATCCAGCCCATCGCGCCGGTGTAGACGCCGCGCGGATGCGGCTCGACCGCGTCGATGATCTCCATTGCCCGCACTTTGGGCGCGCCGGTGATCGACCCGCAGGGAAACAGCACGCGCAACACATCGACGGGCGACAGGCCCGGCAGCACGCGGGCGCGGACGGTGGACACCAGTTGATGCACCGTGGGGTAGCTTTCCACCCGAAACAGGTCAGGCACGATGACGCTGCCCGCCTGCGACACGCGAGACAGGTCGTTGCGCAACAGATCGACGATCATCAGATTTTCGGCGCGCTGCTTGTCATCCTCCTCCAGCCAACGCGCCTGGGCCGCGTCGCTTGCCGGATCGACGCCGCGCGTCGCGGTGCCCTTCATCGGCCGAGCGGTCAGCTGGCCGCGCACCTGGCTGAAGAAGAGTTCGGGGGAGAAGGACAGAATGTTATGGCTGCCGGTGTGGACGACGCCACCATAGCCGGCGGCGGCGCGCGGGCGGACCGCGGCATAGAGCGCCAGCGGGTCGCCTTCGAACGGCACATCGCAAGGAAAGGTCAGATTGACCTGATAGATGTCGCCGGCATGGATATAGCCCTGCACCGCTTCGAAGGCGCGGCGATAATCCGCCACGGCGATCAGCGGCCGCACGGTTCCGATCTTTGCCTGCGCCCTGTCCGGCAGCAGGCCGGGCACGGCGGTGGAGGGGATGCGGCGCATCCCTTCGAACAGGCCGAACCACAGCAAAGGCGCGCCGCCCCCCTCGCTTCGCGCGGCGATCGGCGCCAACCTGTCTTCCAACGCCAGGCCCGCTTCATAGCTGATGAAGCCGGCGGCGTGCAGGCCCGCATCACTCGCCTGTGCGACGCGATCGAGCGCTGGTTGCACTTCATCCATGCGGTACGCCGCGATGGTGGCCACGGGATCACGATAGAGACGGGCGGGCGCGGGTCCGCGCACACGCGCGTCGTCGAACAGACAAAATATTTCGGTCGGACCCGGCAGGCGCATGACGCTTCCTAGCAGGCTTTGCGCCCGACGGAAGCGATGTCCGCGCGCCCATCATATTGCGCCGGTCCGGATGTCGTCCTAGCGATGAGGGCATGACCGATCCGATTGTCCCGCAACCGCCCGAACGCGCCGCCTGGCCCGCCATCGCGCGTGGCCTGCGTGGCCGCTGTCCCGCGTGCGGCGCGCAGGGCATGTTTGCCCGGTTTCTGAAGGTCAGGCCCTGCTGCGAGGGGTGCGGCCTCCAGCTGGACGCGCATCAGGCGGACGATTTCCCGGCCTATATCGTGATCCTGCTGCTGGGCCATATCCTGGTGCCATTAATGATCGAGACGAACAGGATGCTCGCGATCCCGCTGGCGTGGCAATCGCTGATCTGGCCCGGCTTGGCCGCGATGCTGGCCATCGCCCTGATCCAGCCGGTCAAGGGCGGGGTCATCGCTCTGCAATGGAGCCGCCATCTGGCGGGTTTTAGCTAAGGCGCCATCAGGCGGGGGTGCGCAGGAAATTCCGCTCCATCGCTTCGCGCAGCGTATCGTCGATAATGCGACGCCCTTCGGCGCCATGAGTCACCACCGTCGTATCGCAGGTCGCGACGCACACGCCCTTCTGGAACCCCGCCGAACTGATCGTCCAGCTGGTGCGGCCAATATGGCCGATGGCGCAATGGACTTCGAACGGATAGGGAAAATGCGATTCCTCCAGAAAATTGAGGTTCACATTGGCCACCAGCCAGCGCACCCCCTGTTCCTGCGGGTGACGGCCCAGATGATGGTGAAAGCGGATGCGCGCCGTTTCGAAAATACCAGAAATGGCCACATTGTTGATGTGACCCATCGTGTCGAGATCCTGGAAACGAGTATCGATGCTCGTGATGAAACGATAGGCATCGGGACTGAACCGCCAGCTTTCAGGTTTGGGCATGTTCTGCTTTCCCTTGGAAATATATGGTCATTGCCATAGCCGTCACGGCCATCGATGCAATAACATCATGCAAAATGACGAAGGTGCGGCTTTTCTGACACAGGCCTGCAACACACCATTCATGACGCACCTGTCACGACCATGACGCCAATCCGTCAACGATCCCTCACCACCTTGCAACATGCCGACGATACAGGCCCCTCGCGACCCGGCGATCAGACCGGTGTCCAGGGGGACTATCATCATGCGGCCACTTCACACTTTCTTGCTTGCATCGACTTTCCTGGCGGCGACGCCGGCTTTCGCGCAGGACGCCCTGCCCGCAGCAGCCACGCCGACGGACGGCGGGGAAATCATCGTCTTTGGCCGTGGCGAAACGCGCCAGGTGCAGGAAATCACGGACAAGGACATCGTCACGCTGACGCCGGGCACCAATCCGCTCAAGGCGATCGAGAAGCTGCCAAGCGTCAATTTCCAGTCCGCCGACCCGTTCGGCAATTATGAATGGTCGCAGCGCGTCACCATCCGCAGCTTCAACCAGAATCAGCTGGGCTTCACCTTCGACGGCATTCCGCTGGGCGACATGAGCTATGGCAACCATAACGGCCTGCACATCACCCGTGCGATCAGCAGCGAAAATATCGGCAGCGTGCGCGTCAGCCAGGGGGCAGGTTCGCTTGGCACCCAATCGACCGGCAATCTTGGCGGTACGGTCGAGACATTTTCCGCCGACCCTGCCGAATATCTGAGCGGCGGGTCGCTCGCGGGCCAGGGCAACCTGACCTATGGCAGCGACGAAACCTGGCGCGCCTTCGCCCGGTTGGCGCTGGGCACGCGCGATGGCATCCGCGGCTATGTCTCCTATGGTTATGGCGCGACCGACAAGTGGAAGGGCCAGGGGACGCAGGACCAGCATATGGGCAATGCGAAGGTCGTGATCCCGGCCGGCAACGCGACCATCGATGGGTGGCTGAGCTATTCGGACCGGCGCGAGCAAGACTATCAGGACATGTCGATGAACATGATCCGCCGCCTGGGATGGGACTGGGACAACACGTTCCCCGACTATGCGCGCGCGATCGATTATGCCGACCGCCTCAACGACGTCGATCGGGTCAGCAACAGCGGCGGATCGCCATTCCCCGACGGCCTGTACGATTATAGCGGCGCACCGGTCGCGGGCGGACAGGTCTATCCCGGCAACGTCACCAGCGCCGACGACGCCTATTATGACGCGGCGGGCCTGCGTAAGGACTGGCTGGGCGCAGTCGGCCTGACAACCCCGATCGGTGAGGCCGCGACCTTCCGCATCAAGGGCTATTATCACAATAATAGCGGCATGGGCCTGTGGGGGACGCCCTATACGCCCAGCCCCAACGGCGTGCCCATGTCGGTGCGCACGACCGAATATGACATGGACCGGATCGGCGTGTTCGGCAGCGTCGACTATACGCTGGGCATTCAGACGCTGAGCGCGGGGGCATGGTATGAGAATAACGAATTCCATCAGGCGCGCCGCTTTTACGCCTTCGCCAGCCGGACGGAGCCGGGCCTGAGCTTCCGCGACTATCCCAAAAACCCCTTCTTCACCCAATGGGAGTTCGATTTCACGACGAACACCTTCCAATATCATATCCAGGACAAGATCGACCTGGGCATGGTGACGATCAACCTGGGATGGAAGGGGTTCAAGGTCACCAACAAGGCCGATGCCATCGTCCAGGCGAGCTTCCCCGAAGGCAGGATCAAGGTCGAGGACTGGTTCCAGCCGCATGCCGGCTTTGCCGTCGAGCTGAGCCCGGAGGCGGAAATCTTTGGCGGGTTCACCCAGGTGACGCGCGCCTTCTCCTCCGCCACCACAACTGGCCCCTTTTCGACCAACCAGGTCGGCTTCGATGCGATCAGGGATGATCTCAAGCCTGAACAGTCCGATACCTATGAACTGGGCCTGCGCTACAACACGCCGATGTTCAACGGCGTGCTGGGCGCCTACCTCGTCAACTTCCGCAACCGCCTGCTGGCGGTGACGGTGGGCAGCCCGATCCAGGGTCTTGCGTCCGCGTTGCAGAATGTCGGCGGCGTGCGCGCGCTGGGCTTCGAAGCGGCGGGCGACCTCAAACTGGGGTCCGGCTTTGGCGTCTACGCGTCCTACAGCTACACCGACGCCACGTACCGGGACGATGTGCTGAACAGTTCGGACGGCACGCTGGTCGCGGCGATCAGGGGCAAGACCGTCGTCGACAGCCCCAAGCATATGGCGCGCGGCGAATTCAATTATGATGATGGGAAGGCGTTCGGCCGGGTCGGCGTCAATTACATGTCGCGCCGTTATTACAGCTACACCAATGATGCCTCGGTGCCCGGCCGGGTCATCGTCGACGCATCGGTCGGCTATCGCCTGACCGATCGGATCGAAGTGCAGCTGAATGCCACCAATCTGTTCGACAAGAAATATGTCGGAACGATCGGCTCGGGCGGCTTCGTCAACAGCGGCGACGCGCAGACCCTGCTGGTGGGCGCGCCCCAGCAGTTCTTCGCCACGCTCAAGACCGGCTTCTGAGCCGGATAGCGGAGAAAGACGCATGAAAAGACTCGCGCTTGTCGTTTCGGCCCTGACCACGGTTGTACCGCTCGCGGCCCGGGCAGAACCCGTCCTCCTCATCTCCATCGACGGGTTGCGCCCCGGCGATGTGCTGGAGGCGGACAAGCGCGGGCTTTCCATTCCCAATCTGCGTCGCTTCGTGAAGGAAGGCGCGCGTGCGACCGGCGTGACCGGCGTGCTGCCCACTCTGACCTACCCCAGCCACACAACGCTGATGACGGGCGTGTCGCCGGCCAAACATGGCATCGTCGCCAATAACAGCTTTGACCCCATGGGGATGAACCAGGGTGGCTGGTACTGGTACGCGCAGGATGTGAAGACGCCGATGCTGTGGGAAGCGGCGACCAAGGCAGGGCTGTCCACTGGCAATGTCCATTGGCCCGTCAGCGTCGCGGCCAGGGGCGTGACGTGGAACCTGCCGCAAATATGGCGCACCGGACATGAGGATGACGCGCGGCTGCTCGATGCGCTCGCGACACCGGGTTTGAAAGCGCAACTGGAAGCGCGGGTCGGCGAACCTTATGCCATGGGGATCGACGAAAGCCTGGCTGCGGACCAGAATCGCACGCAGTTCGCCCGCGCCCTGATCGACGCGCACAAACCCGATTTCCTGACCGTCTACTTTGCCGCACTGGACCATGAGGAACATGCCAGCGCACCGGGATCCCCCGCGGCGAAGGCCGTGCTGGAAAAGATCGACGCGCTGGTCGGCGATCTGGTGGCCGCCGAACGACAGGCGCATCCCGACGCGGTGATCGCGCTGGTCAGCGACCATGGGTTCGAAGCGACGCATAGCGCACTCAACCTCTACCGCCCCTTCATCGACGCCGGACTCATCACGCTGGGGTCCGACGGCAAGGTCGCGTCCTGGCTGGCGATGCCCTGGATCGCGGGCGGATCGGCGGCGATCATGCTCGCACGACCCGATGATGCGGGACTCAAGGCGCGGGTCAAGACGCTGCTCGACCGGCTGGCCGCCAATCCCGCCAACGGTATCGATCAGATCGTGGATCACGACAGGCTCGTTTCGATGGGCGGCAATCCGCAAGCGAGTTTTGCCGTGAACCTGAAGCCGGGCTTTGTGACCGACATCTTCCGGGGCGCGGCAGCTCCCGTAACCGGCCCAAGCCCGGTCAAAGGGATGCACGGCTATTTTCCCGGCCCCGCCGCCCTGGACGCGACTCTGCTGCTGCTGGGCGAGGGCATCCCGGCCGGCAAGGATTTGGGCCGGATCGACATGCGCGCCATTGCGCCCACGCTGGCGAAAATCATGGGCGCCGACTTGCCGACGGCGCAAGTGGAAGCGCTGGATATCGAGGATTAGCACGACCTCCCCCCCGGCGTTGCACGGGCCGGTCGCGGGCGTGACCTGCGTGATTGGTTGCAAGATGATGGACTTGCATGCGCGTCCGACCTAATTTGGCGGCACGCCACAACGGGGAGCATCCATGCCGCAGCGCTACAGCATAGCCGCCATCATCCTGCACTGGGCGATCGCCGCCCTGCTGGCGTTCCAGATTGCCGTGGGATGGGCGCTGGAAGATCTGGGCGCGCGCGGCTTCAACCTGTTCCAGCTGCACAAGTCGGTCGGCATCACCATATTGGCGCTGACGCTGTTGCGGATCGCCGTCCGTTACTGGAAGCCGCGTCCGCCAGCAAAGGAAGGCGGTTGGCAGGGCAGCCTGGCCTCTGCCGTGCATTTCGGGCTCTATGCCTTCATGCTGGCCGCGCCGCTGACGGGCTGGGCGCTGGTTTCCACTGCGAAGGTCAAGGTGCCGACACTGATCTTTGGCATCATCCCCCTGCCCCATCTGCCGGTGCCCGCTGGCGCGCACGAACTGGCCGAGGGCAGCCATGGCGTGATCGCCTGGATCGGCATTGCCTTGTTCCTGCTGCATGTCGCGGGCGCGCTGCGCCATCATCTGCTGCTGCGCGACGGGTTGCTCTGGCGGATGGTGCCAGGCCGCTCGCAGCTGTGGCTGGTGGCATTGCCCGCGCTGATCCTGATCGGCTTCCTGGCCGGCCGCGCGATCGTGCCGACCAGCGCGCCGCCCGCCCCGGCGCCGGTAGCGCAGGACGTGGATATGGGCAACGACGCCGCCAATGTCGCCGAAGCGCAGAATGCCACCGCCGCGACGGAGGTGGACAATGCGGTCGCCAACGCCAGCGACGCGGCCGAGGACACGACCGCAGAGCCAGCGACGTGGGCCGTGCAGCCGGGCGGCGCCATCCGATTTTCGGTGGGCAATGACGGTGAGACGATCAGCGGCACATTTTCCAAATGGACCGCGAACATCGTCATGGACCCCGCCCGGCCCGAAAGCGCGGACATCGCCGTGACGATCGACATGACGTCGGCGAGCGTCGGCGACGCCTATAAGGACGGGATGCTGCCCGGCGACGAGTTTTTCGCGACCGCCGCTCATCCGACCGCGACCTTCACCGCCAAGGGCGCACAGGAAACCAGCCCCGGCCGCTACAGCGCCGATGGCATGTTGACGCTAAAAGGGATCTCCAAGCCCCAGTCCATCCGGTTCAGCCTATCGGGCGACGGCGCGACGCGGCGGGTGCGCGGCATCGCCAGCATCGCGCGCGCGGCCTATGATGTGGGCAACGGGGAGAGCGGCGGCAGCCTGGCCCCGCAGGTGGCGGTGACGTTCGACTTCACCGCCCGACGCAAGGACTGACGCGGGACTGGCGACTGGAC
Organism: Sphingobium soli; assembly: GCF_020782245.1. Classification (GTDB taxonomy): domain Bacteria; phylum Pseudomonadota; class Alphaproteobacteria; order Sphingomonadales; family Sphingomonadaceae; genus Sphingobium; species Sphingobium soli. The sequence continues at coordinate 25,602 of NZ_JAJGNP010000020.1, forward strand.
TGATGGCCCGGTCGATCAGCCTGATCGAGACAAATCATTGCGCAACGGACGGGCGCTACCGCTATAAACTTGCCTTGACCCGCGTGGCGGCGTAGGTGCGGCGCCTATTTTGATGCATGCGAAGGAGAAGAGACGTGGCGGCGAAGTGGACGCCGGAAAGCTGGCGGAGCCAAAAGGGCATTCAGATGCCCGTCTATCGGGACCAGGTGGCGCTTGCTTCGGTCGAGGCTCAGCTTGGCCAGTTTCCGCCGCTCGTCTTTGCGGGCGAGGCGCGCAACCTGAAGGCGGATCTTGCCAAGGTGGCGACCGGCGAGGCGTTTCTGTTGCAGGGCGGCGATTGCGCCGAGAGCTTTGCCGAATTCCACCCCAACAATATCCGCGACACGTTCCGCGTGCTGCTCCAGATGGCGGTGGTGCTGACCTTTGCGTCCAAGCTGCCGGTGGTGAAGGTCGGCCGCATGGCGGGCCAGTTCGCCAAGCCGCGATCGGCCGATACCGAGACGATCGGCGGGGTGGAATTGCCCAGCTATCGCGGCGACAATGTCAACGACATTGCCTTCACAGCGGAATCGCGGGAGCCGGACCCGGCGCGGATGGTGCGCGCCTATAATCAGTCCGCTGCGACATTGAACCTGCTGCGCGCCTTTTCGACGGGCGGCTATGCCAGCCTCGACCGGGTGCATGGCTGGATGCTCGACTTCATGGGCCGCAGCCCCTGGGCCGCGAAGTTCGAGGCAATGGCCGACCAGATCGGCCAGGCGCTCGACTTCATGCGCGCCTGCGGGCTGGACGCGGAGAGCGTGCCGCAGCTGGGCGGAACCAGCTTCTACACCAGCCACGAAGCGTTGCTGCTGCCGTTCGAACAAGCGCTGACCCGGCAGGATTCGATCACCGGCGAATGGTATGACACGTCGGCGCATATGCTGTGGATCGGCGACCGCACGCGCTTTGAAGGATCGGCGCATGTCGAATATCTGCGCGGGATCGGCAATCCGATCGGCATGAAGTGCGGGCCGAGCCTGGAGCCGGATGCGCTGCTGCGGCTGCTCGATGTGCTGAACCCTTCGCGCGAGGCGGGGCGGATCACACTCATCACCCGCTATGGCCATGACAAGATCGAGGCGGGCCTGCCCAAGCTGGTGCGCGCGGTGCTGCGGGAGGGGCATCCGGTGGTGTGGTCGTGCGATCCGATGCACGGCAATGTCATCAAGGCGCCGAACGGCTACAAGACGCGGCCGTTCGACCGCATCCTGGCCGAGGTGCGGGGTTTCTTCGCCGTGCATCGCGCCGAGGGCAGCTTTGGCGGGGGCATCCATGCCGAAATGACCGGGCAGAATGTCACCGAATGCACCGGCGGCGCGATCGCCATCACCGACGAAGGTCTGGCGGACCGCTACCACACCCATTGCGACCCGCGCCTCAACGCGGCGCAGAGCCTGGAGCTGGCCTTCCTGCTGGCGGAAATGTTGAACGAGGAACTGAAGGAACGTCGCGCGGCGGCGTGATTTCCCGTCCGATCGTGAAAGGGCGTCGCTGGCGAGGCGGCGCCCTTTTTCATGCCTATAGCGCGACAGCAAAAGCGACGGCTGTCAGGCGTTTTGCATTTCCGCGCCGCCAGGATCAAACATTATCGTTGTAAATCAGATGCTTAGCCGTTCGCAATAAGGCGCATTATTGCGAATCCTGCCATTTTGTAAAAAACGCTCCGCACCTGTCGCCTTTTCGGGGCGCGGTCAGTTGCTGCGCTGCGGCACCGAGAAGGTGCCCGAGACCCGTCCGCTGGGGCTGGTAGAGGTGCCCGCGCCGCCGCCGCTGGAGCGCCCATCGACGGTCGATCGCCCGCTGTTCAAATCCATCACCAGCCGTCCTCCGGTGAGCCGATTCGCCCCCTGCGTCAGCGCAACATTGCCCAGCATCGTGATCAGCTTGGCATTGAGGTCGTAAATGGCGACATTGCCGCGCGCGGTCTGATCGCCCTTGGTCACGACGACATTGCCCGATGCGTCGATACGGTCGATTTCGACGCCATTGGCGCCGCCGCCCGGCTGGTTGCGATAGGCGACGGTCATGCGCGCGGCGTTGAGCGTCATGCCCGCCTGCGTCACGACGACATTGCCCGACACGACGACGCGGTCGGCGCGGTCCTGCACCTCAATCCGGTCGGCGGTGAAATTGACCGGGGCGTTGCTGTCATGATTGCGGAGCGCCTGCGCGAACAGGGGGCCGCCAGAGCCGACGATCATCACGCCAGTGGTGGCCAGAAAGCCTGTCGAAAGCAGGATGAGGGTGCGTTTCATCACTTCTGCCCTTTGAGGCCATTTTGTTCGATACGCAAGCGGGCGCGGCCGTCCAATGTCACGGTGCGCGCGCCCATGTCGGCTTCGAGATGATCGGCGCTGAACGTGCCGATGGGAATGCGCCCGTCGACGCGGCCGGCGCTGCGCATTCGCCGCGTCGTGAGATCGACGCCGACGTCGCGGGTGGTGAGGCGATAGCCGCCCGCCGCCTGGAACTGCACCGGCCCCTCGATTGCGACGCGTTCGCTTTCCATGTCGTAGCGGCCCTTTTGCGCGGTCAGCACGGCGGGACCATCCGACAACAGGATGCGCGCGGACATGTCGTTCAGGTCCACGATCGGTTCGCGTGAGCTTTTCTGCACCGCCGATCCGGCGCGCAGTGAAAAGGGCTGACCCTTGCTGTCTTCGCCGCGATAGAGCGCTTCGGTGACGCGCATGCGTTCCTTGGCCACTTCCACCTTGTTCTTGTCGAGCACGAAGCTGACCTTGTCGCCGCTGGTGAAAGGCGCGGTGGCGAGCAGCGCGGCGAGTATGCCGACCGACACGGGCAGCCAGTTTTTGAGCAGCTTGACCAGTCGGTCATGGCTGCCCCCCGGCCGCGCCCAGTGGCGGCGTACATTACGTTGCTGTTCGGCCTGAACGGACATGGCGGTGCGTCCCCGTCCCCCTTACATATGCGCGAAAATGTCGGTTTCCGGCCAACCCGCCAGGTCCAGTTCGGCCCGGTGCGGCAGGAAATCGAAACAGGCCTGGGCCAGTTCCATGCGCCCTTCCCGCTCCAGCCGCTTGTCCAGTTCGGCCTTGAGCTGGTGGAGGAACCGCACATCGGATGCGGCATAATCCTTTTGCGCGTCGGACAGGACCGGACCGCCCCAGTCGCTCGATTGCTGCTGCTTGCTGATGTCCTGCCCCAGCAATTCGCGCACCAATTCCTTCAGGCCATGGCGGTCGGTATAGGTGCGCACCAGGCGTGAGGCGATCTTCGTGCAATAGACCGGCGCGGCGACGATGCCCAGATAATGGCGCAGCGCGGCAATATCGAAGCGGCCGAAATGATAGAGTTTGAGGCGCTCAGGATCAGCCAGCACGGCCTTCAGATTGGGCGCGGCATAATCGCTGCCGGGGTTGAAGCGGACCAGATGCTCGTCCCCTTTCCCATCGCTGATCTGGACCACGCACAGCCGGTCGCGCGGGGTGATGAGCCCCATGGTTTCGGTATCGACGGCGATCGGCCCGGGCGCGAGCACGCCGACGGGCAGATCTTCTTCATGGAAATGAACGGTCATGCCACCCCCTCTATGGCGAAACCGCTCGCACCGCAATCGACGCAATGCAGGACCCCCGTTGCGCGACGAGCGGACGCGCACATGCGGCAGGATGCTCATGATAGCGATAATATCGCGAAAAGGAACGGATCGGGTCCGAAGAGGTGAAAATCATTCGCATGGCCCTGAAAAGTTGATATAGTGATTCCCAAACCCGCCTTTGCGGTGGATTTTGCATGTCATTCGCCCGACATGTTTGTCCGATTGGTCTTGGGGCGAAGCGAAAGTGACTAACAGGGCATGAGTTTTGATAGAGGTCGCCGCGGCGGGCGCGGCAAGGACAAGCGCGACGGTTTCGGCGACGACAATTTCTACGATCAGGGCCGCGGCGGTTTTGGCGGCGGCGGTTTCGGCGGTGATCGCGGCGGCTTCGGCGGCGGCGGTGGCGGTTTCGGCGGCGATCGTGGCGGTTTTGGCGGCGGTGACCGCGGCGGCTTCGGCGGCGGCGGCGGTGGTGGTCGCGGCGGCTTTGGCGGTGGCGGCGGTTTCGGCGGCGGCGGCGGCGGCGGTGGTCGCGGCATGCCCGCGCAGGTCGTCGGCGAAGGCAAGGGCGTCGTTAAATTCTTCAACGGACAGAAGGGCTTTGGCTTCATCGTTCGTGACGATGGCGGCGAAGACGTGTTCGTTCATATCAGCGCGGTGGAACAGGCCGGCCTCACGGGCCTCGCCGAAGGCCAGCCGCTTGGCTTCACGCTGGTCGATCGCGGCGGCAAAGTGTCCGCCACCGACCTGGTGATCGACGGCGAACCGATGCCGGTGACCGATCGCGCGCCTCCGCGCGAACCGCGCGCCGGTGGTTTCGGCAACGATCGCGGCGGCTTTGGCGGCGGCGACCGTGGCGGCCCGCAGCGTCAGCTGACCGGTGAGCGCGCGAGTGGCACGGTGAAATTCTTCAACGCGATGAAGGGCTTTGGCTTCATTCAGCGTGATGACGGCCAGCCCGACGCCTTCGTCCACATCAGCGCCGTCGAACGCGCCGGCATGGCCGCCCTCAACGAAGGCGACCGTCTCGACTTCGAACTGGAAGTCGACCGTCGCGGCAAATATGCCGCGGTGAACCTCCAGTCGAAGGCCGACTGAGCCAACGCAAAAGACACATCCCTGTCACTAGGGAGAGGATGCGAAAGGGGCCGCTTGGAAAAGCGGCCCCTTTTTATTTGGTAGATCGAAAGACCGACCGATGCAGCAGCCCTATGCCCCCGTCGCCAAGGGCAGGGATCGCTTGCCAATGATCATAAGCCGTCAGCGATACCGATAGAGGCGGACGCGATAGACCTTGTTTTCGGCAGCGTCCGATGAGGAGAGCCGCAGGGATTGACCCTGGCCATTTTCGTCGCCGTTCAGTCTTCTCCCGGCGGACATCGTCCCGTCCTTCAAGATTTGTTCGTCGATACTCTCAATACCGACAATCGGCGGTCCGGGACGGTCCGTGGTAAAGCTGACCTGCATATCGCCAGCCCCCAAGACGATGAAATCGTCCGGTCCGGTTTGGAGGAACATCGCCGCGACGCGGCTGTCAGGATCGACATTACCATCGGGTCCGTTTGCGCGGGCCATGTTGACCATATAATCGCCGATCCGCCCCCGGCCCGATCGTTGCGCCGAGCCCTCCATGATAACAGTCGAGATCTTTCCTTCTGCCTGCTTCTCAAGCACCAACGGCGCGAGTTGTTCGAGCTGGCCATAGAGCGCGCCGATCACAGGGTCGCCATCCCCGCCAGTGCCAAGCCCGACGCTCGGATCTCCAGCCAGTTGCACGCCGCGCTCGTCAATGCCGAAGGGCGAGAAGCCGAAACCCTTGAGCGCGCCGAACGTGTAAAGAGCATTGGCCGCACCGATCGCCCCGCCCCGCGCTTCGGGCACGAACAGCACATTATCGGGGCGTCGATATTGAGACGCCCAATAGGCATAATTGTCGAAATAAATGTCGGGAGCGAGGAAATCGAGGGCCGGCGCACCCGCCTTCCAAAGATCCATGGCAAAAGGCAGCGGGCCACCCGAATTATACTGGCCCGGCTCGTAATTGGGCCGGATCAGCGCCGCATTGGTGAACATGGGCAGCGCATATTCCGCTTTGCCAGCCGCAGCGACATGATCAATATAGCGCGCATAGGACCAGGACATGAACAGAGAATCCGTCATGCCTTCGTCCCCGAAGACCTCGGTCCAACTTCCGCTGGCCCGCCCTCCATTGGCTTCCCACGCGGCGCGCAATTCCGGGTTAAGTGTCGCGCGATGCGCGGTCAGATAGGTCATCAACTCCACAGGGACCGGCCCGGCAAAAGCGGCTTCGGCGTCGGGCGCGTGGTCGCGCGATTCAGGAATGACGCCGACCTCATTTTCCACCTGCACCATCAGCACCGTCTGGCGCGCGCCATCCACGGCCTTCAAATGCCGCATCAGTTGCGCAAAGGCACGCGCGTCGGCATCGCGAGCTGTGGTGGACAGAGCGGAAATGCGTTCCGTCCCGCGTCCATCGGCAGTCTGCATGCGCGGAAACCGCTTCGTGTCGCGCTTCACCCATGATGGGACATAGCTGGAGAACGTGTTCTTCCAAGTACCGAACCAGAGAAATACCAGCCGCAGATCATGATCGCGCGCGCCCTTTATCAGGCCATCGACATTGCTAAAGTCAAACTGGCCCTCGACCGGCTCGATGGTCTCCCATGCGACGGGCACCAAGATCGTGTTAAGATTGTCGCGGACCAGCAATGGCCATTTCCGACTGAAATGGACAAGGTTGCTGGTGCTGCTGTTCTTGACCTCGCCGCCCAGCACCAGAAAGGGTTTGCCATCCACGATTAGCTGCGTTGCGGCGCCGCGTTGTTCAAAATGCGGCAGATCGGTGCGCGGGGCGGTAGCGGCGATGCCAACCTGAGGCAGGCCGCATAGGCTGGCCAGCAATAACAGCGCGCATATATGTCGCATGGAAACCCTCTCCGCATCGTATTGTGTTAACGATACCATTACGCGGAGTTACTTTGGATGCCAAGACGCAATTGGGTAAATGCCGGCCCTATCAGGATCGTCTGGAATGCCAGCCGAAAGCTGGTGCGCCCATGACAGCCCTTACCGCTACCCCGCGTCGCGGGGGCGGCGGGCTTGGGCTTCGCGTTGGGTGACGGCGAGGATTTTGGCGTGGGCGCGGATGAGGTCGCTGTCGCGATTGCGGCGCGTCTGGGCGGGCGGGCTTGCCGCCTGCGCCGCGCTGGGGGTGCGGAGGGCCGCTTGCTGGCGTTCGGTCATCGGCGAGAGGTCGCGGCCGGCAGTTGACGCGCGACATGCGAGGCGGAGCGCACCACTTCACCCTGGATCAGCTTGCCCTTCATCAGTCCGCGCAGCGTGTCGGCCTCGCGCGGGTCCAGCATCACGACGCGCACGCCGCCCGATTGCAGCGGTTCGATCACCGAAATGCGCAGCGCATGGCTGGCGCACAGGGCCGTGACCGCTTCGGGCGTGCCCTTGACGTTGATCGCGCGGCTCATGCCCGCACCTCCACATGCGCGGAAAGGGTGAAGCTCGCCGAGCCATCGGCGCGTTCCGACCGATAGGGATGAGGATGCTGGCGAATACGTCGATTATAATCGGCCGCCGATCGACGATGGGCGGAAGATATTTCAGGCGTATGCGCGCTATGATAGCGGATCAGTTCTTCCTGCTCCCGCATCAACAGATAATTGAGATCGTCCAATATTTGGCTCCCTGGCTGGCAAGCGGGAGCACAATGGTCTCTCTGTCACGGCGAATGCTTGCGGCATGGGTCGCGCGATGGCCATGATGTAGCATAATATTCAGGATATGTCGCCCTTTTAAATCTGGTGACGTCATGCAGGCAGCACCAGGCTGGCCTCCAGCCCCCCTTCCGGGCGGTTGGCGAGGAGGAGTTCGCCATGATGTTCGATCATGATCGCGCGGACAAGCGCAAGGCCCAGGCCCGCGCCGCCGGTTTCGCGGTTGCGCGAGCCTTCCAGGCGGGTGAAGGGTTCGAGCATTTCAGCCATGCGGTCCTGCGCGATGCCAGGGCCTTCATCAGCGACGGTGATACGCACCTGGCCGGGTAAGTGGGAAACGCTGACATGGGCGCGATCGCCATAGACGATGGCGTTTTCAATGAGGTTGCGCAGCGCGCGGCGGATTTGCTGCGGGCGGACCAGAGCGACCGCGCGGGCGCTGTCGGCCAGGGTGACGGGCGATCCCAACTCGACGAAATCCTCCACAACCGCGTCCGCCAGCGCCGAAAGGTCGACCTTTTGCGGGCTTTCGGCGCTGCGGCCGGCGCGGGCGAGCGAGAGAATATCCTCCAGCATCCGGTTCATTTCGTCGATCGTGTCGGACATGCGCGCACGCTCGGCGTCATCCTCCACCGATTCGGTGCGCACGCGCAGCGAGGCAAGCGGGGTGCGCAGGTCATGGCCGATCGCGCCCAGCATCCGGTCCTTTTCATCCAGCATGGCGATGATGCGCGCACGCATGGCGTTGAAGGCCATGGTGAGATCGCGCACATCGCCCGGCCCGCGTTCGTCCACTGGATCGGCCGCGCCCGTGCGCGCGAATTGCTGGGCCGAGGCGGTCAGCTGGCGCAGCGGGCGCGCAAGGCGGCGGCCGATCCACAGCAGCGGCGCGAGCACGATGATGTAGAGGATGAGCGTCTGCCCCGCCAGCCAGCCGCCAAAGCGCGGCGGGCGATTACCGATGCGCCCTTCTACCAGCAGCCACTGGCCCGCATCATATTCGACGGCCAGTTGCAGCCGGCCGACGCGGCGATCATCGGGCGCCTCCCCCTGGCGCAGGCGGAGCCTTTCCCAGCGGCGGAGTGGCATGACGCGGCTGTCCTCCGCCGCGATCACCTGGCGGACCGTTAGGCCCATATCCTCCAGCATATCGCGCGCGCGATTTGCGACATCGGGCCGGGGCTTGCCGCCGAGCGCGGGCTGCGCGGCAAGAAAGCGGATATTGCGGGCCTGCCGCCGGTCGGGCCGGCCGTCTCGCGCGGCGGCGCGGTCGGGGCGTTGATCGAGCGCGGTCAAGACGCGATAGGCGAGCGGCGCGGTCTGGCCCGTTAGCGTCAGCCGGTTGCGTTCGCGCAGCAGCAGGCCGAAATTGATCGCCTGCGCCACGAACAGCGCCAGCGCGACCAGCAGGATCACCTGCCCGACCAGGCTTTGCGGCCAGAGGCGGCGTATCGTCATGCCCAGCGCGTCACAATTTGCGCACTTCGGCCGACAGCGTGTAGCCGCCGCCCCAGACGGTCTTGATGAGCGTCGGGTTCTTGGGGTCAGGTTCGATCTTCTTGCGCAGGCGGCTGATCTGATTGTCGATCGCGCGGTCGAAGGCGTTGGCCTCCCGCCCCTGGGTGATGTCGAGCAGCTGGTCGCGGCTCAGCACCTGATTGGGGCGCGTGGCAAAGGCCAACATCAGATTATATTCGGCGGTGGACAGCGGCAGCGACACGCCTTCGCTGTCGACCAGCGTGCGTTCCTGCGATTTGAGCAGCCAGCCGGCAAAGGCATAGGTCGCGCCATCGGGTGCGGTGACGCGCTGGCCGCCGCTGGCGACACGGCGAAAGATCACCTTGATGCGGGCGACCAGTTCGCGCGGCGAAAAGGGTTTGAGCACATAATCGTCCGCGCCCATTTCCAGGCCGACGATGCGATCCGTCTCCTCCGATTTCGCGGTGAGCAGGATGACCGGGATCTCGCTCGTCTCGCGGATATGGCGGCAGAGCGACAGGCCGTCCTCGCCCGGCATCATGATGTCGAGGATCACGAGGTCGATGGCGTTGGCGTTGAGCCGCACCCGCGCCTCCGCGGCGCTGTCGACGGCGGTCACGCGAAAGCCGTTTCGGGACAGATATTGCGCCAGCGGTTCGCGGATCGAACGCTCGTCATCGACGAGCAGGAGGTGGGGACGGTCGCTCATCATGCCTGTCTGTCATGGGTTGTTCATGGTTGGAAGGGCGAAGGCCAGGCCCCCGCCCTTCCGATGAAGGCCGGACGGTCGGTGCGCGGGGCCGAGGGAGAGGAAACCCCGTGCGTCGTGCCGCCGTCAGTCACGCGGCTCAGTTCTGAGCGGACGCCTTGCGGTCCTTCCACGCAGCGCGCATCGCCTGACGGCCGGCCTTCATTTCGTCGGCGGTGACATAGCCATCCTTGTTGCTGTCAGCCCGATCGAACATGGCCATCGCGCCAGCGGTAAATTCGGCCTTGGTGATCGTGCCGTCCTTATTCGCGTCGGCAAAGCCGCCGCGCGCGCCGTGCATCATGCCCTTGCCGGGGCCGCGATGATGGCGCTTGCCCATGTGACGGCCGCCTTCGCCCTTGCCCATTTCAGCACGCTTGTCGGCGCGGGCCTGCTGACCGGCGGCGAGTTCGGCTTTGCTGAGCTGGCCATTCTTGTCGGTGTCGAGCCGGGCGAAGCGTTCGTCCATGCGCTGCTGGCGCTTTAGGTCACGATCCTTGGACGTCAGCTGGCCGTCCTTGTCGACGTCCATCCTGGCAAAGCGCGCGTCGAGCGCGGCCGTGAGTTCCGCCTTGCTGATCTTGCCATCCTTGTTCGCGTCGGCCTGCATCATCATGCCGCCGCGCGGGCCACGGGGGCCGTCTGCGCCGGGTTGGGCGAAAGCGACATGGGTGGCGGCAAGGCCCCCGACGAACAGGGATCCAACCGCGACGGTGGTGAAAAATTGGCGAAGCATATTTGTTTCCTTGGCTTGGTTCATCCGAACGAGGCCGGTGCCGCGTCCTTGATGACCCTTATGGAAACCAGTTGTCCCGCAACTTTGTCAGTCCACCGCCGAATTTGTCGCGAAATGTATCAGGCAGAGGGTGTCCGCATGGATAGCGAAGACGTCCTTTCGCAGGAATGGCCAAGGGGCAAGGCGGGTCCCCGCCTGCGCGACGACGACGGGGGTGGGCGGCTCTGGCGGCTGCGCCCGCCCCCCCCCGGTGCGATCAGCGGTCGCGCCGTCCGAGCAGACGAAGCCGCAGGGCGTTCAGCTTGATGAAGCCGGCCGCATCGCGCTGATCATAGGCGCCAGCGTCATCCTCGAACGTCACGACCTTTTCGCTGTAGAGCGAATAAGGCGATTTACGCCCGACGACATGGACGCCGCCCTTGTAGAGCTTGAGCCGGACGGTGCCCGTCACCTTTTCCTGGCTGTGGTCGATCGCGGCCTGGAGCATCTCACGCTCCGGGCTGAACCAGAAACCGTTATAGATGAGTTCGGCGTAACGCGGCGCGAGTTCGTCCTTCAGATGCGCAGCGCCCCGGTCGAGCGTCAGCTGCTCGATCCCGCGATGGGCGAGATGATAGATGGTGCCGCCGGGCGTTTCATACATGCCGCGCGACTTCATGCCGACGAAGCGGTTCTCGACGAGGTCGAGGCGACCGATACCATGTTTGCGGCCATAGTCGTTCAATGTTTCGAGAAGGGTCGCAGGCGACATGCCCACGCCGTTGATCGCAACACCATCGCCGCGTTCGAAGTCGATCGTGATATATTCCGGTGCGTCCGGTGCATCTTCCGGGTTCACGGTGCGCGAATAGACATAGTCCGGGGTTTCTTCCCACGGATCTTCCAGCACTTTGCCTTCCGAAGAGGTGTGCAGCATGTTCGCGTCGGTCGAAAAGGGGCTTTCGCCGCGCTTGTCGCGGGGAATGGGGATCTGATGCTTTTCGGCGAACTCGATGAGCTTCGTGCGGCTGGTCAAATCCCATTCGCGCCAGGGGGCGATCACCTTGATGTCCGGCGACAGCGCGTAATAGCCCAGTTCGAAGCGAACCTGGTCGTTGCCCTTGCCGGTCGCGCCATGGCTCACCGCGTCCGCGCCCACTTGTTTCGCGATTTCGATCTGCCGCTTGGCGATCAGCGGCCGGGCGATCGACGTGCCGAGCAGGTACAGCCCCTCATAAAGCGCGTTGGAGCGCATCATCGGAAAGACATAGTCCTTCACAAATTCTTCGCGCAGGTCGTCAATGAAGATATGCTCTTGCTTGACGCCCATCAGTTGCGCCTTGGCGCGGGCGGGCTCCAGTTCTTCCCCCTGTCCCAAATCGGCGGTGAAGGTCACGACCTCGCAGCCATAGGTCTGCTGCAACCATTTCAAAATCACGCTGGTGTCTAGGCCGCCGGAAAAGGCGAGGACGATGCGATTGATCTTTTCGGTCATGGAGCGGCGACTCTTTCTGATGGAAACGGCGCGTAAAGGCGTGCGCGCGCCCGGTATCAGTCACGCCGAAAAAGCGCAACCGGACTGGCGGGGCCGGGATCGCAAAAAGGCCGAGCGCATGGCCCGGCCTTCATTGCCTTTCTTGATTGCGTGGCGGGGGCCAGCCGATCAGCGTGTACGCGGTTTCAGGAAGCCGCTACGCGGACCATCCTTGTCGAAGCGATAGACCATCTGGCTGCGATCCTGCGTCGCCGGGCCGTGTGGTGCAACCGGTTCGGCATGTACTGTTTGCGGCGCATCGGGCGTGCGGGCCGCCGCTTCACGCTGGGCCAGCAGGAAACGGGCGCGTCGGGTGCGCTTGGTCCGGGTCGTAAAGGGATTTTCCGGGCTGGGGGGCGCGGCGACCATGGCGTCGAGCGTCGCGTCCTGTGGCATCACCATCGCCGGGGCCATCGCCGGACGCGCACCGATCGCGGGCCGGCTGGCGGGCGCATGCTCTACGGGCGTCTTCCGCGCCGGACCGACCATAGCAGGCGCGGGCTCAGGCATTGCCGCAGCGGTGGCATAGGTTGGCGTAACAACTCCGTCCTCCGCAACGGGGCGGCGGCGGCGCATCACCATCGCGCCACCCAGGCCCATCAGCAGCAGCGCGCCGCCACCCATGGCCCACAGAAGCGCCTGATCCGTGCGCGCGGCTTCTGCCGGGGCTTCAGCGGCCATCGATGGCGCGGTGGCGGCGGCAGCCGGCATATCTGCCGGGGCGCGATCCGTCGTGGATGGGGCTGGCGGAGTCGGCGCCGCCGTCGCGGCGGCGGGCGACATCACTGGCGCGGCCGGCGCGTCCATTGCCGTGGATTCGGGCGTGGGGGCAGCCCGGCGAGTACTTTCCTGACGCGCGGATGGGCGGTTCGCCTGATCCGTAGCGCGGCTGCTTGCCTGCTCCGCCTCGGCAGCGGCACGTGCCTCGGCGATGCGCTGTTCAACCGGGGCGGTCGACTGCACGACAGGCGCGCTCGGCTGAAACACCGGGGTTGCAGGCATAGTGCTTCCTGGCATCGTGCTTCCCGGCGTCGCCGCGGCCGGCGCGACCTGTGCCGGGGTCATTGCCGGCGGACTGACGACGCTCGCCTCCGGCGCGGCCGAGGGCGCAACAGCGGGCGGCACGATGTCCTGCGCCAGCAGAGGCGTTGCGGTAAAGGCCAGAACAGCGGCGATCGCGGCCCTGGCGGGGCGGATGGTGCGAATATGTCCAGTCATAGTGGATCATCAACCATCGACTGGTCCGAATCTTTGCATGAACTGGCCGCATCAAGGACGAACCGAAAGGACGATAAGGCGAAGCGATCATTATGAACGGATGTTCATCGCATGAAGGCCAGGACATCTCACCTTCGCTGAACGATTATTCATCCTACAGCGATTATTACTGATCTTTTTCTTGAGGCGACTCGCGAAATGCGCCCCTCAACACGGCATCCTGGCGCTCGTCTTGGGCCGCCTGCGCCGAACGTTCGGCCTTCGTGCGGCCATGAAGCGCCCGATTGGCGGCCGCGTTCGCCGCCTTGTCGGCACGAGCCTTGCGCTTGCGCGCCTGACGCAGATTGATGACAGTGCCCATCGCGCCACCATAAGGGAGCGCGCCATGGCTTGCCAAGCGCGACGACAAAGGGGCATGACAAACGCCTCCCCGCGCCATGAGCCAGGACCCATGACCAGCATTCACGACGTCGCCGCCCTCGCCAAAGTCTCGATCAAGACGGTGTCCCGCGTCGTCAACAAGGCGCCCAATGTCAGCGACGTATTGCGGGACCGGGTGCAGGCGGCGATCGCGCAGCTGGGCTATCGCCCCAACCAGTCCGCGCGGCGGCTGGCGGGCGGGCGGTCATTCATGATCGCATTCCTTTATAACAACCCCGCCCCCGGCTATGTCAGCCGCATCCAGATGGGCGCGGCCTGGCGGTGCCGGGACCTGGGCTATCATCTGGTGGTCGAACCACTATCGCCGGGCGGAGAGGAACGGTTCGACGTGCTCGACCGGCTGGTCGCGGCGCTGCGGCCCGATGGCGTGCTGCTCGTCCCGCCGCTGGCCGACGACCAGCCGCTGCTCGACAGGCTGGCGCAGATGCAGCTGCCCTGCGCGCGCATTGCCGGTTCCGGGCCTTCGCCCAGCTTCACCATCTCCACGCCCGAACAGGCGGCGGGCCGGATGGTCGCGGATCATCTGACCAGCCTTGGCCATCGCCGCATCGGTGTCATCACCCCGCCCGCGACCCACCATGCCGCGCTGCGCCGGGTCGATGGCTTTCGCGAAGGGCTGGCGGCGGCGGGCATCGCGGCGGAGGAGGCGCTGTTCGTGCCCGGCCGGTTCGATTTCGCGTCGGGGATCGCGGCGGGCGAGGCATTGCTGGCGCTGCCGCACCCGCCGACCGCCATCTTCGCCACCAATGACGACATGGCGCTGGGCGTGCTGACGCTGGCGCACCGGATTGGGTTGCGCGTGCCCGAAGACCTGTCCGTCACCGGCTTTGACGATACGTCGGCGAGCCTGACATCCTGGCCCCCGCTGACCACCGTGCGCCAGCCGCTGGAGGAAATGGGCCGCACCGTCATCGACGCGCTGGCGCAAGACGCACGCGACACACCCGAATTCCGCTTCACCCTGATCGAACGCGGCAGTTCAGGCCCGCCGGCGCAAGCGTGAGGGATAAACGATGTACGGGATGGCTGGAGCGGGTAGCGGGGATCGAACCCGCATCACAAGCTTGGAAGGCGTGTGAAGTAACGCATTTTCAACGATTTATAAAAATTTATCCGCAAACGTTACACGTACATTTAGGGAACAGAAGGAATACATCCGACATGTTTACCGCGCCGTTACCGCAAACCCTCAGTTAGCTCGGAAGCATCGGGAGATTAACTATTCAGCAGGAATAAAAGTTTTTTCATCGTTAAGCGTTGCTCAAGTCGCTCGCGTGTACTCTATTGTCGTATGAATGGCTCGACACAAGATAGGGAATACTAATGCTAAAAGGAAAATCAGCGTCAGAACTCGCCATGATCGGCCGCAGCGGCGGCGGATTCGTGTTAGACGGATCAGATTATAGCGCGTCAAATCTCGCGATGATCGGTAGGAGTTTGGACTCCCAGAGCCGGATGACCATTATGAATTCGAGCCGTTTCAGCACCAGCGATCTAAGCATGGTTGCGCGCAGCGCCCCCGGACGGATTTCGTTTAGCTAACGAGCCTTCCAAGCTCTACACATTCCCAGATTTCCGCGACATGATTTGTAAAACGGCCGAAACCTTGAGCGCTGTTTTTCAAAAGCCTAATTTGGCTCGGTAAACCTCGTCGAGCAAAAGCGCAGTCGTGAGACAGCGCCACGACTGTCGCCAAGCTAAGCCAATCCGTCTACTAATCTGTCACGTTGTCCTGTTATTGGCGGACCAATGGCCTTTCGCCTGCCAACGGGAGTTTGGCATGAAAATGGTGGAGCATTCAAAATGATCAAACGCCGCTCCTTTCTCGCGGCCTTCTCGCTACCATTCATCTTTTATCCCAGCACTCCTTTTGCGCGGAGACCACGCATCCCGGTAGGCGCTATTAGATGGGATGCTTGGTACACGCCTGGGTCGCCCCAAACTGCCGCCGTGTCGCGTAGTTTAGGCGAAAGAAGATTTAAGGACAGGATCCCGACATTCGGAAGCCAATGTGAGAGTGATCGAATTTGCTTTCCGGAGGACATCCAGTCAGAAATCAAGACTGAAATCGATATGGCCGCAGACGCCGGTTTAGATTTCTGGGCGTTCGTCGCCTATGAAAGGGGCCATCCTCTTCGCAGGGCATTTGAATATTATCTTTCAAGCAACAATAGCTCTCGCATCAAATTTTCGCTTATTTGCGATGCAGGTCGATTTCAAAACAAGGAATTACGCTTAGACCATGCGAAATTGATAGAAGATCCTCGATATCAAAGCTGTCGCAGTGGCAAGCCGATATACTGCATAATGATTAATGGATTGCAGAGAGATTTTAAGTCATTAGCAAGAGATATTCTCGACTTTCGACGATCAGTAGCGGAAAAAACTGGGAAGAATTTGACAGTTTTAGCGATGTATTCGTCTAAGAGAAATTTGGACCCTACCGGAATGGAAGCGTTCGATGGCAGCGCGTATTATTCCATCGTCTGCTCAAGGTCCGGGAATAGTTACAGTGCTCTGGCAGAGTGCGCCGAACAAACGTGGGAGCAAAAAGCGCAGTTCGACGCTCTATACGCGCCCACCATAATGACAGGCTGGGACAGATCACCCCGGGAAATGCACCCGGTATTCTGGGAGGCGCGACGCAATTATCCTGGTATCAACTTTGGGCAACCAACCCGATTGGAATTTGCTAATCATATAAAATCAGGCTTGGCATTTGCGCAAAATAATTCGGATACACCAGCAGTTTTCATTTATGCTTGGAATGAGTTTGATGAAGGTGGATGGTTATATCCTACCAAAGGCGACAAATTTGACCGCCTCGCAACTTTGAGGTCTCTGCTTTTATGAAAAGCAGAACCCCGAATTTATCACCATCAATCTATAAAATACTTTTCGTAATCCGTACCAGAAAAGTGCTCCTTCAATTCTTTCCAATTTTTCACGTAATGAGATTGCGGAAATTGCGCCTGCTTTTTCAAGGCTTGCTTAACAGGCACTTTCTCCAACTCAAGAAAGGAAAAAAGCCGAGCCGAAACTCCAGGAAAATCCCGCACGAGTTCATCATAGTCGACAGCAAAAGAAGGAACCTGCTTGGATAAGCTGTCAAGGAAACCTTTGACATCGGAATAACCCTTGAAAAAGTTTTCCGCTTCGGTCGGATCTATTGAAACAACAGCTGCAGGCACATTGGAGCGCCTCGCCTTTGCGCTTTCCATCCATTTTCCGGATGCTCGGGCAACCTGGCGAGATATAAGGCAATCGAGCAAATTGTTCCGCCAAATGGTAACCAATTTAGTATCAGGGAATGCTTCAAAAATGCGCATGAAAAGGCGCTCTGTAGTAGGCGCCTTCAGATAGTCGCCAAACAGTTTGAAACCTATAGCGCCCGCCTCCGGCGCTGGTGTAGGCCATACCTCGTTTCTCAAAAATTCGATTCCGTCCTCCGCATTGGGATCAAAAAATCGAGTGCTCCCGTCGCTCCTTACGATCGCGTGGGGACCGGATCGCTCACGGGCGACGGGGTGAAACAGTTCACCAAGCATCTTGATGCCAGGGTGCTGATCGAGTGTCGTCGCCAGTAGGGTCGAACCCGTCCTGGGCATTCCGGCCACAAAAAAATTCTGCATCGTTACCTCAATCTAGCCTAGTGATGAAATTTCAATCATGCTGCACGTCAGAGGGTTTAGGCCACGTCTCGGTCGTAAATCCGCCAGCTTTTTAAACCACGCCCCATTTCGCGATCATAAAATCGAGACATGCCTTTTTGGCCCACAAATGTCTCGAAATATCCCGGCCATTTGGATGGGCTTGGGCAGAGCGAATTCAGCGGCTCGCGATCTATGACACGGCGAAAAAATCTGCGCATTACAACTTCGGTTTCTACCTCCGCCATATGGCTCAAGCCTTTGAAGGAGTTTTGCGGGTGAAGACGATAGCTATATAACGGCTGCAAAACGACCGCCGGTTCACAATAAAATAGAGACTGAAGTACGAAGTCCCAATCGTGACAATATTTTAGCGGCAGGAATCCGCCAATTTCATCATATATGTTTTTACTGAACACAATATTTCCGGTGGACACAGCTAAGTTTTGGCGTAGCAAGCCAAATCCGGTCGTGATATCTCTATTTATATTTAACAACTGTCGAATTTTGAAATGAGCAAACGGCGCTAAGTCTTCTGCCGTAAACGTACCGTTCCCTTCGTCGACCACATCAACCAGACTAAACCCTACATCAGACCGCTTCTCTCGCATCGCGTTTACAATGCTTGTGATACGCCCGGGAAGAAATTGGTCGTCGGAATTGATGACTGTGATCAATTCCCCTTTTGCCTTTGATATACCCTCATTGATGGTGGCGTGTGCGCCTCGATTTTTGGCGTTGCGCGAAACATACACTCTATTGAAGCGCTGACCATAGGGTGTACGCAGGAGCTTCGACGCAAAAGCGAAGCTCCCGTCTGTAGAACTGTCATCAATGACGATCAGTTCGATATTGTCGTAATCCTGACTGTGAACGGAGTTTAGGCACTCATAGAGAAATTCTTCGTGATTATAAATTGGGACAACCACGCTTACGAGAGGCTGCTCGCTGTCGGTCCACCCTGCGCAATTATAGGTCATGACACAACCAGTTCGATATAAGTGGGAACTGGCACAAGGTCTTTGATATCACCAGCTTTCGAAAGCAAAAACTGAAGGCTGTAACGCCCTGGCTCTACGCCATTCAATGCTGCCTTGATCGAAAATCCGCACCACACCGAACTCTCTGAGAGGTTCAGAGAGTTGATGATGTCCTCCCGCCTTTCTCGGTCATAGATTTTTGCAAAATAACTAAAGCCAGATCGATCAGTCGGCGAAAGACTCACAAATACCGGTAGCGAAGGACTCAATAGCATAGCGGGGCTGTGTATCCATCCGCGCAGCGTCAGAGTTTGCTGACGGGAAAAGAACTCGATCTTTGTGTCATGCCCAGGTCGGCCATTGATGTTGTCCAACCATACACGATCCCCCGCCGTAATGGTCTCGACCTCAAACCATGATTTATCTACGGCTACAAACGGTGATGCTCGATCAGCAACTGAACCACCATGGTTCCTTATTAATCCTTGCAATTGCTGATTTGCATTCGCGAGTTTTTGAACCAGAGATTTGATATCTCCAACAGTCACCGCGCCTATCTCCTCGTCGTCGGGGAGTGAATCGAGCGATGCAACTAGGCCTCTATCATGCGACAAAGATCTTCGTACGGAATTGAGAAAAGCGTGAGCATTCTTTGCATCCGGCTCAAGATGCGCGCCCTCCGCCCATTCATTCCAAGCATTGATAAACACAAACCGTGAGGATGAAGGCAGATTCACTCGCGCTTGCGCGCAGAGGTAACTCATCCAAGCCTCAAAAAGCTCAGGGGACGAATGCGCGAAGACGTTGCCGTCTTTACCCTTCCGGCTCGTATTATCCCAGGATGGCATCGCGCACCTAAACTGGATATACTCTGCCGCTGGCCGGGCTATCTCTGACCGCACAACCTCCTTATAGTCATAGATCTTTCCGCGATACGCGGGGTCAAGATCTTTGATTTTGTGGTTAACTTCCGGCGCTACCACGCCATGAGGTGGGAATTGACAGCTGCTATCGCAGCCATAGGCATTTGGGTCAGTGAGGCCGAAGCTTTCTACCATACTGACGTGAAGATCAGGAAAGCCGTGTGATTTCACAATCTTGCGCCAACGGGCAACAGTAGCCTCGGGGTTTTGCAATAACGATATGCGATACACCAACAGAAGCGGTGCTCCATCAACGGTTATATACTTATCCGACTTAAAATATTCGATACAAGAATTGATAAATTCTACGTCATCTTCTTCGACATGCCGTTGCGCTATTAAGACGTCAGATTCCGAGCCATCCCAGCGCCGAGACCAGTTCTCGTTGGCCCAACACAAACAAAAGTCCAAATCTAAATTTTTTTCAACATGCCTATCAATTGGCATTGTCATTAGCTTTTTACCGGAGAACCAGTAGTAATAATAGCAGAATCCCTTGATGCCGTATCGCTTTGCTAAATCGATTTGCTTTTGCTGGACGTCTTCGACTCGGAGATCATAATAGCCAAAGTCTGCCGGAATATGGGGCTGATGATGTGTCGGAAAGAAAGGCTTTGCCCCAACGACATTCGTCCATTCGGTGAATCCTTCACCCCACCATTCGTCATTTTCCGGGAATGGGTGAAATTGGGGAAGATAAAAAGCGATTGGCTTAACTTCGCTAGTATCATCCTCTTCTGGAACAGGCAAAGAGATCAACTGATCTCTAACGCTGATATATTCGTTACGTACCTGTGACGCAATGATAGCGTCAAGTACAGGCAATATTTTAGAAACCTCTATTTTCTCAGCGAGCAGTTTGCCGGTGAAGGGCAAAATAATGTCAGTATCTGCGATTTTAATCGTCAGTATATCGCCGATAATTTGGGGGGTATCCGCAATCTTCTTAAGCTGAGTGAAGATATTTGCGGCGGCCTCAGTGCTTATCGCTGATGCGTTAATCCGAAAGCCAGCCCTGATTGGCAAGCCTACTATCTTGTCAATATCTGGACGATTATATCTCGTCGTGGTCGACGTAACATGTATTCCGCACAGGAAAATATCCAGTCCAACTGACCCCATGACGTTGTCGGTTGATAATGCCCACCCGCGGATATCCCAGTTATCAAAAGTGTCAATGCATCCCCGCCAAGCAGGTGCTGCATATAAATCCTTAAGGTTTTTTAACGGCGACTCTGGCTCAGATGATGGCAGGCGAATTGCTCTCGCGCCCGGGTTTGCTTTGCCATGAGATGTCTTTTCTTTTGATCCCTGCGTTTCTTCGGCCGAAATCTGCTTTGCATCGCTATGTGCGGTAGCGTCAGCTCGTGTTTCACCCACCTCGTCATACCCCCAGTCGTCGTTTCGCCCGCTCACGTTAGGACGGCAGCCGCGAACAATGCAATCCTTTGTTGCAGCGCGATATGAGACGTCGCGAATAGCAAGATGGGGGAGGACGGCGCAATCTGCCTCTTCGTTGGAGTATTTGTATCTTGTTTTCAGACAGGGAGAATCATCTGAAACGGCGCCTCGGGTCTGTCGATCCGACGTTTCTGAACCAATGTTGATCCGTGCGGTCACCAGCTTTTTGATGCCAAGGCGCCGATCGCAGCGAGAAAGGGTTCGTGCTGGCGCGCTCAGCGGCCTCTGTCAACAAAGCTATATCCGGGGTATGCCGGCATCATGCTCAACGAATGGTCCGATCGCGATCCTGACCCGCCCCATTCGGCATGGCGCGACAGGATTATCATGGCCCTTGCCGCCTTGACCGGCATCACCCTCCTAGTAAATATCGCTCAACGCTTCGGCTTGCTGTAGCGGGCACACGCGATCGAGCGCGCGCAGCGCCAGAGCCGCCGCCATGCGCACCCGATCCGCGTTCTCGCAACTGACAGCCGGCATGGACTGGCAGGCGGTGAGCATCAATAGCGCCGCCAGCCTGAGCGCGGCCCTCATTCCTCGCCCCAGCTGAATGGCGGTAGAGGAACCGTCTGACCCGCGAGCGCATGGCTACTATCGGTTAGAAACTGGATGCGCCCATCGGTGACGAAGGAGTGGCATACCTCCGGCGGATCGCCAGGCTCGGGCTTGAAGTTCGGGTCCACGGCGCGACCCGTGGTTACCAGGATCGACGGCGTGAATGTCGGCGCGTCCGGGTTGCCGTTATAGCCCCAGCGCGGCCCAGCACCTTCGCCCACCTTGATGCCGTGGACGGTTTTGCAGCCGGGGCACATGAACAAAATGCCGCCATCAGCCGAGCCGCGCAGCGTCGACGAAAGCGCGTTCACTTCGCCACCTCGCCCGTTCTCGATGTCAGCCAGTCGATGAAACCCCCGACCGTCTTGTCTTTCAGGATCGATGGGTTCGCAGCCGTCGCCGCCTTCCCGGCGATCAGGTCCGCGCGCTGTTCCTTGCCGGCCGCCAGGATCGACCCGGCCGTGACCGCGCCCAGGAAATGCGCGGCGTAGAGCGTCGCCCGATTGATCGGCACACCGCGCGAACGCAGATAGGCGGCGTTCTTTGCGGTGAAGGTCCGCGCCCGCGCCAGCTGCTCCGCCGGCGATGGCTTGAGGCCGCCAAATGCCGGTCGCAGGGTCGGCCCCCATGTGCCGCCTTCGCCGACCCATGTCGACCGGATGAACTGATACAGGCCGGATGCGCTGGACGTGGTCGCCTGTGCGTAGGGCTTGTCGCTGCTCTCGATCCGGGAGAGCATCGGCCAGTAGCTCTCCGGGATGCCGGCCGCGTCGATGGGATCGAGCACCGGCGGCTTGAGGCTGTCAAGCATCGCGATCGTGCCACGCCCCGCCCAGCCGTCGACCTTCAGGCCATGCTTGCCCTGGAACAGACGGACGAAGGCGTCGTCATCGACGGGCAGGCGACGGGGCGCTTTCACCCCCAGATGGCCGATCGTCACAGCCCCGGCTATGCCGTCCCGTTTCAGGCCGAACCGCCCCTGAAACAGGCGCACGAAAGCGTCATCAGAAATGATGGTCATAAGTTCCTCGCATTTTTAGAATTAGGGCGGGCGACGCCTCAGTCTTCGGGTTGGCCCGCCAGCCGCTTGGCGCTTAATTCGGTCTGCACCGCGTTTCGCAGTTCGCCCTTGCTTTCGGTCACCTCACGCGACAGGTCGCGCAGCGTGATCGCCTCGACCTGTCGCATGAAGCGTTCGGTATAGAGCTTGACGACACGCTCCGCGCCGATCGTCGCTCCAGCCGACACCAGCGCGGCCGCTTCGCCGCTGACGCCGAACTGCGTCACCAGCCAGTAGGCGATCAGCCCGACCATCGGCAGCAGCAGGATGTCGGCCATCAACAGCGACGGCCGCACCTTCACGCCCTTCTTGATCAGCAGCGCATATTTCGCCGCCAGCCCGAATGTCAGTCCGATCCATATCCACGCATATTTGGCGAACGCCGCCTCGATCCATGGCGTCATCGCCGATGCTCCCTGTTGTGTGTTCATCTTCGCCGGCTTTGAGAAAGCCGCCGCAGCCATGCCCCGAACAGGTCATTCTCCCGCGCGTGGGCGTGCGCCTGCGCTTCGCTCATCTGCCCGGTGAGGTAGCAGGGCTGGAGGGCGGCGAGGGTCATACCGCTGCCACAGCGCCGGTGCTGTTCTTCGACTTCAGGATCCCGCCTTCGAAAAACAGAGCAAACGAATTGGCGGCAGGAGTAGGAACATCAGCCGATGCGAGCGCTGGGATAACAAGCGCCTTCTGGCACTTCACCTGATCTGAACGCGCGTCGAGAATGACCGCGCCATCCACCTGCATGGATGCGGCGACTGCGGAGCCACTTGATCCCGTCGCCCGTGCACCGATACGCACGCGCTCACCTGTTGCGCCGCTGGCGTCGTCGGTTTCGTAAATCTGGCCGCCCAGCCAGCTATCTTCGCCGGTCCATCCGCTGTCATTGGCGGTCGCATGATAATAGTCGAACAGTTTGCGCGGCGCACGGCGATAGCGGGCGCGGTCCCATGGCACGCCATCCCGGCTAAAACCATAGCGGGTCAGCGCGCCAGTTGTGGTGCCCAGATCGGGCACGCCGATCATTTTCAATGTGACTTCGTTCCTGTCGCACAGCGAGCCTTCGATCAGGCCGGTATTCACCCGCCTGACGGTGCCGTTGATGACATTATCCGTAGCGCCTTCATCCAGGCCGGTGTCTTCGTTGACCGTTCGCTCGATCCGCACGGCGGTCGTTGCCGCAACAATGCTCGGATCTTCGTTGTCGATTACGAAATCAATCCGCGAACGACTGGTGCCGAGCAGCTTGACGATATTTACCTCTGCTGGCGACGTGCCATCAGGATAGCGCCCAATTGTGCCCGAAATAACGGCATCGACATGGCTGTCATAAGCGCGGCGAAGATCAATGGCCGACGAAATCGGATTGTCGATCTGCGCACCCTTGACCGAGACTTTACGCGCCGCGTTGGTGAAGCCGGTCACCGGGTTGGAGGATGACGCCGGTGCCGTCGAGAAGGAATTGAAGCAGTTATCGAAATAGTCGCCTACCGACCGGATATATTCAAAGGCCCGCTTTGCAGCCCACCCACCGCGACACCCATAAAAGTTATTTCCGAAAAACAGAGCGCTGGTGTTATCCAGCGAGCCATCCGGGTTCGCGGTCAGGTAAAGGCCGGCGTCCAGAAATCCCCAGAAATTGGAGCGCGAAACAACCACGCGGTGGCCACGAAGGCCCGCACCAGCATCTCCCTTGTCGCTGCCATAAAAATGGTCCGCCGCATAAAAGTCGCACTGGTCGATGTGGGTGAGTCGAAAACCATTAAGATTGAGGCAGTCGGCGCTGGTGAGGTTGCCACCGGGCACGAAGCGAGCGTCAAACCTGATATTGTTCACGATGGCGTCGATTGAGCGGGCGAAGGTTTCTCCCACATCCGCGATGTTGGATGCTTTGACGATAGGACCGACAACGCCGGGACCACCGATAATGCTGCCCTCGCCCATGCCGATGATTTTGAGCAGAGTCCCCTCGGCGGTGACGACAGCCCCGGTGTTGCACCAGATAGGCTCGGTGACGATTATGTCGCGACCCTTCTTGAGCGCATCGAATATCGCAGCTGTCAGCCGCGGGCCGTCATCAATCAGCGAATCACCAGCAATATGCGCGGCAATTAGCGCCCGTTTGGTGCGGTAGATATTGCTCGATTTGAAATGGATCGGCAGGACCGCCTGCGCACCTGTGAGAATGGCACTGGGAGAGAGGGACTGGCCGTTGCCGTCGATGGCAATCGCACTCGCTCCGTTATCTACGATGTCCTGCACCGGTTCGACCAGGTTCTCCGCCTGATGCCGCGCCGCGACCGCCGCTTGAGCCGCGGCATCCGCCGCCTCCGCAAAGGGCGCGCCACCTTCACCGCCCCATTCGCGGATCTTGTCGCGCATCAGCGCAGGGTCGGCCTCGGTAATATCGCCCAGGTCCTTCAGCCGCTGCTCGACGCCAGGACCGGCCGCGCCGCGCTCACTGACGCGGACGACCGGTCCGTCGGATACCAGTTCGGCCACGGGCAGGTCGATCCACCGGGGCGGGGCATCGCTGGGCAACGCCGTGCTGGGCTGCGCCGAGATCCTGCCCGTCCAGCGCGTGGTCGACGCGCCGGCCGTCGTCTCGATGACGTCATAGACGATCGGATAGCCGACGCCTGCCTCATAGATTGCCGTCGCCTGATCGGCCGTGATCGGCGCGGTCACATAATAACCATCACCCGACAGGATCATCGGGATCGGGTCGAAGATCGCCTGCGTCAATATGTCCCGCCGCACCGCGAAGACGAATCTGCGCCCCGACAGCGACTGCGGCGCGCCGGCCGCGTCGAAGAAGGGAAAATGGACCGGGCGCGGATCACCGGCATAGATCGTCAGCGCCCCGGAAACGGTGCGGAACATCGTCATGGATTGTCCTCGGCTTTTTAGGGTGTCAGGCAGGCCAGGTGGCGGTGTCGAAGGCGGTCTGTTTTGCCGCGGCAGTGGTCGCCGCACGGATGCGACGCTTGGCGAGCACGGCGGCCGCCTCGACGGCGGCTATGCGGGTGCAGGATGCGGTCATGCCCGCTTCGATCCGGCCGATCACCGTGGCAAGGGGGTCGCCGGTCGCGGCTACCTCCGCCATGGCGAAGGGGAAGCGGTTCGTGCGCTGCGCTGTCGTCAGGGCAGCGATCACGCTGCCGAGCGTATTGCGATAATCGCGTACCTCGGCCGCCTTCTGCGCATAGGCGTAGGATTGTCCCACGCCCTGCGTCATCACCGCCGACCGCATCTGTTCCCGCTTGCGATCGATGCGGGCGATCAGGCTCGCTTCGGCCGCCGCCAGGTCGATCGCCTCATAATAGCCGGCGGGAAGCACCTCGATATCGGCGGCGGCATAGCCCTCCGGAAATACCAGTGATCCGTCGGCTTTCAGGCGGTGCGTCGGGCGATTGCTCATCAGTTCCAACCGATCGTCATGGCGGCATCAGCATCGACCGTCAGCGTGCCTGCGCCCAAATATCGACGCGTCAGCAGCTGGAACTCCCACGTCGTTGCGCTGGCCGGACCGGCAATGGACTGGTCGATCGACAGGACGGATGGCTCGCCGACCGTGGCGCCATAATCGTCCTGCACCTCGGCCGCCAGATCGGTCCAGCTGCCGCTGCCCGGCGTCGTGCGATACTGGATCTTGCCCGCCAGCTTCGCGCTGCCGACCGACGCCGAATAGGGCAGGTTTACCTGCGCGGTGATCAGCCCGTCCGGCCCGACGGCCAGGCCGAGCGGCCCGCCATTGACCGGGCCATAGGTGGCACTGTTGTTGATCGACAGCGTCGTATCCGTCGCGCTGTTCACCGATCCGCCATCCCGCACCTTGGTCAGGCTGACATTGGCGACGCCGATCGCGGTGCCGTCATAGCGGATCGTCACCTGCGCGGTGGCGCGATCGGCGGCGATCGAACTGATCGTCAGCACGCGATTGTTCGCGCCGCCCAGTGCCGCCACGCAGTTGCTGGTGGTCAGGCTATAGGTGGTCAGCGGATCTTCGCTGATATCCTCCGACCCCTGATACACATAATAGGTCGCCGACAATGGAAACTGCCCCGATTTCGGCACACCGGCATAGGTGCAGCTGATCGCCCGCACCCAGCTGGACGGCGCGATCGAAAAGCCGTCTGCGCCGCGATCGACGCCGTCGGACACCTCGTCACGCTCTTCCCCTGTCGTCAGCGCCGGGGTCGGCGGCGCGGTGCCGGTGCGGCCGAGCGCGAAATCATGCTTGCCCGCGCTTTCGGACATCATCGTGAAGGTGACGACCATGGAGGCCGGGTCCAGCTCGCGCTTGATGATCACCGCGTCCACGCCGCCCAGTCCATGCTCGGGCAGGTCCAGTGTCAGCATGTCGCCGGGACCGAAATGGCGCATATGCGGCTTGCAGGGCACTCTGATCGGGGCCAGCTCGCGGGCGTTGAGCAGGCGGTAGGCGGCCAGCTGCGCGACCTGATCCTTGTCCTGGACCAAGTCCCATTGCACTTCCTCGACCTTCTGCTCGCCATCTTCGGTGACATAGCTGGCGATCGACACCAGGTCGGACTGGACATATTCCCATTTATTGGCTTCCGACCGATATTTGGGGCGGATACCGTTCATCCGCGCGCCCCATGGCTGCATCGCGGTCACGTCGACGTCCGGGTCGGCCAGATCATCTTCGGTCAGTGTGTAAATCGATACGCGCGGCGCGTTGAAACGCACGCCCAGCCGGCCGCCGCGCCACATCGGCTCGGCCGCTCCAGCCTCCAGGATGCGCTTCAGATTGGCCCAGCGATCGCCGGGCTCATAGATGACGCCACCCACCTTCCAGCCATTGGCCTGGCAGATATTGGACAGTGCCACGAAATCCTCGACGATGATGGCATCCAGCGGCAAACCGACGCCAAACATCATCATGTCGTAGCGAATCCGCCCCAACACATAGGATATCGCCTGTACGCCCGGATCTTCGCTATAGGTCCAGGTCGCTTGATCATTGATACGCTGCGGCCCTGATCCGCCGGGAAATGTGCTATCCTGCCGCGCATCATAGCCCATGACCCCGCGCCACACCGCGCCTGATGCCGGGAAACCGGAAGCGAAACGCTTGCCATCCCGATCGAACTTCGCGTTCCACAGGATCGCCGCCT
This sequence comes from Sphingobium soli, assembly GCF_020782245.1. Taxonomy (GTDB): domain Bacteria; phylum Pseudomonadota; class Alphaproteobacteria; order Sphingomonadales; family Sphingomonadaceae; genus Sphingobium; species Sphingobium soli. The sequence goes on from NZ_JAJGNP010000020.1 coordinate 52,854, forward strand.
TCGACGACAGCTTGTGCGCGCTGGTCCAGTTCGGCATCCCGCTCCAGTGCGGGGTCAGCGCGGTTTCGCTCCACAAACCGGTGCGCACGCTGCGATAGAGAAAGCCCGAATAATAGCCCGTGGCCGCATCGCCGGAGAAAGGCACGGGGGCATAGTCGAGATACATGCCCTCCAAGCCGTCGCACGGCCCCGCCACGCTATATTCGATCACCATGCCCCGATAGGGGTTCGGCACCTTCTTCAGCTTCGCGCCATAGCCGACATCGTGGCGCAGCACGCCGCCGGAATAGGTGCGGCCCAGGATGCAGGGCGCGATCGGCTCGGCGGCGATGATGACCTGGTTGATCGTGCCGCGCGCCGGCGGTTTTTTCGCCGTCATTTGCGCGCCGATCGACGCGACGGTTGATGCCACGGAGGCGATGGTCGCGACCGTCGATAGTGTCGCCGCCGAAACACCAGCGACACCCGCAGTTCCGGCAAGGCCAGCTGGAGCGAGCAGCGCCGCGCCAGCACCGGCCGTCGCCACGGTCAGCGCGACCGCACCGGCGATGACGGCCACCGTCCTCAAGGCTTTAGACACGCCACGCCCCCAATATCTCGCCGACGACATGCAGCGGCTTGATCCCGCTCGGATCATCCGGGTGCCATCCCAGCAGCTTGCCGCCGGCCGACACGCAGATGCAGTCGAACAGGTCATCGCCCGGGATCAGCACCAGGTCGCCGACCAGGATTTCCGCCGCACCGATCCGGGGCAACAGGCTGTCGAGCAGGCCGGCCAGGTCCGCATGACCCGTGCCCGCCAGCGCCGTACGCGCGCCCACGGGCGATCGAAAGTCCGGTATCGCCGGCGGCTTGTGGCCCATGTTGCGCAGATGGGTCCGCGCCAGATGGATGCAGGTCGCCCGCTTCCTCCAGTCGAACGGCTTGGCCCGATATTTGTCGAGCGTCTTGCGGGTCGCCGCCGCGCGGCGCGGCAGGTCAGACTTCACGGAACGGCGGATTGTTGATGATGTTGGACCAGCCCGATGCGGGGTAGATGGACGCCGCCCGCCCGCCATTGCTGCCCGGCTGCGCCTCCACGCCCCAGGCGACCGCGCTGGTGAGGCCGGTGGCATTGTCCTCGCCCAGTTCGCCGGGATAGACCGACTTGTGGAACGCGCTCGACAGCGTGTTGCCGTCATTGGAATTGAAGAACCGCTCGCCGCGCGGAACGAAGGTCATCGGCAATTCCCGCTTGGCGCGTCCGGTGACCAGCCGCACCTGATCCAGCATCCCGTCAAACTGCTGATCCGGCGTGCCGATGATCTGTCCGGTCAGGTCGTTGATTTCCGCGATCCACAGCCGCAGGCGCGACCCCTGCATCCCCGGCGCAGCCAGATCTACGGCAGCGGCCGTGCTGGCAGGCAGGAAGGTGATGGAAAAGGCCGGCACCTCGTCGCCCACGCCTTCCTCGAAACTGTCGATCGACCCGATGATGCCGAACTGCGTATCGTTGACCCGGTAGATTTCGCTGCCCCATGGCACGAAGCCGCCATCGCACAGCCGAATGACGCGCCCGTCGCGCAATTCCAGCTTCAGCAGGCCGGCAAGGCGGATGCGGTCCAAGGGCAAACTCCCACAGCAAACATGCGGCAGCGCCGCACGATGGGTTTCATATGGTCGAAATTCAGGCGGAGATGACGCTGCTAAGTGCGAAGCCCGCGCCGGCGACGAAACCGATCAGCGCCAATAAGGCGAAGGCCACGCCGCCCATACGATAACGATCGCCCCACCGAAGATGGGGCATATGGTCGCGGTTAGGCTGCACACCGTTCAGCCGTTCCTGCGCATCCCATGCGCCGCCTTGCGCTGCAATATAGAATTGATCCTGCGACAGATGCGCGAACAGATAGGCAAGGATGTTGCACGTCAGTCCAGCCGCGAAACAGGCGAAAGACCACCACAGCATGGCGATGCTGAACCGGATCGACCCGGCCGCGCCCACGAAAGTGAACAGCGCGACCAGGGCGCCGCCGTTGATCAGCGTCAGGGCCTGCAAGCCGCTTTGCGCGAAGCTGACCGAAAAGCGGAGGCGCTCGGCAGCTTCCTCACTTTCCAGTCGATAGTCTCGCTCAAGATAGGCCCGCGTGGCGTCATCCATGCCCGTAGCTTGAGGCGCAGGCGTCGATAATGCAATGTCAGTCATCACCCCATCTCCTCGATCGTGAAGCCGATGCCGATCACGCGATTGCCCCGCTGCAATTGCCAGCTTTGCTCATTCCCGCTGATCTCGCCCTCGATCATTGGCGTCGCCAGCTTCACGGTCGCCCCATTAGCAAAGGGCACGCGCAAATGTTCGGCCAACGTGATCGTCACCTTGCCATCGCCCGCCACCGCGCCTCCGACATGAACATTGTGCAGATAATGCTGCCCGGCCGCGTCCACGATCGACAGCCAATAACCCTTGGCCGCGACATAGCCTGGCGTCAGGCCGCGCAGATTGATGACCCGTCCCGCCTGGTTGGCACCGTCCATGACCGGCGTGCCCGGCGCGCCCTGGTCCACGCCCATCAGCGGATAGGGCAGGCGCAGGCCCTCCTGCTTAGCGCGGACCAGATCACTGATCAGGGCGGCGCGACCATTGGCCGTCCCGATGCCGATCGTGATGGCCGCGCGATAATGCGATCCCAGCCGATCGACGCGCAAGCCGGCGGCATTGGTCGCGCCGCGAATCGTGCCGCCATTGTCGACAAAGGTCGGGGTGACGCTCGCCACCGCTCCCACGCTCGACCAGACGATCATGCCAGCCGCCGCGAATTGCGACGGTAGACGGCGCGCTGCGCGCCGCTGCTGGCGCCGGCCGCGATGACGGGTGCCGCCTGCGCGATCTGCGCGCCGCTGATCTGCGTAACCTCCACGTCGAACATATCGCCCTTGATCACGCGCACCGTAACCTCCGCCGCGCCGCCCCCCGCCATCGCGCGCCGCGTGTCGCTGGCGGTCACCACCTTCGCACCGCGCGGCATGTTCACGATCTCCGGGCCATTCTCGCCCACCAGCATCGCGCCGGCGGGCGTATACGCATGGCCAATGGCACTGCCGGGCACGCTCTTCTTGCCCAGCAATCCGAACAGGCTGCCGATGGTGGGCAGCGATCCGCCGGTCAGCTGGTTCTGGATCGGGTTGACGATCGCCAGCTTCCAGAGCGCCGACGTTACCTCGTTGATCGCGCTCATCCCGACATTCTTCCAGCTGGTCCAGGTCGCCGGATTGAGCAGCGTGTTGGCCAGGTTCGCGCCGATGTCCTGCATAGCCGTCATCTTGTCGATGCTCTGGTCCAGCGCCTGGTTGAAGCCAATCTGGCTCGCCTTGCGCGCCACCAGCTGCTGGCCTTCCGCGCTGGCAAGGTCAATGCCCTGCTGCTGCAGGTCGATCTCATAGCGCTTGAGCTCGACCGCCGCCTCGATCTCCCGCCGCGACTTGCCGCGCATCTCCCATTCGACATTGAGCAGGGCTGTACCCGCGCTGATATCGTCGTTCATCGACCGGATCAGGCGCTGGCGATCGGCGAGTTTCTCTCCATCGGCATTGAGGGCGGATCGTGCGCCGCCTCCGATATCCTGTTGGTTGAGCCATCCATTATTCTCGGTCCTGACCCGCTGCGCGCGCTGCGCTTCTTCGCGGGCAAGCCTCTCGGCTTCGCGCTCGCGCTCCCTGTCTGCCTTCCGCGCCGCGCTCGCCGCCGACCGGCCCGCCGCAGCGGCAGCGCGATCCTGCTGGCCTAGTGCGTCTAGTTTGATCCGGTTGTCCCATGCCATCTGTGCGCCAGCAACGGTCGCCTCTGCCGACCCGAGTTCGCTCGCAAGTCCCGCGCGCTGCCTTTCCAACTGGCGGCGGCGTTGCTGCGCCGCCCGCGTGCCCGTGCTGTTCGCAATTTCCTGATCGAGTGTCTGCAACTGGCCGCGGAGTTGCTCCACCCGAACCTTGCCCATGCCCAGGTCATTGGCCTGCACGCGGCCCTGTGCGTTCGCCAGGCGATTGAGCGCCGCCGTCAGCGTGTCGACCTTCTTTGAAGCGGACTCAGCATCGTTGCCGGCGGCGAAGAATTTCTCTCCCAGCAGGACAGCCAAGGGGATGGCGACGCCGATCGCGACACCCACCGGACCACCCAATATGCTCGCAAACCGCGCGAATTTGCTGGCCCCGCCCTCTGCCCCGCCTGACATCATTTGCAGCGCGCCTAAGGCCTGGGGTGCCTGTATGGCGAACGCCCGCACGGCATCGGTTCCGCCGATGACCTGCACGGTAAAATCCTGTGCCTGGAACCCCAGCTGTTGCATGCCGGCGCGCATCGCGCCGCTGGTGGCGGTCGCCCGCACCTGGACAGTCTGGAC
>NZ_JAJGNP010000021.1 GCF_020782245.1 Sphingobium soli
TGCGGATCGGGCGATCCTCCTCGATGACCTTGAACCGGTCATCCTCCAGCACCAGCGCGCCATTTTCGACGGCATAGCGGCGGACCTTGCCGGCCTCGGCATCCGCGAAGATGATCTTGTCGATGCGCTCGCCCGTCTCGGCATCGACGACGCGGATATCCGATAGGATATCCGTATCCGTCACGCCCAGCTCGACGCAGGATGGAACCGGACGGGCACCATCGGCGGCGATCTCGCCCTGACCTTCGATTTCGTCGCTCATGACACTCTCCATCAGACTGTTGCTATGTTGGAAACCACAGTCGCTGTGACCTTGTGACCGCTTGCGCCACTGGCCTGACAGTTGAAATCTTGCGTGATTCCATTTGGCCCGGTGACGCTTCGCTTCGCTCTCGGCATGAAGACGCGGGGAAAACTGAACTTGACGCTGTTCGTGGTGCGCTCCCAGCCGACCTCATCCAGGTTAACCGGCGTCCCGTTCGTAGCGGCATTCATGAGGTCGAGGCTGTCGAATCGCGCTGTGAAGCGGATGGATGCCTGCACGACGCCAGGCACCGCGCCCCCGATCCGGCCATCATTTCGGATGACCTCGATCGGGTTCATGCCGTTGGATATGGCGATATCTGCCGACACGATATTGCCCAAGGCAACGCCATCGCGCTTGATGACACCGGTCGCCTGGGCAAAGCGACCGCCGAAACGCGCCGAAGGCGTGCCTGCAACAGACGTCGTGGTGAACTGGCTTTCGCCCTGCGCAATCATCGATATCGTGGCATTGAGCATACCACCGCGCGCCATCGCAATACGCATCTGGTTGGCATAGGCGCCATAGTGCACCGAATATGCCGGAACATCGGGATGCCCGATTTCGATGGAGTGGCTGGGCAGCGCCGACTTTCCGGATTCGAAGATATGCGTGTACGGCCCGGTGCCGCTGGTGACAGGCGCGCCGAACATGGCTTTCATCCAGAAGCTGAACGCACCGCTATCAACTGGCACCACGATATCGCCATTGTCGGTTGCCACGTCATAGGACGGGTCCAGACCTTCGCGGCCGAAACCGAGAAGATCATCTTCGAGCAATGGCCGCTCTTCGCTCAAGTCGCTCGACACGAAAGGAAGCTTGAGGAAACCGCTGGCTGGGGTCATTCCGTAGGTCGTCTCTTGCGCGACGTGCATGACCGAATTGATGCCCATAGCAAAACCCATGGCCAAACTCCTTGTTGTCAGTTGAAATTCAGAGGGGTCGGTCGCTCGAATAGGTGGCGACGATGTCGAAGGTCGCGCCCAATTCGGTGCGTGATCCGAAACTGCTCAATGGCTCGACGTCCAGTCCGCTGACGTCCAGATAGGATACCAGCCCGCCGAGAAAACGATCGGCAGAAACGGCCGCGCCGATCTTTCCGGCAATCCGGTCGATCACGACGCGCAGGGCCGTCGTCTGCTTATAGGCGCGCAGTTCTACCGGCACCCGATGGACCCAATGCCAGGTCGGCGGACACAGATCGACGCCTTCCTCTTCCAGCTGCCCGTCGCGCAGGGTGACAGTCTCGAACTCGCCGGTTCGTCGCGCCCTCTCTGCGCCATCCTCCAGGCCGATCACCTCATGATCGGGCAGGGCGACGCGGACCATGGCGAGAACCGCCTGATCGACATCATGGCGTAGCGACATGGGGATCAACTCCAGAGTGCAGCAAGACGCGCGGCGATTCGGGAAGCGGCGCGCTGTGTCGGGCCATCCAGGTCGAGCAGACGCGGCTTCTTCACGGCCTTGACCAGCGTAAACATGAGGACAGGCTTCGCCTTGCGCGGTGCCATGCCCCGACGGCCGCGCAGGCGTCCCGCCGTCGCCTCACGATAGCCGCGCGATACACCGGACACGACGTCGATGAAGGCGAAGCCCTTGCCGCCATCGATCACGACGTCCAGCTCTGCGTTAAAATGCAGTTCGACTTCTTCGGGCGTCATCGCCGTGCCGCGCGACCGCTTGCCCAGCGAGGACGCATAATTGGTTGACCGCCGCCGACGCGGCACTGCTTTGGTCGGTATCCACAGCCATTTGCCACCATTGACCGGACGGATCGTCGCGCCATCGATGTAAGACGATATAATTTCAGGTGCTGCCGACCAAATATAGCCCGCTGGATTGAGTGACCGGCCGGCCTTCGGATATACGTTCGATCGCCATGTCTTCGCGATGCGCGCACCCAGTCCTGCGCTGGTGACCTGCTCGCGCAATTCCAGCTTCAGCGCGTCAACTTCGTCGTTCATGATGTCGGTGATGTCGCGCGCAATATCGCCCTCGATCGCCGCCATCTGCCCGACCAGCGTCCCGCCGACCATCTCCGCCAGCATCTTCACCGTGTCACATCCACCGGCTCGGCGCCGGTCGTCCAGATCGTACGCCGTGCATTCAGCATGGGATCGCCCGTCACGAGGATCTCCATCTCAGCACCATCCTCAATCAGGATGAAACGGTCATCCTCACCAAGATCATCCACCTGCGACCTGCGAACGCGCAGCTGACAGGTGGGCATGATGACGCGGCTATCGCCAAACCGCGGAACTTCATCCGGCTCCTTCCGGATCACCCGCACATTTTCGATCGTCTGGCCAAACCGCGACACATAGGTCGCATCCTCCCCAAAGCGCCGGAATACGGCGTCTTCGAGACGCGCACGGACTTCGGGGAAGGACATTGCGATGCAGCCTTAGATCGTCTGGATCAGCTTGACCCGGCCCTTTGCCGCCGTGGACGCTTTGGCTTCGGCAGCAACGCCGCGCTTGGTATTGCTACCAACCGTGATCGTGAACACCTTGGCGGTGTCGTCCCAGTAGAGAAGCTGCCCTTCGGTCCATGCCTGCGAACTCGCATGGGTCGCCGCCGGAGCGTCGAACACGCCTTCCGTCGCCGCCGCAAAGCGGACTCCCTGCGCGGCGGTCGCCTGCGCCACGACGATCAGTGCGCCGATCAGCAGCACCTGGCTTTCCGTCACGCCGCCTGCGGGCGCGGTGAAGTCCATCACCTTGCCCGGCTGAACAAAATTACTGCTCATGATAATTCTCCCGTACGCTGTTTCACCGGCTGAAAATCAGCCTGAATAGCGAGCCGAACGGGGCAGCAACGCCGCCCCGTTCAGATTACTGCCCGGCGTTGGTTGCGGCCGAGCGCCAGTTGAGAGCGCCGACGCCGTAATCGAAGCGGACCTTCCATTCGGTCCCGTCAATCCGCCAACCTTCCTTCATCTCGGTGTAGGGTTCCTGATTGCCGTTCAGGAAAACGACCTCGATTGCCGGGGCGACATTCGGGTCAGCGAACGCATAGTAGCGGGAGCCCTGAAGGCGCGGTGTACCGACAATATCGCGGAACAGGCCCTTGACCCGGTTCGGCATCTGCAACTTGCCAGCGGTGTCGGGATCATATTCGGCGCCGTTGATGACGACGACCTTGCCCTTCATCCCCAGCGGACCGAGGAACACATCTGGCGTGATATCGAGATATTCGTTGCCGGACAGGTCCATCTGGCTGCCCATCAACACGCTGAGGGCGTCGAACGCATCGACGGAAGGCGCTGCGCCGGTCGCGGCGATATTGGCGTGATCGGCGTGGAACAGGGTCTTTCCGTCACCCATCACCGGCCCCAGGCCGCCATTCAGCAGCAGCAGGACATAGACGTCCTTTTCGACCGACAGTTTCGCAGCGCGGCCCAGCTCTACCGTGATATCGTTGAACGCGCCCAGATCGTCGTTGACGATCGCCTGCCGGGTCAGGCCGACGATATTCCCCTTCGTAACGGCACTGATCGATTCCTTCGCGCCGTCGGGGATGGCCTTGTTCTTGAACTCGCCGTTTTCGGTCAGGGCATCGAGCGCGCCGAAGGTGCCGCGCAAGATGCGTGGGTGCGGACGGAAATCGGACACCGATCCGATGCCGCAGAAACGCCGCCAGGTATCGGGGGCGGTCAGATAAGCCGCCTGAAGCGTCTTGTGCATGACATTTTCGAGCAGCACGCCGAAGGCACTGGACGACTGGAAGGGGCCGCCTGCGCTGCGATGGGTCAGCGCCATCCCGACGATCTGATCCCGGTCATAGCTCTGGATGCGAACCCCGGCATTTTCCAGCGACATGCGCGCCAGTTCGACATTGCGGATGCCGCGAAGTTCGCCGGGGTTCAGGTCGATGGTTTCGCCACGCATCTTCGCGGCGCGGGTGACCATTTCGGTCAGACCGGCACGCTCGATGATCGAAGCCATCGCGCCACGCTGCCACTTGTCGGCGGCATCGGCCGTCACCTGGACATTGCCCCCACCGGTGGTGATGCCGCCGGTCTGGGCACGCTGGGCTTCTGCGGCCGCCTGCATCAGCTGGCTACGCGCCGTTTCCACGCTCACTTCGCCACGCTCGTTCTGCTGCACCAACTCGTTGGCACGCGTGGCGATCGTATCACCGAACGCGCGCGCCTGCTCGACAAATGCCAATGCCGTACCGGCACTGAAGCGGCTGACCGACGCCGCCGGGGCGGCGCGTTGGCCATCCGGGGCAGAGACAGGCGCAGGCGCCGGTGGCGTCACGATGGTCTGGGCCGGTTCCTGACGCTGGCCTTCCGGTACAGCGGGCGTGATAATGGTGGCCGCACCTGCGGCGGGGGGATTCGCTTCCGGCATGGTCCGGTTCTCCATTATGGTGCAGGGGGAAACATGATCGCCCGACCGCACCCCTGCATTCGGGTCGGCGGCGATTGGGACGAAGGAGACTTCGCGGAGTGCCCAGCGCGTCACGCGGTAGACCGGTATTTCGCCTTCGAACCGTTCGAAAATCATCTGCTCGCGGCGATAGCCGCTGCTAACCTTCAGCGGCGCATTGGTTGCAGGCGCCAACTCGGCCTCGATCGACTTGGCCAGTTCATTCTGGCCAAGCGCCCCGGTGACGACGACCTTGCCGGCTTCGAAACGGGCGGCGGTCACGCTGCCAGCGCGCTGCGCCATCGACCAGCGATTATGAGCATCCAGCAACGGACAATTGCCCGCCTCAACATCGGTCAGGTCGACCGCTTCGGCGCGGCAATCGAGGATTTCGTAATACCAGTCGCAATCGAGGCCGATTTCCCAGCCTCGCATTTTGACCGGCGTTTCCGTGGCCGCGACAATCTCCATCGTACGGGTCGCAGCATCGAAGCTTCCCGGCGCGACGAAACGCTGGCCGAAAGGCACATTCACCTTGCGCGCGCCATCGCTTCCCGTCCCCGCAAGGGGCGGAACGGTCAATTCCGGCATTGTCATGCCCTCCTTATTGTTGGCCTTCGCCCTTTGGGGCGATGTAACCGGCGGCCATTTGCAGCACACCGCTATCGGTCAGGCGGCGCGGATCGCTATCGAGCGCAAGGCCAAGATCATCGATCAGCTTGTTCATGCGGGCGACTTCCCGCAAATGGTCCTCCGCGTTGATCCCGCGCTCTGCCAGACCTTTACTGATCAGCTTCAGCCCCGCGCGAATTTCCATGATTTCGCCCATCAAATCCTTGATCGGGTCGACCAGACGTCGGACGGGAAGCGCCCACGACATGCGCACGTCCAAAAAGCGTTTGTCGCCGGTGGACAGCGCCAGACGGCGCAGCCGCCGCAATGCAGCGGGGCGCGCCAACAAGGGGATCACCTCATTTTGCTGCCAGTCATCCACCAGCGCATAGCTGCCGTTCATCGCGGCGCGCAGGCCGGAATAATTGGCTTGGCTGACATCGCCGGTCATCAAATGATAGGGCACCATATTGGCCGAAATCCCAGCCAGCTCCTGCTGGATGAATTCGACGGTGCCTTGCGATGGCTGCGGATTGATGGTCGATGTCGTCTCGCCGGGCCGCAACCGCACTATCATGCCGGGGCTGAGCGTTTCACCTAGCGGCTTGGTACCATCGTCACCTTCGCGCACGCCCTGCACACCCAGCGGCGAGCCGCTGCCTTCGCCGGGCTGGATAACCAGCGCCAGACAATTCTGGATTTTCTCGCGCAGCCGGCGCGCATCGGAAATGTCGGACAGGTCGCGCAGCGTCGTAGCCACGGCCCCCAGCCAGGACACACCACGCGTCTGCCCGTAGCGCAACCGCTCATACAGATGATCGACATGCGCGCCGATCACATATTGCGACGACGTGCTGAGCATGCGAACCGGGTCGTTCGGATGCTCTGGATATAGCCAGTAGCCGACCCGCTCCGCACCCACGATATGCACGCCCTGTACAACCTTGCCATTCGGGCGGCCATGCGCCGTCTCTGCATAGGATTTGGACCCGTCCAGCTGCTCGCCTTCCAGGCCGATAACACGGCCATCCGGCCCATTTTCATCCGGCGCCCAGACGGTCAGGCTCTCCCCGCCGACGATCAGTTCGCGGACGCCGATCTTGCCATGGCCATACCAGTCACCCTGACCGTCGACCTTGCTTTCGGCCCAGCGGTCCCAATCATCCTGTGCCTTTTGCTGGACGCGCTTGACTGGATGGGTGAACTGTGGCGCGATCCCATCACCCCAGATCGTCGCCACCATCTGGCGGACGCCCGCCGCCGCCGACTTGTTGTTGCGCACCAGATCATGCGCCTCGCGGGCCAGTAGTTGGCGGCCCCGCGCGCCCTCGCCATCCGCTGAACTGGCGTCAGGCCGGGCAGACGCGGCGCGCCGACCCGGCTGCGCAGCGTCATATCGGCGCATCCCGTCGGTCGCCATCGTTCCCGCCAAGTAGCGGGCGCGCGACTGTTGCCGCTGGGCCGCCCATCCGGGGGCGAAGGGCGCTATCGCCCTGTCGATCGCGTCGCCCAGCGCCATCTTATCGCGGATCGTAGATCGCGACTGTGGACGCGGGGCGGCTGATGCTGCCAACGCTCGGCGCATTGCGGCTTACGAAATAGTCGATCGCCGCTTTCAGATCGGCGATGCTGCGATAGGTGACGCGCTCTCCGTCAGATTCGACGGTCAGCTCGCCGGAGGCCAGCGCCTCTTCCAGCGCCGCGATCTTGGTCGAATAGTCGGTCACAAATAATCGTCCCTCGAATCCAGATATGTGTCAGTTTGGGCCGTCGAACGGGGCGGCTCCGCTTTCGACGGGGCCGGTTGCGTCAATCCATTGGCCAGCAAATCGCCTTGATCCGGGTTCGTCGGCGCATAGCGTTCCGCCCGCAGCTTGGCCCAATCGACCTCGCTCAGCGTATCCAGCATCAACTTCGCCATCGCCGCCATCGCGTAGATGCGACAATCGAGATAATGATTCTGCCGCCCCGGCATCGGCGTCCAGCGCCGATCCGGGAAACCGTTGATCATCTTGACGACGATCGTTTCCGCCGTGCCCTGTTCCGCCCAATCGGGCGGCGTGTCCCGGCCCAGATGCACCCGGCCAACCGGAACGACTGCATCCATGCCACTCTCGACCGCCTCAGCCGCTGCTTTGAGTGAGGCCCGCAAGAAGCCGTACCATGTCAACTTCAGACCATCGATCCCGACCAAGAAGGCCTTGTCTTCAACCTTCTTCGACTTCTCGCCGACCCTACGACCCTGCTTGTCATAGGCGATGGCCTCGCCGCGCCCGATCGGCGGACGGCTCCATCCGGCCCGGCCGAAAATCGGTGTCCGCCGGGGCCGTTTGGCGCAATAGGCCTGCGCCGCCTCAGTATGATAACCGGCGTCGATACATTCCTGATCGATCGGGACCTCCCGCCCGCCGGGGAACGTCACCCCGCGCTTGGTATAGGCGTCCAGATCGGCCCATGCGCCAGCGCCCGGCACGTCCGTATGACCGGGGATGAACCGCGCATCGAGTTGCCATGTCTCCGCCCGCTCGGCCACGCCGACAATCTCGCAATAGATACCGTCGCCCTGAACATCCGCCCCAAGGACAACGACGACAGGGCCAACAGGCATCTGGCCGCGTCCCCAATGCTGTTCCCGCAGCGCTGAAAGCGCCTCGTAATCGGGGGTATCGCCCTTTAGTTCGAACTCTATCCCACGCTTCAGGTTCGTCCATGTCTTCAGCTTGGCGATATCGCCCTGCGCATCACGGAAGCCGACTGCCATTTCGGCCCAGCTCTGAAACGGCGATATCTCGCCTGGCAGGTGAAAACCGCGCTTGATGCTCTGGGGCATCCGCGCTCGCAGCGCCTGAAACACATCTTCATCCAGAACGCGCGGCATCGCCTCGCCATTGATCTGGTCGGACAGCCAGCCATCGGCCAGCTTCATCGATCCTTTCTGCCAATGCTCGATCCGCTCAACGCCGCAGCAAGGCGGGGTGAGGAACGCCTCTTCATGGTGACCCTCGGGCCAGCGAATATCTTCCCAGTCCGGCACGAAACGCGACCCGCATTCCGGACATTTCAGGTAAAACCGCCGTCTGTCGCTGCCGCGATAGGCATGGCCGATCTTGGACGATCCTTTGATGGTCGGCGTCGATATCTTGCACCGTTTCGACAGACCGCGCGACCGCCAGACCTTCAACCGCTCATCGACCATCCCTTCCGGCGACCCCTGACCGTCAAGGTCATTGGGGAACTGGTCAAGATCGTCTTCCACCGCGTAGCGGACTGTGCGCTGGCGCAGGTTCGCCGCAGAATTGGCGCCCGCCAGCAATATGTAGCTGCCGCTGCCTGCCCGGCTGAACAGCACTTTCTCACTGGTCGAACCGTCCCCATTGGCCAGACCCTGCGCGCGAATGGTGCCGCCGCGATCCGGGTTCAGTCGGGGTGATGCCTCGACCATCGGCCAGAATTTCTCCGCCGCCCACTGGGTGGCCGCCTTCGCCGTGGCCTGCACGAACAGCACAGGCCCCGGCGCCAGGTCGCTGATGAAGCCCAGCCAGTTTTCGGCCGAAGCCGAACCGCCAGACTGCGCGCACTTGATGACCACCACTTCGGCGCAGGGATCATGCGGCGACAAGGCGTCCATAATCTCAACCAGTTCCGGCGCCGTGTCGTGCCGCCATTTCCCCGGTATCGGCGCATCGTCGGGGAAGTGCCGATATTCCGCCGCCCATTCCGACACGCGCATGCGCGGCGGCGGACGCATCCCCGAAGCCAGTGCCCGATCCAGACGGCGAACGTTGCGGCGAAGGACGCCGCCCGCCACCGTCCCAAAGCGTTCGAAATCGAATGTCACGCGGCTTCCGCCTCCGGCGCCTCACCTTCGTCGCGATCCAGCGCACCGCCCTCAATCGCATCGGCCAGCGCCGCGAAGGCCGCGTCACAGGCCTCATCCATCAGCAGCATGGCTTCCCGCGTCTCGCGGGCGGCGGCGATCCGTTCGGCCCGCCCTCGCAATTCCGCCATCACTCTTTCGCGAGCCATGCGGCCCAAACTGGCAAGGCGGCGTTCGCATTCGGACAGCGGCACCAGCTGGCGCGCCATTTCCGCATTCTTCATGCGGCGGGCGACAAGCTCTTCCTCCGCCACCTCGACCCGGACCGCCGCAGCATTGCGGCCGCCGGTCTGGGCGGCGTCGCTCTCCATCGGCAATTCGCCAATGGCCGGCGCTTCGCCGATTGCCGTGGTCGGGCGGCCCCGTGTCGGATCGATGCGGGCGTTCAGTTTCGCATCGGTTCGTTCGACATGCACCGCCAGCTTGCCGTCCGGCCCTTCGGCAAAGACCAGCAAACCGGCCTTCTTCCAGTTCGATACGGCCGATTTCCCAACGCCGCGATGCGCGGCGAACTCAGCCTGCGTCATCAGCGCCATGGTCAGCCCTCAAACTGCCCCGTGAACCGGTTCAGTTCACAGAGTTCAAAATGCAAAACACCCCTTGAACCGTAAAATGGTGCGCCTCGCCCCACCGCACTTGGTACCCCTACCCGGGAAGGACCCGAAGGGGGGGGGCGGGGGTCCACTCCCCGTTGCGTGATCGCGCAACAATGTTACGCGAACTTGCCCTCGGACAAAGGGTTAGCCCTCACGATATGAATACTCTGCCAAACGGCAACGCCCCGCCGGGCAAAGGACCAGGCGGGGCGTTGCAAGGTGAGGAGAGGAGTGCCGCAGCCGACCCACAGGCCTGCCCCAAGCGTAGATAGCTATAGGCCCAAATCGCCCGAGATGTGGACAAACATAATTTTACGATCGCAACTTATACAGTTTGACATGCAAACGCCGCGCTTTTCTGCGCGTTTGCGGCCTTCACCACCAAATGCATCGCCCGCTCATACCGCTTGCGCAGGCCGTGCTGCCCCAGCTTGAGGCCCATCGGCCGCAACAGCCTGCCCCACGGCACCCGCTTCTCGCCCCGCGCCAATGCCCCGATCGCCAGCGCGATCAACCGCCGGTCCCGTTCCTTCGCCGCCAGCACCCACGCGAACGCCTCTTCCATCTCGGCGATGTCGCGGCGCGTGGCGGGCAGGGGCTTCAAAGGAATGTCGCTGCTGTTGCCCAGATAACCCCGCGCGTCATAGTCGCCGGCTTCATGCTCGCGCACGATGTCCGGCCAGCTGGCCTTGACGCGCAGCCACCCCGCTTCCCGGTCTGACAGCCGCCGCATGACCAGCATCGCTTCCACCAAGCGCTCTTCCACATCGGCAAAACTATACATCCTCCCTTCCTCCCTTTCTTGGGAGGGAGATATGGGAGGATAGAAGGGTGAATTATCAATAGGATGACTGTCATCAGGGAGCATGGGAGGGAATATCCTGTTCTTACGCGCGCGCATGCGCGCATGTGTCACGCGCCCGCGCACGCGCCCGTGGGACTATGGCGATTTCCCTCCCAATCTCCCGCAAGCTCCCGAACCGGCGGAAATCTGCGGATTATGAGGATGCGCGATCCTCCCGCAGGTGGGAGAGAGGGAGGATCATGGCGGCAAATCGTCGTCGTCGAATGACATCGGCGGCAGCGGAGAGGGGGGCACGGGGGGCTGATCGTTGGCCGCGACCGGCGGCGAAGCCCCGGCGGGCAGGCCAGCAGAGGGCTTGTCGGCATGTCGGGCAGGGGGCAGGTCGCGTTCCACCGGCCTGCCATCCTCCACGAAGTCATGGGGGTCGAACCGCAGCACGATGTCCTGCCACTGCATCGTGCTGGACTTGTTGATGCGGAAACTCTTGCGCTCCATCTCGGCGCGCAGCTTCTTCGTCGACCATGCCTTGCCCGTCTGGGGCAGGTTGCCTGACCAGGTCTGCCATGCGGCGAACAGTTCCTGCAGGGCGGTCGCCCCGACCGTGTTGCCCGGCTCTCGGGCGACGCACAGCGTCAGGAACTGGCCCAGCAGGTCGTTATCCTCATGATAGGCCTGCGTCGCCTCGACCATCGCCTCGGGCATCGTCAGCCCTTCGGACAGATAGGCGAGCGCCCCCGCGATCATCTGGTTCAGGATGCCCGACATTTCGTCGCGCAGCTTGTCCTTCAGCCGCTTGTCCTGCGCTTCCTTGGCGATGATGATGTTCCACGGCACCACCTGCATGCGTCGCCGGATGCCGAAATCGGTGCCGATGCGCGGCAGGTTGTTCGCCATCACCGTATTGGTGAAGGTGATCATCAATTCGAACGCCGGGCCGAACAGCTCGCGCACGCCGCCGATCGGTTCGTCCGACGTCAGCGCCTTGACCAGGCCGTCGGAGAATTTCGAATTATCCTCCGGCTCGTTGGCATAGACCATGCGCCGACCCTGCAACGCCGCCAGATGGGGCGAAGGGCCGCCGCCATTGCGCTTGAAGCCCGAGTCCATGAAGGTCTCGATCCCCGTGGCCCAGGCATAGTCGCCCAGGATATGGGCATGGGTCTGCACCCATACGCCCTTGCCGTTCGATCCTTCGCCGTAAAACAGTGCCATCACCTGCGCGTCGGCGATGCCCAGCGCATTATAGCCCGACCATCGGCGCAGCCACTCGCGCATGTCTTCGGCCGGCTGCACCTGGGCCAAAAAGGCGTCATATTGCGTGCATGGCGCGCCGGGGACATAGATCGCCTTGGCGATCTTCGTGATCTTGTCGGCGCGATCATGGTCGCGCCGCTCGACCCGCGCCGGCAGCATTTGCCCGTCCGGGCCTTCTTCCGGCCGGTGAAACACCAACGTCCCGTTCTGGACGTTCAGGATCAGCGGATCGGCGTCGAAATCCTCTGGCCGCGCCGACAGGCGGGCAGGGGCCAGCTTACGGATGCACTCGATATGGCCGCTGCTTTCCGACGTGCGGCCCCATGCCGCCAGCTTGTCGGAATAGAGCACGATATCGCCATTGCTCTTGACCTGCACGATATAGTCATGGCGCGGGCCGTCATGCCGCGTCTGCCGGGCCAAGTGCCGCTGCAGATACCACATGGCGCTGCGCCGCGACTCTCGCTTGGCCAATGCCTTCAGATGGGCTTTTTCGGCCGCTGTCGGATCGTCGCTGTCCGACTCTTCCTCCGGTTCGTCGCCGCCATCAGCGTCGGGATCGGGCAGGTCGCCTTCCTCCGGCGGGAAGGGGACGCCGCTCGCGCGCACGAACTCCGCCTCCTGCTGGATCAGCCGCATCACCTCCTGCGCCGCCCGCCCGAACAGCGCGTCGGCCATGTTGCGATTCCACCGCGTGCCGTCCCATGCGACATAGCCCGGCGACGTCGAACTCTGCGCCCATGCCGCCACGCACAGGAAATCATCGCCATAACGGGCAAGGAACCGCTCCAGATTGCCCAGGTCGGTCATGGGATAGCGGGCGCATTGCAGCGTCAGATCATCGTCCCACACCCTGTCAGGACCGCCCCCAGCCCCCTTTTGACCAGTCTTGCCCCTATCGCCTCCCGTTAGGGAGCTTGGCTCGCCATATTCAGTTTCCGGGGGAGGGGCGGAGGCAGGAAGAGAGGCGCGGGAGGATCGATGCGGCCGCGCCGCGCGCTGGCGCGCGCGCGACGCGATGTCGGTCAGGTCACGGGGAGTATCCTCCCCGGCGGTCCAGCCGCTGCTGATCGTGGCGTCCAGCTGGCGATCATCGTCATCGCCGGGATTGTCGCGTGCGGCCGCCTCGATCGCCGATCGCGCGAACCGGGCGTCCAGCGCGGGGAAGGGCACTGCGACCGTCAGCGACGCGATCTTGAGCGCGCTCTCGTTCAGCTGCGCGTTGCGCTGCCCGCTCGGCGCGCGCCGCACCGCCTGGCACTCCGCGTCCAAAGCCGAAAGCCCATATTTGCGCACGGCATCATATTCGGCCTGGCTGGCATTCGCTGCACCATGACCCGTTCGCCCTGGGCTTGTCGAAGGGCCAGGCTGAGCTTGTCGAAGCCCTGTTCCGTCGCCCTCGCAGGTCGCCTTCGGCCGATCGCTGTCGGCGCGCGCCTTCCGACCCTTGGACCGCAATATCTCGACCAGCGACGCCGGGGCCTCGACCGGGTCGTCATGCCGGTTCGTCAGCCAGCTATAGCGCCCCTCGCTGCCGTCAGCGCGGTAGAGGATCGATGGCGGTGCGATGACATAGCCACCCAGGCCGCGTACATCGACATGCCGGGGCAGGTTGCCGCGATTCCTGATCGGCTCGCCGCCATCCTGCGGTTGCAGCAGATAGACATGCACGCCCTCGCTTTGCGTCATCGCCGTCAGGCTGCGCGGCAGGTCGCACCCCATCTGCTCGACCAGCGCGGCCTTCAGCGTCTCCAATGTGAAGACCTCGCCGGTCTCATCGTCGATGCGCGGGTCGAAATCGAGCGCGAACAGCCCGTTATGGCCCATTGCCAACCCGATCATCGCCTCGGGCCGGCGCCGCCACCACCCCTTGATGACGTCTTCGTCGCAAGTCGCGTCCTTCACGCCCGACCCGCCATAGGGGGCCTTGGCCTTCAGCGTGATCTTCTCGCCATTGCCCTTGGTCAGATCGAAATCGCGCTCGCGGCACGGAAACACCGGCCAG
Source organism: Sphingobium soli (assembly GCF_020782245.1). GTDB lineage: Bacteria > Pseudomonadota > Alphaproteobacteria > Sphingomonadales > Sphingomonadaceae > Sphingobium > Sphingobium soli. The sequence continues at coordinate 13,833 of NZ_JAJGNP010000021.1, forward strand.
CCCCGGCGCGCATAGGACAACGCCGCCTGGCCGAGGGGGGAAAGCATGGGTGCGGATTGGCTCACGGTCGTAAAATTCCCCCCGGCGGCAGCGGCTTTGCTCCCCGGTCATTCGATCTTGTCAGGACGCAGACGGCGGTGCTGGCGTCAGGAAGGTGCGCGATCGTCCGGGGCGTCGCCGGCGGCGCGATCGCGGCCGCTGTCGGGGCGCTGTGCGACATCGTCCTGCCGGCCATCCATCAGCTTCAACTCGCCGCCAAACTTCGGGATCACGATCTCGGCCTGCATCCGCTCGACGCCGTCTCGCCCCGTATATTTTCGGTAACGCAGCGGCCCCTCGACATAGACGGCGCTGCCCTTGCGCAGATAGGACATGGCGGTCTTGCCCAGCGCCTCGTTGAAGATCGCGACGCTGTGCCACTCGGTGGCCTCGCGCCGCTGCCCGCCGGCATCGCGCCAGCGTTCGGTCGTTGCGACGCGCAGCCGCACGATGCTCCCGCCGCCGGTCATGTCCGCCGACTTGGGATCTTCGCCCAGAAAGCCCAGCAGCGCGCTCTTGTTGATGCAGGCGGTCATAGGAGCATTCCCGGTTCCGCCCGATCGGCAGGGCCACAATCATGGTCGGGCAGATCAACTTCAAAAAGACCTTGCCGACCTGTGCAAACGAAAGGCTCGCGCAGCGGCCGAACGTCCTCCAGCATCCAGCCAAAGCGCCCCGGCCCGTAATTGCCGTATAGCTCCTCGACAGGGTCGATTTTGGATATCAGCTCTTCGGTTCGTTTAATGGCGACCAGCATAGCGGTTGCCACGACAGCGCCTAAGGGCAGTTGCGCTGGCAAACGTCCGACCAGCTGCTCTGCAGCGTGGAACTCGCGTTCATCAGCAGTCCAGCGCTTCGCCGCATGGATTGCGATCAGGCCTCGGTAGCTCGTCGTCCAGTGTCGGGTTTCGATCCTCTTGTGCCCCAGCGCGATCGCCGACGCCCAAGGCTGCCACAGCGATAAAGCTTTCACCATTCCCTCCCCTTGCCATTGTTCCAGTGCGCTACGGCCTCGGCATCGTTGCGCGCGTCGTCGATCGCGGCCGCGCCGGCGCGCTGGCAACCGGGACACTCGACCCAGGTCGACACATCGTCGCCAACCATCATTCTCGATCGAATGACGGGCATTCGCCCGCATCCGCAGCGATCGGCCCGCGCACTCATGCCGCAACCTGCAGCGATGAAGCGATTTCTCGAATTCGGCTGACCGCCGTGTCGAAATGCTTGGGGTTATGCTCGATCCCGATGAAACGCTTGCCGGCCTTCAACGCCGCAACCCCGGTGGAGCCGGTCCCCATAAAGGGATCACAAATTAGGTCGGCACCTATATTGCCGACAATCTTGTCCATTACCCTGTCGGGCTTCACCGTCGGATGATCAAATTGGCCCCCGCGACCAACTTGGCTAGTCACATGCCGCTTCTTCGCAGCCAGACCACCGATAGGGTGGTATCCATGGTTCCAGGCGTGGATATAGAGTTCGCTATCCGCCTGATAATGCTTGTTTGCCATCGGCATGGGGTTCGTCTTGATCCACATACACAGCGCAAACCGATCGAAACTGCCCTGGAGGTAGGTTGACAGCTTCGGCACCTGGTCATTGTGGCAGAAGACCACGACAGATCCGCAGAGCAGCGGATTGATAATCTGGTGATCAAAGCCCTGATCCATGCCTTCCTCAGCAATGCGATCAGTGTGGCCGCGCTGTTTCCGAAACGTCCCGCCACCGGACGTGCGCAGCACATAGGGCGGGTCGGTGCAAATCTGCGGGATAAAGCCCAGCGTTGGCAGAATCTGATAGCTGTTACCGAGGATCAGCCGTGCGGCGCCGATGATGATTTCGCGCACCATCATGCCAGCACCGGCATGTCGTCATGTTGCCGGCCGTCCAGATAGCGTCCCGTCATGGACTTGACCGCGTGCAGCGCCTGACCGCTGCCATTGCTCCAAATCTTCCCATCGGCGGCCATCTGGCCGGACGGAAGCCACTGGCCCCACTGCTTGAAGAAAAAAGGCACTCCAGCGTCAGCACACTGGTCGCGTAGACTGCGCGCCGCCTCTAGCTCCATCGGCCGAGCGTGGGGCCCGCTCTCCCCGCCGACGACGACCCAATCGAGCCCAGAGCGTTGCGGCGCGCCGTGCTCATATTGCCGTCCATCACGTTGGCAATTCCACAGGGGCGGGTGGCCGGCCTTGCACCAGCCGCAATCACCCCAGCATTCGCTGTTGAGGGCGGTTTCGCCATGCCAAGCCTCTTCCAGACTGATGAAGTCCAGCAGTGGTTCGCACGAAAGCCAGCGAACGGCGGCGGGCGTCGCCATCAAATCAGGAATGCGCTCATTGGCGCGTTGCTGATCCTCGACCGACGCGCCCAGCCAGATCCCTCGCGGCGGTGCAGTCGGAGCGTAATCATCAAGGGTCGCGCGCGCGTCATTCGCACGTCTGTTGAGAGGATCGATTCGGTCCATGATCAGCATGCCGGCATCGGCGTTCGCGACCTCCCAAAAATTGGCATCATTGAGCAATGCCCGGGCCCGCGCGGTTCGCTTTGTCAGGACTTGGAACACATGCCCTCGCAAGTGATGGGCTGCGATCATAACTCCGTAAATCTGGGCGATATCATGCGACGAGACGCTGTCATGAAACAGGTCGCCATGTGCGCCAGGGAAGATTGCACGTGGGCGCGCCCAATTGAGCGGCTGGTCGATCCATTCCCAGTTGACGCGAGTTTTGCCGTTCCAAACCGGCCCGGCCTTGCTCGCGTCGGTCAACCCTTCGCGGCTGAAATGATGGCGCAGCCGCGTCCCGGCAAGGCGCATCGCATAGCAATTCGTGCAGCCCGGTGAAACGACCGAACATCCCGTGACAATGTTCCAGGTCGCGGCGGTCCACTCGATCTTGGTGCCGTCGCTCATGCCGTCACCTGCGGCAGATTATCGATATTGCCATTCAGGACGTCGAAATTGACCGCAGTAACCCAGGGATTCGCTTCCCACGCGCCAGCGCCGTTGATGTGGTTCCAGAGGCGAGCGTAGGCTTCGACCGGATCACGGGTCCAACCGACAATAGGGTCGGTTATGCCATCATGATAGATGTCGCCTTTGCTGGTTGGAACTTGGGGGAGCGGCTTTCCAACTGAGATGCCTTCCGCAATGGCATCTGCTGGTGAGCAATCTTGCAAGCGCTCAACGCGGACGTCCGTGACGATCAGCGTAAGACGGCTTGCCCACCTGGGCATGTAGCGCCCGGCCCGATATCGCCCGTGATAGTCGCAATTGTCGCGCTCGACCTCCGGCCAGACCGCTTCTTCGCCGCCCATGTCGCTTGGCTTCAGATCATCATAGGCCCTGTGCGTTCGCCATGCTTCACGAACCCAGAGCCGGTCTCCCGGGGCAAAGCCGGTAAAGAACGCCACCTCTCCCTCTTCATCTCCGAACCATCCGGGGGCAGCAATCGCATCGTCAATACGAACGACATAGGTCAGGGCGGCATCGTTGGCCTGTCGGCAGCACCTGCGCGTCTGCGACTTACGGCCCTCCAAAAGGGCAACAATCATTGGTGCCGAAAAGAGAATGGATCGGTCCGCCATGTTACGCCGCCATCTTCCGCATCAGGCTGTAGACCGGCTGCGCGCTATAGAGGCCAAGCGCCCGCGCGATCGCGGATCCACTGCGCACGCCCTCGGCCATCAGCCCGCGAACCTGAGGCGCTATGTCCCGCTGCAGCGCCGCCGTGCCATTGAAGCGCTTGTCCTGCGGCTTGGCGGCGGGCAGGGGCGGGACCTCCCGCACCATATACACCTGCCCCGGCAACGGCTTGGCCGTGCGCTTGGCGACATAGCGGAAATTCTCTTCCCCCGGCCCATGCATGCGGCGCTCGCGATACAGCACGACATGCCCATGTTCGGCCGCCTCGCGCAGCATCGCCGCGACTTCCGACCGCACCGGCAGGAACGTCGCGCGGGCATAGACGATCGTCTCGCCCGCTTTTGCCGTCTTGAGCCAGGCGGCCACCATGGTTTTGCGCACCATCATGCTGCCACCTGCCGCAAATTGTCGCCCGGCTTCGCCACGGTCGCACCACGCCGCGCGCGCAGATGCTCCAGCCCCGCGTCGATCGCCGCGCGCATCGCCGCCGCCGTGCTTTCGTCAAGGTTCAGCGCGATGCCGCACCCGGTCAGGACGAAGCCTTCGCCAAAGCGGCTGTCCGCGATCGGCACGAACAGCCGTCCCGGTGGCAACGCCCCGCCCAGGCCGCCCATTTCGGGGAGAGCCTGATGCGATGAAGGCGCCGGACACGGAAGCGAACAGGGGATAACCGCCTCTGCCTCCGGCGCCTTCCCGTCCGCTTGGGGGCAGGGGGGCGTCACCCCGTCCGCGTCCGGTGTCTCATATGCAGGCGCGGCCCGCTCGAACATCTCGGGCAGCACCGCGCCCTCGGTCATCCGCGCGACCTCCGCCGCGAACGCCTCTTCCGGCACGATGTCGCCGGCAAGGATGCGCTCGATCGTCGATCCGCTATTCAGCACATGGCCGCCCGCGCGCGGCACGGCGTCGATCGTCTCGCGATGCGCCAGCAGCCATGCCGCCAGCGCCCGCGCGCCTTCGCTCGACGGATGCCCGTCGACGAAGCCCAGATGCTTGATCTGGCATGCGACGATCAGCTGCTCGGGGCCATGGATGCCCGGCGTCAATGCGCTGTCGAACGCGCGCAGGCTGAACGGGCGGAAACCCGATAGGTCGATCATGCCGTCTCTCCCTTCAACTTTTCGATCAATTTCAGGCGGAGCTGCGCCGACACCCGGTCCAGATCGTCGAGCGCATCGAGCGCCAGGCGCGCTTCGGTCGGATTGACTTCCTCGCCATCCGGGCCGTTGGGGCACACCGCGTCGGCGACCGCGCGCGACACGTCGCCAAACTCGGCAGCCATCTCGGCGACCGTGCGCATCATCCCGTCCGCGTCGTTCGACCCCTGCGGCAACGGCACGAACACGCCGCCGCGCCGGCGACATAGCCAGCTGGTGATGTGCGGCCATCCGGCGGCGCCATGCGTGCAATCCTCCAGATGGTCGATCAGGTCGATCGGCGCGAAGCGGGCGACGTTGGGCAGGCCGAAATCGCTGATTTCCTGCTGCCGGACGCCGGTTTCGGCCTCGACCGCGACTTGCCCGCCAAACGCCTTGGCCAGCGCCTTGAACGCGGCCTTCAGCGACTGCTGGTCGGGCGAGAGGGTGGCGCTTCGCGACATCAGGCCGCCTCGCTCTGCTGCGCTGCGGTAAGATCGCCGGATTTACGGGACGACGCTGCCGACGCAGGTGCGTTATCAGTGGCGCCGACAACATCCAGGTCGACGCCCAGGCTTTTGGCCAGAGACGTAATGCCGGCCATTCGCCAGCGAGGAATGCTTCCTCCGCTTTTCCAGCTGGAGACCGTCGAAGCGGGCACGTCCAACTCTCGGGCGACTGCGCTGGTACCTCCCAGTGCGGCGATGATGTGGGCTGCTGATGTCATGACAGGTGAATTACGATTATCGTAAGTCGCAGGCAAGTGGAAAATTACGATGTTCGTTATCGACGGCGGATTACGATTTTCGCAATGTCCTTTAGTGCTGACACATGACCAGATTCTCGCGGAACTTCGCGCGCAGGTAGGCGCAAGGAAATTCACGCAAAAAGCTTTCGCAGATTACCTGAAGATCGCGCCGGCTCGTATCGTCGAAATCCTTAAGGGCACGCGCCGTATCCAGCCGCATGAGATGGATCGCGTTGCCGCTTGGCTTAATATTGCGGACAATGACCGCATACCACCGGCACCTGAAGGGGCGATGCCAGTTCGTACGGTTCCCCTTCTGGGCGACGTCCCCGGCGGGCCTTGGCGGGAAGCGGTGCAAAACAGCAGTTCGGTTGTCCAGGTAGCGATCCCCGGCGCGCGTCCCCATGCTTACGCACTCAGGGTCGTCGGCGACTCTATGGATAAGATCGTAAATGATGGCGCAACGATTATCATCGACCCTGATGATCGAGACTTGTTCGACAAATGGCTATATGTCGTGCGAAACGGAGATAGCGAGGTTACCTTCAAGCAATATCGGGAAAGTCCTGCCCGACTTGTGCCGTGTTCACGAAATCCCGATCATAAGGTTATTCCGATCACCGATCGCTCCTATGAAATAATCGGTCGCGTCGTCCTCATCACCGTAGCACCTGATCAGGCCGCCTTGGACTGAATATGTTCGCGGCGGCTTTCCAAGTTGCCCGGCACTGTGACGAAGAACGTCCCCCATTCATCGTAGCTGCCAAGACCCCGTGCCATCAGATCGCGTCGCGCTTTCTCTCGACTGCTGCGCCAAGGGCCGATGGGCTCTGCAAAGCAGAGGGCTCGATACCACACGCATTCCTGCATTCCGCTCCTCCGAATCGAGTTCAAAAGATGGAACAAAAAACGAACAAACATCAACCATTGAGGAGATAGAAGCTGTGGATAACTCGCTTTAGAAAATCGGCCAGGCCTGACATTACGATTTCCGTATTGACATAGATATTACGAAAACCGTAATTGCATCCTGTCATCAGACAGGAGAAACCCATGCCCTATTCCGATTTCTCTCCCGAACAGCAGGCGGCGATCGACCGGTCGCTGCAGGCTGAAGCCACCGCTTTCCTCTACATGCTCGTGTCGATCGCGGCGCTTACGCTGTCGGTCGCGCTCTTCGCCTGGGCGATCTGGGCATGATGGGCGCGGCCCCGCGCGCATCCCGCGCCCATCTCTCCAGCCTCGGCCTCGCCGGGCTCCACCTCGAAATGGTGAGCGGTCAGGTCAACTCGATCGCCGCGCGCCTCGCGTGCCAGCGCGACGGCTCCGCGCCGGACCTGCTCGGCCAATATGACCAGCAGCTGGAAAACCAGTCCATCGCCCGCGACGCCTTCCGCGCCGAGCTGGAGCGCCTGACCGGCCTGCCCGCCGACCTGATCGAACGGAGGCTGTCGCTGTGAGCGACGATCGCATCCGACAACTGGAATTGATCGCCCGCCGCGTTGTCGAGTGGGTCCGCGCGGTCGACGATGACGCAGACGATTTGGACTATCTCAATGGTCCCGATGGCTGGAACGACATTCGCGAAACCGCCGCCATGGCCCGCGCAATCGTTGGAGGCGAAGCATGAAGCACGCCCTCTTGCTCGACGCCGACCGCACCATCGCCACGCGCGACTGGAACGACGGCATCATCGTCGACAACTTTGCTGGCGGCGGCGGCGCGTCGACCGGGATCGAGCGCGCCCTGCGCCGGCAGGTCGATGTCGCCGTCAACCATGACCCCGAAGCCGTCGCCATGCATGCGGCGAACCATCCGGCGACGCGGCACCTGTGCCAGAGCGTCTGGGCGGTGGACCCGCTGGAGGCCGTTACCTTCGCCAACGACAATGGCGAAATGCGGCCGCGCCCCGTGCGCCTCGCCTGGTTCTCCCCCGACTGCAAGCATTTCAGCAAGGCGAAGGGCGGCAAGCCGGTTGAAAAGAACATCCGCGATCTCGCTTGGGTCGTGCATCACTGGATCGATCGTCTCGGGCCGATGCTGCGCCCCGCGATCATCATGCTGGAAAATGTCGAGGAATTCCGCACCTGGGGGCCGCTGGCCGAAGACGGCCGACCCTGCCCGAAGGCGAAGGGCAAGACCTTCAATCAGTGGGTCGCCAAGCTGCGCCGCGCCGGCTACCGGGTCCAGTGGAAGGAACTGCGCGCCTGCGACTATGGCGCGCCCACCTCGCGCAAGCGCCTGTTTCTGATCGCCCGCTGCGACGGTCAGCCGATCGTCTGGCCCAGGGCGACCCATGGCAAGCCCGGCCTGCCGGCGGTCACCAGCGGCCAGATGCTGCCATGGCGCACGGCGGCCGAAATCATCGACTGGTCCATTCCCTGCCCATCGATCTTCGAACGGGCCCGGCCGCTGAAGGACGCCACGTGCCGCCGCATCGCCGCCGGCATCATGCGCTACGTCATCAACGCAACGCATCCCTTCATCGTCCCGGTCTGCAACAGCGGATGGAACGCGACGCGAACCTGGTCCGCCGACGAACCGCTGCGCACCATCACCACGGCGAAGGGTGGCGAATATGCGGTAGTGACGCCCTATTTCGTCCCTTTGACGCATCAGGGCGACGATCGCACTTATGCGCCCGGCGAGCCGATCCCCACGATCACCGGAGCGAACCGCGGCGAAATCGCGCTGGTCGCACCCCACGTCATGACCATGCGCAACAGCGGCAAGCCCCATACCGGCGCGGCCGAACCGACCCACACCATCACGGCGGGCGGCGCGCATCAATATCTGGTCGCCGCCTTCATGGCGCAGCACAATGGAGGCGTTATCGGCCGCGCGGCCGATGCGCCGCTTTCGACCATCGTCCATCGCGGCACCCAGCAGCAGCTGGTGGCCAGCCATCTGGTCAAGCTCCAGAATAATCAGGACGGCAAGCCCGTCGACGCGCCGATCGACACGGTCATGGCCGGCGGCCTGCACCATGGCGAGGTCCGCGCCTTCCTGGTCAAATATTACGGCAATGAGGCTGACGGGCACGGCATGACCGGCCCGTTGGGCGCGGTGACGACGAAAGACCGGTTCGGCTTGGTGATCGTCACGATCGCGGGCGAGGATTATGTCATCGTCGACATCGGCATGCGCATGCTCACCCCGCGCGAACTGTTCAACGCCCAGGGCTTCCCGCCAAATTACATTATCGATCTGACCATCGACGGCCGCGCCCTGACCAAGACGGCACAGGTCCGCATGTGCGGCAACAGCGTCAGCCCCGTCATGTCCGAAGCGCTGGCCCGGGCGAACGTCGCCAACGACGACGAAGCCGAGAGGATCGCGGCATGAAGGCATGCAACTTCCCCGGCGCCCGCAGGATCGGCGCACCGCGCGATTGGAACGCGCAGCTTGATGGAGAGGTCGGAACGATCTTCGTGACGGATGTGGTCGACACCTTGTCCGGCATGAACATCATGTATTCGGTCTATCAGCCGACGGCCGAGGATCTGGCAGCGCTAAATGCAGGCGGAGCGATCCGCTTGGGCATCATGGGCCGCAGCCATCCGGTCTTCCAGCTTTGCGTGCTGAACCCACCCGCTTGCGAGCAGGCAGGGCTGGAACCGATGTGGGACTTGGGGGAGCCGATCGGATGACCGGCCTCGATCGCTACGCAACGCTCGCACGCGAAGCCGCCGCCGCCGTGGAACGCCGCCAGGCGCAATATCCGGCGCTGGTCGAACGCGGCAAGCTTTCGGCCGATCAGGCCGACGCGGAAGTCCGCGTCTGGCGCGCCATAGCGGCGGAATGGCGCTGGGTCGTGACGCTGGAGCGGATCGACGCCCCGCCGGCGACGCTGGACGAAAAGGTTGCGGCATTGGAGGAAAGTGCCCGCCGCGCCGAACGCGCCATGCGCCGCGCCTTTGCGCAGTCCGACACTGGCGTGCGCGAGGCATGGCAACAGGACATGCCCGTCGCCGCGATCCTCGATCGCTATGGTGACGCGGCCGCACCCTTCGTCGAGGCATGGGATCGCTACTGGACCATGGCCGACCTTCGCGACTGGTATCGCCGCGATCTGCCGGGCAGCGACCGCCCCGGCATCGCCCACTATGTCGATGCGCATGTCCGCGCGACGCGGCTGCAAAGGGCGGCGGCATGACCGCGCACGCCATGCCCCGCCGCCGGCAGCGCGCAAAGGCCGACTATCCCGGCAAGGTGGCGATTCGCCATGCCAGGGAAGCGGCCGAGGCCATGGGTATCAACCCCGGCGGGCTTGAGATATGCCCGGACGGCACGATCCGCATTTTCGACCGCGCGACGATTCCGACCGCCGCGCCCAAGGATGAGTTTGAGGAATGGCTGCAAAGCGGCAAATTGGGGTAGAGGGCGTCCACATCGTCACGTCGCGCAAGCCGGGCAAGCCGGTGCGCCATTATATCTACGCATGGCGTGGTGGGCCGCGCATCCGCACGGTCGAGGGCGGCGAAAAGCCCACTATCACCCAGGATGATGTGAAGGCGATCGCAGCCGCGCTGGAGGCGGCCCGGCCCGTGCCCAAGGACACGATCGGTGGCCTCGCCATGGCCTACCGCAGCAGCCCGGAATGGAAGGCGCTGGAGGCGTCGACCCGCGACACATGGGGCAGGGCGCTCGACAAGATCGAAAAGAAGTGGACGGACGTGCCGCTGCGCCTCTGGTGCGACCCGCGCATGGTGACGCAGGTGGTGAAATGGCGCGACGCCATGGCCGAAACGCCGCGCGCCGCCGACATCGCCGTCGCCCAGCTCGCGCGCCTGCTCGAATTCGGCCGCCTGCGCGGCCAGCTGACCGTCAACATCGCCGCTGGCATCCCGACGCTCTACCGCAGCGCCCAGCGCGCGGAGATCATCTGGACCGATGCCGACTTCGCCACCTGGAACAGCCATGACAAGGTCAACCAGGCGCTGCGCGACGTTGCCGCGCTGGCCGCCCACACTGGCCTGCGCCGCGCAGACCTGATCGGCCTCACCTGGGCCGAAATCGGCGACGTCGCCATCAGCCGCATTGCCCGAAAGAAGAGCCGTGGCAAACGCCGCCGCGTCGTCATGCCGATCCTGCCGACGCTCCAGCAGCTGCTGCACGATCTTAGGGCGCGCAAGCGCAAGCCGGGCGTCGAAACCGTTCTGGTCACCAGCCATGGGACGGCCTGGTCGGGCAATGGCCTCTCCGGCGCGTTCGGCAAGGCGATTCGGGAGACAGACCTGCACCACGTCGATGGCGACGGGGAAAAGCGGTGGAAGCACCTGCACGACATTCGCGGCACCTACGCCACCAAGCTGATGACCGCGCCGGGCCTCAACCTGACCGACAAGGAAATCGGCAATCTGATGGGCTGGAGCCCCGAACAGGTCGCAGAAATTCGCGCGCACTATGTTGACGACGCGGCCATTGTCGTGGCACTGGGCGAACGTCTCGCACAGGCAGCTGTAAAACGCTCTGTAAAACGCTAGACGGCAGCGGCCCTAAGTCGTTGAAAAGCGGGTATAGCTCAATGGTAGAGCACTAGCCTTCCAAGCTTGTGATGCGGGTTCGATCCCCGCTACCCGCTCCAGCAACTCTTCTTAGAAATCAGCCGTTTTTCCCGCCTTCGACCAGGCGAAGGCCATGAGTGCCTGCGGTAACGGTGCGGTAAGCGCCGGGTGCCAGCGCCTCGATCTCGCTGATGATCTCTTCCGTCGCAGCCAAGGCAAGCCCCAGATTCGCAGGGTCGGGGATCGCATAGATGTCACTGGTGACGAAGGGGACGTGGCCGAGCATGATTTCCCCCTGGCGCCAGTTCGCTTCGCCGATGCGTCGGCGCACCAGCGTCGCCATCGATCGGCGGATCAGCTTCGGCCCGGCCTGCCTGTCTCCGGGCAAGCCCAGATGGACGCGCATCTTGTCCCAGGAATTACGAATGGTGCTGACCGGGATCCATAGATCGTCCATCGCATCCAGGAGCAGGGCGCACTGGGCGGCGATCGGGACCATTGGTTGCCGCTTATTCGTCCGTAGCCGGCGAGCCGGGTTGAGATCCAACACGCGCGCGGCGTCGTGCCACTGGTCACGTTTGATGGCCAGCACCGTTTCGGGACGCGCCCAGCTTGCGACGGCCAGCTGGAGGTAGCGCAGCAGGTTTGTCCTGTTCGCCGCGATCATGGCGCGCTCTTTGTCGGAGCGGCCGCCTTCGGGCCGCAGGCAATAGTCGAACATCGCGGCGATCGTCTTTACGTCGGCGCGATAGGTGGGCGATCGGGCCACGTCGACCTGTTGTCGCGATTTGAACTGCGCCTTTTGCCCCGACGTGGCGTTGATCGCGGCCGCGAGCTGCATCACGCTGCCTTCGACATGGGCGAGGGATCGTTCGCGCAGATATTTGCCTTTGCTGGTCTTGACGGGCCGTTTCAGCGCCCAGGCGCGGAATTTGTCGATCCATTGTTCGTTGATCGCAGCGCAGACCGCGCCCGCATCGGTTTCGGCCAGATAGTCGATGACATGCGCCAGGCGATAGCGGGCGGTCTCTTCGCTCGCCTTTCCTTCCATCAGGATAAGATAGTCAGCGATCGCGTCGGCCAGGGTGGGCGACACCTCATGTTCCCATGGCCGATGGCAATGCGGGCACATGCGGTGCCCGGTCTGGGTCAGGTAGAGGCGATCGAGTGCGATACGTCCTTGCGCAACATCGTCCGTGCCCGCGCTAGCGGATCGTTCCCGGCGTTTTTCCGAGTCGTACCAGATGATTTCGAGGTTGGCTCGGCCGGTGCGCCGGTAGAGCGCATAAGCTCCCCGCTGATAGAGCGGCTTCGAGCGCTTCGTTGCAGGCATAGGTTCCTCTGATAGTCGGCCGCGGCTTGCGTCAGCATGTCATAGGCGCCGCTTGCGACCAGCAGGTCAAGATCGTTCGGAGACAGTTGAATGCCCTTGCCCTGCTCCAGGCGTCTGGACAGGCGGCGTAGCAGGTCGGGCGGAGTGGGGGCATTCATGCTGTGACCTCAGGTATCAGTGGCGACCAGCCCGTCGGGCGCAGCCAGCGGAAGAGGGCGAAGAGTCCGGCGACCTTGCGCAGCGCATCGTCAGTGGCGGTGCCCAACGTCGCTTCCGCCTTGCAGGCGGTGGCCCAGGCGTTGCGCGCCATGGTTATGCGTTCCGGCAGCGTCCAGTCGCGCGGGCCGCGCCCCTGGCAGTCGACGTCGCCGGCAGCGCGGCCGACCATCAGGACGATGTTGGACCAGATGACATCGTCCTGATGCGCGCGGGTGGTATCGCCCTGCCCAGCGGCCGACCAAGCCGCCTTGCGGCGGGCGCGTTCGTTGCGCGCGATCTGGTGGAGCTGGGCGGGGTTCCGGGTCATAGTGGCTCGCCGAGATCCCACTGCGATCGTCCCATGATTCCAAGCCGGATCGCGCCGCCGGCATTGAGGGCGGCGAGGTCTGCCTCGGTGGGCTGATAGACCGAGTACATGAAGTTCGTGCCCGACAGCGTGTCGATCGCGTCAGCGACGAAGATGGTGCCGACCGCGCCGTCCAGTTCGGCGTTCCAATTCGCTGGAGCCCCGATTTGACGGGCGCCGGGGAAATCGCACGCCTTCATGTCGGCATTCCAACGGGCGGCAGATCATTGCTTGTCATAGGTTGAGCCTTGAAATCAGCACATCAGCCGCAGCAGGGCGGCAAGGGTGGGGAAGAAGGCGATCCAGAGGACGCCCAGGGCCAGGCCGATCAGGAAGGGCATGACCGGGCTGTAGCCGGGGCGGTCCATGTCAGGCGGCCCTAGCGGCAGTGCTTACGCGCACGTAGCGGGGGCTGCGGTCATAGCCGGCGCCGGCATAGCCATCCTTGCGCCAGCCCAGGCGGCGCATGACGCGGACCAGATGGCTGTTGTCGGTATAGCGGGGGACGCGGCCCTGTTCGGCGGCCATGGCCAGCTGCGTCCCCAAGTCGCGCAGGGCGACTTCGTTGCAGTCGCGCAGCAGCTTGGCGGCGAAGAGGGCGATGCGCGCGGTCGCGGCGCTCATGTCGGTATAGGGCAGCAGGGCGTTGTGATCCGCCTCGACCGGGTCGACCAGTTCGTCGATCGGCGCGCGGCGCGTCAGGCCGAAGGCAGGGCCTTCGCGGGTGATGATCGCCTGATCGCCGATATGCTGGAAGATGCGCCAGCGCAGCCCTTCGAACAGGGCGATCGCGCCGGGCATGGGGAATTCGGTACGAAGCTGAAGCATGACAGGGCCTCCGTTGAATGAGCGGGGGCCTGTCTAGTATGAGACAAATCTCATTGTCAATGAGTCAATGAGATTTAGCCTATTTCAAATTCCGTGAAGTTCGTTGGGCGGGATGACGCGATGCATTGCGGCGACGTTGGTCTTTGCCACCTTGAACGTCATGCGCGGCTCATATTGAGTGAGGACGTAGAAGTCCGCCGTTCGCCGATCCAGGCGCTTGACCATGGCGCGCACGATCCGGTCTCCGCCATCGCCATCGGGTGCGACCAGCTGCAAGACGACATGATCGCCGATCGCCGGATTGCGAGCCGGATCCACGAAGATCGGTTCGCCATCCATGTAGCGGGGTTCCATCGACGTACCGACGACAAAAAGGGCGTAGACGTTCCGCTTTTCAGCGATGCCTATAGGGCGGCGCACATGGTCGATAATTTCGTCTGGCATCAATGACGTAGTTTCGACGCAGGTTCCCGGTTCGTCAAGGTCGGGGCAATAGTCTGCGCCTTCAGCGCTGCCCCAGACAGGCACGTCCATCGGATTGCTACGATGGCGATAGATCGACGAATCGGCGTCACGCACGTTGCTTTCCGCTATTTCAGGCGGGTTGATTCCGGCGATCGCGTTGAATTCAGACATGCTGGTGCGGGCCACGCCCAGCAGCTTCATCAGCGTGTCATGTCGTGGCGTCGAATTTTTCTTCTTGAGGTCCTGGAAGAAGCTGGAGCTGATCTTCGCTGCGCGCGCCCAAGAGGCTTCATTCATATCCTCAGGCATTACCTGCCTAAGCGCCTCATAATAATTGATTTTCGTGCCGTCTGCCATTGCGTGCGGAAAATCGCATAGCGGCAATGAGACTGCACGATGAGATATATCCAATGCTAAGGCTTGCATGATGAGATTTGTCGCATTATGCACCTGTCCCCATGACGATCCCAACCGACGAAGCACTGCTTGAGCAGATCGATGCCTTTCTGGCTGCCACTGGCATGTCGCCGACCCGTCTGGGGCTGGACGCCACCGGCGAAGGCGGCCTGATCAAGTCCATCCGCGACGGGCGATCCATCACCCTGCGCACCGGCCGACGGCTGGTCGAGTTCATGGATAGCTATGCGGCCGGAGAGGATGCGTCACCGGAAAAGAACGCGCCGGAATCCCCCTCGATCGAAAAGGCGGCCTGAGTCATGGCGCGGGGGGATATCAGCAGCGGTGAAAAGGCGCTGGCGCTGGCGACCAAGCGCGCGATCGAAGCGGCGGGTGGGCTGGACCCGTGCGCGGCCGAGACGGCGATCGGGCGCAGCCAGTTGTCGCGGTGCGGCAGCGTCAATGAGCGCGACAGTATTTCCATCCGCGACGCGGTGACGATCGACCTACTGGGCCAGCGGTCGGAGGGGCATCCTTTCATCGTGCGGGCACTGTGCCGGCAAGTGGGCGGCGTGTTCGTGCCACTGCCCGAGCCGCAGGACGATGCCGACGGGCTGACGCTGACCGTGGTAGAGCTGGCGGGCGAATTGGGCGACCTGTCCAACAGTATCCGCACGGCGCTGTGCGCGCATGGCGATGCGGGCGAGGCGGTGTCTCCGCGCGAGAATGACGCGATCCGCGCCGACATATTGGCGATGCAGGAAACACTGGCGGCGCTGGACCAGCGGCTGGCGGCGATGCGCGGGGAGGGGTGAGATCCAGATGCAGGCGGCGTCATCGATGAAACCGGAGCAATTGCATAGCTGGGCCACCCGCGCGCGGCCGGGTGACGATGTCGTCTATGCAACTGGCGCACGGCCAGGTGATGTCATCAGCGCCGCGGTTCGGGCACTGCATGCGTCGGGCGTGGTCACCATGACCAGCAAGCGCATTCCCGGCGGGTTCCGCTTCATCGCGCAGCGCCTGCCCGACCCGCGCCCGTCGCAGCTGCGCACGCGCAAGGCGGGCAATCGCGGGCATTTCACGCGGCGCTGCGACGGGGCGAAGCTGTCGACCCGGATCGTGCTGCGCCTGCTGAAGCGCGCGGCGGCGCGGGGCGAGCCCTGTCCCACCAATGCGGAACTGGCCAGGGCGGCAGGGCTGAAGGATGCGCTGGCCGCGTCCTACCGCATCCGGCGCCTGGTGAAGGACGGCCTGATCCAGGTGGAAGAGCCGGGGCCGACCGAACGGCGGGTGGTGACGATCGCCGCCACAGGCCAGCGCACGCGGAGGGCGATGCTGTGAGCGCGCTTGTACCCATCACCCTTTTCCATCCCGTCGGGTCGCGACGTGGATCGGGCGCGGCGGCGTCCCCCTCTTCCGCCGCCGCGCCCGCATCAACCCCGTCAGAGCAAGCCGAATAGCGGCGCAGTCAGAGAGAAGGACGTCCCATGCCCAGAGCCAAGAAGGCGGCGCCGGTTGCGCCGGAAAGTGACAGCGAAGCGGAAGCCATGGTTGCCAGCGCGTTCGAGATGTTGCCGCTGGCGCGGTTGCGGCGCGCGCCGGAAAATGTGCGGCACACGAACCAGGCCGTCGACATCGAGTCGCTGGCCGACGACATCGCGGCGCACGGCCTGCTGCAGAATCTGATCGGCTACGCCGGCGACACGTCGATCGACAAGGCCGTCGTTTATATCGTCGGCGGCGGGCGGCGGTTGCAGGCTTTGCAGCGGCTGCTGGACCTGGGCGCATTGGCGGAGGATTTTCCCGTGCCCGTGCTGTTGCGCAGCCCGGCCGAGGCGATCGACCTGTCGCTGTCGGAAAATCTGGCCAAGCGCGACATGAACCCGGCGGACGAATTTCTGGCGTTCGAGGCGCTGATGAAGCGCGGCACCGCATCCGCCGGCGATCTGGCCAAGCAGTTCGGCTTTTCCGAGCGCTATGTGAAACAGCGCCTGAAGCTCGCCGCCCTGGCACCGGAGATACTGGACGCCTTGCGCGCATCGGAAATGACTATGGCTGCGGCCATGGCCTATGGTCGGGCGGCGGACCAAGACGTGCAGCGTGCGGTGTTCAAAGCGCAGGCGAAGCGCGGCTATGACCGTCATTCGCCCGAGCGAATAAAATATGACATCGCGAACCAGAGCAAGACTACAGACTGGCCGCTCTATCGCTATGTCGGCGCGAAAGCTTATGAACGGGAAGGCGGCGGATACGAAGACGGCGGCCTGTTCGATGATGATAGTGGTGCTGCGCGGAAGCTGACTAGCGCCTTCACCGTTATCCACCAGGCGCACCAGCATATCGACTTCCAGATGATCCTGCGCCTGCGCCAAATGGCGGAAGAGCTGGATCTTGATTCTGATGCCGTCACTGGCTTCGTCAAGGTCAAGGACCTGTATTGGGGTCCTCACTCCTATGCCTATCACGGCCTCGATAAGCAGGCACCGGATGGCTATGCTTGGGTCGGCAACGACTTCAATGCCGATCGCGTCGAGCGCATGCTCAAAACGATCCGTAACAATCGCATCCTGTGCCAACTGCCGGTCGGCGTCGACGAAACGGGCGCATTGATCCGCATTCCCAAAGGCTTTTTCGTTCCGAAGGATCAGGCCCGTGCAGTCGATCCTCCCGTTCAGTCGTCCGGGCACACCATGCCTACTGCTGAAGAGCAAGCGGCGGCCGAGCGTGCGCGCAAGGTGCGGGCGTTTGCGGCGATGCTCGCGGCCGATGAAAATGCAAAGGCCCGATTGCAGGGGCGGCGCTTCTGGCCGAGTTACATCTGGGAAGGTAGTCGTGTCCTGCCCGATCTGGGCGAGGTCGTCATGCTCAAGCAGCATGTCGCCGTAACAGAGGCCGAAATCGACGCGATGATGGCGGTCGCAGAGGTCGAGCTGGATCGGCATGAGGCCGAGCTTCAGGCCAAACGCGAAGCGCAGCAGCGAGCGGAGGAAGAGGCGGCGGCGGCCGAGGCGGCAAAACGCGCGGAGCTGGCAACGATGGATCCCGTACCCGCCGCCCTGCAGCTGGGCGACCTGCTGCTGTTTCGTTGGGCCGATGGCTGCTGGTATGACGAGCGCGAGGCCGAGGACGCCGATCCCGTCTACCAATTCGACGACCTTGCCGAAGTGCTGGACTGGGCTGAAGCGGAAGGCGCGGCAGTTCGAGAGTCCTGGCCGACGCTGGATGCCTACGACGCGGGATCGGCGGACGATTCCGCCGCCGAAGACCAAGTGGATCAGGCGGCATGAGCGGCGCGGGGAGACAGCGGCCGCAGCGCGGGCAGCGGCCGAGCCTGGAGTTTCGCCCGGTGGCCGACCTGATGGTCGATCCGGCCTATCAGCGGTCGATCGACACCGGGCCGAGCCAGGCGCTGATCAAGCGGATCGCGCGGGATTGGGACTGGGGGCTGTGCCAGCCCCTGAATGTCGCGCGGCGGACCGATGGCAGTTTGTTCGTCATCGACGGGCAGCATCGATTGTCGGCGGCGGTGCTGCGCGGCGATATCTATGACCTGCCGTGCGTCATCCTGTCGGTGGGCGACCAGCGGGACGAAGCGGCGGCGTTCGTGGCGCTCAACCAGCAGCGGCTGAAGCTGAGCCGGATCGAGATATTCAAGGCGGCGCTGGCTGCCGGCAATGTCGAGGCGCATGACATCAACGGGGCGCTGGAGGCGGCGGGCCTGTCGGTGGCGGCGACGACCAATGTCGACAGCTGGAAGCCGATGCAGGTGGTCAACATCGCCGGCTTGGAAAAATGCGTGCGCACGCACGGCATCAAGGTGCTGCGCATGGCGTGCCTGGCCGGGGCGGTGGCGTTTCACGGGCAGGTGCTGCGCTATTTCGGCACGATCTTCCCCGGCATCGTCGCGGCGGTGGTCAAGCATGGCGTGGGTGCGCCCGAGCTGATCACGCTGGTGCTGGGCGGATGCGACCAGGCCGAATGGCGTGACGAGATCAACCGCGTCAAGGCGGACAATCCGAACATCAACATGCATGCGGCGGCGGAGATGGCGATCGTCCGCGCGGTAGACGAAGCGCGGGAGGCGCAGTCATGAGCGAGGCAGCGGACAGGATCGAATCGGCGATGCAGGACAGCCAGGCCCCGGCGAGCGGTTGGGACATGCCGGGGCTGCGCCGGATGACCGGCCTGACGGTCGGGGCGTTCGCGGCCGGGGTCGCGGATCTGCGCGCACGGGGGCGGATGCATGCGTTCGCGCTGGAGCTGGTGGAGGCGAAGGCGGCAGCGCCCGAAGCCGAGCCGGCCCCGCCCAGCGTCGCCGTGCAGGTGGCGGAGGAAGCGCAGGCGTCGGTCGCGCGGCGGACCGTGGCGCGAACATGCGGGCAGGGCCAGTATCTGGCGCCGACACCCGGTGCGCTGTTACAGGAAAAGGCCCTCAACGATGCGCCGGCGCTGGCGGCCAGCATCATGAAGGACCGATGGGGGCCGGTGTGGGAGCGGGTGTGCAGCCATGCCCGCGCCACCAACCAGCGGCCGATCGCGGCGATGATCAGCCTGCTCGACAGTGGATTGCAGCGGGAGTCGCACGCATGATGAAGGTCAGCGTCAAGACGCTGCGCGAGGGGCTGAAGGCCGTGAAGGCGGTGGTCGAAGCGCGCAACACCATCCCGATCCTGGCCAATGTCGTCATCCGGTCGACGCCGGGGCAGGCGGTGCTGATCGCCACGGACCTGGACGTCATGGTCGAAAAGACGATCGACCTGGAAGAGCCGGGCAGCAACAGGGCGATGGACTTCAGCGTCCAGGCGGCGACATTGCAGTCGATCGCGGCGAAGCTGCCGAGCGAGGGCGTGGCGACGATCGAGGCGGATGGCAATAGCGGCATCGCCATCAAGTGCGGCCGCGCGCGGTTCAAGCTGCCGACATTGCCGACCGACGATTTCCCGATGCTGGTCCGTGCCGATTGGGACGCGCAGTGGGAACAGGATGGCGCGTCGCTGGTGGCGATGATCGAGGCGGTGCGCTTTGCGATATCGACCGAAGAGACGCGTTACTATCTGAACGGGATTTACTGGCATGTGCCCGGCGAGTCCGCCTGCCAGTTCGCGGCGGCGACCGACGGGCATCAGCTGGCACGCTTCCATCATGACGTGCCCGATGGCGCGGAAGGCATGCCGGGCATCATCGTCAGTCGCAAGACGGTGAAGGTGCTGGCGGACCTGCTGGAGGAAGAGGGCGGGACAGTCGACGTCGCGGTGGCCGCGTCACGGTGCCGGTTCGACCTGGGCAGCACGGTGCTGACGGCGAAGACGGTGGACGGCACTTTCCCCGATTATACCCGCGTGATCCCGGCGGCGAACCAGATCGACGCGTGGTTCGACCCTGCTGTGCTGGCCGAGGCGGTGGACCGGGTGCTGGTGATCCAATCGGACAAGACGCGGGTCATCGCGATGGATTTCACGCGCGACAAGGTCACCTTGCGCGTGACCTGCCCGGAAAAGGGCATGGCGAGCGAGGAAGTCCCGATCGAGCTGACGGGCGCGGACATCACGATCGGCTTCAACGGCCGCTATCTGCTGGACGTGCTGGCGCGGCTGAAGGGCGGGGAGGGCACGCGGGCGCGGGTGTTGCTGGGCGATAGCGCCGCCCCGTCGCTGTGGCAGCAGAGCGATGAGGCGCGCGCTCTCTATGTCCTCATGCCGTTGAGGGTTTGAGCATGTGCAATGCCTGCGGAAACCTGTGCTGCGGATCTGACGAATTCGACCATTGCGGCTGCGATGGCTGTCCCGACCCGGCCTGCCATTCCGAAGTCTGCTTCAACTGCGGTCAGCCCCTATGCGACGGCGATTGCTCGGATGAAGGGGAGTATGACGATGTCTGACTTGTCACCCTATCGCCCGTCGAACGGTACCGAAGGAGAAATCTTCATGTCCGCCTGGTGCGCGAAGTGCGTGCGCGATCGTGCCCGGCGGGAGGGCGACGCCTTCGATGGCTGTGAAATCATCACGATGACGATGGCCTTCGACGTCTATCATCCCTCGTATCCCGGCGCATGGGTTCAAGATGATTTTGGTACGCCATCGTGCCTTGAGTTCATGGCTGAAGATGTGGCGAATCAGCCGCTCGACCCGCTCGCAGTGGTTAGGCCGCTTTTGTGAGCGGCCTGTTTCCAGAGCCGCCGATCGCCGGGCCTGCGCCCAGGGGGTTGGGCCGCGCCATGGCGGGCGGCGGTGCGAAGGTCGAGCGGCGCGGCAATGATTATTATCCGACGCCGCCCAGTGCGACGCGCGCCTTCCTGGCGGCGGAGCGGGCGTGGCTGCTGGACGCGGTCGACGCGCCGGCGAGCGGGGCCGACCATCCGATATGGGAGCCGTGCGGACGGGGCGGCGCAATCGCGGCCGAGCTGGAGGCGGCGGGGTTCGTGACGATCGCCACGGACCTGGTCGCGGACCCGGCGCATCGCGTGACGGAACAGAATCTGCTGACATGCCGGCGAGCGCTGTCGCCCGTCGTGGTGACCAATCCGCCCTTTGCGCTGGCGGCCGAGATGATCCGGCACCTGCTGGGCGATCTGGCGTGCGGTTATGTCGCGCTGCTGCTCAAGTCGACCTATTGGCATGCGGAAAAACGCACCGGCCTGTGGCGCTGGCGTCCGCCGGCGCGGATCTATGCGCTCAATTGGCGGCTCGACTGCCTGGGGCTGGGCAATCCGACGATGGAATTCATCTGGTGCGTATGGGACGCGGCGAAGGACGGGCCATGCCGGTTCGACGTGCTGACGCCGTTCGCGACACCGGACCTGTTGGGAGAGGGATGATGGGCGACAAGACGCCGTGGGTGACGCGCTGGGGCCGGGAAAGCGACAGCTGGAACGTCATCGAGGAAAATGAGGAAAGCCCGGAAGAGGACGAAGAAGGCGGCCTAAGCGACGGATCCGGGTTTCCGGGGCGGTGGCTGGTGGGGCAGGCCGTGGCCCGGTGGGCACTTACGCAACCGGTGCAGCCAACGGTCGAGATCGTGGCCGACATATTCAATCTGCCGCCGGCCCTGGCGCAGGATGCGATGAGCGTCCTTCTGCACCCGGCATTCGGCAGCCTTGCGGCGGCGGTGCAGGTTTGGGCAGGGCTGCAATATGCCGACTGCCGCGACGTCACGGTCGGTGAAGCGGCGCTGGTCTTTCATCTGTCGCCAGCGGCGATCGTCGAGGCGGTCGACAAGCATTATTATCTCTATCTGCGCGGCGACCGATCCGATCCCGCGTCGCTCGTCATCGAGCATGAAGGCGAATAGCGGGCCGGAAGGCTGACGCCGCCGACCTTCGTGACATCGCTGTTGTTTTTTTGCCTGATTTTCGGGGTGGGTTTTCGTGTCTCTATCGCCTGCATTTCTGGACGAAATCCGCGCCCGCACGTCGCTGTCCGCCCTGATCGGGCAGCGCGTGAAGCTGGAGAAAAAGGGCAAGGAACATAAGGGCTGCTGCCCGTTCCATGCCGAGAATACGCCCAGCTTCACCGTCAATGACGACAAGGAATTCTATCACTGTTTCGGATGCGGCGCGCATGGCGACGCGATGCGGTGGCTGACCGATCATGAGGGGCTGGACTTCATCGATGCGGTGAAGCAGCTGGCGGCGGCCGCGGGGATGGAGATGCCGGCGCGGTCGGCCGAGGAAGCGGCGCGAGCGCGGCGGGTCGAGCATGTGGGGCAGGTACTGGGCGAGGCGGCGGCGTGGTATGCGCAGCAGCTGGAGCCCGCGGGCATGGCGATGGAGGCGCTGGCGGCGCGCGGGATCGATGCCGCCGCGATCGCGCGGTTCCAGATCGGCTTCGCGCCGATGCGCGGCGGGGTGGCGGCGATCGGCATCGCGGCCGACCAGCTGATCGCGGCGGGGCTGATCAGCGACGATGACGGCCGCCGGCGCGACAAGTTCCGGTACCGGTTGATGGTGCCGATTCATGATGCGCGCGGGCGCGTGATCGGCTTTGGCGGCCGCGCCTTCGGCGAAGCGCAGCCCAAATATCTGAACAGCGACCAGGCCGAGCATTTCGACAAGGGTCGGGTGCTGTTCAACCTCCACCGCGCGGCGCCGGCGGCGCGGGCGGCGCACCGGTTGTTGCTGGTCGAAGGCTATTTCGACGTCATTGCGCTGGACCAGGCGGGGATCAGCGAAGCGGTGGCGCCGATGGGCACGGCGATCACGGCCGAGCAGCTGGAGCGTGCATGGCGCGTAGAGCATTGCCCCGTGCTGTTGATGGATGGCGACGCGGCGGGTCGCAAGGCGGCAACGCGGGCATGCGTGCGCGCGCTGCCGCTGGTCGGGCCGCACCGGCAGCTGAAGGTCGCGACCCTTCCGGACGGTTACGATCCCGACAGTCTGGTGCGCGAATGCGGGCGGGCGGCGATCGACGATGTGGTCGAGGCGGCGCTGAGCCTGTCCAGCCATCTCTGGTCGGCGGTGCTGGCCGCTGGGGACGGGGCGAGTCCGGAAGGGCGGGCGGCGATCTGGCAGCAGCTGAGCGATCTGGCCGGAACGATCGGCCATGACGAAACGCGCGCGCAATATCTGGCCTATTGGCGCCGCCTGTATGACGACCAGTTCCCCCCGGCCCCCCGCTGGGTGGCGGAAGAGAAAAAGCTTCCGGTTGGAACCATGGAAGCGGCCTTTTGCGATCAGGCGCCGGGGGTGCAGGAACGGCTGCGCGCGGTGGCGGCGCGGCGGCTGACGGGGATGATCGCCGCGGCCGAGCCGACGAAGGATGGCGTCACGCTGTTCGCATGGGGCATGGGGCGGCGTGTGGCCGCCGGCCTGATCGACCAGGACATGGCGGCCAACGCGATCGACGCGGTGCGGGACGGCGTCGACGTCGGGCAAGAGGATATCGACAAGAGTTTCGCCGCCGGCATGGCGCGCGGGTTCGACGTGGGGCCGATGCTGGTGGACATGCGGTGCGCCGGGTTCCAGCGCACGGACCTGGGCAATGCCGAGCGGTTCGAGGCGCGATACGGCCATAGTTTCCGCTTCACCACGGCCAAGGGCTGGCTGGGCTGGGACGGCAAGCGCTGGAAGGTGCTGGACCAGGACAAGGATACGGTGCCGGCGGAAGTGCAGGCAGCAGTGTTCGACACGGTGCGATCGATCCAGCGCGAAGCCGATTTCGTGGCGGCGACCGGGTTCATGGAACCGGAAGAGGCTTTGCCCGAAGATGGCAAGCCGCCGCTGCTGCTAGTGCTGCAATGGCGGGCCTGGCGCGAAAGCGGGGAGCGCGCGTCGGCGATGGACCGCATCGTCGACCTGAAGAGTGGGCCGGTACTGCTGTCCGAACAGATCGCCAAATGGGGGCGCGCGTCGGAAGGATCGGGGCGGCTTGGATGCATCGCGGGCCTGGCCAAGCGGTGGGTGACGGCGCCGATCGAGGATTTCGACCGCGATCCGCTGGCCATCAATGTGCTGAACGGCACGCTGCGCTTTCGCCGGGACAAGGCGGGCGGCGCGTCCGTGAAGCTGGAGCCGCACCGGCGCGAGGATCTGAACACCAAGCTGGCGCCTGTCACTTATGATCCGGAGGCGACGTCGTCGGTCTATGACGGGTTTTTCGAATGGGCGCAGCCCGATGCCGGCATGCGGCGATATCTGCACCAATGGGCGGGATATAGCGCCAGCGGCGACATATCCGAACAGAAGCTGCATTTCTGGTACGGGCTGGGCGCGAACGGCAAATCGACGACGATCGACCTGTGGGCCCATGTCCTGGGCGATTATAGCGGGACGATCGGCATCGAGACGTTCCTGGACCAAGGTATCAAGAAGCGCGGGGAACAGGCGTCGCCGGATCTGGCGCGGCTGGGCGGGGTGCGCATGCTGCGCGCGTCGGAACCGGAGCGCGGCGCGAAGCTGAACGAAGCGCTGATCAAGGCGGCGACCGGTGGCGAACCGATGGCGGTGCGCGCGCTGCATCGCGGATTCTTCGACCTGATGCCTTTGTTCAAGCTGACGATCGGGGGCAATTACAAACCCGACATTCCGGGGACCGACGAAGGCATATGGCGGCGCATGAAGTTGGTGCCGTGGAACGCGCATGTCGCCGATGGCGATCGCGACGAGCTGCTGCCCGCCAAGCTGCGCGAAGAGGCCGCCGGCGTGCTCAATCATATCGTGCGCGGCCTGATCGACTGGCTGGACCATGGGTTGATCGAGCCGGATGCGGTGCGGGAAGCGACCGCGCAATATCGCGAGGACAGCGATCCGCTGGCGCGATTCCTGAAGCTTTGCACCGAAATCGACCCGCAAGGCCGTATCCAGTCGTCGCGCCTGTATGAGGTGTTCGTCGCCTGGTGCAAGGCCGCCGGTGAGCGGGAATGGAGCCAGAAGGGCTTCAGTAAGGCGATGCTCGACAAGGGCTATCAGAAGAAGGCCAGTGACGGGATGCAGTGGCTGGACATGCGCCTGGTCCGCGAGGTCGGCGACTTCATCGACGAACATGGGAAGGTGCGGGCGGTGATCCCGATGCTGCCCGACGACGGCGCGGCCGTGGTCGACGAACGCCATCCGCCGCCGATCGAGGACGATTATGTGCCCGACTTCTAACGCGCGGCGTTGCGCGGGAGAATCGGATGCTTCCGGGTCGGAAGGGTGGCGGAAGCATCATTGGAAGGAGGAAAGCGCGGATTTCTGCGCTATTGGAAGGGTCGGAAAGGTTGGCGGCATGTTTCCATCACGCACAGGCGCGGGCGCGTGCGCATGCATGATGAAAATATACAGATATCCTTCCAATCCTTCCGAAGCTTCCAAAAGATAGAATTAGACTAGCGTTTTCAGTGATTTATAATGTGGAAGGGTTGGCGATGACGGTTCCGGCGGCGGAAGGATCGATATATTGGTCATTTGCAGACGTGGAAGCGCGTCTGGTCGAGGCGATGCAGTTCCAGTGGCGCACGGAGCGGGGCGCGTGGGCGTTCGCCAGTGACGGTCCGTGGCACCTGATCGTGCGCGACTGGTGGGACTGGGCAGCGCATGAGGACAGGCCGGTGCCCAGGATACCGCTGTCGCGCGAACAGATGGCGCGGATGGAAGAGGCGTCGGCCTGGCTCGGCCATGCGCCGGAGCGGGACCGCAAGCTGGTGGTGCTGGCCATCACGGCGCTGGCGGCGGGGCGCAAGTCGGTGCCGTGGCGGGCCTTGCTCAAGCCCATGGGGCTGAAGCTGGGTGCGCATGGCCTGCGCAAGCGGTATGCCCGCGCTGTAACCTGCATTTGTGAGGCGCTGAACGGCGCAGAATTGCGCGCATAGACACGGCGCAAGGGGTAGAATGTTGCGCGATGCAAATAATGTTTGTCCACCTTTTCGGCTAAATCGGCTAGTTCGGAGATACGCTGGTGGCGGGCCTATGTTCGGGGCCGGCGTGACGACCTCTCCTAACCTTGCAGCGCCCCGCCTGGTCCTTTGCCATGGCGGGGCGTTGCCGTTTCGGGCGGTGGGCATCGATGGTGCATCGGCCGCCGGTCGGAAGGGGGGGGGCTTGGGTCCTTCCAGGCGACAAGCGAAGTACGGGAGACGAAGGGGCATTGTCTGCCAATGTGTAAAAAATATTGGCAACTGTTTGTTTTTCTTTCGGTTTGGGTCTTAAACTGATGCTCGGGAACCTTGCCGATCTGGTTGCGACGGGCCTTGCGTCCGAACCGACGCTGCGGAAGTGGCTGAAGGATCAGGGCGACTGCGCGTGGATCAGAAAGCGCGGCTCAAACGGTGACGCCTACGAAATCGACATTCCGGGCGCGATCACGGCCTGGAAAGAGCGCGAGGCGGAAAAGGTCGCGGCCGAGCGCGAGAAGAGCGCGCTGCTGGGGCAGATGGCGCTGGACCTTGGGCTATCGGCGTCCAGCGGACCTAGCATTTCGATCGCCGACCGCCGCGCACTGATCGAAGAGGAAATCGCGGCGACCAAGCTCGCGCAGCTGCGACGCGAGCTTGTGTCAGTGCTGTCGGTCGAGGCTGCCGTGGGCGACATATTGTCGCGGTACGCGCAGCGGGCGGCAACGTACAGCGCGCGGCTTGCCAAGAAGATTGATCTGTCGCGCGAGCAGTTGGCCGCGATCGAGGCGATGCGCACCGCCGACCAGAGCTGGTTCGCCGAGCAGCTGCGCAATTGGGGAAGAGACATTGTCGAAGATGGAGGCGATAGCGGCACCGCGCTGGCGTCTGCCGCCGGCAACGACGGGTGCTGATATATTTCGCCGCCAGGCGCACAATGTCCGCCCCAAACTCAAGACGACGGTCAGCCGATGGGCGATCGCGCACCGCAATTACGACCCCGACGTGCTCCCTTGGCAGACGGAAATCATGGACGCGCTGTCCGATCCGGAAGTGGCGGAAGTAGGGATGATCAAGCCGTCGCAATGCGGCGGCACGGAAATCGGGCTGGCTTGGCTTGGGTGGATCATCGACACGGATCCATCCGATTCGCTGGTGTGCCAGCCCGACCAGAATATGGCGGCGATCTTTTCGAAGACGCGGCTCGCCCCGATGATCGACGACACGCCGGCGATCAAGGAAAAGCTGAAACCGCAACCGGATGCCAATGCGATCCACTTAAAGCTGTTCCAGGGGATGACGCTGGCGTCGGTGTGGCCGGTACCGGCGCAGTTCACGCAGCGTCCCGTGCGATATGGATGGCTCGACGATTACGACCAGTATGACGAGGATATCGGGTCGTCGAAAGAAAAGGGCGGCCAGGGCAGCGGCATCGCGCTGCTAGAGGGTCGCAACACGTCGCACGAGGGGCGTGAAAAGAAGTTTATTTCGTCGTCGCCGGCGCGCGAGGACGGCGGCGGGGTCGAAGCGTTCGTCGCCGGTGGGACCGACGAGAGGTTGCAGCCCGTCTGTCCCCAGTGCGGCGAGCGCTGGGAAGTCGACCTACTGACCGACCTGCAGTTCGACCGGAAGGGCAGCGCCGACGAGGCCGAGGCAAGCGCGCATGTCGTGTGCGGAACGGGCAACGGCTGCATCCTGCAGCCGTCGGATCGGCGCGCGGTGCTCGACAGCCTGAAGGCGTTGCCGAATAAGGGTTTCGTGCCGCGCGACGGATCGGCGAGCAAGCGGAGGCGGTCCTTCCGGATCGACGGGCTCATGGCGCTGACGAGCTGGCCTAAGCTGGCGCGGCTGTGGCGCGAGGCGATGATCGCGTGGGAGTTGCGACAGGACGAAAGCGACCTGCGTACGTTCCACAACACGAAGGGAGGCAAGAACTACCGGTCGCAGTCGAGCGGCGAGAAGCCGATCGCGGCCGAGGCGTTGAAGCAACGGCGCGAGGCCGGGTGGAAGATGGGGACGGTCCCGCGCGGGCCGGTTGTCATCAATATTCTCGTCGACGTCCAGCATGACCGGTTCGAATGCATGGCGCTGGGCTATGCCAAGGATGGCGAACGGTGGGCGATCCACCGCTTCGCGATCGACGTGCTGGACGACGGACTGACGCAGGTGTCGCCGTTCATCCATGTGGAGCATTGGCGCGTGCTGTTGCCGCTGTTTGACCGGAAATATCCGCTCGCGGAAACTGACGATAAGGGCAGGCCCGTGGGCCATGCACCAGTGCTGTCGGTGACCGTAGACACCGGCGGGTCGGACAAGAAGGGCGACCAGGCGACGGCGGGCGCGAAATGGTTCTGGAACGCGGCGCGCGCGGTGGGTGTGCATCCGTCGCGCATCACGCTGGTCAAGGGCGGTTCGAACCCCAAGGGCAAGCTGATGCCGCCGGGGCAGTTTGCCGACCAGAAGGTCAAGGGCGGGGCCAAACGGAACAGCGCCAGGCTGTGGCTGCCCAACGTCCATGCGATCAAGAATGTCATCGACGCGCGGCTGCGGCGCACGTCGCCCGGGCCGGGGTACATTCATCTGCCGGAAGACATGAGCGACGAGCATATCGAAGAGCTGACGGCCGAAGAGCTGCGCAAGGGCAAGTGGGAAAAGCTGCGCCCGCGCAACGAGAGCTGGGATCATCTGGTCTATGGCGAAGCCGCAATCCTGAAGCCGCCTTTCGCTCAGTCGCGCAGCGACATGCGCTGGGTGCCGAAGGATTTCAGGATACGGTGGCCAGAACGGGTGCGGGTTCCTTCGGCTGCCAAAGACATCGAGCAACCCCCGGTCCCGGTGGTGGCTGAAGCATCAACTGTTTCGAAGCCTGTGCCATCGCGCCTCAACGGCGCGGGACAAAGGCGACGGGCCAATCCATTTACCAGCCGGAGGCGCTGACATGACGACGTGGACAGACAGCGACCTCATTGCTGTGCGCCGCGCGATCGCGAGTGGGGTTCGTTCGGTGACATTCGCGGATGGACGCAAAACCGAATATCAATCGCTCGACCAGTTAATGGCTGCCGAGCGGGTGATCGATGCGTCGCTGAAGATGCAGGCGCAGACAGCAAACGGCCTCAATCGTCGTCGCACGCCATATTATCGCAGTGGCCTCTGACGTGAAGCTGATCAATCGCCTGCTGGGGCGTTCCGAACCGACCGTCGAAAAGCCGCGGCCTGCCACTTTGCGCCAGCATATCCGGCGAGGGCCGCGCGCGGAGTATGATGGCGCGACCGTCGGCCGGCGCGCGGCGGGGTGGCGGCGCACGAAGCTAGACGCAAATAGTGAATTGTCGCCCGCGGTTCAGATGGCGCTACGTGCGATCGCGCGCGACCTGGACCGCAACAATCCGTGGGCGACGGCCGGCGCGAACAAGATCGCCGAACATATGGTAGGCACTGGCATCACGTTTCAGGTGTACCGCAACGGCAAGCTCGACGATGTGCTGAACGCCCTCGCGCGGCGACATTTCGACCGCACGGAGTGCGATGCGACGGGACGGTGCGATCTCTACGGGCTGCAACTGAAGGCGGCGCGTTCGATCGTGGTCAGTGGCGGGGTCCTGTTGCGGCGGCGCTGGCGACGCCGGTCGGATCGCCTGCCGCTGCCGATGCAACTCCAGCTGCTGGAACCGGACTATATCGACATGTCGCGGCATGGCCCGATGCAGGCGACGGCGGGCGTCGGCGGCGGCTTCCATGTGCATGGCATTCAGTTTTCGCCGATCGGCCGCCGCGAAGGCTATTGGCTGTACAATGCCCATCCCGGCTCGGCGCGACCGACCGACATAAGTTCGACGTTCGTGGCGGCAAAGGACGTGGCGCATATCTTCCGCGCCGACCGCCCGGAACAGGAACATGGTGCCAGCTGGTTCGCGCCG
Source organism: Sphingobium soli (assembly GCF_020782245.1). Taxonomy (GTDB): domain Bacteria; phylum Pseudomonadota; class Alphaproteobacteria; order Sphingomonadales; family Sphingomonadaceae; genus Sphingobium; species Sphingobium soli. Next base: position 43,723 of record NZ_JAJGNP010000021.1, read on the forward strand.
GTCATCCTGCGCCTCAAGGACTTCGGCGATTATGAAGATGCGCAGCTGACGCGCCAGAAGATCGCATCGGCCTTCGCCGGCTTCGTTTCAGGCGACATCGATGGTGAAATACCCGGCGTCGGCAGGGATGCTGGCGGAAATAACACTGATCCCGAGCAGCAAGGCTTTGAGCAACTAGACTATGTAGAATCTGGCACAGTCCAGTATCTTCGCCCTGGCGAGGAAATAACCTTCCCATCGCCGCCCGGTGTCGACGGTTACATGGACTATTCCAAGGTGTCGCAGCGGGCAATCGCGGCGGGGCTAGGTGTGCCTTACGAAATGCTGACCGGCGATCTTTCGGAAGTCAGCTTCATTTCGGGGCGGCTTGGACGATTGACGTTCAAGCGCGCGGTCGACACTTGGCAGTGGCTGATGTTCATCCCGCAATTCTGCGCGGCGATTGAGCGATGGTTCATCGAAGCGGCGGAGATGGAAGGGCACGACGTCACCGGCGTGTCCATGCGCTGGACGCCGCCCAAGCATGAGATGCTGGACCCGGCTAGCGAAGTTCCTGCCAATCGCGATGCGGTGCGGTCGGGGCAAAAGACGCCCAGCCAAGTCATTCGCGAGAATGGCGACGATCCTGACACCTTCTTTGCCGAGATGGCTGCCGATCTGAAGACGCTCGATGATCTCGGCATCGTCCTCGACAGCGATCCGCGTCGCGTCACGCAAGTCGGCAACGCCGTGCAAATTCCCAACGCGGACCAGAGGAACCCCGCATAATGACTGAAATCCTGATCTACGGGATCGTCGGCGATAGCTGGGACGGTCTCGATGCGAACACGCTTGTCCCAATGATTTCCGATGGCGACGATGCACTGGATGTGCGGATCAACAGCCCTGGCGGTTACGTCATGGAAGGTCTGGCGATCTACAACGCGATCATCCGGCAGAAGGCCAAGGGTCGCAAGGTCACCACACATATCGATGGACTTGCTGCCTCGATGGGTTCGGTCATTGCAATGGCCGGCGACGACATCATCATGGCCGACAATGCGCTGATGATGATCCATAATCCGTGGGACTGCGCCTGCGGCGATGCGGCGGACCTGCGCCGTGCGGCCGATAAGCTGGACATGATCCGCGACCAGATCGTGGGCATCTATGCCAAGCAGACGGGCATCGACGCCGATGCGCTGGTCACCATGCTCGACGCTGAAACATGGATGACGGCCATCGAAGCCCTCGCCCAGAATTTCGTCACATCGACCGAGGACGCGATCACCGTATCGGCGTCTTACGTCAAGCCATTCGGGTTCAAGCACGTGCCCGATAGCCCGCTCATCTCCGCAATGGCGATGGCGCGCACCACCCCGACGGCGCCCGCGCCAAAGACCAAGGACAATCCCATGAACCTTTATCAGACCCGCGCGGCGCTGGTTGCCGCGATCGCCACGTTCCAGAAGGACGGCGGCACCCAGGATGAGATCGACAAGATCCGCAATTCCGCTGTCGCGCTCGATGCGAAGGACGCGCTTCCCACCACCGGCGCGCTGGCTATGGCAGGCAGCGCCGGAACGACCGGACTGACGGCGGCTGATGTTCAAACCGCCGTCGCTACCGAGCGCACTCGCGTCACCGGTATCCGCAATCTGGGCCGCAAGCACGGCATGGCCGACGATTTCATCGAGGAGTTGATCGCTGACGACACCACGCTGGACGCGGCTCGCGAGAAGATCCTGGACAAGCTGGCCGAGGCTGGTGACGCCGCGAATATCGGACACAGCAGTCCAGCGCGAGTGACGCAGGACGCCCGCGACAAGTTCATCGAGGGCGCCACCAACTGGATTCTGGTCAAGGCTGGCGTCGCCAACTTGGTCGAAAAAGCGGCTGCCGCGCGCGGAGAAACCGTTCGCATCGATCCCGGCGAATTCCGGGGCGTGCGCAACGTTGACCTGGCCCGCGAGGCCCTATCTAACATGGGCATCAGCTGCCAGTCCCGCGACCCGGAGGTGATCGTACGCGAGGCGATGACCGCGCGCAGCGCCATCATCACCCAGACGACCGGCGACTTCCCGATCCTATTCGAGAACGCGATCCACCGCACGCTTCAGGCGTCCTATGCGATCACGCCTGACACCTGGTCGCGCTTCGCGGGCACCGGTTCCGTGACCGACTTCCGCCCGCACACCCGCTACCTACGCGGTAGCTTCGGCGCGCTGGACAATGTGAACGAAGCCGGCGAATTCAAGAACAAGCCGATCCCGGATCTGGCGAAGGAACAGATCAGCGCCACGACCAAGGGCAACATCATCAATCTATCGCGGCAGGCGATCGTCAACGATGACATGCAGGTGTTTTCCGGCCTCGCCGTGGACCTCGGCCGGGCCGCCAAGCTGACGATCGAAATCGATGTCTACGCGCTGCTCAACTCCAACCCGACCATGAACGATGGCGTCGCCCTGTTCCATGCAAGCCATGGCAACCTGGCTGGTGCCGGGGCAGCACCGTCTGTAGCGGCGTTCGACGCGATCGATGTCGCCATGTCGCAGCAGAAGGATGTCAGCGGTAACGAGTTCCTCGAAATTTCACCGAACGTCCTTCTGGTGCCACGCGGCCTGCGCGGCGCCGCAGTCACCGTGAACGGCAGCGAATACGATCCAGACGCGGTGAACAAGCTCCAGAAACCGAACATTGTGAAGGGGCTGTTCAGCGACATCGTCGCTTCGCCGCGCCTGACTGGCACCGCTTACTACGCCTTCGCCGATCCGCAGGTGGCCCCGGCGATTGAGGTCGCCTTCCTCAACGGTGTTACCGAGCCCTTCACGGACAGCCAGGAAGGCTGGCGCGTCGATGGCGTCGAATGGAAGGTTCGCCACGATTATGGCGTCGGCGCTGTGAACTGGCGCTCCGCCTACAAGCAGCCGGGGGCATAACCGTAGGAAAAGACGGGGCCCGCCCGGTCCCCGTCCCTCATTGAGGGAGAATATCCATGAAGTTCGTCAAGCTGCTGACGTCAGCTCACGTCAACGGGGTGCTTCGCCACCCCGATGAAGGCGTGCTGCACGTCACGAACGAAGAGGCTGAGCGCCTGTTCGACAATGAGACTGCGGAGGATGTTTCCGCCGATTTCGACGAGGAGCAGGCAAAGGACGCTCCGAAGGACACCATCAACACCGGCGGTTCGGCAAAAAAGCCGGCTGCGGGTAAGCAGGAGTAAGCCGCGATGGCACGTAATTTCGTTCAGCCGGGTGACACGCTCACTTTCACCGCTCCTTATGCAGTCACCAGCGGCGCCGGCATGCTTGTTGGCGCGGTATTTTCCGTCGCCCTGAATGCTGCGGCGCTGGGCGCTCCCGTCGAGGGTAAAACGAGCGGCGTCTGGGATTTGCCGAAGGCGACCGGGGAGGCATGGGTAGCCTACACGACCAAGGTCTACTGGGATAATATCAACAAGCGCCTGACCAGCACTGCTTCCGGCAACACCTATGTCGGCGTCGCGGTGCAGAATCAGGCATCAGCCGATACAAGCGGCCGCGCCAAACTCAATGGCACGGTCGCCTGACCATGCCTGATCCGTTTGCTTCGGCGCTGGACGCCATATTTTATGGCCCCGGCTCCGAAGCGGCGGAGATTATCACGATCTATGGGCAGCATATTGCCGATGTGCGCATCATCCGGTCCAAGGCGGACCGCGAGGCGCGCTTTGGCGATGGCCAGATGGTTGCGGCAAGCTGCACCGTCGACATCCGTCGCTCGCAAGCGCCCGAACTGAATGATGGTGATCGGCTGCTCGTCGGCGCGATCGTCGATGAGGCTTTCGTCCCGGCCGAGGAGCTGGTCCTCACCGGTCAGCCGGTGTCGGATGTCGAAGGCATGACCTGGACCATGGGTTATGAGGCGGTGGAGCCGGCGCGGTGAAGATCAAGGCGGAGTATCGGCCGGGATCGCTGACCAAGTTGCTGCAGGTGATAGAAGGCGAGTGCGCGAGCGAAATCACGCAGATCATGCGCGAGGAAACACGCGACCTGACCCTTGAGTTACGCGACCAAGTGACCAGCGCCGGGCTGGGAAGGCGGCTTGCAAATACCTGGCGCGCCGAAGTTTATCCAAAGTCGGACAGGTCACTCAACCCAGCGGGCTATATTTGGTCGGCTGCGCCTGAAATTATATCATCATACATTGATGGCGCCACGATCCGTCCCGTGAATGGCGGAAAATGGTTGTGGATACCGACCAAGGCAGTGCCGCGCCGGCGGCGGGCGAGCAATTATGCGTCGTCGCTGGGCAAGCGGTCGCGCGGCACGGCGATGACGCCCGAGGAAGTCGAACTGCATTTTAATGCAGAGTTCGACATCGCATTCGAGGGCGGCAAGGGCTTTGCATTCATCGACGTGGTTTCCGGCCTGTCTGGCGGATATCGGCAGGCGACGGCAGGACGCCTGCGCGGCCGTCGCGGCATGGCGCCGCGCAAGGCCAAGCCCGTGCTGATGTTCACACTCGTCAAAGCCGTGAAGAAGCCGCGTTTGCTCGACCTTGATGGTCCAACACGGCGCGCCGCAAATCGCATTGCGGCCCGCCTCAATGCCCGGTGGCGTTGAGCCATGTCGCTTCGTCATGAGGTCGATCAGGCGGTGCTTTCGCTGGTCCGCGCTGCCCTGCCCGATCATGAGGTCATCGGCCTGGAGGATGGCGCGGAGCGCGCGCGGCGCACGGGTGAGTTCGAGACCGTCACCCTGCGCGACGGACAGCTGGAAGAGGAAGGCGTCGACCTATGTCCGCCGACCTGGCATTGGGTCCACCGGGTGCCGGTGGAACTGCGCGCCTATAAGCAGACGACGCCGCTGCGCGTCGTGATCGACCGGATTGCCGGGAAGATCGGTGCGGCGATCGCTGCCGATCGGTTCCTTGGCGGGCTGGTCGGCTATCTGGACGTCAGCGGCCTGGACGTCGAGCCATTGAGCAGTTTCGGGTCGCGCACCGAATTGGGCGCGACCTTCGACATCGTCGCCACCTATTCGAGTGACCGACCCCTCTGAATTCAACTGACAACAAGGAGTTTGGCCATGGCTTTTGGCATGGGCATCAATTCGGTCCTGCATGCTGTGACCGAAACCACCTATGGCGTCACGCCCGCCAGCGGTTTTCTGAAACTGCCATTCGTTTCGCATTCTATGGGCGAAGAACGCCCACTGATCGAAGACGATCGGCTGGGTTTTGGCCGTGAGGGCCTTGATCCGACCTATGACGTGGCGACGAACGACGGCGATATCGTGGTCCCGATCGACGTGTTCGCCTTCGTCTATTGGCTCAAAGCCATGTTCGGCGCGCCGGTGACGACAGGAGCCGGCCCCTATACGCATGTGTTCGAGTCCGGAAAGGCCAGCCTTCCAAGCCATTCGATCGAAATCGGCAATCCTGATGTGCCCGCTTTTTCCGTGCATTATGGCGCCGTGCTGAACCAGATGCGCATCGGCATGGCGCGGAGCGGATTACTAAACGCCTCGCTGTCTTTCATCGCCCAAGGAGAGTCTCAAAACTCGCCAACGTCCGTCGCGGGGCTAGCGGGAACACGGCAAGGCCCGCGCTTTGCGCAGGCGAGCGGCGTCATCAAGCGCGACGGTGTGGCGCTGGGCAATATCGTGTCGGCCGACATCGCCATTTCCAACGGCTTGGACAAGGTCGAGGTGATCCGGGAAGATGGCAGGATCGGCGGCGTCGTCCCCGGCGTCGTGCAGGCAGCGATCCGCTTCACTGCTCGCTTCAGTTCGCTGGACTTGCTCAATGCAGCAACTAGCGGAACCCCGATCAATCTGGACGAGGTCGGCTGGGTGGGTGGACCCCACGCCATCAAATTCGCCTTTCCCAAGGTGTTTCTGCCGCGCGTGAAGCGTCCCGTATCCGGGCCCGGCGGCATCATGGCCGAATTCAACTGCCAGGCGAGTGGCGCCGAGGGTCACAAGGTCATTTGCACCGCCCTTTCGTCCGTCCAGAATATCTGAGGAGCGCATCATGAGCGACGAAGTCGAAGATCAGGGCGAGATGGGTGCCGATAGTGCCCGTCCGGTTCCATCCTGCGTCGAGATGGGCGTGACCGATGCCGAGGTTTTGGCTGAAATCCGCGTCGTCGATGCTGAAACAGGCGAGCGCATCGACAAGATCATCTTCGCGGATGCCGAGACCGGCAAGGTCCGCCGCTATGCCGTCGAAAATGGCGCGCTGGTGCTGGAGCAGGACCAGTTCAAGGTCATCGAGGAGGTTCGCCCGATCCGCC
>NZ_JAJGNP010000022.1 GCF_020782245.1 Sphingobium soli
TCACCATCACCAAAACCGTGCCGTTCGACGTCCTCACTCATGCCAGATTCCCGTGAGTTCGACGGACACCCTCTCCGCCAGTCTCTCATTAGGTCAGGTGACGGAACGCGTCCCCCCTTATGTCGGGTTGCGGCGTTCTCAGCCGCTTCGCAATGGCTCAGAACCGCGCCCGTGGATCTTCAGGGAGACTGCGGGCGGCTCGGTCTCGACTGACGGGCTCTATGATTTCCCGCTGGCGCGGCCTGACCGGTTCGACGCTGGCGGAGCGACACTCATCACGACTGCGGGCCGCGGCGCGGCGCCATTCGGCAGATCGCGGCGATGGGGCACCGTCCCTTTCGCCGCCATCCCTCGCTAATCAGCCATCGAACCTCGGCGCCTTGTCGAAGTCTGCCTTGCCGAACGGCTTGTCGGTGAAGAGATAACCATAATAGAAATCGCGCAGTCGTTTGTGGAACGCCCGGATACGATCCTGATAGGCCAGTTGCGCCTGCATGTCGGTCTTCGCCAGCCGCGTCAGCACCGCCTGCACGCCTACCGAAGGCAGCAGCCAGCCGATGGTTCTGGCCGCCGCATCGCGTGTCTCTATGCCGCGGCGATAGGCGTCAACCTGCTGCGCGACGCTTTCGTCACCCACCTGGTGGAAAGCGAAATACCATTTATAATGGAAGGCGTCGGTGAGGGGCGGGCTGTCCTGCCATTCGGGATGGCCGGCGTAGAAGGCGCGCATCGTCGCGTCGCGCGGGATGTCCCAGGCGCGGTTCACCGCTTCGCGCTGGGCTAGCGTCAATTCCACCCCCTGACCCACCGGGACGGCCTGGTTGATCGCGACATGGGCAAGTGTCGGCAGGACCAGCGTCAGCACCAGCCACAGCCCCGCCAGCGTTGCCGCATTGGCGACCGATGACCAGCGCAGGCGGCCGATGAGCAGTGTCACGCCGATCCAGAAGGCGAGGTAGAACGCCGTCAGTCCCAATACCGCCAGCAGCAGGATGCCCGGCACATGCGACAGGATCGCCCCGATCGTCAGCGGCGTTCCCAGCGCCACGAACAGCAGACCGCCGCGTAGCGCAACCCGGCGCGCCCAAAGGTGCCGGCCGGACCCGGCGATCGCGTCCAGCATCCGCAGGCGGCCCGCTTCCCGCTCGCCCGACACCATATCGTGGAACAGGGCGATCACGAACAGCGGGGTCAGATAGACCAGCACGAAGGCAAAATCGAAACGGCCAGGCAGCGCCAGTTCGGGATTGAACGCTTCGCCATCATATAGCTGTGCCTCCAGCCCCAGCGCGCGGACCCGCAGAATATAGGGGGCGACGTCGCGCAGGCCGAGCGCGGCGAAGGCCAGCGGCGCAGGCGTATCCCATGTGGCATGGAAGCTGTAATAGGCGGCGTTGCCGGCATCCTTGGTCTTGTCCACCCATGCGGCGATGCTGGCGGTGTCCTGCGCCTGTTTGGGCTGGATACGGGCGATGACATCGCGCTGGCGGGCGATTTCGGCCATGCCCGCCGCCACGGCGGCGATCGACAGTAGGGTGACCAGCAACAATGTCAGCACCGCCATGCGCGATCGCAGCAGCAGGCGCAGTTCGTGGGCGATCAGGGTCATGGACGGGCTTTCTGAAGATGACGGACGACGGGCAGCAGCGCCAGCGCGGCGGCGATCAGCCAGGCGATCAGCAGGCCAAGGCCGGGCAGGCTGGCCTTCACCAGGTCGGCGGCGCTGGCGGGCTGGAACCGGAATTGCGGGATGGCATGCCAATGGTCGGCGGAAATGCGCTTGCGCTGGTCGGCGCCCGCGTCGCTCGCGGTGTCATTCTGGTAGCTGACCGCCTCCGCCTGGAGCCGGTTCAGGCGCTGCACCATGTCGTAGCGATAGGCTTCCGCCTGCGAGAGAAAGCGGCGATGACCGGCAAGGTCCGTGCCCGCAGCCGCCATCGAAACGCGTTTGAGGGCGATGGCGGGGCTGACGATACCGAAACCGTCGTACAGGCGGCTCTGGTCCGCCTGGATGGCGAAACTGCGGTTGGCATAGTCGTCGAACAGGCCCGATGTGAGCGCCTCGCCTTCGAGCGCAAGCAGCCCCTTGTAATTGACGGGCAGGTCTTCGACGCGAGTGACGCCGTAGCGGCGCAGTGTCCTTTCCTTGAACGCGGTGAAGAACGGATCGTCGGGATTGTGGCTGTCGCCCAGCCTGTGCAAATCCTGCGCAATGGCGATGTCGGTTTCAAGCCGCGTCGGCAGCGCATGCGCCTGCGCCGCGATGTCGGGCGCGACGCGCGGCGCCAGGATCACCAGCACCGCCCAAAGCGCCAGTAGCGCGAGCAAGGCGTCCCGCCCGCGCGGCGCGAGCGCGGAGACCAGAATGACGATGATCGTCCACAGGCACAGATAAGCGGCATAGCCAAGCGCGATGACCAGCATCGGCCCGGCCGAAGCGCCCGGCTGTCCGGCTATAGCCAGAAAGGTGATCATGGCCGGCAACCCGACCAGCGCGGCAATGCTGCCCAGCGCCAGCAGCTTGCCCGTGACAAGCGATCGGGCCGATACGCCCTGGACCAGCATCTGCCGCAAAGTCCCGCGCTCCCGTTCGCGCGCGATCGCGCCATAGCCAAGGAAGATGAGCAGCAGCGGCGCAATCACCTGCAATATGAAGGCGGGGGTCAACTGGCCAAAACGCACCAGCAATGAGGATTGGCGTATATCGCCGAAATTGGCGCTATTCTGTCGGTGGCCTTCCAGGAACATGGCGTTGCCCGTGAAGGCGTCGACGCCCGGATCGAAGGCGGCAAGCGGTCCGAGCGGACGAAAGATGAAATTGCCGAAATGCACCATCCGATGCGGATGCCTGTCGGGCTGCGCCTCGAACGCCTCGGCAGCCTGGGCCTGGAACCGGGCGCGGGTTTGGGAAATCGACTGCTGGTGCGACCAGCTGATGAGCGCGGCGGCCAGGGTCAGCAGGACAAGCAGCGCAAAGGCGATGACGGCGACGCGATTGCGCCGCATCAGCCGCAGCTCGTCTCGCGCAATCAGCGTGACCGGGCTCATGCGACGGCGACCTCGCGCGTGAATTTGCGATGCAGCGCGCGCACGTCGAACCGCTCGGGCGGCTGCGCGCAGGCTTCATCGACGATGCGGCCGGCATCCAGGAAGCCGATGCGATCGGCGATGTCGGCGGCCGACAAAAGGTCGTGCGTCACCATCAGCACCGCTGCGCCCCGGCGCGCGACATCGTGGACAAGGCGGTTGAAATCGGCAGTGGCGCGCGGATCGAGACCCGATGACGGCTCATCGAGCAGCAGCACCGGCACTTCGCGCAGCAGGGCGATCGCAATCGCGACCTTCTGCCGCATCCCTTTGGAAAAGCCCGACAGGCGCTTGTCCCATGCCTCGCGTTGCAGGCCGGTTGCCTCGAACGCCCCCTCAATGTCCTGCATGCCGGGCTGAAGTCCGGCCAGCGCCAGCAGATAGGCGGCATTTTCCCGGGCGTTCAGATGCTCGTACAGCGCGACATTTTCCGGGACATAGGCGATTTGCTCGCGCGCCCGATCCGGCTCCGCCGCCGGATCATGTCCGGCGACCAGCACCGTACCGCTATCGGGCCGCGTAAAGCCCAGCAATGTCGACATGGTGGTCGATTTGCCCGCGCCATTGCCGCCCAGCAGCGCATAAATCTCGCCTGGCTCGACATGCAGGGTCAGGCCGCGCAGCACAGGCTGACTGCCGTAGGATAGATGAACATCGGACAAAATAATGCGCTGGCCGGTTGCGGTCAGGGGCATGGGACAAGGCTCCTTGGCTGTTGGTCACGAGCATTTCGCGATGGCAGCCTCATGTCAATGGAATGGTATAACATTTTTATTGACGGGGGCGACCCGTCGGCCATAGGGGCAGCCGCGCACGATATCGGGCTGGTCCGATCAGGGGAAAATCATGTCGATCACAACAACGCCGCGAAAGCGGGCTGCGTCCTCATGCGCCTGGGGCCTGCGCCATCTGACCGTGGCGACGCCTCTCGCGGCCTTGCTTGCCGCCGCCTCCGCGCAGGCGCAGTCGGGCGATGCCCTGCACCATCTGCCGGACGGCCAAGGGGCCATCACGGTGACCGGTGTGCGCCAGGCCTATCGCGGCGATTTTCAGCTCCGCGAAATCCCGCAGGCCATCACTCAGATCGATGGCGAAACATTGCAGCAGAACAATATTGTGCGCCTGACCGATGCGCTCGACATGAATGCGTCGGTCGCCCGGCAAAATACATTGGGTGGCTTGTGGGACGCCTTTGCGGTCCGGGGCTTTGCCGGCGACGAAAATCTGCCCAGCGGTTATCTCGTCAATGGCTTCAACGCCGGACGCGGCTTTGCCGGCCAACGCGACGTGGCGGGGATCGACCGGATCGAGGTGCTGAAGGGCCCAGCGGCGGCCCTGATCGGGCGCGGCGAACCGGGCGGGACGATCAATATCGTGACCAAACAGGCGGAAATCGGGCGCAGCTTCGGCACCGGGTCGCTGCAATATGGCAGCTATGATCGGTTCCGCGCCGATGCCGACGCCAATCTGGCGCTGACCAGCGGCCTCACGGCGCGATTGATCGGCTATTATGAAAATGGCGACACGTTCCGCGATTATGTGTCGCAGAAACGCTGGGGCCTTCTGCCTTCGGTGGGCCTGACGCTGGGCGACCGGACGCGCCTGACCTATGATTTCGAATGGACGCGGGTGGAAGTGCCGTTTGATCGCGGCATTGTGGTCTTGAACGGCGATTTCGACACGGTCCCGCGCTCCCGCTTCCTGGGCGAGCCGGGCGATGGCGATACGGTGGCGCGCGCCACCGGCCACCAGCTCCGGCTCGATCATCAGTTCAGCGACGACTGGAGTCTGCAGGTCGGCGCCAGCCATCGCGACACGAAGCTGACCGGCTCCTCCTCCGACGCGGAGCAGGCGCGCGCGCGCCAGAAGCTGTATGTCGACGGTCATTCCCTGTCGCGTCAACGGCGCTCGCGCCGCTATGACGCGGAACATAGCGTTCTGCGTGCCGAACTTGCCGGTGCGTTCGACACGGCATCCCTGCGCCACCGCGTGCTGATCGGCGGCGATTTCGACCATTTCCGCTATGATAATTTCTTCACGCGATATCGTCCGCCAGCGGTCAGCACGAACCCGGACGATCAGGCCGGCTACGTCATCGACATCGATAATCCTGTCTATGGGCGATATCCGCTTCCCGCGACGGCGGTGTTGACCAACCGCCTCGATACGCAGCGCAGCTTCGGCTTTTATGTGCAGGATCAGATCGAACTGACGGACCGTCTTCAGATCCGCCTCGGCGGCCGATACGACAATCTGACGCTGAAGGTCGATAACCGCCTGCTCGCGCCCGCCATCCGGCACAACAGCCGCAGATATGAACGGTTCAGTCCGCAGGCCGGCATCGTCTACGATCTGAACGCCGCGATCAGCCTCTACGCCGCCTATGGCGAGGGGTATCGCGCCAATATCGGCGCGGATTTCCTCAACAATATCTTCGATCCCGAAACCAGCGAGTCCATTGAGGCCGGCGCCAAGCTGACGATGCTGGGCGGCGCACTGACGGGCACCCTGTCCGTTTATCAACTGTCCAAGAAGAATGTTCTGGCCAGCGACAACGACAATCCTGGCTTTTCCGTCGCCATCGGCAAGGCGCGAAGCCGGGGCGTTGAACTGGACCTCAATGGCCACCTGCCCGGCGATATCGATGTGCTGCTCAGCTACGCCTATACCGACGCCCAGGCGCGTTCGACGGTGAATGATCCCAATTTCGGGTTCCAGATCCTGCCGGGCGACCGGCTGATCAACATTCCCGACCATGTCCTCAACCTCCAGGCGGCCAAGCATTTCTCGCTCGCCGGGCGCGCCGCCCAGCTTGGCGCCGGCATGAACTATGTCGGCAAGCGGCTCGGCGAGACTGGCACCGACTTCAGCCTGCCGTCCCACACGCTATTCCGCCTGTTCGGCAGCGTTGACGTGTTGGAGAATGTCGAGCTGTTCGGAACGGTCAGCAATTTGTTCGACGCGACCTGGTATGCCAGCAGCTACAGTTCGGTCTGGGTGCAGCCGGGCACGCCGCGCACCGTAACCCTTGGCGTACGCGCCCGCTTCTGAACAGGAGGAGTCCGGAAATGGTCGAATGGATGAGGACATGCCTGGGCGCTGCGGTCCTGTGCCTGGCCGGCAGCGGCATGGCACAGCCGCTGTCCCGCGCGCCGATGCCAGATATGCCAATGTCAGCGTTGCCGCCGGCGCTGCCATGGTCGGGCGCCAGCGAAGCGCTGGTGGTCGATCAGGATGATCCCTGGATCACGCCGGCTGAACGGGCGGGCTTTGCCACTTCGCCCCGCTATGGTGAGGTTCAGGCCTGGCTGAAGCGACTGGACGCGGCCTCGCCGCTCATCAGCCTGGAAATATTCGGCCGCACCGGGGAAGGGCGCGACATGCTGCTCGTCCGCGCCAGTAAGGGCGGCGGGGCCAAGCCCGTGGTGCTCGTCCAGGCGGGCATCCATGCCGGCGAAATCGACGGCAAGGATGCGGGCCTGATGCTGCTGCGTGACATCGCGCTGCGGGGCAAGGACGGACTGCTGGACAAGGTCGATCTCGTGTTCGTGCCGGTCTATAATATCGACGGGCATGAGAAGGCGAGCCGCTGGAATTTTCCGGCGCTGCGCGGCCCTGTCGAAAAAGGCTATGTCGGCAACAGCCGGAACATCAATCTGAACCGCGATTATGCAAAGGCGGATGCTCCCGAAAGCCGCGCGATGATCGGCCTTTTGCGCCGGCTCGACCCCATCCTCTATGTCGATTGTCATGTGAGCGACGGCTTCGACATGCAATATGACATCACCTTCACCTATGCCGGCTGGGGCCGCTACGCCTATCACCGCTTCACCGCCGATTGGCTGCAACAGCGCTTCGGGCCGATCGTAACGGCCGCGCTGGAACAGGCGGGGCATGTCCCCACCCTTTATCCCAGTCCGATCGACACGCGTGATCCCACGAAAGGCATTCGCCAGGCGCCCGAAGGCCCGCGCTATTCGACCGGCTATGGCGATTTCATCGGTGTTCCGACGGTGCTGGTCGAAAACCATATGCTCAAGCCTTACCGCCAGCGAGTGCTGGGCACCTATATATTGCTGGAAGCCGCGCTCGGGCTGGCGGGGCAGGATGCTGGCGTCATCGCCAAAGCCAAGGCCAGCGACCTGGCGACGCGCCCGACCGAGATGCTGACGCGCTGGAGGCCTGCGCCTGCGCCGATCGGCTGGATCGACCAGTTCAAGGGGGTGGCCTTCGACACCTATGTCTCGCCCGCCAGCGGGCGCAGGGAACAGGTCTGGCTTGGCCGGCCAGCCAATTGGCGGATGCCGGTCATCGGGCAGGAACCGGTCGAAACGGTGCGTTTGCCCAAGGCATGGTGGATACCTGTGGAGCAAGCCGATGTGATCGATCGACTGACGCTCCACGGCATCCGGTATGACAGGCTGGATGCGCCCCTCACCTTGCCGCTGGATCGCGTGCGTCTGGTCAATCCGGAAATGATGCCGGCGCGGGACGCCCGCATCCCGCTGACCACGACATTGCAGCATGAGGATGTGACGGAGACGCTGCCTGCCGGTACGGTCAGGGTGCCTTTCGACCAACCGCTGGGGCTGCTCGCCGCAGCCTTGCTGGAGCCTGAAAGCCAGGACAGCTTTCTTGCCTGGGGCTTTTTCCCGGAAATATTGGCGGCTCCCCCCGGCGCGGAAGATTTCGTGCGGGCGCCGATCGCGGACGCTCTGCTGGCGGCCGATCCGCGCATGAAAAAGGCGTTCGAGGCGAAGCTGGCGGCTGATCCGGCGTTCGCTGCGGACGGCGACGCCCGGCTGGACTGGCTGATGCAGCAACGATTTGATCGCAGCCCCTACCATCATCTCTATCCGATCAGGCGGGAGCGGGACTGATCAGGCGCACGGCCGCCGGGGCGGGGCGGCCAGTCTATCCCTCCGCCGCCGCCGTCGACAGGCCAAGGCCCGGCAGGCCGATCGAGCGCTTGCCCGAAAAATCGGTGCGCGCGACGATAACGCCCAGCTTTTCCATATAGTCGATCAGCCTGCGCACGCGGCCGGGCGAACTGGTGCCATAGGCGCGGGCCAGCGCACCGTCGTCGGGACAGGGATGGCCGTCGATCGCCGCGCGCGCGATCAGCAGGAAGGGGGCCAGCATATCCTCGGGCACCGGCTCGGCCGCGCGGATGGCGTCCTGCCAGCGCGGGTCGTCGCCGTCCGCCATCCCCGCCTGCGCCATCGCGAACCGCTTGCGAAAGGCCGGCAGGTCGAGCGGCGATTTTTTAAGGCCCTTCATCCGGCAGCGGACGCCAAAATCCTGATACAGGCTCGCGACGCTGGGCGTGGCATCGCCCAGGTCCGCAACGATCTCTTCCAGCACCGCGATCACGACCGGCTCATTTTCGCCAAAGTCCAGCTCGGGCGCTGCGGGCTTGGCCTGCGGCGTGTCGGCCAATGCGCGCATAATCTCTTCGGCCGGGCGCGGGGGCGGATCGGCGCGCGGCGGGGGCGGGGGCAGGGCGTCCGCTTCGGCCTTGGCGAACAGCAATTCCTGGAAATCCCCGGTCGCGGCGACCGGCGGCGGCATCAGCTTGTGCGCGCCGCCGCGCGACCCGGTCCTCACCGCGCCGATCTTCACATTGACGGGTCGCCGCGCGATCGCGGGGCCAAGGCCCAGGAACCGGCCGCGCTCCAGGTCGCGGATCTGCTCCGCCTGGCGCCGCTCCATCCCAAGCAGGTCGGCCGCGCGCGCCATGTCGATGTCCAGGAACGTGCGTCCCATCAGGAAGTTGGAGGCTTCCGCCGCGACATTCTTGGCGAGTTTGGCCAGCCGCTGCGTGGCGATGACGCCGGCCAGGCCGCGCTTGCGCCCCCGGCACATGAGGTTGGTCATCGCGGCGAGCGACAGACGGCGCGCCTCGTCCGACACGTCGCCCGCGGCGACCGGCGCGAACATCTGCGCTTCGTCCACCACGACCAGCGCGGGATACCAATGGTCGCGCGGCGCATCGAACAGGGTCGACAGGAAGGTGGCGGCGCATTTCATCTGCGCTTCCAGCTCCAGCGAATCGAGGCTCAGCACGACCGACGCGCGATGTTCGCGGATGCGGCTTGCCATGGTGACGATCTCGCGCTCATTATAGTCGCCCGCGTCGATCACGACATGGCCATATTCGTCCGCCAGCGTGACGAAATCGCCCTCCGGATCGATCACCACCTGCTGCACCATGGCGGCGCTTTCCTCCAGCAGCCGGCGCAAAAGATGCGATTTGCCCGATCCCGAATTGCCCTGGACGAGCAGACGGGTGGCGAGCAATTCCTCCACGTCGACCAGCACGTCCTTGCCGTGATGATCGGTTCCTATGCTGATGCTGGCGGTCACGGCAGCGTCTTTGGCCCAAGCGGGCGGCCAAGTGCAAGGGGTGAGCGCAAAGGGGGCGGACGCTCTGTCCCCTGTCCATCAGGCTTCTTCGCCTTTAGGACCGGTTGGAAAAGGAGCGATGACGTGCGCCGATTTGCGATGACGATGGCCCTGATCTTGGTGCTTGCCGTGGCCGGCTGCGGCGACGATCGCAGGGCTGAACGGCTCGCCGCCGCCGGCCCCAATCCGTCACTCGACGCGCTTTTGAACGTGGCCGACGCCGATGCGGGCGCGCGGAAATTCGCCGTGTGCGCGGGCTGTCACAAGGCGACGAAAGGCTCCCCGGACATGGGCGGCCCCAATCTCTACGGCGTCTATGGCCGCCCGATGGCGCAGCAAAGCGCGCGCTACAGCTATACCGCCGCGCTCCTCGACGCGCGGGGCCGTTGGGACGCGCGAACGCTCGACGCCTGGATGGCCCACCCGCAACGGGTCGTGCCGGGGACCAAGATGATCTATCCCGGCGTCTCCGACCCGCTCGACCGTGCCGACATCATCGCCTTTTTGAAGCGGCAGGCCGATTGATCGGCAAAGGTATGGAAAGCCCCTATCCGCCTTGACGATTCCCATGCCGCAGTGCAGCATATCCTCCATGGAGAGCCATGCACAGCAAGCCGCCCCTGCGATCACGCAGAATCCCGACATCCGCTATCTCGGGCGGCTGCTGGGTGATGTCATTCGCGCCTATGGCGGGGAAAAACTCTACCAGCAGACCGAATATATCCGCTCGGCATCGGTCGATCGCGCGCGCGGTGTGCAGGGCGCGGACCTCACGGACACGGGGCTCGACGCGCTCAACCTTGACGACACGCTGAATTTCACGCGCGGCTTCATGCTGTTCTCGATGCTTGCCAACCTGGCCGAGGATCGCCAGGGCGTGGCGGCCGAACCGGGCGCCGATGTCGCCTCTGCGCTCAAGCGTCTCGAATCGCAGGGGGTGGGGCGTGATGCGGTGCTCGACCTGCTGGCGCACAGCCTGATCGTGCCCGTGCTGACCGCCCACCCGACCGAGGTGCGGCGCAAGAGCATGATCGACCACAAGAACCGCATTGCCGACCTCATGCATCTGAAGGATGCGGGGCGAACCGAGACGGCGGACGGCGAAAATCTCGACGAAGCGATTTTTCGCCAGATCGCGCTCCTGTGGCAGACGCGGCCGCTGCGCCGGGAAAAGCTGTTCGTCGCCGATGAAATTGAAAATGTCCTCGCCTATTTCCGCGACAGTTTCCTGCCGGTGCTGCCGGCGCTCTATGCCCGCTGGGAACGGGTGCTGGGCGCGCGGCCGCAAAGTTTCCTGCGCGTGGGCAGCTGGATCGGCGGCGATCGCGACGGCAATCCCTTCGTCCAGGCGCCACAGCTGCAATATGCGCTGAAACGCGGCGCGGCGGCGGCGATCGCTTATTATCTGGACGGCGTCCATGCGCTGGGCGCGGAATTGTCGCTCTCGACTGAACTGGCCCATGTGCCGCAGGCGGTGCTTGATCTGGCGCAAGCCAGCGGTGACGACGCGCTCAGCCGCAAGGATGAACCCTATCGCCGGGCGCTGAGCGGCATCTATGCGCGCCTGGCCGCGACCTGCGTGTCGCTGACCGGGGATCAGCCGGCGCGGCCATCAGCGCTGAAGGGCGAACCCTATGCCAGCCCGGCCGACCTGCGCCATGATCTGGTCGTCGTCGCGCAGGGACTGGCGAGCGAAGGCAATGGCGCGCTGGCGAGCGGGGGTGCGCTCGGCCGCCTGATCCGCGCGGTCGAAACCTTCGGCTTTCACCTCGCCACACTCGACATGCGCCAGAACAGCGCCGTGCATGAACGCGTCGTCGCCGAACTGCTCAAGGTCGCGGGCGTGGAGCCGGATTATCTCGCGCTCGACGAATATGCGCGCATCGCCCTGCTGCGCCGTGAACTGGCCAATAACCGCCCGCTCGGATCGCGCTTTTCCGCCTATTCCGACGAAACCGCGTCGGAACTGGCGATCGTCCATGCCGCCGCCGAGGCGCACCGCCTCTATGGGCGGCAATGCATCACCCATTATATCATTTCCATGGCGCAGAGCGTGTCCGACCTGCTGGAGGTCAACATCCTGCTCAAGGAGGCGGGGCTGTGGCGCGTGGGCGACAATGGCGATCCGCCGCACGCCGCGATCATGGCGATCCCGCTGTTTGAAACCATTGGCGATCTGGAGGCCGCGCCCAAGATCATGTCCGCCTATTTCGGCTTGCCCGAAATTGCCGGCGTGGTGAAGGCGCGGGGCCATCAGGAAGTGATGATCGGCTATTCCGACAGCAACAAGGATGGTGGTTACATCACCTCGACCTGGGGCCTCTACAAGGCGAGCAAGGCATTGGAGCCGGTCTTTGCGGAGGCTGGCGCGGCGATGCAATTGTTCCATGGCCGGGGCGGGGCGGTCGGCCGTGGCGGCGGTTCGGCCTTCGCCGCGATCCAGGCCCAGCCCAAGGGCAGCGTGCAGGGGCGCATCCGCATTACCGAACAGGGCGAAGTCATCGCCGCCAAATTCGGCACGCGCGACGTTGCCATGACCAATCTGGAAGCGACGACCAGTGCGACCCTGCTCGCCAGCCTTGAGCCGGAGGGCATTTCGCAGCGGGACGCCGCGCGCTTTGCCGGGGCGATGGATGAACTCTCGAAGAACGCCTTCGCCGCCTATCGCGACCTGGTCTACGGCACCGAAGGATTCCGCGATTTCTTCCGCCAGTTGACGCCGATTCAGGAAATTGCGGGCCTCAAGATCGGCTCGCGCCCGGCCAGCCGCAAGAAAAGCAGCCGGATCGAGGACCTGCGCGCCATCCCCTGGGTGTTCAGCTGGGCGCAGGCGCGCGTGATGCTGCCGGGCTGGTATGGCGTGGGCCAGGCGCTCGCCGGGTTCGAGGACAAGGCGCTGCTGGCGGACATGGCGCAGCATTGGGCGTTCCTCAAATCCGCGCTCGCGAATATGGAGATGGTGCTCGCCAAATCGGACCTTGGCATCGCCGCGCGCTATCTGCCGCTGGTGGAGGATCAGGCGCTGGCCGACGACATATTCGGCCGCATCCGCGAAGGCTGGCAGGCGGCGCATGACGGCCTATTGCAAGCGACCGGGCAGAGCCGGCTGCTGGAAAGCAACCCGGCGCTCGAAACCTCGATCCGCCTGCGCCTGCCCTATATCGAACCGCTCAACCTGTTGCAGGTCGAACTGTTGAAACGCCATCGCGCGGGGGAGGAAGACCCGCGTATCAAGGAAGGCATTGAATTGTCGATCAACGCGATCGCCACGGCCCTGCGCAATAGCGGCTGACGGGCGCGCGGCGGTAGTGCGAATCGTGGCCGGGGCGAGGCGTTAGCGCCCCTGGTCCGCGATGATGTCGACGCTGGTGCGCCCGCCCGGCGCGTCGGTGAACAGGATGAAATAGGCTGCGCCATCGGATGCGCGGGTGCCGCCCAGCACATGATCGCCGCCCATGATCTTGTGCTCGCCATCATAGCCGGCGCGGCGGGCGAGCGTATAATAATAGTCCATCACTCCCTGGCGTGGCACTGCCGTCACGAAGCTGGCGGCGCGGAGCGTGCAGCCATCGGCCTGCGCGCCGGCGGCTTCCATCAGCTGCGCGCCGGGATAGAGGGGAAAGCCCTCGGGCAGGCGCTGGGCCCATTCCATGCCATATTTCAGTTTCTTGGCGCAGTTCGCATTGCCGCCCTTCGCCGCGGCCTGTTCGCGCGCCACCGCCCCCAGCGTCACCGTGGACGCCATCGCCTCGCCCGTGGTCGGGGCAGGAGCCGACAGCAATTTGCCGCCCGCCTGTCGTACGGCCTGCGCCTGCGCCTTGGCCGCGTCCCCGCTCATCACCGGCACCGCGCCCGTGGCGGGTTTGTCTGCGGGACGCACGGCGTCGCGATTGGCCTGCCCCACCAGTTGCGGATCGACCAGGATAGGATCATTGAGCGCCCCCTTCATCGCCGGGTCCGCCGCATTATTGGTCAGCTGTGCGTCGAGGGCGGCAAGGTCGCCATCCCCGTCCTTCTTGTTGCAGGCGGCCAGCGCCAGCAGCAGCGACGCGGCGCATACGGATCGAAACAGGGCCATTCTTCACTCCTTTGTAAATGAGCGATGAAGAGGGAAGGTTAAACATTCGTTAGGACTTTTGGTGAATCTGCCGATTTTTTGCCGAAAGGCCAGTTTCGATTGACTGGCACCGGTCACCTGTCTTGCTCTGGCACAGGTTCGGGGGCATGGATTGGCTATGCTCAACCTCCTGTCAGGCTTTATCGGCCTTGTCACCCTCATCCTCATGATCCCGGCGGTATTGCCGCTTTTGGGGGCGCTCAACTGGATATTGGTGCCGATCGCGCTGTTCGGCGCTTTCATCGGCCTGATGTCGTCGAAGAAAAGCGGCCAGTATTTCTGCCTTATCGTCGCCGCCTTCGGCGCGCTGCGCCTGTTTCTGGGCGGAGGCATTTTCTGACGCAGACGCAGGCCGAAACCCGGCGCGGCCTGCTGGCCGCGACCGCTGCCTATGGGCTGTGGGGGCTTTTGCCGCTGTTCTTTCGCCTGTTGCATCATATCGACGCCATAGAGATCGTGACGCAGCGCATCCTGTGGTCGCTGCTGCTGATCCTGCCGATCCTGGCCTGGCGCGGCACGCTGCCGGTATTTCGCTCTACCTTTGGCAATCCGCGATTGGTGGTGGCGCTGGCCGGATCGGCGCTGATGATCGCGATCAACTGGCTGACCTATGTCTGGGCGGTGAACGACAATCATGTCGTTGCTGCCAGCCTGGGCTATTTCCTCAATCCCCTGGTGAATGTCCTGCTGGGCGTCCTCGTGCTCAAGGAACGGTTGCGCCGGTTCCAGTTGCTGGCCATCGGTCTTGCCGCCATTGGCGTCGCCATCCTCGCCGCATCGGCGCTCACCACCCTCTGGATCAGCCTGACCCTGGCCTTCAGCTTCGCCTTCTATGGCCTGCTGCGCAAGCTGACGCCGGTCGCGCCGATGACGGGCCTGGGCGTCGAAACGGCGCTGCTCGCGCCGCTCGCCATCGCCTATCTGATCTGGGAAGCGGGCCATGGCGGCATCGGCTTCGGGCAGGACCTCCCCACCAGCGCCCTGCTGATCCTGTCGGGCGGCGTCACCACCGTGCCGCTGGTGCTGTTCGCCACCGCGGCCCAGCGCCTGCCGATGGCGACGCTGGGGCTGATGCAGTATATCGCCCCAACGCTGCAATTTCTGTGCGGCGTCCTGCTGCTGGGGGAGGTGCTGAGCATCGGCCAGATGCTGAGCTTCGCCCTCATCTGGATCGGCCTCATCCTCTTCGCCGGCGACAGCATCGCCACCGCCCGGCGCAACCGGACGGCGGCTGCCGCCTGACCCGGCTCAATTATATTCGGTCGCCTCGAACCGCACCGGCTCGCCGATCGCATCGTTGGCCAGCGCGTCTTCCCACATTACGCGGTTGCCGCGAATGATGGTGCCGACCGCCTTGCCGGTCAGCCGATCGCCGTCGAAGGGCGACCAGTCGCAGCGCGACGCCAGCCAGTCCCTGTCCACGGTCCATTGTTTCTTGAGATCGACCACAGTGAAATCCGCGTCATAGCCGACCGCGATCCGCCCCTTGCCCACCAGCCCGAACACGCGCTGCGGTCCCGACGACGTCAGCTCGATGAAGCGGCGCAGCGTCAGCCGCCCTTGTGCCACATGGTTGAGCAGCAGCGGGATAAGCGTCTGCACCCCCGGCATGCCGCTGGGGCTGGCGGGATAGGGCTTGGCCTTCTCCTCGATCGTATGCGGCGCATGGTCGCTGCCCAGCACGTCGGGCACGCCCTGGTTGAGCCAGAACCACAGGCCGTCGCGATGCGCGGCGCTGCGGATCGGCGGGTTCATCTGCGCATAGGTGCCCAGGCGCGGATAGGCGTCCTCGGCCGCCATCGTCAGATGCTGCGGCGTCACCTCGCAGGTGGCGATATCCTTGTTCTGGCCGATATATTCCAGTTCTGCGGGCGTGGTGACGTGCAGGATGTGGATACGGCGTCGCGCCTTGCGGGCCAGCGCGATGATCCGCCTGGTTGCAATCATCGCGCTTTCATCATCGCGCCAGACCGGGTGCGACGACGGGTCGCCTTCTACCCGCAAATCCTTGCGCGCATTCATCCGCGCCTCGTCCTCGGCATGGATGGCGACGCGGCGCGTGCCGCTCGCCAGCACGCGCGACAGGGCGTCGTCGTCATCGACCAGCAGGCTGCCGGTCGACGCACCCATGAAGATCTTGACCCCCGACGTGCCGGGAATGCGCTCCAGTTCCTTCAGCTTCTCGGCATTATCGGCGGTCGCGCCCACATAGAAGGCATGGTCGCACCACATGCGGTGATGCGCGCGCTTCAGCTTGTCATGCACCCGCTCGGCCGTGTCGGTATTGGGATTGGTGTTGGGCATCTCGAACAGCGCGGTGATGCCCCCCATCACCGCGGCGCGGCTGCCTGATTCCAGATCCTCCTTATGCTCCAGCCCCGGTTCGCGGAAATGAACCTGGCTGTCGATGCAGCCGGGCAGTACGTCCAGGCCCGTGCAATCGATCACTTCGCCCGCGTCGCCCAGCGACGTGCCGATCGCGGCGACCTTCCCGCCGCGCACGCCCACATCGACCTGCTCCGCGCCGCCGGGCGTATGGACCGTGCCGTTCTTCAGGATCATGTCGAAATTCTGGGTCATGGCAAATTCCTGTCTGCTCTGGCCGCGCGAACGGCTTGGCTTCGTCCTGTTGCCGTCCTACCTAAAGCCGATGACCGGCACCACCCTCACTGACCGCGCGCTCCTTAGAATTTCCGGGGAGGAGGCGCGCGCCTTTCTTCAGGGCCTGTTGACCCGCGATGTGCTGACATTGCAGCCGGGCCATCCGCGCTGGACCGGCCTGCTGACGCCGCAGGGGAAGGCGCTGTTCGACTTCATCCTGTGGGAAGATGGCGGCGACGTGCTGATCGACTGCGAGGCTTCGCAGGCCGACATGCTTGCAAAGCGCCTCACCCTCTATCGTCTGCGCCGCAAAGTGACGATCGCGCGCGAAGAGGCGCTGGCGGTGCACTGGTCCCCTGACGCGGCCGACCAGCCGCATGATCCGCGCCTTCCCGCGCTCGGCCATCGCTGGCTTGCGCCGGCGGGCAATGGTGTGGGGGAGGGCGATGCCGCCGCCGCCTTCCGCGCCCATCGTCTCTCGCTCGGCGTGTTCGAAGGGGTGGAGGAGCTGGGGCAGGACCAGGTCCTCTGGCTGGAAACCAATGCGCAGGAACTGGGCGGGGTCGATTATGACAAGGGCTGCTATGTCGGGCAGGAAAATACCGCGCGCATGCATTATCGCAACAAGGTGAGCCGCCGGCTGGTCGCCGTCCCGCTCAGCGAGGCGGATGACAAGCGCCAGCGCGCCGCCCTGCCCGATCTTGGCCTGTCGATCGAACTGCGCCGCGTGGAGGGGCTGGACCCGGCGCTGCTGCCCGATTGGCTCGCCGCGGCGATCGCGGGGGAAGCTGCGGTATGATCCGCGCGCTGCTGGCGGTCCTCGCCGCCTGTCTCCTCGGTGCGCCCGCCCAGGCGCAAACGCCCTGGACCCTGGTCAAAACCTACCCGCACGATCCGTCCGCCTTTACCGAGGGGCTCTTCTATCACGACGGCGCGCTTTACGAGAGTACCGGGCTGGAGGGCCGCTCCGACATTCGCAAGGTGGCGCTCAAAAGCGGCAAGGTGCTGCAACGCCGCGTCGTCGATCCGCCCTATTTCGGTGAAGGCATCGTCAACTGGAAGGATCGGATCGTCAGCCTGACCTGGCGGCACCGGCGTGGTTTCGTCTGGTCGCTGGCCGACTTCGCGCCGCAGGGCGAATTCCGCTATGAAGGGGAGGGGTGGGCGCTGACCCAGGATGGCCGGCACATCATCATGAGCGACGGCACGGCGCAGCTGCGCTTCCTTGATCCCGACAGCCTGACGGAACAAAGGCGCATCACCGTGACCTGGAACGGCCGCCCGGTGCAGCGCCTCAATGAACTGGAATATGTGCGCGGCGAAATCTGGGCCAATATCTGGTATGATACGCGCATCGCCCGCATCGACCCGGCATCGGGCGCGGTGATCGACTGGATCGATCTTGCGCCCTTGCGCGCGAAGGCGGGCGTCACCGACAATGAAGCCGTGACCAATGGCATCGCCTATGATGCGGCGCGGGACCGGATTTTCGTCACCGGAAAATATTGGCCCAAGCTGTTTGAGATTCGCGTGGAAACCCGGCCGCGCGGTTGACTTGGATGTACCGAATCGCTAATGGCGACCCTCCCCAACACGCTGGCGAGCGGCAGTGCTTTTCGCACTGGCCGTCTTTTTTGCGTCTGGGGGGATAGGAAATCGGCCATTCTTCCTTGCCAGGGAAGCATGGCCCGGACGCTTTGAGATAGGGTTGCGCAAGCGCCCTGTGGAGCAGGAGAATAGTTTACCATGGCACGTATTGCGGGTGTTAACATCCCGACCAACAAGCGCGTGATCATCGCGCTCACCTACATTCACGGCATCGGCCGCCACACCGCCGTGTCGATCGCCGACAAGCTGGGCATCGACCATAGCCGCCGCGTTCAGGACCTGTCGGACGCCGAAGTCCTCCAGATCCGTGAAGCCATCGACGCCGATCACACGGTTGAAGGCGACCTGCGTCGCGAAACCGCGATGAATATCAAGCGCCTGATGGATCTCGCCTGCTATCGCGGCCTGCGTCATCGCAAGGGCCTGCCGGTTCGCGGCCAGCGCACGCACACCAATGCGCGCACCCGCAAGGGCAAGGCTAAGCCGATCGCTGGTAAGAAGAAGTAAGAAACAGTCCGGGGGACTGTTTCCTCTTCTTCTCCGCCGGAGGCAGCTCTCCCACGGGATGACGCCTCCAGCCTCACAAGTTTCAGTAGGATAGAGCAAAATGGCACGCGAACCTCAGCGCATTAAGCGCCGCGAACGCAAGAATATCTCGGCCGGCGTCGCGCACGTCAACGCCAGCTTCAACAACACCATGGTCACCATCACCGATGCCCAGGGCAATGCGATCAGCTGGTCCTCGGCCGGCATGATGGGCTTCAAGGGCAGCCGCAAGTCGACCCCTTATGCCGCGCAGGTCTGCGCCGAAGACGCCGGCCGCAAGGCGGCCGAACATGGCGTCCGCACCCTCGAGGTCGAAGTCAAGGGTCCGGGGTCGGGCCGTGAATCGGCTCTGCGCGCCCTCCAGGCCGTGGGCTTCCACATCACTTCGATCCGTGACGTCACGCCGATCCCGCACAATGGCGTGCGTCCGTCCAAGCGTCGCCGCGTCTAACCGCAGCGTTGCATGACATGCGGGCGGCGGACGCGTCGCCCGTTTTCCCGTTTGCATCGCCGGAACGTTCCTGTCGGGTCAGGATCATACAGCGTTTCGGCCCATCCCCAGGGGAAATACATGACTGTCAACATGAAGAACTGGCAGGAATTGAAGAAGCCCAACAGCCTCGAGATCAAGGCGTCGGGCGACGGCAAGCGCAAGGCGACGTTCGTTGCCGAGCCGCTGGAGCGCGGTTTCGGCCTGACGCTCGGCAACGCGCTGCGTCGGGTTCTTCTGTCCTCGCTTCAGGGCGCGGCGGTCACCTCGATCAAGATCGAGAACGTCCTGCATGAATTCTCGTCGCTCACCGGCGTACGCGAAGACGTGACCGACATCGTCCTCAACATCAAGCAGGTCGCGCTGAAGATGGAAGGCGAAGGCCCCAAGCGGCTCCAGCTTTCCGCCACCGGCCCTGCCGTGGTGAAGGCCGGCGACATCAGCGTCGTGGGCGATATCGAAGTGATGAACCCGGACCTGGTGATCTGTCATCTTGACCA
This sequence comes from Sphingobium soli, assembly GCF_020782245.1. Classification (GTDB taxonomy): domain Bacteria; phylum Pseudomonadota; class Alphaproteobacteria; order Sphingomonadales; family Sphingomonadaceae; genus Sphingobium; species Sphingobium soli. The sequence continues at coordinate 19,355 of NZ_JAJGNP010000022.1, forward strand.
GGGCGCGACGCTCAACATGGAACTGACCGCTGACGTCGGCAAGGGCTATGTCCCCGCCGTCGCCAACCGTCCGGCCGATGCGCCGATCGGCCTCATCCCGGTCGACGCGCTCTATTCGCCGGTCCGTCAGGTCGCCTACAAGGTGGACAACACCCGCGTCGGCCAGGAACTGGACTATGACAAGCTGTCGCTGACGCTCGAAACCGACGGCACCGTCACGCCGGAAGACGCGGTGGCCTATGCTGCGCGCATCCTGCAGGACCAGCTCCAGCTGTTCGTCCACTTCGAAGACGCGCTGCCCGCCGCTGCGCCCGCCACCGGCCATGCCGCTGGCGCCGCCGCTTCGGAAGGCGAAAGCGACGCCAACCAGATCAACCGCTATCTGCTCAAGAAGGTGGACGAACTGGAACTGTCGGTCCGCTCGGCCAACTGCCTCAAGAACGACAACATCATCTATATCGGCGACTTGGTCCAGAAGACCGAGGCCGAGATGCTGCGCACCCCCAATTTCGGCCGCAAGTCGCTGAACGAAATCAAGGAAGTGCTCTCGTCGATGGGTCTGCGCCTTGGCATGGACATCCCCGGCTGGCCGCCGGAAAATATCGAGGAAATGGCCAAGAAGCTCGAACAGGAGCTGTTGGGCTAAACTCCAACCGCCGTTCGGTTCGAGCAGCCCTTCGACTGACTGCTTGCAGCAGTCGCTCAGGACAGGCTCGAATCGAACGGAATGGGTCATGGGCGACGACCCTCAACGGTCGCCTGGTCTGGGCTACCTCATACGGGCCCTTAACGAACGAAGGAAACGAACATGCGTCACAAAATCGGTCATCGTAAGCTTCAGCGCAGCGCCGGTCATCGCACCGCCCTGCTGCGCAACCTCGCCGCCTCGCTCATCAAGCATGAGCAGATCCTGACCGGCACCGCCAAGGCCAAGGAACTGCGTCCCTATGTCGAAAAGCTGATCACCCTCGCCAAGAAGGGTGGCCTGTCCAATCGCCGTCTGGCCAGCTCGCGGCTCCAGGACGATGCGCAGCTGACCAAGCTGTTCGAAGTGCTGGCGGAACGCTACAAGGACCGCAACGGCGGCTACACCCGCGTCATCAAGGCCGGCTTCCGCGCGTCGGACGCCGCCCCGGTCGCGATCATCGAACTGATCGACCGCGACGTCGATGCCAAGGGTCAGGATTCCGGTCCGGTCCAGGGCGCCGACGAGGACGATTTCGAAGCCGCCTGATCTTCGCGGTCCCGCGCCGCGGGACGGGATGCTTTACCGACAGGCCGCGTTTCCTTTATGGGAAGCGCGGCCTGTTTTGGTTATGTATAAAAGAGCTTGGAAGAGAGGATGCGCGGCTTCGCCCTGATCCTGCTGTCGCTCTGGCTGGCCGCTGCCCCGGCCATGCTGCGCGCACATCCCGACGACGCGGCGATCGCGGCGAGCGATCCGGCGCTGCGCTATCCGCTCGCCCGCAGGCAGGACATAGTGGAGGATCATTTCGGCGTGCCGGTCGCCGATCCCTATCGCTGGCTGGAAAATGACCTGCGCGCCGATCCGGCGGTCCGCGACTGGGTGGCGCGGGAAAATGCGCTCACTCGCCGCTATCTCGACGCGTTGCCGGGGCGAGAGGCGCTCAAGGCCCGCTTGCAGGCGCTCTTCGCCCATGGCCGCTACACTGTCCCCCGCAAGGCGGGCGACCGCTATTTCTATGGCTATAACCGGGGGCTGGAAAATCAGACCCCGCTTTATGTACGCGAAGGGCTGACGGGCAGGCAGCGGCTTCTGCTCAATCCCAACAGCTGGGCGCAGGATGGCGCCAGCGCGCTCGCGGAGTGGACGCCCTCGCCCGATGGCCGGATGCTCGCCTATGGCGTGCAGGATGCGGGCAGCGACTGGCGCACGCTGCGCCTGATCGATGTCGACAGCGGCCGCACGCTCGACGATGCCGTCCAATGGGTCAAATTCTCGCAAACCGCCTGGGACGGGCGCAGCGAAGGCTTTTTCTATTCCCGTTTCGCCGCACCCGGTCCCGGCGAAGCGTTCCGCTCGACCAACCTTGGCCAAAGCCTCTATTATCACCGCATCGGCACGCCCCAGTCGCAGGATCAGCTGATCTACGCCACGCCCGACCGCCCCCGGCTCAGCCATCAAGCGCAGGTGACGGCCGATGGGCGCTGGCTGGTCGTCAGCTCGTTCGAAGGCATCGACCCGCGCCGCGAAATCCATGTCGCACCCCTGACCGGCGGCCCCATCGTCCTGCGCCGGCTGGTGCGCGGTCCCGCGCAGGACTGGCGGCTGATCGGCAGCCGGGGATCCACGCTCTATTTCCTCACCGATCACCGCGCGCCGCACCGGCGCGTGGTCACGCTCGACGCCGCCAATCCCCGAAGGCGCGCGCAGGAAATCGTGCCCGAACGCGCCCAGACGCTGGTCGGCGGCGCGCTGGTGGGCGATCGCCTGATCCTCGCTTCCATGAACGGCGCGCAGACGATCGCCGAACTGGTCGAACTTGACGGGCGCAGGGTGGGTGACGTGCCGCTGCCGGGCTTCGGCACGGCGGCTGGCTTTGGCGGCCGGTCGGGCGATCCGGAGACATTTTTCAGCTTTTCCGGCTTCGTCACGCCGGCCAGCATCTATCGCTTCGACACCGCGACCCGTCAGTTCCAGCTTTTCGCCCAGCCCGACCTGCCCTTCGACCCGAACGACTATGGCATAGAACAGCGGCTCTACCCGTCGAAGGACGGCACGATGATCCCGCTCACCATCCTGCGCAAGAGAGCGCTGGCCGACAGCGCGACCGCCGCGCCGACCATCCTCTATGGCTATGGCGGCTTCAACATCAGCCTGACGCCGGGCTATTCCGCCACCCGCATGGCCTGGCTGGAGCAGGGCGGGGTCTATGCCATCGCCAATCTGCGTGGCGGCGGCGAATATGGCAAGGCGTGGCACGATGCCGGGCGCGGCGCCAACAAGCAGAATGTGTTCGACGATTTCATCGCCGCGGCGGAGTATCTCAAGGCCAATGGCTTCACCCCGCCTGATGGCCTTGCGATAGAGGGGCGCTCCAATGGCGGTCTGCTGGTCGGCGCGGTGGTGAACCAGCGGCCCGACCTGTTCGCCGCCGCGCTGCCGGCCGTGGGCGTCATGGACATGCTGCGCTTTGATCGCTTTACTGCCGGCCGCTATTGGATCGACGATTATGGCTCGCCCGCCGACAAGCGGGATTTCCCGCTCCTCTACGCCTATTCGCCCTATCACAATATCGCGGGCGGGGCGGACTATCCCGCCATCCTTGTCTCCACCGCCGACACCGACGACCGCGTCGTTCCCGCCCACAGCTTCAAATATGCCGCCGCGCTCCAGGCCGCTGACCTTGGCGCGCGACCGCGCCTGCTGCGGGTCGAAAGCCGCGCCGGCCATGGCGCAGGCAAACCGGTCGACAAGCTGATCGACGAATATGCCGACAGCTACGCCTTCGCCGCCCATTTCACCGGCCTTGCGATCGCCCCGCGTCCCGCCGCCGCGCCCCGTTCAGCCGCTGGACAGCCGGCGCACGTTATGGCTCCCATAGTCGCAGGAGGCCAATGAGCATGATCGGGACCAAGACACGCTGGATGACCGGAGCGCTGGTGAGCGCGGGCCTGCTGCTGGGCAGCGTCAGCGCGGCGGAAGCCCGTCCGCGCTGGGACCGGGGCTGGGATCGCGGCTGGGACAGGCATCACCGCCATCGCGGCGACGGCTTTGGCCTGGGCGACGCAATTGGCGTGGCCGCTCTGGTGGGCGCCGTCGCGATCGTCGCCAATTCGATGTCGAAGGATCGCAAGGTCCGCGATCCCATCACCGGCGGCGAATATGACGCGCCACCGCCCCGCGCCGGCACTGATTATGGCGATGATCTGGGCAGCGACGCGCCGCCACCGCCTGTCGACGAAGCCGATTTCTCCGACATAGCCGCGCAGGACGATGCGCTCGCCGACAGCTGCGCCCGCGCCGCCCGCGACGAAGCCGAGCGCGACGGCGGCTTTGCCGAGGTGCGCACCATGGCCAGCCCGGTCGCCGCAGCCAATGGCGGTTACAATATCGACGGCCAGGTCGAACAGCGCGCCAGCACCCGCGCCCCCACCGGCCAGACCCGCCGTTTCACCTGCACCCTCGATCGCGACGGCCGCGTCGCACAGGTCTATCTCAGCCGCGACTTGGTTTCGCGCTGACACCCGACCGGTTTTGCTGTCGGCCTATGTAAAGCTGGGCTAGCATCTGCCCCGAATCAGGGGGTTAGGGGTGTCGGGCTTTCTCTTCGCGCCGGAGAATATCATATTCGTTTCGGCCTTTGCATTGATGCTGGTGATCGGACTCGTGCAGGCCATGGGCCTGGGTGGCGACGCCGATCTGAATCTTGACGGAGACGCCGATCTGCTAGGTTGGCTTGGATTTGGCCATCTGCCGTTGCTGGCATTGATCGCGTTGTTCCTGACCCTTTTTTCCGTGATCGGTCTGATCGGCCAGCAAGCCGCCCACGACCTTATCGGTGCCATGCTGTCCCCGTGGATCGCGGTGCCGGTCGCCGGAGCGCTGGCGCTGCCAGCGACCGGCCTGGCAGCACGCGCGCTGGCCCCGTTGCTGCCACGCGACCACAGCACCGCCATTCCTATCGAGCATCTGGTCGGCAGCCATGCCGTCATCGTGACCGGCCGCGCCTATGCCGGTTCGCCCGCACGCGCTCGCGTTCAGGATCATCATGGTCAGCATCATTATGTCATGGTCGAGCCTGACAATAACGGCCAGCAGTTGGAGGAGGGAGAAACGATCCTGCTCGTCCGGCGCGAAGGCCAGCTTTTCCGCGCCATATCCTATGGCGACCATTATCTGCCCCGACTCTGAGGAGATATTATTATGACCCTTCCCGTCGCACAGGACGGCGTATCCGTGCTGCCTTATGCGGTGATCGCGGGCAGCGGCCTGCTCGTTCTCATCGTGCTGGGGGTCATCATCGCGCGCCTCTACAAGCGGGCTTCGAAGGAAATCGGGTTCGTGCGCACCGGCTTTGGCGGTGAGAAGGTGGTGATGAATGGCGGCGCGCTGGTGCTGCCGATCTTTCATGAAACCATGCCGGTCAACATGAACACGGTGCGCTTGGCGGTCGAGCGGAAAAATGCCGATGCGCTCATCACGCTGGATCGGCTGCGCATCGACGTGAAGGCGGAATTTTACGTCCGCGTGAAGCCGGACGCGCAATCCATCGCGATCGCTGCCCAGACGCTCGGCATGCGCACCATGAATCCCGAAGCGCTCAAGGAATTGGTCGAGGGCAAATTTGTCGACGCCTTGCGCTCCGTGGCGGCGGGCATGACGATGAACCAACTGCATGAACAGCGCAGCGAATTTGTCCAGAAAGTGCAGCAGGTTTCGTCGGTCGATCTCGCCATGAACGGCCTGGAGTTGGAGAGCGTGTCGCTCACCGGTCTCGACCAGACCTCGATCGAGCATTTCAACGCCAATAATGCCTTTGATGCCGAGGGTCTCACCAAGCTGACCGAGCAGATCGAACTGCGCAAGAAGACCCGCAACGACATCGAGCAGGAAACCCGCGTCCAGATCGAGACGAAGAATCTCGAGGCCGAGCGTCAGTCGATGATCATTGCGCGTGACACCGAATTTGCGCGGCTCGAGCAGGAACGCGAAGTTGAAATGCGCCGCGCGGAACAGGCGGCTGAAGTCGCGCGCGAACAGGCGTTGCGTCAACAGGAAGCGGAACAGGCGCGGATCGAGGCCAAGAAGCTCGTTGACAGCCAGCAGATCGAGGCTGATCGCACCGTCAAACAGGCCCGCATCGCCCAGGAACAGGCGCTCGAACTTGCCCGCCAGGAACAGCAGATCGCTGTTCAGAACAAGAGCCGGCAGGAAAGCCAAGCCAAGGCCGAAGCCGATGAAGCCCGCGCAAAGGCCGTTGCCGCCGAAGAGCAGGTGCAGACGTCCCGCGCGACAGAAGTCGCTGAACGCGCCAAGCGGATCGAGCTTATCGACGCAGCGCGGGAAGCGGAACGCGCCGCCATCCAGGTCCGTGTTGAAGCCGAGGCGGAAAAGCAGGCCGCTGCCGACCGCGCCGAAGCCATGCGCCTGGCTGCCGAGGGCGAGGCCGAAGCGGCCAAGCTGCGCGCTGAGGCGGATCGTGTCCGCTTTGAAGTAGAAGCCGCTGGCCAACGCGCGGTCAACGAAGCGGCCAACATCCTCTCGTCCGATCAGGTTTCGCTCCAGACCAAGATCGCGCTGCTCAAGATACTTCCGGATCTGGTGCGTGAAGCGGCCAAACCGATGGAGGCGATCGATTCCATCCGCATCGTCCAGGTCGATGGCTTGACTAACCAAGGGGGCGGCGGGGCCGGGGCGGCCGGAATCGAAGCTGGTGACCAGAACCTCGCCAATGCCGCAGTCTCCGCGGCCTTGCGCTATCGTGCCCAGGCCCCGGTGATCGACGGCCTCATGAAGGAACTTGGCCTGGATGGCACCAGCCTCGATGCCATGGTGAAGGGCGCGGCCGCGTCCACACCTCCTGTTTCCGCGTCGCCAGAGACTGCTGAGGACAGTGCTGCGACCTAGCACGGAACCAGATCGGTCTTGCCGCCATGGCCCCGGCCCCGGGGCCTCAGGCCAAAAATTTCAATTGCGCCACAGAATATGGGGGTTGGACTGCCATGGGGCGGCCGCCCCATCCAACACCCTTCCAATGTTGGAAAATAGCTGATCTATCCTGCCAGATGCTGGCTCACGCCTTCCTTCATCCGTCACGCGCCACGCCGCCTCGGCAACGCCCATCTGCACGATCGCGCGCTGCCGGACCCGTGTCGCTTAGGTGTCGCTTCGTGGTCGCCTTATGGTCGCTTCCTGGTCGCTTCGGGCCTCAAAAGCCCGGTGACACTGTGAACTTCGCCCCTGTCGTTTTTGCCATCGGCGGCGCCATATCCGCGGCCCATCGCACGGCCATCGCCGCCGCTCCGGCTACGGCGCGAACCCCTTGCGCAGCCGGCATGGCCCGCTCAACTGGACATTGCGCCAAGGGGCGACTAACCGGGCGCGAATCCCTGCCACCACTCGACATAAAGGCGATTCGATGACGCTGCCCCTTCAGGATACGATCCTCATCGTGGATTTCGGCAGCCAGGTGACTCAGCTTATCGCCCGGCGTGTGCGCGAAGCCGGGGTCTATTCCGAAATCGCCCCCTTCACCGCCGCCGCCGAGGCTTTCGAGCGTTTAAAGCCCAAGGGCATCATTCTGTCCGGCTCGCCCGCCGGCGTTCCCGATGAAGGCAGCCCGCGCGCGCCGCAGGCCCTGTTCGATGCGGGCGTGCCAATTCTGGGCATCTGCTACGGCCAGCAGGTGATGAGCCATCAATTGGGCGGCGAAGTCCGCCCTGGCCATGAAACCGGCGAGGGCGGGGAATTTGGCCGCGCGTTCCTCACCGTCACCGAACCCTGCGCCCTGTTCGACGGTCTGTGGGAGGTCGGCGAGCGGCATCAGGTGTGGATGAGCCATGGCGACAAGGTCACGCAATTCGCGCCGGGCTTCAAGATCGTCGCCGTGTCGGACGGCGCGCCCTTCGCCGTCATCGCCGACGAAGACCGCAAATTCTATGGCACGCAATTCCACCCCGAAGTTGTCCACACCCCCGATGGCGGCAAGCTGATCGCCAATTTCGTCCGCCATGTCTGCGGCCTCGCGGGCGATTGGACCATGGCCGAGTTCCGCCAGGTCAAGATCGCCGAAATCCGTGAGCAGGTTGGCGACGGCCGGGTCATCTGCGGCCTGTCGGGCGGCGTCGACAGCGCGGTAGCGGCGGTGCTGATCCACGAAGCGATCGGCGATCAGCTCACCTGCGTCTTTGTCGACCATGGCCTGATGCGTCTGGGCGAAGCGGAACAGGTGGTGAGCCTGTTCCGCGAACATTATGGCATCAAGCTTGTGCATGTGAATGCGGAGGACCGCTTCCTAGGCGGGCTTGCCGGTCTCACCGACCCGGAAAAGAAGCGCAAGTTCATCGGCGGCGAATTCATCGCCGTGTTCGAAGAGGAAGCCGCGAAGATCGGCGGCGCCGACTTCCTGGCGCAAGGCACGCTTTACCCTGACGTCATCGAATCCGTGTCCTTCACCGGCGGTCCATCGGTCACGATCAAGTCGCACCATAATGTCGGTGGCTTGCCCGAACGGATGAACATGAAGCTGGTCGAACCCCTGCGCGAACTGTTCAAGGACGAAGTGCGTGTGCTGGGCAAGGAACTCGGCCTGCCCGACATTTTCGTTGGTCGCCATCCCTTCCCCGGCCCCGGCCTTGCCATCCGCATCCCCGGCGAAGTGACCAAGGAACGCTGCGACATATTGCGCAAGGCCGACGCCATCTATCTGGAGGAGATCCGGTCAGCCGGCCTCTATGATGCGATCTGGCAGGCGTTTGCGGTGCTGCTTCCCGTCCGCACCGTGGGCGTGATGGGCGACCATCGCACCTATGACAGCGTCTGCGCCGTGCGCGCCGTCACCTCGACCGACGGCATGACCGCCGACATCTACCCCTTCGACGCCGCGTTCTTGAGCCGCGTCGCCACCCGTATCATCAACGAAGTCAAGGGCATCAACCGCGTCGTCTACGACTATACCAGCAAGCCCCCCGGCACGATCGAGTGGGAGTGACGGATATAATCGGCGGCAATGGCGTCGGTTTAAGGCGGTCGGTTTCGTCTGCGCGTCTCCTCGGCCTCTGAACGCATCCAAAATAGCAATGGGGCACGCGTGGCGCTCGTCGTGGATCAGCTACTCCCCCGGCCCGCCCGCTGCTTGCCCGAAATCGTGCTGGGCCGTCGTCCGGTCATGCGACGATACCAGCGGGAGAAATAGGACGGGTCCTCGAACGACAACTCGTCGGCGACATCGGCGCAGCTTGCATTGGTGAAGCGCAGCAGACGTGTCGCCTCGACCGCGAGGCGTTGGTGGAGATAGTCCATCGGGCTCACCCCCAGCGCCTCCCCGACTCGCCGCGTGAGGGTGCGCTCGGTACAACATAGCCCCTGCGCGTAGAAAGCCAGCCGCCGCTCCCGACGGCAATGCGCCTCGACCAGCGCCTGGAAGCGCGTGACAAGGCGGTCGCCATGCTGGCGCGCCGGTTGGCCGCATTCCTCCGCCGCGATGCGCAGCAACGCCTCGGCCAGCGACCGACGCAGCAGTTCGCGCGGAGGTTCATGGCCGCTGGCGAGCAAGACCTGCTCACCCATGGCGCGCAGCCGACGAGCAGAAGCGGGCCATCATCGACCGCGATTACAACCAAATGCTCGATCTTGGCGGGAACATCTATTTCCTCGCCAAGATTTTTTCCTGTGACGGCCTGTCCTTTGTTCAGGCCGTCTCGACGATGACGGGCATGAGCGTCGAGGATTATCAGGCCATGATGAACGCTGGCGGGCGCTCCCCGGACGGCGTCCGGTCGATAAGGGACAAGAACTGATGGCGCGCATCACCCACTGCATCGCATGCAGCCATATCCCCGTGCTGGGCTATGCGTTCGATCATGGCAAGGAAGGCGAGGCTTATTTCAAGCCCGCTTTCGACGGTTTCGAATGGACCCGCCGATTCCTCGCGGACGAAAAACCCGATGTGATCGTGCTGGTCTATAACGACCACGCATCGGCATTCGACATGAAGATCATCCCGACCTTCGCCATTGGCTGCGGCGACGTCTACCACCCCGCGGATGAGGGATTCGGCGCGCGCCCGGTGCCGCCGGTCGAGGGACACGCCGACCTTGCCTGGCATATCGCGCAGTCGCTGATCCTCGACGAATTCGACATGACGATCATCAACGAGATGGAGGTGGACCACGGCCTGACCGTGCCGCTGTCGATGATGTACGGCCATGTCGACACATGGCCGGTCAGGGTGATCCCGCTCGCCGTCAATGTCGTGACCTATCCGCCGCCGTCGGGCAATCGCTGTTGGGCGCTGGACGAGGCGATCGCACGCGCCGTCGCGAGCTTCCCCGAGGATCTGAAAGTGCAGGTCTGGGGCACCGGCGGCATGAGCCACCAGCTCCAGGGGCCGCGCGCGGGCCTCATCAACAGGGCATGGGACAACCGCTTCCTTGGCCGGCTGACCGGCGACACGCAGGAGCTGCGCCACATCCCCCATATCGAATATCTGCGCGAGACAGGCAGCGAGGGGATCGAGATGGTCATGTGGCTGATCATGCGCGGCGCGCTGGGTACGCGCACGAGGGCGCTTCACCGCCACTATCATGTGCCTGTCAGCAATACGGCGCTCGGCCATCTGGTGCTCGAACCGGTGGATGGCACCATTCCACCCGGCCCGACACCGGCAGGCAATGACGCGACCGCACAGGCACCGATCGCCTGACAACCCCATTTATCCGGGAGACCGAAACATGAAGATCGCACTCGTCGGCGCGGGCGCCTTTGGTGAAAAGCACCTCGATGGCCTCAGGAATATCGAAGGTGTGGAGATCGCCTCGGTCATCTCCCGGTCAGCGGAGCAGGCCGCGGATGTCGCCGCCCGATATGGCGCGCCGCATTCGGGTACCGATCTGGCCGAAGCGTTGGCCTTGCCCGAAGTGGATGTGGTCATCCTGTGCACCCCAACGCAGATGCATGCCGGGCAGGCCATTGCCTGCATGGACGCGGGCAAGCATGTGCAGGTCGAAATTCCGCTCGCCGACAGCTGGCAGGATGCACAGGCGGTCGAGGCAAAAGCCAGGGAAACCGTGCTTGTCTGCATGGTCGGCCACACCCGCCGGTTCAACCCCAGCCATCAATGGGTGAAGAAGCGGATCGAATCAGGCGAGTTCCACATTCAGGCGATGGATGTCGAAACCTTCTTCTTCCGCCGCAAGAACATGAACGCGAAGGGCCAGCCCCGCAGCTGGACGGATCATCTGCTGTGGCACCATTCCGCGCACAGCATCGACATCTTCCAGTATATGACCGGATCGAAGGTGATCACAGCCAATGTGCTGCAGGGACCACGGCATCCCAATCTGGGGATTGCGATGGACATGTCGATCCAGCTGAAGACCGAAGCGGGGCAGATCCTGACGCTGGCCCTGTCGTTCAACAATGACGGCCCGCTCGGAACCTTCTTCCGTTATATCGGCGATACCGGTACCTATATCGCGCGCTACGACGATCTCGTCACCGGGCATGAGGAGCCGATTGATGTATCGCAGGTCGATGTGTCCATGAACGGGATCGAACTTCAGGACCGCGAGTTCATCGCCGCCATCCGGGAGGGGCGCGCGCCCAACAGCTCGGTCTCGAACGTGCTCGATTGCTACCGCGTGATCGGTGAGCTTGCCGCCAGCCTCGAAGCGCAGGACGGCTGGTCCTGATGACGCGCGACCTCGCCGGACGCCGCGTAAACGCCGTCGGCCTTGGCTGCATGAACGTGGCCTGGGCCTATGGCTCGCCGCCTCCGCGCGAGGACGCGGTGCGGCTCTTTCGCCAGGCGCTTGACCTCGGCTACGATCACTTCGACACAGCCAACATCTATGGCAAAGGCGTGTCCGAGGAGATTCTGGGCGACGCCATCATGGACCGGCGCGATGAATTCCTGTTGGCGACCAAGACCGGCATCGTCGTCGACGGCCCACGCCGGGGCATCGATTGCAGCCCGGAGGCCATGAGGGCCTCGATCGAGGCAAGCCTGAAGCGGCTGAAGACCGATCATATCGATCTCTTCTACATGCATCGCTTCGATCCAAAGGTTCCGATCGCGGACAGCGTCGGCGCGCTCGCCGAAGCGATCGTCGCGGGCAAGATCGGCGCCTATGGCGTTTCCGAATGGAGCAGCGCGCATATCCGCGAGGCGCATGAAGCCTATCCGATGGCGGCGGTGCAGGCCGAATATTCGCCCTGGACGCGGAACGTCGAACTCGGCGTGCTGGAGACGACGAGGGAACTGGGCATTGCGCTCGTCGCCTTTTCACCCGTCGCGCGCGGGGCACTGGCTGGCGCGCTGGGCGATCCTCTCGTGCTGGCGGAGAAGGATCTGCGCGCCACGCATCCGCGCTTCAGCCGGGAGAACTGGCCGCGCAACATGGACATGATCCGCGCCTTCAACGCTGTCGCAGAGGATGCGGGCATCACTCCGGCGCAACTGTCGCTCGCATGGGTTCTCTCTCGCGGCGACCATGTGCACGCGATCCCCGGTACGGTGAACAGCGACCATCTGGCGCAGAATATCGCGGCTCGTGACCTGGCGCTGGATGACGCCGTGCTGGAGAGGGTGGGAGCCATCGTGAACCAGCAGACCGTGTCCGGCCATCGCTATCCTGACGTCATGCGCGCGACCATCGATACCGAGGACTTCTGATCCCGCACCCAGTGGGAGGTGGTGTGCTGTGGCCTCTTCAGGACCATCGCCACTGAGGATGTTCAGGACACCGGCGCCGCCGAGCGCACGCCCGCAGCGAGCTTGAGTATCCTGCGCTTCAGGTGAGCGCGTTGCCCATATTGCAGTGCGCTATCCAGGAATGGTTCGACCATTTTTGCTCCTCCCTCATATTGCCGCGCCGGGTCTTGGGGAAAGTCCCGGTCGCAGCAGCGCATCCACCGACCATGCGCCGCCACCGCGCGCGACGAGCGGCAGCAGGATCGCGATCCAACTTAGATGGGTAGGCCAGGCGTCGGGATAGACGAAGACCTGGATCACGATCGTCATTCCAAGCAAAGCGAGCGCCGAAAGACGGGTGCCCAGACCGGCTATGAGCAGTAACGGGAACACATGTTCCGACCAGGTCGCCACCGTCGCGGCGAGTTCCGGAGAGATCAACGGCAGCGCATATTCTGTACGGAACAGTTCGTAGGTGCTGTCGGCGATGGTGATGACGCCTTCGACCTTGGTACGTCCCGAGAGGAAGAAGATGACCGCACTACCCAGGCGGGCGACGAGCAGCAGCAAAGCATCGGGCAGGAGCGCGGAGAGGCGCGCGGTTATGCCGTCATAGGATGTCGGTGACAGGTTCATGGATGAACTCCTCGCGTCAATCGGCCGGGATGGCGCGAGCCTGCCCGGCCGATCGCTGTCAGGCCTTCTTCGGTGTGAGCGAGCCGTTGCCCTTGGGCGTCTTGATGCTGGTGCAGGTGCCCGCCTTCACTAGTTTCCAGGCATTGCCCTGATAGTCGACCTTCGACGTTCCAGCACAGCTCGTGCCCGGCCCGGCAGCACAGTCATTCTTGCCCGCGAGCGAAACGCCATAGCATTTTTCCATCGCGGGTTTGGTCTGCGCGCCGACCGGCGCAGCGAGGCCTCCTGTCATGATGGCGATACTCGCCGCCAATGTGGCATGGGTGCGCATAATCTAAGTCCTTCTAGATATCGCCTCTTCGCGCGGCCCGGCAGAATTGCCTGGGCCGCGCGGTGACCGGGAAGGAGGCGGTGGGCCCGTGCCACGACAGGTCATTCGCTGTCGGATCAGTCCGCGTTACAGCCGGGGCCAGAAAAATCATTTGCGCCCCGTGTAACCTTTAGGCTGCCCAGGACGAACCTACATGCGAGGAGAGTGCATGCAGACGGGCGAGGAAGTCTTACGTGGACTGATGATAGACGGGCTTGGCGGCGATGCCGCCGCCCACGCGTCATTGCTGCGCCAGATCGTTCCGCTGCTGCGGGGATTCTATCGGCGACGAGTTCGCGGTGCCGATGACGATGTTGAGGATCTTGTGCAGGAAACCCTGATCGCCGTTCACACACGCCGCGGGACCTATGACCGCGACCGCCCATTCACTGCGTGGATGTTTTCCATTGCGCGTTACAAGATGATCGATCATTTCCGACGGGCCGGCCGGTTGCGTCCCATAGGAGACCTGGAAGAGACGTTGGTCGTCGAAGACTTCGAAGCCGGCCTGATCGCGCGGCTAGATATCGACGACTTGCTTGCAGGCCTTCCCCCCAAGCAGGCGCGCATGATTGTCGCAACCCACATAGATGGTCTGACGACGGCAGAGGCGGCCGCTGCGGGGGGCATCGGTCAATCCGATGTGAAGGTTTCGGTTCATCGCGGGCTCAAGGCCCTGATCGCAAAGGTGCAGAGGACCCAGCGATGAACACCGACGATCTTATTCTCAGACTCGCTCGGGATACGCGCCCGGTACGCAGAGGATCTGTATGGCGGCGGATTGCGATCGGCGTCGCGATCGGTGGCATGGTGGCCGCGTTATTGACGGCGATCGGTATGGGGATGCGCCCCGATCTCGGCGTCGCCATGCAAGGCCCGGCCTTCTGGATAAAGTGGGGTTATACCTTGTCGCTATCCGCAGTCGCGCTGGCTGTGACGGCGCAACTTGCGCGGCCAGATACCGGCCGCGTGCGCGGTCTGTGGCTGATCGCGGTGCCCGTCATGTTGCTGGCGTGTCTCGGATTTCTCGAACTGGCCCGCACGCCGCCGTCGGCTTGGCTGACCATGTGGCTCGGACAGAGCTGGAAGACATGTCCCTGGCGGGTATTATCCCTTTCTGCGCCGATCTTTGCCGGGTTATTGTGGTCATTCCGCAAACTGGCGCCAAGCCGGCTGCGCGCCGCTGGGGCCGCCGCAGGCCTGTCGGCAGGCGCGTTCGCCGCGACGGTCTATTGTCTTCACTGTCCGGAGGTATCGGCAATCTTCGTACTGACATGGTATTCGCTTGGCATCCTGCTCGCGACGCTACTCGGCGCTTTGCTGGGCCCCCGCCTGTTGCGCTGGTAAACTTCTGCCCCGCAACGCACTCACCCGGTCAGGGTATATGGCTCCCGGCGTTGGATTTGAGTCTGCTGCTATCGGCGCGATGATCGGCGTCAGGTCCGGCATAATCGGATTTCACAGGCGCGGCTGTAACCAGCGCCTCCCGTGGTCCGAATGGTGGATGCCATCACGGCAGACATATTTTCTGGAGAACGTGCCATGCTCATGATCGACTCCCGCTTCGGCGTCGCGACTGCCGCCGCTGCCATTGCAATCACGGCCGCAGCTGCGCCGACTGTGGCCTTCGCCAACGATAGCACGGCCGCCAAAGGCCAGACCGTCCATTGCTACGGCGTCAACAGTTGCAAGGGCACGTCAGACTGCAAGACCGCGAGCAACGAGTGCAAGGGGCTGAACGACTGCAAGGGCCAAGGCTTTAAGGCGATGACCGCCAAGGCCTGTACGAAGGCCGGCGGTAGCCTCACCGAGCCGAAATGATATCCATTGGCCCGGCGTGTCATCGCGCCGGGCCGATCATCCCCGGCAGGGAGCGACCAGATGACACCGACCTTTTCCGGATTTGGCCTTGGCCTGCGCAAGCCCCATTATGGCGACTTTCTCGAACATAGGATTGCTGTCGACTTTATCGAGGTGATTTCCGAGAACTTCATGGTCGACGGCGGCCGTCCCCGGCAGATTCTTCGCGATATCCGCGCGCGCTACCCGGTGGCGCTGCACGGCGTATCGATGTCACTTGGTTCGGCAGATGGGGTCGATGGCGCGTATCTTGCGCGACTGCGCGCGTTGGTCGATGAGGTCGAGCCCCTTTTCATCTCCGATCATCTAAGCTGGAGCCGGCTGGAGGGCTTCAATGCGCACGACCTGCTGCCATTGCCTTATACGCAGGAAGCACTCGACATCGTCTGCGCCAATATCGACCGCGCGCAGGAAGCGCTCGGCCGCATCATGCTGATCGAGAACCCTTCAACCTATATCGACTTTGCATCCTCCGACATGAGCGAATGGGAATTCATAGACATGATGTGTGCTCGAACGGGCTGCGAGCTGTTGCTCGACGTCAACAACCTGTTCGTCAGCGCCAGCAATCATGGGTTTGATCCCCTCGCTTGTCTGCATGCGGTGCCTCATGCACGCGTGCGCCAGATCCATCTGGCGGGCCACAGCCGAGGCGAAACGTTGCTCGTCGATACGCATGACCGGCAGGTCCCGGCGTCGGTGTGGAGTCTCTATGCCCACGTCTTGCCGCAACTTGGCCCGGTGGCGACGATGATCGAGCGCGACGACGCTATTCCGCCGCTGCATGATTTACTGGGCGAACTTGGGACCGCGCGGGAGATCGCGCGTGAGCGGGTCGGTACGACGCCATGAACTTGCTCGCGCTGCAACGCGACTTGCGCGCCTTTCTCCTGGCCGAGGACGAGACTGCCGCTACACATCTGGGCGCGTCGGCCAGGCCCGGACTGAGCGTCTATTTGAACAATTATCGCGCGCAGCTTGTCACAGTGCTGGAAGGCAGCTTCGCACAGACGCATGCCTGGATTGGAGACCAGGCATTTCTTCGTGCGGCCGCGCAACATATCGACCGGGTGCCGCCCAGCAGTTGGACGCTTGATGCTTACGCGCGTGACTTTCCTGAAACGCTCGCCTGGCTCTATCCGAAGGATGCGGACATAGCGGAGATCGCCCGTATCGAACTCGCGCTTGAGGAATGCTTCGTAGCCTCTGATCATTCAGCGCTGACGGTCGAGCAGCTTCATGACGTGACGTGGGATAGCGCGATTCTGCGCATCGCGCCGACGATCGATTTCGTGCAACTCACGACCAATGCTTTTGCAATCTGGTCAGCCCTGGTCGGAAACGAAACGCCTCCCGCTGCGGAGCCGTTGACCAGTATCGCCCTGGTGTGGCGACAGGATTACCGAAATCGCATCCGTCTCCTGGAGGCTTTTGAATATCAGGCTTTGCTGAAAATCCGGGGCGGTATGGCATTTGGCGATCTGTGCGACGGCGTCGTGGATATCCACGGAGCGGCCGAAGGCGCGGCTCGGGCGGGCGGATGGCTCGGCCGCTGGATCGGCGATGGCCTGATCGTCGCGATCGAGGCGGCACCCGGATGACTGCGACAATGCGGGCATAGGTGACCCGGCGATCGCTCCAGATGGCCCCGTGTGGGCAATATTGTCCGGCACTCCCGCGTACCAAAGCGGCTGCGGAACCGGACCAGCGCAGCGGCGCTGCCAGCCACATGCGATTTTGCCGATCATTGTGTAACCATGTCTCGCGCCGCCGCGTATTAAGGCTCGGATACGGGAGCGAACCATGAAGAACTTTGTTTTCAGTGAAGCTGTGGTGATGGCCGGCCTACGGTGGACCATCGTGCTCATTTTCATGCTTTTCGGCCTCGCCAAATTTGCTGAATATGAGGCGGCTGGCGTAGCCAAGATCGCGGCTCATTACCCGCTTTTCGCGTGGATGTATCCGCTCTGGGGCGAAAGTGGAGCGAGCAATGTGATCGGAACCATCGAGTTGTTGACTGGCGCGATGATCGCAGTCGGCGCATTCTCCGCGCGGGCCAGTTTTGTTGGCGGACTGATGGGCATATTCACCTTCTGTGTGACGCTTAGTTTTGCACTCGGAGCGCCAGCTTTTTGGGAAGCCGGCTATGGCGCGCCGTTCCTGGGGTCGACCGGACAGTTTCTCGTCAAGGATGCGGTGCTGCTGGCGGCGTGTTTTGCAATCATGGTTGATGGCCTTCGTCGCCATACGGCACCCTGATGCGGCGCCCGTCTGGCCAAATGGCGGGGCAAGATGCTTGACCCGATGAACTCGGCGGGTAGACGCCGATGATAAGGGCATTGCCCTCGATCCTCGTCCCTTCGCCCGCCCCGGCTGACGGACCACGAGGGTGTTCTGTCCAAAAACTTCGGAGAGCTGGATGCGCTGACGCAAGGAAGGTGCTCTGCCTAATTCGGCTCAAGGCTTAGGGCGGCATTCAGTCGAAGCGAAACAGATTGGGTTCGGTCGATCAGTCATTCTCACGATCTTACAACGGCGCCGGCACGCATATTTCCCGCCCGCGTCAGAGGCGATGGACCCTTGCTCCCATTTGCTGGCAAAAAAAGGGCCGCCTCCGAGTTGGAAGCGGCCCTTCTTCATGATTGAAGCGTCGATTAGAAGCGGAATTTCAGGCTTGCGCGATAGCTCTGATATTCGACGTCGCTGCGCCAGGCGGTCGTGTCGGCCGACAGGCTGATGTCGACATTGCCGGTCGTAACCGTCAGGCCACCGCCAATTTCGGCCCAGTTCCTGTCCTGGCCGCCCAGCGCGAACGGCGCGAGCGGGCCGGTACCGCCGATCAGGTTCGCCTGCAAAAAGGCGGGCTGATCTTGGAACTCATGGACATAATTCGCCGTAAGATAGGGGCGGAAGCCACCGCGATCGGCCTTGGCGGTTGCGCCCAGCCGACCCTGGGTGCTCTTGATCGCTTGGCGATGGATGACCAGTGCCGCATCCCCGCCATATTCGGCCAAATTGCCCGAACTGATATAGGCACCGCGAATCGCCGCGCGGGGGACGATGCTGAAGCCGTCATTGCCCAGCGCCTTGCTGAGGCCGATTTCACCCGACAGCGCCAGTTCCTGATCGCTGCCATACAGGGTGTAGGGCATGGTGCCGACCGAGAAGGAGCGGCGCGACCGGGTTGCCATGGTGCCCGCGCTGCCGACCGCGTCGAGCTTCAGCCCGCCAAGGTCGAACGCGCCATAGACGGTACCCTGATACAGGCGCGCCCGGCCCCAGTCACTGGCAGCCGTATTGCCCTTGAGTTCGCTGAACGAGCCCGAAAGGCCGACGACGCCATTGTCGCCAAACGCTTTTTCGATGCCCAGCGCCACATACCAGCCATCGAACGTGTCGCGGCCCATCGGCATGGTCGACCGCATGGGCTGCGCCTTGCCGTCGATATAGCCGCCCGCCAGGAACGCGCTCATATCGTCGGGCAGAACGCCTTCACGCGTCACGCTTTCGTTTCCGCCCTGATCCATGCCGAGGTCGATATTGTTGAGGCTCGCGGCCGCCAATTGCATCGGCTGACCCGTCATGGTCAGCGTGCCGCCCATTGCGCCGCCGTCCAGCTTGGTCAGCCGGTCACGATAGAAACGCGCCATATTGTCGTTGAGCACTTCGCTCATCGACGTCTTGAGCGTCTCCGTGCGCGGCGCCATCGCCTCCAGGGTCGCCTGAATGCCCTCGACGCTCAGAAGGTCCGCTTCGCCATAGAGGTTGGCATAATTGGCGTAGAGCGACCGGTTCTGGTCGAGCAACTGCGCGAAGCTGGTTTGCGTTACCGACGCGCCATTGACGACATCGGCATAGAGCCCGGCGTCAATGCGCATCGAAACGGCATTGTCGCTATAGCTCAGCACAGGCTTGAGGATCGCGGTCAGCTGCGCAGGCTGCTCGAAGCTGCCTTCGACCCCGCCTTCGGCCGTGACGAAGGTGTAGCTGTCGCCATAGCGCGGGCGGGTGCCGCTGGTCGCGCCAACGACCACGCGGCTGCCGACCGATGCGACGCCATCATCGCCAGCGTCGCTGGCCTTGACCGCCAGCACGTCCGACGCGCCATTGGGACCGATGTCGATGTGCAACGTGCTGCCCGAGGTCAGGATCGCATTGCCTTCGACCGACAATGTACCGACCGTGCCAACGCCGCCGGGCGCGATCGTGCCCATGACGCTGGTGAGGAAGGGGGCGCGAAGCGTGCCGCTACCCGACAGCAAACCAGACAGCAGGAAATAATCGCCCGTGCTGGTCAGCGACCCGTCGACATTCACACGGCCTGCCAGATGGGCGACGTCCATCTCGCTGGTCAGCGATCCTTCGCTGGTGATGTCAAGCGCCGACTCCCCGCCGGAAATCGTGAAGCGATCGATCGTCACATCGGTGTCGAGCGTGGTGGTGCCCGCGGCGCTCAGCGTCACGTCATAATAGCGCCCGATGACGCCCTGGGATGCGACCGGATCGATATTATCGGGGACAAAACCGCTCGCGCCGGGCAGACCGTTGGCCAGCGTCGCGTCGGGCAGGGCGGTCGCCGAAACATCGCCTTCCGCCTGCGGCTGCGCGGTTGAATTCAGCGAAGCATTGGCGGCGGTGGGGCTGCGCTCGGCGATCTGGACCTTGCCCTTGTTGTTCGACACCGTCTTGCCGCCGGCGTTGGCGACCGCCTGCGTTTCACCCGTCGCTGGTTCGCCATTGACGATCAGCGTGTCGGTGCCGACGTCATAGCAGACATTGTCCGACCCATCGGTGGGCTGGTAGCAGAGCTGACCGAATTTCTGTGCGTCGTCCTGGCCGAACGCACCCGCTCCCGGCGATGTCGGAACACCATTCACCAGCGAGCCGTTGCTGTCGATGATACGATAATTGGGGTCGAGCGCGGTCACCCAGTGATCGGCATCGCTCCAATTGCCGTCACCCGCCTTGGTCGTGGCATAGCGATAGGGGTTGTTCTGCGCGATCCAGTCCCAGAACAGGTAGAGCGGCTGATAGAAGGAGGTGCCGCCATAAGAGCTTTCGGGCTGCTCGAAGAAATAGCGGCTGCCACCAGAAAGGACGCCCAGGATCGTTTTTTCGCTAAATGCTTGGTCGAGGATCAGCGGACCACCCGAATCGCCGCCCGCGGTATTGCCTTCGTTGGGCAGGGCGTCATCCTTGAACGCGTTGAAGTCAAAGGGGTTCTCCCGATCCGGATCGTCAAAATCGGTCTGGTAGAGATTTTGCGTGTAGCCGCCGGGCGCGCCGAACAGGAAGCTGTCGATGTCATCGAGCGAGCCCAGCATGCCGAGGAAATTTTCGGCCGTCTTGCGGCGGAAATCGATGCCCACGCTGTTGCCGGTGGTGCCGCTGCCGGTGCGGCCATAGCCGGTGACCGTCACATGATAGCCGGTGCCTGTGGTTTCGTTGATGGCCGCAGGCGCGGGCAGGGCGGAAAACAGCATCGTCCAGGTTGGCACATCGGCTGCGGGCGTATCGAGCGTCGCCATCGCAACGTCGCCATAGAGGAAGCTGAGCGCCGGCGGATCAAGCGAATCGGGATGATAGGCGATGTTGTTGACGTTGTAGACGCTAAGCGCCGTATTGGTGCGATAGCCGTTCGAGATCCAGTCGATCAGGCCCGGGCGTGCGTCGCTCTGAAAAGCGAAGGCCACCGGCACGCCGCCATTGACCGTACTATAATCCGGCGTGCTGAGGTCGTTCACGCAGTGCGCCGCGAAGATCACGGTGCGCGGATTGATCAGCGTGCCCGTGCATACGAAGCCGTCGTCGCGATACATGATGCCGACGCCGTTCACGTCGGTGCCGTCGACAATGTCCTCCGGGCTTAAATTGTCGTTAGGCACGACCGCCTGTGCCGCTGGTGCGATGCTCAAAGCCGCGGCAGCGACGGAGGCAAGGAGGCTGGAACGACCGGCGCGCGCCAGCATTTCCGCCCCATTCTTACGAATGCGCATGATAAACTCCCCATAGACCGAGGTCGAAGCTAACCAACGGAATTGGCGAAGACAATTGGCTGCGAAAAGAAAGTTCACGCCTGTCGTAAAATAGTCACTATCCTCTCGATCGACTTGCAGTCCCGCCGGCTCCTTTGATCGCGCCTTTGCTTTTTCTGGCATTAAGGACGGTCAGTCTTGGTGAAGTGCGGTTTTCGTTGATCGTTGCAGGTCCGTTCCCTTACCATGGTCGCGCCTTGCGTATCGCGCACTATCTGCTTAAGCATGAAGGCAAGTTCCGGCCCCATGCGGGGTTGGCGATGCAGAAGAAGCGAGTACGGCATGGTGCAGCAGAGCCGCCCATCGCCGCAGAGTTCCGGCCCGTCCGGCGGTTATGTGGGCAAGCATGCCCGCTCCGGATCGGGCAATGGGAGCAAGGCTGCGGCCATTCCTCCCCCGGCAAAGCAGCGGGGCTTTTCGTCCGCGGGCGCGCGTGACCGGCGATCCTATGCCGCCATTGATCTGGGCACCAATAATTGCCGGCTGTTGATTGCCAAGCCTTCGGCCGACGGGTTCATCGTCGTCGATGCCTTTTCCCGAATCGTCCGGCTGGGCGAGGGGCTGGCGTCGTCGGGTCGGATCAGCGACGCAGCGATCGACCGCGCGATCGCGGCCTTGTCGGTCTGCGCCGACAAGCTGCGCCGCCGCCATGTGACGCTCGCCCGGTCGGTAGCCACCGAAGCCTGTCGGCGCGCTTCCAACGGATCGGAATTCATCCAGCGAGTCTATCGCGAAACCGGCATCGCGCTCGACATCATCAGCGCACAGGAAGAAGCGCGACTGGCGGTGCTGGGCTGTCACGCACTGCTGGAGCCGGGCGATGGGCCAGCGCTGATCTTCGACATTGGCGGAGGCTCCACCGAACTGGTACTGGTCGATGCGCATGGTGACGGCGCGCCGCACATCGTCGATTGGGTCAGCGCTCCCTGGGGTGTTGTTTCGCTGACCGAAAGCGAGGCGTTCGATCATGATGATCCTGCCGAACGGCTGGCCGCTTATGGCCGCATGCGCGCCCGCGTGTCTGAAGCCTTCCTGCCGTTGGCGCGCCGTTTGCCGCGCAACGCGCAGGGCATCCGCCTGCTTGGCACATCGGGAACGGTGACGACGCTCGCCAGCCTGCACCTCAATCTGCCGCGTTACGACCGACAGGTGATCGACGGGCTGATCGTGCCGTGCGATGCGATGCGCGCGATTTCGGATCGGCTTTCCGGCATGGCCTTGGCGGAGCGGCAGCAGCTTCCTTGCATCGGCACCGAGCGCGCCGATCTGGTTGTCGCGGGATGCGCGATATTGGAGTCCATCCTCGACATCTGGCCGGCGGAGCGCTTGGGCGTAGCCGATCGCGGCATCCGCGAAGGCATTTTGCGCGGCCTGATGGATCGCGACGGGAGGGCGATGTGAGAGGCGCGGGCGCAGGCAAGGTTCGCGTTAAGACCGCGAAGGGCCGCACGGCACAGTCGGTGCGCTGGCTCGAACGGCATTTGAACGACCCCTATGTCAAGAAGGCGAAGGCCGAAGGCTGGCGCAGCCGCGCCGCCTTCAAACTCATCGAACTGGATGAGAAATTTCATTTCGTGAAGGGGTCGCGCGCGGTCGTCGACCTGGGCGTGGCGCCAGGCGGCTGGGCGCAGGTGGTGCGCAAGATGGCGCCCAAGGCAGCGGTGGTGGGCATCGACCTGTTGCCGACGGACCCTATTCCCGGCGTGACGCTGTTCGAAATGGACTTCATGGATGACAAGGCGCCCGACCTGCTGCGCGAGGCGCTGGGGCAGGAGCCGGATCTTGTGATCTCGGACATGGCCGCGAACACCGTCGGCCATGCCCCGACCGATCATCTGCGCACCATGGGCCTGGTCGAGGCTGCGGCGCAATTTGCGGTCGAAAATCTGCGCAAGGGCGGCACCTTCGTCGCCAAGGTGTTCGCCGGCGGCACGGATGCGCAATTGCTGGCGGTGCTGAAAAAGCATTTCACCACGATCAAACATGCCAAGCCCCCGGCCAGCCGCAAGGGCAGCGTGGAATGGTATGTCGTGGCGCAGGGGTTCAAGGGGCGGACGGACGAAGCGGCCTGAACGGCCATCTAGGGGGATCATTGGTCGCAACGGTTTCGACGGTCGCCTATCTGGGGCTGGAGGCGCGCGCTGTGGAAGTGCAGTGCCAACTGGTTCCGGGCCTGCCCAATTTCATCCTCGTCGGGCTGCCTGACAAGGCCGTCGCTGAAAGTCGCGAGCGGGTGCGCAACGCCATCGCCGCGATCGGCCTATCGCTGCCGCCAAAACGGATCACCGTGAACCTGTCGCCCGCCGACCTGCCCAAGGAGGACCATTCTTTCCCCTTTTTGAACTTTCGTATGCTCGGCTGTAATTGAAATAATCGTTGCGAGTCAGTGCTATGGCTCGCGATCACGGATGACATTGCAATTCATACGTATGTTTCTTCCTTTGAGATGTTTTGCCGACGCGGCAGCCAACGTGGAAACGGCCGCAAGAATTCATGCTCCGAAGGTGAAATTTGAACACAGTGGAGCTCTTGCCGTAGCGCCTCCAATCTGCGACTGATCGGACGTCGTTGGTGGTAAGCCTGACGATGGGGCGTGGTAACCTCTCTAGCTGATGGCCGGTCGCAAAGTGTTGCGGCCGGGTGGCCGTCGCGCATGTCCAAGGCTCGCCTAAAGGCGACGGCGCTTGGAGCATCAGCCTAAGTTACCAACACCCGGCTCTGCCGGTCCGCCCCTGCTTGCAGCGTTGGAGGACTGAGCATGCGTATCGAGTTTACGGGTAATATTAAGCCCGAGGATTTTGATCGGGTTGTAGCAGCAGCTATGTGCGTGCTCGCGGAAGAGGGCGTCGCGAAGATAAACAGCGTCACCCTCGATTTTCTTGCATGGAGTGCCGGAGGAGAGCGACGGCAAGCGGTTGACAGTGACGGCTTTATGGCATCGTTGACGATACCAGGCGAAGAACTGGCTGCCATTCCAACCGTTGTACAACTTCAGGCGCCGGAGACCATCACGTTCCGCGATCGGCCTGAGGACATGGAATTCAACATGTTCAACATAGGGGCGGGTCGAGATGACTGAGGATGAAATTCTCCAAAGGAATCTCGAATTGGCAGTCGGTCTACCGACCGGATGGCAAGCGCTCTATCGGCAAGTGATCCACGATGTAGCAAAGGTCGATGGAACCGCAACGGTGGTCCAAGCTAAAGAGAAATTTGGCGAGATGCGGGTCTATTTGAAGGCTTACAGCGAGCCAGCTTTTGCCCTTACTGACGCCGCTACGGCTCGTTCTCGTACCCTGTGTCAAACATGTGCGGAACCTGCCGTTCTTTCGCGAACGACTGATGGGTTTTACGCGACTGTCTGTCCTCAACACTCAGATGGATTTGCGCCCGCGAAATTTACTCCCATGCGGCACGTAAGGGTACTAATCCCCAAACTCGACGATGATGTCGAGGACGATCCAAGCTGGTGATGCGAAAGGGGCAAAAATGATCGTTACCCTTGATGAGCATTTGGCGCGCATACGCGCTCGCAAAGTCGAGCTTGGCATCGTGGATAGCCCCGAGCGCACCGAAGCGATGCGCAATTCAGGGCTTCGGCGAACGGCGCGAAAGCGGGCGGCACTCGCGCGGATCGCCGAACGTTCCCATGCTGTGTGTATCATAGCCCTGGAAGCGCGCCGCTAGCGGGGTACGTTTAATGGCCAAACGCATTGTGGAATATATGTCCGCAATAAGGCGCGCGATCACCGACTTATCTGTGATTGCGCATTCGATTATCTCCAGAACACCTTCTATCCGTCTCCAATTCTGGAAAGTGTTCTTGTGGCAGCATTATTCGAACCATTCCGACTAGGTACGCGCACCCTCCCCGGCCCCGATCAATTCATGCTGTTTTGACGCCGCAGGGCGAACGGACGGCTAAGCTGGGGATGAACGTTCGCCGATGGAGACAGGAGCGAATGGCTATGGACGACAAATGCCGGAAGGTCTTGGGACAAAGCCGTCGTTCACGATCACCCGCCTTGATCGACTGCATTAGACGATAGCGGACGCTCAGGCCGTCCTCGGGCATAACGGAATGTCTCATCTAGCCAGTGGCCACTGCCGTCGATCACCCTACACTGGAACAGATGCTAATAACCCAAGCGGACCGCTGCTATGACTCAACTGACCAAGACCGATATCGAACTCGCAACCAAGGCCTATGGCGCCGCGCGGGCGGCGGTCCAGAACTGCCATGCGCAGGTGAACGCCTACGCCGATGCGGATGAGAACCGTCCCGACGACTTCGACCCTGAGGAATACCTGCAGGACATGGCGGCACAGCTGGAGGAACTGAGCCGGAAGGCCATCGACGCACTGCGGATTCTGCTTGAGCTGCTCGGCCTCGACGCGACGCGGATCGACTTCGACGACCAGATCGCAGTGTTCGAGGCAGTCGACTTCACGAAGGTCGGATACTTCGACGAATATTACGGTGCGAACAACGTGGTGGTGGACGCGGTGAGTCGGCGCCTTGATCGCATCGCGCCGCTTATCGAGATTCCGGCGGACGTGAGGACCGAGCGACGCGTGCTCGCTCGGATGCTGCGACAGACCGCGCATTACCTCGACGCGATAAATAATGTACCGACCAGGGAAAAGGACGTGCAAGACGCTCTTCAGCCGGCGCTACGGCTCGCGTTCCCCGACGTCATTCGCGAACCACCCATCCCGAAACAGACCAAGACCTACCATCCGGACTTCGGCATCGATTCCATTGCGACGGCGGTCGAGGTGAAGTTCGCCGACGACAAGCAGAAGGCGAAGTCAGCGATAGGCGAACTGTATGAAGATATGAAGGGATACGAGGACAGCGAATTCTCGCTCTTTGTCGGACTCGTCTACCTAACGGGCGCCTATCTTTCCCAGGATCAGGTCGATGCCGAGATGAAGAAGGTCGGCACTTCGAAGAACTGGCGCGTCTACTTGGTCTTCGGAGATGGAAAGCCCAAACCGAAGCGTGGCCCGGCGGAATCCGCGAAAGCGGCAGCCACGTGAGGCAAGACGAGGTCGCGGCCGGCCTGCGCGAGCTTGCGTTTGACTTGTTCTACTGGTTCTCGCGCTTTGAGTTCGCCCTCTGGCCTTCCCCGTGATCGGAGCTCGTGCCCAGCCGGACTGGGACCGGTTCGTAGTCGTGCATCAGGATCAATACGCACCCGATCAAGCCGCGTACGCCCTCATAGAGGCGAATCCGCTCCGACAGATCGTGGACGCGCGTGCCGCTCGGAGACAATCAAAGACTGGTGCGCTGTCAGAACGGATGGTTCGAACAGGCGTTCACGCTTGATCGCCAAGTGAACTTGCCGACCTTCCCGCCTAGGGTTGAGCGGGCGGCTCGCCAGTCCAGTCCTGCACGAGCGTAGGCCAGTCGATCACGCGCGGACTCTTACCGGTCCACACGTCCCAGAAATCAGGGTCTGAGGATTGCGGCCGATGTTCCTCGGCCAGTTCGTCCATTTCAACCAGCAAAGGGATCGGCGTCGCCCAACCGAGAAGCACGGCCTGACGCGATGGCAGGCTAGGAAGCTCCTTCAGCAGACCCGCAACATTATCCGGAACAAGCCGTGCGACTAACGCCTGGTCAAGGTCATTCACGATCCGATGAAGCAGGAAGGTGTTGCACTGGGCAAGGATGGTCGGTGAGGATCAGCGTGCAATAGGCACCCCCTTCGTGGGGTGATCGGCGTGCAAAAAGGACCCCTTCATCCCGGGGATTTAGTCGGCCGACTGGTTTTGATCAGTTGGCGAGAACGGGATGTTGATCGTGGAGACAGTGGTTCGGATTCGGCGTGAGCATGCAGCGGGTAAGGCGATCAAGGCGATCGCTCGTGACCTTCGTTTGTCGCGGAAGGTCGTCCGCAAAGCGATCCGGTCGCCGGAGGCGGCGTTCAACTATCAGCGCAAAGTCCAGCCGCTGCCGCGGATCGGTCCTTATCAGGATCGTCTCGATGCGCTGCTTGAGGAGAACGAAGGTCGCGGCCGCCGCGATCGGCTACGGATGACGCGTATCCATGACCTGCTGGTGCGCGAGGGGTTCGATGGATCCTATGATGCGGTGCGCCGCTATGCGGCGCGCTGGCGTGCTGCGCGGCGGAAGGATGCTGGCGAAGGCGCACCGGCGTTCATCCCGATGACCTTCCAGCCGGGTGAGGCCTACCAGTTCGACTGGAGCCACGAGGATGTGGAGATCGCCGGCAAGCCGATGCGGGTGAAGGTGGCGCATATGCGTCTCTGCGACTCGCGCGCACCCTATGTCCGGGCCTATCCGCGCGAGGGCCAGGAGATGCTGTTCGATGCCCATGCCCGGGCGTTCGCGTTCTTCGGCGGTGTGCCGCGACGCGGTATCTACGATAATATGAAGACGGCGGTGACGGCCGTGTTCACCGGCAAGGAGCGTGTGTTCAACCGCCGCTTCCTGATCATGACCGATCATTACATGGTCGAGCCGACCGCCTGCTCGCCGGCGGCGGGATGGGAGAAGGGCCAGGTCGAGCAGCAGGTCCAGACAATCCGAGGCCGCTTCTTCCAGCCGCGGCTCCGGTTCGCCAGCCTGGCCGAGCTCAACGGGTGGCTGGAGGCCGAGTGCCGGCGCTGGGCCGAGCATCATGCCCATCCCGAACGCGGGGATATTACCGTCGCCGAGGCGCTGGATATGGAGCGACCGGCCCTGCAGCCGATCCTGGCACCGTTCGACGGCTTCCATGAGAGCGAGCATGCCGTCACCGGCACCTGCCTCATCAGCTTCGATCGCAACCGCTACTCGGTCATGTCGACGGCCGCACGCCGGACCGTTCAGGTGCGCTCCTATGCCGATCGCATCGTCATACGCTGCGGCGATGCGATCGTCGGGGAGCATGAGCGCCACTTCGGTCGGAACCGCACGATATACGATCCCTGGCATTATCTGCCGGTCCTCGCGCACAAGCCCGGCGCGCTGCGTAACGGCGCACCGTTCCAGGACTGGGATCTGCCGCCCGCCCTGCACCGATTACGGCGAAGGCTCGGCACCGGGGACGAGGCCGATCGCAGGTTCGTGCGGGTCCTCTCGGCGGTGCTCACCGATGGCCTGGAGCCGGTAGAGGCTGCCGTGCGCGAAGCGTTGGCGAACGGAACGGCCAGCGACGAGCTGATCCTCAACATCCTCTCCCGGCGCCGCGAGCCGGCGACACCCCACAGCATCGTCACTTCGGAAGACCGGATGCTGCAGCATCCTCCGCTCGCCGACTGTGCCCGCTATGATCTGCTGCGAGGCTATGATGCAGCGGCATGATATGATCGACACGATGCGCGGCCTCGGACTCAAGGGCATGGCGGCGGCGTTCGACGAGGCGGTCACCACCGGCCTCCAGCGCAAGCGCACCACCATGGAGATACTGACCGACCTGCTCCGTGCTGAGGCGACCCACCGGGATGCAGCCTCCATCCGCTATCGGATGACGGCTGCGAGGCTGCCCGTGGTGAAGGACCTGGAGCGGTTCAGCTTCGAGGGCACACCGATCAATGAGGAGATGATCCGCTCCCTTCACGATGGCTCCTTCCTCCCGCCTCGCCGCAATATCGTGCTGGTCGGCGGCACGGGGACAGGCAAGACCCACCTCGCCATCGCGATCACCGCCAATGTCGTGCGAAGGGGCGCTCGCGCCCGCTACTTCAACACCGTCGATCTGGTGACACGCCTCGAAGAGGAGACCCGGATCGGCAAAGGCGGGACCCTGGCGGCGCAGCTGTCGCGGCTCGACCTG
>NZ_JAJGNP010000023.1 GCF_020782245.1 Sphingobium soli
CGGCGCCCCGCGCCCGGCCCGGGCCCGCGCCCCCGCCGCCGCGGCCCCCCTGGCCGGGCCCCCGGGGGGCGGGGGGGGGGCGCGGGCGGCCCCCCCCCCCCCCCCCCCCCCCCCCCCCCGCGACCCTCATTTCGCTTCTGCCTGCTTCCTGCGCGCCATGCCATCGGTGATGGAAATCGGCGCGGTCACACTGGACGCAACCTGCGCCTCCTCAGGAGCATAGGCGCCGATCGACTGGATGTGCCAGCGGCGCTGTTCTTCCGTCGATCCGGGCACGTCGTTGACCCTGCGCAGCGTCACCTGCCGCAGCGCATACCAAGGCTTTCCATTGGCGGCGATGCGGCCATAGACCTGCACCGGCACCGTCACATAAAGCGAACCGGCCGCACCTTCGGGTTCCGATGGCGCGCCGACATTGGCGTGAATTTCGCTGAAACCGCGAAATCGCGCAACGAAATGCGCGTCATCCTGCGCGCCGATCGCTGTTGCGGGATTCCACATATCCTGCGCATCCTCGAACCGCTTTTCTTCCAGCAATCCATAATAGCCCTGCACCACCTGGGCCGCGCCCTGCGCACTGTCCGGGTCGATCGACCCTTCTTCGATGGGCGCGGGATCCACCGGCAGGCCGCCCGGCGTGCCGGGTTCCGGCGGGGCGAGCGGTTCCATCAGCGCCATCGCTTCGGCGCGCACATTATTTTGCACCTGCGCCTGGTTGGCGCCATTGGCCAGATTGTCGATTGCGCTCTCCTCCCGCCCGTCGCAGGCCGCGACGAGCAGGAGGGTGGCCAGCGCGCTTGTCCTGATCGCTCCCCGCATCAGTTCGGGCGCACCCGATTTGCCGGTTCACGGCCGCCGCCCGACCGCATTGGCCGGGACATGCGCGATCCTGGCGAAGGCCGCGCGCTCATGCTGCGTTGGGGCCGGGGCTGACTTGCCTGGGGCCTGGGCGACGGACGGACCGTGGCCGCGCCATCGCGCCCGCGCCCGCCATTCCATCGACCACGCCCGTCCCCGCGACCGTCATTGCCATTGGGACGCGGGCGACCATAATTGCCGGGACGTCCGTCACGGTCCGGCCGTTGCCAGTTGCCCGGACGCCCATCACGATCGGGCCGTCCATCGCGATCCGGCCGTTGCCAATTGCCGGGGCGTCCATCACGATCGGGCCGTCCATCGCCGCGCCAGCCGGGCCGTCCATCACGATCGCGGTCCCGCCACCGGCCGTCGCGCCGATCGTTTCGCCGCGCTTCCCAGTAGCGCCGCTGGCTGGCCGTCCAGCGATGACGCCGGCCGCCGCGATCATAGACATAATATCCCGTGCCCGGATAATAAAAATCATTGTACCAGCCATAGCCGCCGCCGACATAGCCCGGGCTGTAATAGGGGTCATAATAGCCGCCGCCATAATAGCCGCTGCCAACACCCACCCCGCCATAGCCATAGCCATCGTCATAGGCGCAACCGCCCAGTGCCAACGCGCCAGCCAAGCCGATGGCGGCCAGAAACCGTCTTGCAGGTCCAGTCATCGCCTGTCTCCTTATCCTCTTGCTGCTTGGCGTAACGCGTGGAGTTTGAATTGGTTGTGAATAGCCGATCCCTCGCGAAACTTTGATTTATGCAGCGTTCAGGAAACACGCCTATTGTTCATATGGCTGACAGAAACCGTGTTTTCTGCGCCACAATATCGCGCTTTGCCGCACTTTCGTCATTCAGGCGGGAAACCTTCCGATGCCCAAGGTCATTTTGATCCCTGCCGCTCCGGTCGCTTGAAGCACCATTTGCGCGGCCCGGCGGGTCCAAACCGCCGCAAGCATCAACAACAGATCAAAGGGTCAAACCCCATGAAGACACTGCTTATTTCGGCAGCCGCTGCCGCGTCCCTGATTCCCGCCGTCGCGATGGCCCAAAGCGGGTCAGTCGATGACGCCGGCGCTACCCGCCGCATCGAACCCTATGTCGGCGTCATGGGTGGCGTGCATAATTTCGATAGCGAAACCGGCAAGGAGGGCATCCCGCCCGTCGGCTATAAGGGCCGTATGGTCGAAGGCGTCGCCGGCGTGAATTACAATGTCGCAGGGCCGCTCGTGGTCGGCGTCGAAGGCACCGCATCCAAAGGTGTGTCGGGCGACATCGACTGGGAATATGGCGTTGCGGGCCGCGCGGGGGTCAAAGCGGGCAAGGACAGCCTGATTTTCGGTAAGGTCGGTTACAAGTGGGTCAATTTTGACGCGCTTGGTCCTGACAGCCCCGACTTCCATGGCACGACCTATGGTGCTGGCGTCGAACTGTCGCCCGCAGACATGGGCAGCTCGGCCCAGAGCAGCAACATCCGTCTACGCGTTCAGGCCGACACGCTCGGCAATTTCCGCTCGATCCGTCCGATGGCCGGTGTCGTCGCGAAATTTTGATGTTTGAAGGGACGGGACGGGCACGGGTTGTTCGTTCCGTCTCTCACCAGTCACCTCTCTCCCGCCCGGGCTGAGAGTTGGGGTGCGGAACGGCTTTTAGGACTGCAGCCGTTCCGCATTCGCCCAGACCCGTCTTGCCATATCCCATGATGCCAGCCATCAGCATGCCATGACCTGGCATTTCTGGATCGATCGTGGCGGCACCTTCACCGACGTGGTCGCGCGCGACCCCGATGGGCGGTTGCACACTGCCAAGCTGCTCTCCAGCGATCCTGAACGCTATGCCGATGCCGCGGTCGAAGCGGTTCGCCGCCTCACTGGCGTAGGCGACGGCCCTATCCCGCCCTGTTCGCTGCGCATCGGCACGACCATCGCGACCAATGCCTTGCTGGAGCGTAAGGGTGAGCCCGTCCTCCTTGCCGTCACGCGCGGGTTCCGCGACGCCATTCGCATCGGTACGCAGGAACGCCCCGATCTGTTCGCGCGCAATATCCGCCTGCCCGATCCCCTCCATCACGACGTCATCGAGATCGACGAGCGGATGACCGCCAATGGCGACGTGCGCGTGGCACTGGACGAACCGGCCGCGCGCGCCGCGCTCCAGTCGGCATATGGCCAGGGGCTGCGCGCTGTCGCGATCCTGCTGATGCACGGCTATCGCTACCCCACGCATGAACAACGACTGGCGCAAATCGCTGCCGATGTCGGCTTCACCCAGATCAGCATCAGCCACGATGTTACGCCGCTGATCAAGCTGGTGGGCCGGGGCGACACCACGCTGGCCGACGCCTATCTCTCGCCTGTGCTGCGCGCCTATGTGGATGGGCTTCACGCGGCTCTGGGCGGGCGGGCCGACATGCTCTTCATGCAATCCAATGGCGGCCTGACCCCCGGATCGCTGTTCCGCGGCAAAGACGCCGTCCTGTCCGGGCCGGCGGGCGGCATCGTCGGTTTGGCGCGCACCGCGGAACAGGCGGGTTTCCGTGACGTGATCGGCTTTGATATGGGGGGCACATCGACCGATGTCTCCCATTATGCCGGCAGCTATGAACGGGACAATGAAGCGCGGGTGGCCGGCGTTCGCCTGCGTGCGCCGATGATGCGGATCGACACGATCGCGGCGGGCGGTGGCTCCATTTGTACCTTTGTCGATGGTCGCTTTCGCGTCGGGCCGGAAAGCGCGGGCGCAGTGCCGGGACCGGCCTGCTACCGGCGCGGCGGGCCGCTTACCATCACCGATTGCAACGTCATGCTGGGCAAGATCCAGCCCGGTTTCTTCCCCAGCCTTTTCGGCCCGAACGGGGACCAGCCATTGGATCGCGACGTCGTGGCGCAGCGTTTCGCCACCCTCTGCGCGCAGGTGAAGGAGGAAACGGGCCGCGTGATGACCCCGCGCGAGGCGGCGGAGGGCTTCATCGCCGTTGCCGTCGCCAATATGGCGAACGCCATCAAGCGCATTTCCGTCGCGCGCGGCCATGACGTGGCGCGCTATACCCTGGCCAGTTTTGGTGGCGCGGGCGGGCAGCATGCCTGTCTGGTCGCCGACGCCCTCGGCATGGACCGGGTAATGATCCATCCGCTTGGCGGTGTCTTGTCGGCCTTTGGCATGGGTCTGGCCGACCGGCGGGCGGTGCGGGAACGCACGCTCGCCTTGCCGCTCGCGCCCGACGCCATGTCCCAGCTGGAGGCCGCACTCGCCGCCATGGAGGCGGACGCGCGCGCCGATCTGCCGCAGGCGGACCGGACCGAAATCCTGCTGCGGCTTCGCTATGACCGCACCGACAGCCTGTTCGACGTGCCGCTTGCTGATTTGCCGGCGATGCGCGCGGACTTCCTGGCGCAGCACCGCGCGCGCTTCGGCTTCGACGGGCGTGGCGCGATCCTGATTGACATGGCGCGGGTCGAGGCGATCGCGTCCACCCGGGCGGCGATGGACGATATTGTCTTCTTTCCTGATGCGGCTGCGCCCCCGCTGGCGCAGGTCGATTGCGGCGGCCGTGCCGCGCCCGTGCATGATCGCGCCGGCCTCAATCGCGACAGCGACATTGACGGTCCCGCGCTTGTCATCGACCCGGTATCGACCACCGTCGTGGAGCCGGGCTGGCGCGCGCGCGTGGACGCCATCGGCAATCTCATCCTTAGCCGGCACCAGCCCCGCCCCGCGCCAGAGGCGAGCCGAAGCAGCGGCGTCGACCCTGTACGGCTCGAGGTGATGGGCGGGCTTTTCATGGCGATCGCCGAGGAAATGGGCGCCGCGCTTCAGCATAGCGCCTCCTCCGTCAACATTCGCGAACGGCTCGATTTTTCCTGCGCGCTGTTCGATGCCGCCGGCAATCTGGTCGCCAATGCGCCGCATATGCCGGTCCATCTGGGCAGCATGGGGGACAGTATCCGCGCTATCCTGCAACGCCGCGGTCCAGGTGCGGACGGGCGGCCGATCGACGGGCGCGGCATGCAGCCGGGCGATGTCTACGCGCTCAACGCGCCTTATGACGGCGGCACCCATCTGCCCGACGTCACGGTCATCATGCCGGTTTTCGTCGAAGGCCGCCCCGCGCCTGCCTTCCACGTCGCGGCGCGGGGGCATCATGCCGATATTGGCGGCATCACGCCCGGGTCGATGCCGCCGGGCAGTCAGTCGGTGGAGGAAGAAGGCGTCATCCTCGACAATCTGCTGGTCGTCGATCGCGGCGATTTTCGCGAAGTGGCGATTCGCGACCTGCTTGGCTCAGGGCCTTATCCCGCCCGCAATATCGACCAGAATATCGCCGACCTGTCCGCCCAGATCGCCGCCTGCGCCAAGGGTGCATCTGAATTGATACGGATAAGTAACGAATATGGGGTCGAGACCGTTGCAGCCTATATGGCCCATGTTCAGGATCAAGCCGAATCGGCCGTCCGCCGGCTGATCGGGCGCCTTGCCGACGGCTGCTTCACCTATGCCATGGACAATGGCGCATATGTCAAAGTCGCCGTCGCCATTGATGCCGACGCGCGCGCCGCCACCATCGACTTTACCGGATCGTCGGACCAGCTGCCCGGCAATTTCAACGCGCCCCTGTCGGTCGTGCGCGCTGCCGTGCTTTATGTCGTGCGCACGCTGATTGACGAGGCTGTGCCGATGAATGACGGCTGCCTTAAACCCATCACCATTATCGTGCCCGAAGGGTCGATGCTGCGGCCGCGTCACCCCGCTGCCGTGGTCGCGGGCAATGTCGAAACCAGCCAGGTCGTCACCGACGCAATCTTCGGCGCGCTGGGCGTCATAGCCGGCGCGCAGGGCACGATGAACAATTTCACCTTCGGCAATGACCGGCACCAATATTATGAGACGATCGCTGGCGGGTCGGGCGCAGGGCCGGATTTTGACGGCGCTTCGGTGGTCCAGACGCATATGACCAACAGCCGGCTGACGGATCCAGAAATATTGGAAACCCGATTCCCGGTATTGCTGGAGGAATTTTCCATCCGGTCCGGTTCCGGCGGGGCAGGGCGGCATCGGGGCGGCGATGGCGCGGTGCGCCGCATTCGCTTCCTAGAGGATATGACGGCCGGCATCCTGGCCAACCGACGGACGGTGCCGCCCTTCGGCCTGAACGGCGGCGCGGACGGCGCGCCGGGGCGCAACTGGGTGGAGCGCGCCAACGGCACCGTCGAACCGCTTGGCAGCACCGCCACGGTCGAGCTTTGCGCCGGCGACGCCTTCATCATCGAAACGCCCGGTGGCGGCGGGTTCGGCAAGGCCTGACCCGCGGCCCCGGCTTACTGCCTCCAGCTTGAATCGATCCGGTCGATTACCCGCACCATCGCCTGGAAATCGGGAACGCCCGGCCCGACCGGCAATTGCACGCCGGCCAGGTCTCGCTGGTGCACGGCGATCACGTCGGCCGGGATGTCGACTGGCGTGCCCGCCGCGCTGGCCGCAACCTGGATCTCGCAGGCGCGCTGCAAGGACCAGTGTTTCAAAAAGGCCTCCGGCAGGCTCGCCGCCATGACCAGCGTGCCATGATTGCGCAGCATCATCACCCGCTTGCTGCCCAGATTGGCGATCAGCCTGTCGCCTTCCTCCGGCCGGATCGTGACGCCTTCAAAATCATGATAGGCGATCTGCCCTGCAAAGGCGGCGGCGTAGAAGCTGATCGGCCGCAATCCTTCGGCGCAGGCGCTTACCGCCATCCCTGCGGTCGTGTGGGTGTGGATGATGCAATGGGCGTCGGGCAGGTGGCGGTGAAAGACGCTATGCTGGGTAAACCCTGCGCGGTTCACCGGATAGGGGCTGCCGTCCAGCACCTGGCCGTCAATGTCGATCTTGACCAGATTGGATGCCGTCACCTCCTGATAGCCAAGGCCGAACGGGTTGATCAGGAAGGCGCTTTCCTCGCCCGGCACGCGCAGCGTGATATGGTTGTAGATCAGTTCCGACCATCCCATATGGTCGAATATGCGGTAGCAGGCGGCGAGTTGCTGGCGCGCCTCCCACTCTTGCGGTGTCATGTCGGCTTTGTGTGCGGCGCTGGCCATTGGCGATCCTCCTGTCTATTATCGGCCCACTATCCGCCCGCCCGGCGCAAAAGTCGAGATCATGGCCTTTAGGCTTGAGTTTGCGCGACTCTGCTGGTAGGGCGCCGCCCACATGGCGCAGGGCGACCTGCGACGACTCACTGGCTTTGCTATTCGGTCGAGCCGTCGGGAAGGACAGAAACGTCCCGGCGACCCGCCCGTTTTTGATTGGAGATTGACGGACTTATGCAGATCATCGTTCGCGACAATAATGTCGACCAGGCTCTTCGCGCGCTCAAGAAGAAGCTGCAGCGCGAGGGCGTGTATCGCGAAATGAAGCTGCGCCGTCATTACGAAAAGCCGTCGGAAAAGCGCGCTCGTGAAAAGGCGGCCGCGGTTCGTCGCGCGCGCAAGATGGAACGCAAGCGCGCCGAGCGCGACGGCGTTCGTTAAGACGCCCGATCCCGGACGAGGGCGGCGCCGCCCCCGTCCGCTGACGACTTTCCTGCCCTGATTTTAGCGAGCATCGCCCATGTCCACGACGGCTGTTCCCCTTCGTCCCATCGCTAAGGGGTCGCTGACCCGGCTCTGGATCGGCGTTGCCATCGTCGCTCTGGCAGCGGGCGGCCTCGCCTGGGCGGGGCAGCAGGGCGTCGCGCCGTCGCCGGCTGCCTTCCTGGCTCAGAATGCCCATGAAACGGGCGTGGTTACGACCGAATCGGGCCTCCAGTACAAGGTGCTGGAAGAGGGCAGCGGCCCCAGCCCGACGAGCAGCGATGTCGCGCTTGTCGGCTATAAGGGGGCGCTGCTGGACGGCACGGTGTTCGATGAAAATCCGCAGGCGCCGATGCCCGTCGATGGCGTCGTGCCCGGCTTTTCCGAAGGCGTGCAAAAGATGAAGAAGGGCGGCAAGTACCGGCTCTGGATTCCGTCGGAACTGGGTTACGGTGCTGAAGACAATGGCCCGATCCCCGGTGGCTCGGTGCTGGTCTTCGATGTGACCCTGCATGACTTCAAGTCCAAGGCGGAATTGATGCAGTTGCAGCAGCAGATGATGCAGCAGCAGGGCGCGGCGCCGCAGCCGGGGCAATAAGTCAGCCGTGCAACCAGTCGAGTGAGAGGAAGGGGCCGCCTGTCGGCCCCTTTTCTTTTGCCTTACTGGTTGTCGCTGCAGATGGTTTCCGGCGTCTCGCCAAAGGCAAGCGCCCCTGCATCGCCGACCTTGGCCTGTCCGGCAAACAGCTTGTCGAGCCGCTCGCGCACATCACGGCGATATTCGGGGCAGGCGACTGACCGGGGCGCGGACACCTCGATATCGCAGGCGATCGCATTCTTGATCCTGTCGATCGCCGGTTCGTCCAGAATACCCGAATCGCGCAGTTCAAGGCACAGCTGAAGCAATCCAGCCGCCGTCGCCTGCGCGCGCAATCCCACATTGGTGAGATCGAAATGCAATTTCTTCTGCTTGTCGAGGTCCATCATCATGATCCGCTCCTTTCAGTTTTTTCTATCTTACGCTGAAAGCAAGCGACGGAAAGCCCGTATGTTCCCTATGATGTTTGACCCTGGATCAACCGTCGGCGGGCTGTAGCAGCGCCTTGTCCCTGTCGGACCTGGATGCTTTTGACCGTTCCTCCAGATAGACTTTGATCATCGCGACGATCGGGTCGGCCAGGAATAGGCCGATGATGCCGAACAGTGCGCCGAACAGGATCTGCGCCGCCAGCACCAGCGCAGGGGCCAAATCGACCGCGCGCTTGGCAACCATGGGCACGATCAGATAGCCGTCGACGATCTGCACGACCAGATAAACCCCCACGGCGTAGAGACCCGTGTCCATGCCACCGGAAAAGCCCACCAGGACAATGAGCACGCCCGATATGATTGCCCCGATATTGGGCAGAAAGGCGAGGAGGCCGGTGAGGATGCCCAGCAACCCCGCCATTGGCACGCCGAACACCCACAGCAGCAGCCAGGTGCCCACGCCTTCGACCGACATGCCGATGATTCGCCCGAACATCAGCCGGCGCAGCGTCCAGCCCATCTTGTCGGCGATGGTGTAGAATTGCGCGCGCTTGTCCATCGGCAGCATCCAGGCGACCCCGCGCTCATAGAGTTTGGGTTCGGTCGCCAGGAAGATGGCCAGTACCAGCATCATCGCGCCGCCTGTGATCGCACCCATTGCCGTTCCGAGCGCCGCCGTCACGCGCCCCATGGAACTCATTGCCTGCTGGGCCAGGCCTTTCAAATCGCTGGGCGTGGCCGTGATGCCGAGTTGCTGCATCCAGCCGCCAATCCGCGTGACCTGCGCCTCGACGATGGTGCGCATCGCCTGCGCCTGCGCAGCCAGGCTCGATCCAGTAAGGTAGAATGTCCACACCAGAAAAGCGACCGCGCTCAACAGGACGATCGTCAGCCGCCAGCCCCTGCCGATCGGAAGGATACGCCCCAGCAACCGCGATCCGCCGTCCATCATCGTGGCCAGCACCATCGCCCCTAGGATCAGCATCAGCGGCTGCGCCAGCAGCGCCGTCAGCGCGATGGCGATCGCCAGCCCGAACCAGACGCCGGCGCGCTTCAGTTCCTGCTGGACCAGGGGGCTGCGCACTTCGCTGGGGCCGGGTTCCTCGACATGCTTGTGTGTCTCGCTCAAAACCCCGTGCCCCTCTGATCGTCAATCAGGGGCAGCAACGCTCCGTGCACGCAGGCTGTTCCCGGCTCGACCGCTGCGGAAGGCGTGGATCCAGCTGAGCGGATTCCAGCTGGCGTCGCCGTCCAGGCTGAAGGTGATGAATTCGGCCCGGCCGCCGATCGCCTCCCACGGCACCGGCCCGCCAAGGCCGTTTTCCGCCAGCGGCGCGCGGCTGTCGGCGCTGTTGTCGCGATTGTCCCCCATCAGGAAGACATGGTCGGCCGGCACGCGCACCGGGCCGTACCAGTCGAGCGCGCTTGGTCCCATGTCGATGGTGAGGTAGGTCTTGCCATTGGGCAGGATTTCCTGCCGCACCGGCAGTTCGCAATAGTCGCGACCGTCCGCGCCGTGCACGCGCGCGCCGGGAAACTGATCGGGCGAGCAGGGGGCGTTGCCATCGACCGGCAGGCGCAGTGGCTTCATCGCCTTTTGCTTGACCGCGGTGCCATTGAGGATCACCTGCCCGCCCCGCACTTCGATGATGTCGCCTGGCAGGCCGATCACCCGCTTGATATAATCCTCCCGCCGGTTGTGGGGGGACACGATGACGATGTCCCCGCGCTGGGGCAGGCGCCCGAGCACGCGCCCTTTGAGGAAGGGCAGGGGGTGGAAGCTGGGCGAGACATAGGACCAGCCATAGGGGAATTTGCTCACCACCAGCCGGTCGCCGGTCAGCAGCACCGGCATCATCGATTCGGACGGAATGTAGAAAGGCTTGGCGACGAAGCTGTGGAACGCCAGCACCGCCAGGATCAGCAGCGTGATGCTGCGCAGTTCATGCCACCAGTTGACGCCGTCCTTTTCCTGCTCCCCGGCTTGCGCGGCGCTGTCCTGGGGCGTGTCGATGGCCGGCATGGGCGAAGTCTCTTGGCGTTCGGCGGGGGGCAGGGTCACGAAGGCAGCGCCTCGATGATGACGAAGGCTTGCGCCCATGGATGATCGTCCGTGAGCGTCAGGTGAATGACCGGCCTATAACCCACCGGCACCATCGACTCCAGCCGCGTCAGCGCGCCGCCGGTCAACGCGAGCGTCGGTGCGCCGGACGGCGCATTGACGACGCCGATATCCTTCATGAACACGCCGGCCCTGAACCCCGTGCCCACCGCCTTGGAAAAAGCCTCCTTGGCGGCGAAGCGCTTGGCCAGCGTGCCCGCGCGGGTCAGCGGACGTCGCGCCGCCTTGGCCTGCTCGACCGACGTGAAGACCCGCTGGATGAAGCGGTCGCCGAAGCGATCGAGCGAATTCTGGATACGCTCGATATTGCAGAGGTCGGATCCAAGTCCGATGATCATGACGGCCGTCCAAGGCCGTCACCCCAGCGAAGGCGGAGGTCTTGGGCATCCAGGTTGAACCCTTGACGCCTGCGATCCAAGCCTTTGCCGGGATACCTGCTTGGGAGCATCACCGCGCCAGATCCATCTGCCGCCGCATCTCGCGAATGCTGCCCTCCAGCCCGCCGAAAATCGCCTCGCCGATCAGGAAATGGCCGATATTGAGTTCGGCGATCTGCGGGATGGCGGCGACCGGTCCGACATTGTCGAAGGTCAGGCCATGGCCCGCATGCGGCTCGATCCCGTTCTTGGCCGCCAGGGCGGCGGCATCGGCGATGCGGCGCAGTTCGCCCGCGCGCGCCGCTCCGTCCAGATGGGCATAGGCGCCGGTGTGAAATTCGACCACGGGCGCGCCGAGCCGGATGGCTGCGTCGATCTGCGCGGCGTCCGCCTCGATGAACAGGCTCACGCGGATGCCGGCCTCGACCAGCTTCTCGACGATCGGTGCCAGCGCCTCATACTGCCCCGCTGCGTCCAGCCCGCCTTCTGTCGTGCGCTCCTCGCGCTTTTCGGGCACGATGCAGGCGGCGTGCGGTTTGTGGCGCAGCGCGATCTCCAGCATTTCCTGCGTCGCCGCCATCTCCAGATTGAGCGGCACGTCCAGCGCTGCCATCAGCATCGCGATATCCTCGTCGCGGATATGGCGGCGATCCTCGCGCAGATGGGCGGTGATGCCGTCCGCGCCCGCCTTCACGGCCAGCAACGCGGCCTTCACCGGATCGGGATGCGCGCCGCCCCGCGCGTTGCGGATGGTCGCGACATGGTCGATATTGACCCCGAGGCGCAGCGGCGTGGGCATGGGGCTATTGCTTCCGGCTGCCGGGCTTGGTCGCGGGAATGGCCTCCAGTTCCGGTGGCAGCGCGTCCGCGTCATAGACCGGGAAATTGATCGACACGAGCGGATAGAAGGGCACGCCCAGATCGACCTCGCCCGCCGACCGGTCGACCAGAGCCACTTCCCCGATAACGATGCCGCCCTCGGCCTCCACCGCCTCGATCGCCTGGCGTGACGACAGGCCGGTGGTCACGACATCCTCGACCATCAGTATCTTTTGTCCCGGCGTGATGGCAAAGCCCCGGCGCAATTCGAACGTCCCTTCCGGCCGCTCCAGAAAAATCGCGTCCCGGTCCAGCGCGCGGCCGACTTCATGCCCGATGATGAGGCCACCCATCGCCGGCGACACCACCAGATCAATGTCCTGGCGCACTTCGCGGGGCAGTTTCTGCACCATCGCGCGCGCCAGCTTGCCGGCGCGCTCGGCATTCATCAGCACCCGTGCGCATTGCAGATAATTGCCGCTGCGACGACCCGACGACAGAATGAAATGCCCCTCCAGCAGCGCGCCCGCCGCCCGGAATTCCGCCAATACGTCCTCGTCAGTCATGTCGCATTCACATCCCGTCGCGCGGCCGGCACCCTGTCGGTGGCCGGGCCGCCTTCACCCCATGGCCGCGCGCAGACACGCCGCCATGCCGCGCCCCTGTGCGCGAAGCAGCGAGATAGGCGGGCCGGGGATGCGTTGCAACAGCGAAGAAAATCTGCTCCATCTGTGCTTGAGGCAGCGGGAAAGCATCCCTATAAGCCGCCGCAGACCGAACGGGCGAGGACGGCAAAATGGATGCGTTTTCGTTGCAGCGGCGCCAAGGGGTTAGGGGTACGAAGACGCTATGATGAAGGTGAAATCGTTCATTCTCGCTGGTCTGCTGGC
This sequence comes from Sphingobium soli, assembly GCF_020782245.1. Taxonomy (GTDB): domain Bacteria; phylum Pseudomonadota; class Alphaproteobacteria; order Sphingomonadales; family Sphingomonadaceae; genus Sphingobium; species Sphingobium soli. The sequence continues at coordinate 12,644 of NZ_JAJGNP010000023.1, forward strand.
TTTTGCGCCGGCGATGGCGATGAATGGCCAGGCGCTTGCGCAGAATGAAGCGGCCGCACCCGTTGCCGCCACGCCGGTCGATGCCGATCCCAAATCCTCCGATCCTGGTGCGCCTGCCGATTCGGCCGATGCCAATGTCGCGAATGTCAGTGAAGCGGCACCTGCGGCCAAGGTTGCGCCGCCGCCGCGCATGAAGCCGACCGAAGGCATCGGCATGCCGCGTCCGGGCGAAATCACGTTGCAGGAACAGTTTACCGAAACCGGCAGGACCGCCCGCTGGCTGCACGATGTCATGCTGGTGCCGATCATCACCATCATCTCGATCTTCGTGCTGGTTTTGATGCTCTATGTGATGTGGCGCTATCGCCGCGCCGCCAACCCGGTGCCGTCCAAAACCTCGCACAACACCGTGATCGAAGTCGTCTGGACGGTGGTTCCGGTGCTGATTCTGCTGGCGATCGCGGTGCCTTCGATCGGACTGCTCGCCGACCAGTATCGCCCCGCGCCCAAGGATGCGCTGACCGTCAAGGTCACGGGCTATCAATGGTATTGGGGCTATGAATATCCCGACGCCGGCATTCCTGAATTTGTGTCGAACATGCTGACGGAGGATCAGGCGAAGGCCAATGGCGAGCCCTATCTGCTGGCGCCCGACAATCGTCTGGTGCTGCCGGTCGGTCGCCCGATCAAGTTGATCATCACCGGCGCCGACGTGATCCACAGCTTTGCCGTGCCCTCGCTCTGGGTAAAGATGGACGCCGTCCCCGGCCGCCTCAATGAAAAGAGCTTCACCATCGACAAGCCCGGCGTCTATTACGGGCAATGTTCCGAACTGTGCGGCGCGCGCCACGGCTTCATGCCGATCGCGATCGAGGCGCTGCCGCCGGCTCAGTTCGACCAGTGGGTCCTCTCGCAGGGCGGCACGTTGAAGGGCGGCACCGCCGCTCCGGCCGGCCAGATGGGACCGCAACAGGGCAGCGCACTGCCCGGACCGCCGGCCAGCGATGCCGGTTCGACGACGCTTTGAGAGGGGCAAGGCCATGACCACCATTACCGCAGATCATCATGGCGATCACGCCCATGGGCATGATCATGACGCCGATCACAAGCCAGCCTTCTTCCAGCGCTGGTTCATGTCCACCAACCACAAGGACATCGGCACCCTCTATCTGATCTTCGCGATCATCGCCGGCATCATCGGCGGCGCGATTTCGGGCTTGATGCGCGCCGAACTGGCGGAACCGGGCATCCAGTATCTCCAGACCTGGGCGCGCTTCAGCGACGGGCCGTCGGCGACGCTGGATCAGGCCTATCACCTCTGGAACGTGCTCATCACCGCGCATGGTCTCATCATGGTCTTCTTCATGGTGATGCCTGCGATGATCGGCGGTTTTGGCAACTGGTTCGTGCCGATCATGATCGGCGCGCCGGACATGGCCTTCCCGCGCATGAACAATATCAGCTTCTGGCTACTCATCCCTGCCTTCGCGCTGCTTCTGGGTTCGACCTTCGTCCCCGGCGGCACCGGCAATGGCGCGGGGACCGGCTGGACCGTCTATGCGCCGCTTTCGACCAGCGGGTCGGCCGGACCTGCCGTCGACATGGCGATCCTGTCGCTGCACATCGCCGGCGCGTCCTCGATCCTGGGCGCGATCAATTTCATCACCACCATCCTCAACATGCGCGCGCCGGGCATGACCCTGCACAAGATGCCGCTGTTCGTCTGGTCGGTGCTGGTCACGGCGTTCCTGCTGCTGCTCGCCCTGCCGGTGCTGGCCGCCGCGATCACCATGCTGCTGACCGATCGCAATTTCGGCACCACCTTCTACGATGCGGCAGGCGGCGGCGATCCCGAACTCTACCAGCATCTCTTCTGGTTCTTCGGCCACCCCGAAGTCTACATCATGATCCTGCCGGGCTTCGGCATCATCAGCCAGATCGTCTCGACCTTTAGCCGCAAGCCCGTCTTTGGCTATCTCGGCATGGCCTATGCCATGGTCGCGATCGGCGTGGTCGGCTTCGTCGTCTGGGCGCACCATATGTTCACCACCGGCATGTCGGTGAACGTGAAGATGTATTTCACCGCTGCGACCATGGTCATCGCGGTGCCGACCGGCATCAAGATCTTCTCGTGGATCGCGACGATCTGGGGCGGATCGATCAGCTTCAAGACACCGATGGTCTGGGCGCTGGGCTTCATCTTCCTCTTCACCGTGGGTGGCGTCACCGGTGTGGTGCTTGCCAATGGCGGCGTCGACGATGTGCTGCACGACACTTATTATGTCGTGGCGCACTTCCACTATGTGCTCTCGCTGGGCGCGGTGTTCGGCCTGTTCGCCGGCTTCTACTACTGGTTCCCGAAAATGTCGGGCAAAATGTATAACGAGTTCCTCGGCCAACTCCATTTCTGGGTCTTCTTCGCCGGCGTGAACCTGTTGTTCTTCCCCATGCACTTCCTGGGCCTGTCGGGTATGCCGCGTCGCTACCCCGATTATCCCGAAGCCTTTGCCTATTGGAACGGCATTGCCAGCCATGGCTATGAAATCATGGCGGCGGGCATGCTGATCTTCTTCGTCAACCTGATCTGGTCGCTGGCGGCCGGCAAGAAGGCGGAAGGCAATCCGTGGGGCGAAGGCGCGACGACGCTGGAATGGACGCTGACCAGCCCGCCGCCCTTCCACCAGTTCGAAACGCTGCCCGTCGTCGACTGACGAGCGGGGACGCACATGGGCGGACGGCTTGGACCTTCCGCCCATTTGCGCGACATCGGCGCGCGGGTGTATGGTGCGCGCTGATCGCATGAGGAGATTATGGCCAGTTCGCCCTTCCTGACCGGGGTTCACACGCCCGTCCTGCCGGCCCATTGGCGCGACTTCGTCGCGCTGACGAAGCCGCGCGTGATGACGCTGGTCGTGTTCACCGGCCTGTGCGGCCTCCTCGCCGCGCCCGGCCATATCCATCCGGTCCTCGCCTTCACCGCCATCCTCTGCATCGCGCTTGGCGCGGGCGCCGCCGCCTCGCTCAACCAATGGTGGGAAGCGGATATCGATGCAAAGATGAAGCGCACCGCCTCCCGCCCGCTGCCGGCCGGCCGCATGGACCGGCAAGCCGCGCTGCACTTTGGCGTCGGCCTCTCCTTCTTCTCGGTCATCCTGATGGGCATGGCGACCAACTGGCTGGCGAGCGCCGTGCTCGCCGTCTCGATCCTCTTCTATGTCTTCGTCTACACCATCTGGCTCAAGCCCCGCACGGCGCAGAATATCGTCATCGGCGGCGCAGCCGGCGCTTTCCCGCCAGTGATCGGCTGGGCGGCCGTGACCGGCGATGTCAGCGCGCTGCCCATTGCCCTTTTCATGCTGATCTTCTTCTGGACGCCGCCCCATTTCTGGGCGCTCGCCCTGTTCGTGAAGACCGATTATGCCGCCGCCGGCATCCCCATGCTACCCGTCGTGTCGGGCGAGGTCGCGACCCGGCGGCAAATCTGGTTCTACACCGCCATCATGGCGGTCGCGGCGCTCGCGCCCGTTCTGCTGAATCTCACCGGTGTCATCTACGGCACGACTGCGCTGCTGGGTACGGCGCTGTTCGCGCTGTTCGCCTTTCAGGTCTATCGCCGGCGCGAAAGCGATCCTGCGCGCATGAAGCCGGAAAAGCGCCTGTTCAAATATTCGATCCTCTACCTCTTCCTCTTGTTTGGGGCGGTGGTCGTTGACCGCTGGCTGCTGGCATGACGCCCGAAGAACAGGATCTGGTGCGCGCCCGGCAAAAGTCGCGGTCCATCGTGACCGGCCTGCTGCTCGGCTTTCTCGTCATATTATTCTTTGCCATCACGCTGGCGAAGATCGGCGCGAGCGACGCGATCTGATGGCCACGCTTCCGCCCTCGCCCTTTGATCGCGCGCGGCGCAACCGGCGCACCTTCCTCGCCATGATCGGCGTCGGCCTCGCCATGCTGGGGCTCGGCTTCGCCTCGGTGCCACTCTATCGTATCTTCTGCCAGCAAACAGGCTTTAACGGCACGACGCAGCGCGCCGATGCTGGCGTGGATGTGCAGCAGGCGACCGGGCACATGCTGTCGATCCGGTTCGATTCGAATGTTCAGCCCGGCATGCCCTGGCAATTCCATCCCGAACGCCCGACGCAGACCGTGACCGTGGGCGCCAAGTCGATGGCCATTTTCGTCGCCAAAAATATGTCGGATCGGCCCGTCACCGGCACCGCCAGCTTCAACGTCACTCCGACTCAGGCCGGCGCTTATTTCACCAAGATCGAATGTTTCTGCTTCACCCAGCAGACGTTGCAGCCGGGGCAGGAAGTGCGGATGCCGGTGCTCTATTATGTCGATCCCAAGATATTGGCCGATCCCGACAATAAGGATACGCAAGAGATTACGCTGAGCTACACTTTCTACCCTGTTGAGCAGGGGCAGAAGGCGGGCTAAGGTCCGGCACAGAACAGGAAACGGGGAAGATACGCATGGCAGGCGCCAAGAATCACGATTACCATATTCTTCCGCCCAGCATCTGGCCGTTTTTCGGCTCGATGTCGGCGCTGGTGATGGCGCTGGGCGCGATCATGTGGATGCATCCCGACGCCATGGGGCCGGGCGGCGGCTGGGTCTTCCTGATTGGGCTGGCCGGCGTGCTGTTCACCATGTTCAGCTGGTGGGGCAATGTCATCAGCGAAGCGCATGCGGGCGATCATACGCCGGTGGTGCAACTCCATCTGCGCTATGGCATGATCCTGTTCATCGCGTCCGAAGTCATGTTCTTCGTCGGCTGGTTCTGGGCCTTTTTCGACTTTGCGCTCTTCCCCAGCCTGCTGCCGCCGATCGACGGCCTCTTTCCGTCCAAGGATATCGAGGTGATGAATGCGTTTGAGCTGCCTTTGCTCAACACGCTCATCCTGCTGTGTTCGGGCACGACCGTCACCTGGGCGCATCACAGTCTGATCCATGGCGACCGCGACGGCCTGATCAAAGGGTTGTGGTGCACCATCATCCTGGGCGCGTTGTTCAGCAGCATCCAGGCCTATGAATATATGCACGCGCCTTTCGGCTTCGGTGGCAATCCCTACAGCTCGGCCTTTTATATGGCGACCGGCTTCCATGGCTTCCACGTCCTGGTCGGCACGATCTTCCTGATCGTCAATCTGGTCCGCGCCTATCAGGGGCATTTTACCCCGCGCCAGCATTTCGGCTTCGAAGCCGCAGCCTGGTACTGGCATTTCGTCGACGTCGTCTGGCTGTTCCTCTTCGTCGCCATCTATGTCTGGGGCGGCTGGAGCGCGCCGGTCCACGGCGGTTGAGCCGGCGCACGGACGATATTGCAATCAGGATCGACGGCCGGCGCTTCACACGCCGGCCGTTTCTCTATCGGCAGCTATTGGGTAAGCATCCCGCATGACCGGACAGTCTCACCTACCCACGCGCATCCCGATACTGCCCACGTTGCTGGTCATTCTGGCCGCCTTGACGATGATCGGCCTTGGCATCTGGCAATTGGAGCGTCGCGCCGAAAAACGTGACGCCATCGCCCTGGCTGCGGCAAATCCCCAGCGTCCCTCCGTCGCCTTTCCCATGCTGCCGCCGATCGCGCCCGACCTGCTGTTCCGCCGATCGTCCGTGCATTGCCTGCGCGTGGTCGACTGGCGCGTGGAGGCCGGGCGGGCGGCCGATGGCAGCACCGGCTATCGCCATATCGCGCAGTGCGCCACCGGCGCGGAAGGGCCGGGCGTGCTGGTCGCAGTCGGCGTCGGACAAAAGCCCGATCAGGTGCCCAACTGGACCGGCGGCCAGATTGCCGGCTGGATCAGCCAGGAACCCGACCATCGCCCGCTGCTCACGCGCGTCGGCGGTGCAGCTCCGCCACTCCGACCCATGCTGATCGCCCGATCCGCCCCACCCGGCCTCAAGCCGCTGGCACCACCCAGCGTCGCCGATCTTCCCAACAATCACCTGGCCTATGCCGTCCAATGGTTCCTCTTCGCGGCGGTGGCGGTGGTGATCTACATATTGGCCCTGCGCCGGCGAGGCGGCAGCGGCAAGCCCGCCTAAACGCTTGCTCCCCGCGCTCGCTGCCGCTACCGCGCTTAGCCATCATGCAATATCAGAGCACCAGGGGGAGCGCGCCGGCGCTCGGGTTTGAGGATGTGACGCTGGCGGGGCTGGCGTCGGATGGCGGCCTTTACCTGCCCACGCAATGGCCGGCCTTCACCGCTGACCAGATTCGCGCGATGGCCGGCCTCTCCTATGTCGAAACCGCCGTTCGGGTCATGACTCCGTTCGTTGCCGGATCGCTCAGTGAAGACGAATTGCGCGACTTGTGCGCGGCCGCCTATTCCCGGTTCAGCCATCAGGCCGTGACGCCGCTGGTCCAGCTGGACCATCAGCAGTGGATGCTCGAACTCTTCCATGGCCCCACGCTCGCCTTCAAGGACGTGGCGCTGCAACTGCTCGGCCATTTGTTTGAACGCTTCCTGTCGCGCCGGGACGATCATCTGACCATTGTCGGCGCTACGTCGGGCGATACCGGATCGGCGGCGATCGATGCGGTGGCGGGACGTGCGAAGATCGACATCTTCATGCTGCACCCCGAAGGCCGCGTGTCCGACGTCCAGCGTCGTCAGATGACCACGGTGCGCGCGCCCAACATCCATAATATCGCCATCTCCGGCAGCTTCGACGATGCGCAGGCGCTGGTGAAGGCCATGTTCAACGATGCGGATTTCAAGAGCCGCTTCAACCTGTCCGCCGTCAACAGCATCAACTGGGCGCGCCTGATGGCGCAGATCGTCTATTATTTCTACGCTGCCGTGCGCCTGGGCGCGCCGGAACGGGCCGTGGCCTTTTCCGTCCCGACCGGCAATTTCGGCGACGTCTTTGCCGGCTATGTCGCCGCACGGATGGGCCTGCCGGTGGCAAAGCTGATCGTCGCGACCAATGTGAACGATATTCTCCACCGCGCGCTGGGGGAGGGCGATTATAGCCAGGGGCAGGTCGTGCCTACCGCCACGCCTAGCATGGACATTCAAGTCAGCTCCAATTTCGAGCGGCTGTTGTTCGACGCGGGCGGCCGCGATGGCGCGGCGCTTGCCGACCAGATGCGGGGTTTCGAATCGAGCCGTGCGATGCGCCTCACCAATGCGCAGCGCGACGGCGCGGCGGGCCTGCTGTCATCGGCGCGCATCGACGCCGATGCCATGACCATGGCGATGCGCTGGGCCTATGACGCAGCGGGGCACGTGATCGATCCGCACAGTGCCATCGGCCTTGCCGCCGCACGCGCCGCTGACGTTGGCGCCGACGTGCCCGTTGTCACGCTGGCGACCGCCCATGCCGCCAAATTTCCCGATGCGGTGGAGCGGGCGACCGGCCTGCGTCCGCCGCTGCCGGCGCGGGTGGGCGACCTGTTCGCGCGCGAAGAGCATTATGACCGTCTGCCCGCCACGTTCGAGGCAATCACCACCTATGTCGCTGAGCGCGCGACGCCGCGGCACGGAGCCGGTCCGGCTTGAACCTCACGACCCTCATCGGCGAACCCTGGTCGGACTATGGCCTGATCGATTCGGGCAACGGGCGCAAGCTGGAACGCTATGGCCGTTTCCGCTTCATCCGCCCCGAACCGCAGGCGATGTGGCAGCCCGCGAGTGACGATTGGCGCGCGGACGGCGAATTCATTCCCGGATCGGACGAGGATGGCGGGGGCCGCTGGTATTATGAGCAGCCGGTGCCGGTCGAGGGCTGGCCGCTCCATTGGAAAGAGGTAATGTTCCAGTCGAGCTGCACGCCCTTTCGCCATCTGGGCTTCTTTCCCGACATGGCGCCGGTCTGGGACGATCTGAGCGGTTCCATCGCCGACAAGCCCGATGCGGAGGTCATGAACCTGTTCGGCTATACGGGCGTCGGCACACTGGCCCTGTCGGCGGGCGGCGCGCGGATGGTCCATGTCGATGCGTCGAAGAAATCGGTGGCGCAGGCGCGCGCCAATGCGGCGCTGTCGGCTATGGAGGACCGGCCGGTCCGCTGGATCGTCGAGGATGCCGCAAAATTCGTTGCCCGCGAAGTTCGGCGCGGCCGCCGCTATGACGGCATCCTGCTCGATCCGCCGAAATATGGCCGTGGCCCCGATGGCGAAATATGGCGACTGGAGGAGGATCTGCCGGGCCTGATCGCCAATTGCCGCGCCTTGCTCGACGCCGACAGCCATTTTCTGTTCCTGACCGTCTATGCCGTGCGCATGTCGGCGCTGGCGATCGGGGAATTGCTGCGTCAGGCGTTCGCCGACCTGCCCGGCACGGTGGAAGCGGGCGAACTGGCGGTGCGGGAGGAACGGCGCGGGCTGCTGCTGCCGACCGCCATTTGGGCGCGCTGGCGGCGCTGATCCCACCATCGGTCCTTTTCGGGTTGAGCCGTTCGGCGCGGTCCGGCATGACGGGGACCATGCGCTTTTCCTCGACCTTTGCTACCGCTTCGTCCCTCCTGGTGCTGCTCGCTTCGTGCGTCGGCCCGCCCGCCTCTGCGCCAGCGCCCACGCGTGCCGCTCGCGCGCGGCCGGTGCCCGCGCCCCGGCCAACCCCCACCCCCTCCCCCACACCCACGCCCGCCTCTGCGGCCGCGTCCGCAACGCCGGTTGCCTCCTCGACCGCCTGGGCCGATCGTCCGCTGACGCCGGGCAATTGGAGCTATCGCGCCGAACAGGGCGGCAGCATTGCCCGGTTCGGTCCGCCGGCCCAGCCGCTGCTGACCCTGCGCTGTGATCTGGCAAGCCGCCGCATCATCCTGACGCGCTATGGCGCAGGGCAGGGCGCGATCGTGATCCGCACCAGCTATGGCGCGGTCAGCTGGCCCGCCACCGCCCAGGGTGGCGCGCAGCCGGCCCTGGTCGCCGCGCGGGCGGCGAGCGACGGCGTGCTGGACCAGATGGCCTATAGCCGTGGCAAGATCGGCGTCGATGCATCCGGCATCGCGCCTCTGGTCGTGCCGGTCTGGGCAGAAATCGCGCGGGTGGTGGAGGATTGTCGCGCCTGATCGGGAACGCGATGCCGGCGCGACGCGGACGTACAAGTATGATTCCAAAAAAGAATAAAACAAGGCTTGAAGATCGCCTTCGTCTGATTCACATTTCGCTCTGTGGACGGATGCGGATTTGCTCTCGCGGCGGCCACACGGGCTCAACATAGCGAAAGGAGGTGATCCGATGTCTCATGGTTCAGCAATGGGGTCGGTCAAGTCCATTCGGGGAATGCGCCGCTGATCGACGCGCAAGCGTCGAGAATGTCAGGGTGATTCCGGAGCCTTGCGAAGGCCGACATACAGGCCCGCTCCTCCCCTGATAGAGCGCGATTCACCATTTCCCACTGGGCGGCGCTTCTGGCCGCTGACCATGTCAATGATGGGCCGTCGGGGGTATTTCCGCCCGGCGGCCCCTCTCATGTCTTGGCAAACCGGAAAAATCCCGGCGATCTGGCGCAGGCACGCCGCTGGAACTTCGCCTGCAGTTGGGATATATATTGATCCTGAACTGCCGGGAGGCTGTCATGATTGCTTCGCGCTATCTGCTTTTCCTTTTCACCATCGCGGCTATTCCGGCCGCGGCCCAGACCCCGTCTGATGTCGCCGACCTCGTAGGCGCGCGGGGCGCCGGCGGGGAAACCCAGCTTCAGGCGCGGGGCTACCGCTTCGTGCGTACCGAAACCGGGGATGACCGAAAGTGGAGCTATTGGTGGCATCCCGAGCGGCATCTTTGCCTCAGCGTGGTCACCATGGATGGTCGTTATCAGGCCATTACGGACAGCCCTGCGCCCGATTGTGGTCAGGATCACGCTGCCGGCCGGACTGACGACGCATATCGCCGGCACGATCGCACGGATGCGCCGCCTGCGGCATATGCGCCGGCGCGGCGCGAATCGCCCAGCTATGCCGCATCGGAAGAAAGGCCGATGATCGACGGGCAGTCGGTGGAGATCGGCCTCGTCTGCTTCGGGGATGGTCAGCGCCCCGGCCTTGAGAACCGCTATGGCTGGACCTGGGATCATGATCGCAAACGCTATATCTATGGTAACCGCGTCGACATGACGGCGCAGCAGTTCGACGCATCCGTCATGCTGCAATTCTGGGCGGGTGGCGGCCGGATCAAGCTGCCTGCCAAGTTGATTCCGCCAATCCATTCTCGTGGGACGAACGATGGCTGGTGGGACGTCTACGCTGTTTCCATCCAGCCCGATCATGTCAGTGGAGAATATCGGCTTAACGGCCTCAACAAGCCGCGCATTCAGATCAATCGGATGAGCGGTCAGATCAGTATCAAGGGCACGGGCGATTACGCCTTTCGCGGCACCTGTGACACCGTGGATGCTGCCGCGCATCGGCGATTTTGATCAGGGGGTAGGCGGTGCACCTAGCACCGCCCCCTTTGCATCATCGCTCGCTGCCCTTCGCCTTCCCCCACGCGCGCGCTGCGGTATAGCCCAGATACCCCGTGCCAAAGAGCGCGTAGAGCGGCTCGGGCAGCGCGCTGAGATAGGCGTGCATGCCCGCCGTGATGGCGGCGGCCATGTCTGGGTCGATACCGGCGATCAGCCCCATCGGGATGGACCAGAGCAGCAGCGTATAGATGACATAGAGAAAGGCCGGGCGCGCGCGCCGCGTCCAGATGTCCGGCTCGGTCTCTCCCGCATCGCTCATGACCGCACGCCCGAACCGATCCGGTTGGCCAGCCATCCATAAAGGAAGGCTTCGTTGGCGGGGCGGCTTTCGGCCAGCGCGATATAGCGCTCGCCTTGCAGCGCCTCCATCGCCTTCAAAAGCACCATGTCCCCCGACGGGCCGCGCAGCGCGCGAAACGCGCGCAGCGCTCCGAGCGTGCGCCCGCCCAGAAGGCGATCGACCTTGATGTCGGGATAGTCCTTCTGATTGCGATTAAGCGCGTTGAGCGCGCGCTGCAAAAATCCCGTCGCGGTCGGCGGGCCCATGTTGACCGCGGTGTCGAACAATTCCGCCGCCAGTGACCAGGACAGTTCCGCTACAAAGGCATAGCCGGGCTGCTCCCAGTAAAGGCGGCGATAGAGCGATTCCGCCGTGGCGCGCGGCAGCGCCTGCATCGCGCCGAAATAGCCATTGGCGCGCGCGACCGCATGCGTGATGCCCATATTGGTGGCGCCACCCCGGTCCGCAGGATGATCGCTATAGCCGCCTTCGCGCGCGATCACCTCGTCAATCAAATCCTGCACGTCCATGGGCGCCTCCTGCTTCACTAAGAGGCGGAGCATTTATCCCATATGGTTATCTGTAGGACAGGGGGAAGTTGAAGCGAGCCCTGTGAAACGCTGCTGGTCTCGCCTAATCGACCTGCCATACCGGTTCTGACCGGTCGATCAGTCCGCTGTCCAGCAGCGGCGCGGCGTCGATATCCTGCGCGCCCATCAAGGATGACAGGCGTTCGACCGACGCCAGGATCATCGCCTGTTCCCAGGGCTCCAATTTGCCGAACCCGTCGGTGAACTTCGTCTGCAAGGGATCGGGCGCATCCGCCAACGCGGCCACGCCGTCCGGCAGGATTCGCAGATGCGACTGGCGCTTGTCGCGTTCGCTGCGCTGACGCTGGACATAGTTGAGCGCGACCAGCCGATCGACGATCGTGGTAATCGTCGCCTGGCTGAAATGCAGCGCATGGGCGATGGCCCCGGGCGTTGCTGCATCGCGCGAATCGATCTCGCGCAGCACCAGCAATTGCGACGGCGTCAGGCCGGTGGCCGCTGCCAGCTGGCGGCTGCCAATCTCGGTGGCGCGCATTATCCGGCGGAGCGCGCGCAGGGTCTGGGTGGCGATATTAGCATGCATATTTGGCTCCATAGCGGAACCAAAGCATGGCCACCAACATTGTCTTCGCTCCTTTTTCCGCCAGCCAAAATACTTCGCACTGCAAAATAAAATTTCAAGGCTGGGGTTGAAAAATTCGTCAAAAATGGCATATTCCAGCCCGTATCGAGAAGGCATTGAGTCCTTCACCTAGAAAATAATTCGGGAGATGAACAATCTTCGACACTCAAGCTACAGCGGCTGTGCCGCCACGGGCTTCTGCGCGTCCTGATCCGGATACGGAGCAGGACATCATGTTTCGCAAGCCTGTCGGCACTGACGGGCCGGCCATTACGGCGTTGATCGCGGCATGCCCGCCGCTCGATCCCAATTCGGCCTATTGTAACCTGCTGCAATGCACCGATTTCGCCGACAGCTGCATCGTTGCGACCCGCGACGGCGCGGTGGTCGGATGGGTATCGGGCTATCGTCCGCCCGTCGCCCGGGAAAATTTCTTCGTCTGGCAGGTCGCGGTGTCATCCGCGGCGCGTGGCCAGCGCCTCGCGAGCCGCATGATCGATGCCTTGCTTGGCCGGCCGGAACAGGATGGCGTCACGCATCTGACGACGACCATCACTGATGACAATGACGCGTCCTGGGCGCTGTTTCAGGGGCTGGCCCGCAACTGGGGCGCGCCACTGGAAAAGACCGCCCGTTTCGAACGCGAAGCCCATTTCGCCGGTGCCCATGCCACTGAATGGCAGGCGCGCATCGGTCCGCTGACCCCAAAGGGGCGGCACCAACAGGAGGACATTTGAACCATGACCACGACCCTTCTTCCCAAACCGACCTCGTCCATTCCCGACCGCGCCATTTATGAACGCCGCGAATCGGGCGTGCGCAGCTATGCCCGCTCGATGCCCCGCCAGTTTAACAAGGCGCAGGATGTGTGGATGCACGATACGCAGGGCGGTCGCTATCTCGACTTCCTGTCGGGCTGCTCGACGCTGAATTATGGCCATAATCATCCGGTGCTCAAGACCGCGCTGATGGATTATATCGCCAATGACGGCGTGACCCACGGCCTTGACCTTCACACCGACGCCAAGGAAGATTTCCTGACGACGTTGGAAGACGTCATTCTCACGCCGCGTGGCCTGGATTATCGCGCCATGTTCACCGGACCGACCGGCACCAACGCGGTCGAAGCCGCGATCAAGCTGGCGCGCAAGATCACCGGGCGCGAACTGGTGATCGCCTTCACCAACGGTTTCCACGGCATGACGCTGGGGGCGCTCGCCTGTACCGGCAACGCCGCCAAGCGCGGTGGCGCGGGCGTGCCGCTCAACCATGTCAGTCATGAACCTTATGACGGCTATCATGGCCCCGACGTGGATACGGCCGAACTGCTGGAGCGCCGCCTGTCCGATCCGTCGAGCGGCCTGGATGCCCCCGCTGCCATTCTGGTTGAAACCGTGCAGGGCGAAGGCGGTCTCAATGCCGCGTCGCCCGAATGGCTGCGTAAGATCGCCGAAATCGCCAAGCGCCACGGCGCGCTGATGATCGTCGATGACATTCAGGCCGGCGTTGGTCGCACCGGCAATTTCTTCAGCTTCGAAGGCATGGGCTTCACCCCCGACATCGTCACGCTGGCGAAGTCGCTGTCGGGCATGGGCCTGCCCTTTGCCCTCACCCTGTTCCGCCCGGAACTCGACCAGTGGTCGCCGGGCGAACATAACGGCACCTTCCGTGGCAACAACCACGCCTTCGTTACCGCCACGGCTGCGCTGCGCCATTTCTGGAGCAACGACGCCTTTCAGCAGGACGTCGCCCGTCGCGGCGCGCTGCTGGAGCGGCGGCTCGACGCGATGGCCGCCGAACATGGCCTCTCGACTCGCGGTCGCGGCATGATGCGCGGCATTGACGTGGGGTCGGGCGAGGTCGCCGGAACCATCACCGCCGCCTGCTTTGCGCAGGGGCTCATCATCGAAACCAGCGGCGCGCATGACGAAATCGTCAAGGTGCTGGCGCCCCTCGTGATCGACGACGCCGTCCTTTCGGCGGGTCTCGACATTCTTGAGGAAGCCGTCCGTTCCGCGCTGACCGTCACCTATGGCGTCGCCGCAGAATAAAGGAGAAGACAGACATGTTCATCCGCAAGCTTCAGGACATCCGCAAGTCCGACCGCAACATCAAGTCCAAGGGCTGGGAAAGCGCCCGCCTTCAGCTGAAGGACGACAATATGGGCTTTTCTTTCCACGTCACGACGATGTACGCGGGCGAGGAATTGCACATGCACTATCAGAACCATCTGGAATCGGTTCTGGTGCTCAAGGGCACCGGCACGATCGAGGATCTGGGCGAGGGCGTGACGCACCAGTTGGCGCCAGGCGTCATGTATGCGCTCGACAAGCATGACAAGCATATCGTCCGGCCCGAAACCGACATATTGTGCGCCTGCGTCTTCAATCCGCCTGTCACGGGCAAGGAAGTGCATGACGAAAGCGGCGCCTATCCCGCCGATTCCGAGCAGGTCAAGGAACCCGCATTCGCCGATTGACCGGCGGTGCGAAGGCTTTCCGTCCGTAGCGAGACCGGACGGAAAGCCTCGCTCGATTTTTAGTCATCACCATCAAAAGGGGGGAAGTCCCATGCAAGACGTCTACCCGTCCCGCCACGCCGATGTGGCGGAATTTCTGCCGCGCCTCGATCCTGTCGTGCATAGCCAATGGCGCGACGACGCACCCGTCAGCCGCGCCCAGGCCGACCAGTTCGACCGCGACGGCTTTCTTGTCCTGGAAGATATTTTCTCGGACGCCGAAGTCGCATTCCTGCAGCGCGAGGCCGGCAAGCTGCTGGCCGATCCGCAAGCGCTGGAAGACGAAACCGTCATCACCGAACCGGGCGGCAAGGAAGTCCGCTCGATCTTCAAGATTCACGCGCAGAGCGATGTGATCGGTCGCCTGGCCGCCGACAGCCGTCTGGCCGGCGTCGCGCAGTTCCTGCTGGGTGATCGCGTCTACATTCACCAGTCGCGCCTCAACTATAAGCCCGGCTTCACCGGCAAGGAATTTTTCTGGCACAGCGATTTTGAAACCTGGCATGTGGAAGACGGCATGCCGCGCATGCGCGCGCTGTCCATGTCGGTGCTGCTGGCGGACAACACGCCCAATAACGGCCCGCTGATGCTGATTCCCGGCAGCCACAAGGCATTCCTCACCTGCATCGGGGAAACGCCCGACGATCATTATCGCCAGTCCTTGAAGAAACAGGAATATGGCGTGCCGGACGAAGACAGCCTGGCCGAACTGGCGCACAAGCATGGCATCGTCGCGCCGACCGGAAAGCCCGGGTCGGTCGTCATCTTTGACTGCAACACCATGCACGGGTCGAACGGCAACATCACGCCCTTCCCCCGCGCCAACGCCTTCATGGTCTATAATGCGGTCAGCAACCGCCTGACTGCGCCCTTCGGCGTTGACAAACCGCGCCCCGAATTCATCGCTGCGCGCGGAGAGCCGGAGGCCATTACGCCGGTCAAGGGACTTTTGATGGAGGAGGCGCTGGCATGAGCGGCCAACATAGTGTGGAAAAAATCGGCGGCACGTCGATGGCGGCCACCGCCGTGCTGTTCGACAATGTTCTGATCGCAGGGCGCAAGGGCGCGGACCTTTATAATCGCGTCTTCGTCGTGTCCGCCTATGCCGGCATGACCGACCTGCTGCTGGAACATAAGAAATCGGGCGAGCCGGGCGTCTATGCCCGTTTCGTCGCCGACGACGGCGCCGATGGCTGGCGCGACGCGATCGAAACGGTGCGCGGCGCTATGCATGCGCGCAACGCCGATATGTTCGCGCGTGCCGAGAGCCTGGCCGAAGCCAATGCCTTTGTCGATGCGCGCATCGACGCGGTTGCCGCCTGCCTCGACGATCTGGCCCGCCTGCGCAGCCATGGCCGGTTCTGCGTCAAGGAACAGCTGATCACGGTGCGCGAATTGCTTGCCGGGCTCGGCGAAGCGCACAGCGCCCATTCGACCGCGCTGCTGCTGCGCGATCGCGGGGTCAACGCCTGCTTTGTCGATCTGACGCTCTGGGATCAGCAGGATATGCGCGGCCTTGATGAACGGATCGAACAGGCGTTCGCCCCCATCGATCTTGCCACCACCCTGCCGATCGTCACCGGCTATGCCGGGTGCAGCGAGGGCATGGTCCGCCGCTATGCGCGTGGCTATTCCGAAATGACCTTTTCGCGCATCGCCGTGCTGACGCAGGCGCGTGAGGCGATCATCCACAAGGAATTTCACCTGTCGAGCGCGGACCCGAAGCTGGTCGGCACCGACAAGGCGCGCAAGATCGGCCGCACCAATTATGATGTTGCGGACCAGCTCGCCAATCTTGGCATGGAGGCCATCCATCCCGGCGCCGGGCGCGGCCTGCGGCAGACCGACATCCCGCTGCGGGTCCGCAACACGTTCGACCGGGAAGATGGCGGCACGCTCATCTGCGGCGACTATGTGTCGGACACGCCCCGCGTCGAAATCGTCACCGGCATCCGCACCGCGCAGGCGCTCCAGTTCTTCGAACAGGACATGGTCGGGGTGAAGGGCTATGACGCCGCCATATTGGAGGTGCTGACCCGCCATGGCATATGGATCGTCAGCAAGGCGTCCAACGCCAACACCATCACCCATTATCTGTCAGCCGACGCGGTCAAGGTGAAGCAGGTCATCGGCGACTTGCAGGACCGGTATCCCGACGCGTCCATTTCCGCCCACCCCGTGGCGATCGTCTCCGTGATCGGCAGCGACATTTCACGCCCCGGCCTGATGCCCGACGCGCTCAAAGCCTTGGCGCAGGCCGATATCGATGTGATCGCTATGCAGCATCAGATCCGCAATGTGGATGTCCAGTTCGTTGTCGATGTCCGCCAATATGACGCTGCCGTCGCCGCGCTGCACCGCGCGCTGGTGGAGGATAATGACGAACCCGCAGCAGCGGAGGGTCGGCGCGCGGCCTGAGCGCCGCGCGCCGCCGGGCGCCTCCAGATGATAGCTGCGATTCGTCCCGTTCAGAGCCTGCTGCTCGCCATCTTCATGCTGATGGCGGGCAGTGGCTTTTTATCGACCCTCATCAGTCTGCGTCTGGAGCGGGCGGGTGCCGGCACCATGGCCATCGGCGCGGTCGCCACCGCCTATTTCGGCGGGCTTGTGATAGGTGCTCTGCGCGCGGGGGGCATCGTGCGGCAGGTGGGGCATATCCGCGCCTTCGCCGCCTTCGTCGCGCTGCTTTCGGCCAGCACGCTCTCCTATGTATTGCTCGACCACCCCTTACTCTGGACGGCACTGCGGCTGATCGACGGCGTCTGCGTGGCCGGCGTTTTCATCTGCCTTGAAAGCTGGCTCAACGACCGGGCCGATGTGGAAACCCGCGGCAGCATCCTTGCCGCCTATATGGTCGCGCTCTATTCCGGCCAGGCGGTCGGCCAGTTGCTCCTGGGCGCGAGCGGGACGCTGCCCGCCATTCCGTTCCAGATCGCCTCCATCCTCATCTCGCTGGCCATCATTCCGCTTTGTCTCACCCGGTCGAGCGCGCCTGCGCCGCAGGAGGCGACGGCCTTTTCGCTGCGCTCGCTCTTTGCCGCATCGCCGCTGGGCGTGATCGGTGCGGTGACGACCGGGCTGATGCTGGGCGCCTTTTACGGACTGGCCGCCGTGCATGTCCGTCGCCTTGGTCTTAATCTGGGCGCGACCGCCAGCTTCATGATGATCGTCATTCTGGGCGGCGTCGCGATGCAATGGCCGCTCGGCCGCCTGTCGGACCGCTATGACCGGCGGGCCGTGATCGTCTGGAGCTTCGCCGCGACCCTGGCGGTCAGCATTGCATTGTCGATGCTCAGCCGGGGCGGCCTGCCGCTGCTGGTGCTGGGCGCGGCCTTTGGCGGGCTGAGCTTCGCCCTCTATCCGCTGTGCGTCGCGCACAGCAATGACCGGCTGCTCGCCTCCGAACGCGTCGCGGCGAGCGGGCGGCTGGTGCTGCTCTATTCGGTCGGTGCGGCGCTGGGGCCGATGGGCGCGGCGGCGATGATGACGCTGGCGGGCGCAAGCGGCCTCTTCCTGTTCATCGCTTTGTGCGCCGGCGCGACACTGGGCTTTGGCCTGTGGCGTCAATTGTCCTCCGATCCGGTGCCCGCGCCCGAGCAGCAGGATTTCCAGATCGTGCCGCGCACGACCCCGATGGCGTCGCTGCTTGACCCCAATACCGCAGATCATCTGCCCGATGGAGACACGACATGACCGCCACCACCATCGCCGCGCCCCCCGGAGCGGCCGGGTCTGTCGATCAGGCGACGCTGCGGCGGGCCATTGCGGCCTCGGCACTCGGCAACGCCACCGAATGGTTCGACTATGGCATCTATGCCTATGGCGTGACCTATATCTCCGCGGCGCTGTTTCCGGGAGAAGTGGATGACGCGGTGTTGTTCGCGCTCGCGACCTTCGCCATTTCCTTCCTCGTCCGTCCGCTGGGCGGCCTCTTCTGGGGACCGCTGGGTGATCGCATGGGGCGCAAATCCGTGCTCGCGCTCACCATATTGATGATGTCGGGCGCGACGCTAGCGGTCGGGCTGATCCCTTCCTATGCCAGCATTGGTTTCTG
The DNA here is from genome assembly GCF_020782245.1 of Sphingobium soli. Taxonomy (GTDB): domain Bacteria; phylum Pseudomonadota; class Alphaproteobacteria; order Sphingomonadales; family Sphingomonadaceae; genus Sphingobium; species Sphingobium soli. The sequence goes on from NZ_JAJGNP010000023.1 coordinate 31,093, forward strand.
GGCGCCGGCGCTGCTCATCCTGCTGCGCATGGTGCAGGGTTTTTCGACCGGCGGCGAATATGGCGGCGCGGCGACCTTCATGGCCGAATATGCACCCGATGACCGGCGCGGCTTTTACGGCAGCTTCCTGGAATTCGGCACGCTGGCGGGCTTTTCCTTCGGCGCGCTGCTGATGCTGGGCTTCTCGCTGCTGCTGGGTGACGCCGCCATGCACGCATGGGGCTGGCGCATCCCCTTTCTGGTGGCCGCGCCCATGGGTCTTATCGGCATGTATCTGCGCGCCCGCATGGAGGATACGCCGATCTTCCGCGAGGATGGGCAGGCCAGCGGCAAGGCGGAAAGCCCCAGCCTCGGCCAATTGCTGGAACGCCACTGGCGGCCGATGCTGGTCGTGGGCGGCCTCGTCGTGGCGCTCAATGTCGTTAATTATACGCTGCTCAGCTACATGCCCACTTATCTTCAGCGGCGCATCGGTCTCACTACGGACGAAGCGCTGGTGGTGCCGATCATCGGCATGGTCTTTATGATGGTCTTCCTGCCCTTTGCTGGGCATTTGTCCGACCGGGTCGGGCGACGGGCGATGTGGCGCGTCTCGCTGCTCAGCCTGCTCGTCGGCGTCGTGCCGCTCTACCTGCTGATGGCGACAGGCCTTGTCGGCGCGATCATCGGCTTCGTGCTGCTTGGCCTCTGCTATGTGCCGCAGCTCGCGACCATCTCCGCAACATTTCCCGCGCTATTCCCGACCTCAGTGCGCTTTGCCGGTTTCGCCATCGCCTATAACGTCTCGACCTCGCTGTTCGGCGGCACCGCACCTGCGATCGGTAGCGGCCTCATCTCCTGGACCGGCAACGAACTCATGCCCGCCTTCCTGATGATGGCGGCCTGCCTCGTCGGCCTTGTCGCGCTGCGCTACATGCCCGAAACGGCAGGCAAGTCCCTGCGCGAAGATCCGTTCGCGCGGACCTGATGCGAAACAGACCATGGAGATGACAGGGGGGGATGACAGGGGGCCGCGAAGCGAGTTAGCTGGCAGCCATGAAAATCATGCTGTCGCTCGCCTGCATCCTGCCCGTCCTTCTTACCGCCCATCCCGTCGCCGCAAAGACCGATAGGGCGCGCTGGCAGGAACAGGCGGCGCGGGTCACAATCCAGCGCGACGACTGGGGCATCGCCCATGTCCACGGCCGCAGCGACGCCGACGCCGTGTTCGGCATGATCTACGCCCAGGCCGAAGATGACTTCAACCGGATCGAGGCCAACTATCTGACCGCGCTCGGCCGCACTGCGGAGGCGGATGGCGAAGACGCGATCTGGCAGGATTTGCGTGCGCGCCTTTATATGGACCCGCAAAAGCTGCGCGCCGACTATGCCGCCAGTCCCGCCTGGTTGCGCGCCTTGATGGACGCCTGGGCCGATGGGCTGAACCACTATCTTGCCACGCACCCGCAGGTAAAGCCGCGCGTCATCACCCGTTTTGAACCCTGGATGGCGCTCAGCTTCACCGAAGGCAGCATCGGCGGCGACATCGAACGCATCCCGCTCGATCGGCTCAAGGCCTTTTACGGCGCGCCCGGCGGCCGCCCGCTCGCCATGGCCGATCCCGACCCCGAACCGCGCGGCTCCAACGGCTTCGCCATCGCGCCGGGCAAGAGCGCCAGCGGCCATGCCCTGCTGTGGATCAACCCGCATACCAGCTTCTTCTTCCGCTCCGAACTGCAGGTGACCAGCGACGAAGGGCTCAACGCCTATGGTGCGGCGACCTGGGGCCAATTCTTCATCTATCAGGGGTTCAATCCCACCGCCGGGTGGATGCACACCTCCAGCACGGTCGATGCCGTCGACGAATTTCTCGAAACCGTGACGCGCCGGCCGGACGGCACGCTGACCTATCTTTATGGCGGGCAACAGCGCCCGGTCCGCGCCTCCACCGTCACCATCGCCTATCGCACGTCAGACGGAGGCCGCGCCGACCGCCGCTTCACCGTCTATCGCACCCATCATGGCCCGATCATCGGGGATCAGGACGGCAAATGGGTCGCCTTCGCCATGATGGACAAGCCCATCCCCGTGCTGGAGCAATCCTTTTTGCGGACGAAGGCGCGCGATTACGCCGCCTTTGTGAAAGTGGCGACACGTCAGGCCAATTCGTCCAACAACACCATCTTTGCCGACGCCAATGGCACCATCGCCTATCTGCACCCGCAATTCGTCCCCCTTCGCGATGACCGTTTCGATTATACGCGGCCAGTGGACGGCACCGATCCCGCCACCGACTGGAAAGGACTGACGCCGCTCGACGCGCTGCCGGGTCTGCGCAACCCGCCGGGCGGCTGGATTCAGAACACCAATAACGGTCCCTGGTCGGCGGCGGGCAAGGACAGCCAGAAGGCGGTCGACTTTCCGCGCTACATGGACATGATGGGCGAAAATCCGCGCGGCGACCATGCCGTCATGCTGCTGTCGGCGGGACAGGATTTTACGATCGACACGCTCCGGGCGGCGGCGTTCGACAGCTACCAGCCCGCCTTCGCGCGGTTCCTGCCGCCGCTCGTGCAGGCCTGGGACAATCTGCCCGACACGGATGCGCGCAAGGCAATGTTGGCGCAGCCGATCGCCATGCTGCGCGACTGGGATTATCGCTGGGGTCTGACCTCTGTCCCCAACAGCCTTGCGGCGCACTGGGCGGAGGATTTGCGCCAATGGACGCTGGACCATAGCCAGGGGGCGCCGCGCACCCTCTATGATCGCATGGCCGCCGCGTCCCCTGATGTGCAACTGACCCTGCTGGTGGGCGTGGTGCAGCGGCTGGATCGCGATTTCGGCACCTGGCGCACGCCTTGGGGCGACATTAACCGGTTGCAGCGACTGACCGGCGCCATCACCCAGGATTTCAGCGATGCCGCGCCCAGCATCGCCGTGCCGTTCAGCTCGGCGCGCTGGGGTTCGCTCGCCTCCTTCGGCGCGCGCGCCTATCCCGGCACGCGCAAATGGTATGGCACCAGCGGCAACAGCTTCATCGCCGCCGTCGAATTCGGCGATCGCGTCCATGCCAAAGCGGTCAGCGTCGGCGGCGAAAGCGGCGATCCCGCCTCGCCCCATTTCAACGACCAGTCCGCGCATTACGCAGCCGGCGCCTTGCGGCCCGTCTATTTCTATCCCGATGAACTCGCCGGCCATGTCGAACGCCGCTATCGGCCAGGGCAGTAGGTCGCGGCCATGTGGGTCCTGCTCGGCATCGCCATCATCGTCGCGGGCTTCCTGCTGCGCTTCCATCCGCTGTTGGTGATCCTTGCCTCGGCGATCGTCACGGGGCTAGCGGCGGATCTTGACCTGCTCACCATCCTCGCCGCTTTCGGCAAGGCGTTCAACGAAGCGCGCTATGTCAGCATCATCTGGATCGTGTTGCCGGTCGTCGGCCTGCTGGAAGCCTATGGCTTGCAGGAACGCGCGCGCGGCCTCATCGCCAAGATGCGCGGCGCGACTGTGGGGCAGTTCCTCGCCGGCTATATGCTGCTGCGCCAGGGGCTGGCGGCGGTAGGCCTCACATCGGTCGCGGGTCACGCTCAGACGGTGCGCCCGCTGGTGGCGCCGATCGCCGAAGCGGCGGCAGAGGCGCAGGCCGGAGATCTCGACGATGACCGGCGCGAGGAAGTGAAGGCCTGGGCCGCCGCGACCGACAATATCGGCCTGTTCTTCGGCGAGGACATCTTCCTCGCCATCGGGTCGATCCTGCTGATCAAGGGGCTGCTGGAACAATATGGCATCAGCCTGGAGCCGCTGCATCTGTCGGTCTGGGCGATCCCGACCGCCATCGCCGCCTTCCTGATCCATGGCTTTCGCCTCTGGCGCCTGGACCGCAGGTTGAAGCGCAGCGCACCGGAGGACCCGGCATGATTACCCTGCACTGGGTCTATGCCGTCGCTGGCGCGATGTTCGCCGCTTTCGCCCTGCTGGGCCTTGGCGACCGCACCAATCCGCGCCGCTGGACCACCTCCGCCTTCTGGGCCTTGTTGGCGCTCAGCATGTGGGGTGGCGACTGGCTGGGCGATCTTGGCAATGGCGTCCTGCTGCTGGGCCTTGTCGCGCTGGCTGGGCTGGGCGGCATGGGGCGGGGGCAGTCCGCGCTGCCCGACGCCGTGCGCCGCGACCGGGCCGATCGCATGGGCAATCGCCTGTTCGTCATCGCGCTTATCATTCCTGCGACCGCGCTCATCGGCACCTTCGCCTTCAAGCAAGCCCCCGACTGGTTCGATGGCAAGCAGGCGACATTGATTGCCCTGGCGCTGGGTGTGCTGATCGCCTCGGTATTGGGCTGCCTCTGGCTGCGCGCATCTCCGCTCGAACCGCTCCAGCAGGGGCGGCGGCTGATGGATTCGGTCGGCTGGGCCGCCATCCTGCCGCAAATGCTCGCCAGCCTCGGCGCGGTGTTCGCGCTGGCAGGGGTGGGGGATGTCGTCGGCCAGATCGTCAGCATGGCGATCCCGCAGGGCAGCCTCCTGGGCGCGGTCATCGCCTATGGCCTTGGCATGGCGCTCTTCACCATGGTCATGGGCAACGCCTTTGCCGCCTTCCCGGTGATGACCGCCGCCATCGGCCTGCCGCTGCTCATCCGCACCTATGATGGCGACCCGGCGATCGTGTGCGCCATCGGCATGCTGGCGGGCTTTTCCGGCACGCTGATGACGCCGATGGCCGCGAACTTCAACCTCGTGCCCGCCGCCCTGCTCGACCTCAAGGACAAGCATGGCGTCATCAAGCGGCAGGTCGGCACCGCCGTCCCGCTGCTTGTCGTCAACATCCTCCTCATTTACTGGCTCGCCTTTCCATGACCCTGCTCACCCCCGACATCGCCAGCCGTTTCGCCGGCCTCACCCTGTCGCATCTCGGCCGCGAATATCCCTTCAAGATGGACCTGGTGCTGACCGGGCCGCAGGACGCCCGGCCGCCGCGGGAGCATCATCCCATCTTCCACGGCAGCTTCGACTGGCACAGCTGCGTCCATGGCTGGTGGCAGGTGATGCGGCTGATGCGGCTGTATCCCGCCATGGCGCAGGCGCCCGCCATCCGCGCGCGCGCCGACGCGATGTTGACGCCCGCCAATGTCGCAGGCGAGCGCGCCTATCTCGCTCGCCCGATGAGCGCCGGGTTCGAACGCCCCTATGGCTGGGCCTGGGCGCTGGCGCTGCACGCGGAACTGGCGCGCCATGATGCGCCCTGGGCGGCGGCGCTGGAGCCGCTGGCGCACGATTTCGCCGCCCGCTTCCATGCGTTCCTGCCCAGGCTCACCTATCCGCTGCGGGTCGGCACCCATTTCAACATCGCCTTCGCCCTCATCCTCGCGCGCGACTGGGCGCAGGGGCGCGACGACGCGCTTGCCGCGCTGATCCATGATCGCGCGCTGCACTGGTTCGCACAGGATCGCGCCTGTCAGGCGTGGGAACCGGGCGGCGACGAATTTCTGTCCCCGGCGCTCTGCGAAGCCTTGCTGATGAGCCGCCTCATCGACCGCACGGATTTTGCCGCATGGTTTCACGCCTTCCTGCCGGACGTTGAAGCAGGCGAGCCGGCGACGCTCTTCACGCCCGCCACCGTGTCAGATCGCAGCGATGGCAAGATCGCGCATCTCGACGGCCTCAATCTCAGCCGCGCCTGGTGCTGGCGCGGCATTGCGGCGGCGCTGGGCGAAAGCGACCCGGTCCATCCCTTGGCGCAGCAGGCCGCGCGCGTCCATCTGGACGCCAGCCTGCCCCATGTCGCGGGCGATTATATGGGCGAACATTGGCTCGCCACCTTCGCGCTGCTGGCGCTGGAATGAAGAAAGGGGGAGGGGCCGCGCCCTCCCCGAAACCCGCCTCGTCAGTCGCGCAGCAATTCGTTGATTCCGGTCTTGGACCGCGTCTGCGCGTCGACGCGCTTGACGATCACCGCGCAATAGAGGCTGGGGCCGGGCGTGCCGTCGGGCAGCGGCTTGCCGGGCAGGCTGCCGGGCACGACCACCGAATAGGGCGGCACTTGCCCCATGAAGACCTCGCCGCTGGTGCGGTCGACAATCTTGGTCGACTGGCCGATGAAGACGCCCATCGACAGCACCGATCCCTTGCCGATGCGCACGCCCTCGACCACTTCGGACCGCGCGCCGATGAAACAATCATCCTCGATGATGACCGGATCGGCCTGCAACGGCTCCAGCACGCCGCCGATACCCACGCCGCCTGACAAATGGACATTCTTGCCGATCTGCGCGCAGCTGCCCACCGTCACCCAGGTGTCGACCATCGTGCCTTCATCGACGAAGGCGCCGATGTTGACGAAGCTTGGCATCAGGATGACATTCTTGGCGATATGCGATCCGGCGCGGGCGAAACTCCCCGGCACGGCGCGGAAGCCGGCGGCACGGAACGCCGCCTCGTCCCAACCGGCAAACTTGCTCGGCACCTTGTCCCACCAATGGCCGGCGCCCGGGCCGTTTTCGATCAGGGCGTTGTCGTTCAGGCGGAAGGACAGCAGCACCGCCTTCTTCGCCCATTGATTGACCTGCCAGCCCGCCTCTGTCGGCTCGGCGACGCGCAACTCGCCCTTGTCCAGCATCCCAAGCGCCCGATCGACCGCCTGACGCACGTCGCCCTGCGTTTGCAGGGTCACATTGGCCCTGTCTTCCCAGGCCGCGTCGATGATGGCGATAAGGTCTTGGCTCATGGTCATTCCCCCAGAATGCGCGCCAGAAACGGCGTCAGATGGTCGGTTTCGAAATCGATAAAGTCGGGATGATGGTCATGATTGCCCGCTTCCGACCCGTTATTGACCCAGATGGTCGTCATCCCGATCGTCTTGGCGGGCCGCAGGTTGCGCGCCATGTCCTCGAAGAAGGCCGCGCGCGTCGGGTCGACATCATGAACCTTGCACAGCGCGTCATAACCGGCCGGATCGGGCTTGGGCACATATTGGCAGGCGTGGATATCATGGATCAGCTCGAATGCGCCGCCAAGGCCCAGCCGCTCCAGCACGCGCCCGGCATAGTCCGCATCGCCATTGGTGAAGATCAGGCGGCGTCCCGGCAGCGCGGCGATATGGCGGTTAAGCGCCTCGTCCACCGCCAGCCGGTCCATCGAAATATCATGCACATAGGTCAGATAGTCGCCCGGCTCGATGCCATGGTGGTGCATCAGGCCTGCCAGCGTCGTGCCATGCTCCATGAAGTATCGCTTCTGCGTTTCCCGCGCGATCACCGGGTCGCAGCCGAGCAGGCCCTGAATATACTCGCCCATCTTCACGTCCATCAACGCGAACAGGTCCGCCTTCGCCGGATAGAGCGTATTGTCCAGATCGAAGATCCAGGTATCGACATGGGAAAGCGCCGGCAACATGGCCGCGCCCTAAAGCGGCCAGGGAAAGAGGGCAAGGGAAAGAGGGCAGAAGATCGACCATACGAACCCGTTCGGTTCGAGCCGGCGTCGAGCTTGTCGAGATGCGTCGGTCGAGAATGGTTCTCGCCTTCGACAAGCCAAGGCCGCTCGAACGGAACGGCCTGGTCTAGCACCCCGGCGCGTCGCTATCCTCGTAGAAACGCTGCACCGCGTCCCATCCTTCCTGCGCGTTTTCCACCCAGGTCAGCAGGTCCAGATCCTTGTGGGAGATCACCCCTTCGTCGGCCAGTGCCTCGAAATCGACCACCCGGTTCCAGAAGTCCCGACCGTAAAGCAGGATCGGAATGGGCTTCATCTTGCCGGTCTGGATCAGCGTCAGCAGCTCGAACATCTCGTCGAACGTGCCGAAGCCGCCGGGGAACACCGCCAGCGCCCGCGCGCGCAGCAGGAAATGCATCTTGCGCAGCGCGAAATAGTGGAACTGGAAACTCAGCTCCGGCGTCACGAAACGATTGGGCGCCTGCTCGTGCGGCAGGACGATGTTCATGCCGATGGTGGTCTGGCCGACATCCTGCGCGCCGCGATTGGCCGCTTCCATGATCGACGGGCCGCCGCCTGAACAGACCACAAAATGGCGGCATCCCGCCGCATTCACCGGATATTGGGCGGCGATGCGCGCCAGCTTGCGCGCTTCTTCGTAATAATGCGCCTTCTTCCCCAGATTTTCCGCCAGCCGTTTCAGCTCCGGCGTCGGCGCGGCGTCGATCCGCGCCTGTACTTGATCGGGTTCGGGAATCCGCGCGGAACCGTAGAAGACGAAGGTCGATTCGATCTTCGCCTCATCCATCAGCAACTGGGGCTTGAGCAATTCCAGCTGGAAACGAACGGGCCGCAGGTCTTCGCGCAGCAGGAACTCGTCGTCCTGGAAGGCCAGCCTGTAGGCCGCGCTCTGCGTCTGGGGGGTGCCGGTCTGCTTGGCGGCGTCGCCTGCCTCTTCGCGGGCGGGGCGGAACTTGCGTTCCTCAATCTCTTTTCTTGTCATCCATGGCCAATTAGGCGTCGGCGATGACATTGCCAAGACGCCCGGTCACAGAATCGCCTTCTGGCTCAGCGGCAAAAACCACCCCGCCGCTTTAGCGGCAAAACCCTCCTCGCCGCTTTAGCGGCAAAACCCTCCACGCCCGCCCATGTCAAAATGGAAATGGTCGTGATGCGCGGCATTATAGTCCGGGCTGAGCACCGTGTTGAAGCGCTTGCAGGCGCTGGCGTGGATCAGGCTCAGGAACTGGCGCGTCCGCCGGTCGCCATGCCAGCCCTGCTGCACCGTGATCCGCCGCCCGTCCGACAGGACAAAGGCCGACACGTCGATGGCGTTGCTGTGCGCATGTTCGCTCAGCTTGCTCAGTCCGGCGATCGGCCGGCAATTATAGGTGCCGAACGTCTCGATTTTCTCGATTTCCGCACCAAAGACGACCCGTGCGGCGGGCTGCACGCCATAGCGCGCCCACGCCGCGAAATTGGCGGCCAGGTTGCATGTCATCGCGCCCAGCCCTGTCGTGGGCACCCCGATGTCCAGCAGCTTGACGCTGTTGATCGCATTGCACCCACCGCCGAAATTGCGGTCGGGCAGGGGGGTGAAAGACACCGCCTGGGATTGCAGCTTGGCGAAACATTGCCGCGTTTCCAGCGCGGGTTGCGATGGCAGGCGCGTCGCATGCGCGGGCGCACGCACCGGTTTCGACGCGCGCGCCACCTTGCCGCGCGGCACCAGGTCACCGCCGCACCCCGCCAGTGTCATCATGCTTGCCAAGAACGCAGCCGTGGCCGCGCCGCGCAGATTGCTCATCGCCCGCTTTTCCATGAATCAGATGTTTACCAAGCCAATCCTTTACGAAAGTTAACCGCCCGCTCGGCTCGTCGCATTCCGACAATCACCTTGACTCTTTCGTCGCGATCTTTAGGGCGGCCGACGGGCCACGCGGTCCCAACGCCGCGCGCGCTCTCTGCAAGGAGAAGCATGACATGACTGATCTGACTGCCGCCGACGCCACCATTGCGCCTGCCGCAAAGCCCGCCACCACGCCGGCGCGCCCCTTTTTCTCTTCCGGTCCCTGCGCCAAGCCGCCTGTATGGAGCGCCGACAAGCTGAGCACGGACTCGCTCGGCCGCTCGCACCGCGCCAAGATCGGCAAGAGCCGCCTCGCTTATTGCATCGACCTGATGCGCGAGATTTTGCAGCTGCCCGACACGCACCGCATCGGCATCGTCCCCGGCTCCGACACCGGCGCCTTTGAAATGGCGATGTGGACGATGCTGGGCGCCCGCCCCGTCACCACGCTTGCCTGGGAAAGCTTCGGCGAAGGCTGGGTGACGGACGCCGCCAAGCAGCTCAAGCTCGACCCCACCATCATCCGCGCCGATTATGGCCAGCTGCCCGACCTTGCCCAGGTCGATTTCGGCCATGACGTGCTCTTCACCTGGAACGGCACTACCTCTGGCGTGCGCGTGCCCAATGCCGACTGGATTCCCGCCGACCGTCAGGGCCTGGCCTTCGCCGACGCGACCAGCGCGGTCTTTGCCTATGATATCGACTGGACCAAGATCGACGTCGCCACCTTCTCCTGGCAGAAGGTGCTGGGCGGGGAGGGCGGCCATGGCGTCCTGATCCTTGGCCCCCGCGCGGTCGAACGGCTCGAAACCCACACCCCCGCCTGGCCGCTGCCCAAGGTCTTCCGCCTGATGGCCAAGGGCAAGCTTGCCGAAGGCATCTTCAAGGGCGAAACGATCAACACGCCCTCCATGCTGGCGGTCGAGGATGCGATCTTCGCGCTGGAATGGGGCAAGTCGCTGGGTGGCCTTGATGGCCTGATCGCCCGTTCCGACGCCAATGCGGCGGCGCTCGACAGGATCGTGGCTGACCGCGACTGGCTCGGCCATCTCGCCGCCGATCCCGCCTCGCGCTCGAAGACCAGCGTCTGCCTGACGGTGGAGGGTGCGGACGAAGCCTTCATCAAGGCCTTCGCCGCCCTCCTCGAAAAGGAAGGCGCTGCCTATGACATTGCGGGCTATCGCGATGCGCCTGCGGGCCTGCGCATCTGGTGCGGCGCGACGGTGGAAACCGCTGATATCGAAGCGCTCGGCCCCTGGCTCGACTGGGCCTATGCCCAGACCAAGGCCGCTTAAACATCTTTTCCCTGATATACCCGTCATCCCAGCGAAGGCTGGGATCTCGGGCCTCCAGGTCCGACCTGGCCGCCTGAGATCCTGACTTTCGTCAGGATGACGAATTGCAAAGAAAGGCAATTCGTCATGCCCAAAGTCCTTATTTCCGACAAAATGGACCCCCGCGCCGCCGCCATCTTTCAGGAACGCGGCGTCGATGTCGATGTCATCACCGGCAAGACCCCCGAAGAATTGAAGGCCATTATCGGCGACTATGACGGCCTCGCCATCCGCTCGTCCACGAAGGTGACGAAGGAGATCCTCGACGCCGCGACGAACCTCAAGGTCATCGGCCGCGCCGGCATCGGCGTCGACAATGTCGACATCCCCTATGCCTCGGCCAAGGGCGTGATCGTCATGAACACGCCGTTCGGCAACTCCATCACGACGGCCGAACATGCCATCGCGCTCATGTTCGCGCTTGCGCGCCAGCTGCCCGAAGCCAATGCCCAGACGCAAGCGGGCCTGTGGCCAAAGAACGGCTTCATGGGCGTCGAAGTCACCGGCAAGACTTTGGGCCTCATCGGTGCGGGCAATATCGGCTCGATCGTGGCGACCCGCGCGCTTGGCCTCAAGATGAAGGTCGTCGCCTTCGATCCGTTCCTGACGCCCGAACGCGCCGTTGAAATGGGCGTGGAAAAGGCCGATCTCGACACGCTGCTGGCCAAGGCCGACTTCATCACGCTGCACACGCCGCTTACCGACCAGACGCGCAACATCCTCAGCCGCGAAAACCTCGCCAAGACCAAGAAGGGCGTGCGCATCATCAACTGCGCGCGCGGCGGCCTGATCGACGAAGCGGCGCTCAAGGATGCGCTCGACAGCGGCCAGGTCGCGGGCGCGGCGCTCGACGTGTTCCAGACCGAGCCGGCCAGGGAATCGCCGCTGTTCGGCACCCCGAACTTCATCTGCACCCCCCATCTGGGCGCATCGACCGACGAGGCGCAGGTCAATGTCGCATTGCAGGTCGCTGAACAGCTCAGCGACTATCTGCTCGACGGCGGCATCACCAATGCGCTCAACGTGCCTAGCCTCAGCGCCGAGGAAGCGCCCAAATTGAAGCCCTATATGGCGTTCGCCGAAAAGCTCGGCTCGCTGATCGGCCAGCTGGAAGGCGACGCCATCACCGGCGTCGCGGTCGAGGTCGAGGGTCAGGCCGCGCAGCTCAATCCCAAGCCGATCACCGCCGCCGTCCTCGCGGGCCTGATGCGCGTCTATTCCGACACGGTGAACATGGTGAACGCGCCCTTCCTGGCGAAGGAACGCGGCCTTGACGTGCGCGAAGTGCGCCATGACCGCGAAGGCGACTATCAGACGCTGGTGCGCGTCACCGTGACCACCGCCAACGGCGATCGTTCGGTCGCGGGCACGCTGTTCGGTCACGCCCAGCCGCGCCTCGTTGAACTGTTCGGCATCAAGGTGGAGGCCGATCTTGGCGGCACGATGCTCTACATCGTCAACCAGGACGCGCCCGGCTTCATCGGCCGCCTAGGCTCGACGCTCGGCGAAGCGAACGTCAATATCGGCACCTTCCACCTTGGTCGCCGCGACCAGGGCGGCGAAGCGGTGCTGCTGCTCTCGGTCGATGGTACTGTCACCGAACCGCTGCGCTGGGAAATCTGCAACCTCACCGGCGTCAACCAGGTCAAGCTGCTCCGCTTCGCGTGAAACGGCCTCACCGTTCGGTTCGAGCAGCTTCGAGCGAAGTCGAGAAGCATCGTCGAGAACAGTTCTCGACACGCTCGAACCGAACGGAGCCGGGGGATGGCCTCACCTGCAATTTCCGCTAAAGGGCCGTTCATGAATACCATCCCCCCCGGCCTCCTGCCCGAAGGGCTGTCCGACCGCTTGCCGCCCCAGGCGCAAGCCTCCGCGCTGCTGGTGCGGCGCGTGCTCGATACGGTCGCGACCCATGGCTATGAACGAGTCATGCCCCCGCTCGCGGAGTTTGAGGATACGCTGACGCAAAGGCTCACCTCCATGCGCGCGCAGGATCTGGTGCGCGTCGTCGATCCCGTGTCGCAACGGACCCTGGCCTTTCGCCCGGACATGACCGCGCAGGTCGGCCGCATCGCCGCCACCCGCCTGGCCGCCGCGCCGCGCCCGCTGCGCCTGTCCTATGCCGGTCCCGTCATCCGGCAGAAGGCGACCCAGCTGCGCCCGGAACGCGAAAAGATGCAACTGGGCGCGGAACTGATCGGCAGCGACAGCGTCCCCGCCGCCGTCGAAATCGTCAACATCGCGATAGAGGCGTTGCAGGCCGCCGGCGTCACCGGCATCACCATCGACTTCACGCTGCCCGACCTTGTCGACATGCTCGCCGCCGGCCCGCTGCCGCTTGGCGATGCCCAGGTCGAGGCGGTGCGCGCCGAACTGGACGCCAAGGATGCCGGCGCGCTCGCCGCCCATGGCCCGGCCGCCGCCGCCTATCTGCCGCTCATCGAAGCGACCGGCCCGTTCCATGCCGCGATGGAGCGGCTGGAGGCGTTCAGCGCCCGTGTCGGCGGCGCGATCGACAGCCGCATCGCAGGCCTGCGCGCCATCGCCAAGCCCATTGGCTGGGACATCACCCTGACGCTCGATCCGACCGAACGGCATGGCTTTGAATTCCAGAACTGGTTCGGCTTCTCGATCTTCGCCGAAGGTTTCGTCGGCGAGATCGGCCGCGGCGGCAGCTACGCCATCGCCCGCGCCGACGGCGCGGATGAACCGGCGATGGGCTTTTCCCTCTATCCCGACCCGCTGATCGACGCGGGTTTCGGCGGCGACAGCCCGAAACGCCTGTTCCTGCCCTTGGGCCACGACCCCGCCCGCGCGGCGGAACTACGCGGCGAAGGCTGGCACACCATCGCCGCGCTCAGCGAAGGCGAAGACGGCGCCGCCCAACGCTGTTCCCACTGGCTCGATGGCAGCGAACCGCGCGCCTATTGATCGCAAGGATGGGCGGCACGAAGGCTCAGGCCAAACCGCCGCCTGACCGGCCACGGGCCGCCATGAAGATTGCCTACCCCATCCCGTCATGCCAGCGAAGGCTGGCATCTCAGGCGGAGGCGTCGTCTGCCTTCGATCAGTTTGGCGGGATCGAGCCAACAGCAGTCGTTATGTCCAATCCCCATCGTGCTGAACGCTGCCGTTCATTCGGCGGTGTGTTTCGCGAGCGTCCGAAATATGCGAGGGGGTGAGTATGACCTTTCAACGGCCGCCTGAACTTGGGCCACAATATGAAGCTATGATGGCGCAGATTGACCTCAAGCTTATCAATGAAGGCGTCGATATCCCGTGGCGACCGATGTTTGCGATGCGCGAAGTTTCGATGACGTATAATCTTAGCATGCCGTTCGGTGGTGACGCCGTGCGTATGCCGCCGGAATTGCACGAGAATGCGGCACTGAGCGAAGCGATCCATAAATGGTACGAGGACAACTACGGCGATCTGCTGAAAGAGGATCTATGCCCGGGTCGGATGGTGCTCTTGCTCGATGGCGATCTCTATGTCCTGCGCGTTCCTCGTATCTTCGGCAGCGTGAAGTTCGTTCTGACGCGTCAGTGGTTGCCTAATCCGGGGATCGGACGTGGCCCCGCAACCTGGGTCGTGTCCCGCGGGGTGGTGTAGGAAGGTTTCCCTGAGAGGGTGGCCACCGTCGATCTTCTGGTAGGGTTCGGAT
>NZ_JAJGNP010000024.1 GCF_020782245.1 Sphingobium soli
CACATCAATCTAACCGGGGAATATCGCTGGCCCAAATCCTTAGCGTAGGATTCCGCCCCCTCCCGCAAACGCCCCCTTTCTCGCGGGTCGCGACGAACTCGGCTTCGTCGATGCCATCGTGAACATGGATGTTGTCGCGACGCTGATCGGCGACGGTCGAGCGACCAAGTACGTCCCTGCCATCCTTGCCATAGTCATGCCCAACATAGGTTGCGGTTTCGGGTGGCAGATCGAGGATGGCGCGGATCGAGCACCACAGCGAATGAGCATCACCACCCGGGAAGTCCGCTCGGCTTGTGCCACTATCAGGAACCATCAGCGTATCGTGAACGAACGCGGCGTCACCGACGACATAAGTGATCGAGGCAAGCGTATGGCCCGGCGACAGCATGACATGAGCATCGAGCGTGCCGATCCGGAAACGCTCGCCATCCGCAAACAACCGGTCCCACTGGCTGCCGTCGACGGCGAGATCGGGCAGGCAGTAGATGTCCCGCCACAGCTTTTGCACTTCCACGACCTTGTTGCCGATCGCGGTTTTGCCACCGGTCTTGCCGGTGAGGTACGGAACGGCTGAAAAATGATCGGCGTGTGGGTGGGTGTCGAGCACCCATTCGACGGTTAGCCCCTTTTCGCGCACATAGTCGAGGATAAGATCCGCGTTTCGGGTCGCGGTCGCACCAGCGCGCGGGTCAAAATCCAGAACTGGATCGATGATCGCAGCCGTCTTCGTAGTGTCGTCGACGACAACATATTGGAAGCTACCAGTGCGCTCATCATGGAGCGACGCAACGGTCATACCATCGTGCTTATACTCGATCATGTTTTCATCCTCTCGCTCTGTTAGCTTTCTGCCCGCGCCCGCGCGAACAACCGCTCGAAATCACCCGGATCGATCGCGCCCATCACCAGCATGCGTCCGGCAAGAAAGCCCGGGGTGCCGGCCAAGCCGATCGAATAGGCCTCTTGGCCGTTCGCACGCAGGCGCGCCGCGACAGCCTGTGCATGCGAAGCAAGCCACGTCGTTGCGCTCAGCCAGTCACCGCCAGCGCCGATTACGACGTCCCGCAGCATGTCGTCGTCAATCGTACGGTTGTCGGCCATCAGCTGGCGATGGACGACCGGGTAGATGCCCTGTTCGGCACAGCTGAGCGCAACGCTCGCGGCACGTTCAGACGGTGGACCGAAGATCGGCCAATCCTTGTAGATGACCCTAATTTTGCCATCGCGTCGCACGGCCTCTTCCAACGCGGGGAAGGCGTGACGGCAGGCCGGGCAACGATAATCGGTGAAAACGGCAAGCCGCAACGTCGCGTCGGCAGGACCGTGCTCAGGCGAACTGCCGCCTGTCAGGATCAGGTCGGCGGTCGGACCAACGTCACGCCCAATCGGGGCGGTGCGCCGCAGCACCTGTCCGACCGCCCAGCCCCCCACGACTACAGCGCCGAGCCCGACCGCCTGCCTCCGACTGAGTGGCCCCGGCACGCTCAACGCCCTCCGGGCTTGCTGCGCGCCGTGGCGACGAGGCGGCGGAGCGCCGGCAGATCGACCGCGCCGGCCACGACCTGCGAGCCGACGATCAGCGCCGGCGTCCCATTGAACCCGATCGCTTCGGCAATCGCATTGGTGCGTGCGAGCAGCGCATCGATTTCCGCGCCACGCGTCTTCAGGTCACGTTGCAGACGCGGCCAATCCACCTTGGCTTTCACAGCAGCTGCCCTGATACCGGCGCTGTCGAGCCGCGCCGGCGAGGCAAGCAGCGCTCCATGGAAGGCGGCATGCCTGCCCTGCCACTGGCTCGCGACGGCCGCCCGGGACGCCTCACGGGAGGCGGGTCCGAATATTGGCCAATCCCGATACACGATCCGGACCTTCGGGTCGGAGCGAAGCAGCGCGTTCAGCACCGGCTCCATGCGACGGCAATAGGGGCAGTTGTAGTCGAAGAACTCGACAACGGTGACGTCATAGGCGGTGCCGGCCCGCTTGGGGGCTACGGGATCGTCGACGACTGCCTTGCGCGACAAATCAGGCTGCTGCTGCCCGACCGCAGGTGTCATCGGCACGGCGAAAGCAAGCGCGGCTAGAGCGCCGCGAAAGAGAAGGTTGCGGCGGTTCATCGGTGTTTCCTTGCCTTATCAATTCCATCGGCGAGCGCGGCGCGCGACAACTCTCCGAGCTGAAGCTGCACGATCGTGCCATTCGCGGCGACGAAGGCGGTTGCGGGATAGCCGGCGACTTCGAAGGCTCGGGAAAGCCTACGGTCGGGATCAAGCGCGACGTTGCCGGCACCGATGCCTTCGCGGGTAAGGAACTGGGTAACGGTCGCCGGCGCCTCACCCTGATCGGCGAGCAGAATCGGAACCTCTCCACGGCGCGACGCAGCAGCATCGAGCATCGGCAGCTCGCGCCGGCATGGGCCGCACCATGTCGCCCACAGATTGACCACGAAGGGACGACCCCGGAAACGATCAAGCGGGAGCGGAGCGCCGGATGGCGTCGTTAGGGCGAGATGATAGGGAAAGGGGCCGTAGGTCACGGGCGGGATCAGCGCCTGAAGCGTGAACCAGAGGCCGCCAGCTACGGCAAGCGCTGCCCAGCCTATCGCCAGAGCGCGCGTTCGGCCGAGCCGGAACGCCAGCGTTACCGCAGCGCCGGCGAGGCCGGCGACGGCCGAGAAGCCTCCCTGCCATATAGCTAGGATGGAAAGTGGAGCATCGGCGTAGCTCGCCCAATGCGTCGCGACATAGCCGATCCGGGCCGTCACCAGCCCGACGACAATAGCACTGGTCGCGACCATCGACACTCGCGGGAAGCGGAACCGGCCCGCCAGCGCCGTCAAACCGAGGAACACGGCGACGCACAGAACCGCCAATCCGCGATCGACCGCCATCATCAGCGGCCCGATGGCAATTGCGCTGCCCATCACAGAAACGCGCCTGCGCTCTTCCAGAGCATATAGGCTGCGACCACGAAGATCAGCATTGCGAAAACCGTGGTGAGCGTACTGCCCGTGCCCAGACGCTTAGCGATCCGCGTGCCGATCAACCCGCCGATAACTCCACCGCCGATGAAGGCGAAGGCGAGCGGCCAATCCACAAGCCCGGAGAACGCGTAGTTGGCAGCGGTCGTTAGCCCGAACGCGGTGACGGCGATCAGCGACGTGCCGACGGCGTTGAGGATCGGCATGCCCGTCGATCCAATCAGTCCGGGAACGATCAGGAAGCCACCACCGATGCCAAAGAAGCCTGAAAACAGTCCGGTGCCGAGGCCATAACCCAGCACCTTGGGCGCCTTCTCCCGGTTGCATTCTGCACCGGGATTACCAGCGTCACCCCGCCCGCGCAGCATCACAACGCCGACGACGATCATGACGAGCGCGAATAGAAAGAGGAGCTTGCCGCCATCGACGGCCTTGCCCGCGGTGGATCCGAGTAGCGCACCGATGACGCCGGCAGTCGCATACATGCCGCCGCACCGCCATTTTACGGTATGAGCCTTGGCATGACCGATCAGACCGGTCGCGGCATTGGCCGCCACGGCAAACGCGCTCGTACCGATGGCGAGGTGCGCGTCGGGAACGCGCACCAGATACACCATGAGCGGCACGGCGAGGATCGAGCCACCGCCACCGACGAGCCCGAGGGTGAATCCGACCAGGCTGCCGGACAAGGCGCCAAGCAGATACTGGATTGGTTCGAGGATCATGCCGCCTTGCCGATCTCGTGTGGAGCGGCCATCCACTCACGGCCTTTCAGCATGCCCTGCCAGTAGATCGGGGGCAGCATCCGCTCTTTCAGGAACCACGCGGTGCGCGTCGGACGCGTTCCGTCCAGCAGCCAGGATGGGAAGCTGGGCAGCAGCTTTCCGCCATAGCCGAACTCGGCGAGGACGATCTTACCGCGTTCGACCGTGAGCGGGCATGAGCCGTAACCATTATAATCGGCAACGGGGGGTCTGCCGTCGAGCGCGGCCAGCGCGTTGACTGCGACCACGGGCGCCTGGACGCGAGCAGCAGCGGCGGTCTTGGCGTTGCTGGTGCCAGCGGCATCGCCAAGGCCAAAGATGTTTTCAAATCGCTTGTGCCGCAGCGTAGTCTCGTCGACCTCGACGAAGCCGCTCGCAGCCGCAAGCGGGCTATTTGCGACGACCGCATGTGACACCTGAGGTGGCACGACATGGAGCATATCGAACTCACGTTCGATCCGCTCGGAGACGCCGTCCTGCTTGCGCTCGAACGTGGCGACGCGGCGATCGGCGTCGACCGCGACCAGGTTGGACTCAAGCCTGAGATCGATACCGTACTTCTCGACATATTCCATCAGCGCCGGGACGTAGGTCGGGACCCCGAACAGGGCTGCGCCGGCATTATGGAACTCGACGTCGATAGCTGGGAGAACGCCGCTATCCCGCCAGATGTCGCAGGAGAGATACATCGCTTTCTGCGGTGCGCCGGCGCACTTGATCGGCATGGGTGGCTGCGAGAACAGCGCCCGCCCCTGCCGCAATTCCTTGACGAGCTGGTAGGTGTAGGGTGCCAGATCGTAGCGATAGTTGGAGGTGACGCCGTTGCGGCCGAGAGCCTCAGGCAGCCCTTCGATCTTCTCCCACGCCAGGCGCAGCCCGGGCGCGACGACCAGAACGCGATAGGTCAATGTGTCACCGTCTTCGAGCTCGACCGTGTTACGGTCGGGGTCGATGGCAACGGCGGGCAACCGTACCCACTTAACGCCCTTTGGCATTATGTCGGATTCGGCCTTGCGCGTCTGTTCGGGAGTGAAGACGCCGGCCCCCACCATCGTCCAGCCGGGCTGGTAATAATGGTCGGTCGCCGGATCGACGACCGCGATCGTCACTTTGGCGTTGCGCTTCAGAATGCTGGAAGCGGTCGCGATGCCGGCGGCACCGCCCCCGATGATGACGATGTCGTAGGTCATTGATCAGCCCTTTCGGAACGGCGCTTCAGCGCAGGCGTGAGATCGGCAAGGTCGTACCCGGCTGCCTTTGCTTGGTCGACGATCGTCGCCGGGTCGGCGCGATCGGCCTCGGCCAACGCCCACAAGGTCGCCGCGCGCGTCCCGCTACGGCAGAAGCCGAGCGTCGGCTGTGGCAGCGTGGCTAGCGCCTCCTTCATGCGATCCGCATCGGCGTCAGTCGCCTTGCCCGGTACGATAGGGACATGGGCAAACGCGAGACCGTGGTCGCCTGCCATTCGGGCCATTTCTTCCGCGCTTGGCTGGCCCGCCTCCTCGCCGTCCGGGCGGCTTGAGATGATCGAGCGATATCCTGCCTTCGCGGCAGCGGCGAGGTCGTCTTGCGTCAGCTGGGGGGCGGCAGAGAAGGACGAGGTGATCTGCTTGAAAGCCATGTGATGTCTCCTGTCTGATCAGGCCGAACGGCGGGAAGTGAATGCAAAGCGGTGGACGGCAACGCCGAGGGCCATTGCAGCGATGAAGACCAGTGCCGGCAGAGGCTGGATCGCCAGTGCGGCAATGGCGGGACCTGGGCACAATCCGACGATGCCCCAGCCTATGCCGAACAAGGCCGCACCGCCGATGAGGCGCCGGTCGATCGGCGAGGTGGCGGGCGTGTGGAATTGTTCGGCCGCGATCGGGGTCGAGCGACGCCGCACGACGAACCAGGCTATCGCCATCGGCAGGATCGCGCCTGCCATGACGAACGCCAAGGTCGGGTCCCACGCGCCGGTGACATCGAGGAACGCGCGCACCCGCGCCGGATCGATCATTCCGGAGATGGCAAGGCCGGCGCCGAACAGCGTCCCGCTAGCGAGTGAAATGAGGTTCTGGCGCATCACAGTATCACCCCGGACAGACGCATGATCGTGACCGTGACGACGCCGGTCGCCATGAACGTGACGGTCGCGGCGATGGACCGGGGCGACAGGCGGGACAGGCCGCATACGCCGTGACCACTGGTGCACCCGGACCCAAGCCGCGTTCCGATACCGACGACCAGACCGGCGACGGCAATCAGCGAAAGCGATGCCGGAAAGCTGGCTTTCACGCCCAAACTGGCCGCAGCAATACCCGCGCCCAAGGGCAGACCCGCGGTAAAGAGCAGCGCGAGGGCCCATGGTGGACCTCCATCGGTAAGACCCAAAACTCTTGCGAACATGCCGCTGACACCGGCGATGCGCCCGTTGCCCAGCAGCATGATCGCCGCGGCGACACCGATCATCAGCCCGCCGATGAAGCCTTCGAGCGGCATGGCATGGGGAAAGCCTGGCATCACAGCGCATCCAGCGGAATTTTGAGGTAGCGGGTGCCGTTGGCTTCCGGCTCCGGCAGATGACCACCGCGCATGTTCACCTGGATCGAGGGCAGGATGAGCTTCGGCATCGACAAGGTGGCGTCGCGACTGGTCCGCATCGCGACGAAGTCGTCTTCGCTGACCCCTTCGTGGACATGCACGTTGCCGACACGCTGTGCGCCTACAGTCGTCTCCCAGACATATTGGTCGCGACCCACCGCCTTGTAGTCGTGGCAGAGGAACAGGCGCGTCTCGTCCGGCAGCTGCATGAGCCGGCGGATCGAGCGGAATAGCTGGCGTGCGTCGCCACCAGGGAAGTCTGCCCGCGCGGTGCCGTAATCGGGCATGAAGAGCGTATCGCCGGTGAAGACCGCGTCCCCAATCGCATAGGCCATGTCCGCCGGCGTATGGCCGGGCACGTGCAGCGCAATGGCGTCGATGTTGCCGATGGCAAAGCGGTCGCCGTCCTCGAACAGCCGGTCGAACTCGGAACCGTTGCGCTCAAAATCGGTGCCGGCGTTGAAGATTTTGCCGAACACGTTCTGAACCCGGATGATCTCACGACCGATCGCGAGCTGCCCGCCAAGCGCCTGCTGAAGATAAGGTGCCGCAGACAGGTGATCGGCATGAGCATGGGTTTCCAGCAGCCAATCGACCGTCAGTCCCTGATCCCGCACGTAAGCGATCACTGCGTCCGCCGACGCGGTTTTGGTCCGGCCAGCCGCGGCGTCAAAATCGAGGACGCTGTCGACGATCGCAGCCTTTTTCGTCGCCACGTCCCAAACGACGTAGGTCGCTGTGTTGGTAGGCTCATCAAAGAAGGACTGAACGACCGGCGATCCGGCCGCTTTTGCGCGTCTGATCTGGGCGTTGGCTTCGCTCAAAACCGGGTCCATGACCATCTCCATTTAAACAAACTCATGGTTTATGTAGCTGTGTAAGCGTATTGCGTCAACGGGGTGTTCGTGCCATTTGGGAGGAATGGAAATGATGGAAGCGAACATGCCGCGCTCGCTGCGCATCGGGGATGCAGCCCCGAACTTCACCGCCCGCACCACTCAGGGCGAGATTGCGCTCGATCAGTATCGTGGGCGCTGGATTGTGTTTTTCTCGCACCCTGCTGACTTCACGCCGGTTTGCACGAGCGAGTTTGTGGCCTTGGCTAAAGCGGCCCCTCAATTCGAGGAGCTGGATTGCGTATTGTTGGGGCTGTCGGTCGACAGCCTCTACTCTCATGTCGCCTGGCTTCGCGCGATCCACGACGTTTTTGATGTCGAGGTGCCGTTTCCGGTGATCGAGGATCCGTCGATGGCGGTTGGGTATGCCTACGGCATGCTCGACGAGCAGGCTGGCGATGCCTCAACGGTACGTGCAACCTACTTCATCGATCCCAAAGGCATTATCCGCGCACTCAGCTGGTATCCGATGAATGTCGGGCGCTCGGTCGACGAGATGCTTCGCACGGTCAGGGCGTTGCAGCGTTCGGCCGATGGCGAGGCCTATACGCCCGCTGACTGGCAGCCGGGCGACGACGTGCTCCTGCCTCCCGCTTTGCCGGGGAACGCAGGCGCCGACTGGTTTCACCAGACGAAGGCTGACCGGTGATGGCGATCTACCAGTCCCGCGCGCTTGCCGACGTTGCAGTCGAGAAGCTGCGCGTGTTCGCGCAGCCGCAGCGCCTTATGATCCTGTCCTATCTGCTGGGTGGCGAACGGCAGGTGGCGGACATCGAGGCGGCCACGGGCGTGACCCAACCAGCGCTCAGTCAGCAGCTTGCCGAGCTGCGGCGCGCCGATCTGGTGAAGACCAGGCGTGAGGCGAAGCAGGTTCACTACCGTCTTGCCGACGATGCAGCCGCACTGTGTGTGCGAACCCTGGAGGCGATGTTCGGAGCCGACGATCTGTCGGCTCCCCAAACGGCCCCGGCCCCCCGCCCAGTGCGACCGCGCGAGACGCCGTCCGTGGTTCGACCGCAAAACATCGGTGCGGCCGTTTTTGCGAGAGTTGGCTGATCATTTCGGCTGAAGAAGGAAAAAGCGGATGCGTATGCCAATCATTGCTCTTGCAGGATGCTTGTCACTCATGAGCAGCGTCAGTGCTTCAGCCGGCGTGCCTAGGCAGGCGGTGATACCGGGATATGGCGCGATCACACCCGTCGAAGGTGCTGCGGAACGGCCCGATCGCAAGTTGCGCTATCGCGTGCTGTTCAATGTGACCAAGGCCGCGGCAACGCCGGATAAAATCAATCCATCGCTGGAGAAGGTCGCCCGCTTTTTGAACCTGCTGGGCAACGATGGCGTTCGTCCAGAACAAGGCGATGTCGTCGTGATCGTCCACGGTCCGGCGACGCCCATCGTTACCGAAGATCGCGCCTATGCGACAAAGACGGGAGTAGCTGCGAATCCCAACCTTGCCTTAATTGAGGCGTTGAAAAAGGCGGGTGTATCCGTTCGGGTATGCAGCCAAGCTCTTATCGGAAACGGGATCGACCCCGCTACGGTAGGAAAGAGTGTCGAAACTGACGTGTCTGCGCTGACGACTATGGCGACTTTGCAACTGCGTGGTTGGGCACTGATCCCCGACTGATCACGCCGACACGTTTACTGTTTCGCCGTTCTAGTCCGTAACGCTGCTGGTGTCATAACCGGACGGTTTTGACACCAGCAAGCCAGCCCAGCTTTTCCATGGGTTTACAGGTGTCAGAATCCCGTGTCAGAACGCCGCGATGCAAATCGGCTATGCGCGGGTGTCTCGCGGCGACCATCAGGACCTAAATGCCCAGCTCGCCGCCCTCGCCGCGGCGGGATGCGATCCGGTGTTTCGGGAGGAGGCATCGGGTGGCCAGGCCGATCGCCCTGAGCTGGCACGCGCGATCAGCGCGTTGCAGCCGGGCGACGTGCTGGTGGTGTGGAAGCTTGATCGGTTGTCGCGCTCGCTGCGCGATCTTCTGTTCACGCTGGAGGCGATTACGGCTGCAGGTGCCGGCTTCCGATCGCTGACGGAGGCTGTGGACACGACGACGCCAGCAGGCAGGCTTATGACCCAGACCTTGGGTGCTTTCGCTGAGTTCGAGCGCGCCATGATCCGCGAGCGAACCATGAACGGGCTGGTGCACGCGCGGAAAGCCGGCCGGCATCTTGGGCGCCGTCCGAGCCTCACCGGACAGCAGCGGGCCGAGATCATCGCCAAGGCAGAATCCGGACAAGGTTCGCCGGCGCAGCTTGCCAGCCTCTTCCGCGTGTCGCGATCGACGGTGCAGCGCGTCCTGCGCGATTATCGTAATCGATCGATCGCAGCGTGAGCCTTGCCCCCGCCCTTCCGCGTGACCTGCCTGCAGACCTTGAAGCCCAACGCTACGAGCTGGCCCGTGCGCGCCAGCTTGCGCGGGCGTGGGCGGAGACGCTTCCCGAGCCGAAGCGTCGCGACATGGCGGCGCTGTTCACTCGCGCCGCAATCGAGACTTACGGCGTTGAGGCCCGACCCCATGCGAGCCTCAGCGCGCCTTTCGCCAAGCCTTATGGCCGGCTCGACCGCGCTGTTGCTGAGTTGGCGCAGGTGGTGGGCCGCGAGGCCGCACCGCTGCCGATTACCGAGGCCGTCTATTTCCTGACGGGCCTCTACACGACCTTGCTTGCCGCGCGGGAGCGTGGGGCATTGGGGGCGTTCTACACCCCGCCGGCGCTAGCGAACCGCTTGCTCGACATGGCCGAGGAACAGGGGATCGACTGGACCCGCGCTCGCGTGCTCGACCCGGCGAGCGGCGGCGGCGCTTTCCTGCTGCCTGCAGCCGAACGGATGATTGCCGCGCTTCCCGCAGCCGAGCCGGCATTCATACTGCGGCAGATCGGCACGCGCTTGGTCGGGCTAGAGCTGGACCCCTATGCCGCCGGTTTTGGGCAGAACGCGATCGAGCTGTTGCTGGCGGACGTGACCTCGGCTGCAGGTCGCCCCGCGCCGACTGTCGTGCGCGTAGCCGACACGCTGGAGGAGGCGCCTAGCGCCCGCTTTGACCTGGTGATTGGTAATCCGCCCTATGGGCGTGTCACCCTCACCCCGGCGCAGCGCCAACGCTTCGCACGCGGCCTCTACGGCCACGCCAACCTCTATGGCGTCTTCACCGACATTGCTGTGCGCTGGACCAAGAAGGGTGGCACGATCGCCTATCTCACCCCCACCAGTTTCCTGTCCGGCCATTACTATTCCGCGTTGCGCGAGCTGATGGCGAAGGAAGCTCCACCGGCCGCGATCGACTTCGTTCATGCCCGTCGCGGCGTGTTCGAGGACGTGCTGCAGGAGACGTTGCTGGCCGCCTATCGCCGCGGCGCCAAGCCCGGCCGCGCTCAGGTCCATTATGTCGAGGTTACGAGCGAGCGCGAGGCACGCCTTATCCGCAACGGCACGATCGGGCTCCCCTCCCCCGCATCGCAACCTTGGCTTGCGCCGCGTGAGCCGCGCCACAGTGCCCTGATCGCCAAGGCGGAGGCCATGCCGGCGCGGCTTGCCGATTGGGGCTACAGCGTGTCCACCGGTCCCTTGGTGTGGAACCGCTATAAGGACCAGATGCGGCAGCGCTCTGCCCGCGGCGTGCATCCGCTCATATGGGCCGAAGCCGTGTCTGCAGACGGCCGGTTCGCGTTCCGAGCCGAGAAGCGCAATCACGCGCCCTATTTCAAGATCGAGCGGGGCGATGCCTGGCTGTTGATTGAGGAGGCGTGCGTTCTCGTTCAGCGGACCACCGCCAAGGAGCAGGCACGTCGGCTGATCGCGGCCGAGTTGCCGGCCGACTTCATTGCCCAGCACGGCGGTGTGGTGGTCGAGAACCATCTGAACATGGTTCGCCCCGCCGCACGTCCTGCCGTATCCCCGGCAACGGTTGCGGCGGTGCTGAACAGCCGGATCGTTGACCAGCTCTTCCGCTGCATCAACGGCAGCGTTGCCGTGTCGGCGTTCGAGATGGAGGCGCTGCCCCTACCCTCTCCCGCGGCGATGAAACAGGTGGAGGCCTTAGTTGGCCGAGGAGCCTGCAGTGCCGAGATCGAGGACGAACTGGCGCGGCTTTATGGGCAGGTTGCGCCATGATGCCGATGCTGACCCGCGATGAGGTTCACGTCCGCCTGCAGGAGATCTTCCCCGATGGCGCGCCCAACCGCGCCTATCTGACCCGGATGCTGGCTGCGAGTACGGTGTTCGTCGCGCTGTATATCGACGCGACCGAGGGTAGCGGGACGATGCTTGGTCCCAAGCACGTCTATCGCATGACCGACGAGCAGGCGGCCCTTGTCGATGATGCGAGCCGCACCGCCTATGCGACAGGGGTCTTACGTACTGGCAGCCAGACTGAGGGCCGGCGCTGGTATCAAGACAACACCCGTGAGCCGATCCGCGACGAGACGTTGCGCGAGGGGCTGGTGGCGATCGGCGCGGTGATAGAGCGCACGGACCTTCCCACCACATCGAGCAAGCCGCGCTATGCCCTGAAGGCGAGCTTTGCCGCATTGTTCGATCCTGCCCTCACCGGCGAGGCGCTGCAGGCTCGTACCGCGGCATGGCAGGCTGAAGCGTTGAACAAGGGCGCGCTCGCCCGATTGGCTATTGTGCGCCAGGGCGCGGGCGTCAGCGCGGACCAGGTGCTTGTCACCTTTCCCAATGGGGAGACGCGCCGAATGAAGCCGGGGCCGAGTTCCGAGATCACCAAGGCAGTGGTGGAGGTGTTCGCACCCGCCTTTCTCACCGCCCCTGCCGTGGTGTTTCTCAGCGAGAGCGGGAACAAGGTGGTCGCGCGAGACGATGCGCTGGCGCGATCGATTGGCCTTGCCATCCAGGCCGACAAGAACTTGCCGGATACGATCCTGGTCGATCTTGGCCCGGTGCATCCGCTGCTGGTGTTCGTGGAGGTGGTCGCGACCGATGGTCCGATCAGCCAGCGCCGCAAGGAGGCGCTGGAGGAGCTGGTCGCCGAAGCGGGCTTCCCGGCCGAGCACGTTGCGTTCGTCACCGCCTATCTCGACCGCAGCGCCGGGCCGTTCAAGAAGACGGTCGATAGCCTCGCATGGGGCAGCTACGCTTGGTTCGCGGCGGAGCCTGAACGGCTGATGGTGTTCAGCGAGGCGCGAGAGAGCCTGCGCGGCCGGCCGTAGCGACAACGAGGATAATGTTCGGATTTATCCTCGCTCCCGCTGCAGTCATTCCAGTTATCCGCCACATTTATCCTCGCTTTTTGTCTTGATTTCTTATCGCTTGAACTTGCTGGTTTCACGGGCATCTTGCTGCGCAGCAAACGAAAGGATGGACCATGAATAGCAGCAAGCGGAGCCGCGGCCGGCCGGTTGGGAGCGGCCTGGACGACCGCCCCACCCTCAAGAAGGTGGCGGACATGATCGTGGCGAATGCGTCGCTTCGGCCAACGACCGCGATCCGGCGCGCCCTCGATAAGCCCGAGCCGTCGAACATTCGGCGACTGCAGGTGAAATGGAAGGCGGGCAAGGCCGAGTATATAGCGGAGGCTCAGGCCAGGCGCGCGGGCGCATCGATGCCGGCACGTCGCGTGAGTGCCCCCTACTCGCCCCGCACGGGCCGCAACATCGTGGAGGCGCACCGGAAGATGCAGGAGGCATTGGGGCCAGGTTTTCGCGCCGCCCAGGAGATGATGAACAGCCCGGGGATGCGGGCGGCTCAGGAGGTAGCTCGTCGCTATCAGGAGAATCCGGCGTTGCGAGCGATCGAGGAGTTTCGAAACAGCCCCGCGATGCGCGCCATTGAGGAGCTTCAGAACAACCCGACGGTGCGTTTGATGCGTGAACTGCAGGACAGCCCGATGATGCGAGCCGCCAGGGAAGTGGAGAAGGTGCAGCGCCTCATCAATGGCGGCTTCTGATGTAGTTTTGGCGGCGGTGATCGGGCTACTATGCCCGTGTCAGGCGGGCGAGGCCGATAGACGCGTACCTGCAGCCGCGCGCGTGCTAGCGCGTACTTGACAAACCTACGGGCGTGCGCCTATCTATGACGCTGTAGCGCGGGGCGGAGATTACGCACGTCCAGCGCACTGGTACTAAGAGGGCGCCTGCGGGCGCCCTTTGCTATTTGGGGGGCTGCGCAATGCGTCGTTCGGCGGTTTTTGTCGATGCGGGTTACCTGTTCGCGCAGGGCTCAGTACTCCTAACGGGCACCCGGCAGAGCCGGGAGACGATCACGCTCGACATTTCCAAGGTCGTGCAAGCGCTGAGGGAAGTCGCGAAGGCGCAATGCGACCTCCCCCTGCTCCGCATCTACTGGTACGACGCAATGCGGCTGGGTCGGCCTACGCCGGAGCAGGCAGCTCTGGCTGACTCTGATGACATCAAGGTCCGGCTCGGCCAGATTAACTCGGCTGGCGAGCAGAAGGGTGTTGATGCACTGATCGTCACCGACATGGTGGAGCTGGCACGTAACCAGGCAATCACCGATGTTGTCCTTGTGTCCGGTGACGAAGATGTGCGCGTCGGCGTCGTTCTCGCGCAGCAGTTTGGTGTGCGGGTTCATCTTCTAGGAATCGAGCCTTCCCGGGCCAATCAAAGCCGTTCGTTGAAGCAGGAGTCGGATACCACGACTGAATGGGACAAGGCGGCTATCAGCGCCTTTTTGTCCTATGCGCCACCAGCAACCCCCGCAGCGGCAAGTGCGGCGACCGCGAACACAGGGCTCGACGGCCTGATCGAGCCCATTATTGCGGCACTTGAAGCTCAAGAACTGGCAGCTCTTCAGGCAGCATTTGCATCGAGTACACAAGTCCCGCCGGATTACGATCGAGCACTTTTGCGTGTCGGCCGCATTCACTATCAGCAAGCCACTCTCTCAAATCCTGAGCGAACAACGCTGCGGTCCGCGTTTATTCGTCTGGTGCAGGCGGCGCCGGCACCCTCTGAGGGTGCGCTCTGATCGGCTAAGCGCCCATGGCGCTAAATGCCCAGCGAAGTAGCAGCGGAAGCGACCGACTTTTGCGACACCACCCGCTGGGTGAGCGGCACTGCCCAGCTGTCGCGGAACTCAGGATATTCGCGATCTAGCACGGCTAGCCGGCAGCCACTCGTGATAGCATTACTCCATGGGTAAGGTAGATCGGCCGGTCGGAAATCGACCCTGCCCTCTGATCGTTTTTCTACCAAACCTGCAATCCGGAGCCCTTCAGTATGTCGAAGCCACTCTCCCCCGAAACGATGGCGCTGGTGAAAGCGACGGCCCCGGCGCTTCAACAGCATGGTGTGGAGATCACCACGCGCATGTACCAGCGCCTGTTCGTCGATCCCGAGATCAAGGCCTTGTTCGACATGGCTGCTCACGAGTCCGGCGCTCAGCCGAAGCGACTTGCCGCGGCGATCCTCGCGTTTGCGCAGAACGTCGACAAGCTGGACGCACTGAAACCGGCGATCGAGCGCATCTGCGCACGCCACGTCGAAACCCACATCAAGCCCGAACACTATCCTGCGGTCGCCAACGCGCTCCTGCCGGCGATCCGTGACATATTGGGCGAGGCTGCGACGGACGATATTCTGAACGCATGGGGCGAGGCCTATTGGTTCCTGGCGGATATCCTCATCAACCGGGAGGTGGAGCTTTACGAAGCTGAGGCGGCATGACCGCTACCGCCGCCAGCCTTCCCGAGGGGCTGGAATGCTACAAGCGCACCGATACCTTCACCGAAGAGACTGTCCCCAAGGGGCTGCTTAACGATCATTCGACGAAAGCCGGGGTGTGGGGGCTTATCAAGGTGGAGAGCGGCCGCCTCAGCTATCGGGTGACAGATGCTCGGCGAGAGCCGTTCGAGACGGTGCTTACACCTGAGGGAGGGCCAGGCATCGTGGAGCCCACCATCCTGCATCATGTCGCGCCGATCGGCCTCGTCCGTTTCCACGTCGAATTCTACCGCGCGCATCGGCAGGAAGTCGGCGGAAGCGCCACCACCGTTTAGCGGGTGACGCACCGGCAGACTTGGAGATAGCAGATCGGCACATCGTGGAGGGAGAGCAGCGCATTGCCCGTCAGGAGGCGCTGATAACGGGCTGGGGATGCAAGGCGAGTCTACCTAAGCAGCAAACCGCTAAGCGACTTAGCGACTAAGCGGCTAATTGGTCGGGCAAGGCGATAGGTGGTTGGTTGTGGGACGCTGGGGAGCGCGTGCTGATCTAGGCGAGCCTTGCTTTGACCCACTCCATGATGGCCGGCTTCTTGTAAGGGGAATACCGGGTCAGATGCGGCACAACCACGACGTTGATGCTCTTGGCGCCGAAGCTGGCCTTGAAGGCGTGACAGGTGAATCCGGGCTGCTCGGCCGGAATGCTCTCAATCTCGTCGGGCTTGAAGAAAGCACGCAGGTAGGCGAACGCCGACTTTTCAAGGCCGCTCCCGAAAGCCAGGACCGACCGAGGTCGAACGCTTTCCAGTATGATTTGATGAAGCGGCCAGCACCGCCGGGCATCACCATCCATGTCTTGATGCGTGGTGATTCCGGTCGAGCGAGTCATCACGATATTGCTGGCGGGAACGTCCCGAGGCTCAAAACCAAGACCTGACAAAAATCTATTTACCTGCTTCTGGAGCTTGGCCTGACCTGGTGGTCGCCCCTC
Source organism: Sphingobium soli (assembly GCF_020782245.1). GTDB lineage: Bacteria > Pseudomonadota > Alphaproteobacteria > Sphingomonadales > Sphingomonadaceae > Sphingobium > Sphingobium soli. The sequence goes on from NZ_JAJGNP010000024.1 coordinate 15,867, forward strand.
CCACGAGTAGTCCAGATACTCGTTCAATCCGCCTTCAATGTCGTCAATAGACTGACCAAGGGTGCTGGGCAGCGCACCACCGGGGTTCGTGCCGAGGAAGTATATCGGAAACGGATTGAGGGTCGCAGCCGAGCTATAAAGAACCTTTCCCGGCGTGTCGGCTAGAGAAGCATCGGCCGACAGGCGCTCGCGCAGCGCCGCTATGCATGTGGCGGCAGTCACCGCTCTTGATAATCTTGAAGGTGTTGGCGGTCGCTGCGGAAATACCCGCCTTCGATGTAGCCCACCAGCCACGATGCTGAAACTTGTCCTCCCTGCGTGTACGCGGACTTGTTTCCGGTGAAATCCACGGCGCTGAGCAGGCCGACGAACTCCTCACCAGTGACACCAGGGTTGGCTTCAGCAACCGTGTATATCTTCCCGAAAACGCTTGTTCGGGAAAGCGGCTCTCTCGGGCCTGCCATCAAGCGGGTGTGCCGCAGCTTGAACTTCGCGGGGATGGCGTTCGCATCGCCGGACGCTGCATGATCGGCAGCATATTTGCGAAGCTCGATACCATTAAGCTTCAGTGAGGGGGCGTAGGTCTGGGCGTTCGTCAGAGGACCTGCACCTTCAGCCAGACGGCCGATGGAATTGATCAACTCCTCCTCCCGATCCCACGGCTCGACCGCGTGTACGCTGTCGATGGTTCGGACAACCTCGCCGCCCTTGGCCCAGATTGATCGGATCGTCTCGACCTTGGCGCCGGAGCGTGCCGGATCGCGGGCCTCTTCTTCGTGGGCGAAGAGTCGCGCCCCCTGCCCTATCCCGACATAGAATGGCGTGCCCAGGCCGCCAAACTTCGGCTCCCCATCCGGCATACGCAGCAGATAGACGTAGTGGGGACCACCGCCAGAGGCGGCGATGAAGCCAGCCAAGTCGGCACGATCGTTTATCAGCCAGTCACGCATAGAGCCCTTCCTTACAACAGCGTCAACTTCGTGCTTTCGGCTGCCGCTGAACCTTAACGCAGCTTCGTTTTCGATCCTGGTGAATATCACTCAGCTGGCCCTTCGTGCCAAGGCACTAAGCGATTAAACGATGATCTTGAACTAAGCGCTTAAGCGGTATAAATCGCTTAAGCGCTTAGTAGGAGTCTTTATGCAGGTCTGGGCCGTGATTGCGCAGAAGGGGGGGCAATCCAAAACCACCCTTTCGACCGGATTCGCCGTCGAGGCGGCGCGAGAGGGGGCGTCGGTCGTTATCCTCGATGCCGACGACCGCCAAGGATCGGCGCTCTACTGGTCGGAACGCCGCGACGACGACGACGTGATGGTGAAGGACAGTAGCGTCGCCGGCTTGCCGCTCCACGTCTCGCGCGGGCGCAGCAGCGGCAAGATCGACCTCATTATCATCGACACGCCGGCGAACTCCAAGGACATTGCCATGCTCGCGGCCGAACAGGCGGATTTCGTCATCATCCCCGTCGCGCCGCGAGGGCTGGACGTTCATTCGGTGTTGCAGACCGTCAAACAGGTGCAGCAGGCAGGCACGCCGTTCGCTGTCATACTGACGCAGGTTCCGCATCAGGGCGGGGAGGGGCAGGAGGCCCATGCCGGCTTCACGGCGAAGGGCGTGACGATGTTCGATAGCCGCCTCCATTTCCGCAAAGATTTCTACAAGGCCACACCGCTCGGCAGAACGGCGGCCGAGACGGACCCAGATAGCAAGGCAGCGGCCGAGTTGCGTGCCGCCTATAACGAGGCTAAGCGACTAAGCGGATTTGCGACTAAGCAAGTAAGCGAGGTTGGATGATGGCGAAGAAAACTTCCGCGCTCGCCGGCATCTTCGATGACGAGCCCGAGGCACCGGCACCGGCACCGGCACCAACTCCCGTTGCCGATGCAACTCCCGCACCGCAGCCTGCCGCCCCGCGTCGGTCGCGGCGTGCGGCCGACACGCCGGCCCCGGCAGCACCTGCCCGACGCAGCAGCCATCCCGGCAAGAAGCCGGTACTAATCCACATTCCCGAAGACATGCATCGCACGCTGCGCCAGCTCAGCGTCGAGGAGGGCGGGGAGCCCCTTACCGTCATCACCGAGCGGTTGCTGCGCCAGTATCTGGTCCAGCGGGGACACACCAGGTTCGCGCCGTGAGCAAGCGGCGCGATCCCAATCCCGAGTTCGACCTGTTCATTCCGGCGCTTGGCGATCTTCCGCTCAAGGACCAGCGGGAGGTCATGGAGCGCCCGTTCTTCTCGCTCCAGAAGCGCAAGCGGCTGAAGCCGATCGAGTATCGCAGCCCGGATGGCGATGCCTGGGTGCGCGTCCAGGCCATCCCCGACTACGGCATGGCCACGATCTGGGATGCTGATATCCTGATATGGGCCGCGTCCACGCTCAACCGCATGAAGCAGCAGGGGCTGAACGATCTGCCCCGCACGCTGACGACTACGCCCTATGACCTGCTGCGAGCGATCAAGCGTAGCACAGGGGGCAGGGACTATCAGGAGCTGCAAGCCGCGCTCCTCCGGCTACAGACAACTTCCATCACGACTTCAATCCGCGCGACAAAGCGCCGGCAGAAGGCCGGCTTCAACTGGCTCGACAGCTGGACCTTCGACACCGACGCCGAGACGGAACAGCCGCGCGGCATGACGCTGACCCTCTCAGATTGGGTCTATGAGGGCATCGTCAATGAGAAGTCGCTGCTCACCATGCACCCCGATTATTTCCTGCTCTCCGGAGGGCTGGAGCGGGCGCTCTATCGTATCGCGCGTAAGCACGCCGGCACGCAGCGCGGCGGGTGGACGTGCCGGGTCGAGGTGCTTCGCGACAAGACCGGCAGCGACGCCCAGCCTAAGGAGTTCAACCGGATGCTCCGGCGGGTGATCGAGGCCGACCAGCTCCCCGACTATGCGATGGAGCTGACCGAGACGATGGACAAAAGCCCGGCCGTGCGCTTCAGGCTCCGCGGCGAGGCCGAGGCACTGGCACTCGCCGAGAGGATGCGCGCCGAGGAGGAACGGCGGGCCCGTTTCGACGCCGAGCGCAAGCGCGCCGAGGAAGTCGATGCACAGATGGATCGGCTTGCCGGCCGCCGCTGACTATCGGGGTTTCACACACCGCAGGCCCAACTATCGGGGTTTCACCCACCAGCCAGCGATGCCGCCTGAACCCTGACATGCTTCGGGCGATGCCGGAGCCACCTGCCAGGCTGTGGATAACTGGCGCGTGAGGCCCCTTTTCGGCTCCAGAGTCTCGGGGTTTCACCCACCTTGGCGTCGGGGTATCACCCACCGCACTATCGGGGTATCACACACCGAATCACGGGGTTTCACCCACCGGGCGGTCCAGCAAGCAGCTGATAAACAAAGCAAGATTCCGCTTTTTGGGCGGCTTAACTTGTTTAACAATTCCTCTTTAACAGAATCTCTTAACGTCAGGGTGTACGCAAACCCGTGACCTAAGAAGGACAACCGGAATTGGCCGTAGGGCCAATGCGCCTTTGATCCGTGCCGGCTAGCGCCGTCACCAGAGCGGCCTAACGGCCGCAGGGCTTCCGGGAGAAGCCAGGCGAAACTGGCAGTGTGTGCCTTCAGCGTTCCGCCAGTGGAGAGGGTGGTAAGGCGCTATCCCAAAGCTCACCGCTCAACTTCTCGGGACGAGTGTGTGCGATCACGCCGGATCGAACAGGCCGGCGAACTCGCGCTGGTCATAGTAGCGGACCTTGCTGGCCCAGAGCGGACGTTCGCCTTGGCGCAGCAGCAGCAGCGTGTCGGCCGGCATCCGCATGATTTCGTCCGGCGTGACGAGCCGCCGCGCCGTGACATGCGTGCTGACGCTTTCCGAGGGACCGGCGCGATTGTCGCCCCAGCCAGTGCCGCGTGACGTGCTGAGGGTCGCATATTCCAGCGTCGTGTCGCCGATCGTGCGCGAGAGCATGTCCGCGGTGGCATGATCGTTGACCCCGAACGTCTGGATCACCCCGGCATTGGACAGGAAGGTGCCCGCGCGCTCGCCATAGAGGGCGCGGAGCTGGTGCATGTCCTGGAGGATCGGCCAGAGCTGGAGGCCATAGCCGGCCATCAGGCCCATCGCGCGCTCCACCGGCTCCAGTCGGCCTAGCGCCGCGAACTCATCGAGCAGGAACAGCACGGGGCTTGTTGGCCGGGCAGGGGAGCGGGCCATGTCGGTGACAGCCTGCGCGACCAGCAGCCGCAGCCAGCGGGCATAGGTATCGAGCCGATCCGGTGGGAGGCACAGGAACACGGTGCCGGGCCGCTCCTTGGCGTCACCTCAAGGTTTGTGCGCCAGACAACGATTTGGCAGACATAATGCGAACATCGGCTAATTAGCGAGCTTGAGGCGCGACATGGAATCGTTGAGCTGGCGGAATTCACCGCCAGGCGGACGCTCCGCCTGCCCTCAAAGGCAGCCGCCGGGCAGGCTACGCCGCGGGGTACGATGCTACTGACATGGCCAAGCCTTCGCTAACGAGCGTTCAGCTCCGGCCACCATATGAACACTCATAAAATAGCTATTCTGCTCCGCCCAGCGTAAATATGCCGCGCGCAGCGCCGATCGGTCATAGCGTGGAGCGCGGCATTCCGCTTTTCGCGCGACGATCATCATGTCGAGCACGCCTTGGAGGTAAGCGCCGCATCGCGGCTCATTCGCTTGACAGCTTACGAACAACGCCGAGCCCGTCGCCGACGCGGGTTCGGTTTGGCCGATCGCACTATCAGGCAGGGCGGCCAAAGCGGCGCATAACAATATCCATCGCCTTGGCCGCATTTTCGTCTCCTATTCCGCAGTATCATTTCGGAAGGGGCGCACGGCCCTCGACGGCCGGCGCCCCGTGCTGATCCATCATTCGCGGCCGAGCACCTGGCCTTCGGGCGTGACGAACAGTTCGATCGTCTTTCCGTCGCTGTTCTTGCCCTTGATTTCATAGAGCGTGCTTCCGTCCGCCTTTCGGGTGACTTGCTCCGCTTTGCTTATTGACGCGAGTTGCGCGCGTGCCGCGTTCATCGCGGCCTCGGGCACCTGAGCAAGCGGGATGTCTCGTTCGCTGTGCTTGCCGATTATCCGGTTTTCGTTCGCCTCGTGGTTTTGCGCGATCGCCACGCCCGCGATCGCCAGCGCGGCCGCGCCCACGCCTGCGACAACAGTGAGAGTTCGTTTGCTAGCCATGTTCCATTCCACTTCCTGCATAAGGGCCGTGGGGTCGGGCGGGCGGCGGTTACGGCCCAATGAGCCGTCGTCCGAGTTCAACTCCTCTGATTGTTCATCCTGTCGAGCGCCGCGCGCAGCCCACGGGCGAGCTTGGCTGCGTCGTCGTTGGCCCAGAAGTGCATGAAGAACAGCCGCGGCTCGTCGTTTAGCATATGATTATGCAGCGCCGTGACCTCGATCCCGTTCGTCCGCAGCACGCGCAGGACCGGATCGACCTCGTTTGCGACAAGTACGAAATCGCCGGTGATGGCGGCTCGGCCGTCCCCGGTTGGCTGAAAGTTGATCGCGGTCGCCGTGCCCATCGTCGGCGGAGTCTCCATATCGCCGTCCATCAGCCGCTCGGCGCGCGGAAAGCTGTATTGGAGGATGCCACCGGCCGTCTTGCCCTCACCGCCCATCAACCGGTTGAGCGCGGCCACATCGAGGTCGAGCCGCGATGCGGCTGCGCTGGCCGAAGGCGATTGCGGCGCGGCGAGCGGGGTCCGACTGGCTGATAGCGCTTGCCGGAGCGCGGCCGCGAGCTTCACCGGGTCGCCGTGGCCGGCAATGTGCATGTACATGGTCGCAGGCGAAGAGCGGAGCAGGTGATTGTGGAGCGCGGTGATCGTAAAACCGCTTGCGAGCAGGCGGCTCAAAACGGGGTTCACCTCGTCGTGGGTCAGCACGAGATCGCCCATCACCATCGCCTCGTCGCCCATCGGCTGAAACGCCGCCCAAGAGCCGAGCGCGAGGGAGGGCTTGATCGTCACCCCATCCAGCGTGACGCTCAGGTCCGAACGCGGGAAGCTGTAGCGGTGAACGCCCCCCGGCTGTTCGGCCCCCGCTCGTCCTATCGCCCGGTCGACAGCCGACCAGTCCGGCGCTGCCCATGCCGGGCTTGCCAGCAGGAGGCTGGCGAATCCCAAGGCGATGGTCTTTTTCAGCATAATTGATCCTTCATCAGCGCACTCGACACGGAAAGCCTCACGTCATGCGAGCGCGCCGCCGGCGAGCCGCGACATTGCGCTCCGGTTTCTTTCTTCGGGATAAGCAGTCCTATGCTCATGAGGCTTGTGATGCAACCCTTACACTTGTAGGCTAGTGACGATACAACTATGACAAACACACAAGCTTCCCCTTGGTTGCTCCTGATCCCGCAGCTTCCGGCTAAGCCTGCCTATTTGCGGGTGAAGGTCTGGCGGCGTTTGCAGGCGATCGGGGCCGCGCCGCTCAAGAACGCCGTCCATGCGCTCCCCAATCGCGAGGACACGCGCGCGCTGTTCGAAGAACTGCATCGCGAGATCACCGAAAATGGCGGCGAGGCGCTGATCCTCGAAGCGCGCCTTGTCGGCGGCATGGGCGATGCGGAGCTGCGCGGAGTGTTCGACGCTGCGCGTGACGCCGACTATGAGGAGTTGGCACGCGAGGCGCGCGCGCTGTGTGAGGGCGAGTATGTCGCGGCGGCGGATGTGGGCCGCCTGCGCAAACGCCTGAACGAGGTCGCCGCGATCGACTTTTTCGGTGCGCATGGTCGGCAGGCGGCACAGGCCGCCATCACCGAGGCGGACCGCCGCTCTCACCAACATCCCGATGTGAGCGGCCCCGGTGCGCCCGAGCTGACCCCGGCGGAGCTAAAGCGCCGCGTTTGGGTGACGCGCCGCCATGTCCATGTCGATCGCATCGCGTCCGCCTGGCTCATTCGCCGCTTCATCGACCCCGAGGCGAGCTTCAAGTTCGTCGAGGGCAAAGGATATGTGCCGGAGCCTGACGAACTGAGGTTCGACATGGCGGACGCTGAGTTCACCCACGAAGGCGACCGCTGCTCCTTCGAGACCTTGGTGTTCCTCACCGGTCTCGAGACCGACCCCGCGCTGCGGGCGCTCGGCGAAATTGTTCACGACCTTGATATTGCCGATGCTCGGTTCGAGCGCCCGGAAACTCCGGGAGTGAGCGCGCTTATCGCCGGCATCTGTGCCGGCACCGACGACGACGAGGAGCGGATCGCGCGCGGATCGACCGCGCTCGACGGATTCTATGCTCACTTCACCCGGCGAAAAGAGGACTAAAGATGGAGGCCAGCGCACGCGCTGAAATCGCAGTCGAGACGCTGCACGAGCACGGCATCAGCTTTGGCGAGGCGGTGCGCGTCTGGATCAGGGTCGCGCTGCTCAGCTTCGGCGGACCGGCGGGCCAGATAGCGGTGATGCATCGCATCCTGGTCGAGGAGAAGCGCTGGATCGGCGAGGAGCGGTTCCTCCACGCGCTCAACTATTGCATGCTGCTGCCCGGCCCTGAAGCGCAACAGCTAGCTGTCTATATTGGCTGGTTGCTCCATAAGACCAAGGGGGGCCTGGTCGCGGGCGCGCTATTCGTGCTGCCCGGCTTCCTCGCGATTTTAGGGCTCAGCTATGTCTATGTGCTGCTCGGCGAAGTGCCGCTGGTCGAGGGATTGTTCTTCGGATTGAAGGCCGCCGTGCTGGCGGTGGTGCTACAGGCGGTGGTCCGGGTGGGTTCGCGTGCCTTGAAGAACAACGTCATGCGCGGTTTTGCCGCGCTGGCGTTCGTCGCGATCTTCGTGCTCGACGTGCCCTTCCCGCTGATCGTGCTTGCCGCCGCGCTGATCGGCTTCTTCAGTGGCCGCGCTGGTTACGCCGCATTCAAGGGCGGCGGCGGACATGGTCCCGCCGGCGCTGAGATAATCCACGACCGCGACACCGCTCTTGGCGAGGGCCTTCCCGACCATGCCCGGCCGAACCTCTCTTGGTCGCTGCGCATCTCCGGCGTCCTGCTGCTGCTCTGGCTCGGGCCGGTCGCAGCGCTGCTGTTCGCGTTCGGCCCCGACGACGTGTTCAGCCGCATCGCCACCTTCTTCAGCCAGATGGCGGTGATGACCTTCGGCGGCGCCTATGCGGTGCTCGCCTATGTCGCGCAGGAGGCAGTCGAGACCTATGGCTGGCTCCAGCCCGGCGAGATGCTCGACGGGCTCGGCATGGCCGAGACCACGCCCGGGCCGCTGATCATGGTGACGCAGTTCGTCGGCTTCCTCGCGGCCTTCCGCGAAGCGACCGGGCTGCCGCCGCTCGTCGCCGCGACCTTCGGCGCAATCCTCACCACCTGGGTTACCTTCCTGCCATGCTTCCTGTGGATCTTCGCCGGCGCGCCATTCATCGAGCGGCTGCGCGGCAACCGCGCATTGTCGGCCGCGCTTTCGGCGATCACCGCCGCAGTGGTCGGCGTGATCCTCAATCTGGCGGTCTGGTTTGGTATCCACACTCTGTTCGAGCAAGTCCGCGAAGTGCCGTTCGCAGCCGGCACCATCGATCTCCCAGTCCTAACGTCCGTCAACTGGCCGGCGCTGGCGCTCGCGGTGGGTGCGATACTCGCCATGTTCCGGTTCAAGGCCGGCATGCTGCCGGTGCTCGGCGTCTGCTCGGTCCTCGGGGCCGCATATGTAATGATCATCTGAAGGAGTGACGCGTGACGATCGACCATCTTTCCCGACGCAGTGCAATCGCAACTCTTGGCATCGGAGCCGCCGCCATGACTATCAACGAAGCCTCTGCGCAGACGCCGGCCGCAGCGCCGGCGGCTGTCCCCGCCTTTGCCGGAAATCATCAGGTCAAGCCGCTCAGGTTCAATCCCGCCAGGCTTCACGGCCTCTCCGAAAGGCTGATCACATCGCACCACGAGAACAATTATGCGGGCTCGGTCAAGGCCCTGAATATGATCGAGACACGACTTGCCGCCGCGCTCGCTGACACGGACCTGCCGCCGGTGGTCTATGGCGGATTGAAGCGCGAGGAGCTGCACCGCACCGGCTCGGTGGTGCTCCATGAGGTCTATTTCGACGGGCTCGGCGGCAACGGCCAGGCAGCCGGTTCCATCCGCGACGCGCTGGGCGCGGCGTTCGGCTCGTTCGACCGCTGGGAAGCCGACTTCCGCCGTACCGGGATGAGCCTTGCCGGCGGATCGGGCTGGTGCGTGCTCGTCTACAATCTCCACACGCGCTCGCTGCACAACCATTGGGCGTGGGATCATATGCACGGTGCGATTGCCGGCGTGCCGCTGCTCGCGCTCGATATGTACGAGCACAGTTTCCACATGGATTACGGCACCGCCGCCGCCAAATATGTCGACGCCTTCTTCCGCAACATCGACTGGGAAGTGGTCGACCGGCGCTATGCCGCGGCTTTGCGCGGCGGCGGCTGAACCCGACCGCCGTGGCTTAACACCCACTGCTGCGCGACACCTGAGTTCGCGACCACAAAGGGGACAGGTCCGATGGGGAGATGCAACAATGACATCCGGCCCGAACATCGCTCTTCTTTGGCGTGGGCAAGCAGCCGAGTGGACGCATCGCTTTCATGAAGCCCGGCAGTGGCCGATAATGCAGGCCTTGCGGGCGCTCGGGGCGACCGCAAGGCCTGTACTGTACAGGGACGAGGCGGTTCGCGAGATTCGGGACGAGCTGCTGTCGTGCGACACAGTGCTGGTCTGGGTGAATCCGTTGGACATTTCAGGCGACCGCTCGCAGCTCGATCCAATGCTGCGCGAAGTCGCGGGGTGCGGCGTTGTCGTCAGCGCGCATCCTGACGTGATCGCCAAAATCGGCGTCAAGGAAGTGCTCTACACAACGCGATCCATGGAATGGGGCAGCGATGTCGATCGATACGTGGACGCTGAAGGCCTTCGCGCTCGTTTCCCCGAACATCTTGCCGCAGGCCCGCGCGTGCTGAAGCCGAACTACGGCAACGGCGGCAGGAATGTATGGCGTGTCCAACTAGACGAAGCGGGAAACGCTCCGGCTTTGAAAACGTCGGTGAAAGTTCAAGAGGCCCGCCAAGGAAGCAAATCGGAGCGCATCAGCCTAGCCGAGTGCTTGGAAAGGTGGGTGCCGTTTCTAAACGACGGCGGCGTGCTGATCGATCAGGCTTATCAGCCGCAGTCGTCCGAGGGCATGGTCCGCTGCTACGTGTGCGGGCACCGAGTGGTTGGCTTTGGGCACAACCTGATCACTGCGCTGATGACGCCAACGGCCATTGATACAACGTCGTCAACCCCACAGCCGATGGGCCGCGCCATGTTCGGACCGGAGGTGACGCGCTTCGCAGCCTTACGGAAAGCGATGGAGGATCGCTGGATTCCAGAGATGCAAAGGTTGCTGTCGATCGCCGACCACGATCTTCCGCTTCTTTGGGACGCCGACTTCCTATTTCGCCCTGGTGAAGCCATCAGCGATGGCTCCTATGCGCTTTGCGAGATCAATGCTAGTTCGGTTGCACCATTTCCGCCAAGCGCCGTCCAGCCAGTCGCCGCAGCGGCAATCGGTCGCGTTCTTGCCATTCGTTTGACGAAGGAGACCTCCAATCCTCATTGATATGATTCAAGCAATTCAAGAGACGTGACATTGGTCGTATCAATCAGACAAGCCTAAGGGTGAGCGAGGCTGGGTGAAACCGGCTCAGGTGGCAGCGCGGAGATACTGGTAGAGGGTTTCGCGACTGATCCCCAGGTCACGGGCGATGACGGCCTTGCGCTCGCCGTCATCAACACGGCGGTGCAGCTCGGCGACTATTTCGTCGGAGAGGGAACGTTTCCGCCCGCGATAAGCACCGCGTTGTCTGGCGACCGCAATGCCTTCGCGCTGCCGCTCCCGGATCAGGGCGCGCTCGAATTCGGCGAACGCACCCATGACCGAGAGCATCAGGTTGGCCATCGGGGAATCCTCGCCCGAGAAGGCCAGGCTTTCCTTCACGAACTCGATCCGGACGCCTCTTTTGGTGAGGGACTGAACCAGTTTGCGCAGATCGTCGAGATTACGCGCCAATCGATCCATGCTGTGGACCACGACGGTGTCACCCTCGCGGGCGAAGGCGAGCATGGCATCGAGTTCGGGGCGGTTGATGTCCTTGCCCGATGCCTTGTCGGTGAAAATCCGGTCGAGCGACTGCCCGTCCAACTGGCGATCGACATTCTGATCGAATGTGCTCACCCGGACGTAACCGATCCTCTGGCCTTTCATCGCCGCCTCCGGTCAAAATGTCAGGTTGAATTCTATGACACGGCGGAACATGCGTCAATAAATGCTTGCCATAACCCTATCCTGACAGAAACCGCCGCTGCATCCTGACGTCCGGTTAGGCTATACTCCAAGCTGACATCACAAAATCAAATCCCTCAAAGATGGCGTCAATTGCCTTGATGGGGTAAAAACTGGAGTGCTTCCAGGATGGGACATTCGGCAACGTCATCTCCAGTGCATCTGGCTAACGTGGTCGCCAGCGTCACCTCTATCTTCTGCAAATCTGCAATGCGGCGGCGGACATCTTCAAGGTGGAGTTCGGTTCTCGCCATAACCTCCGCGCAGGTTTGTGCACCGGTATCGGTGAGCGACAACAATGACCGTATCTCATCCATTGCATAGCCAAGGTCGCGCGCGCGCAGGATGAACTGCAACCTTTGCACCAGTTCCGGCGAATAGACGCGGTAGCCGTTGGAACTGCGAGGCGGCCCCGGCAGCAATCCCACCTTCTCGTAATAGCGGATGGTTTCGAGATTGCAGCCTGTTTTCCGGGCAAGCTGGGCACGCAAGATGCCGACCTGTTGCTCCATGAAAATACCTCTTGAGTCTGTAGTGGCTACAGAGCCTACACTGCGAATCACTCAGTTGGAACAAGGGATTCAAGCCATGGTCTCAACGCCGGAAGCGGGACAGCCAGCCCTCACCGAAAACCACGAGCCGAAGCAGGCAAACTGGGTTGCGGCGGGCGCATTGATCGGCGCGGGGCTCGCCTCGGCTTGCTGCGTCGTCCCGCTACTGTTGGTTATGCTCGGAATTTCCGGCGCGTGGATCGCCAACCTGACGACGCTCGAACCTTACAAGCCCTATGTCGCAGGCGTAACGCTCGCGCTGCTCGGCTACGGCTTCTGGCATGTCTATTTCAAGCCGAAACAGCCCTGTGAAGACGGTTCCTACTGCGCTCGTCCACAATCGGCTTGGACCACCAAGGCGGTGCTGTGGCTGGGCCTTGCCGTCGCCATCCTGGCGCTCACCATCGACTGGTGGGCACCCTGGTTCTATTGAAAGGAAATACCCATGAAAAAGACAGTATGTATCGCTATGGCCGTGCTGGCTATGGCTGGCGGCGGGGTCGCCTATGCAGTTAGTGGCACGGCGCAAGATCGCCCCGCGGCTACCGCAACCGCTCAGAAGCAAACCACCTTTGCCATAGAGAACATGACCTGCGCCACCTGCCCGATCACCGTGAAGAAGGCGATGGAAGGCGTCGCCGGGGTAACGGCGGTCACGGTCGATTTCGCAGCCAAGACCGCGCGCGCAACCTATAACCCGCGCCGCACCAATGCTGCTGCGATTGCCGCTGCATCAACCAACGCGGGTTATCCGGCGCGCGCTATTCAAAACTGAGCGGGGCGCCGCCAGCGCCTCAAGAAAGCGATAAGCAATGAACGACTGTTGCAACCGCCCCGGGCAGGAAGGATTTGACGTGGCCGTCATCGGCGCGGGTTCTGCCGGGTTCTCCGCCGCGATCGCCGCTGCCGATCTGGGCGCGAAAGTGGCGCTCGTCGGTCACGGCACGATTGGCGGCACCTGTGTCAATGTTGGCTGCGTTCCTTCCAAGACGCTGATCCGCGCCGCCGAAGCGGTGCATGGTGGGCTTGCCGCCGCGCGCTTTCCCGGCCTTGGGGGCGCTGTCCAGATGGATGACTGGTCCGTATTGGCGGCGTCGAAGGACGATCTTGTCACGACGCTGCGCCAAAAAAAATATGTCGATCTGCTGCCCGCCTATGACGGTGTGAGCTATATCGAGGGCAAGGCACGCTTTGCCGATGGTGCGCTGATTGTCGGCGATGCGCCCATGAAGGTCGGCAAGGTCATATTGGCGATGGGTGCGCACGCCGCCGTGCCGCCGATTCCGGGGATGGACAGCGTGCCCTACCTAACCAGCACATCGGCGCTGGCGCTGGATCGCTTGCCCAAATCGCTGCTGGTGATCGGTGGCGGGGTGATCGGGGTAGAACTGGGACAGATGTTTTCGCGTCTGGGCGTTGATGTCACCATCTGCTGCCGAAGCCGCCTGCTCCCCGAAATGGACCCGGAAGTGAGTGCCGCGCTGAAAAACTATTTGGAAGCCGAGGGCGTGCGGGTTTGCGCAGGTGTCGGCTATCAGCGTATCGCCCAAACACAGAGCGGGGTCGAATTGACCTGCGAGGGGCATTGTGACACCGTCGCGGCGGAACAGGTGCTCATCGCCACCGGACGCCGACCCAATAGCGACGGGCTTGGGCTGGAGGAGCGCGGCATAGTGCTTGCCCGTAATGGTGGAATCGTCGTCGATGACCACCTCGAAACGTCGGTTCCAGGCATTTACGCGGCGGGCGATGTAACGGGACGGGACCAGTTCGTCTACATGGCCGCCTATGGCGCAAAACTGGCCGCGCGCAACGCGGTGACGGGCAACCAATACCGCTACGACAATTCCTCCATGCCATCCGTCGTCTTCACCGACCCGCAAGTCGCCAGCGCCGGCCTCACTGAAACGACAGCACGGGCGCAAGGCCTGGACATCAAGGTTTCGCTGCTCCCGCTCGATGCTGTGCCAAGGGCACTGGCAGCACGCGATACGCGGGGTCTCATCAAACTGATTGCCGACAAGGCGAACGACCGTTTGCTGGGCGGCCAGATCATGGCACCCGAAGGCGCGGATTCGATCCAGACACTGGTGCTGGCGATCAAACACGGCATGACCACCCTGGAATTGGGTGCAACGATATTTCCTTACCTGACCACTGTGGAAGGCCTCAAACTGGCGGCCCAAACGTTTGATAAGGATGTCGCCAAACTGTCTTGCTGCGCCGGGTGATTGCTCGGGGATCAACCGGCAACGAATGGCCTCCCTCCAGTGCAAGCCGCTTTGGTGTCAATTTTGTTATTCGCCTCAGCGGGAGAGCAAAATGGCACGACGCCGACTTCTGACCGGAGACGAGCGCCGGCGCCTGTTCGATCCTCCTGTCCAAGAAACCGCGATCATTGGGCATTATACCCTTTCTGCGGAAGATGTTGAATTGGTTGGGCGCCGCTATGGTCCAGCAAATCGCCTCGGTCTGGCTGCACAAATCGCTTTGATGCGACATCCCGGCTTTGGTCTGCAACCCGAGATCGGGCTTCCCGACGTCATTCTTCAGTACCTCGCGGCACAGTTATTCGTCGATCCTTCCTCCTTCTCTGCATATGGTCAGCGCGCGCAAACCCGTACCGATCATGCCGATCTCGTGGCGCGTTATCTTGGCATACGCCCGTTTCGACGCGGCGACCTGGCACTTGCCCTGAATCTTGCCGCGCAAGCCGCCGAGTATACAGACAGAGGTGAACCGATTGTTCGCGCCCTCATGGTTGGCCTGAAGGGTGAGCGGTTCATTCTTCCGTCAGGCGACACACTGGAACGCGCCGGTCTTGCTGGCCGGGCACGCGCACGCAAAGCTGCCGCAGCCGCAATCGTCGAAGGCCTCAGCTCTGCTGAACTGACACGGCTAGACGAACTCGTAATCAACAACCCGGATTTCGGCATGACACCGCTGGCGTGGTTGCGTAATTTCGAAGAAGCCCCGACTGCGGCCAATATCAATGGCTTGCTTGAGCGCCTGCGCTATGTTCGCGGCATAGGTATCCACCCGGTAGTTGGGGGCGCCATTCCGGAATTCCGCTTTGCCCAATTTGTCCGCGAGGGCGGCGTGGCACCGGCATTCCTGCTTTCGGATTACAGCGTCAATCGCAGGCGGGCGACGTTGACGGCCGCAGTGATCGACCTTGAGGCCAGACTTGCCGATGCCGCGATCCAAATGTTTGACCGACTTATCGGCGGCATGTTCACGCGCGCGCGGCGTGGGCGCGAGCGTCGCTACCAAGATAGTATTCAGTCGGTGGGGCAACTCATGCGGCTGTTTGGCGCCACGATTACAGCACTTGATGAGGCTGTCCAGAATGGCGGCGATCCGCTCGAATTGATTGACGAAGCGGTGGGCTGGCACCGGCTTGTTGCGGCAAAGGCCCAAGTAGATGCCCTTGCTGATCTTGCCGGCGAGGACGCACTGGTAACGGCAACCGAGCGTTACGCCACGCTACGGCGTTTCAGCCCGGCATTTCTGGACGCCTTCACCTTCAAGGCGTCTGGAACAGGGACGGCACTGATCAAAGCCATCGATGTCATTCGCGATGCGAACACACGAAAGTCGCGCGACCTTCCCGATGGCGTTCCACTGCCATTCCCCAATCGGCAGTGGAAGCGTCTCATCACCGAAAGCGGCCGTATCGACCGCCGACGTTATGAAATTGCGATCATGGCAACCTTGCGTGATCGTTTGCGCGCCGGTGATGTATGGATCGAGGGAACCCGCAACTATCAGCGCTTCGATGCCTATTTGCTGGGTCGGCGCGATGCCGCCAAAGTGGCGGATGTGCTTCCGTTCGATTCAAATGCTGCATCCTACCTCGCTGACCGGGCACGAAATCTTGACTGGCGGCTGCGCCGATTTGCCAAGCAGTTGAAAACAAACAAGCTTGAGGGAGTGTCGCTCGAACGAGACCGGCTCAAGCTTCAGCAAATGCCGCCTGTCACCCCACCGGAAGCTGAAGCCCTCGATCGCAAGCTCGATACCCTGCTTCCCCGCGTGCGCATCACCGAGCTGCTGCTTGAAGTCGCCGAACGCACTGGTTTTTTGAACGCATTCCGTGACCTGCGCTCAGGCAAGGAGCACGACAACCCCAGCACGGTACTCGCCGCAATTCTGGCTGATGGCACCAACCTCGGGCTGGAGCGGATGGCCAATGCCAGCGAAGGCGTCAGCTATGCCCAACTCGCATGGACCCACAACTGGTATCTTTCACCCGAGAACTATCAGGCCGCGCTGGCCATGATCATCTCAGCCCATCACGAATTACCCTTCGCGCGGCATTGGGGCGCTGGCACCAGTTCGTCGTCCGATGGCCAGTTCTTCCGGTCGGGGCGGAGCCGTTCAGGGGCGGCGGACGTCAATGCCAAATATGGCGCCGAACCTGGCGTGAAAATCTATTCTCACCTTTCCGATCACTTCGCATCATTCGGATCACGGATCATGTCCGCGACGGCAGGTGAAGCGCCTTACGTGCTCGACGGGCTTGTCCTGGGCGCCGGCAACCTTCCGTTGCATGAGCACTATACCGATACCGGCGGCGCCACCGATCATGTTTTCGCACTCTGCCACCTACTCGGGTTCCGCTTCGCGCCCCGGCTGCGCGATATTGGCGACCGCAAGCTGGGTTCGATCGCTGCGCCATCGACATACAAGGGCATCGAAAATCTGATGGGCCGCACCATCAAAACGGCAGCGATCGAGGCCGATTGGGATGACATCGTCAGGATTGTCGCCTCAATCAAGGATGGCACGGTGGCGCCGTCAGTAATCTTGCGAAAACTTGCCGCCTACAAACGCCAGAACAGGCTGGATTTTGCATTGGCTGAACTGGGCCGTATCGAGCGCACTTTGTTCACGCTCGATTGGCTTGAACAACCGGAACTGCGACGTGCCTGTCAGGCCGGTCTCAACAAAGGCGAGGCGAGGCACACGCTTGCCGCCGCCATCTATACCAACCGGCAGGGTCGGTTCACCGATCGCTCGCTGGAAAATCAGGAATTTCGCGCATCTGGGCTGAACCTGCTGATTGCGGCGATTTCCTACTGGAACACGGTCTATCTCGACCGGGCCGCCCAGCACCTCAACGCTGTCGGCACGACGTTCGATGCGGCACTGCTTGCGCACCTTTCTCCGATGGGCTGGGCGCACATCAGTCTGACCGGCGATTACCTCTGGGAGCAGGCCAGGCGACTTCCAGCAGGTGAATTCCACCCACTCAACGAGCCAATGGCGCGGTTGAAGCGTGTAGCGTAGCCCATGTTCCGCTTATGTCCGAGAAATCGTTGTCTGGCGAACAAACCTTGAGGTGACGCCTTGTTCGGTTGCACTGCGCCAGAGATGCCGAGGGCGTCGCCCGATATTTCTGGCACCTACGCCTTCACCGGACCGGATGAGGAAGGAGAGCCAGGCTGGCGTGGCGTGATCTTCGGTGATCGAATGATCTACCGCGAACCTGGCGGCCGAGGATGGCGGCAGGCGAACATCAAACCCGAGGAACTGGCCGGGGCAATCAGCGTGAAGGCTGGCGAGGCCACGGTAATAGTTGAGCGAGGTAGAAAATGCAGCGGGAGCGGGGCGCTTCGCGATAGGGTAATCTTTGAAGCGGACAATGAGCGGCATGAGGGTTGCGGCGGCCCCTTTGTCGTGCCGGAAGCCATAACCGGCACGACCTGGACGTTGCGCGAGCTGGATGGGCGGCGGGCACCGGATGGGCCTAATCCGGCCGCGACCATGACGTTCAGTCGGAAGGGTTGGTTTTATGGCACGTCCGCATGCGCCGGCGTCAACGGGTCGGCCAGGTGGACCCCGGACGGCCGAATATTCCATGAGACGGAAGCCGCCTTCATCACGACACTTCAACGC
Organism: Sphingobium soli; assembly: GCF_020782245.1. Classification (GTDB taxonomy): domain Bacteria; phylum Pseudomonadota; class Alphaproteobacteria; order Sphingomonadales; family Sphingomonadaceae; genus Sphingobium; species Sphingobium soli. Next base: position 33,614 of record NZ_JAJGNP010000024.1, read on the forward strand.
TGCGTTGATCGCGCCAGTGTCGAGTTCGGAGACCGGTTCTGGGACAAAATGAAAGAGGCTCGGAGCTGGAGGCGCGAAGGCCAGCGGCTCATCATTACTTTTGCTGACGGCAGCCAGGCAGGATTGGCGTTGTTGCTTTGAGGGTGTGGCGCGTCGCGCACTGGCGCAATGGAGGTCTGTTTGTATTGCCATGACCGCATCGCTTTTGCGTGCGTTGTTCTTGGGGCTGTTCTTGGGCTTGCGGCCTGCGGGCCGAGGGGCGATCTATCTCCCGTTAGTCGACCCCCCGAGCAAGCAGACGCACCGGAATCGCCTCATCCGCTGCCGGCTCCCGATCCTACTCCTGATAGGAGCGTGGTGGTTGCCTTTCCGGGGACACCCGACACCAGCGGCCTAGACGATGCGCAGATAGATGCGATGTTCGACGCGGCGGTCGCGCTCGCGCGACCAGGAGAAAGCAAGCGCGCGATTTGTGTCGGGATGCAGGGGCTTGCCGATGGCGCTGTGAAGGACGCGCCAGAAGCGACGATCAGGCGGTTGGCCGAGTTGCTACGCCTCCCCGCTTTCCCGGCCGCCCAATGTAGGGCTGATGTCTATCCATTTGTAACTGCGACCAAGGCCGAAGCGATCCTCTACACCGTGAAAGTCGAATCTCGGGACCGTCGAGGCGTGCTGACCTTTTGGGCGACTGCTGTGTTCGGGAATCTCGGGGCCTACGGGATGCAGTTCCGCCTTGTCCGCAAGGGCGGACGTTGGGTGCCCGAGCCTACCGGCATGTCGGTTGTTTCGTGAGAGGATCGCCCTGATAGGCAATGTTGCGGCCAAGGGAACGACTACGCGCTCAGTGCCGCCATGCATTTCCAACTATCCTTAGCCCAGCTAAATTCTATCCGCTCCGCGTTGCCGATCGCGGGTGGCTCGCCCTTGCGCCAGAACCCGAGCATCTTGGCCCGGTCGTCCAAATGGGCGTCGGCGACGATTGCGCGCGCGGCCTGGATGAACTGCCCATGCCCGAACACATAGACCAGCGAGTCCGTAGGCATCGCCGCGAGGCGCGTCAGCGCCGCCTCGCAGCGCCGTAGCAAGGTGCCGAAGCTCTCCGCCCCTTCCCCATCGCAATAATCGGGATCGGCCGCGCTCCAATAGCGTTCGAGGTGCGGCATCCTCTCGGCGCTGCGCGTGCCGTTCCAGCGCGCCGGTTGCAGATAGGTGAACTCTTCTATCGGCCACGTCTCCACCGGCGCGTCGGGGAAACGCGCGATCGTCGGCGCGGCGGTCTGCCGGGTGCGGGTGTAGGGCGAGGTAACGATGAGCGCGGGCGCTTCGGCCCAGCTCGCCGCGACCTGACGCGCCTGTTCGTGGCCGCGCTCCGTCAGCTCGATCGTCGCCAGATCGGTGCAGGGCACGCCGGCGTTGCCGGTGCTTTCGCCGTGGCGGATGAATATGGCTCTCATGGCGTGCGACAATGGGCGATCAGGCAAGAATCTGGATGCCGTGCTTTTCCACGATCGACAGCAGCTTGAGCGCCGCGCCGCTGGGTTTCTTGGCCCCGGTTTCCCACTTCTCCACCGTGCTTTCGCTGGTGTTGAGGTAGCGGGCGAACACCGGCTGACTGACCTTGTTGCGCTCGCGCAGCCGCTTGATTTCCTCCGGCTCGATCGCCGGCGGCTTGGTCAGGCAGCTTTCATCGAAATGACGCATGGTGGCCTTGTCGATCACCCCGACGCGATACATGCCAGCGGCGGCGCTATGGATCGCCTCGAAAGCATCGCTCTTGAACTTACTCTTGGCGGTCATGTGCATATCTCCACTATCTCGCGGGCTTCCAGCTCCAGCTCAATCTGATCGTCCGTCTTTCGGGCATAGAGATCGGCAAGATCACGAAAGGCCCGCAATTCGGATTCATCAATATTGGCTCGGTCCTTCTTGGCGAACAGATAAGCGTAAACCCAGAAACGCCGTCCTTTTGCGAGAATAATGCTCCTATGCCTGTTCTTGTTCAGCCGCTTCTTGAACACGCCGCCGCCCAGGTCGTCGGCCTGCCTTTTCGTCACTTCCCGGATGGCCTCGCATAGTTCGTCGTCCGAAATGCGAGCCTTGCGCGCTGCCTTGGCGAACCACGCGGTCTTGAAAGTTCGTGCGGTCGCTTCGGTATCGCTCATAGATAATATCTAGCACTTAGTGCTATTGAAAACAAGGCGGCGATCATGCGCCTGCCGCTGGCGCGGCACCGTGGCTCTAGTCGCTCGCGCTCCCCAAGCCCGCAAGCGGTCTTGGCCCAAGGTGACGATCCACATGGCGGGGGCGAGATCGCTGCGCGGATCTCACGTCATGGTGCCGGCCTTCGCCGGCGTGTCGTCCGTTTGCGTGGGGAGAGAGCGTTCCGCCCCCCTCTCCCCAGCAACGGCAATAGACGGCCGTGCCTCGCTGCGCTGCGGCCGCACCACCCCGTCGATTCCCGCTTCCCCCCTCTCCTGCCGGCGTTCTTGGGCGTCCGTGTCCGGCCGATGGCCTGGCCATCTCCGGTCAGGCGATTTGAAGGGAGTAGAAACGATGACGCAGGACAACCGGGAAAGCTGGCTCAATCGGGTGGCCGTGGGCATGGCCCCGCTGTTCGAGGCGCTGGACGCCCCCCTGCACCGCTTTGCCCGATCGAGGATCACGGCCGGATGGAGCATGAGCCGCTGGACGATGATAGCGAGGATGAGGGCGGCGAGGACAGCTAGACGCCCCTCCCCTTTTATCGGATGGCCGCTTGCGCTATGACCACTTGCAAACATGCGGTCATGTAAGGATATTCACATGCCAACAATCGCGATCATCAGTCAGAAGGGCGGCGCGGGCAAGACCACCCTCACCCTGCATCTGGCCGCCGCCGCCGAGGATTCGGGGCATACCGCCCTTGTGATCGACCTCGACCCACAGGCGACGGCGAGCCAATGGGCGGCATGGCGCGAGGACGCGCCGCCCGTCGTGATCGACAGTGCCCCCCCTCGCCTCGCCGCCAAGATCGAGCAGGCGACGGCGCAGGGCGCGGCGTTCATCGTTATCGACACCCCGCCCCATGCCGACAGCGCGGCGAGCGCCGCCGTCGAGGCGGCCGACCTCGTGTTGATCCCTTGCCGGCCCAGCGCGTTCGACCTGGCCGCGATCAAGACCACCGCCAGCCTTGTGAAGATGCGCGGCAAGCCCGCTTTCGTCATCTTCACGGCGGGAAGCCCGACCGCGCCGCGCATGTATGACGAAGCGGCGCAGCTCGTGCGCGATTACGGCCTGGACGCCTGCCCGCACCATATCGCCGATCGCGCCGCCTTCCGCCATGCAGCGGCCGAAGGGAAAACCGCGATGGAGATCGAGCCGAACGGCAAGGCGGCCGACGAGGTGCGCCAGCTTTACAAGTGGACATGCGAGCATGTAAACATGCAAGCATCGAAGAAGCGGAGGGCCAGCGCATGAGCAGCCGGAAGGGATCATTGCTTGCATTGCGGGATCGCGATTCCGCGCCGTCGCCGGCGACGGCTGAGCCGGAGGGGAGGGCGGCCGCGCCGATCGCTGCCAGCACCGGCCCAGGCACCGCCAGCAGCCCGGTTGCGCCGAGCCGTCAGGGCAAGAAGGCCATGACGGGCTATTTCAGCCCGGAAATGTCGTTCGCCATGCACATGACCGCGCGCAAGCACTCCATGAGCTTGCAGGACGCAATGGCCGAGGCGTTCAACGACTGGCTGCGCAAGATGGGGGAAAGTCCTGTAGGCAAGTGAACATGACCACATGCAAACATGACAGCATGTGAACAACACCGCTTGCCCGCATGAGGCAGGAAATCAGCGCAGCGGCTTACGCTCGTGCCGTTTCTTGCAGAAACCGAGGAAGGCCCCGGCAGGGCTTTTCAGCTCGGGCTTGCCCATGTCGTGCCACCACGACACCCATTCGTCATAGAGCGCGTAAACGTCATATCCCGGCGCGGCGGTCTTGGCGTCGTGCATGGTTTCCGGGTCGATATAGGGCGCATCGTCGGCGACGGCGACCGGATCGGGCTTCCCCTTGAGGCCCGATCGGTTGCGGAACAGGATCACGTCATCGTCCATCGTCACCGCATAGTCGGGGAAATGGCCGTGATCGGCGTCATGCTCGCAGACCTTCTTGACCAAGGCCCGGAACACCCGGACCGGGCTGTTCGAGCCGCATTTCTTCTGTAGCAGCTCCAGGCCGATCTTCCATTCGTCCTTCACCCCGCAATGCTTGCGCGCCAGCTCATACATGCGCCGCTCGAACGGCTTGCGGAGCCGGAAATAGTCGCGGTGGAGGGTCAGGACGTTCTTGCTGATGACCGAGCGATAGACCCAATCCGACAGGGTGATTTCGAGATCGAGCATTCGGCCGTCGAACGTCTTGCGCGTGATCTTGGCTTCCTCGATCAGCCCAAAAATCCGCGTTTCCTCGACGCCGCCGGTCTGAATGTTGGTCCGCACCGTGGTTCCGCGAAGGCGGGTGAGGGCGTCGGCCATCAGCCGGTAGCCTTCGCCGCTGGTCTGCCGGTTGGTGGCGACGAGCATGTCATAGGCTTGCAGGCGCACCGTGCGGCTAGGCTGCTCGCCCTGGTTCATCTTCGCGACGAGCTGCGAGATGCAGTAGATCAATATGTCCTTGTCGTGGATCGTCGCCAGGCCCTTGCCCGAAGGGATAATCTCGATGACGTTGCCGTTATGCTCGTAGCGCCGCGTCCGGTTGTCAGGCTTGGTCGAGAGCGAGAACACCGGATGCTCCATCGAGGCCATGTCGTCCTTCGGGATCGCGTCCAGCACGTCGCAGATGAACAAGTCCTGGTTGGGGTGCCGCACCGGCAGCAGCGGCGTGCGATCGTCGCTTTCAGGCGGCGCGGCGATCGGCGCATCAAACAGGGAAGGGGAGGGGTCTATCGTCATTTCACTAACGCTAGGGCTACTATCGTCATTTCACTAACGCAAGCGGAATTATCGTCATTTCAGATTCACCGCCGCGCTATCGTCATTTCGATTACGCTTGGAGAGGGCTGGGACGGCTAGGCACTATCGTCATAGTGGATTCGCTTTTTCGTCACTCTGGATTCGCTTTTTCGTCAGAGCGGATTCACCGCGCGGCAAATTAGGTCCAAAAAACCGAGGATTTCCAAGCCTTTCCTGGCAAGGCCAATTTCCGTAACACATCACTAAACCCATATTTTAACACTAGCCGGCCTGTGGATAACTTCGCCAGCGTCGTGGTTCACCCACCGCCGCACGACAAGAGAAAAGCGCCGCCTCTTGGGGCTTCGCCCCGCCGGCTCGCGGCCTTCGGCCGCCCCGGATCGCTTTGCGATCCTCCCACCCGGCATCCCCATGATGAGCCGACTTCGCCGGCACGCTTTTTATTAGAGTGGGATAGTTTAAACGCTGCGCTCCTATCGCAGCGCCAACGCCAACAGCACCGTTGCAATTGGCTTTCCAGAAAAGCCAGGTGGATAGGGCAGCGATCGCATCCGAGAGGGCGGGCAGGCGGAAATGTCGTCACAGGCGCAATTTCCGGGCCGCTGGACGGCATTCCGACCGTTCGCCATGGGGTGGAAGGGTCGAGCCGCCTATACCGCTCTACGGGCTTCCCAGGTGGCCGATTTTTGAAACGCTAGATCCTCGCCAATCACCCGTCGCGCGGACAATCGAGACCAGTTATATCGGATCGGCCCAACGGCACGATCGCGGCCGGACCCGCCGTGGCTGCTAACGCGGCGGGTCCAATCACGCCGGATCGAACTTCCCCGCGAACTCGCGATCGGCATAGTAGGCGAGCTTGGTGGCGACGATCGGCCGTTGCCCCGCGAGGAACAGCAATTCGAGGTTCGCCGGCATGGCGCGGACCTCATCGGGGGTGAGCAGGGGCCGCGCGACATGCTGGGTGCCGAACGACAGGCCGGATTCCTCCGCATCGAGCGCGCGGCTCATGGTCTCGAACACGACCGTCTCCTGGCCGAGCAGATCGGAGACCAGTTTCGCGCTGTCGTGATCGTTGACCCCGAACACCTGGAGGACGCCGGCGTTCGAGGGGGCGTTTGCGGGAGGGGGCGGAATCCTACGCCAAGCTCGCCCAGATAGCCGGCGCGAGATCTTACTTGTTGCTG
>NZ_JAJGNP010000025.1 GCF_020782245.1 Sphingobium soli
TGAGACCGTATACGTTGACGCAGACTGATCAGATCACCTCAAAATCATGCTTGCAAACGGGGCGGGCCATACGTTTTGAGGGAATGTCCACCACCATACGTAATCGAGACGGGTCTGTCAGAATCGGGTCGAACCCGGGATGAATGGAAACCAACTCGTGAGCAATATCACCGCACCTGAAGATCACGGCGAATTTACGCCTCTTCTTGGCAAGAGCTTTCTGACGCCGCTTTACGACCGGGCGATCGGTCTGTTCACCCGCGAACATCTCTGGCGCCAAAGGATTGTCGAAGAGCTGCACCTTGTCCCCGGCGACCGGGTGATCGATGTTGGCAGCGGAACCGGCACTCTTCTCAAGGCCTTGATGACGGATTGTCCGGAAGCGGGTCTGATCGGTGTCGAACCCGACCCGGATGCGCTCGCGCTTGCGCGGCGCAAGTTTGGCGCGGGAGCCGATCTCGTGAAATGGCACAATGGCTTTCTCGAAAGCCTCAAGCTACCCGCAGGGTGGCAGCCGAACAAGATCGTCAGCAGCCTCGTCCTGCACCAGGTCCCCTTGCGCAAGAAGCAGACAATCCCGGAAACCATCGAAAGCTTGCTCGTGCCAGGCGGAACCGTGTTGATCTCCGATTATATGAAGCAGGATAGCCCACTCATGCGGAGCCTCTTCCGGGCGACCGTCCAGTCTCTTGACGGCATAAGCGACACGCAGCCCAGCGCCGACGGCGAAGTCGAAAAACTGTTCGCCGAAATCTTCACCGAGCCATGCCTGCTCCAACGGTTCCCGACGGCAACCGGGACGATCTCGCTATGGCGCGGATACAAGAAAGGAATTGCACAATGAATTTGAAAAAGCCTTCGCTGCTCCGGCGATCGATTAGCGGCGCGGCCTTGCTCGTGCTGGCAGCCTGTTCGAACGTGGCTCAGGCAGCGACCTATACGATGTTCCGGGATCCAGGATGTGGGTGCTGTCTCAACTGGGCAGGCCATGTCGAAGACGGGATGAACACGAAGGTGGCATCGGTCGACAGCAACGACATGGCGGCGATCAAGACCGCGCGGGGCGTACCCCAAGAGTTATGGTCATGCCATACGATGGAGGTCGATGGATACATCATCGAAGGTCACGTGCCTGCAGAAGCCGTCGCCAAGCTTTTGCGCGAACGGCTCGCCGGCGTTGCCGGCCTCGCGGTTCCGGGAATGCCTCTGGGATCGCCCGGCATGGAGGCCGGAAACCGGATCCAGCCTTACGACGTCATCGCCTTTGGCCCAACCGGACAGAGCGTCTTCGCGTCCTTTCCGTAAGGGGGTGAAGCCACTCCATGCGTCGGCATGAAAGGTTGCAGGCGATGAGGACTAATTGCGGGAAGCGACACAGAAGCCTGTCGAACTTCTCGCCGGGTCCGGGCTGGCTGCCCCCACAGTCCCGGACCCTTCCAATTTGTATGATTGCAGCACGCACGAAATAGGAGAAATGCGATAGTCAAAAGCTCGGTCAGAAATGCTGGATCTTTTTAAGGGGTGAACCTCTGCCCAACGTACTGCTTGTCGTGATGCTTCTCGGACGGGATGACATAGACAGGGGAAAGACTTGCAGACAGATGGCGACGATCAACATAGCGAGAATGCGGGCTCGATAACGTTGCTGGGCGGTGTCGCGATGGGGACCGGCGTCATGATTGGCGCAGGTATCTTCGCACTGACCGGCCAGATTGCCGAACTGGCTGGACCGTTATTTCCGCTTTCTTTCATAGTCGGCGCGCTGGTTACCTCGCTTGCCGCCTACAGCTACATCAAGATGTCGAACCGCTGGCCCTCCTCTGGCGGCATCGCGATGATCCTTCAGAAGGCTTACGGACCGGGCGTCGTTGCAGCATCGGCATCGCTCCTGATGGCGCTGTCGATGGTCATCAACGAAAGCCTGGTCGCTCGGACCTTCGCGACCTATGCCTTGCGGCCCTTTGGGCTCGAAAGCAGCGGCATTCTGGTCTCCGTCGCGGCACTGGCCCTCATCGTTTTCGCCTATTTCGTGAATGCTGCCGGCAACAAATCGGTCAGCGGGTTTTCGCTCATTATGTCGGCAATCAAGATCGGCGGCATCGCCCTGTTCGCAATTGCGGCGATCTGGGCCACCGGATTTTCAGGCGGTGCCTTCGCAGAGCCGGTCGCGCTTTCGGGCCTCGACGCGTTGCTCGCTTCGGTCGCTTTCTCGATCCTCGCTTTCAAGGGTTTCACCACCATCACCAACAGCGGCGGCGAAATCATCGATCCGCATCGGAATGTCGGCAGAACCATTATCATTTCGATCGCAGTATGCGTGGTCGTCTACCTTCTCGTCGCGGTGGCGGTCGGCGCCAGCCTCAGCACTTCAGAAATAGCCGAGGCGCGCGATTACTCTCTTGCGGCAGCTGCGCGCCCCGCGCTCGGAGAGCTTGGCTTCTATTTCACAGTCGCAATCGCGATCGCAGCCACGACCTCGGGTGTCATCGCCAGTGTTTTCGCCGTTTCGCGAATGCTGACGATGCTGACCGAGATGAAGATGATCCCGCATAGCCATTTCGGCATGAGCGGACCGATCCGCAGTCACATGCTGGTCTATACCGTAGTGATTGCCGGCACGCTCGCGGTCCTGTTCGATCTGTCGCGGATCGCTTCGCTCGGAGCATTTTTCTATCTCGTAATGGACATGCTTGTGCATTGGGGCGTGCTGCGCGGTTTGCGGGAAGAGATCGGTGCGCGTGCCTGGGTGCTATGGTCGGCACTCGTGGCGGACAGCGTAGTCCTGACCGCTTTTGCCTTCGCCAAGCTCAAAACCGACCCTGCGGTCGTCGCCTATGCGGTCGCAGGCATTGCCGCCGTTTTCATCGCCGAATGGTTCTATTTGTCCAGGCGTTCGCAAGCGATGGACTCCGCTTCAGAAAGACCGGCGGAAGAGAGGCGGTGACCCCGTTAGTAGAACACGAGCGCAAAGGCAGCGACCAAAAGCCGACGAGGATCGAGGCGCCAAGTTCGCGGATCAAAAGAAATTCAAGACGGAGCATATCGTGACGACTAAAACTGCCACCGTTTACCGAATGGTCATGCCGGACCACGTTTGTCCGTATGGATTGAAAACGGTCGATTTGCTCAAACGCGAAGGTTTCGAGGTGGACGACCACCATTTGAAAACGCGCGAGGAGACCGATGCGTTCAAAGAGCAGCATGGGGTAGAAACCACCCCCCAAACCTTCATCGGCGGGAAGCGCATCGGAGGTTACGACGATGTCCGTGAGCATGTCGGCAAGAAAAGAACGCAAGCCGGTGATGACGAGACCAGCTACCAGCCCGTCATTGCCATTTTCGGCGTCGCTTTCCTCCTGGGTCTGGCAATTAGCTGGTACGTTTTCGACACGATTTTCACGGTGGAAGCGGTCGAATGGTTTGTCAGCCTATCGATGGCCTTGCTCGCGATCCAGAAGTTGCAGGACGTGCGCAGCTTCTCGACCATGTTCCTCAACTACGATCTGCTGGCGCGACGCTGGGTACGATATGGATTTCTATATCCGTTCGGTGAGGGTTTGGCTGGAATATTAATGGTCGCGCACGCGCTTCCGATCGTCTCGGTTCCGGTATCGCTGTTCATAGGGACGGTCGGCGCGGTCAGCGTGTTCAAGGCGGTCTACATCGACAAGCGCGAGTTGAAATGCGCTTGCGTCGGCGGAAGCAGCAACGTGCCGCTCGGCTTCGTATCGTTGACCGAGAACCTGTTCATGATCGGTATGGGTCTTTGGATGGGTGCCAAGGCCCTGGGTTGGGTCTCGCTATGATTTGGGCACTGCTTCTCGGTTTCGCGCTGTTCGCGATCTCTCTCTACTTCCACATGTTGATGCTGCGCGGGGCGAAAGCCGTTTCTCCGCCAGGCAAGGACCCACGCCATTTCCGGCTGCTTGCAGGCTCCAGCCTCGTTCTTCTCAGCCATCTGGTCATCGCCGGCATATTCGCGGGCGGAATGTATCTCGCTTCCGTCTGGGGCCTTGGCGGGCTCGAGAAGGACGTCATCAACAGCTGGATGGATTATTACTACTTCGCGCTGATCACGATCTCGACGGTCGGTCTCGGCGATATTCTGCCCGCCGGGCACATGCGCGCCATTTCCGGCATCGCCGCCCTTACCGGGTTCCTGATGATCAGTTGCACCGCCCAATATGTCTATCAAACCATGAGCGAAAAGGAGAATTGATATGGCTGAAGCTAGGCACGATGCACACGAAAAAGGTGGAGGGGGCGGCAACTACTGGCGGTTCATGGCAATGGTATCGACCTCGACCGTGATCATGTTCTTCCTGATGTATGCCAACAGCTTCGACATGGACGACGTTTTCTGGAGCGAGACGCGCTTCTGGATGATGTTCGTCATGGGCGCGATGATGATGGTGGTCATGCTTCTCTTCATGTGGGGCATGTACAAGGACCGGACCAAGAACTTCATCATCTTGGGTGTCGGAGCCGTCGTCTTCGCGCTCGCGCTATGGCTCGTACGCAGCCAGACCACGGTGGACGATACGGAATACATGGCCGCGATGATCCCGCACCACTCGATCGCGATCATGACTAGCGAGAGGGCGAGCCTGAAGGATCCGCGGGTTCGCGAACTCGCGCAGGCCATCATCGTCGCGCAGCGGCGCGAGATCGCCGAGATGAAATATCTCATCCAGGACATCGAGGAAAACGGTCCGCGCACCGAAGAACGCCTGCCCGAGGAGATGCAGCAATGAACAAGATCGCAATCCTGACGCTTGCAGCCCTCCCTCTGGCGGCCTGCAACACCAATACCGCGGTCGGCAATGATCGCGAAGCACAGCTCGATCCCCCGGCAACTGCGGCGCCGATAGAGAGTGCTGCGAGCGCTCTTGCCAACCTCAGCCCGGGCCTCATGCTGCCCGAGACCATGAGCGACGCGGACCTCGCCACGCTGGGAGCCGAGAACACGTGTCAGTTTCGCCTGACTGAGGTCGCGTTTCCGTCGTTCGTCTACGACAACAGCGGTGGCGGCGCGATCAAGATCAACGGCAAGCTGATCCCTGTCACAGCAAGCGCCTCGGGTGAGTATGCGAATGGTGAGCTTCGTATCCGCACGCGCCTTCTCGATGACGAAGGAGACGCGGGCCTGCAGATGCAGGAACTCATCGTCGCCGGACCTCGGATGAAGGACGAGTTCGGGTTCTGGGGGTACACGACCTGCGGCAACAGCGAGGCGTGAACACGAGCGAGCGGGCGCCAGCGTGCGTTGGCGCCCGCTCCATGATCACGACGGGCCCGGCACGCGCGGCCAGATTCATAATGAGGTACGACAGTGGCAGCAGAGCCTGTGACCGATGCAGCACCCATTGCGGTCTTCGGTGCCGGAGGAAAGACCGGTACGGAAATACTGCGCCATGCGGTTCGCAAGGGCATCGCGGTTCGAGCGTTCGAGCACACCTTGCCCGAACCATCGGACCGGGTCGATAACGTCGAGTACTTCCAATGCGATGTACTCAATGACGACTTCAGCAGCGAGCTCGAAGGTTGCCGTGCTGTTATTTCCGCACTCGGTATAGGGTTTAGTCCATCGACGGCGATCGATCCGCCTCCGCTTTACACGGAGGGAACCCGCAGGCTGGTGGAAGCGATGTCGGCAACCGGCATTTCCCGGATCGTCGTGATATCGGCAGCGTTCGTAGAGGCGCAGTCCAGCGTTCCTGCATGGTTCGAGCTCACAGCAAGACCAGCCTTGCACAAAATTCTCGCACAGATGCGCGCAATGGAAGATCTTCTGGAGCGCGCGAAAGGCCTGGAATGGACGGCTGCGCGACCGGGCTGGCTCCTGGACGAACCCTATACCGGTGAAGCCGTCATTTCCGACGAGCGCCTTGCCGAAGGTTGCTTTCGCTGCCGGCACGCGGATCTTGCGGCAGCGATGCTCGAATTCGTCTGCGAGAACACCTGGGTCAACGCCAAGCCCGCAATAGCCCGCCCAGAAGAAGACCGCTTCGAAAGCATGACAGCGCTGAAAGCCGAACTGGGAATCGACTGAGGAGGAGGCGGCATGTTCGAGACACGTACGGCGACAATCGGGAGGGGTCACGATAATTTTGAGACTCTCCGCAGGCTGCATGACCTTGTCTTAAAAGCGGCAAAGCTCTAGGTGAGTGTGATGCGAGCCTTGCGTACCCTAGGACTGTTATTGATCGCCTGCGGGCTATTCGTCCAGTCGGCCGCGCATGCTTCTGCTCTTCCTCAGGTCGTCGACGCAGGCGATCCGGCCTGCGCAGAGATGGAAACGATGGCGGGCGCGACTTCCACGGAAGATGACGGCAGCGCACCTTGCAAGAACCTTCGGCTGGATTGTCTGGTGGCGCTCGGGTGCATTGCGCCGCTCGCTCCCGGCGCTGATGCGACCCTTTCCGAAGACTTACCGGCGCAGGCTGCTCAATTCAGCGGTTTGATCTCCAATTCGCTCGCCGCCCCAAGGCTGGGGCCAGAACCGCCACCTCCGCAATTTCCGGCATGACCCGCGTGCAGGCTTAAGCCTGCGCGCTCCTGCCTCTGGATGAACGGCCTGCGCTCGACGCGGGCCGGTGATCCGGAACGCGTGCCTGACGCGCTCCTTTTGCGGAATGAACAATCATGAAACGAGTATGCTGGACCGCGCTTCCGGTCCTGCTGGCCATTGCGCCGGCAAGTAATGCCCAGTCGGTGGGCTATGAAGAAGCTTTGCGAGCAGCGGCTAGCGACCAGCCGCAGGTTCGAACAAGCGAGCTGCGACTGGACGCCCGGCGCGAGATCGCCGACGCTGCCGATGAACTGCCTGACCCGCGCCTTCGCGCGGGCATCCAGAACCTGCCGGTAAGCGGGCCGGCCGCGTTTGATCTGGGTCGCCAGCTTCCCACGCAGATCCAAGTCGGAATCGAACAGGAGATTCCCAATCTCGCAAAGCGCAGGGCCCGGTCTGGAATGGCGGACGCCGACATCGACTTTGCCGCAGCACAGTTGATTCAAACCCGTTACAGGGTGTGCGTCAGCGCAGGAAAGGCATGGATCTCGTTGGCTTACGCCCAACGGGCTCTGACCGTGGCCGACGATGCGCTTGCTGAAATCGGGGGGCTCGTGCCACTCGCGCGCAGTTCTGTAGCCGCCGGTTCGGCCAGACCCGCCGAAAGTCTCGAAATACGCCGTGCCGTGCTCGAGGTCGAAGATATGCGGACCAAGATTGAAGCCGACCGAGAGGCCGCGCAAGCCATGCTGTCGCGCTATACCGCTCTGACGAACGCTATCGCGACCGGAACCACGCCTTCGCCCGATCTCGATCCCGAAGGTTTGCGGGCAAGTTTGCAAAGCAATCCGGAACTTGTCGTGGCGCTTGCGCAGGTTCGTCAAGCGGAAGCGCGAAGTGATCTTGCCCGATCGGAAAGGCGTCCGGATTTCGGCGTCAATGTGAGCTATGGAAGGCGCGATCCCGACTTTGGCGATGTCGTCTCGGTGATGGGTTCGATCACGCTCCCGATTTTCGCCGACCGGCGCCAAAACCCGCGTGTAGCCGCCGCCGACGCCGAGGCGGCGGCGGCGCAGTCGGCCAGAGCAGACCGGCTCCGTGAACTCGAAGCCCAGTTCGAGACCGATCTCGCCGCATGGCGCAGCGCTTATCGACAATGGCAGCGCGCGACGGACGAACTGCTCCCTCTTGCCGAAAGCCGCGTGGACCTCGAACGCGCGAGCTTTGCCGCAGGCCGCGCGGATCTGCTCGACATCATCGACGCCATCAAAACGCTCGCCATGCTGCGGGTGGAAATTCTGCAACGCGAAGAGGCGTCCGTCGAGGCCGCCGCGAACCTGCGACTGACTTATGGGGAGTATGGCCGATGAGACCCGCAATGGGAGCCGCGTGGGACAGGCTGTCGCCGCGCCAGAAATCCTGGATGATGGCAGGCACGGTCGCGCTCATCAGTCTTGCCGCCGGCTATGGTCTCTCGCAGCTCGGCGAAGGCCAGGGTGGTGCAAGCGACGCGGGCGGCAGTGCGACCGAATGCGAGGAGGTCCTTTACTGGTACGACCCGATGGTGCCGGGGCAGCACTTCGACGAGCCGGGCAAGTCGCCCTTCATGGATATGCAGCTGGTGCCCAAGTGCGCGGGCGAGGAGGCCACTGCAGGCGTCAGGATAGATCCCGGCCTGGTGCAGAATTTCGGCATCCGCACCACTGAAGCCGAGTACGGCGTCCTCGAGCCGGAAATAACCGTCACAGGCGTTCTGGCCTACAATGAACGCGACGTCGCGATCGTCCAGCCACGTGCCGGAGGCTATGTACAAAGAACCTACGGCCGCGCGCCCGACGATGTCGTTGGACGGGGCGCGCCGCTCGCGGATATCCTGGTTCCCGAATGGGGCGGAGCGCAGCAGGAGTATCTGGCCGTCCTGAACAGCGGTGATGAAGAACTTGCGCAGGCCATGCGCGAACGCATGCGCCTTTTGGGCATGCCTCCAGGCCTGATCTCATCGGTAGGGCGCAATGGACGTCCGCAGTCCACGATCACCGTTACCGCGCCGATTGGAGGTGCCATCACATCGCTCGGCGTGCGTCCGGGAATGACAGTCATGGCCGGACAGACGCTCGCCGAGATAACCGGTTTCTCACCGATCTGGCTCGAAGCCGCGGTGCCTGAAAGGCAGGCGGCGACTGTCCGCGTCGGGCAACCTGTCAGCGCGACGCTGACCGCATTCCCCGAGGAACGCTTCTCCGGGCCCATCATCGCTATCCTGCCGAGCGCGCAGGATGCAAGCCGTACGATCACCGTTCGTGCGCAACTGCCCAATGCATCCGGGCGCCTCAAGCCGGGCATGTTCGCACAGGTCTCGCTGACCCCGGACACACGCCGCGCGCTGCTGGTACCGTCCGAAGCGGTTATCAGGACCGGACGTCGAACCATCGTGATGGTGAAGCAGGACGAGGGCGGTTTCATGCCCGCCGAGGTCCGGATCGGCCGCGAAGCGGGTGGAAGGACCGAAGTGCTGGCCGGTCTGTCGGCAGGCGACCAGGTCGTGACATCGGGTCAGTTCCTGCTCGATTCCGAAGCAAGCCTCACCGGACTGGACGTCCGTCCGATAGATCAGGCAGATGACGCTTCCACCGGCGGCGAGGACGCACCAGCGACCTTCGGTGCCACCGGCACGATCCAGTCGATCGCCAATGGTTCGGTGACGCTGCGGCATGGTCCTGTGCCCCGGCTCGATTGGCCCGCGATGACCATGACCTTCCGCACGAAGAGCGCGGCGCAAATGCGCGGGCTCGAGACGGGAGACAGGGTGCGCTTCACCTTCACCCAGCAGGATGCCGGCCCCCGGATCGAGTCTATCACGAGGGCCGGACAATGATTGCTCGGATAATCGATGCCTCGATCGCCAACCGCCTGTTTATCGTTCTCGCCGCCGTCGCGGTAACGCTGGCCGGTTTCTGGGCGGTGCGCACGACGCCGGTCGACGCGTTGCCCGATCTGTCCGATGTGCAGGTTGTGGTCCGGTCAAACTATCCGGGTCAGGCCCCCCGGATCGTCGAGGAACAGGTCACCTATCCCCTGGCAACGACCATGCTCTCGGTGCCGGGGGCGAAAACCGTCCGTGGCTATTCGATGTTCGGTGACAGCTATGTCTATATCATCTTCGAGGACGGTACCGACCTCTACTGGGCACGCTCGCGCGTGCTCGAATATCTCAACCAGGTGCAGAACCGCCTGCCCGATGGCGTCACGAGCACGCTTGGGCCCGATGCAACCGGTGTGGGGTGGATCTACGAATATGCGCTCGTCGACCGGACCGGCGGGCACGACCTTGCCGGACTGCGCAGCCTGCAGGACTGGTTCCTGCGCTACGAGCTCAAGACGATTCCCGGCATTGCCGAGGTCGCCAGCGTCGGCGGAATGGTCAAGCAATACCAGGTCGTGCTGGAACCTTACCGGATGGCATCGCTCGGCGTGACTCACGCCGAGATCGTGAGCGCAATCCAGGCCGCCAACCAGGAAGCGGGCGGCTCGATCGTCGAGATGGGCGAAGCCGAATATATGGTGCGTGCCTCGGGCTATCTCGGCGACCTCGACGATTTCAGGGCGATCCCGCTGCGCGCGGTGAGCGGCGGCGTTCCGGTCACGCTGGGCGACGTAGCGACGATCCAGGTCGGCCCCGAACTGCGCCGAGGCATCGCCGAGCTCAATGGCGAAGGCGAGGTTGCCGGCGGCATCATCGTCCTGCGCCAGGGGGCGGATGCGCGAAGCGCAATACAGGCCGTGGAACTCAAACTCGATGAGTTGCAGGCAAGCCTTCCCGAAGGCGTCGAGATCGTCACGACCTACGACCGATCCCAGCTCATCGATGCGTCGATCGAGAACCTCACCACGAAGCTTATCGAAGAGTTTATTGTCGTGGCGCTCGTATGCGCACTGTTCCTCTGGCACGCGCGTTCGGCACTCGTCGCCATTATCACCCTGCCTTTGGGCGTGCTCGCAGCCTTCATCGTGATGCGCTTCCAGGGCGTCAATGCCAACATCATGTCGCTGGGTGGAATAGCCATCGCGATCGGTGCGATGGTAGATGCCGCCGTTGTGATGATCGAGAACGCGCACAAGCATCTCGAGCGATGGGAACACGAGAATCCCGATACCGTGCTCGCGGTGAAGGAACGCTGGCGGATCATCGCCGATGCATCGAAGGACGTGGGACCGGCGCTGTTCTTCAGCCTGCTGATCATTACGCTGTCGTTCCTACCGGTCTTTACCCTGCAGGCGCAGGAAGGGCGGTTATTTGCACCGCTTGCTTTCACCAAGACCTATGCGATGGCTGCCGCGGCCATTCTTTCGGTAACGCTGGTGCCGGTGATGATGGGTTGGCTGATCCGTGGGAAGATCCCTTCGGAAGATTCCAATTTTCTAAACCGCTGGCTGACGAAAATCTATCGTCCGGGGCTCGACTGGGTCATGCGGCGCCCCAAGGCAACGCTGGCGATCGCGGCGCTGATCTTTCTGACCACCGCGATCCCCTTCACCCGGCTTGGCGGCGAGTTCCTCCCGCCGCTCGATGAAGGCGATTTGCTTTATATGCCGAGTGCATTGCCCGGCCTTTCCCCCGGCGAGGCGTCGGCGCTGCTGCAGCGCACCGATCGCCTGATCAAGTCGGTCCCGGAAGTGGAAACGGTGTTCGGTAAAGCGGGGCGCGCCGATACGGCGACGGATCCGGCTCCCCTGACGATGTTCGAAACGACGATCCGCTTCAAGCCCCGCGAAGAATGGCGCGAGGGAATGACGCCCGATCTGCTGGTCGAGGAACTCGACCGGGTCGTCCAGGTGCCGGGCCTCGCCAATGTCTGGGTGCCGCCGATCCGCAACCGGATCGACATGCTCGCGACCGGAATCAAGAGCCCGATCGGGGTCAAGGTGTCAGGCGACGATCTCGATCAACTGGAACGCGTTGCACTCGATGTGGAGCGTATCGCCAAGACCGTGCCTGGCGTGAGTTCCGCGCTGGCCGAGCGGCTGTCGGGCGGTCGCTATGTCGATGTCGATATCGACCGGATGGCGGCCGCGCGATACGGACTCAACATTGCCGACATCCAGCAGATCGTCTCTGGTGCAATAGGCGGCGCCAATGTCGCACGGACCGTCGAGGGGCTGGCGCGCTATCCGATCAATGTGCGCTATCCCCGCGAAATCAGAGACAGCGTCGATGAACTCAGGGCCCTGCCGGTTCTGACGCCGTCCGGCCAACAGATTACGCTCGGCACTGTCGCCCGTATCGCCGTCAGCGACGGTCCGCCGATGCTCAAGAGCGAGCAGGGTCGTCTGACCAGCTACATCTATGTCGATGTCCGGGGCCGCGATCTTACTTCGGTGGTCGCCGATCTTCAGGAGGCCGTCGCCGCGGGCGTCGATCTGCCTGCCGGCGTCAGTCTGTCCTATGCGGGCCAATTCGAATATCTGACGCGCGGCTATGAGCGACTAAAGATCGTGGTTCCCGCGACGCTCGCGATCATCTTCCTGTTGCTTTATCTCATTTTCCGACGCTGGGACGAAGCCTTGCTGATCATGGGCACGCTGCCCTTTGCGCTGACGGGCGGATACTGGTTGCTCTATCTGATGGGCTACAACCAGTCGGTGGCGACTGCGGTAGGCTTCATCGCGCTCGCCGGCGTCTCCGCCGAATTCGGCGTCGTGATGCTGATCTACCTGAAAGCCGCACTGGAACGGCGACAAGCTGACCTGAGCGCCGAAGAAGTGGACGAGGCCATCCGGGAGGGCGCGCTCCTGCGCGTGCGGCCCAAGGCGATGACCGTCGCAGTCATCCTTGCCGGTCTCTTTCCGATCCTGATCGGCACCGGCGCGGGCTCGGAAGTCATGAGCCGCATCGCCGCGCCGATGGTCGGCGGCATGATTACCGCGCCGCTCCTGTCCATGTTCCTGCTTCCCGCCGCTTATCTGTTGTTGCGGCGCCCCCGTCCGGAAAAATCGGCCAATTCTCAAGGAGAAGAAGAATGCGTACCCCAACCTACATGATCCTGCTCGCGGCACCGCTGGCGCTTGCAGCCTGCGACGCTGCAGACGACAGCTCAGAGACCATGATGTCTGACGACATGGCGAACTCGGACAGCATGCCCATGTCAGGCGAAATGCCGATGGCGGAAGAGACCGGCGGCGAGCAGAGCGCCAGCGCGGAGGGAACGGTAACAGCCATCGATTCCGAGGCGGGCACCGTGACCATCGAGCATGGTCCGGTCGAAAGTATCGGATGGCCCGCGATGACCATGGCCTTCGAAGCCGACGAACCAATCCTCGAACAGGTCAGTGTCGGTGAGGGGATAGCCTTTGAATTTCGTACTGGAACCGAAGGCAGCGTCGTTACCTCGGTAACGCCGCGATAGGACGGTGGGTGGGAGGCGCTCGGTTGCGCCGGTGCCTCCCACGCGAAAACAGGTGAATATGCCAGGTATCGACAGGCCCAACTTTCAGGATCGCCGCGACTTCATGAAAAGCGCCGGCCTCGCGGCGACGGGTTTCGCGGCGCTGCCGCTGCTGGGTTGCGACACGCAAGGCAAGATGTCGCTCGATCGATCAGGCGCAAGCAGTCCCCTTGCTATTCCTCCGCTACAAGCAGGAACGATCGAACGGGGCGAGCGTGTCTTTCGCCTGTCCCTGACACCGGGCGAGAAAGAATTCGTGCCCGGCACTCCGTCTCCGACGATCGGTATCGACGCATCCTATCTCGGCCCGACCCTCGAAATGCGCCGCGGCGAACAGGTTCGCTTTCACATCGACAACAAGCTTGCCGAAGATGCGACCGTCCACTGGCATGGTTTCGAACTTCCCGCCACAGCGGATGGCGGGCCGCACCAGCTCATACGGCCCGGTGAGCGCTGAAGCCCGTCCTTCGAACTACGCCAGCGCGCTTCGTTATACTGGTATCATTCGCATCTGCATCGCCGGGCCGGACCACAGGTCTATGCCGGACTTGCTGCCCCGATCTACGTGCGCGACGAGGAAGAGGATCGCCTCGATCTGCCGAGCCGGTAGCGGCCTTCCTCACCGTTGATGAGGGGCATGACGAACGTCGAGAAGCCCGAGCCGGGTCGCACCGTCCGCACCGGGCAGATCAGATGGCAGTGGGGCACACCATGCCCCCAATGCCTTCCGGGCACATGCAGAACGGCAACAGCCGCCACCTCGAGCTGGAGAGCAAGCAGGAGTCCGAAGCCTCGCGACAGCTCCCAGACCTCGTGCAGGCGCATCTCGGAAGGTATGCTGTCTGCCTCCGGAAATTTCAAGGTCATCACGGCTGCAAGGTGCTTGATGGCTCCATCGTCGTTGATGTGAAAGGCCTCGCACATTCGCTGGGGATCGCGAAATTCATCGGGCGCCCCCCGCGGCAGCAGGACATCCCACCGCTCCGCTGTCGGATCGTTCCACTTCGTGCCGACAGCCGGCCTGTCGGTCGGATAGAGGCGCCGACCAATCACATCCTCCAGCCTGCGACGCGGCTGAGATTGACCAGCATCGGCGCCGACCACCCCATAGGAGATGTTCTGCTCCTCGCCGGTGATCGGATCGTAATCGAGGCCTGGCGGTGCGTTGTGCTTCCTGACCGGCATCACAGCACCTCCGTTCCGCGCGTGGCCTTGATGATCTCCTTGGCCGCGCGGCACACGCCGTCGCAGCGCTCCTGCCAGGTGACGAAATCTGGCTCCGCCTCGATATGCAGACCATCAGCGGCCATTCGGACGTGGGCGCCCTTGCGGGACGGCACGAGCCAATGGTCGCCATTCCCCGAATAAAGAATGAGATCGGGGAGCATGATCGTCTGATCGCCGCTCCAGATCACCGCATCCCACAGCACCGGATCCAGAACCTCCGGATGGAGGCCGTGCCGCGCCAGGAGGACGTCGCAGCCCGTTTTCATTGCCGCACGCTCCATCGCCTCGCGGAAGAGCGGATAGGTACAGGGAGTGGCGGCGAGGATCAGTCCAGCCTGGCTGAGGCGGATGGATCCGGCAGGTAGGCCATAAGCGACGGCGCGGCCCATCGGGTGCGGCAGGATTTTCAGAGTGTGGCGCAGGACGCTGGAGGACGTGCGCGAGCCTTCATAGTGCGGTTCGGTATAGTTCATCAGGGAAAACCCTCTTGCTGGAGAGGAGCCGATCCGTTTGATCGGCTCCTAGGCTTCCCTTCGATTTTCATCTCTTCAGGAAGTCGCAGCTTCCCGCTTGTTCATTTGCTCCACTTGTGAGCGGCGAACGCCTGTTCGCCGCGCATCTTCGTCAGGCGGCCTCCCGCCGAGCCACCGGCGCGGGGAAGTAGGGCAGCTCGAGCTTGGCCACCTCACGAGCGAGGCGAGTGAGCGGTGCGCCATCGCCGTATTTGCTGCCGATATCGGGCCTCCAGTGCCCGGTCAGCTGGTCATGGATCTCCTTCGAGATCCCGGCGTCCCGGCACTCGTCCTTGAACTTGTGGCGGAAGCTGTGGAACACGTAGTTGCGTTCATCGATGCCGATCCGGTCGAGATAGCGGTTGGTACGCCGGCTGAGATTGTGCGTCAGCTTCTCGTTGGAATTGAGCTTCACGTCCCGAAACACCCGCTGGTCCGGCTGGCGACCCCGCCGCGCCCACTCCAGGAAGCCGAGCTCGATCAGCTTCGGGTGCAAGGGCACCCGGCGCCTCGAGCTGTCGGTCTTCAGCTCCTGATCATCCCCCAGGTTATCCAGCCAGAGATAGTGGATGCCCTTCTCGGTCCTCACGTCGCTGACAAGGAGCTGGCCGAGCTCCTCGATCCTGGCTCCGGTGGCAGCCGCCAGCAGGAACACCCAGTAGAGATCGTCCGCATAGACCTCCTCGCCCGGCAGGCAGCGCCGGAAATCCGCCTCGCCCGCGCAGCCTGTGAACATGGGCGAGGCGAAGATCTTGTGCATGTGCGCGTCCGTGAACGGTCGACGCTCCGTCTGGGCGACCACCCGCCCGCGCTTCTCCCCGATCATGCGGATGCGAGCCATCGGGTTTCCGTCCAGATCATATTCTTCCAGGACAGAGGAGATGATCGCCGAAAGGCCGCCGACATACTTCTTGATCGATGCCGGCGAGAGCGCGGGACGGTCCTCGCGTCCGACCCGGTCGAAATGGACGTAGAGATCGTGAAAGGAGAGCCTGCGCTCATCCTTGGTGAGGTACGCCGGGATCGCCATGTGAGCGTCGCGGAAAATCCGGCCATGCCGCGCGGTGACGGCCGTCAGAGGCATGTCGCCGAACAGATCGTGAAACCGATTCACGGCCACCAGATACTCGCCTGCAGTCTGGCTGCTGGGGCCCTGGAACTCCTTCCACAGCTCATAGGCGTCCCGCATGGTGCCGCAGGCCGGCGGCGGCGCTGCCGCCAGCTGGGCAGCCCAGGTGGCCGGCACGACGCTGGTGGGATTCTTGTGAACCTCGGGCTTCAGGAGCTCGGCTAGCAAGGCTTCTGCGAGGAGACGCGATTCGCGGCGGCCGGGCTGCTTGTCGGGCAAACCGGCAAACTCGCGCACTTCGGGAAGGATGATGCTCGCCCGGCTGTAATCTCCGCGTTCGAACTCCTGCCGCAACGCCTCGATCGGATCGGGGAAGGGCATCGCCCGGGCGTCCGCGACCGTCCCGTCGGGGCCGAACTCCACGTCGTCAGCCAGTTGGTTCTGTTTGGCGGTCTGCTCGATCTCGATGTGGCCCGCGACGAAGGCGAGCGCAAAGGCCGCGCGGTCGGACGCCTTCCTGACCGAAGCAGCATCGCGCCGATTCCCGAGCAGGAACTCGGCCGCGATGTCCGCTGCTCGCTCGGCCGTCATCGGCGCGGCGTCCGGCCCGAGGGCGGCGAGGGCGACCTTCTTTCGGGCCTGCCACTTGGCATCTTCGGCCGCGAACAGCTGCTTTGCGGCTTCATAGTCGCGAACGCCGAGCGACTGTTTCCACTCGGACTTGCCGCCGAACTGGCTGCGCAGGGCTTCGGGGATCTCTCGGCGCAGGTAATAGACGCCGTTTTGGTGAACGTAGAGTCCTGGGGTTTTTGTCTTTTTCATACCGTCTCGCTGTACAAGTCTACTGTACAAGCAGCGGTAAAAAAGGGCTGAATCCTGAGATTCCGCGCGCTTCAAGCGTTCTGGTGACCCCTACGGGAGGGGACGCCAGGCCGAAATGCCGGTTGTTCCCGCTGTCCTAGCCGCCACGAATTCGATGGAGATCCAAGGCAAGAGGAGCATTTGATATCAGCCGCTTCAGCATTTCCAGCTCTGGCGCAGGCGTCCCCCCGACCGCAGTCCGGGATTGTCGCCTGTATCGATTGCTCCGATCATGATGCGTGGATCTACTCACACGCTCGTGCGCTCGCGACAACGCTCGACGTCCCTATTACCCTGCTACAAGTACTTGACGGCGAGGGCTCGACGCGCTCTCGTCCAGACCCGATTGAATGTAACCTCCGGCGGCGCGAAGCCCTGCGCGCCCTCGATCGATGCGCCGCCGCGACCAGCGCACCTCCAACCAAAACCTCCATCGAATTGGCCGAAGGCCAAACCGCGGAGGAAATTTGCCGCTTTGTCCGAGAGTGCGACGACGGCATGGTCGTACTGGGAAGACGAGGCAGGCAAGAGGCCGGTCGCCCGGGCATGGGGGCAACCGTGCACAAGGTGCTCATGCAGACGCCAGCCCCGGTCCTGCTCGTACCGGTAGAGGCCCCGCTTCCGGCAGCGCCCTACAGAAGGGTTGTGGTGCCGCTTGACGGCTCTCGTTGGGCTGAGAGCGTGCTGCCCCTAGCTGTGCGTCTTGCGAAGGCCTCGGAAGCGGAACTCCTGCTCGTCCATGTCGTCCCTACGCCCGAGATGATCGAGGCACGGCCCCTGGAAGTCGAGGACAAGAAGCTTCAACAAGCCCTTATAGAGCGAAATGAGCAAGCAGCACGCAGCTACCTGGATCGAACGAAATCCAACCTCTCGGCGTCCGGTCTACGAATGCGTACGATTTCGATCCGTGGCGAGGATGTACGCGAGGTGCTGTGCGATCTTATTCAGCGCGAGAGGGCCGATATTGCCGTCCTGCCCGCGCGCGGCCACAGCCATCGGCATGTTTCCGACGTACCCTATGGAACGGTCGCCTCCTACCTGATGACGCATTGCAATGTACCAATGCTCGTAACGCCTGCGACAATCCGCTCGGGAAAAGCGCAGATCGCCGTAGGGCATAATTGCCTCCGGCTACCCCTCGCCGCCCAAGCCTGATCATGGCCGATATTGAGGGGACCGACCCTATTTCGGGGGCGGCCGACGAGACCGCCACACGCCATCAGCTGACAGGATTGATCGGTCGCTCAGCGCCTCTTCCCATCTGGGCGCATCTCGACGCCATGAAAGACTGGCTGGCTCGAGCCCGCCAGGCAGCCACGCAAGCCGACCAGCGCGGCAGCGCCGCAGCCGAATGGCTACTCGACAACGACTATCAGATCCAGCGCGCGATCCTGCAAATTGGTGAGGGTCTTCCGAAGGCTTTCTACGCGAAACTTCCCGGTCTTGCTGAAGACGGCCTCAGGCGACCACGCGCCCATCAAGTCGCGCAGTCTCTGCTTCTGGCGTCTCACCTGCAAGTCTCACTGTCCTCGGCTGTCGAATTCGTCGTTCGATATCAGAATAAGATGCCGCTCAGCATAGCTGAAACCTGGGCGATTCCTACGATGCTACGTATCGTTTGTCTTGAAATGATCGTTACGGGTTTCACCCAACTTTTTCCTCAAGTCGCTCCCCCTTTATGGATGGCCCGCCCCTAAACCGAACCGCTATCATCTCGTAGCAGCGGGAGGGATTTAGGAAGGAGCGACGGTCATGGACGTATCGGTTCTTGGAGTAGATCTGGGCAAGAACAGCTGCAGCGTGGTTGGTCTGGATGCAACCGGGAAGGTCGTCGTCCGCCGGCGAATGCGGCGCGAGACGGTCATCGCATATGCAGGCACTCTGCCGCCGTGCGTCGTGGCCATGGAGGCCTGCTGCGGTGCGCATCACATGGGCCGTGCGCTGGAGCGGCAGGGGCATACCATTCGCTTGATGTCACCTGAGTATGTCCGCCCCTACGTCAAGGCCCAGAAGAATGACGACCGCGATGCCGAGGCGATCGCGGAAGCTGCGACACGGCCGACTATGCGATTTGTCGAGCTGAAGTCCGAAGAACAGCTGGACATGCAGACGCTGCATCGCATTCGTGATCAGCTCGTCGGTGAACGCACTTCGCTAATGAACCAGATTCGGAGCCTGCTTCTGGAACGTGGCCACATCGTACCCCAAGGCCGTGCAAAGCTCGCCGTCCGGCTTGCCGAGTTGCTTGACGCAGACGAGCCAGTGCTTGGCTGCCGCATCCACCGGCTTGTAAGTGATATGCGGCAGCGCTGGACCGCACTCGACGAGCGGATCGGCGATCTCGATGCCGAGTTCACCCAAGCGGCGCAGGAGGACGAGCGCACGCGGCGCCTGCTGACCATACCCGGCATCGGGGCGCTTAATGCGACCGCGCTTGTGGCCGCAGTTGGCGATGCCCGCACTTTCGGGCGTGGCCGTGATCTTGCCGCGTGGCTGGGCTTGGTACCACGACAAGCGACAACGGGGGGCAAGCCGCGACTGCTGGGAATCAGCAAGCGCGGTAGCCGTTATCTTCGCAAGATCCTTATCCAGGGAGCGCGTTCGTCGTTACCAACGATGAGCAAGAGTGACACACGCCTTGGCGCCTGGCTGCGCGGTCTGCTTGCGCGCTCCCACGCCAACACCGTCGTGGTCGCCCTGGCTGCCAAGATGGCACGTATAGTCTGGGCGCTGCTCCGCCACGAGCGCACCTTCAATCCGGTTGCGCAAGCGGCCTGAATGAGTTCGGTCGATGCACCTCGCACCGACTGGATGACGTCTGCGGGAGGTAAGTGACAGATGGCCTGACAGTCGACCGGTGTCTTGGAACCCTATGGCGCAAAATGGCACTCGATGCCGGCCCCTTTATGAGGACCAGGACGCGCGGATCTCCATCTTGGCCAACGATCTCGCATCGAAAGGCCGGATACGTTTTCGCAGACTGCTCAGTACATCCAACACAAACCGCTTGCCGACGGGGCGGGCCATACGTTGCACTAACGAACGCCATGGGCAAGGCGCCTGAGGAGATCCGTAGCGCAGCGCATTACATTTCAACCAGCAACGACAAAGATGGCATCGCCGATGCCATCGACGCATTTCTGCTGCCGCTTGTGGGAGGATCATCATGAAGCGACTGGCCGCTTTCGACCTCGATGGAACGCTCGCGCTCAGCAAGCAGCCGCTCGACGATGAAATGGCGGATCTGCTTACCCGCCTGCTCGACGTGACGATGGTAGCGATCATCTCCGGAGGCGACTGGCCGCAATTCGAGAAACAGGTGGTGGCGCGCATGCCCGCCCGTGCGCGGCTCGACAATTTTATCATCCAGCCGACCACGGGCACCAAGCTATATCGTCACGCCGACGGCCAATGGACGCGTATCTATGCCGATCTGTTCACCGGCGACGAAAGCCAGCGCATCCGCGAAGCACTGACCAAGGCGGTCGAGCAGGCGGGCTATGCAAACGAGAACATCTGGGGCGAGCAGATCGAGGATCGCGGCAGCCAGATCACATTCTCCGCGCTCGGTCAGCAGGCGCCGCTCGAGGCCAAGGACACGTGGGATCCCGATCACGCCAAGCGCAAGAAATTGCAGGCCCTGCTCCAGCCGTTGCTGCCAGGCTTTGCCATCAATATCGGCGGGGCGACATCGATCGACATCACCCGCGAAGGGATAGACAAGGCCTATGGCCTTAAGCGCCTTTCCGAGCAGACCGGCGTCGCACTCGACGAGATGATCTTCTTCGGTGACGCGATCTTCCCGGGCGGAAATGATTATCCGGCCAAGCATCTCGGGCTGGATACCGTGCGAGTCCGCGACGTTGCCGAAACCAAGTCGGTGGTTGGCGCGATCGCTGCCTGGCTGGTCTAGAAGCGCTACCGCCGATCCTTAACCAGTCCCGCTTTCGCACCCATACGACCCAGCTTCGCAGCGGTCCCACATTGTAGAGCCGACGGATCGCTTCAATGGTGCTGGAGCTGCTTGACCTCACTACGCCTGGGCGCGTTCGAGGAAACTCAGCTCGCCATGTCCGCCATCATCCGACAGCTGGCGGCGCAGTCCTTGCAGGTAGCCGAGCAACGCTTCATCCGCTCGTCCACGACGTGGCTCAGGCATTCCCGCGCACATCGTTCGCAGGCGTCAGCGCAGGCGCGACACAGGATGGTATGGAGCGGGGATTCGCGCAGCATCGAGTTGGCGGTCGCCTGGCACAGTTCCGCACAGTCGTTCAGCATGGCGATCAGCGACGCCGTGGCTGACGCGCCGCCTTGCTTCGTCAGCCAGGCGGCGGTTTCCAGGCACATGCGGTGAGACGCCACGCAATCGTCGATGCAGTCCGTCATCGACATCGCCATCCCTTCCATTCGATGCTGCTGCCCCGCCGCCGGCGCAGCCAGCGTTCCGGCGGCGGCAAGGCCGGCGCCCGCCATCAGCAATTCGCGTCTCTCGATCATCATGCACCCTCCATCGGCTATCCCTTGCGCGGTGTGCCGCATCCGGCGGCCTCAGCCGTCGCCGGCGACCCATCCGACGCCGCACGCGCCTTCTCCCGCGCCATCCGGGTTTCCTCCCAGGGCCAGTGACCGTTGATCTCGACCCCGAGCGAGATGCTCAGGAAGGTCCGCACCAGCACAAGCCCGGCCAGCACGATGAGATCGTCGAGCGTCGGGTTGATCACCAGCGACTTGACGATGTCGCCGGCGACCAGAAATTCCAGGCCGAGCAGGATGCTGCGGCCGAGCGCCGAGCGGAACGTGCTATAGGCCTCGGTTCGGTCGCCCGCCCTCGCCCGCCGCGCAAACAGAAAGGTTGCGAGCCCCGCGCCGACCAGGATGGTCAGCGTGCCCGCCAGTTCCAGGCCGATCACGGCGAGCCGGAAGAAGGCGCTCAGCCAGTCGGCCTCAATGGTGATCATACCAGCCTCGCTTGCGGATATTGTTGAAGCTGTCGGTGGCGTGACAGGCATAGCATTGGTCGACGCGCGCCTTCGATCCGGCTGCGCGCTGCGAGACCATGCTGAAATGCTCCATGAAGTGACTGGGCGGCGCCTTGTGGCACTCGGCGCACTGCGTCGAATTGACCGATGGATGGCGGTAATTGGCGATCTTCCAGCTGTCGGTCTTGTGGCAGCTCGCGCAGTCGGTGCCGAACAGGCCCTGGTGCGGATCGCGGAACGCATGGCAGCTCGCGCAATTGAGCGCGGTCTCGGGGGTCAGGCTTCTAGTGTTTGTCGACATGCCCGCCAAAGGCTGCCGCCACTTCGCCATGTCGAGCAACGCGGCGTGATCCATGCGGATGATGCCGCGCTCTCCCTCATGTTCGACGTGGCAGGAGGTGCACTGCGTCGCTTTCGCGTGGAACTGCGTCGACTGCTTCGTCCCGAAATCGGTGCCCGCATGGCAGGTGAGACAGGTCCGGGTTTCGACGCCCTTGCCCGGCGTGTGGCAGGCCGTGCATTGGCCGGCAAAGGACTGGTGCGCGCTCGAGAGCGGGCCGGGCGAGACGAGCTGCGCCACCAGGCCGGCATCCCTCGGCGCGTCCGATCGCATCCGGATCGCGACCGCGGCGACCATCACCAGCAGGGCTGCGATGAAGACGGCGTAGGAAAGACGCTGCCAGCTCATAGCCAGCGCAGCCCGTAATAGATCGCCGCGCCGACGTGGAGCGCGAGCAGCGCGAAGATGAGACAGCCCAGCAGGATGTGCAGGAACCGCCACCGCGCGAACAGGGTGTTGGTTGCCTCTTCGGCACGGATCGCGAATTCGGTATCGGCCAGCGCTGCGGCGATCCCCGCCTTGTCCTGGGGGCGCTGGCCCGCGGACGCATCCCCGGCGACGAACAGATAGCGCTTCCAGCCCGACAGCGGCGGGGCTGCGGTATCGGCCTGCGTCGGCGCCGCCGGCTCCTCGAGGAAGGCGGCGCGAAGCGAGGCCAGTTCTGACCTGCGTCCGCGCAGCGCCCGACCAAGCTGGGCAAGCAGGTAGCGGCCGATGAAGCCGGTGATGACCGTCATCAGCAGGAGGACGGTCAGAAGCAGGCCGACCGGGCTTTCGAGCTTGTGCGCGGCGTGGACCAGACCCAGGATCGGCGCCAGCACGCCGGCATAGATGTGGATGGCGAGCAGGGTTGGCTTGCTGACGACCCGGGA
Source organism: Sphingobium soli (assembly GCF_020782245.1). Classification (GTDB taxonomy): domain Bacteria; phylum Pseudomonadota; class Alphaproteobacteria; order Sphingomonadales; family Sphingomonadaceae; genus Sphingobium; species Sphingobium soli. Next base: position 22,815 of record NZ_JAJGNP010000025.1, read on the forward strand.
GAGCGCCTTGTCGACCCAGGCGATGTGCTTGGCCGCGACATAAGGAAGCGTCAGCAGCATCAGCACGAGCGCTGCGATCCCGATGATCCCGCCGGCCAGGCTACCCGGAAAGCGGGGCGACACATGCACGAGATAGCCGAACGGGAACAGCAGCAGGAACGCGACCAGCAGGCCCACGGCAATGTCGCTGCGTTCGCGCATCAGGCTTCGACCACGAGCGGCGTGCCCGTCCCCTTCGCCTGGCACGCGAGCACATAGCCTTGCGCCTTGTCGGCGGGCGCAAGGCCGGATTCGACCTCCATCGTCACTTCGCCCTGCAGCAGCTTGACCACGCAGGCGCCGCATGTGCCCGCACGGCATGCATAGGGGATCTCGACGCCCGCGCCCTCGGCCGCCTCCAGCACGGTCTCGTCCGCGGGCAAGGCCGCCGACACCCCCGACACGGAGAAGGTCACCGTGCTCGGCGCCACCTCGGCGCTCGGGGCCGGCTTATCCGCTGGCGGGGGCGCGGGCTTGACCTCGAGATCCTCGTGGTCGGCCGGCAGCGAGGCCGGACCGAACGCCTCGGTGTGCAGCTGCGCGTCGGGGACGCCGAGTTCCGCCAGCACGCCGCGCATCGCGCCCATCATCGCCGGCGGGCCGCACATATGGATGCGCCGGCTCGCGATCTCCGGCACCGCGGCCAGGATCATCTCGCGCGTGATCGGCCCTTCGGGGCCCATCCAGACGGTGCCGGGCGCGCGCTGCATCGCGGCGACGACATGGAGGTTGGGAAAACGGCGTTCGAGCCGCTCGAGCTCGTCGCGGAACACGAATTCCTCGGTCGACCGTGCGCCGTAGAAGAAGAAGATATCACCCTTCCACGCGGTGTCGGTGAGATAGCGCAGCACCGACATCATCGGGGTGATGCCGACCCCGCCCGCGATCAGCACGATGCTCTGGGCATCCGTTCCCGTGAAGGTGAAGGCGCCGAACGGTCCGCTGACCTTCAGCAGATCGTCGGCGACGACCTTGTCGTGCAGGTATCGCGAGACCACGCCCTGCTCCTCGCGCTTGACCGTCAGTTCGACATAGGCCCGCTGGGTCGGCGAAGAGGCGATCGTGTAGGAACGGCGCGCGGTCTTGCCCGCTTCGGGCTCTACCTCGACCTGCAGGAACTGGCCCGGCAGGAAGTCGAACGGCAGCCGGTCGGCGGTCGGGTCCGCGAGCCGGAAGGTCAGCACGCTCGGCGTCTCTCGCACGATCTGGACCACGCGCAGCTGCCCCGCCCAGCTTTTGGGCTTGCGCAGCGACGCCCCAGCGGGTGCGGCCGCATTGCTCGGCGCGAGCCCGGCGCTGTCGGCAACGGGTGCAGGCGCGGGCGCAACCCTGGTAGCGGGAGGGGCAGCCTTCGGCTCCGGCTTTGCTGGAACCTTGGCGGTGGCGACACCGCCGGCGATCGCCCCGATCCGCCGCAGGCGGAAGATCTGCAGCGCGATAAGCGTGGCGCTCACCAGCCCCAGGAACAGCATGAGAAGGAGGTGCGAGGGCGAGATGCCGAACCAGTGATCGGCATGGCCGGGCGCGGCCTGGTCGATGTCGAGCTGATCGCGCAGCCAGGCAAGCCCGACCTCCCGGGGCGGCTGCAAGCCCCCGATCGCGCCCTGCGCGGCGGTGCCGGAGCGGAACAGGTCGGTTCCCTCGCGCAGGCGCCGCGCCGCATCGAGCCGGGCCGAGACCGTGGTCGCACGCGCGCCGTCGGCCGAGGCGGCGTTGATCATCGCCAGACCCGTGCTTACCCGTTCGCCGGCCTGCGCAGCGACCCGCTGCCTTGCCGCTTCGTCAAGCGCGGGAAAGGCGAGCAGCTGCGAGATGAAGCCGGTCCGGCGCGATTCGTGGCCGTGCTCATTCTCCCCTTCCCCATTGATCATGCGATCCATCATGGGGTTCATCATCTTCGCCATGTCCGACGACCCCGGCTCTGCCGGTGCGGACATGCCCCCGCCGGCCGGCATGCCTGCGCCATGATGCGCGGCATGATCCTCGCCCTCCTGCGCGCCCGCGCTCGCGGACAGGCTGAGAGCGATTGCGCAGCCGAGGCTCAAGCGTCGAAGGCTGATCCGCCTGGACATCCTCATCCCCTTAGTGTGCGAGCCTACATATCCTTCATCGGCATCGCCGCATTGCCCGGCGCGGGATCGGGTGCCGGCGCGGTCTGGTTGCCGGCCCCGGCGCGCATCGCGTCATGGTCCATCGCCTGACGGTGATGCCGCTCCATCTCGGCCTGGTTGCTCATCGCGTCCATCGGCGCCGCGTCTGCAGCGTTGCCGCTGTCGGTCAGGACCGGGGTGGCGGCGACGCTGTTCGCCGCGGGCGGCACCGTCTGGTCGGCCTGGCGGTCGCAGCCCGAAAGCGCGAGCGCCAGCAACAGGCTTCCGCCGACAAGTGGAAGGGCTTTCTTCGCATGGTCGATCATGGCTTTGCTCCTTGGCTTGAAAACTGTGTCCGGGCGCCATCCCTGGCGTCCGGACCGGCTCATTGCGCGCTGCGCAGAATCCGGAGACACCGGTCGTGCGAGAGGTTCATCGGGTTGCGCCCCTGCCCCTTCATCTCGCCATGATCATGCGGCGTCTGGAGACCCATATTGCCCTCCATCGCCCGGCAACTCTCGACCTGCGCCGAGGTCGGCCGCGTGGTCACACAGGCGCCTAGAAGCAGCGCCGGCGTGAGGACGGCGATCAAACGCATTTTCTTCATGACAAAACCCCTTTCGCTCGTGGTGATCGTTCGTCCTGCGCTGCCTGATGTTTCTTGTTATGCTGCTGGTCTTTCCGCCGCGCCGTCAGGAAGGCGAGGATCGGGCAATCGGAGACCGGCACTTCGCCCGGGCATTCGTCGGCGAGCATCCGCAGCATGTCGCGGATATCCGACAGGCGCTCGAGCCGGGCTTCGGCGTCCGCGATCTTGGCAAGCGTGATATCGAGCACGGCCTGGGCATGCGCGGTGTCCGACGCCCTGAGTGCCAGCAGCTGCCGGGCCTGTTCGAGTGTGAAACCAAGCTCCTGCGCCGAGCGGATGAAATTGACGCGCTCGAGGTCGGTCGCGTCGTAGAGCCTGTAGCCCGCTGCCGTGCGCGCGGGCTCGCGCAGCAGGCCCATCCGCTCATAATAGCGGATCGTATCCCGCCCCACGCCTGCGGCCGCGGCCAGTTCGCCGATCTTGAAATTGCCCATGTCATCCGCTCGATCATGCCGGTTGGACCATGGTCCAGGGTCAAGCGGTTTCGCTTTGACCCCGAACGGTCTCCTCGTCGCCGGCGGCCCGCTGCCCCGACGCGTCGCAGGGCAGCCCGTGCCGCCGGGCCACCGGCTTGTCAGTTCTTGCGAAGCTCGACGATGTCGTGCCTGGCAGGCGTGCCGTCGGCGACGGACACGTGCGCGAAGTGATCGTCAAAGATATGGTCGATCGTCACATGGCCGACGAGCTGGCGGTGATAGGTCGGCGCCACGCCCTTGGACGGACCCGGATGGGTCACGACGCGATAGACCTCGAGCTTCTGGCCGACCTCGGCGCCATCGGCCTTGCCGATGCAGACGACCGTGCCGTTGCTGCCCGTGTCGACGATCGAGCCGCGCATGAACAGGCTGTGCCCGATGCCCTGGGCCATAGCGGGGACGGCAGCAAGCATCGAAATGCCGGCAAGCGCGACCATGAGAGTTTTTCTGACCATATTCACCTCCTTGGATGGTAAGCCACCGCCCGGACTTTGCCGAGGGGAAGAGCGTCTCTTCAGGCTTGGGACTACGGTCCCGGGTCCAGCCTCGATATACGTAGAGGCCGCAGCCGATCTTCTTCCCCGGGCCGGATCTTTATTGACGCGGAGTTGACGGAATCAGCCGTCAGCACTTCAAAATCCGCGCGGCGCGAGACTTTGGTTGGCTGCGCCCGCGAAACCCGCTAGATATCGAGGCCCGTGAAACGCCTGCTCGCCCTCCTGCTCGTCATCGGAGCGCTGTCCGGTCTCTTCGGAGCCCAGATGGCGGCCGCGCACAGCGTGCCGCAGGCGGCAGGCGCGCCGCTGGCCAAGGGCATGGATGCGGACTGCATGGCGATGATGGCCAAGCAGCAGCCTGCGCCCAGCGAAAAGCCCTGCAAGGGCCTGACGCTCGATTGCATCGCCGCGATGGGGTGCGTGATCCCGCTGGTCGCAGCGGACCTGGCAGGCGGCGTTGCGCCTGCGCGTCTCTACGACGCGCCCAGCTTCTGGACGACCGACACGATATTGACCGGCAAGGCGGTTGCGCCCGAGCCGGATCCTCCCACCAGCCTTGCCTGATTGAACGAGCACGGGCTGCGCGCATCGATCGATGCGTGCGCGCCCGGTTTCCTTCTTTTCAGTCAAAGGTTTTCGTGATGATCAAACTGCTTCCGGCCGCCCTTGTGGCGGCCCTCAGTCTCGCCGCGCCTGCGCTTGCAACCGACGCGAGCCGCACGCCGCAAGGCCATTGGGAATGGCGGTCGGCGCCGCAATATGGTCCGCGGGCGACTGGCCCTGCGCGTGTCCGCATATGGGTGCCCGACAGCCGGGACATGGCCAGCTGCGATTGCGCGATGATGCAGGCAAGCGCCGCCGACTGCATGCGCGGCGCAGTCAGGTCGGACAAGGGCTAAACCCGCTCCGGAGCGGCGCGTCACATCTTGGCGCGCCGCCTCTGTCATGAGGGGATGATATCCATGATCATGATGCCGAGGCGCGCTGTGCGACGCCTGTTGCTCTCTATCGGTGCGACGCTTGCGAGCGCCTGGGCCGTGCCGGTGTCGGCCGGCCCGCTCACCTACGAGCAGGCAGTGAGGCTCGCTGCCGCCAACGCGCCAAGCCTCAAGGCGCGCGCGGCGGCGACAGCCGGCGCCCGCTCTTCGGCGGTCGCGGCCGATCGCCTGCCCGATCCGACGCTCGACCTGGGCCTGCAGAACTTCCCGGTGAGCGGCCCCAATGCCGGCAGCTTCACGCGCGACGATTTCACTATGGCGACGATCGGGTTCAGCCAGACCTTCCCCAATCTCGCCAAGCGCCATGCACGCGCCGCGCGCGCCGCGGCCGATATCGGTATCGCCGAGGCGGGCGAGCTGGTCGAAGGCCGCAACGTGCGGCTCGAGACCGCCCTCGCCTGGGTCGATCTCTATTATGGAGAACGCCGGCTCCGGCAGCTCGACCTGCTCGATGCCAGCCTCGACGACCTGCAGAAGACCGTGACCGCACGCCTGGCGTCGGGCAGCGCGCGCCCGAGCCAGGCGCTCGAGCCCGACCAGCTCCGCGCCGCCATCGCCGATCGCCGCGCCGAGATGGCTGCGGTGGTGGCGCAGGCGCGGGCCCGGCTCGCGCGCTATACCGGCGACCCCGACCCGCAGGCGACGGGCGACCCGCCGATGCTCGATGTCGATCCGATCCGGCTGCGGGCCGGGATCGATGCGCTTCCCGCCCTGCGCGCGCAGGACGCGCGGATCGCAGTCGCCGAAGCGGACGTGCGTCTCGCGCGCGCCGACAAGCGCCCCGACTGGAAGGTCGGCGTCACCTATGGCCGGCGCGATCCCATGTACGGCGACATGGCCTCGGTCGGCGTGTCGATCGACCTGCCGCTGTTCGCCGGCAAGCGCCAGAACCCCAGGATCGCTGCAAGCGAGAGCCTTGCGCAAGGGGGTCGGTTCGACCGCGAGGCGATCCGCCGCGAGCTGGTGGCGCAGCTCGACGCCGATCTCGCAGACCATGCCATGCATCTCTCCCGGTTGCGCAATGCCCGCGAGACGCTGGTGCCACTCGCCAGGCACCGCGCCGAGCTCGACCGCGACAGCTATGGCGCCGGCAAGCTCGACCTTGGCGCCGCGCTGCTCACGACGCTCGGGCTCGCGGAGGCCGAGGTCGAGGCGCTCAACCGCGAAGCCGACGTCGCGCGCGACGCGGTCCGCATCACTATCACCTATGGGGAGGAGCGGCCATGACGCTCGATAAATCCGCGCTGCGCTGGGGCGCATCGATCCTGGCTGTCGCGCTGCTGGCCGGCGGCACAGGCTATTGGGCTGGCCATCGCCAGGCACCGCAATCGGAGGCGACCACGCCCGCCGGGGCAGGCAAAGTCCTTTACTGGTACGATCCGATGTTCCCCAACCAGAAGTTCGACAAGCCCGGCAAGTCGCCCTTCATGGATATGCAGCTCGTGCCGCGATACGCGGACGGAGGAAGCGCCGGCGCGGCCCCCACGGTCGCCGTCGATCCCGCCGCGCGGCAGAGCCTGGGATTGCGGGTCGTCGCGGCGAAGATGGGCAGCCTTGCCTCGGCCCTCGAGGTCACCGGCACGATCGACTTCAACCAGCGCGACGTCGCCGTCATCCAGGCGCGTTCGGGCGGGTTCGTGAGCCGCGTCTATGCGCGAGCGCCCGGGGACGTGGTCCGCGCCGGCGCGCCGATCGCGGACCTGCTCCTGCCCGAATGGGGCGGCGCGCAGACCGAATATCTGAGCGTCAGGCGGCTCGGCAAGCCCGACCTCACCGCGGCCGCGCGCCAGCGACTGCGGCTGATGGGCATGTCCGACGGCCTCATCGCCAGCGTCGAGCGGAGCGGACGCCCGAACGGCGTGGTGACGATCACGACGCCGATCTCGGGCACGATCCAGACGCTCGACGCCCGTGCCGGCGTGACGCTCGCCATGGGCCAGACGCTCGCCCAGGTAAGCGGGCTCGGCACCGTCTGGCTCAATGCCGCGGTGCCCGAAGCGCGCGCGGGCGATGTCCGGGTCGGCCAGAATGCCAGCACCACGCTGGCGGGCTTCCCCGGCGAGCGCTTCGCCGGCCGGGTGATCGCGATCCTGCCGACCACGCAGGCCGACAGCCGCACGCTCACCGTGCGGATCGAGCTGCCCAACCGGGACGGCCGGTTGCGGCCGGGCATGTTCGCCAGCGTCGCGCTTGGCGGCGATGCCAAGCCGGCGCTGCTGGTGCCGAGCGAAGCGGTGATCCGCACGGGCAGGCGCACGCTCGTCATGCTGGCCGCAGGCGACGGGCGCTATCATCCCGCCGAGGTCCGCATCGGCCGCGAGGCAGGCGGCGAGACCGAGATCCTTGCCGGCCTGTCGCCCGGCGAGAACGTCGTCGTCTCGGGGCAGTTCCTGATCGATTCCGAGGCGAGCCTGTCGGGAATCGAGGCGCGGCCGATCGGCGGCGGTGCGGCATCGGCGACCATCGCCGCGCCGGCGTCGAAAGCCACGCTGTACGAGACGACGGGCAAGATCGAGCGGATCACGGCCAATTCGGTGACGCTCAGCCACGAGCCCGTTCCCGCGCTCGACTGGCCGGCGATGACGATGACCTTCGCGCTCGCCAATCCGGGCATCGCGCGCGGCTTCAAGGCGGGTGACCGGGTCCGGTTCGGGTTCGACCGGCCCCCGGCGGGACCGACGCTGCGGCATATGGCGAAGGTGGCGGGCCAGTGATCGCCCATCTCATCCGCTGGTCGGTGAGGAACCGCTTCTTCGTCGTGCTCGGCATGCTCGCGCTGGTCGGCGCGGGCCTGTGGGCGGTGCGCTCGACCCCGATCGACGCGCTGCCCGATCTTTCCGACGTGCAGGTCGTGATCCGCACTTCCTATCCGGGTCAGGCGCCGCAGATCGTCGAGAACCAGATCACCTATCCGCTCACCACCACCATGCTGTCGGTGCCCGGCGCCAAGACGGTGCGCGGCTATAGCTTCTTCGGCGACAGCTTCGTCTATGTGATCTTCGAGGACGGCACCGATCTCTACTGGGCGCGCAGCCGCGTGCTCGAATATCTCAACCAGGTCCAGGGTCGGTTGCCGGCCAGCGCCCGCAGCGCGCTCGGGCCGGACGCGACCGGGGTCGGCTGGGTCTATGAATATGCGCTGGTCGACCGCACCGGCCGGCACGATCTCTCGCAGCTTCGCGGGTTGCAGGACTGGTTCCTGCGCTACGAGCTGAAGACCGTGACCGGCGTGGCCGAAGTCGCCAGCATCGGCGGCATGGTCAAGCAGTACCAGGTGCTGCTCGATCCGGTGAAGCTCGCGGCCTACGGCGTAACCCACGCCCAGGCAGTGCAGGCGATCAGCCAAGCCAATCAGGAAGCCGGCGGCTCGGTGCTGGAAATGGCCGAGGCCGAATATATGGTCCGCGCCTCGGGCTATCTGAAAACGCTCGACGATTTCCGGGCAATCCCGCTCAAGACTGCGGCGGGCGGCGTGCCCGTCCGGCTCGGCGATGTCGCCACGATCCAGGTCGGCCCCGAGATGCGGCGCGGCATCGCCGAACTGAACGGCGAAGGCGAGGTCGCCGGCGGCGTCGTTATTCTTCGGTCAGGCAAGAACGCCCGTGAGACCATCGCGGCGGTCAAGGACAAGCTCGCCGATCTCAGGAAAAGCCTGCCGCCGGGCGTCGAGGTGGTCACGGTCTATGACCGCTCGCAGCTGATCGATCGCGCGGTCGAGAACCTCACCCGCAAGCTGGTCGAGGAGTTCATCGTCGTCGCATTGGTCTGCGCCCTGTTCCTCTGGCACGTCCGCTCGGCGCTGGTCGCGATCCTGACCTTGCCGCTCGGTGTGCTGGCCGCGTTCGTCGTAATGCGGTTCCAGGGGGTGAACGCCAACATCATGTCGCTGGGCGGCATCGCCATCGCCATCGGCGCGATGGTGGATGCGGCGGTCGTCATGATCGAGAACGCCCACAAGAGGATCGAACGCTGGGAGCAGGATCACCCGGACAGACATCTCGATGGCGAGATGCGCTGGATCGTCGTCACCGAGGCGGCGGCCGAGGTCGGGCCGGCGCTGTTCTTCAGCCTGCTGATCATCACGCTGTCGTTCATTCCGGTCTTCACCCTGGAGGCGCAGGAAGGCCGGCTGTTCGCGCCGCTCGCCTTCACCAAGACCTATGCGATGGGCGCGGCCGCGATCCTGTCGGTGACCCTGGTGCCGATCCTGATGGGCTGGCTGATCCGGGGCCGCATTCCGGCCGAGCAGGCCAATCCGGTCAATCGCTGGCTCACCAATATCTACCGGCCCGCGATCGACTGGACGATGAAGCGGCCCAAGGCAGTGCTGCTGATCGCGGCTCTGGTGTTCGCCACCACGGCCTGGCCGCTCAGCCGGCTCGGCGGCGAGTTCATGCCCAATCTCGACGAGGGCGACCTGCTCTACATGCCCTCGGCGCTGCCGGGCCTCTCGGCCGCCAAGGCGAGTGAGCTGCTCCAGCAGACCGACCGCCTGATCAAGACCGTGCCCGAAGTCGAAAGCGTGTTCGGCAAGGCCGGCCGCGCCGAGACCGCGACCGATCCCGCGCCGCTCGAAATGTTCGAGACGACGATCCAATTCAAGCCCCGCGACCAGTGGCGGTCGGGCATGACGCCCGAACGCCTTGTCGACGAGCTCGATCGCCGGGTGAAGCTTCCGGGTCTCGCCAATATCTGGGTGCCGCCGATCCGCAACCGCATCGACATGCTCGCGACGGGCATCAAGAGCCCGATCGGGGTCAAGGTGTCGGGCAGTGACCTCGCCGAGCTCGACCGCATCGCGCATGATGTCGAGACCGTGGCCAGGAGCGTGCCCGGCGTCAGCTCGGCGCTCGCCGAGCGGCTGACCGGCGGACGCTATGTCGATGTCGACATAGACCGCGCCGCCGCCGCGCGGTTCGGGCTCAACATCGCCGACGTCCAGGCCATCGTCTCCGGCGCGATCGGCGGCGAGACGATCGGCGAGACGGTCGAGGGCCTCGCCCGCTATCCGATCAGCGTGCGCTATCCGCGCGAATTGCGCGACAGCCTCGAAAGGCTGCGGGCGCTACCGATCCTGACGCCCGCGGGCCAGCAGATCACCTTGGGCACCGTGGCAAACGTCTCGATCGCCGAGGGACCGCCGATGCTCAAGACCGAGAATGCCCGGCCTTCGACCTGGGTCTACGTCGATGTGCGCGGGCGCGATCTTGCCTCGGTGGTCGGCGATCTGCAGCGTGCGGTGGCGAAACAGGTCAGGCTCTCGCCTGGGGTCAGCATCGCTTACTCTGGCCAGTTCGAATATCTCGAGCGCGCGGTCGACCGCTTGAAGCTGGTCGTGCCCGCGACGCTGCTGATCATCTTCGTGCTGCTCTACCTCATCTTCGGCCGCTTCGACGAGGCGGCGCTGATCATGGGGACGCTGCCGTTTGCGCTGACCGGCGGCATCTGGACGCTTTATCTGCTGGGGTTCAACCAGTCGATCGCCACCGGGGTCGGGTTCATCGCGCTCGCCGGCGTCTCCGCCGAGTTCGGGGTGGTGATGCTGATCTATCTCAAGAACGCGCTGGCCGAGCGCGGCGCACATCCGGACGCTGCCGAGGTCGAGGCCGCCGTGCGCGAAGGCGCGCTGCTGCGCGTCCGTCCCAAGGCGATGACGGTGGCGGTGATCCTGGCCGGCCTGCTGCCGATCCTGCTGGGATCAGGCGCGGGTTCGGAGGTCATGAGCCGGATTGCCGCGCCGATGATCGGCGGCATGCTGACCGCGCCCTTGCTCTCAATGTTCGTCCTGCCCGCCGCCTACCTGCTGTTGCGCCGGCCCAAGACCGATCCCATCCCTCAACCCGTTTCATCATGAAGGAGAAGACGATGAACCATGCACGACTGACCATTGCCCTCGGCCTCGCCGCCCTGACTGCCGCGTGCGGCAAGAAGGCGGAGGCCCCCGTTGCGACTGAGACCAACGAGGCGGCGCCCGCCGCGACCATGAGCGGCGACATGGGCAACATGTCGATGGCGCCTGACGCGAACGCCGCGATCAAGGCCAAGGGCCATGGCACCGTCACCGCGATCGACAAGGCGGCAGGCACGATCACGCTCGATCATGGTCCGATCCCGGAGGCCAAGTGGCCCGCGATGACGATGGCGTTCAAGGCCGCGCCGTCGATCACCGATGCGGTCAAGGTCGGCGACAAGGTCGATTTCGACCTCTCGCTCAAGGGCAGCGATGGCGAGGTCACCGCGATCGCAAAGCAGTGATCCGCTAAGTTCGACCGGAAAAAGCTGGTTGCGGCGCCGCTCCCGGGCGGCGACGCCCGTGCCGGCCGTCTGCCTGGCTGTGCGCCCGGTCGACGGTTGCGACCGGCAACGCCCAATGCCAGCGGCGTTTCCCTGCGCGATCACCGACAATTTGAGCACGCTTCGCGGATCGCACATTGAACGTGCAAGCCGCCCTTGCTCGCGATAGCCTGAACGGCAAGGAGCCCAGTTTAGATGACCCAGCCAGTATGACCTTGTTACCCGCGACACATCATGATCTCGTGAGCGAGCTTGTCCGTCGTTGGCGAGACGATCCCGGCGCCACCTATCGCTCCTGGTTTCTGTGGGACGAACGGCTGAAAAACTTCCGCTCCATCCGTCGCGGGCTGCAGCAGGTGGTCGCAGAAATCGAAAGTGGGCGGTTCGGCGTCGCCTATCGCGGCTCGTCACTGGAAACGGTTGTCCACTCGATCGCCGAACAGCGGCAGATCTTCAAGGGCGCCGACCATGCCTGGCTGTGGAAGCCCAAGCTGCGCATTCCAGACATCTACGAAAGCCCGGACAACCAGCGGGCGTTCGGTCGCCTGCTCGACAATTGCTCGTGCTGCGATACCGCCGAGGAGATCATCAGCCACATCCGCAGCATAGACGCGCTCAAGATCAAGGGGCTGGGGCCGGCGGCGGCCAACCTGCTCTATTTCCTTCACCCGACGCTGGTGCCGCCCTTCAATACCGCGATCGTCAAGGGCTACAATGCCGTCACCGGCGCCAAGGTGAAGCTCGGGTCATGGGATCATTTTCTCGCCATGCGCGCCGGCATCCTCGACCTCAACGACCGTTACCGCGAGTTGCTCTCCAACGATCTCGGCGCGATCGGCGGACTGTTGTTCGACATTGGCTCGGGCCGCTATCCCGCGCCACCGCTGGAGGATGACGCAACGGCGGCCGACGACTGGCTCGGCAGATTGGAACATGCCAGAGCGGAGGCAAGCCGGCTCGACAAGACAGCCGCCGCGCAGGGCGAAACCGATCGCACGCACGCCGAAATCCAGGCCTGGCTGCGCGACCTCGGCCATGCCCTCGGTTACGATGTGTGGATCGCCGCCAATGACCGCGGTCGACTTCACGCTGGCTGCCCGCTTGGACAGGGATGCCTCGAGCGCCTTCCAGACGCCATTGCGACCTCTCCCGGAGCGGACTCGATCCGCCTCATCGACGTGTTGTGGCTGGCGAAGGGTGGCGACGGCGTCGCCGCCGCGTTCGAGGTTGAACATTCGACCTCGATCTACTCGGGGATCGTGCGCATGCTCGATCTGGCGCTGTCGGGGAGCGATCTGCACGCTGCCGCCGGGCTATTCCTGGTCGCACCGAATGCGCGCGAGCAGGACGTTCGCGCGCAACTCCGTCGCCCGGCTTTCAGCCGTATTGCCGATCTCGACTTCGCCTATCTGCCCTATGGCGAGCTGGAGAGAAACAGGGACGCGATCGCTCGTTTTGGAACGGGATTGAAGGCCATCAAGGCGATCTCAAGCCCCCTTCCCTGAAAGGGGGCGTTTGCGGGAGGGGGCGGAATCCTACGCCAAGCTCGCCCAGATAGCCGGCGCGAGATCTTACTTGTTGCT
>NZ_JAJGNP010000026.1 GCF_020782245.1 Sphingobium soli
ACACATCAATCTAACCGGGGAATATCGCTGGCCCAAATCCTTAGCGTAGGATTCCGCCCCCTCCCGCAAACGCCCCCTATAGCGAGACGCTGGCGGGCATGGTGCAGAAGATCGACGCCACCTTGCAGCGCGCCGACGCGCTGGTGACGGCAGCCAGGGACGGAGCAACGCCGCGTCACGTTGTTGACCGGATCGTAGCGGCAGGCGGTGACGCCCGCGCCGAGGACCGGCGGACGATCGCGACCGCAGCCGCAGAGCTGAAGGATGCAACTCGGGCGCTTCAGGGCGTCACCGCATCGGCGCGGCGGGGCTACGAGCAGAACCGCTGGTTGATGTGGACGGCGATCGGCGGAGTGGTGCTCGGCATGGTGCTTTGGGCGGCGTTCGCCGGCGTCGTCGCGCGTGCCGTGCCGGCGAGCTGGCAATGGCCGGAAAAGATGGCGGCGCGAGCGCTCGACCTGTCAATGTGGGAAGGCGGGCAGCGGATGATGCAGGCCGCCTCGCCCACCGCGTTCCGCGCGATCATAGCGGCCGACAGGATGGTGTTGGCCAATCGCGAAACGATCGAAGGGTGCAGCAAGGCCGCAGCCCGAACGCGCGAGACGGTGCGATGCACAATCAAAGTTGGTGCTAGCCTTGAGGAGCAGCAGGATAGCGACCGCTAGTTCCTATTCACTGCAACTCGATTTTGGCATGATTGCTGGCTCACTTTTTACTGATTTGCCCTGCTGGTTGCGCGAGCCGGCGCGCCAAGCTGCGACTATCAAATAGATACCTGCGGCAATCATCGGCACGGTGAGCCACTGACCCATATGAAGCCCTGTTCTGGCTGTGAAGCCGACAAGCTGGGCATCCGGCTCCCGGAAGAATTCGACAATGAAGCGAGCGAGCCCATAGCCAAGAAGGAACACGCCGACGAGCATGCCAGGGCGACGTCGGGCGTTGGTAAACCAGAAAAGGCACGCGAGCACGGCAAACAAGACCAGTCCTTCCAGCCCGGCTTCGTAGAGCTGGCTCGGGTGACGCGCGAGGCCATCGCGACTTCCGGGGAACACAATCGCCCAAGGCACATCGGTGGGCTTTCCCCAAAGCTCACCATTCACGAAATTAGCGAGGCGGCCGAAGAACAGGCCGATCGGCACGGTGCAGGCGACATAATCATGGACCCGCAGCCATTCGAGGCCGTGTCGTCGCGCGAACAGGATCAGCGCGAGCGAGACGCCAGCTGCACCCCCGTGGAACGACATGCCGCCGTCCCACAGCTTGAGGATTTGCAGGGGGTCGAAGATCATCTCAGGACCGTAAAAGATCACATAGCCGAGACGGCCACCGAGGATAACGCCCAACGTCGCGTAGAACACGAGATCGTCGGCTTGTGCGCGGTTCATCGGGGCCGCTGGTTGGGCCAGCAGCCGCAGCAGATACCACCACCCGGCAATGATGCCGGCGATATAGGCCAGCGAGTACCAGCGGATGTCGAGCGGGCCTATGGAGATGGCTATCGGGCTCAATCCGAGGCTGGCGAATGCGATATGGCTATCCAAGGATTGTATCCTGCCTGCGAGAAGCGGCGCTCGAGCGCGCCATGGGTTATTCCGGTGCGATTGAAGCGCCGGCATCCTTGAGCGCCGCAAACCCGCCGGGGACGTGGGCGACATTCTCCACGCCCATCTCCTTGAGTGATTTTGCGGCCAGCGCCGAGCGGGCGCCGGACCCACAATAGAGCACCAACCGCGATCCACTGGCGAGTTTGGCATTGTGGGTGGGGCTTTCAGGATCGACCTGGAATTCCAGAAGGCCACGCGGGACATGCACCGCACCAGCCACCAGCCCCGATTTTGCGACTTCCCCTGGCTCGCGGATGTCAACGAACTGGACCTTGGGATTGCCGACAAGTTTGGCTGCATCGTCAGGCGCGATAGTTTCGACAATCGCATTCGCTTCGGAAACGAGTTGTTTCGAGGTGCGTGTTGGCATCGACTTTCTCCTGTAAATGAACCTGTATCGGATGGCTCAGCCCTGCTCGGACTTGCCGCCTATCTGGCGCAGCATTTCCGGCAAATCTGTCGGGCAATCACCGCAAAGCTTGTTTGCCGGAACGGCAACGTCGATCTTCTTTGGGTAGGGAAGATCGAGAGCGGCCATGATCGCGACGAATTCCTGAACGGTCTTGCCCGCAAGGCGCGGGTTCCGTTCACGCTCCTGCGCCACTGTCGTGATGTGGCGATGATTGTAGTCGTGAGCCGGGTAGATCAGACCATCGCCCGGCAGCGTGAAAATCTTCTGCGTGACGGAGTGATAAAGGGTGGCGGCGTCACCGTTTTGGAAGTCGGTGCGGCCACAGCCGTCGATTAGCAGGGCGTCGCCGGTGAAGGCGCGAAGACCATCGGGCTGCTCAACCAGGTAGGTATGGTGGGCGTCGGTGTGCCCCGGCGTAAACAGCGGCTGAAGCTTGAGCGCGCCGACAGTCAAAGGCTGGTCCTCGGCGACCCCCACGTCAGCACAGGGAAGGCCGTCCATGGCGGGGTACGCGATCTTGGAGCCGGTAAGGCTGCGCAGATAGCAGGCCGATGTGACGTGGTCCGCATGCACATGCGTCTCCAACGTATAAGCCAGTTCGAGATCCAGTTCCTGAAGCGCGGCAAGGTCGCGTTCGATCGTTTCGAGGACAGGATCGATCAGGACGGCTTTGCGCGTCTCCGGGCAACCGAGGAGGTAGGTGTAGGTCGAGGACTCCGGCTCGAACAACTGACGAAAGATCATGATCGGTCTCCAATGGTGTCTAGCCGCCGATCCCGCCCAGGCTGCGGAACAGCATGTAGGCGGCCACGGCCAGCAGGACGAAAGCGAAGATGCGGGTGAGCAAGCCCTTATGATCGGCGAGCCGGATGGCGGTTTGCATGCCGGCGACGCCGCCAGCGACCCCGCCAGCGATGAAGAAGCCGGCCACGCGCCAATCCACGAGTCCTGACAGGGCATAGTTGAGGGCTGTCGCCGATCCGAACGTTCCCACCGAAAACAGCGACGATCCGACCGCGTTGAGGATGGGCATGCCGCTGCCGAGCATGATGCCGGGCACAATCAGGAAGCCGCCGCCGATGCCGAAGAACCCTGACAGGAGGCCGGCGAGAAGGCCGATCGCCACGAGCCGCACAGCGATGGGGCGCGTGATCCGCACGCCCGGGTCGCCGCCGCCGGATTTGCCGCGCAGCATGGAAACCCCCACCACGATCATCACGCCTGCGAACAGCACCAGGAGATGCTGACCCGCCACCATCTTGCCCAGGGTGGAGCCGATCAGGGCGCCTATGACGCCCGATGCCCCGAAGACGAGGGCGCAGGGCCACTTCACGGTTCCGGCCCGGGCGTGCTGGATCAGGTTGGCGAAGGCATTGGCGGCCACCGCCAGCGCGCTCGTGCCGATCGCGACGTGCGGGTCCTTCATGCCCACGACATACAGCAGCAACGGCAGGGCAAGGATCGAGCCGCCGCCGCCGATCACCCCGAGGGTAAAGCCGACGACGACACCGGATATGAGCGTGAGGATGTCGACCGGCGTCATGGGTTTGCCCCGGGCCTGGCTGCGCGATAACGTTCCTGAAGGGCGAAGACGCCCATGCCCGCCAGCATCGCCACGACGAACACCAGCGCCGCCGGCGCTCCGAGGCTCAGGGCGACCAGGGCCGGACCAGGGCAGTAGCCGACGAGGCCCCATCCGACGCCGAACAAAGCCGCGCCCGAGAGAAGCTTCTTGTCCAGGGACCGGGACGATGGCCCATTGAACGCCGGTGCGAAAAGCGGAGCATCGCGCCTTCGGCCGAGTGCAAATCCCAACGCTGAAACCATGACGGCCGAGGCCAGCACCAAGGCAAGGCTCGGGTCCCACGACGGCGCGGCGACATCAAGAAACGCCAGAACCTTGCTGGGGGCTATCATGGCGGAGACGATCAGGCCGAAGCCGAAAATGAGCCCCGAGGCGAGCGCGATGAGCAGCTTCCTCATTGCTCAGAGTCCGATGACGTGTCGGGCGACGTACACAGTCGCGGCCGCTGTGATGAGGAAGACGCCTGTCGCGGCGAGCGAGCGGGGCGAGAGCCTCGCTATTCCGCAGACGCCATGCCCGCTGGTGCAACCACTCCCGAGCCGAGTCCCAAATCCCACCAGAAGGCCGGCTGCGATCACGACGGCGACTGGGGCCGGCGACGTGAGGTCCGGTAGCAGGCCGCCCGCCGCCCGGTAGAGCAAGGGCGCGGCGAGCAGGCCGACCAGGAATGTTGCGCGCCAGGCCATCTCGCCGCGGACAGGCGCAAGCACCCCGCCGACGATGCCGCTGATTCCAGCGATGCGCCCATTGGCGATCCACAGGAAGGAAGCCGAGAGGCCGATTAGCGCGCCGCCCACGATGGCCGAGAATGGGGTGAAACCCTCCATCGTCAGGATTCTCTGCTCTCAGCTTCGTCACCGGCGCAAAAGAGTGCGTAGAGTTCCGTCAGGATCGGCAGCACGCGCTCGGACGTGATGCGGTAGAATATCGTCGTTTTCTCCCGCCGTGTTCCGACCAGGCCTTCGTCGCGCAGCGTGGCCAGATGGCGGGACAAATTCGACTGTGTCAGTCCGAGGCGTTCGCCCAGATCGGTTACCGACAACTCCCCGCCGAGCAGGCTGCACAGGATCATCAGACGGTGCCGGCTCGCAAGCGAACGGAGGAACGCTTCCGCTTCGCCGGCCTTTTCCTCCAGAAGCTCCGGAGACATTTTAACGAGGGAAGGTGGCACAGTTGCTCCAAACATCTTATATGTAGCATATATGATGGAGTGGTGTTCGATCAAGCGCCAGCTAGGAGGTTCCCCCCGTGAGCTACTATTTCGCCAAGCCATCGAGGCTCCTTCGAAGCGCCGGAGTGCGAGGTAACCCCATGCTGATCGACCAGGCTGTCCGTATCGCTTCCGAGCTGCGCTGCACGCTGGGACAGATTTAGATGCTCGATCGACGTTCGCTGTTGGCTGGCGGAGCGGCATTGTTCGCAACCACCGCTTGCTCGCGCTCCACGCCGGGCCTCGGCGGGGGAGGTGCAAACCCGCTTCCGATGCCGCCGCTGTTGGACGCACGGCCTGGCCGCTCATTCGCGCTACGGGTCCAGTCCGGAACGACTTCATTTTATCCAGGCCGGCCGAGTGACACGCTCGGGTATAATGGCAGCTATCTCGGACCGACGATCAGGGTGCGCCGTGGCGACGACGTGGCGGCTGTCGTGACCAACGGGCTCAACGCGGACACGACTGTGCATTGGCACGGGCTTCTGATCCCCGGAGAGCTGGATGGCGGCCCCCATCAGATCATCGCGCCGGGCGCGACCTGGCGGCCCACGCTCCCGATCCGGCAGCCCGCAGCGACCCTCCTTTATCACTCACACGTCCATGGGTTGACGGCCGAGCAAGTCTATTCGGGCCTGGCTGGGGCGTTGCTGGTAACCGACGACGAAGAGCAGGGCCTGGGGCTCCCGTCAGAATATGGCGTGGACGATCTGCCCCTGCTCATCCAGGATCGCCAGTTCGAAAATGGTCGCCTTGTCATGCCAGGCGGCATGATGGTCGCCATGCAGGGCCGGCGCGGCGACACGATCCTTGTGAACGGCGCGGTGAATCCGCTGGCGGCGGTGCCAAATCGGTTGGTTCGCCTGCGGCTCGTCAACGCATCGAACGCGCGGATTTATGAGCTGTCGTTTTCCGATCGGCGGAGCTTTCACTGGATCGGAACCGAAGGGGGGCTGCTCGAACACGCAGTGGCATTGGAAGCCATAACCTTGGCGCCGGGCCAACGTGCCGAGCTTCTCGTGGACTTCACGGACGGTAGGTCCGCCTCGCTGGTGACGGCGGCTGATACCAACAGCTCGATGATGGGCGGCATGGGTATGATGGGGCGTGGCGCCCGAAGGACCGATGCCGCGGCACCAGCGACCGTGCTGCGGTTTGAACCACGGCCGTTGGGACAGGCTCGTGCCAGCGGCGTCGTGCCGACCCTTCTGGCATCACGAACTGGGCCCGACGCCAGCAAGGCGGTGCGCCGTCGCCGTCTGAGCCTCAACATGGGCATGGGCGGCATGATGGGCTCAGGAAGCGGCGGTGGCGGCCTTACGATCAATGGCAAGCCATTCGACATGAATCGCATCGATGAGACGGTGAAGCTAGGCTCCACCGAAATATGGGAGGTGTCTGGCGAAATGATGCGCCACCCGATCCATATTCACGGCGTCCACTTTGATGTTCTCACCCGCGGTGGCGGGCAGCCCGATGTTCTCGACCAGGGGCCGCGCGACACGGTCCTCGTCAAGGAACCGGTGGAGCTTCTCATCCGATTTGATCAGCCGGCCAAGAGCGCTCCCTTCATGTATCACTGCCATATCCTTGAACATGAGGATAATGGAATGATGGGCCAGTTCAGTGTTGCGTAGGCGTAGGCTCCCACTTCTGGAGAGTTTATGCAGCGCCTACCGTCCAACAGGAGAGCAAGGTTGCCAAAAAGAGCTTTCGCCACATTTCTGCTCGCGGCAACGATGCTGACCGGCGGCACCTCGCTAGCTGCACAGGATAATCTGGTTTATCCCGTAATACCGGGATTTGGCGGGATCGTGGCCGTGCCCAGTGCTGCCGAGCGGCCCGATCCCAAGCTTCGCTACCGCGTCTTGTTCAATGTCACCAAGGCCGCAAGCTCTCCCGACAAAGTGAATCCCAGCCTTGAGAAGGTCGCGCGCTTCGTGAACCTGCTAGGCGCGGACAAGGTCCATCCGGCTGGTGACATCGCCGTCATCATTCATGGTCCCGCGACCCCGCTCGTCCTGCAGAACGCGCCATATGCGGCGCGTATGAAGGTAGCGGCCAACCCGAACGCTGCGCTGATTGCCGCTCTCCAGAAAGCCGGTGTTTCAATCCGCGTTTGCAGTCAGGCCATGGTCGGAAATGAGATCATGCCGAACCAAGTGGCTTCGGGCGTTGAGATCGATGATTCGGCGCTTACAACCTTGGCGAATCTACAAATCCGGGGTTACGCGCTCATCCCGGATTGAAAGGTGCGATACCCCCTCACCCGCAGCAGCCCGCCACGGTCCCGTTCGCCTTCGCCTCCTGAATCGGAGGGCATGGGACATCGCCGAACGAGCAGAACACGCAGCAGTCGCCGGCCAGGGGCCGCAGCACCGCCGCGCAATGTCGGCAATCATAGAAGAACTGGCAGGCGTTGGTGGGCATCGTCTCGGTCGCGACACCGCCGCACTCGGGACAGGTCAGCGTGGAGGTGAGCTGCATCAGGAAAGCGCCTTTATAAGCGGCGCTTCAATGCGATCCCATATCAGCGCGGTCAGCGTCAGGGTCGTGCCGATCGTGAGCATGATCGGAGTTGCGCGGGACGGTAGGGTCACGGTGCAGGACCGATCCGCAGCGCAGGTCCTCCGACGCCGCACATACGCCCACCACCCGGCAGCCAGGCCGACGAGGGAAAGCGCCGTCAGGGCCCAGCGCAGAGGCATCAGCGCGGCGAAGGTGCTCGACAGGCCCGCCCCCACGCCCAGCGCCGCCAGCGCGAGCGGCAAGACGCAGCAGGATGCGGCGGCTAGGACCGCGCCGAAGCTCGCCAGCGCACCCAGGGCGGATAGCCCCGCGTCGGCGCGGCGTGGCGATGCGGAAGCGGCCAGGGTTTCGTGCGGCAAAATCCTTTTATTCATCAGTCGTCTCCGGCGGAATAACCCCCTAATGCCTCCTGTAGCGGCTACAGGAGCAAGCGAATTATGAGGGATGAGAAAGGCCTAGCTATCGGCGAGTTGTCGCGCCGAACCGGCGTGAACATCGAGACGATCCGCTATTTCGAGCGCGTCGGCATTGTGGCGACCCCACCCCGCACGAGCGGGGGCCGGCGAGTATATGGGGCCGGCCACGTCCGCGTCCTTGGATTCATCCGTGGCGCGCGTGAACTCGGCTTCACCCCGGCCGAGGTGCGCGCGATCCTGTCACTTGGCGGTCCCGCGCAGGCGTCGTGCAGTGAGGTCCGCGAGATCGCGGCCCACCACCTGGAGCGGGTTCGCGCGAAAATGGCAGACCTAGCGCAACTCGAAAGCCTGCTTGCCACGACGATCGACCGTTGCGAGGGCGACGGGGCGGCGAGTTGTGCCGTGATCGAATTGCTTGACCAATATACAACCACTTAGGTGTCAAAACCGGTCGGGGCTGTTGAAAAAAGGCCGGGTGATCCGATCGCGTTCCTAACGGGTTCCCTGCTTCGACACATCGGGAGCAGCGGCCATGATGGGTGAGCAACAGCGAGGCGGCAAGGGCGCAAGCTGGCGGGCGCTGGGAGCGATGATCCCCGCCGATCATATGCTGCACAGGATAGACGGGCTGATCGACCTGGGTGAACTGCGCGATGCGCTCGCGCCGCACTACAGTTGCCGTGGGCGTCCCTCGATCGCGCCTGAATTGCTGGTCCGCATGGCGCTGATCGCTCGCCTCTATGGCATCACGTCGGAGCGCCGTCTGTGTGAGGAAGTCCGCTTCAACCTCGCCTATCGCTGGTTCTGCCGATTGCCGCTCAACGCGCCGGTGCCGCACCACTCGACGTTTAGCAAGAACCGGCATGGCCGCTTCCGCGATGCTAGCATCTTCCGCATCCTGTTCGAGCAGACGGTGCGGCGCTGCGCCGATGCGGGGCTGATCGCCCACAAGGATGCCGCAATCGATGCATCGTTCGTCGCGGCCGATGCAAGCTGGCAGCGCAAGATGCGGGACGCCGACATGGCCGCGCCCCGGCTTCCCCGCCCGGTTTGTGAATGGCTGGCGGATCAGGCCAATGCTCCACCGCAGGAACATGGCGTACCGCGTGGCAAACCGGCCGAGGTGTCACGCACCGATCCGGCGTCGGCATGGTCGGCGCGCACGGCGCGGGGCCGGTTCGGCTATGCCTTCAATGTCCTGATTGACACGCCGGGAGGGGTGGCGATCGACGTGGAGGCCAGTCCCGCCCGCTTCGCCGCGGAAGTCGATGCGGGGCGGACCATGCTGGCACGGGCCGACAATCGGTTCGGCTATCGGCCAAAGCGTGTCGCGGCCGACACCGCCTATGGCAGCGCTGCGTTCCTGGCGTTCGTCACCGATCGCGGCACCATCCCGCATATCCCGGTGCTGGAACGATCCGAACAGACCAAGGGCAAATTCCCCCGCGAAGCCTTCCGCTATGAGCGGGAGCAGGACCGCTATGTCTGCCCCGCTGGGAAGATACTGCCCTTTCGCGGTGCCGATCGTCGGGCGGGCTTTCTCCGATACAGCGCCAGTCCTGCCGATTGCCGCGCCTGTCACCTCAAACGGAAATGCACCGCAGGCAGCAACAGGTCGGTCACGCACAGCGAATATGAGGACGTGCGTGAGATGGTGCGCGGCGAGATGCAGACGCCGCTATTCAAGCGGTCGATGCGGCTGCGCCGGGGTGTCGAGCGGGTGTTCGCCGATGCCAAAGGCAAGCGAGGGCTGACCCGCCTGCACCTTCGCGGACTGCGCGGTGCCGAAGAAGAGTTTCTGTTGGGCGCGGCCATTGCCAATCTCGTGCTGTTAGCCCGCACCGACGCAAGACCGGCCCGGAACCGTCGCCCGCCCCCGGTGCCGGAACGCATCGAGCGCATGGCCCGGATCAGCCGTGGCCGGTTCGAGCAATCCTACTACGCGACGATCTTCTGACGCCGGTTAGCCGGGTTCGCGCTCGGCCGCAGGGAAGTGGCGATAGAAGGTAGAACGGCCGACCTGGAGCAGCTTCGCGACCTTCGCCGGTTTGTCGCCAGCCTTGAGCAGCTTGCGGGCGGTATCGAGCATGTCAGGCGTCATGACCGACTTGCGGCCTCCGCCCGTGCCGCCCTTGGCCCGTGCCGCTGCCAAACCGGCAATCGTCCGTTCCTTTATCAGTTCGCGCTCCATCTCCGCGACAGAAGCGAGGATATGGAACAGCAGACGGCCCGATGGGGTTGCCGTGTCGAACCCGTCCGTCAGGGACCGGAAATCAATCTTCCGAGCGGACAAGTCCGCCGCCAGTTCGATCAGGCCCCCGATCGATCGGCCAAGGCGATCGAGCTTCCATATCACCAGCGTGTCACCGGCCCGCACGAAATTGAGAGCTTCGGTCAGACCGGGACGGTTCAGCTTCGCGCCGCTCACCTTGTCGGTGAACAGCTTTTCACAGCCAGCCTTGGTCAGCGCATCGGTTTGTAGCGTCAGGTCCTGGTCGGAGGTCGAGACACGCGCATAACCAACCAGCATGAGTCCCGTTATCCCATCTCAAACAGCGAATTTCGGGACTCATATTTCGGGAACATATTTTGGGAAAGCCCCGGCGGGCATACAGCGGATTTTTGTGTCGGTCACGGTCGTCCCGTTGGAGGTTCCCAATCGGGAAGGCTGATAACCGGCTCACCCATGGAATAAACCCGGACGAGCGTCGTCTATGCTTTCAGGACTGATGCGCCGGAGGCTTATGCGTAGACGATATTGGATGCTCGGTCTGACTGCTTCGGCCCTGCTCACAGGCGCAGTCGCGGCCGCCCCTGCCGGTGGTTACGCCAGCATGGTGGCTGCCGCGATGGACCGGATGATGGCGGGCATGATGGTCAAGCCGTCCGGCAACGTCGACCGCGACTTCGTCACGATGATGCTCCCGCATCATCAGGGTGCGATCGATATGGCAGTGGCGGAGCTGCGCTACGGCCATAACGAGCAGCTCAAGCGCATCGCGCAGGAGATCATCATCGATCAGCAGCAGGAGATTGCCGCTATGAAGTTGGCGATCGGTCAGCCGCTACCGCCTTCGACGCCGGCCCCGACGCAGGGCGGCGACCACCACAGCCCTATGGAGCACTGACATGATCCGGACCATCCTGCGCTCGGCCGCCTTGCTGATGAGCGCCGCACCGGGCCTCGCCATGGCGCAGCAGGCGCCGTGGAACGCCAAGGACATGCCCGTCAGCCACCGCGACCGCGTCTATGCGTCCGAACAATTCTCCAACACGGTGTCGGTGACGGACCCTGCCGACAACCGGCTGCTCGGCGTCATCAAGCTCGGCGATCCGCAGCCGATGAACTTCTCCCCGCTCTACAAGGGACAAGTGCTGGTCCACGGCCTGGGCTTCTCGCCGGACGGGAAGACCTTGGCGGTCGTGTCGATCGGATCGAATGCCGTGTCGTGGATCGACACCGCCACCAACACGGTCAAACACACGACCTATGTCGGGCGCAGTCCGCACGAGGCGTTCTTCACGCCGGACGGAAAGGAGGTCTGGGTCACCGTTCGCGGCGAGGACTATATCGCCGTGCTCGATCCCGCGACGTACAAGGAAACCGGCCGCATCAAGACGCCCGGTGGTCCGGGTATGACGATCTTCTCGCCCGATGGGCGATACGGCTATGTCTGTTCCTCGTTCAATCCGGTGCTGGCCGTGTTCGATGTCGCAACCCACGCACAGGTCGGACAGGTGGCGCAGCCGAGCCCATTCTGCCCCAACATCGCCGCGACGCCGGACGGCAAGCAGGCGTGGTTTACGCTAAAGGACATCGGCAAGACGGTCGCATTCGATGCCAGGCCACCCTTCACAATCCTCAAGGTGCTGGATACCGGGCCGATCACCAATCACGTCAACTTCGCCCGCACGGCCAAGGGGCAGTTCGCCTATGTGACGGTCGGCGGGGAGAATGCGGTGAAGGTGTTCCGCACGTCCGACTTCACGCTGGTGGCAACCATTCCAGTCGGCAAGATGCCGCACGGTGTCTGGCCGTCCGGCGACGGTCGGCGCATCTATGTCGGGCTGGAGAATGCCGATGAGCTGGCCGCGATCGACACCGCTGGCAACACGGTCGTCGCTACCGTGCCGGTCGGACAGGCACCGCAGGCGATCGCCTATGTGCCGAACGCTGTTCCGACAGGCCCCGGCACCGACAATCTCCAGCCGCTCGGCACGGCCGGCAAGGCGTTGCATCTGACTATGGGGCCGATCGGCGGCAAGGGTGCGGCAAGCAGCATCACCCTCTTCGACCAAGGCATCATTCAGGTCGTGCAGAGTGCCGTTACCGGTTTGCAGCCCAAGAAGCCCTACATGCTCGTGCTGACCGCCAACGCGGATGGTAGCGGCGCTGTAGAGCCGCTTGCCAACTTCATGAGCAACCCGGCGGGTGCGGCGATCGTCAACGCGTCGGGTCCGATCCGGCAGATCGTTCAAGGCAGCACCGCGACGCCCCGCCGTTTTCTGGCGGTCGCTGAGGTGGTGAACGGCGCGCCGGGACGCATCGTGCAGGTACAGCGCGACTGACATGGACCCGCTTGCCGCCGCGATCGAGCCCCTGATCCCCGGTCTGCGCCGCTATGCCCGGTCGTGGTTGCGCGATCGGGCAATGGCAGATGACGTGGTGCAGGATTGTCTCGAGCGCGCGGTCGGGCGCTGGCGACAACGACGCGGGGCGGAGGTGCGCCCATGGGTCTATACGATCCTGCACAATCTGTTGGTCGACCATCAGCGGCAGCATAGCCGGCGAGGCACAGCGGTTCCGCTCCACCTCGTGGACGACGCCACGCTCGGCCGTCCGGCCGATCAGGAAACAGGCCTACACCACCGCGACCTGCTGCGCGCCCTTGATGCGTTGCCCGAGGAGCAGCGAACGGTGCTGCTCCTCGTATCGGTCGAGGGCCTGCCCTATGCGGAGGTCGCTGCCGTTGTCGGCGTGCCGCTGGGCACGGTGATGTCGCGCATATCCCGGGCGCGCGACCGACTGGCGACCCTCCTCCGGGAGGGTGAACGGCCGCGATTGAGGAGCGTGCAATGACCAGCCCGATCGGCGAGGACGATCTGGCCGCATGGATCGATGGCAGGCTGTCGCCCGAGCGGCAGCGCCTGGTCGACGCCTATCTTGAAGGCCAGCCGGACCTGCATGCCCGTTTGCGGGAACAGGCGGAGCAGGCGCGAGCCCTTGCATCCCTGTTTGCCCCGATCGCGGATGAACCGATCCCGGCGACGATGCGCGTCGCAGCCATCAGGGGGCGGCAACGTCAGCCGCGATGGCAATTCGCCATCGCCGCGTCACTTCTGCTGGCGGTCGGGTTTGGCGGTGGTTGGTCGAGCGCGAAGTGGAGCGGTGAACCCCGCGCAGGCATCGCGGCGCTGGCCAACGAGGCGAGTGACAATTTCCGTGTCTATGCCGCCGACCGGATACGACCGGCGGAGATCGGTCCGGATCAGCGCGCCATGCTGATCCGATGGACCTCCGCCCGTTTGGGTGAGCGCGTCACCATCCCGGACCTCAGCACAGCCGGCTATCGCTATGGTGGGGGGCGACTGGTCGCGACGCCTCACGGCCCTGCGGCACTGCTCCTCTACGACGGACCGCAAGCGTCGAAACTCGCGGTGCTGACGAGGCCTATGCAGATCGACAAGACTGCGAGCATGACCAGCACGTCCAGCGGGACCATGGGCCGGGTCACATGGGCAGTCGACGGGATCGGCTATAGTGTGGTGGGCGAGCGGCCTGCGGCCGAGCTGCATCCGATTGCCGATGAAGTCCGGCGGCAGGCCGATGCGGCGCTGGTGTCCTGATAGCGCCCTTGCTGCTCCTCAGCGCCGACAGGCACCGGGCGGGCCAGCGCGATCAGGGCTTGCGCTCGGCATCCTTCCTGGCGGCCTCGGCCGGCGTCAGGCGGGCTCGCTCGCGGATGTGGCGTTCCAGCGGCGCGCCGACGAACAGGACGAGCATCGCAAGGATCACCCCGCCAGTGATGAGCGGTCATGGACGATCAAACGTCGCAGGCCCGCCTAACGCTCCAAGTCTTCGAGACCATCGCAGACGAAAGGCTGCCGATCATTCCGATATCCAGATTGGAATGACCATATCAAACGGTTGGTCGTATCGATCTAAGTACGCGATATATGCTGCATGACCCTGGAGCAGCTCAGAATCTTCGTCGGTGTCGCGGAGCGCGAACACGTCACCAAGGCAGCGGAGGTGCTGAACGTCACGCAGTCCGCTGCCTCCGGCGCGATTGCTGCCCTCGAAGCGCGCTACGGGGTTCCTCTGTTTCACCGCGTCGGGCGTGGCATCCAGCTGACCGAAGCAGGCCGCGGCTTTCTGGAGGAAGCGCGCGCGGTGCTGGGGCGGGCAGCGCATGCCGAGACGATGCTGGCGGACTATGCCGGGCTTGCCCGTGGTTCATTGCGGATCGTCGCCAGCCAGACGATCGCGAGCTACTGGTTGCCGGCAAAGCTAGCCGCCTTCCACGAACGCCACCCGCAGATCGCGGTCGAACTGGCGATCGACAACACCGAAGGTGCGGCAGCGCAGGTCCTGAGCGGCGCGGCGGAGCTCGGTTTCGTCGAGGGCGAGGTGGACGAACCGGCGCTCGCCCACTGGCATGTCGGGCGTGATCCGATGGTGCTGGTCGGCCGCGAGGACACCGGGCGCGTCGACGAGGACTGGCTGCGCACTGAACGCTGGATCGTCCGTGAGCTGGGATCGGGTACGCGCTCGACCTTCGAGGACGTGCTGCGAACGCGCGGGTTTGATCCGGCCCAGCTGACGATAGCGATGACGCTGCCGTCCAACGAGGCGGTGCGCACCGCCGTCGAGGCGGGTGCCGGCGTTGCCGTCTTGTCGCGATTGGTCGTCGCGCGCGCGCTCAAGGCCGGTGACCTTGTCGAGCTGCCGCTCGGGCTGCCCGACCGCGCCTTTCACGCGCTGCGCCACAAGGAACGCTATCGCACCCGCGCGGCCGACGCGCTGACGGACCTCATCAAGGAGCAGGTCGCATGACTGCCGACACGCACTCCGTTCTCAGCGGCCTCAAGCCGCTCAGCCGGCTCGATCATCCCCGCGAGATGATTCGTCAGTTCACGCCCAACTGGTTCGCCGCGACGATGGGCACCGGTATCCTCGCGCTCGCGCTGCCGCAGGTGCCCGGCATCGGGCCTTCGCTTAAACCCGTCGGCGAGGTGTTGTGGTTCTTCAATATCGCACTCTTCGCGCTGTTCGCCGGCCTTTATGGCGCGCGCTGGGTGATGTTCGGGCACGAGGCGCGGCGCATCTTCGGGCATAACACCGTGTCGATGTTCATCGGCACCATCCCGATGGGCCTCGCGACGATCATCAACGGCTGCCTCGCCTTCGGCATCGCACGGTTCGGGAATGGCATCGTACCGGTCGCACACGTCCTGTGGTGGATCGACGCCGCCATGTCGCTCGCCTGTGGCGTGCTGATCCCGTACATGATGTTCACCCGTCACGAGCACAGCCTGGACGGCATGACCGCGGTATGGTTGCTGCCGGTCGTCGCTGCCGAAGTGGCGGGCGCCAGCGGCGGGCTGCTCGCGCCGCATCTGGCCGATCCTCACGCGCAGCTCGTCACGCTTGCGACCTCCTATGTGCTGTGGGCCTATTCGGTGCCGGTCGCGTTCGGCATCCTCGCCATCCTCATCCTGCGCATGGCGCTCCACAAACTGCCGCAGGAGAGCATGGCGGCGTCCTCCTGGCTGGCGCTGGGACCGATCGGCACGGGTGCTCTGGGCATGCTGGTGCTCGGGGCGGACGCGCCGGCTATCCTCGCGGCGCACGGGCTGGCCGGTATCGGTGCCGTCGCGCAAGGGATCGGCGTTGTGGCCGGACTCTGCCTGTGGGGCTTCGGCCTGTGGTGGCTGGCGCTCGCGACGCTCATCACCATCCGCTACTGGCGCGCCGGCGTCCCGTTCAACCTGGGCTGGTGGGGCTATACCTTTCCGCTCGGCGTCTACACCGTCGCCACCTTACGCCTAGGCACGACGCTGAACCTCGGTTTCTTCGGTTTCGTCGGCACGGTGCTGACAGTCGCGCTTGCGGCGATGTGGCTGCTCGTCGGCGCCAAGACGCTGGCCGGCGCATGGCGCGGCAACCTGTTCGTCTCACCCTGCATCGCCACCCCGAACTGATCCGCCATGATGATCGGATCAGTCGGTCCGATCACTTGCGAAACGCCCCTTCGATCCGCCAGCGTGGCTGGCCACAGGAGAGCCTTGTCATGGACAATTTCGACGCCGAACTGGCGAGTGAGACCAGCCGTCGCCGCTTTCTCAGGCATGCCGCGCTCGGTACCGCCGGCCTTGCCGCCGCGCCGGCACTGGCGCAGCAGCTCGTCGACCTGAAGCTGCCTGGCGGCAATGCCGAACGGCCGATGACCAGCGCCTTTCCCGGCAAGGGCAGCATGATCCTCCAGCGTGTCCATCCGCCCTTGCTGGAAACGCCGATGGACGTGTTCGACAAGTCGGTGTTCACGCCCAACGACCAGTTCTTCGTCCGCTGGCACTGGGCCGACATCCCGACCTCGATCGATGTCGAGACTTTCCGCCTCAACGTCTTCGGCCACGTCAACCGACCGCTGTCGATCAGCCTCGCCCAGCTGCTGCGCCTGCCGCGGGTCGAGATGGCGGCGGTCAACCAATGCTCGGGAAACAGCCGTGGGCTGTTCCAGCCACGTGTTGCCGGCGCGCAATGGGGCAACGGCGCGATGGGCAATGCCAAATGGCTCGGTGTGCGCCTGCGCGACGTGCTCGACCTCGCCGGGGTCAAGACAGGCGCGGTGCAGGTGCGCTTCGGTGCGCTCGATCAACCGGTCGTGGCGGGCGCCCCTGACTTTGAGAAGGCGCTCGACATCGACCATGCCCGCGACGGCGAAGTGATGATCGCCTTCGGCATGAACGGCGAGCAGCTGCCGCTCCTCAATGGCTTTCCCTGCCGGCTGATCGTGCCGGGCTGGTACTCGACCTATTGGGTCAAGATGCTGAACTCGATCGAGGTACTGCCCGGCCCCGACGACCAGTATTGGATGGCCAAGGCCTACAAGATCCCCGCGACGCCGGGCGCGAATGTCGCGCCCGGCGCCAGAGACTTCCCGACTGTCCCCATCAACCGCATGATCCCGCGCAGCTGGATGACCAGCCTGCCCGATGGCCAGACGATAGCCTATGAGGCATCGATCCCGGTCGGCGGCATCGCGATGGGCGGCGACTGCGGCGTCGCCAAGGTCGATGTATCGTCGGACGGAGGCCGCACCTGGTACAGGACGACGCTCGGAGCGGACGAGGGCAGGTACAGCTTCCGTCGGTGGGATGGTCGCGTGCCGCTGCGACGCGGTGCCAACCCGATCATGGTGCGCTGCTGGAACACCAACGGTGTCGCCCAGCCGATGAAGCCGATCTGGAACCCGGGCGGGTTCATGCGCGGCAATATCGAGACCACCACCATCATCGCGGCCTGAGGAGCGAGTAGCATGAAGACCCCGTCTCCCGGCATCATGGCCGCTGGCCTGATCGGCCTGACCGGCATTATCCTCGTCTCGATCGGGGCGCCGAGCAGCCGCAAGGCGCCTGCCCCGATCTCCGAGACATCCGAGCCGGCACCGCCCACCAGCGTCTCAGCCCGCGGCTTTTCGCTCGCCTCGACCAGCGTCGACCTGCCGGTCGATGACGCTACCTACCCCGATGGTCCGCACGCCGACGTCATCAACGCCAACTGCACTTCGTGCCACTCGGCCAGCATGGCGCTAACTCAGCCTGCGCTATCGGCGGACCAGTGGAAGGCGACCGTCACCAAGATGCGTGAGGTGTACAAGGCGCCGGTGGCCGAGAAGGACGTTGACGCGATCGTTGCTTATCTCACCGCTATGCCGAGCCAGAAAGCGGCACCCGCAACCGGCAAGGCACAGGATCCCGACCCCAAGGTGGCTCCTGATGTCTCAGGTGGAACCGGATAAGCAAACCTCTCGCATAATCTAAAAAGGCGATTTCGACAGACGATCGGCAGCCTTCAGTAGGACTTTTTCAACAGCCACGGCCGCTTGCTCTCGGCAAGCGTGCCGTCGAGGTCGAAGGCGATCAGCCACTTCATGCCGCCTTCCCTGCCGGATCGCGGTAGGCGAGCAGCCTGAGCGCATTGATGACGACGAGCAGCGTCGATCCCTCATGAACCGCCACCGCTGGCCCAATGCCGAGGCCGAGGATGGTAGCAGGCACCAGGAAGGCGACGACACCCAGGCTGACGAAGACGTTCTGCCGGATGATTCCACGGGTATGGCGGCTAAGACCGACTGCGAATGGCAGGTGCGCCAGATCGTCGGCCATCAGCGCCACGTCGGCTGTCTCCAGCGCAACGTCCGACCCCGCCGCGCCCATCGCGATGCCGACCGTGGCGCTTGCCATCGCCGGCGCATCGTTCACGCCGTCGCCCACCATCGCGACCTTGTCTTCGCCGGCGAGCTTCTTGATCGCGGCAACCTTGTCTTCGGGCATGAGGTCGCCCCACGCTTCGTCGATCCCGACTTCGTCGGCGATCGCTTCGGCGACTTTCTGGTGATCGCCGGAGATCATTATCATCCGCGACACGCCCATCTCGTGCAGCCGACGCAACGCGGTCTTGGCAGCTTCGCGAGGCGTGTCCATCAGGCCGATCGCGCCCAGGTCGCGGTCCCCCTTGCGGACCACCATTGTCGTGCGGCCGTTCTCGCGCAGCTTCGCGATTGCGTCCTGCGCGCCCTGCCCCAGCGCCGGAATGCCCTCACTTCCGAACATCTCGGCCTTGCCGATCCACACCGTCTCGCCATCCACGCTCGCGGTGACGCCCCGACCGGTCAGGCTCTTGAGGTCGCCGGCAGTCGGCACGGCACGATCGTTCAGACGTTCGCGGCCGTCCTTGACGATCGCTTGGGCCAGGGGATGGTCGCTCAACGCTTCGACGGCGACAGCCAGCGCCAGCAACTCGCCTTCATCGGCGCCATCGACGGGCACGACATCAGTGATGCGCGGACGACCTTCGGTCAGCGTGCCCGTCTTGTCGAAAGCGATCGCTTTGAGCGACCCGAGGTTTTCGAGCGGTGCACCGCCCTTCACGAGCACGCCGCCCCGCGCTGCACGGGCAACGCCCGACAGGACCGCGCTCGGCGTTGCGATCGCGAGCGCGCACGGGCTTGCCGCCACCAGCACCGCCATCGCGCGATAGAAGCTGTCGCGGAACGGCTCGTCGACGACCACCCATGCGAACAGCAGGAGCACTGACAGGACCAGGACGGCGGGCACGAAGATCCGTTCGAACCGGTCGGTGAAGCGCTGCGTCGGCGACTTCTGCGTCTCCGCTTCGCTCACCATCTTCACGACCTTGGCAAGCGCGCTTTCATTGGAACGGCGTGTCACCTCGATCTCGATCGCGCCGCCGCCGTTGATCGTACCAGCAAAAACCCGGCTTTCCGCGTCGACTGCATCGGGCTTGGCGCGTGCCGCTGCGGCATCTGCGACCGGCACCTTGTCGACCGGGATGCTTTCACCCGTGACCGGGGCCTGGTTGATCGCGCTGGTGCCCTTGATGACGAAGCCGTCGGCAGGCAGGCGCTCGTTCGGGCGGACGATGGCAATGTCCCCGACGACCATCTGCTCGACCGGGATTTCGCTGGTCTGCCCGCCGCGTCGCACGGTCGCGGTTTCGGGCGCGAGCTTCGCCAGCGCCTCGATCGCCTTCTTGGCGCGGCCCATTGCATAATGCTCAAGCGCATGGCCGAGGCTGAACAGGAACAGCAGCAGCGCACCTTCGGCCCATGCGCCCAGCGCAGCGGCGCCGGCCGCAGCGACCAACATCAGCGTGTCGATCTCGAACTTCTTCATCCGGAGGTTGTCGATCGCCTCGCGCAGCGTGAAGAATCCGCCGAAGAAATAGGCTGCGATATAGCAGGCGGTCGGCAGCCATTCGGGCGCGCCAGCGACCAGCCTCTCGATCGCGTAGCCGATCCCCAGCAGCGCGCCACAGGCGAGCGCGAAGATCAGCTCGGTATTGGGGCCGAGAAATTCGGCGTGGCTATGGTCGTGGCCATCGCCGGGGCCGTGCTTCTCTTCGCCCGCGCCGTGGCCCCCGGGGCCGTGGTCGTGGCCGGCATGTTCATCGGCAGCGACCCGCTTGCCCACCCTCACCTTCAGCTTGCGAAGCGCAGCGCGCACCTCCTCTTCGGTGGTTTCGCGGCGATCATATTCGACCCGGACAGACCCGCTGGTGCTGGCGCTTGCCTGGACCACGCCGGGCAAGGCGCACAGCGCATCGCTGACCGTGCGCGCCCGACGTTCGTGGTTGATCCCCGTCACCTGCCAGATCGCATGGCCGTAGCGCTCGGTGATTTCGGCACCTGCGGCGCGCACCATTTCGCGCAACCGTGGCAGCGGCAGCTTGGCGGCATCGAAATGGATGCACAGCGCCGCTGGCGTGTTGCCGTCGAGACAGATCACATGCGCCCGCTCGACACCTTCGCGCTTTGACAGGGTTGATACGAGACGGTCCAGGCAGGCATCGGCCGCGTCAGGAAGGTCCGGCAACAACACTGGAATGTCGAGTTCGAGCTTGTCGTTCATGACGACCTCCTTTCGCTTTTCTTGGTTTCGGCGCGCGCGTCGCGCAGGATTTCGACACCGCCCTTGATGGCGATGATGGCGGTGGCGAAGCCGACCAGCAGGTCCGGCCAATTGGTACCCAACCACAGCACCAGCACGCCGGCGATCAGGATGCCGCCGTTGGAAATGAAGTCGTTGAAGCTGAAGGTGGTTGCGGCCCGGAGATTGACGTCCGGATCCTTGAGGCGCTGGAGCAGCCGCAGGCAGAGGTAATTCACGACGCCGGCGATCGCGGACATGACCATCATGGTAGGTCCGATGGGCTCGCTGCCCTGCACGTAGCGCCGTCCGACATCGATCAAGATGCCGCCCGCGAAGATCAGCAGCATGACGCCCGAAGCGACCGCGGCGCGTGTCTTCCATGTCTGGCCCCGGGTGAGCGCCACAAGGCTCAGCGCATACACAGCCGTATCGGACAGGTTGTCGACGCCGTTGGCGATCAGCGCGCTCGAGTCCGCGAAGAAGCCGGAAACGAAGAAGCCCGCAGCGATCGCCGCGTTCAGCAGCAGGACGATCCACAGTGTGCGGCGCTCCTGCCCGCCATTGTTGTCGTTGCCCGGGATCATCCCATCATCTCCTCAAGTGTCAGCAGGGCCAGGAAGCCGACGAAAAACATCGAGCTGATGAGCGGGGTGTCGGGTTTCTCGTGCGCCTCGACCAGCAACTCCTCCGTGACGAGGTAGAGCAGCGCCATCAGCCCGAAGCTGAGGAAGCCGGCGATCATCACCGGCGACAGCGCGGCGACCGGCACGGCAGCGAGCGCGCCGATCGGCAGCAGCAGGGCCAATGCCGAGACGATCACGATGATGCGCAAGCGCGAGCGATAGGTTTCCGCCAGCTCGTCGGTCAGCGTCAGTCCCAGAAATAACACTTCCAGAGTGAGCGCGATCGTCAGCAGGAGACCTGCCTTCTCGCCCGCCACGAAAGCGAGGCCGAGCACCAGGCCGTCGACCAGAATGTCGATGCCGATCGCGGCGAGTAGCGCCATCGGCCCCTTGAAGCGGGCCTCAAGAGCCTTGAGCCCCAGCATGGTCGCGACGCCCGCCGCCCCGCCGATCAACGTCGCGCTGGGCGATGCCTCATGCTTGACCTGCGGCAGGATTTCGGTCGCTGCCGCCGCGAACACGACGCCGGCAGCGAGATGCTGTAGGCCCGCCACGAGGCCAGGTTTCAACTTGGTGCGGCTCGCGACAATCGCGCCGAGCACGACCGCCAGCACAGGCGCAAGCGTATAGAGCAGTGCCTGCATTTCCTAGGACTCCTCCGGGGTTCGGTGGCAGACGCGGATCTTCCCGCGTCGCGTGAACGCGATCGATCCGCCCGCCACGACAGCCCGCGAATGGTCGCCGCGAAACTCGTCACCGGTTCGCTGCGCGCGCAGGATCTCGGTCCTGCCCTTCGGCAGCCAGGTGACGGCCATTTTCAAGCCGTCATCGATGAAGTCGACATCGGCGCGTGTGCCGTCGTCGCAGTACATGATGCGCTGCGCGATTAGTTTCGACGTCAGATGCTTTTCATGCGCCGGCTCGGTAGGCTGGGTCGGCGCTGGATTACACGCCCCTATAACCGCCCCGGAGACGAGAACGACGCCGAGGCGCGCGATCGCCAGACCGGCCCGATTCAGGCCGCACAAGGTTGTCACATTTGAAATCGACGTGTCAGACATCGGTCTCTTCCGACGAAGCGCCCTGTGGCGTTCGAAGGCAGGGCAGTTCATCGCGTGCCTTCCTGCTCGCAGATCCGGGTACGGCCATCGCCTTCCACGATGGTGAGCTGCGACCCCTTGAAGGTCGCGGTGGCTGTTTCGCCGACATATTGCAGGCCCTGCGCTGGCGCGGTCAGCATCATCGGCGGTCCCCCGTTGGAGCGCCGCAAATCGATCTGCAGGCCGTTGTCCTTGTAATCGACGAACAGCGGTTCCCCGTCGGAACAGCGATATCTATGCCGCCCCATTTCCCCGGTCGCCACGGCGCTGTCGGACGAATGGATCTGCTGCTCCGTTGGCGGGGCTGGCGGCTTTCTTTCCGAGCACGCCGCGAGCCCGACAACGAGGATGACGGCGGGCAGCACCCGCTTACAGTGCATCATCATCGCGCCTTCCTCCTGCAGCGGAAGGGGACGCGCTGACGATTGATAGCCCGGGCAGGCTGACCTACCCGCCAGCGGAGATAGGTTGCGAGGCGATCGTCAGATTCGACCATCAGGGATCGCAGGCGGCGCAACATCATCGCCGCGAACGGCAGGGAGAGCGCCCCGCGCAGCGTGCAGCTATGCGTTAGCCTGGTGCCGCCATCGTCCCCCGCCAGCTCGTACCGCTCTTCGAGCGTGAACAGATAGGGGATGCCGCAGGACCAAGCGAAGGCGTGCGGTTTATCGAATCGATCAATCCGTGCTGGCGTCCGAATTGGCCGGGTGATGCCCTGGATCGCAAAGGTGCATTCTGTGTCGCCGAGCCGGGACGGATCATCGAGAAATACGAGCGGACTCCACGCCCGGCGATGATCCGGATCGGTGAGTGCCGACCAGATGCGCAGTGGCCCGCCGTGAAGCATCGAGCTGGTTATGGTGCGAGGCATATCCCCATCTCCCAGAGATGGGCGGGGCGATCGCGGATCGCCCCGCCCATCCATCAGGCCAAGTTGTTCACGAAGGTCTGACCGTGGTCGTCCCCTTCATGCTCCTCATTGTAGTGCTCGGGTTTCTCGATCACTTTCTGCCCGAACCGGGCATAGAGTGTCGGCAGCACGAACAGCGTAAGAAGCGTCGCCGAGATCAGACCGCCGATGACGACCGTCGCCAAAGGCTTTTGAACCTCTGCGCCGGCGCCTTCGCCCAGCGCCATCGGCACGAAGCCGAGGCTGGCGACTAGCGCGGTCATGATGACGGGTCGCAGACGCTGCATCGCGCCAACATGCGCGGCTTCCTCGCGGCTCATCCCTGATCGGATCAGATCTTGGATCGAGCTGACCATGACGAGGCCGTTGAGGACCGCGATGCCCGAGAGGGCGATGAAGCCCACTGCCGCCGAGATCGAGAAGTCCATGCCCCGCAGGAACAGCAACAGGACGCCGCCCACCAGCGCGAAAGGCACGCCGGTGAACACGATCGCGGCGTCGCGGACCGATCCCAACGCCCCGTAGAGGAGCAGCAGGATCAAAATGAAGCAAGCCGGAATGACCAGCTTCAGCCGTTCGCTTGCCGATTGGAGGTTCTCGAACTGGCCGCCCCATTCGAGATAGGTGCCGGCAGGCAGCCGGAGTTGGCTGCCGATCGCCGCCTGCGCATCCGCCACGACGGATCCGACGTCGCGGCCACGCACGTTGGCTTGCACCACCACGCGCCGCTTGCCGTTCTCGCGGCTGATCTGGTTCGGACCATCGACCACCTTGATCTCGGCGACGCTGGACAGCGGTACATAGCCGCCGCCTGCCACCGGCACCTGCACCTGTTGGAGCAGGCCGATGTCGGCACGCTGCGCCTCCGACAGGCGGATCACCACGGGGAAGCGACGGTCGCCCTCGAAGATCTGGCCCGATGTTCGCCCGCCGATCGTCGCAGTCACGGTGTCCTGCACATCCTGAGCCGTAACGCCCAACCGCGCCATCGCGTCGCGGTTGACGCGAATGTCGAGCATGGGAAGACCGGTCGTCTGCTCCACCTTCACGTCCGCTGCGCCTTGCGTTCTGCGCAGCACCGCCGCGATTTGCTCGGCCGTCCGGTTCATCTGGTTGAAGTCGTCCCCGAACACCTTCACCGCGATGTCGCCGCGCACGCCGGCGATCAGCTCGTTGAAGCGCATCTGGATGGGCTGGGTGATCTCGTAGGCATTTCCCGGAATCTTCGCGAGATTACCCTCGATCCGGCTGACCAGCTCCTCCTTGGGAAGCTCAGGATCCGGCCAATCCTTGCGCGGCTTCAGGATGACGAACATGTCGGTCGCGTTCGGCGGCATCGGGTCGGCCGCCAGCTCGGCGGTGCCCGTCTTGGAATAGACGAATTGCACCTCCGGCTGCTTCGACATCATCCGCTCGATCGGCACCTGCATCGCCTGGCTCTGCTGGACCGACGTTGCCGGAATGCGGAGCGACTGGATCAGCAAATCGCCTTCGTCGAGCTGCGGCAGGAACACCGAGCCGAGCGTAGTGAAAGCAAGCGCCGCCACCACAAGGCTTCCCACACCCGCACCGATCGTCAGCGTCGGGCGCTTCATGGCCCGGTCGAGACCGGGTTCGTAGCGCTTCTTCAGCCACGTGATGATGCGGCCGTCCTTCTCCTCGACCTTCTTCGACAGCCAGATCGCAATCATCGCCGGCACGAAGGTGAGAGAGAGGATGAAGGCGAAGGCGAGCGCGATGATGACGGTCAGCGCCATCGGTCCGAACGTTTTACCCTCCACGCCGGTCAGCGTGAGCAGCGGTACGTAGACGAGGATGATGATTGCCTGCCCGTACACAGAGGGACGGATCATCTCACGCGCAGCGGCTGCCACGGTCGCGAGCCGTTCCTTGACGCTGAGCAATCGGCCTTCATGATGCTGTTGCTCGGCAAGCCGGCGCAGCGCGTTTTCGACAATGATGACGGCGCCGTCGACGATCAGACCGAAGTCCAAAGCCCCAAGGCTCATCAGATTGGCCG
This sequence comes from Sphingobium soli, assembly GCF_020782245.1. Lineage (GTDB taxonomy): Bacteria > Pseudomonadota > Alphaproteobacteria > Sphingomonadales > Sphingomonadaceae > Sphingobium > Sphingobium soli. The sequence goes on from NZ_JAJGNP010000026.1 coordinate 25,091, forward strand.
AGACCCCAGCGCGCAGCATACCAAAGCCTGTCAGCATCATGGTGATCGGGATGACCAACGCCGCGATCAGGGCCGCACGGAAGTTGCCGAGCAGCAGGAAGAGCACGACGATGACCAGCACCGCGCCTTCGGACAGGTTTTTCGCGACCGTCTTGATCGTCGAATTGACCAGCTCGGTGCGGTTCAGCACCGGCTGAATTACGACGTCAGGAGGCAGCGAAGCGTTGATCGTCTTCAGTTTCTCAGCGACCGCGGTCGACACGATGCGGCTGTTCTCGCCGATCCGCATGATCGCCGTGCCGACGACGACTTCGGTACCGTTCTCCGATGCCGAACCCATGCGGATCGCCTGACCCGTCTTCACAGTCGCAACTTGTTCGACCGTGATCGGCACGCCGTTACGTGTCGCGATCACGGTCCTGGCCAACTCGCTGGCATTGCGAACGAGCGCATCCGAGCGAACAGCCAGACCTTCGCCATTGCGATTGACGAAGCCACCGCCGACGCTGGTGTTATTGCGCTCCAGCGCATTTCCCAGGTCCGTCAGCGTGATGCCGAGCGAGGCCAGCTTCTGCACGTCGGGCACGACGAGGAACTGCTTGGCGTAACCGCCAATCGAGTCGACACCGGCGAGGCCCGGTGTGGTCTTCAGAAGCGGCGTCACGATCCAGTCCTGCGCGGTGCGCAGGTAGGTCGCCTTGTCCTCTTCGGTCGTCAGTCGCTCGCCCTCTGGCGTGATGTAGCTGCCATCGGGCTGTTGGCCCGGTTCACCGGGCTTGTGCTTGTCGTCCTCGCGATGATCGAGACGAACGGTGTACATGTACACCTCGCCCAGGCCTGTCGCGATCGGACCCATTTCAGGGTTCACGCCGTCGGGCAGATTCTCTTGCACGCCCCGCAGACGCTCGCCCACCTGCTGGCGGGCGAAATAGATGTCCGTCGCGTCCGAAAAGACCGCCGTGATCTGCGCGAAGCCGTTGCGGCTCAACGAGCGCGTATATTCCAGGCCGGGGGTGCCGGCGAGCGCGGTTTCGATTGGAAACGACACCTGCTTCTCGACCAGCTCGGGCGAGAGGGCAGGCGCGCGGACGTTGATCTGGACCTGATTGTTGGTGATGTCCGGCACCGCGTCGATCGGTAGCCGGTAGAGGGAAAAGGCGCCGATGGCGGCGACGATGACGGTGAGGAGCAGGACTAGCCAGCGCTTCTCGACCGCCCAGGTTACGATACGGGCGATCATGGCTTAATCCTCGTGGCTCGCTTCGCCCTTGCCGATCTCGGCCTTGAGCGTGAAACTTCCGGTGGTGGCGATCTGTTCGTTGCCGGTCAGGCCCGACCGGACGATCACCGTGTCGCCCGACGCATCGCCGAGCTGGACCGGGGTCGCCTTGAAGCCGGTGGGCGTGCGCACGAACACGACCGACTTGCCCTCGAAACTCTGGACCGCCGTCGTCGGCACGCGGACCGCCCCGCTCCCGCCGCTGCCCGTGAGCTGCACGGCTGCCGTCACAGGCTCGCCGACCCGCCATTCGCCACCGCGATTGTCGAGGGTGGCGAGCGCAGGCACGAGCCGCGTCTGCGGATCAAGCGCCGGCGACACGAAGGTCACGCGGGCGGTCGCCTGACGGCCTGCCGCCTTCACCAGCACCGTATTGCCGGGACGCACCCGGCCCGCATCCTCGGGCTTGAGATTAAGCGCGATCGACACCTGGCTCAGGTTGGCGATGCGATAGAGTTCGGCATCCGCCGCGACCGTTTGTCCCAGCGTCACGGGGCGCGCAATGATCTGGCCCGAGATCGGCGCGGCAATGCCGAGCCGGTTGAGCCCGCCGCCGCCGACACCCGCCGCCGAAACCATGCTCTGCGCCTGCGTCAGGGCGATCCGCGCCTCCGTCGCCGCTGTGCGGGCGGCGATCAGATCCTGTTCAGGGGAGACTCTCTGCGCGAACAGCCGCTGTTCGCGCGCGAGGTTCGAATTAGCGAGCTGAAGCCGCGCCCGCGCCGCCTCGACCTCGCCCTTGATCTGCGCCGCCTCGCGGCTTTCGATGACCGCAATGGTCTGGCCGCGTCCGACCGATTGGCCGAGGTTACGGGTGAGCGCGACCACGCGTCCCGCAATTGCGGCCGAGACGACCTGCGTTCCCTGTGGGTCGCCCTCGATGATCGCGGGCAGCTCGATCGTCCCGGCCCCGCCGATGATCGGCCGTCCGACCTGGACGCCCGCTGTGGCGATCTGGTCGGCACCCAATGTGACGACGCCTTCACCGGCATGACCGCCTTCAGCACCGCCCTTTTCCGTGCCCGCTGCCGTCTCATTGGCAGCTGCGCCTTCGGCAGTTGCCTCGTTTCCGCCATCCTTGCCGCCGCAGGCAGCCAAGAGCAGGGCGAGCGACGCCGCGCCCGCGAGATAAAAGCTCTTCATCACTGATTCCCCCCATTGGGCGCACGAGCGGTCAGTCGCTCCACTTGCGCGCGGGCATTCTGGTAATTGGCAAGCGCGTCGATCGCGGCGACCCGCGTTTCGGCGAGCGTGCGTTCAGCATCGAGCAATTCGAGCTGGCCGAACTTGCCCTCGCGATAGCCGATCCGCGCGATGCGGGCGGCCTCCTGTGCAGCCGCCAGCGCCGGCCCCGACGCCGCACGAGCCGTCGTTGCGGCATTGGCCGCCTGCGCCTGCGCGTCCGTGATCGCCTGTTCGATGTCGAGCGCGGTCACGCGGCGCTGCGCATCCGCCTGGGTCCGCTGCGCGGTCGCCTGCGCAATCGCGGCGCGACCATTGTTGAACACCGGGATCGGGATCGACACGCTGAACACCGCCGCCATGTCGTTGGTCGCTTCCAGGCGGCGGATCGACGGCCCGACGTTCAGGTCAGGCACGCGATTGGCGCGCGCGAGCCGCACGCCGGCTTCGGCAATGGAGAAATCCGCGTTGGCTGCCGCCAGCGCGAGTGTGCCGGTCGTGTTGACCGGTGCCAACGGCCCATAGACGTTCACACCGGGAAGGCGATCGAGCAGCGTGTCATCGAGCAGGCCGTCGATCGGCCGTCCGATCCGACGCGCCAGATTGGCGCGGGCCGCCTCGGCCAAGCGAAGCTGCCGCTCCACATTGGCGTCGGCATTGATACGCGCGACATCCGCGCGCTGTTGCTCGAGTGGCGATGCCCGCCCTGCCTGCACGCGAACGCTCGCGGCCCGCAGCGCATCGCTGGCGATCCGGGCCTGATCGCGGGCTGTCATTACCCGGCGATCGGCCGCGACCGCTTCGACATAGAGCTGCGTTACCTGAAGCCGGACATCCGCCGCGATGATCGCGGCCTGGATCTCGGCCCGGGACAATTGCGCATTGGCGACCGCGACGCGGGCGCCGCGCTTGCCGCCTAGCTCGATCGGGATCGCAAAGCCGACCGTGGTTTCCGCGCTGCGGACCCCCCGATACGGCCCGGAGCCGATGACATTCTCGACTTGGCCTTGAACCACCGGATTGGGCCGCAAGCCGGCGACTGTGCGACCTGCACGGGCCGCGTCGATTCCAGCTGTCGCCGCTTCCGCAGCAGGGGCCGAACCGCCCGCTGCACTGACCGCTTGGTCAAGCGTGTAGACCGGCGCATCCTGCGCAACAGGCGCGGACGGTCCGACCTGCGCCTGCGCCATCGTGGCGCAAGACGCTGCGGCCAGCATGGCCGCGAGGATACGATTCATGAAAATAGGACTCCTGACGATGATCGACAGGGGCGCGCCAACGCACGCCCAAATCGGACGTCAGGCTTGGGGGGGCCTCAAATGGACCATGCCGGTGCGGCCGTCGAGCGACGCAGAGGCGGAGATTGTCGGCTTGGGCACTGTGAGGACGGGGGTATATTCCATCGTCGTGCGCGCAGGCGCGCCGACGTCGTGTCCGTGACAATAATTGTGATGATGCGGGACATTCTTGTCCGAGTCCGATGGCACCTGATCGATGTCACCGGCGGTATGGACCGTGAACTCAACGCCCGCGATGCTTCCCCCCGCCAGATCGGCGGCATGGGCCATGCCGGAGAAGCTGGTCAGGACCAGCATCAGGCATGTCAGGAAAGGCAAAAAGGCTCGCACTAGCTTGCCTCTATCACGGAAGGGTTTTCATGTCATTGCACTAATTCGAACCAAGGGTCACTGAGCCGGAACCCGAGCGGGATCGGTCGCGCCCGTTCCAGGCGAACCCGACCGCAATGGCGACCGCCATCAGGAGTTGCGCCAGCACCGATTGCCAAGTGGGAAACACGCCGAGCATCGACAGCCGTGGCACGTCCGCGAGCGGTGCGATGTTGATAAGGCCGGCTTCCTGGAGCGCGGCGACGCCTTTACCCGCCAGCACGACGGTCAGGACCGCCATGAGCCAGGAGCTATAGCGGAAGAACTGCGCGATCGGCAGCTTGCGACTGTAGCGAAGCATGGCCCAAGCGATCAGGCTGAGCAGTCCAATCGCCGACCCGGCCCCCGCGAGAAGCATCCCGTTGTCACCTTGCGCCGAAAGCGCGGCATAGAACAGGATCGTCTCGAAGACCTCGCGATAAACTACGACGAACGCCAGCCCGAACAGGAACCAGCCCGACCCGCCCGAGAGCGCCCGCGACATCTTCTCGCGAATATAGCGCTGCCACTGATCGGCCTGCGCCTTGCCGTGCATCCAAATCCCGACCGAGAGCAGCACGACCGCGGCGAACAGCGAGCCAAACCCTTCCGTCAGCTCCCGGCTCGCACCGCTGAGCCCGATCGCATAGGTGGCGACCGCCCAGGTGATCCCGCCCGCGATGATCGCGCTGACCCAGCCGCCATGCACGTACCGCAGCGCCTCGCCGCGCTCGGCTTTACGCAGGAACGCGATCATGGCGACAACGATGAGCAGGGCTTCGAGCCCTTCACGCAGCAGGATCGTGAACGCGCCCAGGAACGTGGACGCTTCGGTGGCGGCATCAGGCGCGAGCGCCGCTTCCGCATCGTCGAAAAGGCCGCCCAGTACTGCGACCTTCTCCGCGAGATCATCGGGCGACGCGCCCCGGTCGATCGAGGCGCGGAACTCCCCCATCGCGCCCTCGATTCGACCCATCAGCGTCGCGTCGCGCGCGGTGAGTGTTGGCTCGATCGGCTCGAACCCATCGAGATAGGCCGACAGCGCCAGCTCTTTCGCCATGCGCGCATCGCCGCGCCGCGCAGCCGCCACGCTTTCGGCGAGTTTGGCGCGGGCGACCGCGAGCGAGCCGGGAGCCTGTTGTATCACCTGTTCGGGATGACGACGCAGGAACGCGAGCACTGGGTCAGCCTTGGCGTCGCCGATCGCCGCGCCGAGCGCGGCCGGGGTGAGCGCGACCAGGGTTTTCAGGTCCGGAATGCGCCGGCGAAGGGTCGGGTCGGATTTCCAAAGCCGCTCGCCTTCGCGCGCCTGCGCATCCGTGAAGGCGAAGCTCCCGGCTCGGAATGCTAACGCCCAGCGCTGATCGTTGGGCAGATCGGCGAAGCTCTGCATCGCGGTCCCGTCGATGCCTTGCGTCACCACCTGATAGAGCGCGAACACGCTGCGCTGGCGCGCGCGCTCGGCATCGGTGAAAGCAATCGGGGGCGTAGCGAGCTTGGCGGCGTCAGGGCCACGGCCGTTGCCCGTCATCCCGTGGCAGGACGCGCAGGATTGTCGGAACAGTGCATCGCTGGAGACGAGGTTCGGAGCCTTATCGGGCGCGAGCGGCACCGGGTAGGCGCGCAACAGATCGGCCGCGAGCCCGTGCGCCAATGTTGCCACCTGTTCAGTCGGTCCCTTTTCCGCGATCACCGCCTGGAGGTTGGCAGCCCGCTGGATGAGGGCTTGACGCTCCGGCTTCGCCGGCAGGCCCTGAAGCCGTGTCGAGACCGACGCGGCGAACTCCGTCATCTCGGCATATTCCGACGTGCTCTTGATCCGACCGTTGGCGACCGCGCCGCCATAATCGACGGCCATATAGTCGAGCAGCCGCCATGCGGTTTGCACGTCGCCGGGTTCGGCGATTGCCGCAGCAGGGATCAGCAGCGCCGCGAGCGCGGAGAGCAGCCGCAACGAGAGCATTGCCCGGATCAACGCGAGCAGACGCACTACCGCTCTCCCAATTCGCGCCGAGCGCCAGTGACGATTTCATAAGCGGAGTGGAGGAACAGGAGGGCGATGAGGCCGGCGACGGCGAGGTCCGGCCAGGCGCTTCCTGTCCACGCCACCAGACCGGCCGCGGCGATCACCGCCACGTTGGCGAGCGCGTCGTTGCGGCTGAACAGCCAGATCGCGCGAACATTGGCGTCCCCTTCCCGGAAACGCGCAAGCACCAAGGCGGACACGACATTGATCGCGAGCGCGACAACGCCGATTGTGCCCATCAGTTCGGCATCGGGCGCGGTTGCGTTCAGGGCGCGCCAAATCGCGAAACCGATTACGCCCACGCCAAGCGCACCGAGAAACAACCCCTGCGTCAGCGCGACCTTTGCCCTCGCCCGTGCGGACCAGGCAAGCGCGAGAAGACCGATAAGGCTGATCGACCCGTCCCCGAGAAAATCGAGGGAATCCGCTTTCAGCGCTTGGCTATCGGCGATGAACCCGCCGAACAGCTCGGCGACTCCGAAGCCGAGGTTGAGCACCACGACGGTCAGCAGCGCACGGCGATAGGCCGGATCGGTTTGCGCGCGCGCGGGCTCCCCGTGGCACCCGCAGCTTTCGGTAGAAGCATTCATGCGGCCTTCCTTACCACCTCCAGTCGCTGTAGAAGCAAGCGAAATGTGCGACACGTTCGCATAAGCAAGGATGGCATGATGAAGCCGGTGATGATTGGGCAGCTCGCCAGCGAGACCTCGACGAAGGTGACGACGATCCGCTTTTATGAGTCGATCGGGTTGCTCCGATCCGCCCCTCGCACGGCGTCGGGTCGCAGAACCTACGATGCCAGTGACATTGAGCGTTTGCACTTCATCCGCAACGGTCGCCGGCTTGGCTTCTCCGTCGACGAGATCCGTTCGTTGATGGGGCTGGCGCAGAACCCGGACCAGGATTGTGGTGCCGCCTCAGCTATCGCTGCTCAGCACCTCAAGGATGTGGAGGAGAGACTGGCGCAACTCGCGGTGTTGCGGGATGAGTTGGCAATGCTCAGCCAGAGCTGCACCAAGGCGCGCATGGCCGATTGTCGGATCATGAAGGCGATCGGCAAAGGCCACCCTCAAGCCGATCAATAATAATCGGCCAGCCTGAGCTCGCGCACATCACCCGAGGCCATCGTCAGCTTTACGAGGGTGCCAGCAGGCCGGGAGCGCACTTGCCAGAGCTCCCCACGCGTATAGTTCGCATCGATCGAATGGCCGTTCACCGCCACGATCCGGTCGCCGACCGCCCAGCCAGCCTTTTCCGCGGGACTGTTCGCCGCCACATGAACAACGGTGAGCGCCGTTGGTGAGGCTGCGAGGCCAAGGCCGCTACGGTCCTTCAGCATCGGCAGGCGACGACGAGGACCGAGTGGCCGGAGCCACACGAATCCGGCGGTCACGTCGAACACCACGTCGAATTGAGCGATCAGCGGTAGGCCGACATTGCCAACCGTGCTGGTGGAGAGCCAAGCTCTCATCCCGAGTGTGGGGACGTTCGAGACGCCAAGCCCTTCGATGTTGATGTTCTGGATCGTGAAAGCATCGTTGATACGCACACCATCGACGCCGCCGATCGCCGCGGTCGAGACGAGCTTCCCGTTCAACAGCCCTTGATCGCGGGCATAGGCCGACGAGAGCATCAGCGCGGCCGAGCTGCCAAGATCGATCATCAAGGGCACGGGAGGCAAACCCGAGACGGAAGCTCGAATGAACAGCTCCTGCTTGGCACCGCGCCCGAGCGCGACAGCGCGCCAGTCGGGACCGGCGAGAAACGTGCCTGACTTGACGACCGCCATACGCCTTTTCGCGAAATCGAGCGCGATGCAGCTACCCGTGAACATATCGGCACCGAGGAGGATATCGATCGGTCGTCCGAAGGCCGCCGACACTGAACTCAGATCACCAACGACGGCAAAGGGTAAGCGACGGGTTTCGCGGGCGAGCTGTACGTCGATGTCGCGGACCAGCAGCACCGGGGCCTTGGCGCTCAGCCCGCTAATCATGCGCCGCTCACCATCGTTCAAGCCGAGCTTCGCCGCGAGCGCCGTGCTCATGATCGACGCGCCGCTGCCACTGTCGAGCACCGCCCGCACCGGCACTCCGCGCACTTGTGCCGAAACAAGGAGGGTATCACCCGTGCCGACTTCCAGCGGCTCCCATTCGAGGTGAGCCGCACCGAAGTTCCACGAGCCCGCAGACCGGGAAGTCTGTCGCGCGAGCGTTGGAGAACCGAGCACCAAGCCGGTTCCACAGGCCACCAGCCGCGCCACTAATGAGCGTCGAGACATACCGATTGCTTCAACACGGGCCGTCAAAAAGCCACCTCCAGCCCCCCGTCCGCAGGAGAGCAAATTGCGGTTACATGCTCCAGCCACTGGAGGAGCAAGTGCTTTTGGTGCGCCCGAAAATCCTCAGAAGCGCTTGGAGAACTTTAGATGAAGGATGGTGCAGACCGCTTAGATGCCTTCCCGATAACGAACGGTTCCGGGGGACGCTGGGCCGATCGGGACCGCGAACGGTGTAAACGCTCGCGCTAAGTGGCGGCATTCTGATCGCGCTATTTGTCGGCGAGCGTCGCTACGCGGCTACCGGCT
>NZ_JAJGNP010000027.1 GCF_020782245.1 Sphingobium soli
CTCATAACCTGAAGGTCACAGGTTCAAATCCTGTCCCCGCAACCAACATAACGGCAAAATCATCCCATCAAGCAAAAGCTTGGTGGGCTCTTTGCCGTCCCATATCCCAATCCAAAAATCATGCCAGAATCACTCAAGCGCAAATCTTGGCGTTGAATCGCGCAGTTGGATCAAGGCTTTTCCACTGCAATTCGGATCAATTTCACATTTTCTGTGCGACGCTGCCGCCAAGTTTGAGGTGAAGGCCTTGGTCCCTTTGTCCGCTCCCGCTTGCCCTGACCGCGGCCTTTCCACTCCAGTCTTTCGCCGCTTGGGTGCGCGTACGATTGAGACATCGAAACCATGGCTCTTCGGAGCAATACGCAAACCCACTAAGAGTTTGCCGCCCCTTCGCGCCCGCGCCATTGCCCGCGATCACCTGTCGCATTTGTTTTTGGAGATTAAAAATAACATAGATTACTATTTAGGGGTCGTCTGCCAACAAATAGATCTGAAAATGGTGATTTATTCGTGATCAGGAACGCACGCTGACATGAGACGTTATGGCCTTTCCTACACGGGGGCACGTAATTGATCATCATGCATCTTGCTCTTGGAGGCTGTTTGAAAGCGCCTCCTGTCAGCTACGGTATAACGCCCGATACCGGCGGTCATATAGCCTATATATTAGAGGCTGCGTCTCATCAGATTCGTAGAGATGATGTATCCAACGTCATCATTGTCACGCGCAGGTTCGATGATCGTCGGTTCGATCCGATCCATAATATCCCAACCGAAGATATCGATGAAAATCTTCACATAGTGCGGATCGGTACTGACAGGAAGCATTATGTAGAAAAGGAAGATCTTGCAGCCGAACTGCCGTCCTTTACAAAAGGATTGATAGAGTATCTTTCCAATTGTCAACGGCGCCCCGACGTCATTCATGCGCATTTTGCTGACGCAGCGCAGGTGGCCTCCGTCATTCAGAGACGTTTCGGAATAGCCTTCGTCTTTACGCCGCATTCTTTAGGTATCGACAAGCAAGCCCAAGGCGTCACCTGTGATGGCCTTGATCAGAGGATTGAAAGCGAACGTTCGGCGATTGCCGACGCCAGCGCAATCATCGTATCGACTGCCGAGGAAGCCGACCGGCAGATCGGAGCCTATTGTCAGTCCGCGAAGCGAAAAATCCATGTGGTTCCTCCGGGCGTGCCGCGCCTGCCTATGCCCGTCGATAAATCCCAGGCCAGCGTATTGCTGGAAGCCTGGTTCGAACGTCCCCGCCTTCCTATCATTCTGGCCGTATCCAGGCCGGTGACGAAGAAAAATCTGGCATCGCTGCTAACGGCCTATGCGCAGGACGCAACGCTGCAACGTCAGGCCAATCTCGTCATTCTGGCGGGCCAGCATGGTCATGCCACCGGCGAGGAGCGCGCCAATATTGACCAACTCTTCAGTCTGATCGAGGCCTGCGGCCTGGGCGGTCGGGTCGCGCTGCCCCCGGCGCATGACGCGTACGATGTGGCGGCGCTCTATGCCTATGCAGCGCAGGGTGGCGTGTTCGTCAACCCCGCGTTGCACGAGCCTTTCGGCCTTACCTTGATCGAAGCGGCGGCTTTTGGAACCCCTGTCGTGGCGACACAAAATGGCGGACCGGCGGAAATCGTGGCTGCAATTGGACATGGGGAGTTGATCGATCCACGTGACACGCGGTCGATCAGTCGCTCCATCAGAGCTATCGTCGGCAATGCCGCGCGTCATGCCGTGCTGTCGGCAAAGGCGCATGCAGGTGTCAGGCGCTATTGCTGGGATAGCTATGCCAGCGCTTCGATCGACATTTATCGCTCAGTGGCCCGGCCGCAATTGCTGGCGTGCGACATGGACAATACGCTGACCGGATGCCGGGATGCGGCAGGGGCGTTCCGCGCTTGGCGGTCCTCGTCCTCGATGCCGTTTGTCGTGGCGACTGGTCGTAGCCTCCATGCCACCAAAATGATCCTTCGTCGCTGGCAGCTTCCCGAGCCTGATGCCTATATCGTCGATGTCGGCACCCGCATCGTCTTTCCCGACGGCCATGGCGAATGGAAGGAATGCGCTGAATTTGCGGCCTATCTCGATGAAGGCTGGGACCGCGCTGCTGTAACGCGCATAATAGCGCCCCTCCGTCTCAAGGCCCAGCCACGCGTCACCGAAGGGCCGTATAAGATCAGCTTTTTCGGCACCGCCCGTGACGCTGCCAACATCCGCGAAATTCTGAGTGCACATGGCGTTGCCGCGAAAGTCATTTTTTCCCACGGCCGCCTGATCGACATATTGGCACCAAATGGCGGCAAGGCAGAGGCGATTGCAGCCTATGCCCGGAAATTCGGGCTGTCATTGTCCGATTGCGTCGCTGCCGGCGATAGCGGCAATGATGCCGATATGCTGGCCGCCTGCGGCCATGCGATTGTGGTGGGGAATGCCGCGGCCGAACTGGATGATCTTCCCGACCGCAAGGGACTGATCCGCGTCGCCAAGCATCACGCCGCCGGCGTGCTGGAAGGGCTGGCGCTGCTTGACCTTTGTGACGGGGTTGCCCCCGCCGTGGCGGCCGCCGCATGACGCGCCCGATCGGATATTTCGTCCACCATCAGGGGAGGGGCCACGCCGAGCGCTGCGCGGCGATAGCCCATGCTCTGCCGCCGTCCCGGCCCCTGACGATATTCTGCGCACGTGATGATATATTCCCGGCTTTGCCAGCCAATGTCGACATCATCACGATTCCGTCTCTCTTCGAACCGACCGGCGAGGAGGCGGCATCCATGGATTGGGTGTCGACGCCTGCAACCTTGCATTGCGCGCCTTTAGGATGGCCTGGCATCCGCTCCGCCATGCATCAGATGACGTCCTGGTTTCATCGGGCCGACCCCGCTCTCCTCATCTGCGACGTGTCCGCTGAAGTCGCACAGCTTGCCCGCATCTGCTCTGTCCCTCATGTCAAAATCCTCCAACATGGTGATCGCAGCGATCCGGGACATCGCGCCGCCTATGACGGGGCGGCAGGGTTGCTGGCGCCCTTTCATTCCGACCTCGCCCAGCCCGAATGGGACGACGCGATGCGGTCGAAGACGTTCTTCGCCGGTGGGCTGGGGGTCGATCTGCGCGTGGCGGAGCGGGAGGTCGCCCGCCAACGAATAGGCATCGATCCAGACGAGGAGCTTATCCTCATTCTTTCCGGCGGCGGTGGTGAAGGCTTCGGCCAGGCTCCGCTTGGGGTCGGCGCGCGCACATGCCCATCCGCCCGATGGATCACGATCGGAAAGGTACAGCGAGACTGGCATGCAACCGAACCGGGCAATATCGAACATCGAGGCTGGGTCGATAATGCCGATGACTATGTCGCTGCGGCGGACCTTGTCATATCCTCCACCGGCAATACCACCTGCCAGCAAATATTGGCGGCTGCCAAGCCCTGGCTTGCCATTCCCGAATGGCGCTATTTCGATGAACAACATCGCAAGGCAGACGCGCTCGCAGCGGCAGGCGTGGCGACGACCCTGCCCCATCTTCCTTCATCAGCCCATGGCTGGACGTCTGCCATCAGCGAAACCTGGACTCGTCATCGACCGGATCGTCAGCGCGCGATGATCGACGAAGCCCCCGCCCTTCATAGCGCGCAATGGCTCGAGGCGCTAGTCGATAGGCTTTGGTCGCCGCAACCCGCCCTTACTCCAGCATCATTTAAGGAGCTCCGTCCGTCATGAACAAGGTTTCCGTCATCACATTGGCGCGCGGACGGGCCGAACATCTCGTCAATGTTGTCCATGGCCTCAACCGCCAGACGATGCTGCCAACCGAACTCATTATCGGGGCGATGCAGGATGAACCCTATCATTTGCCTGAAACATCGTTCCCGGTGCGCCAGATCCATGTCGCCGGCGAGGCCCTGCCACTTGCAGCAGCGCGCAACGCCGCCGCCGCCAGCGCGACCGGAGACATATTGATATTCCTCGATATCGATTGCATTCCTTCACCCGACCTGGTTGCCGACTATGCCGGTCATGCCAGTGGTTTCGATGGCTTGCTGATGGGTGAGGTGCTGTATCTGCCACGTGCGGCCACACAGGGCGACTGGTCATGCGAAGGCTTTGAGGGGATCGCTGAAAAACATTCCGACCGGCGAGGGCCGCCTTCTCATGGCATCGAAATGTGCGCGGATTATCGCTGTTTCTGGTCATTGAACTTCGCCATGCAAGCGCGGACATTCCAGCGTTCGGGCGGCTTTGACGAACGCTATGTGGGATATGGCGGCGAAGACACTGATTATGGCAAGACGCTCAGCATGGCCGGCATCGCCATTGCCTGGGCAAAGGGCGCGCGAGCGTACCACCAATATCATCCGCACCACATGCCACCAGTACATCATGTCGAAAGCGTGGTCCGCAACGCCCAGTTGTTCGAGGCAAAATGGGGCTACAGGACGATGGGCCACTGGCTGCATGCCTTTCGCTTGATGGACCTGATAGACGATGCGCCGGGTCGTCCCATCCGAATTCTCCGTACGCCTGATCAGGACGACCTGGCCCTTACCGGCCAACAGAGCCATCAACCCTACGCAAATACGGCCACCATCCTGCGCCTGTTGGAGGCAAGGCAAAAGCAAGCCGCCCAGACGCCCACAGTCGCCACTGCGGCGGCGTGAGGATCGCTCTTCTGGCGCATGTGCGCCAGCGCATCCGCCAACCTTTTGCCGGCGGGATGGAAGCCCATGCATGGCAGCTGGCGACTGGCCTCAGCCGGCGGGGGCATGATGTCACCCTCTTTGCTTCTGGCGATAGCGATCCGGTCTTCACTATCGATCCAGTCGTCGACATGCATTATGAGGAGGTCTTTCCTTGGGCCGAGCATCGCGGATCGGCGGTGCTCGTCAACCATCTTGATGCCGCCTATGCAGCCGCCTGCGAACGGATCGCCGATGGCGCGTTCGATGTCGTGCATAATAACAGCCTGCATCGCTTTCCCCTGGAACGACGCTGGACGGATCGCACTCCCACAGTCACGTCCCTCCACGTCCCGCCCTATGACGCCCTGCATGGATTTGTGCGGCAGAGCCCGTCATCGCGCCATCGCCTGACGGTTACATCGTCCCGCCAACTCAAGGCATGGTGGCCAAACGACACCCCGTCCGAAGTGTCGGTGCTGCATAACGGAATAGACGTCGAGCAGTGGCGCTTTGGAGCAAAGGGGAACGGGACCGCGATCTGGAGCGGTCGGATTACGCCGAACAAGGGCACCCACTTTGCGGCGCTGGCTGCGAGGAAGGCGGGAATGTCGCTCATCATCTACGGAGCGATAGAGGATCCCGACTATTGGGCGGCAAAGGTGGTTCCGTTGCTGGGTGCCGATATCCGCTATGGGGGCCATCTGGATTCTGCCCGGCTGGCCAAGGAAATGGCGAAAGCGTCGATATGTCTCTTCACGCCTTGCTGGGACGAGCCGTTCGGCCTCGTCGCCGCCGAGGCGATGGCCTGCGGGCTTCCTGTCGCGGCATTCGACATGGGGGCTGCGGGCGAAGTTATCGGTGACGCGGGCAAGCTGGCAAAGCCGGGTGACGTCGATGGCTTGGCTAGGGCAATACAGGATGCCTGCCTTATCGACCGGACAATCGCCAGAAGGCGCGCGGTCGAGATGTTTTCGCAGGATGTCTGGCTCGCAAGATGCGAAGACCTGTATGCACAGCTGTGCAGCGCTTCCGTGGCCGCAGCCGCATGAACGCCACCCTCATATCCACGCATCGGGACTGTCTCCGGCAAATCTATGCCCAGCATCTTCGCTGGGGCAGCCCTTATGCGCTGGTCGATTTCCCTGATCATGCCAATGTGGGCGATAGCGCCATCTGGCTTGGAGAATTGGTCATTCTCCGTGCTATCACGGGCAGGGATCCGTCCTATGTGTCGGCATGGCATGATTTTGATCGAGACGCGTTTCTGCATTCTTGTCCCGATGGCCCGGTGCTGATCCACGGCGGGGGTAATCTTGGTGACCTCTGGTCTCACCACCAGCGGTTCAGGGAATCACTGCTGACGGCCTTTCCCGATCGGACGATCGTCCAGCTGCCGCAGTCGATCTTCTTCCGCGATGGCGGCGCGGCGGATGACTTTGCCGACATGGCGAGCCGACATCCTGATTTCACCCTTTATGTGCGCGACCGGGTTAGCCTGCGCTTTGCCCAGTCGTCGTTGAGATTGCCGGCAAGACTGGCGCCCGATTCCGCGATGATGCTGGACCTCGAACGGCAGGGCGCTGCATCCGAGCCGCTACTGGCCCTGATGCGCACGGACGCGGAGCGGGCGAAACGCGTGCCTGATTTGCCAGCCGGGGCAAAGATGGTCGACTGGCTCGTTGACGATGATGGGCTGCCCGCTGGTCGTGACGCCGCTGCCCGTGAAGGTCAGGCGCTCGCTCGGCTCAACAGAGGGGTCGTTCTGCTTTCCCAGGCGCAGCACCTCATCACCGATCGTCTTCACGGCCATATCCTCGCCCTGCTGATGGGCTTGTCCCATGAGATCCGCGACAACAGCTATGGAAAGCTGAGCGCCTATGCCAGCAGTTGGAAGACGGATCCGATGCTATCTCCAGAAGCGGCCTGACACCATGTCGGACATCAGCCTGCTCGTGTGCACGCGCAATCGCGCTGCTGCATTGTCGAATTTGCTGCGCTCGGTATCCGTTGCGATCGATCATGCCGCAGGGACGGATATAGACGTTGTCATCGTCGATAACGGATCGACCGACGATACGCCCACGATGCTGGCACGCTGGGCGCGCTGCCAGCCATTTTCCGTGCATCTAGTGGAAGAGCCCCAGGCCGGCCTTGCCCGCGCGCGCAATACCGGCCTGCGCCACTGCCGCGGCCGCGTCATTGCGATGACGGACGATGATTGCGTTCTGCACGCCGACTATTTTGATGCGCTGGCGTGCTGCTTCGCGCGCCTTGGCAAGGATGTGATTGTCGGCGGGCGGATATTGCTTGGCAATCCGCTGGATCTACCCGTGACGATCAAGATCGAAGATCATCCGATGATCCTGCACCCTGAGGCATTCCCGGGCGGTTTCGTAATGGGAGCGAATCTGGCGCTGACCGCGACCGTCGTCGATCGCGTCGGTTTCTTCGATGATCGTTTCGGGTCGGGGGCGTGCTTTCAGGCCGCCGAGGATACTGATTATCTCTTCAGAGCAGCCGGGCTGGGGTGCGACATTCGTTACGATCCGAGTTTTGCCGTCGATCATCATCATGGCAGACGTCGTGGTTCAGAGGAAAAGGCGTTGCTGGCGTCCTATAGTTTTGGCGACGGCGCGCTATACGCGAAACATTGTCTGTCCGATCGCCGCATATGGCGGGCGATAGGAGACGATGTCCGGCTATTGTCTCGCGACCTTTTTGCGCCGGTCAGACAGCATGAGGGCGTGCGCTATTTCTATGCGTTTCGATTGCGGCACAAGCTGCGCGGTGTTCTGGCCTTTGCTAAAAGCCGATGTTGCCGTCGGCGGTCGCTGGTCAGGGTAGGGTAGGGGCAGGGTTAAGCCCAAGCGCATCCTCATCAGCCGTTGCGGCGGCGAGTTCCGCGCGCGCTGCCGCGATCCGTGCGCGCGCCTCAATCAGCTTCACAGCGGCGTTCGTTGCGCTTTCCTCGCGCTGATTGACCAGGAAAAAGTCGCTCGATCCCAATTCGAACCGGCGCCGCTCTGCGCTTGCCAGCCGCTCGGCGAGCGTGCGTTCGCGTTCCGTGGTGTCGACCAACTGGTTGGCGGTCTCCACCTCTATGCCGATGGCTGTCACTTCAGCACGAATTTTTTCGGCCAGGAACCGTTGCTTGATGGACAGCTCATCGATCTTGGCCTGCGTTTCCGCGAGCTTGCCCTTTGCCTTACGGTTCTGAAGCGGCACCTTGAACGTCACGCCGACAATCACTTCCAGCGGCGTGCGGTTTGACCCGCCAAGTCCCACCGGTCCCACATCCTTGGCCACTTCGCCATTCAGGTCCAGCCTGGGCTTCATGTCATTGCGCGCCAGCGCCAGCTTGATCGTCGTCTTGTCGATTTCCTCCAGCAGGATCGCGAAATCCGGCCTGCCTTCCAGATTGAAGGCGGGGTCCACCCGCAAGGCCCCAAAGGCGCTGGCCGCGTCCGGCAGGCGCGCTTCGTCAACCACGACCGGCAAGCCTTGATCATCGCGATAATAAAGCGACAATTTTACGGCGGCCGCGCGAAAATCCTGGCGCGCCTCAACCACTAGCGCCTGACGCTTGACCAGATTGGCCTCATTCTCGGTCAGCAATATGTCGGGTTTGGCGCCCAGATCAACCTGGCGCTTAATGCCTTGCGTGCGGTCCTGCGCCAATGCCATCAGCGCCTGATAGGCCTTCAGCTTCAATCCAGCGGCGGCCCATTTCTGGTAGGCATCGATCGCGCGCGCCTGAACGCCGATGCTCGTCGCCTTGGTTTCGAACCGCGCAATGTCGATATCGTTGGCGGAAAGGCGAAATTCCGACCGGCGCGCGTCAATCAGACGGTCACGCAAGAGCGAATATAGCGCGCCGACCTTCACCTCGCCCAGCTTGTTGGTATAGGCCTTGTCTTCATAGATCGGGAAATCGCCCCGCGAAACACGATATTGGCCATAGACATAGCCGCCATTGGTCATCAACGGCTGTTCGGCCTTTCCGGCGAATTCCGTCCCGTCATAATAGCCTTCGACCCGGCTGCGCCCGTCCACCGCGAATACGGTGTCGAAGGCGCCCTGTGCTGTCAGTGCTCGGGCCTCCGCCTGCCGGTTGCGCGCCAGGGCGGCGATGATGTCGGGGGCCGATCGCGCGGACGACTGGAGCACTTCCTCCAGCGTCAACGGGTCGGCGCTGGTCGATCGGGACGATAGCTGTGCCGTGTTATGCCCGCTCTGCGCCAAGGCCGGACAGGCTGTCCCGGCAATCAGCAAAGCACCCATACCGACGCGGCATCGCATCTTCATTTCTTTTTCTTCTCGATCGAGCTTTTCTCTGCCTTGGCCTCCCCCTTCTGGGCGACCTGATCCTGGCCGAAGTTGAGAGGAAAGTCGTTAAGCTGACGCCACAATTCATAACCCACGGTGACAACATCGCCCTGAACCCAGCCTAGCGCCTTGCCGCCTTGGCGCACGAAGCGCTGCTCGGGCCACGGGGTCTTGCCAGGTCGCGGCTCGACAAGGATGCGAAACAGTCCGTCGGCGCGTGGCGTCGGATCGACCGAGCGCACCTGTCCGTCGTAGATGCCCACTGCAAAGGCTGGCCAGCCGCTGAACTGGAAGGCCGGGAACCCCTCGAACTCCAACCGGACCGGGCGGCCCTGATTGACCAAGGGAATGTCCCGCCCATCGACGTACAATTCCACAGCACGCTCGATCTTCTCCGGCGCGATCATCGCCAGCACCGTGCCAGCCGAGATGAGCGCACCACCTGCTGCGGCGTTCAGATTTTGTACCCGCCCGTCACGCGGCGCAGTGACGATCTGCGCAGACTGGCGCTGTTGGCGGACCTCGATCTGCTTTAGCTTTGCCTTGGCCTCGGCCAGCTTGGCATTGGCTTCGGCGACCTTGATCTGGGTCTGTTCATAATCCCTGCGCGCGGCCAGCCCTTCGGCAAAAAGCTGCCCTGTCCGTCCCACGTCGATCGATGCAACCGCGCGCGACTGCTCGATCGCAGCGATCTGCGCTTCCACTTCGGCCTTCTCGGCCGCAAGGCGCTCCAGGAAATTGGGGTCGACATCCACCACCTGGACGATCGGGTCGCCCGCCTGTACCAGTTGCCCGTCTCGCACGAAGAAACGATCGACCCGACCGTCAACCAGCGAGGATACCTGGCGCGGCCGGTCGTCGGGGTCGAGCGAAGTGACCTGTCCGGCGCCTTGCGCCGTCTGTTGCCAGGGCACGAACAGGATGGCGACCACCAGCAGGATGCCAAGCAGGATCAACCGTGCGATGACGACGGCTGCACGCGGGGGCTTTAAGGTCGCGAGCGATCGAAAATGCGCCAGTTGCGCCGGCTGGATGGTCATGGGCGCTGCTCCCTGTCGGCTCTGAAGCGGGCCAGCGCCGCCTGCCCGGGAAAGCGGTGCTGCGCATCCGCGCCCAGCCAATAGCAGCAGTCGAGATTGAGCGCCTCGGGCCGTTCGGTGAACAACAGGACGGTCGTGTCATGCTGGCGCAGCATGTTCAGGGTCGCGCGCAGCGGTTCGGTCGGCATCATGTCATAAAGCTGCGACAAGAGCAGAACCTTGGGTCCGCTCAGCAACGCCATGGCCAGCTTCAATTGCATGACTTCGACGATCGACAAGGGCGAGCCGGAACTGGCCAAGTGCGTGTCCAGCCCGTCTGGCAGGCTGGAAATCCGCGCGGCAAGGCCCACCAGTTCCAGCGTCCCCATAATGCGGGACCCTTCGGCGGTCCCACCGGTGGCGAGGTTAAGATATTCACGGATCGTCACATCCACGATTGTCGGACGATTGAGCACGACGACCGCCGAACGCAGCAGATACATGTCGAAACTACCCAACTCGTTGCCGCCGATCGACACCAGCCCCCGGTCAGGATTGGCGTGCCGCTTGAGCAGCAGGGCGATCTGGCTCTCGACACCTGGTTCCGCCACGATGACGGCCTGCTCGCCGCTGCCGATCGCGAAATCGAAGTGCGAGCGATCGAGCACCACGTCGCGAAATCGAAGCGATCCGTCGGGTGGAGCTTGACCGCTCAGTCCGGCGGCCTCCTGAGGAATGGCGAAAATCTGCGATAATTCTTCTGAACTCGCGACCAGATCGTAGAAAGTGTCGAGATACCAGCCAAGCTGGGAGATGCCGTAGAAGACCCCGGACAATATCAGTTCCGCCGCGACCAGCTGCCCGATCGACAGCTGCCCCGCTAAAATCAGGTTCCCGCCCAGCGCCAGCAGCGCGGCCGCCGCGAAAGCATAAACCAGGAAATAGCCAAGCGCCTGCGCGAAACTGTAGCGGAAATAATGGCGATGCGCGCGGATATAGTTGGCGGTGACCGTTTCGGAACGATCCATCGCAAAGTCTAGGTGGCGCGCCGATTTATAGAAGCCGTTCGAAGCGCCCACGCTTTCCAGCCAGTGTGCTGCCTCATGCTTGGCATGGGAAACGCCGACCGCGCCGGTGATCGCGCCATGGCGCCAGACCAGCCAAATCAGCAGACACACCCCCACCAGGATGATATTGAACGCCAGGAAAAACGGGTGGTAAAAACTGGTGACGATCAGCCCAACCGCGCCTTGCAGGATGATGGTGAAGGCGCCGATCACCAGGCTGGGTACCGCCTTCTGCACCACAACCATGTCGAAATAGCGGTTGAACAGGCTGCCGCGGCTTTCGTCGGCGAAAAAGGGGTTTTGCGCATGGACGGCACGTACCGTCACCTCGGCGACGACCCGGGCAAAGATGCGGCGCTCGAACATTGCGAGCAGATAGACGCGCAATGCGCTCAAACCTGCTACCAGCAGCATTAGGGCCAGCAGGACGCCGGAAAGAATCCACAACGGTGCGACCAATGCCGTGCGCGCCACGGAATTGATGAGCAACTGTACCGAGATCGGCGTCGCCAACGACAATAGCGTGATCGCCAAGGTATAGACGATCCCGACATTGATATAGCCTTTGTCAGGCCCGATGATTTCTGCGAGCCACGCGGCCGCCTGCCGCAGACCAAGACGCTCCCCAGCCAAATTCAACCTCTCGAGATTCCGTGGCGACCGGTCTTAGAACGACCGCAGCCCAGCGCAATAGTCAACGCTGCGCTGCAACATAATCTCACAAAGTCGAAACGCAATCAGCGGCGGACGGCCGGTGGTGCAGCACGGCGCGCCTCACCCTTCTTTATGCGAAAAATCGCGCGGTCGGGTTCGCGGGCCGTCTAAGTGCCGGTCTAGGGCCATGCGAATTCGGTCTGCCAATTCCTCCCGGCGATATGGCTTGCCGATAACGTCCAGCGACGTGCCGCGCGGTATGTCGGCGACCAGATCCTCATTATAGCCCGTGGTCATGAGCACAGGGATGTCCGGCGCCAGGTCGACAAATCTTTCGACCAATTCCAGACCGCTCATGCCGCCGGGCATGACGATATCGGTGAATAGCAGGTCGATCTTCTGCTTATCCCACAGTTCCAAAGCCTCCTCGCCACTGCTCGCCAAGACAAGTTTGTAGCCGAGTGCACTGAGTTGTTCAGCCGCCAGCGCGCGGACATCGTCACTGTCTTCAACCAGCAAAATGGTCTCCGTCCCCTGGGCCGACACGCGCCGCATGGCGCTTGGCAGGGCAGGGGGTGACAAACGGCCGGCATCACCGATGGCCGCGGGAAACAGCATTCGGATGGTCGTCCCCTCGCTAGCGACGGATTCCAGTTCCAGTCGGCCGAGCGATTGCTGCACAAAGCCATGCACCATCGCCAGTCCAAGGCCGGTGCCGCGATCCTGCCCCTTGGTCGTGAAGAAGGGCTCGGTCGCGCGCCGGCGCACATCCTCGCTCATACCGCTGCCTTCGTCGCTGATGCTGAGCACGACATAGTCGCCCTCGGGCAGCTGGTGCGCCGCTGCATTGCCGTTCAATTTCCACAATTCTGTCGCGATGGTGACGGTGCCGCCCTCAGGCATCGCATCGCGGGCGTTGAGCAACACGTTGAGCAGCGCCATTTCCAAATGCGACGGGTCGATCTGGACGTCGGGCAGTCGCCGTTCCAACGCGGTTACAAGTCGGATTTGCGCCCCGACCGTGTTGTCGATCAGGTCGCCAAAGTCATGGATCAGGTCGTTGAGGTTGATCCGCTTCGGCTCCAGCCGCGTCTTGCGTGCAAAGGCCAGCAATTGCCGCGTCAGCTTCGTGCCGCGGTCGGTCGCGCGCGCGGCGTTGGTCAACAGTCGGCGCTGCCGATCGTCCAGATCGCCCGTCAGGACTAGCTCGATATTGCCCGTGACGATCTGAAGCAAATTGTTGAAGTCGTGCGCCAACCCTGCGGTAAGCTGGCCGATGGCTTCCATTTTCTGGGCCTGGCGGAAGGATTGCTCGGATGACCGACGCCGGGTGACGTCCAATTGGCTGGCAAAAAAGTAGATCAGTTCCCCATGGTCGTCGAATACCGGCGCGATGAAGACCGCATTCCAAAAGGCGGTGCCATCGCGCTTGTAATTCAGGATCTCGAGCGAAATCGCCTCGCGATGCTTCACCGCCTCCCGCAGGTCGGACACCGCGCCGCGATCTGTGTCGGGCCCTTGCAGGAACCGGCAGTTGCGCCCGACAATCTCGCTTTCCTCATAGCCCGTCAGATCTAGAAACGCTTTGTTGGCGAACACGATTGGATTGTCGTCCTGCCGCGGATCGGTCAGGATCATCGGCATCCTAGTCATTTGCAGCGCCGCGAAAAATACGGTGCCGCGCTGTTCCAGCCCCGGTTCGGCTATCGTGGACCGCTTCCAATGATGGGTCGGCCGGTTGCCTGTGGGGCTGAAGGAGGTGGGATCCGGCAGATCGCCGGCAGGCTCGCCGGACGCTTGCGACGCATTCTGATCTGTCCGTTCCTCGTGCACCTGAAATCCCTTTGTCGTGACGCACCTACAATCATCGGCTGCGCCTTCGGGTTCCTGCCCCGTCACTCCGCGATATTCAAGACTGCGAAGCGGACGGGCGGACCGCGCCTGGCACCTGGGCGAACATGAGCGATCGTGGCGATATCAGGGGCGATCCATCGTCCGCAGACGATCCCGTCACCGGGTGGACTGGCGCAATAACGTAAGCGAACGAGCCCAGGCCAGATCGGCGGCCGCCTTGTCGAAACGGGGCGTCGTATCATTATTGAAACCATGTTCTACGCCGTCATAGACAAAGGCCTGATAGCGCACGCCTGCTTTGTCCAGCGCCGCCTTATAGTCGGGCCATGTCGCATTGATCCGCGCATCATTACCGGCATAATGGATCAACAGTTCCGCCTTGATGTTCGGCACATCCGCCAGGGGCGGGGGGCTACCGTAGAAGGGGATCGCGGCCTTAAGGTCGGGCAGGCGCGTCGCGAGCAAATTGGCGATGCCGCCGCCGAAGCAGAAGCCGATCGTCGCCAGTTGACCGTTGCCGCCCGACATCGTCCGCGCATAGTTGGCCGCCGCGACGAAATCCTCGCCGATCTTTTCGCGATCCAACGTCGCGAACATTTCCCGCGCCTTGTCTTCGTCTCCCGGATAGCCACCAAGCGTCGTCAAGGCGTCGGGGGCGACAGCCATGAATCCTTCCAGCGCCAGTCGCCTTGCGATATCCTCGATATGCGGGTTCAGCCCACGATTTTCATGCGCGACGATGACGACGGGCAGCGCGGCGCTTCCCATGTCCGCCGGTCGGGCGACATAGGCCCGGATCATGCCATAGCCTTGAGGTGACGGAACCTCGATCCAGCGGGTTTCGATCCGGGCATCGTCCGCCGCTATGACCTGAGCGCGCGCGAAATCGGGGCTGAGCGCCGCCAGCACTGCCGTCGCCGATATCATGCCGCCGACATGGGCGGCGCACTGGTTTAGAAACCCCCGTCGGTCCAGCGCGCCATGGACATAGGCATCGAACAGGTCCAGCACCTTGCGCGGATAGTCCGCGGCCTTCTTGGCCGCCGTCACATCAAAGTCGTTCATGCCATCCTCCTTCACGGTTGCCCCCTTTCCTTGTGGGTCAGGACAGCGTCTTGCCCAAGCGAATTCGTATGAGGCGCCTGTCCGCGCCTGGAAGCAAAAGGCCCGCGCCTTTTTGGTTCGTTCGCCCTTTTCGCTGATCGAGCCCATTTCGATTATGGGCAGTGCGCAGGCGGGGTTTTGTTGTGACGTCTCAAGCCCTCTGGTCCGCGAGGGCGCGGATAGTCCGGGTCAAGCGCTTCAGCCCCTCACTCTCCTCAATCCGTCTGCGCCCGGCAGGATCGGTGATCATGCCGATGCGCCGCTTCTGTTCGAACCCGATGAGCGTAGGCATCGCCATGCCGGCCTGCGCAAAGCAGCACGGCATCACGGTGATGCCAAGCCCCGCCTTGATGAAAGCGACGGCCCGCGCATCATCGGCGGTGCGCGCCGAAAAAAACGGGCGCACGCCTCGGCGGGTGAAAAACCGGCTGACATGGGGCAAGGCCTCGCAATTGCGCCGGACGATCATTTCGGCGCTGGCGACCTGCTCGGCCTCCAACGCGGCGTGCCCGGCAAGCGGATGATCGGCAGCCATCGCGAGCGCATAGCCCTCTTCGAAGAGAATGTCGGACCGATCCGCCGCCTCGTCTACTATGCCCAGGATCACGTCGATCCGCCCGCGCTCTAGACGGGGCATCAGATCGCGCATGCGTCCTTCGACGATCTCGATGCGTTCGCCCCGGACGGAACAGGCCGCCCGGATTGCAGCCTCCACCCAGTGATCGGGCAAAGTCGCCAGAAGGCCGATCCGTACCAGCTTGCCGGCCTGTTCAATCGCCATTGTTTGCGCCGCGCGGGAAAACTCCGTCTCGATCCGTCTGGCATGGAGTGAAAACGCCGCGCCGGCGCTGGTCAACTCGACCCGCCGGTTGGTGCGGTGAAACAGGACATGGCCGACCAGCGATTCCAGCTTGGCGATGCCGACCGACAGGGTCGGCTGCGACACCCGGCATTGCTGGGCCGCGCGAGAGAAATTGCCATGATCCGTCACGGCAAGGAAATACTGGATCAGATAGCGCTCGATCATAGACACCGTCTATGATGTGCATATGGCGTGGTCAATTTTTCAGCGGGATCGCCTGATGCTATATCGGCGTTCAAAGCAGACAGCTGGGAGAGGCATGTGACGCCCAATTTCGATTTCGCGCTCGGCGATAATGCCGACATGATCCGCGACACCACCGCGCGTTTCGCTACCGACAAGATCGCGCCGCTCGCCGCGCGCATCGACGCGGACGACTGGTTTCCGCGCGACGAACTCTGGGCCGCCATGGGCGCGCTTGGGCTGCACGGCATCACGGTCGAGGAAGAATGGGGCGGTCTCGGCCTTGGTTATCTGGAGCATGTGATCGCATGTGAGGAAGTAAGCCGCGCATCGGCCTCCATCGGCCTGAGCTATGGCGCGCATTCCAATCTGTGCGTCAATCAGATCCGGCGCTGGGGCAATGAGGACCAGAAGGCCAGATATCTGCCCAAGCTCATTTCCGGCGAGCATGTCGGCAGCCTCGCCATGTCGGAGGCTGGAGCCGGGTCCGACGTCGTCTCGATGAAGCTCAAGGCGCGTGAAACCGACAAGGGCTATGTCCTGGACGGCACCAAATATTGGATCACCAACGCGCCCTATGCCGATACGCTTGTTGTCTATGCCAAGACTGGCGAAGGCAGTCGCGGCATCACCGCCTTCCTGATCGAAAAGGGCATGGCCGGCTTCTCGATCGGGCAAAAGATCGACAAGGTCGGCATGCGCGGGTCGCCGACCGCCGAGCTGGTGTTCGATGGCTGTGAAGTCCCGCGCGAAAACGTCATGGGTCCGCTCAATGGCGGCGTCGGCGTGCTGATGAGCGGTCTCGATTATGAACGCGCGGTTCTGGCCGGTATTCAGCTTGGCATCATGCAGGCCTGTCTTGACACGGTCATCCCCTATGTCCGCGAACGCAAGCAGTTCGGCCAGCCGATCGGCAGCTTCCAGCTGATGCAGGCGAAGGTTGCGGACATGTATGTCGCGCTCAATTCCGCCCGCGCCTATGTCTATGCTGTCGCCAGAAGCTGCGACGCGGGAAAGACCACCCGCTTCGATGCGGCCGGCGCGATCCTGCTGGCGAGTGAAAATGCGGTCCGCGTCGCGCTTGAAGCCGTGCAGGCGCTCGGCGGCGCGGGCTATACCAGGGATTGGCCGGTCGAACGCTATATGCGGGACGCCAAGC
Source organism: Sphingobium soli (assembly GCF_020782245.1). Classification (GTDB taxonomy): domain Bacteria; phylum Pseudomonadota; class Alphaproteobacteria; order Sphingomonadales; family Sphingomonadaceae; genus Sphingobium; species Sphingobium soli. The sequence continues at coordinate 16,913 of NZ_JAJGNP010000027.1, forward strand.
TGCTTGATATCGGCGCTGGCACCAATGAGGTGCGTCGCATGCTGATTGGGCGCGAACTGATCGGCAGCGGCCTGTGAGCGGGCCTGTCCTTGACACCGCGCTGTCGCCCGACAGCCAGGCCTTTCGAGATAATGCGGCGCATAATCGTGCGCTAGCCGAGAAGCTGCGCGCCGATGTCGCGGCCGCGGCCATGGGAGGAGGCGACGCCGCGCGGGACAGGCATAGAAGCCGCGGCAAGCTCTTGCCGCGCGACCGCGTCGAAAATCTGCTCGATGCGGGCAGCCCTTTTCTCGAGATTGGTCAGCTCGCCGCGAACGGTCTTTATGGCGGCGGCGTAGCTGGGGCGGGTATCGTCGCGGGCATCGGCCGGGTCCACGGGCGGCAGGTGATGATCGCCGCCAATGACGCAACCGTAAAGGGAGGCACATACTTCCCGCTCACCGTGAAGAAGCATTTGCGAGCGCAGGAAATCGCGCTCGAAAACAACCTTCCTTGTATCTATCTGGTCGACAGCGGTGGCGCGAACCTGCCGCACCAGGCGGAGGTATTTCCCGACCGCGACCATTTCGGACGCATCTTCTACAATCAAGCGCAAATGTCGGCGCGCGGCATCCCGCAAATCGCCTGCGTAATGGGCAGCTGCACCGCAGGGGGCGCCTATGTCCCCGCCATGTGCGACGAAAGCGTCATCGTCCGCAATCAGGGCACGATCTTCCTCGCCGGCCCGCCGCTGGTGCAAGCGGCGACAGGCGAAGTCATCAGCGCGGAGGATCTGGGCGGCGGCGACCTCCATGGTCGCAAGTCTGGCGTCGTCGATCATGTCGCCGATGATGACGACCATGCGCTCAGCATCGTGCGCGACATTGTCTCGACCTTGGCGCCGCAGCCGACGCCGGCGGTCAATCTACGTGATCCCGTGCCTCCGCTCCATGATCCCGCCGAACTCTATGGCATCGTTCCACAGGACGTGCGCGCGCCCTATGATGTGCGCGAAGTCATCGCCCGTATCGTCGACGGCAGCGAATTTCATGAATTCAAGGCGCTCTACGGCACGACCCTGGTGTGCGGCTTTGCCCATATCTGGGGCATGCCGGTCGCGATCCTCGCCAATAATGGCGTGCTGTTCAGCGAAAGCGCGGTCAAGGGCGCGCATTTCATCGAACTGGCCTGTCAGCGCCGCATCCCACTGCTGTTCCTCCAGAATATTTCGGGCTTCATGGTCGGCGGCAAATATGAAGCGGAAGGCATCGCCAAACATGGCGCCAAGCTCGTCACGGCCGTCGCCACCGCCAGCGTGCCCAAGATCACGGTGCTGATCGGCGGCAGCTTCGGCGCGGGCAATTACGGCATGTGCGGCCGTGCCTATGGTCCGCGTTTCCTGTTCACCTGGCCCAATAGCCGCATTTCGGTCATGGGCGGCGAACAGGCGGCGTCGGTCTTGGCCACCGTTCACCGCGATGCAGGCCGGTGGACGCCGGAGGAGGCCGAAGCCTTCAAGGATCCTATTCGTCGCACCTATGAGGATGAAGGCAATCCCTGGTATGCGACCGCGCGGCTATGGGACGATGGCATCATCGACCCTGCCCAGACGCGGGACGTCCTCGGCCTCGCCTTCGCCGCCGCGCTTAACGCTCCCATGGCCGAACGCCCCTCGTTCGGCGTGTTCCGGATGTAATGGCCATGATCCGCTCCCTTCTGATCGCCAATCGAGGCGAAATCGCCTGCCGCATCATCCGCACCGCGCGGCGGCTCGGCATCCGCACCATTGCGGTCTATTCGGATGCAGACGCACAGGCACTCCACGTCGCCATGGCGGATGAGGCCGTGCGCATCGGCCCCGCACCCGTGCGGGAAAGCTATTTGCTGGGCGATCGCATCATCGCGGCAGCGCGCGACGCCGGAGCAGATGCGATCCATCCGGGCTATGGCTTCCTTTCGGAAAATGCTGCCTTCGCGCAGGCCGTGACGGATGCGGGCCTTGTCTGGATTGGCCCCGATCCCTCCAGCATTACCGCCATGGGTCTGAAGGACGCGGCCAAGGCGCTGATGGCCGATGCCGGGGTGCCCGTAACGCCGGGCTATCTGGGCGATGATCAGGATCCTGATCGTCTGGCAAGCGAAGCCGCGCAGATCGGCTATCCGGTTCTTATCAAGGCCGTGGCCGGCGGCGGCGGCAAGGGGATGCGGCTGGTCGAACAGCCGCAAGACTTTGCCGATGCGCTGCTGTCATGTCAGCGCGAAGCGGCCTCCTCCTTCGGCAACGACCATGTGCTCATCGAAAAATATATCCAGCGCCCCCGTCATATCGAGGTGCAGATATTCGGCGATCGTCATGGCAACATTGTCCATTTGTTCGAACGCGACTGCTCGCTCCAGCGCCGCCACCAGAAGGTGATCGAGGAAGCGCCCGCCCCCGGCATGGACCCGGACACGCGTGAGGCTTTGTGCGCCGCAGCGGTTCGCGCGGCCAAGGCGGTGGATTATGTCGGCGCTGGCACCATTGAATTTATCGCCGATGCGTCCGAAGGGCTGCGCGCCGACCGCATCTGGTTCATGGAAATGAATACCCGGCTTCAGGTCGAGCATCCCGTGACCGAAGCCATTACCGGGCAGGACCTGGTCGAATGGCAGTTGCGTGTGGCATCGGGCGAACCACTCCCCTGCACGCAGGATCAATTGTCCATCACCGGCTGGGCGATGGAGGCGCGCCTCTATGCCGAAGATCCGGCCAAAGGTTTTCTGCCTTCCATCGGGCCCCTCGATGCGTTTGATCTGGGTGAGAGCGTCCGGATCGACACCGGCGTGGTGCGGGGCGCCACCATATCGCCCTTTTATGATCCGATGATCGCCAAGATGATCGCGCATGGCGACACGCGCGATGATGCCCGTGTGGCACTGGCGCAGGCGCTCGACCGGTCGGTAGTCTGGCCGCTGCGCACCAACGCCGGCTTTCTCGTCAAGGCGCTTAATCACGCCGATTTTGCTGCCGGTGACGTCGACACTGGCCTGATCGCGCGCGAAGGGGAGGGGCTGATGCCCAGCGCCTTGCCTGGCGCCGCCGCCTTGTCGCGGGCCGCCGCGTGCGTGGGTGGCGCTGGCGCACTCGCCGGCTTCCGCGTCAATGCCCCATCGCGCCGCACCGCCCGCATCCTGGTGGAGGGACAATCGGTCGAAGCAGACGTGCGCGCGTCCGGGACAATGCCATCGCAACCACCGTTGGCGCATTTCCTCGTCACCGAACATGGGCGCAGTTGGCAGGTGACGCCTTGGCGCGCCGCGGGCGATGGCGCTGCGGCGGGGGGCGACGGCGCAATCCTTGCCCCCATGCCCGGTCGCATCATCGCCGTTGACGTCACCCGTGGCGACAGGGTGATGAAGGGGCAGAAGCTCGTCACACTCGAAGCAATGAAGATGGAACATGGCCTGACCGCCCCCTTCGACGGCACGGTCGAGGACCTGCCGCATGACGAAGGCGCGCAGGTGCAGGAGGGCACCTTGCTTGTCCGCATCTTGCCCAGGGAGGATGCAGCATGAGCGGGCGCTATTTTGATGAGTGGCAGGTGGGTGACCGTATAGAACATCCTATTCGTCGCACCGTGACGGAAACCGACAATCTCCTGTTCTCGACCATGACGCACAATCCGCAGCCGCTGCACATCGATGCAGAAGCGGCACGGGCGAGCGAATTTGGTCAGATTCTCGTCAACGGCACCTTCACCTTTTCGCTGATGATCGGCTTGTCGGTCGGCGAAACGACGCTCGGCACGCTGGTCGCCAATCTGGGCTATGACAAGCTCGTCATGCCCAAACCCGTCTTCATTGGCGACACGATGCGCGCGACCAGCGACATCGTAGAACGGCGCGACAGCAAATCCCGGCCTGATGCGGGGCTGGTGACGTTCCGTCACGAACTGCTCAATCAGCGTGACGAAATCGTTTGCCAATGCCTGCGCACTGCGCTTCTTAAACGGCGGCCGGCATGAGGATGCGCTCGCTGCTGTTCGTCCCAGGCGACCGCCCGGAGCGCTTTGCCAAGGCGGCGGCCAGCGGAGCGGACGCCATCATTCTCGATCTGGAAGACAGCGTCGCGCCCGGAGCCAAGGATGAGGCGCGCGCGGCGGTCGCTGAATATCTGTCGACGCCAGCCCCGATCCTTCGGCTTGTCCGTATCAATCCCGTGGATAGCGTGATGCTGACAGACGACCTGGCATGTGCAGCAGGTTGCGATGCCCTCATGCTGCCCAAGAGCGAGGGTGCCGAAACGGTCCACGCGCTGGCCACGCGCCTTGCACCAAATGTCAAGATCCTGCCCATCGCCACGGAAACACCGCGCGCGCTGTTCGGTCTTGGCGGCTATGCCGAAGTGGCCGACCGCCTCTGCGGTCTTACGTGGGGCGCGGAGGACCTGCCGGCCGCGATCGGTGCGGTCAGCAGTCGCCATGATGATGGCCGCTATACCAGTCCCTACGAGATGGCGCGCAATCTCACCCTGTTCGGTGCGCATGCAGCCGGTGTCGCCGCGATCGAAACCGTCTATCCCGCGATCCGAGACGACTTGGGGCTAAAGGCTTATGCCGCACGCGGCGCATATGACGGCTTCACCGGAATGATGGCTCTCCATCCCGCGCAGGTGCCAATCATCAATGCCGCCTTCACGCCATCAGCAGAGCAGATACAGAATGCCCGTGCGGTTATTGATGCGTTTGCCCAATCCCCTGATGCGGGGGTTTTGTTGCTGGACGGCCGCATGATCGATGCCCCGCATCTCCTTCAGGCGCACAAGCTGCTGGCTCGCGCGGGTCTGGACTAATTCTGCGCTTCTGTCCGCTTCGTTGACGGCGGAAGGCTTAGGCAAGCGTGCGCCATCGCTGGTCGATCGCCAGGTAACCGCTTTCGAATCCGCCTGCCTGGGCGAGTGCGTTCCAATCTGGGACCTGGACGTCGCGGCCTTGCACCGTCAACAGGCCTTGCTGCCGGAGTGCGCGGATGACGCGGTTCATATGCACCGGCGTGATGCCCAGGGCGTCGGCCATCTGAGACTGAATAACGGGCAACTGGAACGCCGTGCGGCGCCCCAATCCGGCGATCTCAATCCGCAACCCCAGCTCGCAGAATAGATGCGCTGTGCGCATCAGGGCGTCTCGCCGCCCGATATTCACCACCCATTGCGACAGGATGGACGCGTCAGCCACGCAGTCGCGCCAAAAGGCTTCAGCGACGGCTGGATAGGCATGAACAATATCCTGCATCTTGCGATGGGGCACCTTCAGCAGGACGAGTCGGCTGGACAAGGCCTGCAAAGCCCATTCGACCTTGGGAAGCATCAGCGAATATAGGTCGCACATATCTCCGGCAATATAAACGGCGGTAATCTGGCGCGTCCCATCAGGCAATTGGCCGAACCGTGCCGCCATACCCGATATAATCAAGCAGCAGAAATCCGTTAGTTCCCCTGGTCGCACAATATCGCGATGGGGAGCATATTCGACCTCCTGTCCCTCTAATTCCAACACTGCGCGCCGTTCTTCCTGGTTGAGACAGGAGCGTTCGGATAGTTTCCGCAGGAATAGCTGAAGCGCTTGATGGGCAGACATAGATGTGCTCCGAGGGCTGGTGTTACCGCAGGGGCTACATCACTTTGAACGAGACCGACATAGCGGAGTCAGCGCGCAAAACAGACACAGTCGCCAAATTGCACGACTTTCAATATGGTTCCATTCGCATCGGCGATCTCTACGCGATGATTGAGGTTGATAGGGTGGCCATGTCGCACATGTTCGGCGATGACATCGCGCGCGTTGCGGATCGCTTCCCGCTCGGCCATATCCAGATCAGCAAAATCCTGTCCCTCTTCATCCAAGACATCGTCGTCGTTAAAGAGATGAAGGTGATAGACGGTCATGGCTATCCACAATATTCAGAGCTGAAGAGGGCTGCGGGCGGATTAGGCAGGCCTGCCCCGGTGCCGGTCGAGATAGGCCTTGACCGCACCTATATTATGTCCCACTCGCTCAACCGCTTCTTCAAGCGCCGCTCTGCTGGTGCCCAAGCGATGCGTCCAATATTGAGTGTCGGCTGCGCGTTCGCAACGGACATGCTTCATGTCTCGCGGTAAGAAAGGCTGTTGCGCCTTGTCTTCGGATGTCGTGAACGTCATCGTTCAGCTTCCCGGTTCGACATTGACCGAGGGTGCCAACGGATTGCCGTCCTCGGCTACTTCCTGAACCTCGTCGGCATCCTGCTTGCGCAGCGGATCGGAATGTTTATCCTTGGATTTTTTGTCGTCGTCCATATCGCACCTCTTGCTGGGATAGCGATTTCAGGGCGCTTGCTGTTCCTTCCATAATTAACCTGGGTGGAAGAAGAGTATTCTTTAACAAGTCGGTAAATGTCGGTTCAAGCATCCTGAGGCACGACCGAGCGCATTTTCGCTACTTTGAAACATATGTGAATCCAGTGTCGCGGCTCGTTAGATAGGGTGTCGGCTCGGGGGGCTTTTCAGGGGAAGCCCATGTTGAGCCAAATAGCGCCGAGCGATGATCTGGCCTTCTTCCGTCCGCATCAGTTTTTAGCACGGGAAAATGAGCGACCGGAGGCTTATTACGATATTTTGGAGGGCTGGGCCTGTCGCCATCGCCTGCTGTCAGATGGTCGGCGCCAGATCACCGCACTTTACCTGCCTGGAGATCTTTGCGATCCAATATGGCCGCTATCGGGTGTGTGTCATGATGCCGTGGTTGCCCTCACCAATGTTCGTGCCGTGCGACGGCCGCTGGGCGACATGCAGCCTCTGGATCGGTCCAGAGGCGCCGGATTGCGGTTAGCGGAATCTATTGAGAGGCAATCGGGCTGGCTCGTCAGCTTGGGACGCAAGACTGCGGTCGAAAGGCTCGCGCATCTCTTGCTGGAATTGTTTGAGCGCATGCGCCGGGCAGGGCTGGCCTATGGGCAGCAATGCGCGCTTCCATTGACGCAAACCGACATTGCCGATGCCACGGGTTTGACGGCGGTTCACGTCAACCGGACGCTTCAAGCCATGCGCGCCAAGGGTGTGTTGGAATTCCATTCCAAATGGCTTCGTATTCCTGACCTGGGCGCGTTGCGCGACCTGGCGGCACTGGGACCTCATGACCCTGTGTAAAACGCGGACGTAAATATTTCCAGTGATTTAGCTTATGTTAGCGTCGATGCGGCCCGGCCTGACGCAAGGTAATGCGCTTATTGTCGCCGGAGCCTTGAATCCCCGTCGGCAGAGGCGTCAGTGATTAGCGCGACCAAGATGACAGGGCATGACAATAACAGGGAATGGATGCCACAAGGGGCCAGGGGGATGGCCTGAACATCGATATATGGGCTCGGTCCAGTGCTTCCGCATGATAGACGGGGCGCGCATCTCGCAAGCCGACCCTATATCCTTTGTTGCGACCTGCCACTGCGCAACCGCTGCTGAATGATGGCGGATAATCACGCTCTGGCGCCGCTTGTCGAGCGGCTGGGGGCACGCGCGCAGCTTTCAGCGGACGATCAGAGGGCTTTGCTGGCGCTACCCTATCAGGAACGGTTGGTCGGTCCGGGTGGCTATGTCGTCGAGGAAGGCGAGTTGATCATGGGCTGGCATGTCCAGCTGTCTGGGGTCACACACCGTCATCGCATTTCGGCTGATGGGTTGCGCCATATAGTGGGCATGCACGGACCAGGCGACTTTTTGAACCTGCCGATAACCCCGCCTGCGACATCGGAGGATTTCGTTCAGGCGCTCACGCGCGTTCGGGTCGCAATTGTGCAAACGGAGGCCATTCTGGCGCTCAGTCAGGAACGGCTCAGCATCTTACGGGCTATTTGCGATGAAATAGCCGCTGATATTTCTATTTACAGGGCCTGGATATCCAACGTTGGGCGGCGGGAAGCACGGGCGCGGATAGCCTATCTCTTGTGTGAACTGGTGATGCGCAGCCATCCTGGCGGGGGCGCGGATGGCTGTTCGATCACCTTGCCGATGTCGCAGGTGGACATTGCGGACGCCACCGGCATAACCACGGTTCACGTCAATCGCACGCTGCGTGCAATGCAGATGCAAGGGCTCATCCGTCGCCACCGCCGCAATATCCATATTCCCGACTGGCGAGCCCTCACCCGGATTGCCGAATTTCGCCCGCTGCCCTGGACCAGCCGTAAGGTCGATGACCGCGTCATGCCCTAACGTAGCCGACCATAAGTGTTCCAGCCCAACGCCAGTTCGCTCAACGCGCCTGTGCCCACGACACAACCGCCATGGTGGTTTGCCAGTCGGAACAGGCTGAAATGCCGATGACCAGATGTGGGCCTGCTCGATACCAAACTACCACCGTCCGTCATCATCGCATCAGATCATGAAGCACTTCTCTCCAAAAAAAGAAGGCTTGGACGGCCCTGTTCGCAGCCTGACGTCCTGGCCTACTGACGCATGTTAACGATGTTTCGCTTTCTGGGCTTTTATCACGTCGGCAAGGAACAGGCCCGCGCCTTTGGCCGCTTGAGGGCCATCGGATTGAGCAAGGAGCCGGAAGCATGGGCACGGGCCTTACAGATATTCACCGTCAGGATGCACCCGTCACCACATCGAAAGATTCAGGTCGGGCTGCGGTAGCCGCAGAGGAAATGAGCGCGCCCAAGGGCGACAGCCTAATCGGCAAGACCGTTACGATCAATCGCCCGCGTCGGGAGCTTTACGACTATTGGCGCACGCTGGAGCAGCTGCCTCAATTCATGGAGAATGTGGAGCGGGTCGAACCGATGGGCGGCAATCGCTACCGCTGGACGGTGAAAGCGCCGGCCGGCCGCACCGTGGAATGGGTTGCCGCCGTCACGGAGGACAGGCCGGGTGAAGTCATCGGCTGGACTTCGGAAGAGGGTGCAGACGTCGCCAACAGCGGCCGCGTCGAATTTCGCGATGCGCCGGGCGGTCGCGGCACCTGGGTTACTGCGACGCTTCTCTACGATTCGCCTGCGGGCATCGTGGGCAAGGTAATTGCCAAGCTGTTTCAGCGCGAGCCGGCAATTCAGGTTCGCCGCGATCTCCGCCGCTTCAAGCAATTGATGGAAACAGGGGAGGTGGCAACCGGCGCCTGGACCAGGGCGCAACGGGCCGAGGAGATGAACTGATGCGTGCACTGACATGGCATGGCAAGCATGATGTCCGGGTCGATACCGTGCCCGATCCAGAGATCGTGAATCCGCGCGATGCGATAATCCGCATTACCTCAACGGCTATCTGCGGTTCCGACCTGCATCTCTATGATGGCTATATTCCGTCAATGAAGGCGGGGGATATATTGGGTCACGAGTTCATGGGCGAGGTGGTGGAAACCGGCTCCGGCTCCACCTTGCGTAAAGGGCAGCGCGTCGTGGTGCCCTTCACCATCTCCTGCGGGTCCTGCTTTCATTGTTCGAAGCACCAATATTCCGCCTGCGACAATGGCGTGCCCGCCGACAATCAGGATATTGCCCAGGCGGCCTATGGACAGCCGATGGCAGGCCTGTTTGGTTACAGTCACATGACCGGTGGCTATGCCGGTGGGCAGGCCGAATATGTCCGGGTGCCCTTTTCCGATGTCGGGCCCATCGTCATCCCAGACGGGGTGGAGGACGACAAGGTCCTTTTCCTCTCCGATATTCTGCCCACCGGATGGCAGGCGGCCGAATATGCGCAGATCGAGCCGGGCGACACGGTGGCGGTCTGGGGTTGCGGCCCGGTCGGACTGTTTGCCGTCCAGTCCGCCTTCCTCATGGGCGCAGAACGCGTGATCGCGATCGACCATTTCCCGCACCGGCTTGAATTGGCGAAGCGCTTCGGCGCGGAAACGATCAATTTTGAAGAGGCAAAGACCTATGAAGCGCTGCTGGAAATGACCGGCGGCATCGGTCCCGATGCCTGCATAGACGCGGTCGGCCTGGAAGCGCATGGCTTCTTCGCCGACAATATATGGGACCAGATTAAGGTCTCGACCTTCACCGGCACGGATCGCACCCATTCCATCCGCCAGGCGATCCTCGCCTGCCGCAAGGGCGGGCGGGTGTCCATGCCCGCCGTTTATGGCGGCTTCGTCGACAAGTTTCCACTTGGCGCGTTCATGGAAAAAGGACTGACGCTCAAGACCGGCCAGACACATGTGCAGCATTATCTGCCCGGGCTCCTCAACGCGATCATGGAAGGCAAGATCGACACCACCTTCCTCATCTCACACCGCATGCCGCTGGAACAGGCGGCCGAGGGCTATCGCATGTTTCATGACAAGCAGGATGAAGTGACCAAGGTCGTGTTGAAACCGGGCATGGACCTATCTCAGGTTGCCTGAAAAAGAGAAGGAGAAGCAGGATGAAGATGACGCCCCTGATCCTGACGCTGCCGGCCCTTGCGCTGGCTGCGTGTCAGCAGCAGCCCGCCGACGAAACCGCTGCCACTGGCAATGCGGCGATGCCGGCTGGAAACGCCATGATCATGGCCGGCAACAATGCCAGCGCGATGATGCCAAACGCCCCCGTGGCCGCGCCTACCAATGCGGCCGGCTATGTCGCACAAGCGGGCGCGGCCGACCTGTTCGAGATCGAGTCGTCGAAGGCCGCGCTCGAAAAGAGTCAGAATAAGGCGGTGCGCGATTTCGCCCAGATGATGATCGACCAGCACCAAAAGTCGACTGCCGACATCAAGGCCGCGGCCCAGAAGGCAGGCGTGACCGTACAGCCCCCCAAGCTGATGGCCAACCAGCAGCAGATGCTCGAGGAGATCAAGGCTGCGGACGCTGGGCGCTTCGACAGCGTCTATGTGCGGAACCAGCGAATGGCTCATGACGCCGCTTTGGCGCTGCATCAGGGCTATGCCCGCGACGGGGACACGCCAGCGCTAAAGCAGACGGCCGGTGCCGTCGCCAAGGTGGTGCAGGCGCATATCGACCGTCTTGCCAGCCTGCCCGCCGCGTGACGCTAACCATGAAACCCTTCGCGATCATCACTGGCGCATCGACCGGCATCGGTTTGGAACTGGCGCAAATCGCGGCGCGGGAGGGCTATGACCTGCTTGTCGTCGCGGACGAACCGCGGATCGACGCTGCTGCCGACGCGCTTCGGCAACATGGTGGCTACGTCCGTTCGCTTCAGGCTGACCTCGCCACCTTGGACGGCGTCGACCAATTGCTAGAGGCAGCGGGCGACCGTTCGGTGGATCTGCTTTGCGCCAATGCGGGAATGGGCACGGGACACGCTTTTTTGGAACAGGACGTCGCGTTGTGGCGACGTTCGATCGACACCAATATCACCGGCACTGTGTATCTGTTGCAGAGGATGCTGCGCCCAATGGTCCAGCGGAACGCCGGCAAGGTCCTGATCACTGGATCGATCGCCGGCTTTATCCCCGGCAGCTTCAATGCGGTGTACAATAGCACAAAGTCCTTCATCAACAATTCGCCGCTGCGATCCGCGATGAACTCAAGGATGCGGATGGCGTGACGATCACGACGCTGATGCCTGGCGCGACCGATACCCAATTCTTCGCCCGCGCTGATATGCTCGATACCGATGTCGGCACCCGCGAAAAAGCGGATCCGGCCAAGGTGGCGCAGGATGGTTGGGACGCGCTGATGGCGGGCAAGGCGCATATCGTTTCCGGTTGGAAGAACAAGGTGCAGGCAGCAGCAGCGCATGTGACGCCCGCATCGATCCTCGCGGACCAACACCGGAACATGGCAGAGCCGGGCAGCGCCGACGAGGCATAGGAGAAGATATGATGACGAAGAAAAAAGTCACAGATGGGGACGGGGCGAAAACGCCGGAAGGTCCCTTGAAAGAGGCGCTGCCCGGCCATGAAAGACCTTCGGAAAAACGCTCGTGGATGTCGATGGACTTCAATTAAATCAATAACTTGAATGATTTCTATCCTTGGTCGTTCACCCCCGTTCTGGTATGTCTATGGACTACGTGTGGACGATTTTTTGGATCAATAGATGGGACGAACAACGACGGAGGTTCGGCTTCAAGAACGGAGCGCGCGGGCTCGATTGAAGTCTCGGCCAAGTCCATATTGGCGCATGATATCCGAAGGGTTGCACCTTGGCTACTATCGGGGTGCACGGGGCGGCACATGGGTCGCGCGTTATCGCCCCGCCGGAGGCGATAGCCATGGGACCAAGCGGTCACTTGGTACTGCGGACGATATCGTTCTGGCAAATGGCGATACGGTACTCAACTGGAAACAGGCGCTCGACAAGGCAACCGAGTGGTTCGAATTGCAGGAGTCAGGCGGTAATTTGCTGAATCCTAACATCACGGTGAAGGAATCGGTCGAGGCCTTCATCGCAATGCGGGATAAACGGCAATCCCTGCGAGTTGGGCGTCCGTCGCGATCCACCGCGAATATGAAACTCACCCCACATGTTCTTAAGGACGAGGCGCTGGTGTTAACGAAACTCCACGATCTGACGGAGGTCCATCTACGCGGTTGGCAGCGCCGCCTTTGCGAAGGATTGCCTGGGTCGAGCAAAATGCGCGTTGTTTCCGAACTTAAGGCAGCGCTCAACGCGACCTTCGAGGAACATCGCAAAGCGCTGCCAAAGGATTTTGGTCTCACCATCAAATTCGGGCTGAAGCCCGTGTTTCCTGTTGAAACGGTTACCGAGCCATTGGCGCGACAGAACCAGGTTCTCAGCGACCGCCAGATCCGTAACGTTCTCGCCAAGGCGCGCGAACTGGATGATGATGGCTGTTGATTTCCACTGAGAAGTGACCCGGGTAGGGCGTAAATTTCCACTGAGAATTGACCCATGTTGAACTCGTC
>NZ_JAJGNP010000028.1 GCF_020782245.1 Sphingobium soli
CAGCAACAAGTAAGATCTCGCGCCGGCTATCTGGGCGAGCTTGGCGTAGGATTCCGCCCCCTCCCGCAAACGCCCCCATGTTTACCGGCAGCCAGCGCCAGACCGACAAGGGCACGCCAGCCGCAGCCTTCCCTCCAGCGGGAAGCGTTCCGTTCAACAAGGATATTGCCGACGCCAACCCCGGCACTTTCTATTCAGCGCTTGCCAATATCGATTTCCGCATATTGGACGGCAATCCGGCCGCGACCGCGATCCGTTTCCATTCGGCACAGCATAGTTTCGTCTCCCATGTCGATTTCCACATCGGATCGGGCCTCGCCGGCCTCTATGATGTCGCCAATGAAGCGGAAGACCTGCATTTTTATGGCGGCCGCTATGGCATATTGGCAGAAAAGACCTCTCCAGCCTGGCCCTTCGCTCTGGTCGATTCTAGCTTTGAAGGCCAACGTGATGCCGCCATTCGCGAGCATGAAGCAGGGCTGACCATGGTGAACGTGTCGATCCGCGACACGCCGGTCGGCATTGAAATCGACGAAGGCTATGGCGATTGGCTGTGGGGCCAGGACATGCGCTTTGAAAATGTCTCCAGGGCCGGGGTCATCATTTCCAACGAAAATAATGTCTACACCCAGGTCGGCTTCCAGAATGTCGTGGCGGCCAACATGCCGGTGTTTGCCCGTTTCCGCGAAAGCGGCCGAACGCAACAGGGGTCCGGCGCGACCTACAAGGTCGACAGTTTCACCTACGGACTGACGCTGCCGGCCGCCGGGCGCATGGGCAGCTATGAAACGGCCATGAAGGCGGTAGCGCTCGCCGCCCTGCCAGAAGCGGCCGACGCCGCGATCCGCGCGCTGCCCCCGGTCAAGGACTGGGTCAGCGTGCGCGCGCTGGGCGCCAAGGGGGATGACCGGACGGATGACACCGCCGCATTGCAAAGGGCGATCGACACGCATCGCGTCGTCTACCTGCCAGCCGGCTTCTATCGCGTCAGTGATACATTGCGCCTGCGCCCCAATACGGTGCTGGTCGGCCTGCACCCCAGTCTGACGCAGATCGTTCTGCCGGACGGATCGCCGGGGTTCCAGGGCGTCGGCGCGCCCAAGGCTGTCATCGAAAGCGCGCAGGGCGGCGATGCCATCGTCCAGGGCATCGGCATCAACAGCAATGGCGCCAATCAGCGGGCGACCGCCCTGCTGTGGAAGGCCGGCGAGAAGTCGATGGTCAATGATGTCAAATTCCAGGGCGGGCATGGCACCAACCTGTTCGATGGCACGCGCGTCAACCCCTATAACAACAACGCGACGGGCGATCCCGATGCGACGCGGCGCTGGGATGGGCAATATGCCAGCCTGTGGGTGACGCAGGGAGGCGGCGGCACCTTCGCCAATATCTGGAGCCCCAGCACCTTCGCGCATCCTGGCATTCTGATTTCCGACACGAAAACACCCGGACGCATCATCCAGGCGTCTGTCGAACATCATGTTCGCAGCGAAATCACGCTGAATCGGGTGTCCAACTGGGAATTGCTGGCCCCGCAGACCGAAGGCGAGGGGGGCGAAAGTGGTGACGCCACCGCGTTGGAAATCCGCGATTCCGACAATATCCTTGTCGCCAATTTTCACGGCTATCGCGTCACCCGCACGCGCAAGGCTGCGCCGGCGGCCGTTACCTTGTATAATGTTCGCGACATTCGTTTTCGCAATGTGCATGTGAACGGCGAGAGCGGCCTTGGCACCTGTGACGAGAATGGCTGCGCCACATTCCTGCGCGTTACCAAATTTCCCTATTCCAACGCGATTCAGGACGTGACCCACGGTATCGACGTGCGGGAGCGCGAATTTGCCGTGCTGGATGTGACGGATGCGCCTGCTGCCGCCGAGCCGTCCCGCTTTGGCGCTGCGGTCGAGAAACTGGCCGATGACTTTCATTCGATCGGCGGCGGCGCGGTCGATGCCGAGGGCAGGCTGTACTTCATCGATCGGCAGTTTCAGCGCATCTGGCGCTGGTCCGACGCGGGGCGGTTAGAGATCATCCGCGACGCCGCGCTCGATCCAGTCAATCTGACGATCGACAAATCCGGCAATCTGCTCGTGCTCTCGTCGCAAGGGCGAAATGGCACAGTCTACAGCTTCAAGCCCGGCACGCCAGACACGCAGATGACCGTCATCGCTCCGACGCCTGTCTCGCGGGGCAAGGACGCGATTGTCACCATGCCCGTCAATTGGTGGAACAATGGCGAATTTCGCGATCAGATTGATCCCGCCACTTATCGTTTCACCACCCTGGAAGAGATGTTCGCGCGCGACATGGCCAAGCCCAAGACGCAGCAATATGTCTCGCCCGATGGGTCCGTCGCGCTTCCCGCATGGCGGGTTTTCTCACAAGGACCAACGGACCATCGCGGTCGGCGCTTTTCCGATGCGCTCGACACCTATGGCTTCGTTCAGGCGCGCCCGGGGGAGAGGGTGTTCGTCACCAATGGATCAGAGAACCGCACCTATAGCGGGCTAGTGGGGGCCGGGGGCACGCTGACCGATCTCAAGCCCTTTGCGAACCGTGGCGGGGAAGGGGTGGCGACCGATGCGCAGGGGCGCGTCTATGTCGCCAATGGACAGGTTTTCGTCTACGCACCGGACGGCAAGGAGATTGGCCGGATCGACGTGCCCGAACGCCCGTTGCAACTGGTCTTTGGGGGCAAGGATGGCAGGACGCTCTACATCCTCACACACCACGCACTGTACGCCACGCAGACGCCCCAGAACTAAAAAACAGGCTATAGTGCTGAAGCGTTGATCACATTTGAAACCATGTTGATCACTACACCGGATAAGCCGCAGAGGGACAGAGTGATGCATCGTGCATTTGGCCCTGCCGTCATGGTGCTCCTCATTTTCTGCGCTGCGGCTGCACAGCCAGCGGATGGAGCGACCTCAGTACCGCGGCTGGAACACCGGGACGGCAGGCATGCCCTGATGGTCGATGATGCGCCATTTCTGATACTGGGTGCTCAAGCCAATAACGCCGTCAACTATCCTGCCATGCTGGATACCGTCTGGCCGGTGCTGGAAGAAATCCACGCCAATACGCTGGAGATTCCGGTTGCATGGCAACAGGTCGAGCCTGTCGAAGGGCGGTTCGACTTTTCCTATCTCGAGACGCTACTGAAGCAGGCAAAGGAGCATGATAAGCGGTCGATATTACTCTGGTTCGGAACCTGGAAAAACACGGGCTACAGCTATACCCCAGACTGGGTGAAGTTAGACAGCAAGCGTTTTCCGCGCATGAAGACGAAAGAGGGCAAAGACCATGATGTGCTGAGCCCCCATGGCGGGCAGACGCTGGCGGCCGACCGAAAGGCTTTCGTCAAGCTCATGGAATATCTGCGCGATCACGATGCGCAGAACAGCGTCATCATGGTGCAGGTTGAAAATGAAACCGGCAGCTATCGTGTCCCGCGGGACTATGGCCCGGAAGGCGATCGTCTGTTCGCCCATTCAATTCCGGGACCCTTGTCGCGTGCAACGGGTAAGCAGGGCACGTGGGCGCAGGCTTTTGGAGACCAGGCAGACCGGGCATTCAACACATGGTATGTTGCAGCCTATGTCGAGGCCATCGCGCGAGCAGGAAAAGCGGTGAAGCCACTTCCCATGTATGTCAATGCATCATTGGCAGGGCCGTCAAACGTCCCCGACCCCGCCGGCGTTGCCAGCGGCGGGCCGCAGCAGGACGTGCTCGACATTTGGAAAGCCGCTGCCCCATCCATCGATTTTCAGGCACCGGACATCTATGACGGCAAAAGCGCCCACGTCGTCCAATATCTCGATAAATATGCGCGGCCTGACAATGCGCTGATGGTGCCGGAAATCGGCAATTCCCTTCTGTTCGCGCGGTATTTTTATGAGGCGATCGGGCGAGGGGCGATCGGCTTTGCGCCTTTCGGCATGGATCGCAGCGGCTATTTCAATTACCCGCTGGGCGCCAAGGCGCTGGACGAAAAGGTGATCGGCGCATTCGCGCTGCCCTATGCAATGATAGGGTCAATCATGCGGGACTGGGCACGTCTTTCCTATGCCCATCCCACCTGGGGTAGCGCCAAGCCCGATGACGGATCGCCCGTGTCTACCATCATGGGCAACTGGAAAATCACTGGAGAATGGGGCCAGTGGCAGTTCGGTATGAAGGAATGGAAAATGTTCGCGGCCGAACCGCCGGCTGCCGCCGCTGAGCCGGTTGGCGGTTTTGCCCTGATCCAATTAGCCGCCGACGAATTTCTGCTGGTCGGCGATCATGCGCGTGTCACGTTCGAACCCGCGCCCGACTCTCCGCCTAACGGCATCATGCTGCGTGTCGAGGAAGGCCAGTTCGAACAAGGGACATGGAAAATGACGCGGATATGGAATGGCGACCAGACCGACTATGGCCTGAACCTTACGGATCGGCCCCAGGTCCTCAAGGTCACGATGGGCCATTATCGATAGCGGGATGGCAGCGAGCGGCGCCAAAGCCAGTCCCTATCATCGCGTCGCGATATGCAATTACATCCACGCCCCCAGTTGCCAGGGCACGAATTCGAAGTCGCCGACGCCGATTATTTCCGACCGGGTCGGTGCGCCGGACGCGGTGGAGAGGATGCGGTCGTAAATCAACGCACCTGCGTCCTCGAGCGACATGCCGTCGAGAACAGGCGAACAATCCATGTCGATGTCGTCCGTCATCTTTTTGGCGAGCGCGGCATTGGAGGCCAGTTTCAGACAAGGCGCCGGCTGTGACCCGAACACCGACCCGCGCCCGGTCGTGAATGCAAGGACATTGGCGCCTGACGCGATCTGGCCGGTCGCCGAACAGGGGTCATAGCCTGGCGAGTCCATGAAACTCAGGCCATGCGTACGCCGCGGCTCCCCATAGAGCAGTATGTCGACCAGCGGCGAACTGCCCGCCTTGGCGATCGCGCCCAACGACTTTTCGAAAATGGTCGTTAGCCCGCCCGCCTTGTTGCCGGGTGATGGATTATTGTCGAGGCTGGCGCCGTTGCGAGCGGCATAGCTTTCCCACCAGGCAATCCTGTCTTGAAGTGCGCGGGCGACGGTCGGATCAGCGGCCCGAGCCATCAAGAGATGCTCTGCCCCGTAAATTTCCGGGGTTTCCGACAGATAGGCCGAACCGCCGGCTGCGATCAGCAGGTCGGTCGCAACGCCAAGCGCCGGGTTCGCGGTCACGCCCGACCAGCCGTCCGATCCCCCGCATTGGAGGCCAAGGACAAGGTCGGACACCGGGCAGGTCTGTCGGTGATCGGCAGCAGCCTCCTCAATCAGTTCCTGGACGATGGTGGTGCCTTGATCGATCGCCGCCGCCGTGCCGCCGGCGTTCTGGATCGTCAGCGTGCGCAGGCGCGGGCCGATATTCAGGCCGTGACGGTCCAGCAACGCGTCGATTTGCGCAACTTCGCATCCCAGCCCCAACATCAGCACACCGCCGAAATTCGGGTGTCGTGCATAGCCGGCCAAAGTCCGTTCCAGGACTGCGAAGCCATCCCCGGAATTGGCCATGCCGCAGCCGCTGCTGTGCGTAAAGGGGGCGACGCCGTCGATGGAGCCGGGAAGGTCCTGCTCGAATCTGCGCGCGATCCGACGCACTGCCGTTGCGGCGCAATTGACGCTTGCGATGATGCCGATGACGTTGCGCGTCCCAACCTGGCCATCGGCGCGCCGATACCCTTCGAACGCCGTTTTGTCGGGGCTAGGGCGCGCAACAGGAGCAGCGATGGTGGCTGCGAGCGAAGATGATGGCGTGTGTGGACGGCCCCCTACCGTCAAATTGTGGGAATGGACATGCGCGCCCGCCGGGATAAATTGCGATGCCTGGCCAATCACCTGCCCATATTTGCGAACCGGTTCACCAGCTGCAAGGTCGCGCAGCGCCAGCTTGTGGCCGGCCGGAACCGGATGAAGCACGGTCACGCCCAACACCGTTTCTCCCGGAGCTATGGCACTGGTCAGCACGGCGACATCGTCATCAGCCGCTATGCGCAGCGCAGGAACCACGGTCATCGTCCTCCATATGGGATCACCAGTCCACATATAGGCAGGGTAAGCGATGCGCTACGCTAAATCCCGTTTTTCCAGATAATGTCTTGCCCATAGGCAATCGCATTGAACGCCTGCAATCACGCCTAGATGCAGCGCATCTCCGCCGACATCTGATCTCGGATATGGTCGATAGCAGCGCGAATTTTTGGCATCAAATGCCGGCGCCGGGGATAGACGGCCCAAATCGGTTCTTCGTCCGGCCGAAGGTCGGGCAGGACGAGCCTCAACTGACCGCTCCGAATATGCGGCAGGACATAAAATTCCGGAAGCTGGCAGATACCCATGCCCGCCAGGCACGCATCCACCACCGCCAGGCCGCTATTGCAGCGAAAACGAGCCTGGGGCCGGTATAGCAGCGCCTTGCCATCGACCTTGAAATGCCATGTCGGGCTTGTCCCGGCGACACAGTCATGACGGTCGAGGTCCTCGACGCATGTGGGCGCAAGCGCGCGGTCGTCGAGATAGGCCGGGGCCGCGCATGTCAGAAAAGACCGATCGCCGATCTTCGTGCCGATCAGGCGCGTGTCCGTCAGCGCGCCCGTGCGGATCGCAAGATCATATCCCTCCACGATCAGATCGACGACCCGGTTGGTCAAATCCAGGGTGACGCTCAACCGGGGATGCCGCATGGCGAAGCGGCGCATGATGGGGGCGAGAAACCGTTCGCCCATGGCCGTGGAGCAGGTGAGCTTCAGCTCCCCTTGGGGTTCGCTTTCCTCGTGGATAAGCGCCAGCATGTCCTCCCGGTCTGCGATCAGCTGCCGGCAATGGTCGAGCAGCGACCGGCCGGTGTCGCTCAGTCGGACGACGCGGGTGGTGCGGTGGAAAAGCTGAGTCTCCAGTCGTTGTTCCATATCCTGTATGGCCCGGCTGATATGCGATGTAGACACGCCCAATGCCCTCGCTCCACCAATGAAAGAGCCGGCGGTCGCGACTGCGACAAATTCGTCGATCCCGTCCCAGCATGACATGCTATTATCCCATATGCGGCATGATGAATTTCCTGCCCAAGGCCTTATCGCATCGGCGGGATATTGATAACAGGACTCCAACATGTGAATGAGGCCGAGGGTCGCCATGCCGGTCCTCACCCAAACCGAAATCCAGGAGTTGAGCATGAAGACGAGAGCAGCCGTAGCCTTTGCCGCCAAGACCCCGCTGGAAATCGTCGAGGTCGATCTGGAAGGACCGAAAGCCGGTGAGGTTCTGGTCGAGATTATGGCGACGGGCATTTGCCATACAGACGCCTACACGCTGGACGGCTTTGACAGTGAGGGCATTTTCCCGTCGATCCTGGGTCATGAAGGCGCGGGCGTCGTCCGGGACATCGGCCCGGGCGTCACCAGCGTCAAGCCTGGCGACCATGTCATCCCGCTTTACACGCCCGAATGTCGCCAGTGCAAAAGCTGCCTGTCGGGCAAGACCAACCTGTGCACCGCGATCCGGGCGACCCAGGGGAAGGGGTTGATGCCTGATGGCACGACCCGCTTTTCCTACAAGGGCCAGCCGATCTTTCATTATATGGGTTGTTCCACCTTCTCCAACTTTACCGTGCTCCCCGAAATCGCGGTCGCGAAAATTCGCGAGGACGCGCCCTTCGACAAGAGTTGCTATATCGGTTGCGGCGTTACGACCGGAGTGGGCGCTGTCATCAACAGCGCCAAGGTCACGCCCGGTTCGAACGTGATCGTTTTCGGTTTGGGCGGGATCGGCCTCAATGTCCTGCAAGCCGCCCGCTTGGTCGGGGCGGACCGGATCATCGGGGTCGATATCAACGCGGACAAGGCCGAATGGGGCAAACGCTTTGGCATGACCCATTTCTACAATCCGGCAGGCAAAAGCACCGCGGATGTGGTCGCCGACCTGGTTGCGCTGACAGATGGTGGGGCGGATTACACGTTCGATTGCACCGGCAATACCGAAGTCATGCGCCAGGCGCTGGAGGCATGTCATCGCGGTTGGGGCGTTTCCACGGTGATTGGCGTGGCGGAAGCAGGCAAGGAGATTTCCACCCGTCCATTCCAGCTCGTGACTGGCCGGGTTTGGCAGGGTAGCGCCTTTGGTGGTGCCAAGGGGCGCACGGACGTGCCCAAGATCGTGGACTGGTACATGAACGGCAAAATCGAAATTGATCCGATGATCACCCATGTCCTGACGCTGGAAGACATCAACAAGGGGTTCGATCTGATGCACGCGGGCGAAAGCATCCGATCGGTCGTGGTCTTCTGATCCGACAGGGTCGGGAAGGGCAGGAGCGCCTGACCATCGGTGCGGCGCCCTGGCCTGGACCTGACCTCTTTTCCAAGGCTTATCGTTCCGGAGCGACAAATCATGACCATCGAAACCGTCTCCACCAACCAAAGCTTTGGCGGGGTGCAGGGCGTGTACAGGCACGCGTCGTCAGCCACTGGTACGGACATGATGTTTTCGGTCTTCGTGCCCCCGCATGAGGAAGGCGCTACGCTGCCCGTCGTCTGGTATCTGTCGGGCCTCACCTGCACGCATGCCAATGTCACGGAAAAAGGCGAATATCGTCGGCTATGTTCGGAACTTGGCCTGATCTTCGTCGCACCCGATACCAGCCCCCGGGGCGAAGGCGTGGCGGACGATCCTGATGGGGCTTATGATTTCGGCCTGGGCGCGGGCTTTTATGTCGATGCGACGCAGGAGCCTTACAGCCGGCATTACAGGATGTGGTCCTATGTGACGCAGGAACTACCCGATATTGTCGCGGACCATTTTCCCGTCGATCGGGACCGGCAATCCATCATGGGCCACAGCATGGGCGGCCATGGCGCGCTGACGATCGGCCTTGCCTATCCCGATCGGTTCAAGGCCATTTCCGCTTTCGCACCGATTGTCGCGCCATCACAGGTGCCCTGGGGACAGAAGGCGCTTGACGGGTATCTGGGAGACGACAGGGCAGCGTGGCGCAAGCATGATGCGGTGGCGATGATCGAGGATGGCGCGCGATGCGGCGCGCTGCTGGTGGATCAAGGGAGTGCGGACAATTTCCTGAACGATCAACTCAAGCCACACCTGTTGGCGGCAGCTTGCGAAGCAGTGGGAATCGACCTGACCCTGCATTTGCAGCCGGGTTATGACCATAGCTATTATTTCATCTCGACCTTTATGGCCGACCATCTGCGCTGGCATGCAGAACGCCTTTAGCGGCCTCTAGTTTGGCGCATTGGTCAAAAAGCAAGACGGCGCGGGCTGATCCCCCTTCGCATCACATCATCCGCTCGCGAAGGTTCAGGAGGATCACCAGGGTGCCACCCACCATCAGCGCAACAACAAGAGTCGAAAACAGGATGAGTTGAAGATCGTCCCGCGCAGATCGTCTGAGGCTGATGTGCAGAAAACAGCGAAATTGGAGCACGATCTGCGTAAAGGCCAGCGTCAGCACCGCCGCGAAGGTAAGTTTTGGCGAAGCAATCGGCCATTGCACGATGGCGAAGGCGACGCCCGTCATCACGATGGCCCCTGCATATCCCACAAGGTAGGAGCGGACTTCCGCCCGCCTTTCATCGTTCCCGTTCATGGCAGGAGACCCGGCAAGTAGACTGTGGAAAATATCGCGATCCACACGATGTCAAGAAAATGCCAGAAAAGTCCCAACCGAAGAAGGTTGATCTTGACCCGCGCGTCGAGTCCGAAGACGCGTAATTGCACCATCATCACCAGAATCCAAACAATGCCGGCGATGACGTGCAGGCCGTGAAGCGGAACCAGTCCGAAAAAAGCCGATAGAAAGCCGCTTCGTGTCGGGTAGGCTCCTTGCGCGAACATGTCAGAAAAATCGTGCCATTCAAAGGCGAGGAAGATCAGGCCCAGCAGAAGAGTGACCGCCAGCCAGCGATGAATTCCGCCTAAAGGCGAACCATGCTTCATCGCTACCGAGGCCATGCCATATGTCAGGCTGCTGGTCAGGAGCAGCAGCGTTTCCGCGAATGTCGGCCCAATTTTGAACACACTCGTTGGCGTTGGTCCTCCCGCCGTGGCAGGCAGCATGACGCCATAGGTAGCGAACAGCAGAGCGAAGATCACAGCGTCGCTCATCAGGAAGATCCAGAAACCGAATATGGCATGTTCGGCTTCCGCATGGGTCTTGGCGTCCGTTCCGCCAAGGTTCAGGCCGGCATGTTTGGTTTCGCTGGCGCTCATGATCGCACCAGGGCCAGGCCTTGATTGGCGGGGCTGGTTTCGATTTCCCGCGGGACCGGCTGCGCCCTGGCCGTCGCCTCGCGCCAGCTTTCATCGATCCTCGCCACTTCGGATGCAGGGATGACGCGATGGGTGTCTCGCACAAAGCTGCGTGCGACGACCGCAGCGAAAATGACAATCAGGCCGAAAATCGCCAGCCACCACATGTGCCAGACAAGCCCGAAGGTCGCAGCGCCGCTCGCGATACCAATGACGGGCGCCACGGCGCTGTTCCTGAGCATCCATATGTCATGATAGGCAATCGGCGGGGCGTAGGGCGCGTATTTGCGCTTCGCGTCGTAAAACCAGTGCGCCTGATCCACATGAGGAAGGCGAGCAAAGTTGAATTCCGGCGGTGGGGCGGAAACGGACCATTCCAGCGCGCGGCCATCCCATGGATCGCCCACGAAAACATCATTGGCGCCGCGGCGACGGATGCTGACCCAAAGCTGTACTATCAATGCGGCAAAGGCGCACAAGAGGATCAGTGCGCCAGCTTCGGCCATGTAGAGCCAAGGCCGATAGGCCGTCTCCATGACGGCCTGGGTACGGCGCGCCATTCCGCTTGCGCCGAGCACATAGAGCGGCATGAACGCCAGGTAGAAACCAACTATCCAGCACAGGCATGAGATACGGCCCCAACGTTCGTCCAGCCGATATCCAAACACCTTGGGAAACCAGAATGTGTAAGCTGCCAGCAGGCCGTAAAGCGTGCCGGGTATCAGCATATTGTGAAAGTGCGCCACCAGGAACAGCGTGTTGTGGACGATATAATCGAGGGGAGGAAAAGCGAGAATGATCCCGGTCAGTCCGCCCAGAACAAATGTCATCATGAAGGCTAGCGCATAGATCATAGGGGTCGTGAAACGCACCTCGCCCCGGAACATCGTCCAGATCCAGTTGTAAATCTTTACACCGGTCGGCACCCCGATAGCCATGGTGGCAATGCCGAAAGCCGCATTGATACTGGCACTTTGGCCCATGGTGAAAAAATGGTGGAGCCAGACGGTGAAGGACAGCACGGCGATAGCCATGGTTGCAATTACCAGTGATTTATAGCCGTACAGCTCTTTGCTGGAAAAAGTGGAGACGACTTCGGAGTAGATGCCGAAGGCAGGCAGAATGACGATATAGACTTCAGGATGCCCAAACATCCAAAAGAGATTGGCGTAGTGCATCATGTTGCCGCCAAGTGCATTCGTGAAGAAATGAAAGCCCAAATAGCGGTCCAACGCCAGGAGCGCGGTGGCGACCGTGAGGGGAGGCATCGCAAAGATCATAAGGATGGCGGTGCAAAGGCTGGTCCAGGTGAAAAGCGGCATGCGCATCAGCTTCATTCCCGGGCAGCGCATCTTGTAGATCGTGACGGCAATGTTGATACCCGTCATCGTCGATGCCAGCGAACCCAGAGTGACGGCCCAGATCCAGTAGTCCGGGCCAACGCCCGGATTGAAGCCGATTTCGGTGAAGGGCGGATACCCGCTCCAGCCCCCCGTCGAAAACCGACCGATGACCAGCGAGGCCATCATGAGGGCCGCCCCCGCAGCTGTCAGCCAAAGACTGATCGCGTTCAATACAGGAAAGGCGACGTCACGGGCCCCAATCTGAAGCGGAACCAGATAGTTGATGAGACCGGTCAGAAACGGCATCGCCATGAAGAAGATCATGATCGACCCATGGGTACTGAACAGCTCGGCAAAATGTTCAGGCGCGACGAAGCCCGGATTCCCGACGGCGACCGCTTGCTGCAAGCGCATGAGATTCGCTTCCACCAGCGCGCGCGCCAGCATGACCAACGCGATCACTATGTAGAGAATGCCGATCTTCTTATGATCCAGGCTGGTGAGCCACTCCGTCCACAACCAGCGCCATCGCCGCAACACAGTGATGAGGACAAGAACCGCGATGCCGCTGACCACGACAATTCCGCCCGCCGCAGCCGCGATCAGTTCGTTTGTCGTCGGATTGTGCCAAGCCCGCACGAAAGGCAGCGAATCCCAGGTGAACCGCCCCAACAGCATAGGCCACACCGGATCCGTCATCGGATAGCCTCTTCCTTCTGCATATTTGCCATCATCATATGTTCGAACAGGCCAGGCGGCACTTTGGAGAAGAAAAGGGGACGTTGCGCCACCGATTTTTGCATGAGGCTTTTCAAAACATTGTCGTCAAACGGCTGCCCATCGGCGGCCCGAAGTGTCAGCCAGTGTCGATACTCACGGTCCGGCATGGCGACGACGGAAAACTTCTGATGCTGAAAGCCGGCACCATTAAACTGGGTATTGAGGCCGCGATAGACGCCCGGTCTGTCCGCGGCAAAGTTGAGTTGCGTGCGCATCCCCGCCATCGCATAGATCTGCCCGGCAAGCTGGGGAATGAGCAGGGACTGCATGACTGTTCCGCTCGTCAGACTGAGATGCACAGGGCGTCCGACTGGCACGGCCAGCTGATTGACGGTCGCGATGCCATCGTCCGGGTAGATGAAAAGCCACTTCCAGTCGAGCGCCACCACCTGAACCTCTAGCGGCGGCTGTTTGGAGGGCAGCGCCCGGTAGGGGTCAAGCTGGTGCGTGGCGTCACAGAGCAGCACGCCAAGACCTGCAACGATCGCAATGGGCGGTAGCCAGATCAACGCCTCTAACGACCAGGAGAAGCCCCAGTTGGGCCGATAGGCGTCATCCTTATTGTCCAGGCGGTAGTGATAGGCAATCAGCGGCACGAGCAGCAGCACCGGGCCAGCCACGAAGATCAAAACCACCGCAACGATCTTGTAAAGACGCCACTGGTCGGCCGCCACCGGACCTGCGTGGTTCATGACCCCGAGGTCCAGCGCCCCGCAACCGCCAAGCAAAAGCAGAAGGGCCGCCAAGGACGCCATCCGCCCCCACCGGAGCAATCCGCCACTTGCCGACATGCTGGTCAGGGTGCGTCGTCAGCGACGACGATCCGCACCGGGACGCCCTTGGCAGCGGGCGTCTTGGACAGCTTGTCGTGATACCAAAGCGGGATGAGCGGGTTCATCTCCGGATAATAGGCGCCCACGCAGCCGTCGGGCAGGTCGAACGGCGTCACGGTCAAGCCATCCACACGCCGTTCAACTCCGTCATCCGCATCGCTTGCCAGTCCGACTATCTGCCCCTCGCTCAGTCCCGCAGCAAGGATTTCGCGAGGGCTCATCAACAAGACGTCCCGCGTGCCCTCAATGCCGCGAAGGCGGTCCGAATAGCCATAAATGGTCGTATTGAACTGATCATTGGATCGCATCGTGATCAGGCGATAGCGCCCCGGCTTGTCGGGCACGCCCATGCTCGTCAGCGTGGTGGGCGTCGTGAATTCCGCCTTACCGCTCTGCGTCTTCCATATCCGTTCGCGGGCTGCATTGCCCTTGAAAAAGCCGCCCGGCGTAAATTTACGGGCTTCGAAATCCTTGAACTTCTCCGGATAGGTTGCCTCGATCAAGGCCCGGACTTTGGAATAGTCGGCGACCCACTCGTCCCATTTAGCAGACGGTCTGGGCGGGAGCGTGGCCTTGGCCATGCCTGCGACGATCGCGAGTTCCGACAGCAGATGCTCACTGGCGGGCTTGCGCTTCCCTACAGATCCATGGATCATCGACAAGGAATCCTCCATCGTCACGACCTGGGGACCGCTTGCCTGCATATCCTCCTCGGTTCGGCCCAGGCAAGGAAGCAGATAGGCAATTTCTCCATTGACGAGGTGGCTGCGGTTGAGCTTCGTCGCGATCTGGACGGTAAGCCGCATTTTGGTCCATGCCGCCTCCATCTTATCCCGTTCCGGGATGGCGCGCACGAAATTCCCGCCAAGCCCGACGAATGCCTTTATGCTGCCGTCGATCATGCCCTCGCAAGCTTCAACCGTGTTGACGCCTGTTTCGGATGGCGGCTCGAAGTCGAAAATGGCTCTGAGGCGGTCATATGGCACAAGCTCCGGTTTTTCGGAGATGCCGACCGTGCGCTGCCCCTGGACGTTCGAATGCCCGCGAACCGGCGATATTCCCGCGCCATCGACCCCAATATTGCCGCGCAGCAACAGCAGGTTAACCAGCATGCCGATCGTCTGCGATCCGTGGACATGCTGGGTGACGCCCATACCGTAGATGCCAATGACCTTTTCGGCGTCGCAATATATCTGTCCGGCTATCTCCAAGTCGGCCCGACTAAGGCCGGATTCCTGCTCAATTTCATCCCAGCCGGTGGCCCGCACCTTTTCCACGAGCGCTTCAAAACCCTGGGTATGCTGTTCAATGAAGTCGTGGTCGATCACATGCCGTTGCTGCTCGGCCATGAGACGATCCTCGACGGCCAGGACATGCTTGATCATTCCCATGATGGCGGCGATGTCGCCCCCTGGCTTCACCTGATAGTAAAGAGACGATATCTGCGTCGGCTTTTGGGTAACCATCTGCACGGGGTTTTGCGGGTCGACAAATTCCAGCAGCCCTTTTTCCCGCACGGGGTTGAAGGTCACGATCTTGCAGCCGCGCTCTACAGCGGACTTGAGCGTGTGTAGAAAGCGCGGACTGTTCGTGCCCGTATTCTGCCCGAAGAAGAAGATGGCATCGCACAGGTCGAAATCCTTGAGCTGGCACGTCCCGACTGGCGAACCCGTCACCTTCTTCAGCCCGACAGACGTCGTCTCGTGACACATATTCGAACTGTCTGGCAGGTTGTTGTGCCCGTACAGGCGGGCAAAGAGCGCATATAGATAGGATGTTTCGAGACTGGCGCGACCGGAAGCGTAGAAGACGGTCGATTTCGGGTCCAGCGAACGAAGTTCAGCGCCTATCGCGGAAAAAGCCTCGTCCCAACTGACGGAGACATAATGATCGGTGGCACGGTCGTAGCGCATCGGGTGCGTGAGGCGGCCGGCCTGCTCGAGATCATAATCGCTCCATCGGCGAAGTTCCGTGACGCTGTGCTGTTCGAAGAAAGCAGGCGTGCATGTTCGCGTGGTCAGCTCCCACAGCGTGGCCTTGGCGCCATTCTCGCAGAATTCGGCGGGATGGGGATGCTCGGGCTTGGTCCAGGCGCACGAAACGCACATGAACCCGCCCGGCTTGTTCTGCCGCGCCAATGTTTCGAGCGCCATCGGCGTCGCCCACTCCTTGCCGAAGATGCGCGCGACCCCTTTTAGCGAACCAAATCCGCCGGAAGGCCCATCATAGTGAACTGTGTCGTCATCTTGCGCCATGGAACAGTCTCGTTTTGCGGCGCCCCCTGCAATGTTTTGTTACATTTCGCGGCGCGGGGCGCAACCCGTTGAGGAGCAAAGTCCTATCCACACATGCCAATTACCCATGCTGTGCTCGCCGGACACCCGGGACGCATGCGGCAACGCGCGATCGGCTCGTCCGTCATTCCGAGCGGAAGGGATTCCCTGAATCTCCCTATTGAACCCTGAAACGGACCGAGCCCATGTGATCGCCCAGCCATGGCACGAAGAGGCCTGCGGATGGTTCTGATGCAGAAGGAGGATTGCGTGGATCAACCATATAGTGACGGACACGCTCCCGATCTGCTGCCTGGACGCCTGCTGCGGCGCCCCGGCGGCATCGCGCAGGATGAAAGTTTCGAAGGCGTCCAGATTCTTGATTCAACGCTTGCGTATCAGATATCGTCAGAGGCTCCCATGCTGGTCCTGCATGAGGGCGCAATTCATGTCGAGGGGCCGGTATGGCAAGCCTCGCACCGGCGCCTTCTGTTCTCCGATGTGCCCAACAGACGCCTGAACGCCTGGTATGAGGATGATGGCCGTGTTGAGACTGTCCTTGAACCAACCTGGTTCATGAATGGCAACGCCATCGCCGGAGACGGTTCGGTATGGCATTGCGAACATGGTCGCCGCTGCATCAGCCGATCAGATGCCGACATATCCGGCGTACCCGTACCCATCGTCACCCATTTCGAGGGCAAGCGCCTCAATTCGCCCAATGATGTGGCTGTGGCGCCCGATGGGGCGATCTGGTTTACCGATCCCATCTTCGGCATTGCGATGCCCAGCCAGGGGGCGCTCGCCCGACCGGCCCTCGATCATCGCAGCGTCTATCGCTTCGACCCTGAGACGTCTGCGCTCGCGCGCGTAGCCGATTTCGAGCAGCCGAACGGCGTTGCGCTTTCGCCGGAAGGTGGGGTCCTCTACGTGTCCGACACGTCTGTGTCCTTGGGCGAAGTACCCGGCTTCAAGGCGGGGTCAAGGCGCGAGGTATTTCGCCTTTGCGCCGATCATGAGGGAAAATGGGGGGCGCCCACACGCTTCTGTCGCACCGATAAAGGCTATCCGGATGGCTTCAAAGTCGACCAGCGCGGCTGGCTATGGGCGAGTGCCGGCGACGGCGTCCATATCTATTCAGAAGCAGGAGAACCGCTCGGTCACATCCCGCTCGATGCGACGGTGTCCAACTTGTGCTTTGGCGGTAGCGATCACCGCCGCCTGTTCATCGCGGCGAGCACGCGCGTGCTCGCCATTGACCTGAAAGCCTGACCTTTGGCGTCACCAATCTCTGACTATGCCCTCATTGGCGATGGACGCACGGCAGCCATGGTCGCCGTTAACGGGTCCATCGATTTCCTCTGCCTGCCCAGCTTCGACAGCGACGCGTGCTTCGCGGCAATGCTGGGCGATCAAGCCAATGGCTGCTGGCAGATCGCACCGACAGGGTATGTAACCGCAGTTGAAAGACGCTATCGCGGCGACACGCTGATCCTGGAGACCGATCACACGACCGAGGGTGGCAGGGTTCGCGTCACCGACTTCATGCCGTGGCATGATGGCGAACCGACGGTCGTGCGCATTGTCGAGGGCTTGTCCGGCAGGGTCGAAATGGGGAGCCTGCTGAGGCCGCGATTTGATTATGGGCGGGTGCCGCCATGGATGCGACCGTTCGACGGCGGACTCTGCGCGGATGCAGGACCGCATCAGCTGGTCCTGCATGCCCCTTGTCAGACGGAAGTTGAAAACGGGGGAGCGCATGCCACATTTTCCGTCAAGACAGGGAAAAAACTGGTCTTCGCACTTTCCTATGCGCCTTCGTTCGCCGATTTGCCCAAGAAGCCCGACGCCGCCCGGCTGTTGCGGCAGACTGACAAGGCATGGCGCGATTGGATTGATCGCTTTGACGTGCCCAGGCGCTGGGGCGCGCCGCTCAAGCGTTCGCTGCTGACGCTCAAGGCATTGATCGACCGGCGGACAGGCGGCCTGGTCGCGGCGCCGACAATGGGATTGCCGGAGGTGCCTGGCGGCTCGATGAACTGGGACTATCGATATTGCTGGCTGCGCGACGCAACCTTCACGCTGACCGCACTGCTGAACGCCGGCTTTGGCGAAGAGGCGGTGCGCTGGCGCGACTGGATCCTGCGAGCCATCGCGGGTGATCCTGCCGACATGCGCATCATGTACCGGATCGATGGTGGTCGGCGGTTGGCGGAATATGAAGCGACATGGTTGTCCGGTCACGACGGCGCCCGCCCGGTCCTGGTCGGCAATGCCGCGTCGAACCAGACGCAGTTGGATGTCTATGGCGAACTGATCGACAGCTTCCATGTCGGCGAACGGGCCGGAGTGGAACGGACATCGCGGGACATAGCAGTGGAAATCGCGCTCATCGAATATCTCGAAGGCGCGTGGGACAAACCGGGCGCAGACATATGGGAAAGCCGCGATGATCCTGGCTGCTATACCTATTCACAGGCGATGGCATGGGTCGGCATCAACCATTTTGTCGAAAGCAATGTCATGCGCGCGGCCGCACCCGATGGACTGATCGGGCGAATGCGGGGGCTTCGCGCGCATATTCACCAGACGGTATGCGAACGCGGCTTCTCCACAAGCCGTGGGCATTTCGTGCAGCGATATGATGGCGAAGCGCTGGATGCGTCCTTGCTGCTGCTACCGCTCGTCGGGTTTCTACCCGCAGACGATCCCCGGATCGTCAGCACGATCGCGGCGGTTGAGCGGGAGCTTATGGAAGGCGGGCTCGTACGGCGAAAGGCCGCACGGGGCGATGGTCATGACGAGGGCGCATTTCTCGCCTGTTCCTGCTGGCTGGCAGACTGCATGGCGATGCAAGGGCGGCGTGAGGAAGCGGCGAACATGCTCGATCGGGTGATCGGCCTCAGCAATGACGTTGGCTTGTTGAGCGAGGAATTCCATGTGCCGACCAGGCGACTGATCGGCAACATGCCCCAGGCCCTGACCCATCTGGGCGTGGTCAACAGCGCCCTGTTCCTGTCGCGTCCCGTCGTGCAGCGCGGCGCGGCATAGTCAGCCGCCCACCTGATGAAAATGTCCGTCGGGGTCGCGCAACAGCGCTGCGTTGTTGCCACGCCAGACGATACGGGTCGCTGCCACGTCGTTGACCGAATACGGAGCGGATGCAGGGTGTTCAGGCTGACGATAGTGCAGCAGCTCCACGTGCGAGCGGCCGAATTGCGGCATCATCGCCACGACGTCCGCGATGGGATCTTCCAAATCGTCCAGGACCGCCTGCGCAGCATCCTGGTTGAGCGTCGTCGTGCCAGCCGTCAGACCATGAGCGAGATAAAAGGCCTTGCTTGCGGCGAGGTTACGGACGACGATAGCGCTATGGTCCACACCCAGCATCCCGCTGCCGCGCCAGTGCGTATCGGCCGTATCGGGGAAGCAAAGCAGTTCCAGCGGATGCCCTTCCGGATCGCGGAACTTGATCGCCGTGACACCGCCCGATGACGGCGGCAGCGTCACCGGTCCGCCACGGCTGACCGGCGTCGCTCCGGCGGCTGCCGCCCGCGCCCAAGCGGCCCGGGCGTCATCGGTGACGAGCGCCAGATGCTGGAAGCAGATCGAGGCGGCATCTGCCCCAGTGGGGTAGGGCCGGCCCGCGACGTCGTAGCAGTCGAGGTCGAGGACCGCTGCGCCCAGCCGCATCGGCCAGCGCGTGCCCGAGCCGCCAATGCCGAGCATTGCCAGCTCGTCCTGCGCGATCGGCTGCGATGGCTGAACAGTGAAACCCATCGCAGCGTAGAAGCCGAGCAAAGCCTTGGGCTGCTGCGTCACCAGGCGGAACGCCGCGATCCGCGCGAAGGTCACGTGAACTGGCAGGGGCCGCCCGGATCGCGATGGAGCTGCACCGTCATCAGGCGGCACGGCTCATCGCCGATCGTGCCCGATCTATGCCCCTTCTGACCGTCCTTCTCGACGCAATTCTGGTCGCCACCGAAGGAGAATTCGCCTGGCCCCTGCTCAATGCGGGTGCCGTCCATCGCTTCGATCCACCAGCGGCCCGACAGGACCACAATCCATTGCGGGGCCGGGTTTTCATGCCAGTCACCGACCCAGCCCACCGGTTGGACGGTGAACACTACCGTCGCCTCACCGCGCTCCATCTTGTCGTTCCACTGCGGATCGGCGTTGCCCACGCCCTTCAGCTCGTAGTCGGTCAGCGCACATTCGCGAAAACGGCTGACACCGTCCTTGTCGGTGTAGAGGTGCTGATAGGGAACGGACGGCTTGGGGCCGGCATCGGACATGAGGTTATCTCCCGTAAGGATGACTGGAGGCGAACGGCGCGTCGAGAAAGGGTTGGAGCCCGGAACCATCGGTGCCGATGATGAGGAGCAGGAAGCCGGCGCCGAGCGACAGGTTCTTGAGGAAATCCCAGAATAGAGTGCGCCCCTTACCCTCCGGATCAGCGAAAAAGTCGCCCGGCTTCCAGAATTGCTTGTAGAGGATCGCAGTCAGGGCGCAGTAGCCCGCAACGACGAAGGCCGCCGCACGGTCGGCAATGCCAAGCACGATCGCGCCGGAACAGACAATCTCGATGGACAGGCCGATCATCAGCATCGTGATCGCCAGCGGGCGCGGCGAGAACATCTGCTGCGCTTGGCGCACCGCATGATCGAACGAGAAGATCTTATCCAACGCACTAAACGGCAGAAACAGCATGACGATGCCATAACGCACGATAAGCGCGGCGATGGCGGCGGTACTCACAGCCGTTCCTCTATGATGCTGGCGACACGCAAGGCGTTGGCGATGATCGTCAGCGTGGGGTTCACGGCACCAATCGACGGAAAGAAACTGGCGTCGGTGACGTAGAGATTGTCGACTTCATGCGCGCGGCAATCGAGATTGAGGACCGAGGTCGCGGGATCGGTGCCGAAGCGGCAGGTGCCCGCCTGGTGCGCAGTTCCCGACAGCGGAATGTCCTTGCCGAGATAAAGCGAGCGCTCGATGAGCATCGCTGGCCAGCCGATCTCAGACAGGACCTGCTTTAGTTTCGCTTTCAAGCGATCAAGCGATTTCTCGTTGGTTTCAGTGAGGTCGAGATGGACCTTTCCATCCTGGTAATAGACCCGGTTTTCCGGAAGCGGGAGGTCTTCGGTCTGCAGCCAGAAGTCCATCGAGTGCCGCGCGATTTCCTCAAACGGCATGTCGGGCAGGTGCTGCATCACGCTGGCGAGCGGTGCTTCGCCCTTGATCTGGTCGGCGTGGCTGGTCGCGCACATCTGGATCAGGCCGAGTGGGTGCGGATAGTCCGGATCGCCGCTGTCGAAGTAGAAGTCGCTGAGGGCGAGCGTCTTCTGGAACACCGTCTCGTTCACGTGACGCATGACGGCCATGACGATTGACATCTCGTGGCGCATGTAATTGCGGCCGACCTGATCGGAGCCATTCGCCAGGCCATTGGGATGGCGGTCGTTCGCGGACCGCAGCAGCAGAAGCGCGGAGGAAAGCGAGCCGCAGGCGACGACGACGATATTCGCGCTATAGCGCTCCTCCCGCCCGTTGCTCTCGACCACCACGGACTCGACCCGACTACCGCTTGCGTCAGTTTCCAGACGCTCGACATAGGCGCTCGTCAGCAACGTCACGTTCGGATAGTCGCGCAGCATCGGATCGACGCACATCACCTGCGCATCCGCTTTGCCGTTGAGCAGGCACGGGAAGCCGTCGAAGTAGGAGCACCGCATGCAAAGGCTGGTGGGCGTGGCGAACCCGTCCTCCTTCTGGTCGAGCAGGATGCCGAGTGGCAGGTGGAAGGGGTTGAGGCCGATGCCGGTCAGCTTGTCGGACAGCGCCTGTACCTTGGGCTCGTGCCGGACCGGCACGAAAGGGTAAGCGGTAGTGCCGGGATCGAGCGGACCCTCGCCGCGGCGGCCGTGAACATGGAACAGCGCCTCAGCCTCGTCATACCAGGGGGCGAAATCCGTGTATGACAGTGGCCATGCAGGTGAAACACCACCGGCATGCTCTACTTCGTCAAAGTCTCGTTCACGCAGCCGGAACAGCGCGGCACCATAGACCTTCGAATTGCCGCCGACATTGTAGTGGAGTTGCGGCACGAAGGTGTCGCCATCCTTGTTCACCCAATGCTCGTCGGCTTGGTAACGTCCTTCGACGAACACGGCCCGTGCATTCCAATTTGCCTCCTCACGAGGAAGATAATCGCCGCGCTCCAGGATCAGGATATGCTTGCCGGTAGGGGCGAGGCGCTGGGCGAGTGCTGCGCCGCCGGGACCGCTGCCGATCACGATCACGTCATAGTGGGTGTTCTCAGCCATCGACCGAACCGCTTTCATGGTGAAGCTCGTCTGCCAAACTGGAACCCAACCGATCCAATGCTGTTCCCAATCTTGATCGATAAGGAGTGCGGCATGAGCAAAGTTGTTGTTATTACCGGAGCCGGAGCCGGCGTAGGCCGCGCCACCGCCGAGAAATTCGCGAGCGAAGGCTATGACGTTGCTCTGCTTTCGCGCGATCCCCATCGGCTTGAACGCGCAGCCGCAGACCTGCGCCGCCATGGTGTGCGCGCCCTGCCGATACCCACCGACGTCGCCGATGCCGCAGCGGTCGAGGCCGCAGCCGACCAGACCGAGCGCGAACTGGGGCCGATCGATATCTGGGTCAACGTCGCGATGGCGACGGTCTTCGCACCGGTCGCGAAGCTGACGCCTGAAGAGGTCGAGCGTGGCACGAGGGTCACTTATCTGGGGCAGGTGCATGGCATGATGAGCGCCTTGAGGCGGATGCGGAACCGCCAAGGCACGATCGTCAACGTCGGCTCTGCACTGGCTTATCGGTCTGTCCCGCTTCAGTCGGTCTATTGCGGCGCTAAGGCGGCAATTCGCGGTTTCACCGATTCGCTGCGGTCCGAAATCATCCATGACAAGATCGACGTGCATCTCACCACAGTTGACTTGCCCGCGGTCAATACACCGCAGTTTGATTGGGCGCTCAACAAGATGGGCAAGAAGGCGCGACCGGTGGCGCCAATATTCGAACCTGAAGTGCCCGCACGGGCGATCTTCTTCGCGGCCACGCACAAGCGGCGTGAAATATGGCTGGGCTTTTCCACAGTAAAGGCGATTCTGGGCAATCGCATCGCACCGGGCCTGATCGATCGCTACCTCGCCAAGGCTGGTTATTCCGGGCAGCTGACCGACGACCCGCTGCCCGAGAATCCACCAGCAAATTTGTTCGACCCGGTGCCCGGCAACTATGCAGCCCATGGTCGATTTGACAGCAGTTCACGTCGTCGCAGCGTCGAATTCTTCACCGATCGCCACCGGGCAGGCATGCTCGGGGCAGCCGCCCTGGGATTGGGCTACGTAGCTTACCGCGCGGTTAGAAGGGTGATTTGACCATCGGGTATGCGGTTGACATGACCGGTGTCGGTCATGGTCGTCCAGATCGGCCCGGCATGTCGCATTACCCTGGAGCACGACATGTCGCGGAGGCCACCCTTTGGCGAGATGATCGCCGTGAGCGCGTGAACCCAAGCCGGAAAGTGATCCGGCCATATCGGGCGGCGATCGCTTGAAAAGCCCGCCCAGGCTTTAGGGGCGGTTCAACTTGAAGCCCTGAGTATCGACTCCGAAACCGGAATCCTTGAAGCGCGCGACGATAAAAGCCGCTTCTATCACTGCATAATCGCGCGCCGAGTAATCGAGGCGCCGTATCTGCCCGACATTTTGTCGCTGGCAGATGCAGGAGGATGGACGAGGGATCAGATATGGCGGCCGACATTATCGATAAAGCTACTGGGGCAGTCGAGCAAAGCGCCCTGGATTCGATCGATCTGGATAGCGCGAGCATCGTTCGCCTGGACATGAGCCGCGATGCTGTCGTCGCACTGGAAAAGTCCGAGAAGGATTTACTTGTCCGATTGGCCGATGGTCAGGTCATCCGCGTAGCCGATTTCTACGAACACTTTGATGGCCGCGACAATAATCTGATCCTGCGCGAAGCCGATGGCACCCAGTGGCTAGCCCAATCCAGCAGCCGTTTTCCGCGCTTCTCCCTCTTGAACGACCTTGACGAACTGATCGGCGCAGCCGGATCGGCCGGCGCAGCGGGATCTTCGCTGGTCCTGCCCGCCATCTTGGGCGGCGTGGGCCTCGCCGGCGTCGCGGCCGCAACCAGCGGGGGGGGGCGACGAGCCAGATGATGGCGATGCGGATGCAGACGCCGACGCAGATGCAGATGCAGACGCGGATGCGGACGCTGATGCAGATGCTGACGCCGATGCTGACGCCGATGCTGACGCTGATGCCGACGCCGATGCGGATGCCGACGCTGATGCCGATGCTGATGCAGACGCCGATGCTGATGCCGACGCAGACGCTGACGCGGATGCGGATGCCGACGCTGATGCCGACGCAGACGCTGATGCTGACGCTGATGCGGACGCCGATGCGGACGCTGATGCCGATGCTGACGCTGACGCTGACGCTGACGCGGATGCAGACGCTGATGCAGATGCGGATGCAGACGCTGATGCAGATGCGGATGCTGACGCCGATGCGGA
>NZ_JAJGNP010000029.1 GCF_020782245.1 Sphingobium soli
CGGGGTGGAGCAGTCCGGTAGCTCGTCAGGCTCATAACCTGAAGGTCACAGGTTCAAATCCTGTCCCCGCAACCAACCTGAGGTTCAAAAAGACCAACAACGTCTTAAACGGACGTCATGAAAATGCCTATTTTCAGGCTGTTATCTCATGTAACATGGTCTCCAACAGGATCATAACCGCCCAGGTGGTTACCATGAGATTTGTTGGTAAATTTGTTGGTGCAAAGTTAAGATTCAAGTCTCGCGCACGGCGTCCAGGAGACTGATCCGTGCTGACTGATACCCTCATCCAATCCATCATCCCTGCCGCCCGGCCTATCAAAAAGGCCGATGGTGGGGGCCTGAATATCTGCGTTCTGCCCAATGGCCGACGCGAGTGGTGCTTCTCCTACCGTTTCCATCATAAGCAGAAGAGCATCACGGGAGGCGACTATCCGTTGATGAGCATCGACCGCGCCAGGGTCTGGCGTGAGGAGATGAAAGCGGCTCTCTCCGCCGGGAAAGATCCGGCCAACATCAAGCGCCAGCTCAAATATGAGGATCAGGCTGAGCGGACCACGTTCCGCCAACTGGCCTACGAATGGATGGTTGCCAAGCGACCAGGATGGTCTGATCGCTACGCCGGCGTGATTGAGCGCCGGCTCGAGGCCGACATCTTTCCCACCATCGGCAAGCTGTCGGTCCGGTCAATTCTCCCGCGTGACATGCTGGGAGCCCTCAAATGCATCGAGGATCGCGGAGCGACGGAAATGGCGCATCGCGTGCGTGCCTATTGCAGCGAGATCTTCCGCTTCGGCATTCCCGATGGCCGTGTGTTGACCGACCCCTGCAGGGATTTGGGAACGGTGATGCGCAAGCGCGCCGCAGTCACGCATCGATCGAAAATACCGATCAAGGAATTGCCGCACTTCTATGCGGCGCTCAACGCAGATACGGGCTCCCGGCTCAGCCATCTTGCTTTGCGTTGGACAATCCTGACGATGGTCCGGACCACCGAAACCCGGCATGCGCAATGGAGTGAGTTTGAGGGACTGGGCGGACCTGAGCCGCTTTGGCAAATTCCGGCTGAACGCATGAAGATGCGGGTCGAGCATCTGGTGCCGTTGCCGCCCCAGGCGGTCGCGCTGCTCCGGGAGATCAAGGAGCTCAACGTCTACGGGAAATATGGCAATGAGCGCTTCGGCCAATATCTGTTCCCCGTGATCGGAAACCAGGGTGACACCATCAGTTCGAACCGCATGCTGGTCTTGCTCCAACGGCTAGGGGTTGGCGACAAGGCGACGGTGCATGGGTTCCGTTCGATCGCCAGCACCGTGCTCAACGAGACGGGCCTGTTCAAGCCTGACTGGATCGAACTTCAACTGGCGCATGTACCCGGCGGTGTTCGCGCCGTCTACAACGCCGCCCGCTATCTGTCCCACCGTCGGCAGATGCTCGAATGGTGGGCGGACTATCTCGACAAGGCCGAACAGGCTTCAGCGGCGATTGCCATCGAAAAGGCGACGCCGGCAAAGCCCAATGTCAGGGCGCTGGAGTGGTTTCAGTCGTCCTGGTAGGCGCTCGGCGCTTGCATCCAACGTAATATCCGCGATAGGCGCCAGGCGACCGCTCTGGCGCCTATCTTCTCTGGTGCCGGAAAGGTGCCAAGATGGATGTCGCGATAGATGGACGCTTTGGGCTTGCCCGTCTTCGCGATCACGGCTCTCAGTCGCAGAAACTGCTCTTTACTTTCGTCCATTTGCAAACCAACTTTCTTGTCGGTCTGCCCGCTGGAGCAGTATGCCGGTCGTGTTGCAAAGGATCAAGATGGATCAGATGAAAAATACATTGCACGGCGATTGTATGAAATCATCATGCAGCAGGTCCAGAATTTGGAGAGACGGCGATCTGGGAGAAAAGGAGGGAGGAGGATTGTCGTAGGCAGTGCGTTTTCTGTTTGAGAATTCAGCAGACGTTATGGCCCTATCAGGGGTACTGTTTCCCATATCTATGACCTTGAAGAGGTGGTAGATTTTGAAAGATCGGCGGCAAAGTGTTTGGTCATGATGGAAAATTCTCAACATCAAGGGCAGGCATCAGTTCGGCTCAGGGATTGGCTATGGCGCCCATGGCATGCGAAGCTTTGGTGGGCTGCGGTGCCCGTCTATTGGCTGGGGAGGCTCGCCTCGCTTCGATCGGAAGCAGTGGCGGAATTCTATCATTCTGCCCTCGCCGGACATCTCAATGTGATCTTTTTCCCGCCGCTCGTTGCGCTGATCCTGTCCTACGGCTTCCTCAAGCGATGGCTGGCTTTATTGCCAGCAGTTGAGGAAGGGGCTATCGACGAAGATGAGTTTTGGCCCCGCCGCCGATATGGTCCATCGCGAATGCCGAAGGAGTTCGATCCGCTCGATCCTGCCTCCGGCGCGTTGTGGGTCGGAAGTACATTGAACCCGACGAATCCGGGCTATGTTAATCGCGCTTCTTGAACGTCGGATCGCCGTCGAACAGTCCGTTGCCTATATCCGTTGAAAATCGACCGTTGCGGAGTAAAGACGATTGCTCAAGCGACGTCACCGGAGCATTGATATCTGTAGTGCCGCGACCGGCATCAGCCTGCCCAAGATATCGGTTTCGGAGCCCTTCTGAACCGAGAATTTCGCTTGCTAGTTGATCTGTGAAGGCGGCGGCCGGATTTGTTGTCCGAGTTGCATGACGTTCCGCATTGGCGATCGCCTGGCGGACGTCATAATTCACAATGTTGAGCTGGGAACTGGCGGTTTCGCTCGTGATGCCGCTTTCCTGGCTGGAAATGCTCAACGAACCAGCGGCGCGTCCGAGCGCGTGCCTGCCACCTTTTCTCGCCTTTTCCGATCCGCTCGCTGTGGACCCTGCGACATCGGCCCCTACCGCTATGCCGAAGGTGTTCTGGTCCTGTGCGGATCTGGCGATCGATCGGTCCCAACCGGTCTGGGCCATGATCGCTTGCACATCCCTCTGCAGCGTATCCGCGACCTGCGGCCTCAGACGCCAGTTGCCCTTGCGATCCATCTCGAACCCGCCCCGTAGCCAGTTCGCCATGGCGACCCGGCCTTCGGCGCCGCCGCCCATGAAATGCTCGATCGTGTCTGGGCCAGCCTGCTTGCCGGCCTCGAACCGCGTGCTGGTGTCATTGCGGGCGGATTTCTCGAACCCGGCGCTGCTCGATACCAGCAGGTCGTCGTGGGCAAGGCTGAACCGGGCATGGCCGCCATTGGCGACCGCGCCCAGCTGGCTCTCGTTGAGGAGGCCCGCCTTCCACATCTGTGCCGCGGTCGCGGGTGTCAGGTTGAGGCTGAAGTCACCATTCTGGTCCATGGCGATCTGCCGCTTGCTCATCTCGATGCCGTTGGCGCGTAGCAGGCCCTGCATTCGCGACAGGCGCTCACGTTCGACGATGCTGGTCATCCGAGCGTTTCGCGCGCGGTCGGCAATGCCACCGGGGCCACCTTCCGCCATATCGAGTTGGTTACCGCTGGCGTCGGCAAGCGTCCGAATGAAGCTGTCGAGCCGGGCGGCTTCGCGCGTCGACATGCCGGCCGCTTCGGCGCCTTGCGCAAAGCCGAAATTCTCCGATTGCCGCCGCTCTTCGCCGATCCGGGCAGCGCTGCGCGTGCCGTCATGGCCGACCTCACGTTGGGCATCGAGCTTGCCTGATCGATCGGCAAAGTCGTAGCCGGCGGCCTCCCTGGTCCGACCATAGACGCTTGTGCCCTCACGCGTCGCCTCGGCAGTGACCCCGTCTGCGGTGCCGAGCTCTGTCGCAGCCCTGTAGGTTTCAAGCGCCCTGGCGACCTGCGCCTCATTGCGGCCAGTGGCGCGGGAGAGCTGCGTGATGGCAGACGAGCGCGCTTCGCCGGAGAGGGCGTTGATAAAGGCGATGCGGCGGCTCATCTCGTCAACGGGGAGACCCAGCATGGCAGCGGCGTTGCGCTGGCCTTCATTGCCGCCCGTGCGGTGGGCCTGTTCGGTCGCGACATTGCCGCGCTCCACCCGTGCGACCCTATCTCCCGCATAATCGCGCCGCCCCTCCATCGCGCCGACCTGCACCTGCGCTGCCGTTAGATCATTGCCGAGCATCGACTCCTGAGTGAAGCTATTGGCGATCAGTTTCGCGAACGTTGGATCGGCGTTGGCCTCGGCCACGACGCCGCTTGCCTTGAGTTCGGCATCCTGAGTGTCATAACCGGCGCGTTCAAAATGCCGCGTCGCCGCCTGCATCATCATGCCATAGGCGCGGACGTCGCCGAAGGCTCGCCATTGGACGAGGCCTTGGGTGAAGGCGCCGAACGCCTTCTCGCCGGCCTCGCCCGCGCCAAAATAGCGGGTGCCGAGGGTCCGCAGCGCATCCTTCTCCGCAAAATTGTGGATGGCGCCAGTAGCCGCCGCTGCGCGAACCGCGCTGATCGTTGCCGGGTCACCCAGGTCCCGGCCATGAAGCGAGGGCGCAAGGCCGCCCATTTCGCGGGCGGCATCGAGCGCGCCAAGCCCCATCGCCGCGCCGCCGGGCGCGCCAGTGCCATGGGATGCCGTGACCGCGCCCGCGGCGCCGAAGCTGCGATTGGCGCCAAAGCTTGATCGCTCGCCAAAATCCCCGAAGGTCGACGCCGCGCCACGGCGAACACCTGTGCCCATGGCCGAGGCCTGCGCTTCCAGCGCGGAGGCCAGCCCTTCCGACGTCGATACCCCGGTCGCAGCGGCCGAACCCTGCGCCTGAACGCCCAGCGACCCGCCGGTGAAGGAGGAGAAGACATTGCCGGAAAAGCGGAAGACGGTGAAAACGAACGCGCCGGCCAAGCCCGCCGCTGCCGTGCGGAAGCTCCCGAAGATCGCCAGCGCCTTCATGGCCGAGGAGGGGGCAAGCATCCAAGTCGTGGCGGCCACGTGATTGGAGCGCATCTCGGCAAGGACCGTCATCGCTCGCCCCAGCGTCAGCTGATAGATGCCCGCATCGATGACGCCCCAGAGCGCCACGAACACGAACAGCCCCAGCGCAAAGCTCGCGACCCGCAGGTTGATGGGGGTGAGGATGAACAGGAGGGCGATCGGCATCATGAACAGCATGATCCCAAACACGGTCGCGCGGATTGTCGGCATCCATTCGTTGGCGGTCGACATGGTCGCCAGGCCGCCCGCGACCACGGCCCTGTTGGCCATCACCCGCGATGCCGTCGCCGGACTGTCCTCAAACAAAACATCGCCGACGCTCGTTCCCAGCAGCACATCGGTGAGGAACGCCTGGGCGGTGAGCGGCGTGCCCAGCATCATGTCACCCATCTCGGAGAGATTGCTGCGGCAGCGGGCGAGCTGGTCGGGCTTGTCGATGTCATAGCCGGTGCGCTGGCAAACCTGCGCCGAATAGCCGTCGAAAACCGCCGAGTCGGAGAGCCGGTCCGCGATATGCTGCCAGGCCTCGTTGCAGCTGACCGTCGTCCCGCCCTTGTCGGCAGCGGTGAAGACCGTGCTGAACGTTGCCGGACCCGCCATCGCTGCGAACGAGGCATGGAGG
This sequence comes from Sphingobium soli, assembly GCF_020782245.1. GTDB lineage: Bacteria > Pseudomonadota > Alphaproteobacteria > Sphingomonadales > Sphingomonadaceae > Sphingobium > Sphingobium soli. Next base: position 5,528 of record NZ_JAJGNP010000029.1, read on the forward strand.
TCGGTGCTGGTGCGGAAAAGCTGGTCGTCGTCGATCCCGTAAGCGGGCGAGACCCGCGCCACCGGATAGCATTGGCGGACATAATCCTTGATCGTCGCATCGAGAAAGGCGTCGGTCATCGGACCGCGCGGGCTTACCGCATTGAGGAACAGATCGAAGGCATGGCCGCCCGCGCCGAACTCCAGCTTGGCATGGGGGTTGAGCGTGTTGTCGTCGATCGTCTCGGCGAGCGCCCGCTCCATCATATTGGTGACGCCAGAGACCAGGACGATCAGGTTCGGAACATCGCCCACCGGCTGATAGGCATTGCGCACGCGGTCATAGACATGGACGGTGCCGGTGGTGGCGACGAGGCCGACGAACAGGCCGATCCCCACCAGCATCTGGAGGCCGAAAGCGACAAGGCCCATCCCCGTGCCGCGGATCATGGCGAGCACGGCGCCCAAAGCGAGGCCCACTACCGCGACGATCAGCACCAGCGTCTCATAGCGCGGATCGGCGAAGATCATCGAGACGAGGCGGAACGCATCGACCGTCTCGGCAAAACCGTCATAGGTGTGGAAACTCGTCTCCAGCGCCAGGGCGGGGGAGGTGATCGAGATCGCCGTCAGGCAGGCGAGGGTGTGGGCAAGGCGTTGCATTGACTGCCCTCTCAGCGGTTGCGGCTGGCGGCCGCGCCGGCCGCATCGCGCGCATCGCGGTCGCGCTGGCGGATGAGGCCGGCATAGCCGGTCGAGAGATTGGCCTGGGACAGGGCGGCCAAATAGGATTGGCGCATCTGCGCGCGCTGGCGCAGTACCTCCTCGCGCAGGTCTCGCAGTTGCTCGATGCCTTTGGTCAGAATGCGGGTCTGGCAGATATTGGCGCTCGCCCCGTCGCTGGCGCCCGCGGCATTGGTGCCGCGCTCGGCATTGAACAAGGCAAAATCAATGCTGCGCGAAAGGTCGTTCAGCATCTGATATGCAAGGGTCAGCGCAACCAGTTCGTCAGTATCGCCGATCACTGAGTTCACCACATCCTGGCGCACGCCCCATTCGAGCATGCGGTAGACCGGGAGAGTACGAACATTGGCGACGAACTGCCGCTCCTCGGCCGTCAGCGCCGCACGGGTGCGGATTTTCTCGGCGATGGCGGTCATGCGCTCGCGGGTGAGCGCCAGCGCACCTCTGCCGCTATCCTGGGTGCAGTCGGCGGCGGTCGGCGGCATGGCGAGCGCCCGGCGCATCACCCGGCCGCTCAGGAAATCATCGGAGGATTCGGTATCCTGCGCCGCGCAGGCGGGGATCGCGGCAAAGAGCGGCACTTTGTCGGTCGCGTCCCAGCGCATATAGACGTCGCCCACCCGGGCGCGCATGACGCCCGCCCAATCCGACGCGCCGACGCGTGAGGCGGCATGGGCAAGGAGCGATCCGGTGCGGAAGATGTCGGTCACTTCTGCCGGGCAATTGGCGAGCGCGTCCTTCAGATCCTCAGTCGGGCTGTTGCCGTTCGCCTGGATCTTCTCGCGGCTCTGCTGATAGCTTTTGGCATAGCCTTCTTTCACCGACTTGTAGCCGGTCATCTCCTCGATGATGCCCGACATATTGTCGTCACCTTTGGCGATCTGGACCATGCGGTTGGCGAGGCGACAGTCGTTGACTTGAATGGAATTCAAAAAATTGGTGGCCGCCTCCATTTTCGAGATGATGTTGCCCATCTTCTCGTCGAGCGTCTCGAGCAGATATTGAAAGGCGACGGCGGGCGCGGCCTGGAGGATGCTTTCGAGCTTCTGGACGAGATAGTCAGGGTCGAGGAAGGACATGCCGCCCAGAAACATGTCGATGCCGCCGCATCCCGCCTTCACCTTGGGAAGGGTGAGGCTGGTCAGATAATCGCTATGAACATCGATCCGGCCCGACATGCCGCCTGCGGTCACATAGCCGCGGGTCTGGTCCTCGAAACTGCCGGGGCTTGTGTAGGTCACATTGTCGAACCAATGCTCGGCCCAACTCTGCGCATGGGCCGGCGCGGCGGTGAGGTCACACGTCGAGAGAAGGGCGATCGCGGATAAGACGGGGCTAGATATGAAGCGGCGCATGGCGGTTTCCTTGGTAAAGAAAGGACAGGAGAAGCCGGCCCGCCATGCGCGGACTTCTCGATATGTGAGGTGGAAAATCCGAGGGATCATCCTCGCAAATTCGGAATAGAGATACGAATGTGCGAGGATGAAGGAGCGCCAGACCAAGCGCGAACCTATTGTATGTTTGCATGAAAGTTCCGCTGTCGCCCTGCTGGCACCACAGCAGGCCGCCAATGTTGCCCAGACAGTTGCGGCTTGTTCGTTGGCGGAGGCAGGCCGATTGTTCCTGGCTTTGCGGCGATGTCGCGACCGCAGCGGGAGTGAACGGAATGGTCATCGCCGCGCTCCACTGGTCACCCTTGCAACGGGCGCCACGATCCCGGTGAACTTGGCCATGCCCCGCACGCCGACGGCTGGACGCACACCGGTCTGCATCTTGATGCCAAGATAGAGATTACGCGCGATATTGACCGCATGATCGGTGCCGATCGCCATCGGCAGGGTGCGGCCGCTGTCGGAGACGGGGCGTAGCCAGAGGACCGGATGGCCGATCCAGGGGAGGCTGAGGCGCCCCGATCGCAGCATGGCCTCCGGTTCGCCGATTGTGCGGACGGTCAGGCCGTAGCGGGGCTTGAGCGCAAGCAGCCTGGACCAGAGATCGCCGCAAGGGACGCAGCCGGGGGTGGTGCTCATCTCGATCACGAATGCCGCGCCTTGGCCCCTCAACGTCGCGGCGAAGTCTGGAGGATAGTCGCGGGTTTGCGGAACCCGGGCGAGCCAGGCCTGCAATTCCGCCTGGGTTGTGACGGGATGGATGGCGGCGCGTGCGGCGATGTCACGATCCGGCTCGGCTGCTGCAGCGTAGATTGGGGCCAGCACCAGCATCGGGAGAACGGCGAAGATCGTGATGATCGCCGCTATCTTCATGGCCGCGCGCCCGTCGCGCCTATGGCGGGATCACCCGCCGCCACCGGCCCATTGGCCAGCGCATCGAAGAAGCCATTCTCTTCGCCCGCGCCGGTCAGGAATTGTTCGGGCCGGATATCGCCGGAGAGGAGCTTGACCGCCTGGTAGGCGGTCTGGATCAGCGTCGGGAAGGCCTCGACGCCATTGGCGATCACCATGCGCTGGCTCGAATGGCGGCGGATGACCATGGTGGTGGGGGTCACCTCGACCCCGAAGCGGGTGCCCAGTTCCGGCTTTTGGTCGAGATCCTGCCGCATCACCTGCCAGCCCGTCTCCTCCTGGAAACGCTGGATGATCGGCCATTGCACCCGGCAATAGCCGCAGGAGGCGCGCGAGAACATGACGAGCGCGAACTCGCTCCCCCGCGAGCGGAGGTAGGAGCGACGAACGGCGTCCTTCTCCGCACCCAGGGCATCACGCGCGTTGCCGACCATGGGATTGGCGGATTTGGCGCTGAGTTCAGGATGGACGAGCATGGCGAGCTGCGTGACGCCGGCAAAGGCGCGGGCCTTGCGGCGGGCAAAATCCTGCAGCCGCCAGAAATCCGACACCGCCTCGACCGTCAGCACAGTCGCGGCATAATCGCGCTGCTCGACGATGAGTTTGGCGATCCGCGGCGGCGACCATTTGGCAAGCTCGGCCATGGGCGGGATGACGGGCGTCGAGACTTCGGCTTCGCCGGGCTCAGCGGGATCAGGCTTGGGGACGTACCACCAATATCCTCGTCGCGCGGAGGTCTCCTGCGCGACCGCCGGGATAGACAGCAGCATGGTCAGCGACGTCGCAAGGATGCGCGCCCTCACAGGATGCGCTCCATGCGGGTCAGGCGCTTGATGCGCACCGGCCCGAAATAGCGGCTGTCAAAGCCGCCGGCATGATCGGAGCCGACATAGATATAGCCCGGCGGGATCGGCCGATCGCCCCAATGGAGAGCGCCAAGCGCCTGTCCGTTGCGGCCGAAGGGACGGGTGGCGCCAAGGAAGCTGCGCCCGCAATAATACCAGCTACGCTTCCGCGGCTTGCCGTCGACCGCAGTGCGCTCGATTTCGCGGAGCCGCTCGCCGGGCAGGCAGAGGGCGCGTTTGGTGACGCTGACGGGCCTCGGGCCAGCGACTGGATGGGACAGCATGAACTGCACGAGGTCGCCCCTGGCGATCGTCCCGGGTACAGGCGTGACCGCCCAGGCGTCGATCGACGGGCTCATCACCAGCGTCACCTTGGAAAGGCCAAACCAGGTGAGCGAGGCGACGGGCAGGATCAGCGCAAGCATCGTCCAGAAGCGCCGACTATCGGCCGGCTGATCCCCGACCGCGCCGCCCAGCGCCAAGGCGGCGTCGGCGGGGAGCGCCTTCATGCGAGGCCAGGCGGCCCTAGCGGCGAGACAGGCGAGACGCAGCATCGCTGACCTCCTCCTTACCACCGAGGCGGGCATATTCTTCCATCAGTCCCGACAGGGCGGCATCGCCATAGACGATGTGGCTCGCACGGGGGCCGCTCTCCTCGTCACGCTCACAATAGGGAAGGGTGGGATCGCCCGGCACCATCGCGAAGGCGGGCACGCGGGCAACGCCATGCTGGCGGAACAGGATCGGGTCGACGACGAGCTGGACATTGCGCATGGCGCAGGCCGGTCCCTCGCATCCCGGATCAAGCCGCAATATCCGAGCGCTCAGTCTCGCCATCGGGCCGATGCGGGAGAGGCCGCCGGGCACGCCGCGAAAGGCGATGACACCGCCCGCCTTTTCAAGCTGCGCGGCATAATTGCGCAGAGTGGAAATCGGCATGGAGGAGGAGGCGAAGATTAGCGGCACCCAGGCCTTGTTCGCGGGGGTGGGACGAGGCTCTGGCGTTGCCGGATCATCGGGTATAGCGAGACCGAGCGCCTGGTAGAGCCGGGCCTGCATGGAGTCATGCTCTGCTGCCAGGCGCTCGGTCGCGGCTGCTTTGTCCGCTTTTGCCCGGGCTTCGATCCCGGGGAAACGGCCCCGCCGCCCGAGCGCGTCGAAGGCCCGCCTGCGTATCGCTTCGCCCGGAACGGGGATGGACGTTGGACCCGCCTGTGCGTTTGTCGGCGTCGGCGGCTCGGTCGCGCTTGCCGGGCTGGCAACGCCAATCGAGGCGAAGGCGAGCAGCAGCACGGGGCTGAGCCGTTGCCGCCGGTCAGGGCGTGATGGTGCGCAGATAGTCATCGACCTTGTCCTTCATGTCGATCTGGATGTCGGATTGGGCGCGGGCCTCGATGTCGCCATAGTATTCGGAGAGATCCATCCGGCTGAAATCGAGCGCCTGGAACTCTTCTGCTGAAAAGCCGCGGCAATAGGGATGTTTGGGCGTGCCCCAGCCAAGGTCATTGAAGGCCGCGAGCTGGGGCCGGCCCTGTTCCTGGATGATCCGGCCAAGCTTCGTGTTGAAGCAGCAATGGCCGATCGCCTTCTGGATGCAGACGCCCAGGATGCTCGATGCGCAATAGCTGCCGACCTCATGGCACATGTCCGAGCCCCGCAGCATGCCGGTCTCCATATCCTGTTGGTCACAGCCCTGGAGCAGCAGTTCGATCATATAGTTGACGGCGAGGCTGATCGCGATCGAGGCGGGATCGATGCCGACGATGATCGCGTTGGCGCCCGCGCTCGCCGCCTCGCTCGCGGTCGCACCGGCTTTAAAGGCGGTATAGGCCGCTTTCATGCCGGTGAAGACGCCCTTGGCGATCGCGATCTTGGTCGTGATGGAGGAGAGCGAGCCGCCCATCCCGTCCTTCACGATCTTCCCCTTGTCCCTGCAACAATTTTGGAACGTGTTGCTGGCGCCGGGCGGGCGACAGCGCAGCGCGCGTCCACCGAAAATCTCGATGGCGCCAAGGCAATTGCCCTCGGCGTCGACCGGCCCGTCGGCGGGCGCGCCCGGATCATCGACCAGCTCTTCGGTTTCGATCGGGGTAACGCTCGTATCGATGCAGCTATGGGGAGAGCAGGCGGGCACAGCGCCGCCGGCCGGGGTGAGGCAGGCATGGGCCGCGCCCAAAGGGCAGCCATAGGCGCCGCTGCTATCCCCCACGCAATCGACCTTGCCGATCGGACAGAGCGAGCCGCCATCGGCGGTCGCCAGGCACTGCGCCATTTCGCCCGCGTCGGCGGCATCGCCATTGCCGTTGAGGTCTGCGGCGCAAAGCTGGGCGGCATGAGCCGGGGACGCCAAAGCTATAAGGGAGAGGGGCGCTATAGCGCAGGCGATGGCAAGGCGGCGGATCATCGGCTGGCCGCCGTGCAGGCCAGATCGGAACCGGCGAGCCGCACGGTCTGCATCATGACGACCGCCTCGGGAAAATCATCGAGGCAGCCGCAGTTCGAGACAATTACCTCGCCCGGGCCCAGCGGACAGACATTGTCGCTGGTGCAGGCGTGATAGAAGCTGTCCCAGCCTACTGGCACATTCTGCTTCTGCGCAACGGTCCCGGCCGGGGCGACGCCGCTATTGGCGCTGGGCGCGCGGGTCTTGCAGACCGATTCGCAGGCCGCGACCGTGGGGCGATCGGGCAGGGCGAAGGCACGGGTGGTCTGGCTGAGCGAGCCATCAGCGCGACGCGTCTGATCGGCGAGTAGCGTCTCGGTCGAATGATCGATGATATAGGCGGCGCGTGAAAGATCGGGCTGCGTGGTTCCCGATGTGTCGATCAGGCAGGCGTAGCGCCGGGTTCGCAGGAAAAAGTCGCGGCTATATTGGTAGGTGCATCGTCCCGTGCCGAACAGCCTGGTCTGAGGCAGGGGCTTGAGCCCGGTATTGACGCCGTTGCGGACCGTCTCGACGCCATCGACATCCTCCTGGGTGAGGCGGCAGGCGGTGTCGCCCGCATAGCCTGCGCACAGATCCACCAGCCGCTCGGAGACCTCGCAGTTGGTATCGACCTGGATCTCTACGGTCACATAGCCCCAATTGCCGCCGCCCCCGCCGCGCACGCGCGCGCCGACTATGGTGGCGCCGGCCTGCAACTGCGCGGTGAAGTCGATCGGATTGCGGTTGTACCAGGGATCATCGCTGATGCGGCAGTCGCCCGAGGGCAGGGCGTCGCCGGTCCAGGGCCGCTTTCCGGCATATCCCACGACCTGTCCGTTGATCCGGCCTTGGACCCAGTCGTCCGCGCCCATCTCGACGATCCGCGCCGAGCGGATACGTGCGGGAACGAGCGGCGTGAAGGTCATCGCATAGACGGGCGGGCTGCTGCCGCAACTGCCCGCGCCCCGGATTTCGAAGCGGAGGCACCCGGTGCCGCAACTGCTGGTCGACGTGATCGCGCCGCTGGCCGCGACGATATCTTCAAAATCCCATGCCTTGACGGTGATCTCGCGCTCGATCGTGCAGCTGCGTGTCTCCTCCGCCTTGCCATTGCCGGCCGGCGAGTCGGCGAGCGCGGTGAACACCGAACTCGCCTGCGAGGCCGAAGACGCGTCGCCGCTGATCGCGGTCGGATTAGCGCGATAGGTGGTGGCCAAGACCTGCGGCGAATTTGTACAGGCGGTGGTCTGCGCGCCTGTATAGCGGATGACCGGTCCCTCGATGCTCGCCTGCGCGACGCCGATCCGGGGATCTGCGCTCGTTAGCGCGCCGACGACCCCGCCGCCCAGGTCCTTGAGCACCGAGGGCAGGTTGCCCGCGACGAGGTTCGCGCCGCAGCTGGCATTGACGCAATAGCAGCCGGAAAGCGCGGGCAGATCGACTTGCGTGAGCTTGAGGTCGCCAGACGAGGCGACGTCCCATTGGAAGGACCGGCAATCGTTCCAGCTCCCCGGATCGCAGGCAATGACGCCATTGGCGCAAATGCCCGAGACCGGGACCGGCACGGTCAGGTTGGAATCGAAATGGCCATCCAGATCCTTGTCCTGCGCGATCGCAAGATGGGAGATGTCGCCGGTGGCGCCGGGTTGCACAAGCAGTTCGAGCATGGTGGCGCTCTGCTGGCAGGCGAGATTGGGCGTGAAGCTGCGGCTGTTGTCGACCGTGCTTACCGGCTGGTTGGCAAGGCCCGGCGTCAGAAAATTGCTGGTAATCGCCTCGCTGTCCGATGATTTGGCGCGCGATGCCGCTGCGGCGGCCCGCGCCCGTGCATCCATGTCCTGCGCGCCGGTCGTTTGCGCCTGTGTGGTCGCGGCGAACAGCAAGGAGAGGCCGGCGACGCTGGTGGAGAGCCGCCGCTTCATGCCTCAGTCTCCTTAGCGTCCGCAGATGCGATTCTGCGGAGGCGGAAGAACGGGCATTGTTCGGCGATGTCGGGGGAGGCCGACAGACAGCGAAACGCGGCCCGTACATTCATTATGGTCAGCACGGCCGAAGCGAACGGGGCTTCAGGCAGAGGGGGGTAGCCTCGCTCGCCGGGGGTATATCCGGCCGTGCCGACCTTCTTCTCCCGCGGTTCCAAAGCCGCAGGAGAAAAACCCAGGAAAGGAGCGGCGCCGGATGGCGCCGGCGCCGCTCCGCCCGCGCAGCGTCCGGCGGGGCCAACATGGCCTTGGCGGGCAGACCGGGCAGGGAGCCGGGTCGCTGCGGGGCTTGGGGGAGGCAACTTGCTCATGGGGCCGAGACCCCTGCGCAGCAGATCACCTTTTCAAAGGACATGAACTGGGCATTGTCTTTGCCGGGCGCATGTTTGCCCGAGGACCAGAGCGCGCCGGGACGTCCGATATTGACGCACTTGCCGCCCTTGACCGGCTCCATGATCTGGAGCTTGTAGCGGCTCTTGGTCCAGATCGGCTGGGCCTTGAAGGAGCAGCCGTCGGCAGAACTGATGGTGAGCGCACCCAGGCGCCCCATCATGAACGTGCCTCTGGCAGCAAGGCCCGCCCAGGCCTCGACGCTGTCGCCAAAATGGATGTCGCCCGCGACCGGATAGGTGGCGCCCCAGCTTCCCATGCACCAGAAGAGCGGGTCTATGACCTTGCCAGCGGCCGCCGCGGCGCTATCGGCCATGCAGGCAAGACCGGCGGCGGGATTGCCGAAGAGAATGGCCTCGGGCTGGATGATCGCGCCCAATGTCCCGGACTGCCAGGTCGGCAGCACTTCGGTGATCATGGCGACGTCGAACCCGTCATCTTGCGTACAGGGGAGGTCGGTGAACATGTCGAGCATCTTCCAGACCGGCGAGATGTAATAGTGCATCTGCGCGAACAGCTTCTGGCTGTTGGTGCCGTCGGCGATCGACGACTGGCTGCCCTGGAGCCGACCGCCAGTCGGCAGCAGATCGGCGCCAACGGCCATCATGCAGCCGGGCTCGGTAACCACGTCGATCATCCGGTTGGGCGACCAGAAGCTCACCTTCACCCCGAACCAGAAAGTCGCGCCCTTGCGGCAGGCGCAAAGCGGCTTGGAGGCGGACTGGGCATCGAGCTCCTTGTCGAGCTTGTCGAAAGTGCCGACGCGCACGCCGCCGATGGTGATCGGGAAGATGCAGTTCCACCGTACCTTGGTGATCGGATTGAAGATCGTCCCCGCCTCGCATTTGGAGGCATGGGCCGGCGTCGATCCAATGGAAGCCAAGGACAGCATAGCCAACGACAGGATCAGCCTCGCCCGGCGTCGAGAAAGTCCTTTGATCCAACTTGAAATGTGCGCCTTAAAGGCGTACATGTTGCGATAGGCAGGAATGACGAGGTTTTGGCGATGCAAGCGTTTGAGGACGTAGCAGCTGCGGTCAACGAACGCAGCACGGTCCGCATGAATTTTCGGACCAAGCCTCATATCAAGCAGGCGATCCAGCAGGCCGCCGCCTGGTGCGGAGTGGATGACTCCGCTTTCGTAATGAACGCGGCCTATAAAGCGGCGCTGGAAACCATTCAGACCCATGAGCGGACGATCGTGAGCCGAAAGGATTATGATGCGATCCTCAACGCGCTTGAAAATCCTGTCCCACCCTTGGAGGCTTTGCGGGATGCCTTTGCGCGTCACGACCAGATGATCGAAAGCCGGTAAGAGCGCACTTTCGTGGTTGAAAAGGGAATGGTGATCGAGCCGCTCGATCCTGCGCGGCATGATCGCGCTATTTTTGCGTCCGGCATCGAACAGGTCGATAATTATCTGCGCAAGACGGCGGGCAAACTGGCGCGGGCGGATAATGTCCGGGCCTTCATGCTCTTGTCGCCGAACGGGGAACTGATCGGCTTCTACACCCTCAATGCACACAGCGTCGATTATGGGCATCTGCCCGCATCCTTCACGCGTAGCAGGCCGGGCCATGGTCAGATACCGGCAGCTTTTATATCGATGATCGCTATCGACGCCCGACATCAGGGGAAGGGCCTTGGAAGCCTTTTGCTCGCAGATGCGCTCAAAAGAATTGGCCGCGCCTCCAGGGACGTCGGCATCGCGGTCGTGCTGCTCGATATTCTTGACTGTGGTGACCCGGCGAAGGTCGAGAAGCGCAGGCAACTCTACATGCGGTACGGGTTCCAACCCTTGCCCGACATACCGCTGCGGCTTCACCTTCCTGTCGCGCGAATTCACGCCCTGTTGGACATTCCGTAGCCTATCGCTGAGCGCTTCGTTCAAGGGGGTCATCTTGCCGCTCCTTTGGGCGCGAGGCGGCTGTTGAGAGCATATTCGGTAAGCACGAGCTTTTTGCCCTGCTGGGCGACGATCACCGGCGCGACGGTCAGCCCGAGCCGTTCCTTGACCCGTTCCTCCAAAATGAAGAGCGGCCGTCCGCTGCGTTCGGAAAGGTCGAGCGCATCGCCGGCAGTCAGCAAGATGAAATCGGTAAAGCGCGCCTGCTTCAAAGCCCAGCCCAGATCGCGCGGGTGGACGATGACGAGGCGCTGGGGCAGCGACACATAGTCGAGCGGGTTGAAGGTGAAGCCCTTGGGGTAAAGCAGCCGTCCATCGGGCAGGCGGATATCCTCCTCCACCGTATAGAAGGGGACGAGGCTGCGGACGCGGTCCACCCTGGTCTGCCCCAATGGTGCCGCCTGGAGCGCCGACCAGGTCGAGCGCGGGCCGAGCCGCGAGGCAAGGCTGGGCGCCCTGGCGGCGCGGGCCTCGATCTCTGCCATGGCGTCGGGCTCGGCGATCGGCCAGGTTCGGCCGATCGTGGAGGTCGCGGCCAACCCCGGCTCATGGCAGGCAAGAGCGAGCATCAGCGCGCCGATCAGCGCATGGCGGGCGCGGTGAGGATAGCGCGGCTCAGTGGTCATGGGGTCGCTTCCACCAGGGTTCGCCTTCCCCGCTCTCGCCGCGGATGGCGCAAATGAGCGCGCTGGCGCCAAGGACGCCGCACGCGAGCAGATAGGCCTTGAGGCTGGCCGGAAGGCCGTCCGCCGCGTCGAACACCAGCATGGTCTGGACGAGAAGCATGAGCTGCGTTCCGACCAGCAGGCGGATCGGTCCTGGCGCGGGTGCGGGGTCAAGGATGCCTCTCATCTTGCCCGCCACCAGGCACGCAGGCGCATGATCCCCTTGTCGATCGCGCCGGTGAGGCCGATGAGGAGGATGCCGCTGGCAAAGCAGCCGGCGGCGACCATAACGGCGGCGCGGAAGACGAGGAAGGGCGGCTGGTGGAGCGCGAGACCAGCCGCGCCGACGAGCAGCCCCAGCATCATCGTCTCGATCGTGATCAGGCGGAAGCGCCAGTAGAGTGCCTGCGCTTCGGCCTTGGCGGCGGCGCGCCGCTCGATGAATGCTTCGAGCGCGGGGTCGGGTTCAAACTCGAACCGGGGCTGGTTCTGGTCGATGGAGGGCTTGCTCATCACAGCGCCTCCCCGTTGGCTGCGGACCCGAGGACTTCGGTTGCGTCGACGCCCGCCAGATCGCAGATCGCCTCGAGCGGCGATCTTCCGCTACGCAGCCGCGCCTCGAACGCCGCCACCTCCTGCGGCGCGCTGGTGTTGATCCAGTAGGAGAAGGGATCGACCACGAGGCGGGCGATGCCCAGACCCAGCGGCGAGTCGATGAAGACTTCCGAATAATGGGGCTTGTTGTTGCGGACCGACTTCAGGAGATCGAGGACGAAGCCCGAATAATCAAGGATATTGTTCTCGACCGCCCGATCATAGGTCGATCCCTGGAGCAGGAAGCGCGTGGCGGCATTTTCGAGGATCACCTGTCCGATTCCTCCGAACAGCAGCAGGTCGTTCATCGACTGGAGGACGACGCCGAAGCTGCCCTGATATTTGCGCGCGCGCCGGTAGCCCTGGCCGAACACCTCGGCGAGGCGGGACAAGTCCTGCCCGTCGGTGCGGGTCATGAACTGGGCGGCCTCATCGCACAGGACAAAGCGGGGCCGGTCGCGCGCGGAAAGATAGAGTTCCTGGGTGACCGCGTTCACCACCACCATCACGATCACATTGAAAAGATCGGGCATGGCTTTGAGGCGCTCAAGCTCGAGTACGACAAACTCGTCAGCGGAAATGTCGAAGGTCGAGGGGCCGTTGAAATAATGGCCATAAGCGCCCGAACTGGCGAAATCACGCAGGTTGAAGGCGAGTTCGCGGGCGGCGGGGATCAAATGATCGACCTTGTCGAGATCACTCGTCGCATAAGCGGGATAGGCGCCGAGCCAGTCGCGCACTGCATCGATCCCGGCCTCGGCCCTTCCGCTGTCGATCGTCCACTGGACCGCGGACTTGAGCAGGTTCCATTCCGAGGTGCTGACACCCTTGCGGGTCGCGGCATGGGCCATTTCCGCGACGATTGCGACCGCCATGGAGATGGCCGACTGGCGATCGTCGCCATCGAGCGCGAAGCCCATGTCGAAGGGGTTAAGGACGAGATGCTCCTCGCCAATGTCGATGTAGCGGCCCGAGCAAAGCGTGCAGAGCTTGGCGTAGCTCCCGCCGATATCGATGATGCGGATGAGCGCGCCTTGCGCATAATATTGCTGGCAGAGATTGTTGAGGAGGAAACTCTTTCCCGCGCCGCTCTCGGCCGAGACAATGAAATTATAATTGTTGATGCGGGGATCGAAGAGGTCGAGCGTGATGAGCTGGCCCTTCCGCCCAGCATAGAGCAGGGCAGGACGGCCGCCGCCGCGAAAATCGGTCTGGACCGGCGCCAGCAGCGCCGCCGCCTTGGCGGGCATTGGCAGGTCGCGTTCCAGCATCCGCACCGTCCTGCGGTCGGGATAGAAGCCGAAGGGCAGGGCCATCGGCAGCAGCACGGGATTGAGATAGCTTTCCTCCTGCATCATCCAGGGGAGCGGCTCGCTTTCCCATAGGCGCTTGGCCCGCGCCGCCATTTCGCGCGCCTGCGCGCTGTCGCGGCCGAAGACCCAGATGACCGGGATCACCGAGACGAAGCGGCTGTTCCCCGCCTCGTCGAGGACCCAGCCTATCTCCTCGATCTGCTTGCCCACTTCGACCGCGAAACTGCCCGCAGCCTTTTGCGCGGAGAGGATCTGCGCGCGCTTGTGGATTTCGAAGCTTGAATGATCGAACAGGATGTTGAGGGTATAGAGGAAGGGGCCGCCAATCTGGTCGCTGTCCTCCGATGCACCGCGCATGCCGCCGAGCAGCCGGTTGCAGCGCTCGGCGGTGACGCGCCGGGCTGGCGATTTCGGCGTCAGGCAGCGGGCGACTTGATCGCCGAGGAACAGTTCGGGACCATCGAAGACGAGATCCGGGCCGGCATCGATCAACTGCTTGCGCACGGGGCGCGCGGGCATGTCCTCGCTGTCTTGGGCGAAAACCCCCGGTGCAGCAGAGAACACGCCGTTGAAAATGCGGCGATAGAAGGTGACCAGGGCTTCGGGGGCGAGGCGGGCGATGCCGAGCTTGGAAAGCTGCTCTTCGATCTGGCGCCGCAGGTCGGCCCCAAGCGGCTTTCTCGTCTTGATCGAGAGGAGCAGCCGGAAATTGCGCAGCGGAATGCCATGGAGCGCATCGAGGCCCTGCGTTCCTTCGCGCAGATAGTCGCGGGTCCGGCGCGCCGAGGCCTGGATCAGCGGATCGGGCCGGGATTTGAGATCGAGGAAAGCGTCGAGCGCATCGTCGATCAGCGGGTCGGCAAAGCAGTGGAGCTGGACGACGGTGCCCGGTGCGAAGTGGATATTGAGGAGGCCGAGCAGCGCCTGATGGACATGGGCGAAAAGATAGGCGCTGGGCACGAGTTCCCAGGCCTGGCCCCAGCCATCGTCGATGCAGAGGAAGGCGTCCTCCTCCTCGACCCAGGCGACCATTGGCAGAAAGTCGGAATAGGCATCGCGCGAGACGCTCTGGCGCAGTCGCTCGAAGGTCATGCCGCCGCCATGGCGGGTGCCGGGCGCCCTCATTGGCCAGATTCCTGTGGCTGTTCCCGCGGCGGCGCGGGAAGGTCGCTCGTCTCCATCGGCGCGGGCTTGGATTTGACCTGCTCGAGAACGGGCACGCGGGTCGCCGGATTGACGGGGCTCACCAGATAGTCGTCGACTACCCATTGGGGCTTGTCGAGGATCGAATAGACATAGCGCGGCATATAGAGACGGTCGGGCCGCTCCCGGTCGGCATAGGGGAGAATCAGCGTGCGGATCGTGCGGCCGGAACGCAGCATGGGCGTCACCGGCGCCTCGACCAGCCCCTGAAGCTCGCGATAGACGCTGTCGCGATAGCCAAGGTAAGGCGTGGCAGCCTTGCTCCTGGCGCGTCCTGCCGGTGCGGGCGCTGCGGTGGCGCTGCCCTTCATCATCTTGCGGTCGTTCGTGACCTTGGGATCGGACCGGGAGGCGGCGCCGGCGACCGCATCCTCATAGGCGCGCTCGGGGTGGATGCACTGGCCATGGTCGCTATTCTTGCAGCTGAATTTTTCCGGGTAGGGCGACATGACCGACCCGATCGCGGTGCAGGCGGGAAGGGAGGCGAGCATCAGCAGCGGGGCGCCTGCGCGGCGCAAGGATGAGGCTGACGGGAACGAGAGGAGCGGCATGGGCGTGTCTCCTTGTGTGAGGCGCGGACGCATCAGAATTTGCTTCCCGCTGTCGGCTTGATTTCGAGGGCGACGCCCTCCTGGATCACCACGACCACATCCTTGGCGGCGCCTACCTCGACGATGGGACCGGCCTGGCGGGCGAGATCGAGATAGAAGTCGGTGAGCTTGTCGGAGGATTTGGAGAGACCGCCGGCAATGCCGGACTTGGCCGCATCGCCCGCATCGAGGGACCGGACGGTGCCGAGCGGGGAGACCGAGGTGTCGCCAAAGGTGTTCTCGACGCTCTGGCTCATGCCTGAAATCGTGCCGGCAATGAAACTGCGGGCGAGCGCGGCGCCGGCGCGGGTGACGACCCGGCCCGACAGCCCCTTCTTCCCGTCAGTGTCGACGAAGAAGCCCTTGATCGGCTGATCGACCACGGAGCGCTCGTCAAAGTCGACGCACGAAAGGGAGACGAGCTGGACCTCGACCCGCTCCTTGGCGAGGCTGCCGGTCGCGTTACCGATGACGAAGCAGCCAGAAAGGTTCGCCTTGACGTCATTGGGCAGAACGGCGGGCGCCTGGACGCGAGCGATCAGAGGCTCCGGGTTCGAGGTCGCGTCTCGGCTCGCCAGCGCGTCGATCCCGGTCAGCAGCCGCGCCTTCATGAAACCAGGCGGCAAATAGATCGTCCGGGTCTTTATAGGATGGCCCGCCCCTTTTCCCCGGCAGCGGGTATGATGCCGGTGCTTGAGAAGGGAAAGGAACGGACCG
>NZ_JAJGNP010000002.1 GCF_020782245.1 Sphingobium soli
GGGACGAGTTCAACATGGGTCAATTCTCAGTGGAAATTTACGCCCTACCCGGGTCACTTCTCAGTGGAAATCAACAGGCTAAGGGACCATGCCATCCTGCAACTGCTCGCGACCTATGGCCTGAGATCGGGCGAGATCCGCAACCTGTTGATCGAAGACATCGACTGGCGCGCGGAATCGATCCGCATCAAGCACACCAAGACCCGCGCCTGTTCGTTCCTGCCGCTGATGGCGCCGGTCGGCGAAGCAATGCTCGCGTATCTGCGCGCGGGACGGCCTGTGACTGATGCCCGGGAAGTCTTCATCCGCACGCGCGCGCCCTATCGCAAACTTGGAATGCTGGCTAGCGTGGTGCGACGACGGCTTCGCGACGCCGGGGTCGAGCCACCAGGCAAGAGTGGTCCGCACATCTTCCGCCATGCCCGCGCGGTGGAAATGCTGCGCGCTTCGGTGCCGCAGAAGATCATCGGCGACATGCTCGGACACCGTTCGACCGAGTCCACGGCGCCTTACCTCAAGCTTGCGACGGAAGATCTCAGGGCCATCGCACTCGACGTGCCGGGACGGGAGGTGCGGTCATGACGATATGGCCCGATCCCGGCAGGATGTTGATGGCGCGCTATCTTGCGAGCCTTGGCCTGCGCAGCCCCAACAGCCGCGCCTATTACAAACAGGTGCTAGGCAGCTTCCAGGACATCGCCGAGCACCACGCCGAACTCGGCAACGACGTGTTGGTGGCCTGGCTGGAGTCGTTTTCGGCCCAGTGGGCAGCCACGACGCGGTTGCACCGCACTCGCATCATCGACCGGTTCCTCGACTATCTTCTGGAAGCCGGCGCGATTGAATGCAATCCCGTCGCCGCCTTGCGCGATGCGTGTAATATCAAACAGTGCAAGCCGGTGTGGCGGGCGCTGGCGTCGCGCGATCCGGACGGCGCGCTTGCCGAACTGCGCCAGCCCACGCCGTTCGGCAGCGTGCTAGGCGAAATGATGGCCGGGCACGTCGTCCTGATGCGGAGCCGCGGTTACAAATACACGTCGCAGCACGTGTGGCTCTTGCGGTTCGACCGTTTCCTACAGTTGAACCCGGCGCTTCAGGATCAGCCGCTCGGGGTTATGCTCGAGCACTGGTCATCAGCCAAAACGACACGCAATCACGCGAACGAGTGCGAAAAGCTGAAGCGCCTCCTTGCGAAAATCCTACGTCACCGGGATCCGTCGATCCCGCCGCGTCGGCCGGACCCGCGTCCGGGAAAGGAAGTGGCCAAGCAATGGCGCAAACCTCATATCTATACGCCCGCCGACGTGCGGCATATGCTCGACATTGCCCGTTCCTACCCCTCGCCAAGGGCGCCGCTTCGCCCGTTAAGCATCTACACCATGCTGCTGCTCGCCTATTGCGCGGGACTACGGCGAAGCGAGCTTGCCCGTCTCGATCTGAGTGACGTCGATCTCCAGGGAGGCACGATCACGATCCGACAGACCAAGTTCTACAAGACCAGAATCCTGCCGCTTCCCAACAGCGTGATGGCCGAGCTTCGGGCCTATATCGATGCACGGCGTAAGGCCGGTGGATCACATGATCCGCGCTCCGGCCTGTTCTGGCACGAGCAGCGCAGCGCCCGCTACACAAAGCAAGCCGTCGCATGGCTGCTCGTTGACGTCATACGCCGGGCCGGGCTGAAGCCGCGGCAGGGGCGAACGGGGCCTCGCCTGCACGACCTGCGGCACTCGATGGTCGTGAACCGTATTCTCGAATGGTACCAGACCGGCATCAACCCACAGGAGCGCCTGCCGTTCCTCGCGACCTATTTGGGCCATCGGGATATCAACTCTACCCTGGTCTACATCACGATCACGCAGGACCTGCTGCATCACGCCAACGAGAGGTTCCGCGCGGTGGGCGCACCATGCCTCAATCTGGAGCAGGAGGTGCGGGCATGAGCAAGATCAATCGGTTCCCGGACCTCATGCGCGCGTTCTTCTACGAATGGCTGGTCGAACAGCGCAACGCATCTATCCATACGGTCCGATCATACCGCGATACCTGGCGGCTGTTCCTCCGGTTCGTCGCCCAGCGTGCAAGGACGAAGGTGGCGATGATCACGCTGGCTAATTTGTCCGCCGGCGAGGTCATCGCGTTCCTCAGTCACGCCGAACATGAACGCGGTAGTACGATCGGCACCCGCAACTGCCGGCTCGCCGCGATCCGGAGCTTCTTCAACTTCGTGGCGACCAAGGATCCCGCGTTGATCGCGCAATGCGTCGAGGTCCTCAACATCCCAGTCAAGCGCAGACCTGTATCGGAACCCTGTTACCTTGACCCGGCGGAAGTGACGGCGATCCTCGCTCAGCCAGACCGTTCGACTGTTGAGGGTATGCGTGACCATGCGCTGCTCTCGTTCCTCTACAACAGCGGCGCACGAATACAGGAAGCGCTTGATCTGTGCCCCGGAGCGATCCGGTTCGAAAGCCCGAACTGCGTGAGCCTGATCGGCAAGGGGCGGAAGGAACGCATCTGTCCGCTCTGGCCGGAAACCGTGATGTTGTTGAAGAAGCTGCTCGACAGGCAGCCACGAGCGCCAGACCAGCGGCTGTTCGTCAACCGCTATGGCGAACCGCTCAGCGCTTCAGGAGTCCGGTTCAAGCTTGCCGCCTACGTGACCGCTGCGGCCGAAACCACGCCAACACTGCGCGCCAAGCATGTGACGCCGCACGCCTTCCGACACGCAACCGCCGTGCACCTCATCTCGGCGGGCGTCGACGTTACGGTCATCCGCAGTTGGCTCGGCCATGTGAGCCTCGACACGACCAATCACTATGCCAGGGCCAATCTGGAAACGAAGCGGAAGGCCTTGGAACAGGTTGCCGTTCCGGCAACTCCCGGCGGTCAGCCATCTTGGAAGCGCGATGCAAGCGTGCTCGCCTGGCTCGACACGCTCTGAAATAATGTAAAGGGACGTCGGAAAAAACCGTAGATATCAGCCAATCTGGCCGCGTTCCTTCACATTATCAGTACCTCGCGATTACTCGATTTATGTTCATCTCGCCATAACTTGATCCAAGCGCCGATGTAATCCGAGTGCCGCACCGTTGGCTGGATGCCGAGCGTTGCGCAGGTGAACGCCGCCGTCATCTCGGCTGCCAATTCTTCCTTTGCGTACTCGATAGAGCCGAACCGCCCGGACTGATCGCGCTCCAGCCGCCCCTTGCCGCCGACCCAATGACCCATTTCGTGCAACGCCGTGCGAAACCAGTTTATGGGCTCATGAAACGCTGCCTGCGGCGGCACCTGCACATAGTCCTGCCTCGGCGAATAGAACGCCTCGCTCCCGCCGATCCGGAAGTCCGCGCCGCTCGCGGCAATCAGCCTGTCCACCTCGGCAATCGCCATGACGGAATCGGGGACGACCGGCTCGGCGTCATACTGCTCGGGCAGTCCCTCGATCTGGTCGAGATTGAACACGGTGAAGCGCTTCAGGAAGGCAACCGTGCGCGCTTCGCGGTCCTCGCCTGCGGCCTTCGCCGCCTCAGCCTTCGGGGTGAAGCGGTCAGCATAGCAGATCACCGTGCCTTTCTCGCCTCGCCGCACATGCCCGCCTGCCTGCTCGGCCTGCTTGTAGGTCAGCCAGCGCTGCGAAGAAAACTGGCGTTCCACCGCCTCGCACCACAGTATAAGAATGTTGATCCCGGAATAGACCCGTCCGGACACGGCGTTATGTGGCATCGTGCAAGGGCACCGGGCGCTGTCCCAAGGCTGCACCCATGGAAGGCGTCCTTCCTCCAGCTCGGCGATCACGCGTGCGGTAACCTCGCCATAAAGGCTCTGACGGTCGGCCATGACTTCTCACTCCTTTCCTCAACCGCCATTGACCGGCGCCAGGGTGGCGGGGGGCGGCAGGAGCGAACCGGCAGCCCCGCCGGCTGAAGGCGGGGCGCACCCGAAGGGCTGAAATGAAATGGAGGACCCGGAAGCGAAGCGGACGGGTTGCGGCCCGTCGAGGCGGGGCTACAGGGCAGCGACGCCCCCCGCCACCTTGGAGCCGTCAAGGCTCAACGCCGCCGCGCGCAAAGCGCGGCGACCCTTGACGGGTGCCAGCAGCATCCCGACCGAACCGCCCAAGGCGGGGCGGAACGCGTCAGCGATCGTAGCGGCTATGCCGACGAGACGCCGCACGACGGCTCGGCTGGAGCGTCAGCGGAAGTAGAGCGCGGTCAGCCCGTGAGGGCTGGGACGCCGCACCACACTTGGTTCAACAAACCGTTCTAATGGTTCAACAAACCGTTCTAACATCGAGAGGCCTGTTCAACATCACTGCTGTTAAATGCGGATCGGGCTCCTAAACGCGCTGACGCAGCCCGCAAACCTCACGACCCGCTGTGGCCAAACTTGGGCCGCAGGATGGTGGCGCCGCCGCGCAGCTGATCAAGATGATCCGACCAGTGCTGCATCATGCGAACACGCTCCTCCCAGTATTGACCGCGTGCATAAGCGCGGCGGATGGAGTTGCCGTCCGCATGGGCGAGCTGACGTTCGATCGCATCGGGGTTCCAGCAGCCCATTTCGTTGAGCAGTGTTGCGGCCAGCGCCCGAAATCCGTGGCCGGTCATTTCGTCCTTGCCGTAGCCAAGACGCCGGAGCGCAGCATTGATCGTATTGTCCGACATCGGCCTGTCCACCGAGCGCAAGGAGGGGAAAAGAAAAGGGCTGTAGCCCGCATCGTGTTCGATCTCACCAAGTATGGCGACAACCTGTCGGGTAAGGGGGACAGCGTGAGGCCGGCGCATCTTCATCTTGTGACCCGGGATCGTCCAGACGCGCTTGTTCAGATCAAACTCGCTCCATTCCGCCCAGCGCAGTTCGCCGGGCCGCACGAAAACATGCGCCAGCAAACGCAGCGCGGTCCGCGTAAGCGGATAGCCGTCATATTCATCGATAGTCCGCAGCAAAGCCCCGGCTTCGATCGGCGTGGTGATTGCGGCCCGATGTGTCGTTCGAGGGGTGACGAGGGCGCCGCGAAGATCCGAGGCGATATCGCGCTCGGCTCGAGCCGTGGCAATCGCATATCGAAAGACCTGGCTGCCTGCGGTCCGTGCCCGATTGGCGGTGTCGTAGCGTTTCGTGGCCTCGATCTTCTTCAAGGCCAGAAGCAGCTCATGCGCAGAGATTTCGCGGATCGGGCGCTTTCCGATCGCAGGATAGAGCTTCGCGAGCAGCCAGCGTGCCTTCTTGAGCGTCATGGCTGCTGCGCCTTCAGCGGCTATCTTTTCGAGCCACTCGTTCGCCACAGCTTCGAAAGTGTGCGCCGCCGCGAGCATCTTCTGGATCTTTTCAAGCTTGGCATGCTCGACGGGATCGACCCCCTTGGCGAGAAGCCGCCGCGCATCCAGCAGTCGTTCTCGCGCCTCTCCCAGCAGCAGCTCTGGCCAACGCCCGAAGGTTATGGTTCTCTGCTTGCCGAGAAAGCGGTAATTCATTCGCCAGACGCGTAAGCCGCTGGGTTCGATCTGGAGGTAGAGCCCATCGCGATCGCTGAGCTTGTAGGCCTTATCTTTGGGCTTAGCACGCGACACCCAGGCGGCGGTAAGCCCGGACTTCTGCCGCTTTCCTTCCAACATGATGGTATCTCCCCATCGCTATGGCGGGGCGTACCATCAAATCTTCCATGATTGGGGTGAGATTTGGTGAAATGGCCCGAACCTGTCGGAGACATTTTACCACGTAAAAATGGCGGAAAACAGCCACTTATGCGATGCTCTCAGACCCTCTGAGAAGCAAAAATGGAGGCCCGAGCCGGAATCGAACCGGCGTGCACGGATTTGCAGTCCGCTGCGTCACCACTCCGCCATCGGGCCTTGCAAGTGGGACGCCGCAAATGTGCGGCTTTGATCGCAAAGTCAAGCCGGATGGCTTGGCGGCGCCCTAAGATTCTTGGGCGTGTCCATGCAAAGCCGCTTGGCGCGGCGCGCCCGCTGATTTAGAGGTCCGATGATCTCCTTAGTGTATTGCATTGCCAATACAGTTGTGCCAAGCGAGGAACTATCGTGAGCGAGCAGACCTATTCTTCGATGCGGACCGCCATGGTCGAAAGCCAGTTGCGCACCAGCGACGTGGACGACCAGCGCGTGATCGCCGTGATGGCCCGGGTGCCGCGGGAAGATTATGTTCCCGCCGAGCGCCGCGCCATGACCTATATCGACCGTCCCATTCCGCTGAGCGGTGGCCGCGCGCTCAACGCGCCGCTGGTGACCGGTCGGCTGCTCAAGGAAGCGCAGGTTGATGCCGGGGACAAGGTGCTGCTGATCGGCGCGGCGACCGGCTACAGCACCGCGCTGCTCGCCGAAATGGGCGCGCAGGTGACAGCGGTGGAAGAAGAAGGCGGTCCCGAGATTGCCGTCCCGGGCGTGACCCTCGTGCGGGGCGCTCTGGCCGCCGGCGCGCCCGATGGCGCGCCCTATGACATATTGTTCATCGATGGCGCGGTGGAGGAAGTCCCCGCCGCGCTCGTTCAGCAGCTTGCCGATGGCGCCCGCGTCGTGACCGGAATCATCGATCGTGGCGTCACGCGTCTGTGCGCGGGCCGGATGGTCGGCGGCGCGCTGGGGCTTAGCAGCCTGGCGGATATTGAAATGGTGGCTCTGCCCGGGTTCGGCGCGGCCAAGACGTTTACGTTCTAGAAGGAGGATGAGCGGGGGAGATGACAGGCAAGCGCACCTATAAACGGCACCATGCCGCAGCTGCCCTGCTGTTGCTGTCTTCCGCCATCAGCCTGCCCGTGCATGCCGAAACGCTGCAGGGTGCGCTGGCGAAGGCCTATGCGTCGAACCCGACGCTGACCGGCGCGCGCGCGGGGCAGCGCGCGACCGACGAAAATGTGCCGATCCAAAAGGCCAATGGTCGACCGGCCGCCGACATTCAGGGCAGCTATAGCGAAAGCATCCTCAAGCCCACGATCAGCTTCACCTCGCCCCAGCGCACGCTGAACGCCCAGGCATCCCTGAGCGTGCCGATCTATTCGGGCGGGTCCGTACGCAACAGCGTCAAGGCCGCCGAAGTGCGGGTGGAGGCGGGGCAGGCGGGCCTGCGCGGCACCGAAGCCAGCATTTTTTCGCAAACCGTCGCGGCCTATATGGACGTGATCCGCGACAGCGCGATCGTGTCGCTCAATCAGGCCAATGTGAATGTGCTGGAGGTCAATCTTCAGGCGACCAACGACCGGTTCGAGGTCGGCGACCTGACGCGCACTGACGTCGCCCAGTCCGAATCGCGGCTGGCGCTGGCCCGGTCCGACCTGCAGACGGCGCAGGCCAACCTCATCACCAGCCGCGAAAATTACATCGCGCTGGTGGGGGAAGCGCCCGATGCGCTGGAGCCGCCGCCGCAGCTTCCCGGCCTGCCGGCCGATCCGTCGATCGCGGTGCGCGTCGCGCTCAATGACAATCCCGACATATTGGCGGCCAAGAAGCAGCGCGATGCGCGGCGTTATGACGTGAAGGCGGCGCGCGGCACCGTGCTGCCGACCATCTCCGCCTTCACCCAGGCGGGTTATACCAACTATCTCCATACGCTCGGTGGCACGGCGCTCGACGCCGACGGCAACAGCATCGAAGGGCCGCAGGTCAACAAGCAGGCCGCCGCCGGCGTCCAACTGACGATCCCGCTCTATCAGGGTGGACGACCCGCCGCGCAGGTGCGGCAGAATCAGGCGCTCGAATCGCAGGCGATCGAGCAGGAGATTGAAACCGAACGCAACGTCATCGCGCAGACGCGTGCGGCCTATGCCAGCTGGCAGGCGTCGCTCCAGACGATCCAGTCCAGCCGCAAGGCGGTGGACGCCACGGGCTTGTCGCTGGAAGGCGTGCGGGCGGAAAATTCGGTGGGCAGCCGCACCATCCTCGACATCCTCAATGCCGAGCAGGAAGCGCTGATCGCCCGGGTCGAACTGGTGTCGGCGCAGCGCAACGCCTATGTCGCCGGCTTCACGCTGCTCGCCGCGATGGGGCACGCCGAAGCGAAGGATTTGGGACTGGAAAGCGGCACGCTCTATGATCCGATGGTCAATTATGACCGGGTAGAAGGCAAATGGTTCGACTGGGACTGGGGCGCCGCGCCCGCGCCAGTGGCGACGCGGACCGTTGACACGCCCGCGCAGGATGCCAAAGTCGATCCCGCGACGGCCCGCCAGCCTTAACCGCTTGTTAACCGGATCAGGTAATTCTAAGGCGGTATCGCTGCGCAATGGATTTTGGACGGGGACTATCCATGGGTGACATGACCAAGGAACCCTCGATGGAAGAGATACTCTCGTCCATCAAGCGGATCATCGCCGAGGAAGGCGAGGAAGCGGTGCAGGCCGCGCCCCGCCGCACCCGCGCCGATAGCGCCCGGGCGGCGTCCGTGCCGGTCGCGCCAGCGATCGAAGAAGTGCTGGAATTGACCGATGAGGTCGCGGAGGAGGAAGTGATGCCCGCTCCCAAAGCTGCTGCCACCAAGCCGTCCGATCCGAAAGGCGAGGATACGATCCTGTCGGTCGAAAGCGAGGTGGCCGCGCGCCATTCGCTTTCCGCGCTGTCCTCCATGCTGGTCGCGCCGCGCGATGGCGAGGAAAACACGCTGGACGGCCTCGTCCGCTCCATGCTGCGACCGATGCTCAAGGAATGGCTCGATGCACGCCTTCCCGCGCTGGTCGAGGATATGGTGGCCAAGGAAATCGCGCGCATCACCAGCCGCTAAGGCCGGTCTTGCGGCCGCTGACGCAGCGGCCTAGACCCCTGTCATCCTGACGGCGCACGGGCCTTGCGGCCTTAACCGTCGTCTGCACGACATGGGGACATATGCATGAAGACTTTGCTGCTTGCAGGGATCGGCGCGATGGCGCTGGCCTGCGCGCCCGCGCTGGCCCGGCCGTTCACGCCCGCCGACATGGTGAGCCTTGACCGGATCGGCGCGCCGGCGGTGTCGCCGGACGGCAAATGGCTGGCCTATCAGCTGCGCAGCACCGACCTGGCCGCCAATCGCGGGCGCACGGACCTTTATCTGCTTGCCATCGATCGGCCAGGCCAGACGCCGCGCAAGATCGCTTCGGTGGCGGACAAGAATGAAGCCTCGCCCGTCTTTTCGCCCGACGGGTCGGCGCTCTACTTTCAGTCGGACGCCAGCGGCGACGATCAGCTCTGGCGCGTGGCGCTGAGCGGCGGTGATCCGGTTCAGATCAGCAAGGCCCCCGGCGGCATTTCCGGTTTCCTGCTCAGCCCCGATGGCATGAAGGTCGCGCTATGGGCCGACCGGCCGGTGGGCGCGAAGACGCTGGACGATGTGAAGCCCGACGCGCCGGCGGATGCGGGCAGCGGCCGCGTTTACGAGCAACTGTTCGTGCGCCATTGGGATACATGGTCGGATGGCCAGCGGTCCCAAATCTTCGTCATGCCGGTTGCGGGCGGCCCCGCCATTTCGGTGATGGGCGGCTTGGTCGGCGACAGCCCGTCAAAGCCCTTTGGCGGCGCGGAAGAGATCGCCTGGAGCAGGGACGGCAAAACCCTGTTCTTCGCCTTGCGGGAGGCGGGACGGATCGAGCCGCTGTCGACCAATCTCGACATTTTCTCCACCCCCGCCGATGGCAGCGCGGCGCCGACCAACCTGACCGACGCCAATGACGCGACCGACACGATGCCGACGGTGTCGCCCGATGGCCAATGGCTGGCATATGCCGCGATGAAGCGGCCGGGTTACGAAGCGGACCGGCTGGTGCTGACGCTGCGTAATATCGCGACCGGCGAAACGCGCGCGCTGACCGAAGGATGGGACCGGTCGGTCGGGTCGATCGCCTGGACGGCGGATGGCAAGTCGCTGTTGGTGACGGCCAATGACGTGCTCGACAATCCGGTGTTCCGGGTCGATGCCACGTCGGGCAAGGTGACGCGCCTGACCGGCAAGGGCCATGCCGGCAGCGTCATTCCCTTGCCGCAGGGCGGGTTCGTCTATGCGCTCGACAGCATCCAGTCGCCCGCTGATTTCTGGAAGATGCCGGCCAGGGGCAAGCCGGTGCGCCTGACCCAGGTCAATGCCGACAAGCTGGCGGGCGTCGACGATGTGTCGGTCGAACGCTACAGCTTCAAGGGCGCCAATGGCGACACCGTCTGGGGGCAGATCGTCAAGCCCAGGGGCGTGACCGGCAAATTGCCCGTCGCCTTCCTGGTCCATGGCGGGCCGCAGGGCAGCTTCAACGACAGCTGGTCCTATCGCTGGAATCCCAAGGCTTTCGCCGCCCATGGCTACGCCGCGGTGATCGTCGATTTTCACGGCTCCACCGGCTATGGCCAGGCCTTTACCGACAGCATCAACAAGGATTGGGGCGGCAAGCCGCTGGAAGACCTGAAACTGGGCCTGGCCGCCGCCGCGGCGCAGGATGCGCAGGTCGATGCCGGCAATGCCTGCGCGCTCGGCGCCAGCTATGGCGGCTATATGATGAACTGGATCGCGGGGCAGTGGCCCGATGGGTTCAAATGCCTGGTCCAGCATGACGGCGTGTTCGATGCGCGGGCCATGGCCTATGAAACCGAGGAGCTTTGGTTCGACGAATGGGAACATGGCGGCCCTTATTTTGAGGTGCCGCAGGAGTTCGAGAAATGGAACCCGGTCAACCATGTCGCGCAATGGAAGACGCCGATGCTGGTGGTGACGGGGGAAAAGGATTTCCGCATTCCCTATACTCAGGGGCTGGCCGCCTTCACCGCATTGCAACGGCGGGACATCCCATCGAAACTGCTGGTTTTCCCCGATGAAAATCACTGGGTGCTCAAGCCCAAAAACTCGCTGCAATGGTATGGCGAGGCGCTGGGCTGGCTCGACAAGTGGACGGCGAAATAGACAGCAGCGCGGGCTGTGATAGACTGGCCGCTTCCTTGGGTAGGGGGCGGCCATGTTGATGGTGATGAGTGCGGCGATTGCCTTTGTCGGCACGCATTTCCTTTTGTCCCACCCCTTGCGCGCGCCGCTGGTCGCGCGGGTGGGGGAGAAGGGGTTTCTGGGGCTCTATTCGCTGGTGGCCTTCGCGACCCTCGGGTGGTTGGTCATGGCGTATCGTTCCGCATCCGTAACGGAAATGCTCTGGCCGGTTGGCGATGGCCTGTGGGCGCTGGCGACGATCATCATGTTGGTGGCGTCGGTCCTTCTAATGGGATCGCTGGTCGGCAATCCGGCAATGCCCGACCCGGACGGCGCGGTGCGCGTGCCGGCGCAGGCGAAGGGCGTATTCGCGGTGACGCGTCATCCCATGCTCTGGTCCTTCGCGCTGTGGGGGATTTGCCATATTCTGGTCTATCCGGTCGCCAAGAATATCATCGTCGCGCTCGCCATCCTGATCCTGTCGCTGGTCGGCGCGGCATTGCAGGACCGGAAAAAGGAACGGCTGCAACCGGCGCAATGGCGGGAATGGGAGGCGAAAACCAGCTACTGGCCGTTCGCCGCCATCGTGGCGGGACGGGCGCGGTTCGGGCGGTTCGGCGCGCATGCGTTGGCGGGCGGTGTGGTCGTGTGGCTGGCCGCGACCTGGGCGCATATGCCGCTTGCGGGCTGGGCGGCGGGCATCTGGCGCTGGATCGGCTGATAGTTTCGCTGGAATGGAGCGGGCAGGGCCTTTAAGGGCGCTGTCATGACCGAGCTGCCCAAGACATTCGACCCCGCGTCCATCGAAACCCGCTGGTATCAGCATTGGGAGGAAAAGGGGCTGTTCCGCCCCGACCGCCCCGATGCCACGCCTTTCACCATCGTCAATCCGCCGCCCAATGTCACGGGCAGCCTGCATATCGGCCATGCGCTCGACAACACGTTGCAGGATATCGTCATCCGCTACGAGCGGCTGCGCGGCAAGGATGCGCTGTGGGTGGTGGGCACCGATCATGCCGGCATCGCGACGCAGATGGTGGTGGAGCGCCAGCTCAACGCCAAGGGCGAAAAGCGCACCGATTACAGCCGCGAGGATTTCATCGCCAAGGTGTGGGAGTGGAAAGCCGAAAGCGGCGGCGCGATCACGCGCCAGCTGCGGCGGCTGGGCTGCTCCATGGACTGGGCGAACGAGCGCTTCACCATGGACGAGGGCTTTTCAAAGGCCGTGGTCAAGGTGTTCGTGGAACTGCACAAGCGCGGCCTGCTCTATCGCGACAAAAGGCTGGTCAACTGGGACCCGCATTTCCGCTCCGCCATTTCGGACCTGGAGGTCGAGACGGTCGAGACCAAGGGCGGCTTCTGGCGTTTCCGCTATCCGCTGGCAGACGGCGTGACGTTGGCCGATGGCAGCGACCACATCGTCGTCGCGACGACGCGGCCCGAAACGATGCTGGCCGACATGGCGGTCGCGGTGCATCCCGACGACGCGCGCTACAAGGATGTCATCGGCAAGCAGATCGTTCTTCCGATCACCGGCCGGCGCATCCCGATCGTCGCGGACGATCATGCCGACCCGGAACTGGGCACGGGCGCGGTCAAGATCACGCCAGGACATGACTTCAACGATTTCGAGGTGGGCAAGCGCGCGGGCTTCAAGGCCGGCGACATGCTCAACATGTTCGACGCAGACGCCAATGTCGTCCAGACCGCCGACGGCCTTATCCCCGACGCATTTCTGGGGCTGCACCGCTTCAAGCGCGACGGCGTCGATGGCGCGCGCGAAGCCGTGGTGGCGGCGATGAAGGCGCTCGGCTTCCTCGTGCCCCATGTGACGAAAAACAAGGAGGGCGAGGAGGTCACGGCCGATTTCGAACCGCGCACGATCCAGACGCCGTTCGGGGATCGCTCCGGCGTGGTGATCGAACCCTGGCTGACCGACCAATGGTATGTCGATGCGGCCAAGCTGGCGGTTGCGCCGATGCAGGCGGTGCGCGACGGCGCGATCGAGATCGTGCCCAGGACATGGGAAAAGACCTTCTTCAACTGGATGGAGAATATCCAGCCCTGGTGCGTGTCGCGGCAACTGTGGTGGGGGCATCAGATTCCGGCCTGGTTCGATGCGGACGGCAACAGCTATGTCGCTGAAACCGAAGCCGAAGCGCAGGCTCTGGCGGGCAACAAGGCGTTGACGCGTGATCCCGATGTGCTCGACACCTGGTTCTCGTCCGCGCTCTGGCCGTTCGGCACGCTGGGCTGGCCGGAACAGAGCGAGACGCTTTCACGCCACTATCCCAACGATCTGCTGATTTCAGGCTTCGACATCCTGTTCTTCTGGGACGCGCGGATGGCGATGCAGGGCATGGAGTTCATGGGTGATGTGCCGTGGCGCAAACTCTATCTCCATGGCCTCGTCCGCGCCGCCGATGGGCAGAAAATGTCCAAGTCCAAGGGCAATGTGGTTGATCCGCTGGGCCTGATCGACCGGTTCGGCGCGGATGCGCTGCGCTTCTTCATGGCGGCGATGGAAAGCCAGGGCCGCGACGTGAAGATGGATGAAAAGCGGGTCGAGGGCTATCGCAACTTCGCCACCAAGCTGTGGAATGCGGCGCGCTTCCTGCAAGCGAACGGGGTCACGGCGTCCACAAGCCATGAGGCGCCCGCCGCCCACCTGCCGGTCAATCGCTGGATTATCGCCGAGACGGTGGCCACGGTGCAGGCGATTGACCTTGCCATGGCCGACCTGCGCTTCGATGCAGCGGCCAACGCCATCTATCACTTCGTCTGGGACCAGTTTTGCGACTGGTATATCGAACTGACCAAAGGCGCGATGGATGACGAAACCCGCGCCGTAGCGGGCTGGGCGTTCGATCAGATTCTCGTCATGCTCCACCCGTTCATGCCATTCATAACCGAAGAGTTATGGAGCCTGACCGGCGCGCGCGCGAACGAACTGATCGTGGCGCAATGGCCGCAGGCGCTGGCCGCCGTCGACAGGCAAGCGCAGGCGGAAATCGACTGGCTGATCCGACTGGTGAGCGCGATCCGCACTGCGCGGACAGAACTCAATGTCCCGCCGGGCGCGAAGCTACCCATGGTCGTGAGCGGCGCAGCGGAGGACACGCACCGCCGGCTCGACCGGCAGGGCGTGGCGCTGGCGCGGCTTGGCCGGGTGGAGAGCCTGAGCTTTGGCGAACCGCCCGCCGGCGGCGCGGCGCAGATCGTGGTGGACGAGGCGACGTTCATCCTGCCGCTGGAAGGCGTGATCGATATTGCGGCGGAAAAGGCGCGACTTGCCAAGGCGCTGGCCAGCGCGGAGAAGGAGCGCGATGGTCTGGGCGGTCGCCTGTCCAATGCCAGCTTCGTCGAAAAGGCCAAGCCCGAAGCCGTCGCCAAGGCGCGCGAGGATCATGCTGAAAAGACTGCCGAAGCCGAGCGGTTGAAAGCGGCGCTGGATCGGTTGGGATAAGCACGCGCCTATGACCCGTTCGGGCTGAGCTTGTCGAAGCCTCTTTCTTCCTTGATAGAAGAATGGCCCTTCGACAGGCTCAGGGCGAACGGAGGCGGCCATGGTCCGCCTCCTCATCCAGCCTGTGCGGGGAGATGCAGACAATGGCGACAGGCAAACCAGACCGCAAAGACCTGACGCAGGGGGCGATCGGATCGACGCTGCTGCTCTTTGCCATGCCGACGCTGGCGTCCAACATCCTCCAGTCCTTGAATGGTTCGATCAACGCCATCTGGGTCGGGCGCTTTCTGGGCGCGCAGGCGCTGGCGGCGACCGCCAACGCCAATATCATCATGTTCCTCATGTTTTCCGTCGTGTTCGGGTTCGGCATGGCGTCGACCGTGGTGGTCGCCCAGTCGGTCGGCGCGAAGGATATCGATGCGGCGCGCCGCGCCTTCGGCACCGCCGTCGGCTTCTGTTCGATGCTGGGGCTGGGCGTCGCCATCGCCGGCTGGATCGGCGCACCCGCGCTGCTGCGCCTGCTCGCGACCCCGCAGGAGGCGTTCGACCTGGCGCTCGTTTATCTGCGCGTTATTTTCTTCGCCATGCCCGCGACCTTGCTGGTCGTCATGATCATGATGGGCCTGCGCGGCGCGGGCGACGCGCGCACCCCGCTCATCTTCATGATCGTCAGCGTCGCCATCGACCTGGTGCTCAATCCCGTACTGATCCTGGGGCTGGGGCCGGTCCCGGCTTTCGGGATTGCGGGGTCAGCGGCAGCGACGGCGGCGGCCGGGTTCATCAGCCTGATCGGCGTCGTCGCCTTCATCTATGCCAAGGACATGCCGCTGCGGCTGCGCGGGGCCGAACTGCGCTACCTCTGGCCCGCAGCAGACCAGATGCGCGTGCTGCTGGGCAAGGGGCTGCCGATGGGGTTGCAGATGATCGTCATGTCGCTCTCTGGCCTGGTGATGATCGGCCTCGTCAACCGGGAAGG
Source organism: Sphingobium soli (assembly GCF_020782245.1). Lineage (GTDB taxonomy): Bacteria > Pseudomonadota > Alphaproteobacteria > Sphingomonadales > Sphingomonadaceae > Sphingobium > Sphingobium soli. Next base: position 15,327 of record NZ_JAJGNP010000002.1, read on the forward strand.
GTTGCTGGTGACGGCCGCCTATGGCGCGGCCCAGCAGATCTGGACCTATCTTCAAATGCCCGCGATGGCCATGGGCGCGGCGGTCAGCGCGATGGCGGCGCAGAATATCGGCGCGGCGCGGTGGGACCGGATCAGCCGCATCACCGGCTATGGCCTGGGCTATCTGCTGGCCGTGACCAGTGCGATGGTGGCGGTGATCCTGCTGTTCCACGAACCACTGCTGGCGCTGTTCCTGGGCAATAATCAGGCAGCGATTGAGGCGGCCTGGACGATGCAGCTGCTCGCCAGCTGGAGCTTCATCTTCTTTGGCTGCACCATGATCCTGTTCGGGGTCATGCGCGCCAATGGCGTGGTGGTCGCGCCGCTGCTGATCCTTATCTTCACATTGTTCGCGGTGCGGCTGGGCTTTTATTATCTCGCCTATCCGGTGCTGGATGCGAACGCCCTGTGGCTGAGTTTCCCGGCCGGATCGCTGACCGCGCTGCTGCTCGCGTCGGCGGTGTATCTGCATGGGGGCTGGCGCAAGGCGAAGCTGATGGCGCCGGTCCATGCCGAACAATGCCGCGAAAGCGTGAACAGCGAAACCGAGCCTGCCGGCCGAATCGCCCCGGTAGGATAAGGTGTCAGCGCCCCTGGCTGCGCCAGCGGGTGATGGTGCGCGCCAGAATATCAGCCTCGCCGCCCGATTGCCGCCACAGATCGGTAAAGCTGGGATCATTGGATGCCGGGCGGCGCTGCGGCTCCAGATTGTCGAGCGCGACGCGGATCGGCACCGCGACGCCTTCGCCGCAGATGATCGCCTCGCGGTTGCGCAGCGCAGGAATGGTATCCAGGAAGCCGCGCGCGCCTTCGGGCATCGCCGCCTTCACGAACGCCTGGTCGCGATCATTGTTGAGTCGCATGGCGATGATGGTGCCGCATTGCGACAGCACGCCTTCGGCCAGATCGGATGGTCGCTGGGTGATGAGGCCCAGCGACACGCCATATTTGCGGCCTTCCTTGGCGATCCGCTCCAATATCTTGCGCACGGCCTGACCCGATCCGCTGGTGGAGGAGGGGATGTAGCGATGCGCTTCCTCGCACACCAGCAGGATCGGCCGCTGCGGTTCGTCCCGCGCCCAGATGGCATAGTCGAACACCAGCCGCGACAGCACCGACACAACGGTCGAGGTGATGTCGGATGGCATGGCCGACACATCGATGATGGAAATGGGCTTGCCATCGGAGGGCAGGCGGAAAATCTTGGCAATGAACTGCTGCATCGTGTCCGCGACCAGCATGCCCGAAAACATGAAGCTGTAGCGCGGATCGGCCTTGATCTCGTCGATCTTGGTCTTGAGCCGCATATAGGGCAGCGCGCCCGTGCCCTTGTCCAGCTTTCCCATCTCGTTCTGAAGGATGGTGGTGAGGTCGGACAGAAGATAAGGGACCGGCGAATCGACCGTCAGCCGACCGATGCTTTCGGCCAGCCGGTTCTTCGATCGCGCGGCGAGCAGGCATTTGGCCAGGATGTCGCTGTCGACCGTGCGGTCGGCCCCCTGCGAGGTCACGAACACCTCGCAATGCTCCTCGAAATTCATCAGCCAATAGGGCAGGGCCAGGTTGCTGACGTCATAGACCGCACCATTCTGCGCGAAGGCAGCGCCATATTCGCCATGGGGATCGATCATGACGATATGCCCCTGGGGCGACAGGTCGCAGATGCGATGCAGGATCAGCGCCGCGCTGGTCGACTTGCCGGTGCCGGTCGAGCCCAGCAGCGCAAAATGCTTGCCCAGCATCGAATCGACATAGAGCGCCGCGCGCGTTTCGCTGGTCGGGTAGACGGTGCCGATTTCGACATTGGCGCGGTCATCGGCGGCGTAGATTTGTTGCATGTCGGCGCTCGACACCGGGAAGATGTCGGTGCCGGGCGTGGGATAGCGGGTGACGCCGCGCCGGAAATGATGGATGCGGCCGGTCGCCGACTCCTCATCGCCTTCACCCAGAAAATCAATGTCCGCTATGACGCTGTGCGTCGCCTGATCCAGCGCCATGGTGCGCACGCTGGCGATGAGCCAGCAGCCGCCGACCCGCATCTTGACCTGGCTGCCGACCTGTCCCGCCATCGCGACGCAGGGATCGGCGTCCTGGCCCAATATCCCCAGGCGCTGCGCGTCGATCAGCACTTTGGAACTGGACCCGGCAATCTGGAAGATCATGCCCATGGAATGCGGATGATCCGGCGTGGACGACGCGGCAAAATTCTGGGCGTCCGACATGTAGGACATGGTGCATCCGTTTCCTTGGCGCCGATTGAGACCCGGCAAACATCAAGGCTTTAGAAGGAAGAGGTAAATTTTGGCTTAGCCGCGTCGGTCGTCTGTGATGCCGGTTGCATGCTAAGGCTGGACAAGGGAACATGGATCAGCTTCAGGCATTTCAAGCGCCAGCTGAACACAGGATGCTTTCTTGTCCGAAACGATAGTCGCCGACCGCGCACGCCGATCCGACGCCATCGCCATCGCGCGGGTTATCTGCATATTGGGCGTGGTCTATGTCCATGCCTGGACCGGGCTCAACGGCATTGCGCTGGCGGCTTTGCGGGGCACGGGGCAGGACACGCTGCGCTGGACGCTGATGGAGGTGTTCGGGCGCAGCGCGGTGCCGCTCTTGGGCCTGATTTCGGGCTGGCTGGTGGCGGGATCGGGCACCTCGCGCGCCTGGACCACCCATGTCGCGCGCAAGGCGCGGACGATCCTGCTGCCGATGGTGCTGTGGAACGCGCTTGCCATCCTGTTCGTGTCGGGCGCGGCCTTGCTGTTCCATCTTAAGGCGCCCACGCCCAGTTCGCTGGAATGGGTGGCGCAGGAATTGTTCATCCTGACGCGCAATCCCGACATCAATGTCCAGATGCCGTTCCTGCGCGATCTGTTCCTGTGCATGCTCGTCGCGCCCCTGTTGGTGCGGCTGCCTGGCTGGGTGCTGATTCTGATCGCACTGGCAGCAGCCGCCGCGCAGGTGGCGGGGCTGGGGCCGCCGGTGCTGATGCGCGCATCGATCCTGTTCTTCTTCGTCATCGGCATATTGGCGCGCCGGCAGGGGACAGAGCAGGTCGTGGCGCGCATGCCGCTATGGCTCGCGCTGCTGCCCTTCCTCTTGCTGATGATGGTGCAGCTTTACCGGGCCGTGGCCGTGGGGGATGGCGAATGGACGACGGTGCAGCGCGCAATCGACATGAGCGTGCGGATCGCTGCTGCCGTCGCTTTCTGGCGGATCGCCTGGACACTGGCGGGATCGGGCGCGCGGGGGCTGCTGCTGCGGATCGAACCCTATATGTTCTTTCTGTTCTGCGCGCATCTGATCCTGATCTGGCTGGGCGGCCCGTTGATCGGAAAGATCACCGGCGACATGGGATCGCCGCTCTATCCGATTTACCTGATCCTTCAGCCGCTGATCGTGCTGCTCGTCGTCATTGCGGTCGGATCGGCGCTGCGGCGCGTCGCGCCGCGCGCGGCGGCATTGCTGAGCGGCGGCCGGCTCGGCCCGGCCCGGGTCAGGGATCAACCGGTTCTGGTGCGCGCGCCGTAATCGCCTGCGCGGCGGCCATGGCGATGGCGAAGCTGTGCTTGCGCGCATCAGGATCGTGGATCTGCCCGGTCAGGATGATTTCATCGGCCTGCGTGCGATCCAGAAAGGCGGCAAGATCGCGTTCGACATCTTGCCTGGTGCCGATGCTCGACACGCTCATCACATCGGCCAGCATCGCGCGCGCCTGCATGGGCAGGCTGGCCAGATAATCGGGCACCGGCGGTTGCAGCTTGCCCGGCTGGCCAGTGCGCAGCCGCACGAAGGCCTGCTGCATCGAACTGGCGAGCAACGTCGCCTCCTCCTGGCTGTCGGCGGCGAAGACGTTATAGGCCGCCATGACATAGGGCCGGTCGAGCTGGGCGGAGGGGCGAAAGTCGCGCCGGTAGATGGCGATTGCCTCATCCAGCGCGGCCGGCGCGAAGTGGGATGCGAAGGCATAGGGCAGGCCCAGCGCGGCGGCGAGTTGCGCGCCATAGAGGCTTGAACCCAAGATCCACAGCGGCACGTCCGCACCGGCGCCCGGTGTCGCCTGAATGCCCAGTCGATCGTCGCCCGCTAGAAAAGCCTGCAATTCCATCACGTCGCGGGGGAACTGATCAGCGCCGCCGCTGAGGTTCCGGCGGATCGCCTGCGCGACCTTCTGATCCGATCCCGGCGCTCGGCCAAGGCCCAGGTCGACGCGGCCGGGAAACAGCGCGTCGAGCGTGCCAAACTGTTCGGCAATCACCAACGGCGCATGATTGGGCAGCATGATGCCGCCCGCGCCGATGCGCATGGTGGAGGTGGCATGGCCGATATGCGCCAGCACCACGGCGGTCGCGGCCGATGCAATCCCCGCCATGCCATGATGCTCGGCCACCCAGAAACGGTGATAGCCAAGGCGTTCGGCATGGGCGGCAAGGTCAGCTGTCTGGGCCAGCGCGGACGCGACGTCGCCGCCTTCGCGCACGGGGACAAGGTCGAGCAGGGAAAAGCGTGTCATGCCCACCATATGGGGGCATGATGCGTTTCAGTTCAAGACGTATTAGGTGAGGTCTGCGATCAGCCCGCGCGCCCGAAGCTGGCCTGCGGCGCGCCCACGCGGCGGCCAAAGCCCCCCGGACGGCGCGCCGCCAAAGGATTGGCATCACGGTCGAGCAGGGCGATGGTTTCGCTAAAACAGGGGCGTAGCGCGACGACCGTTTCGATCAGTTCGTCGGGCGTCTCATGCATTTCAACACAGCGGCGCGCGGTCATTTCGATCGTTTCGGCAAGCGCCGACAGGCGATGCGCGCAAAATTGGGCGGATTCGCCCTTCAGCGTATGGGCCGGGCGCACCAGCGCGGTTGCATTGCGGGTGCGCATGGCTTCCTCGATCTCATGGATCGATTTGACGCCGTCTTCCTTGAAATAGCTCAGGATGCGCAAATAGGCTGCGCCGAGCTCCGCGCGCGCGCGCGCCAGCTCGGTCAAGTCCACCAGGTCGGATTGTTGATGCAGCACGCGCCACTCCCTTACATGCGCGTGCGAACATAAGGGGGGCGCGTAAACAGCCGGTTAAATTTCGTGGGCTTCGGGTCCGCTCACGCGATGCGAAAGCCGATAGCGATCCTGCCCGATCGCGGCGAAATCCCAGCCATGCTGGGCCGACAGCGCGGCCAGTTCCGCGCCCGCGATGGGATCATCCGCCTCGATCAGGATGGCATGCGCCTCGCGCATCGCGCGGGCGGCGCGCAGTGCGGGCCAGGGGCATTTCATCCCCCGCGCGTTGATCGCCACCGAATCATCGTCATTTGCCAAAGGGGTTCTTCGCGCTGCGCAGCGTCAGCCGAACCGGCACCGCGCCAAAGCCCAGTTCCTTGCGGATGCCGTTCACCAGATAGCGGCGATAGCTTTCGGGCAGTTCGTCGAGCCGTGTGCCGAACAGAACGAAGGTCGGCGGCCGCGTCTTGTTCTGGGTAATGTAGCGCAACTTGATGCGCTTGCCGCCGGGCGCTGGCGGCGGATTGGCCTCCAGCGCGCGTTCGAACCAGCGATTGAGGATGCCGGTGGAAATACGCTGCGACCAGGCGGTGCGCGTTTCGAAGGCGACATGGATCAGGTCATCCAGGCCCTTTCCGGTCGCGGCCGACACGGTCATGATCGGCACGCCGCGCACCTGCGCCAGACCGTCGGACAGCGCCTGCTTGATGCCCTGATAGAGCGCCGAGCCATTGTCGACCGTATCCCATTTGTTGAGCGCGATGACGAGCGCACGCCCTTCCTCCAGCACCTTGTCGGCGATGCGCAGATCCTGCGCTTCCAGCCCGCGCGTGGAATCGAGCAACAGCACGACCACTTCGGCAAAGTTCACGGCGTTCAGGCCGTCGCTGACCGCCAGCTTCTCCAGCTTGTCCTGCACCTTCGCGCGCTTGCGCATGCCCGCTGTGTCGATGAGGCGCACGGGCCGCTCCAGCCCCTCGCGGCTGGTCCAACTCCAGTCGACGGCGATGCTGTCGCGGGTGATGCCGGCCTCCGGCCCCGTCAGCAGACGATTTTCCCCCAATAACCTATTGATAAGAGTGGACTTTCCTGCGTTCGGGCGGCCCACGATCGCCAGTTTAAGCGGCGCGTTCTCCATGTCCGCTTCGCTGTCGCCGTCCGCTTCCGGCTCCTCCTCTTCCTCACGGTCGAGGTGAGGCAGCAAGGCCTGGAACAGGTCGGCCATGCCCTGGCCATGTTCGGCGGAAAAGGGGATGGGTTCGCCCAGGCCCAGGCCAAAGGCTTCCATGACGCCGCCTTCGGATGCCCGGCCTTCCGCCTTGTTGGCGACCAGCACGACCGGCGCATCGCCTTCGCGCAGCCAGCGGGCGATTTCCTCGTCCAGCGGCGTGATCCCCGCGCGCGCGTCGACCAGGAACAGGGCGACGTCGCAATTGTCGACCGCCGCCTCCGTTTGGATACGCATCCGGCCCGGCAGCGACTGCGGATCCTCATCCTCATAGCCGGCGGTGTCGATGATGGTGAAGTCCAGACCCAGAAGATGCGCCTCACCTTCCCGCCGGTCGCGCGTAACGCCTGGCTGGTCATCCACCAGCGCCAGCTTCTTGCCGACCAGGCGGTTGAACAGGGTGGACTTGCCCACATTGGGGCGTCCGACGATCGCTACGGTGGGCAGCATGGCCCTTATCCTTCCAGTCAAAAAACAGATGCTCCCGCGCGGGCAGGGGGCTGGCCCATCGAGTGGACCCCACCCCCCTGCCTGCGCAGGAGCACGCTTAGCATGAGTATGCGGCTTAACGGAACGCCGTCAGCTTCCCGTCGTCGGCCAATATGTAGAGCATGTTGTTGGCGACGACCGGGGACAGCGACATGGAACGGTTCATGTCGACTGTCGACTGAACATCGCCAGACGCGGGATCGACATAGACCATTTCGCCCCGCGTGGACACCACGATCAGGCGGCCGCCCGCCAGCACCGGGCCGGTCCAGCGGATCGCCTTGTCCTTCTTCTTTTCCTTCACCCAGCGGCGCAGTTGGCTGATCCAGCGGATCTTGCCGGTCGCGCGCGATACACACAGCAGCTTGGCATCGCTGGTGACGGCGAAAACCCATTCGCCCACCACCGCCGGCGTCGAAATGCCCGCAATGTTGATTTCCCAGATGCGCTGGCCGCTGGTGAGTTCATAGCTGGCCATGCGACCGCCCTGGCCAATGGCGAAGACGCGACCGCGGTCGATAACCGGATCGGCATCGATGTCGGTCAGCGTGGCGACAGCGGTCGAGATGCTGGTGCGCGACAGCGCGTCACCCCACAGCGAACGGCCATTTTCATAGCGATAGGCGGAAATTTCGCCCGAGCTGTAGCCGGCGATCACCGTGCCTTGCGCGGCGGCCGGGGCTGCAACGCCGAAGATGCCCGTTACCTGCAACGTACCGCTGTCGGTCCATTGGGTGACGCCGTCGCTCTGGTTCAGCGCGAAAATCTGGTTGTCCTGTCCCATGACATAGACATGGCCATTTTCCAGCGTCGGCGCGCCGCGCAGCGGACCGCCCAAATGCTTTTGCCACAGGATCTTGCCGGTCGCCGCCTCCATCGAAACCACATCGCCGACGCCCGTGCTGGCGAACAGCCGGTCGCCCAGCACGCTGACGCCACCGCCGAACAGCGCCCGGCCATTGCCTTCGGCCGGCAGCGATGTCTGCCACAATCTGGAGCCGCTCGCGGCGTCGAAGGCGATCACATGCGCGCCCGCATCGATGACATAGAGCTTGCCGTCCGACACCACGGGGGACGCGGCCAAGCGCGCCTGGGGCTTGCTGCCCTGAATCGACACGGTCCAGGCCTGGCTGGGCGATCCGGCTAGCGAGACATGGCCCATCGCCTTGGACGAATTGCCGCCGGGCTGGCTCCAGCTGTCGTTGACATAAGGGGCGGGCAGGGTGACGGGCACGTCCGCCAGCGCCGGGTCCACTTCCACGCCCTGTTCGTTGGACAGGATCGACACGCGGTTGCCGACCACCGGGGTCTTGGGGCCGCCCTTCTTGCCACCGATGATGCCACAGCCCGCCAACATCGCGATCATCGCCGCCACGGTCATGGCGCGGCCCATAGGCGCCAGGCTCTTCATGCTCACCATCGCCATCTTGTCGCTCATCCCTCGCTCGGCTCTGCCGGAATCTCTACCGCGTCTATCCCCATGACGCCCGCCATCTGACGCGCGCGTGAACGGATCGACTGCGGCACCTTGTCATCCTTGGCCATGGCCGCGAACATTGGGCCGGCCAGATCATTCTTGCCCATCTTCATATACGCAACCGCGACCAGTTCGCCGGCGCTGCCGAACCAGGGCGCGCCTTCCACCGCCAGCGGCTTCAGCCGGTCGACCACCTGCTGGGGTTTGAGGCTGTCGAATTCCAGCGACGTCTGGCGGATCAGCGCCAGGTCGCGATAGGGCTGGTCCAGGCTGTCGTCGGCGGCAATCGCGCGATAGGCGGCGATTGCGGCCTTGGCGTCGCCCTTGCGCGCGGCGACGCCCGCCTGCACCAGAAGCGCCGATGCGCGATAGCCCGGCTGGCTGGCCTTGGTCAGCGCGGCGAGTTGCTTGGGATCGGGCGTTCCGCCGCCGACCGCCGTGTCGAGCAGCGTGTCCATCTGTTCCGACACCGCTTCCGACTGCGTTTTTTGATGATGCTGCCAGTAGAGCCACCCGCCAAAGGCCGCCAGACCCACCACCAGCACGACGATGAGGATGCGGCCATAGCGTTGCCAGAAGGTCGTCAGCTGGTCCTGCCGGACGGCGTCATCGACCTCACGCATGAAGGCTTCGCTGTTTTGCGGCGTCAGGGCCACGATATTCTCCGAGAAATGGATCAGAAACGTCTGGCGGAAGGCGCGATCAATAGCGGCGCTTATGCCACAGGCAAATCACTTTTTGGGGCGATAGACCTGATCGTCGGTGGGGAAGGCGCGGCTGCGCACATCGGCGGCGTAGCGGGCGGCGGCGTCGCTGATGGTTTCGGCCATGGCGCCATAGCGTTTGACGAAGCGGGGCGTGCGTTCGAACATGCCCAACATGTCCTCGGCCACCAGCACCTGCCCGTCGCAGCGCGCCGATGCGCCAATGCCGATGACCGGCACCGCCACCGTATCGGTAATGAGGTCGGCCAGTTCTTCCATCACGCCTTCGACCACCATGGCGAAGGCGCCGGCGGATGCGACGGCGCGGGCGTCGCCCACTATCTTGGCATGTTCCGCCTCGCTCTTGCCGCGCGCGCCGTAGCCGCCGAGCGCGTTCACCGCCTGGGGCGTCAGGCCGATATGCGCCATGACCGGTATGCCGCGCTGGCTGAGAAAGGCGATGGTGTCGGCCATGGCCTCCCCGCCCTCCAGCTTGACGCCCGCCGCGCCGGTTTCGGCCAGGATGCGGCTGGCGCTGGTAAAGGCCTGCTGCGGGGACGCTTCATAGCTGCCAAAGGGCATGTCGACGATGACGACGCTGTGATAGCTGCCGCGCACAACCGCCGCGCCATGGGCGATCATCATGTCCAGCGTTACGGGCAGGGTAGAAGGCAGGCCGTAGATCACCTGGCCCAGCGAATCGCCTACCAGCAGCAGGTCGCAATGCGGATCGAGCAATTGCGCTTGCCGCGCGGTGTAGGCGGTCAGCATGACGAGCGGCTCGGCGGTCTGCCCGTCCACCTTGCGCCGCTGAATGGCGGGCACGGTCAGCCGCTTCATCGGCGCTGGCGTCGGTGTGGCGCGGCTTGTCGCGGTGTCGATCGTGAAGGTCGTGGACATGATGGCGCTCTACCCCAGCGCGGGGCGCGGCGCAAATCATGCAAAGGGAAGAGGAGCGGCACTGCCATGCCGCTCCTCCTCAGGGGGCCGTACTTTAAAAATCCGCCTTGATGGTGAGGCCATAGGTGCGCGGGTCGCCCGGCTGCCCGGCGATCAGGCCGGTATTGCCCGGCGTGGTCGCCAGCACCTCCATATAATTGCGGTCGAAGATGTTGCGCACCCAGCCATAGACGTTGATCCCGTCGCTGTTGCGGAAGCCCAGGCGCAGATTGTTGAGGCTGTATCCTTTGATATCCATATAGATGGAGCGGGACGCGTTCGACGAGAAGGTCGAGCGATAGCTGCCATCCCAGCCGATATAAAATTGTCCGTCACCGCTCAGCACGGCTGTAGGCACGTTGAATTCCACGCCGTAGGATAGCGAATATTTGGAGATGCCGGGCAGCAACTGGCCGGATATGTCGCAGGTGGCCGGGCTGGACGATCCGCCTGACAGTTCGGGCGGGCAGGGGGCATTGGTGAAGCGCAGATATTTGGGGTCGGTATAGGCGCCGCTGGCATAGGTGCTGATCCGGTCGGACGGGCGGACGGAGAAGTCCGCCTCGATCCCGCGCACCCGCACCTTGTCCGCATTGGCGAGATAGCCGCGCAGGACGCTGTTCTGGCCATTGTTCACGATCGCCTGATAATCGCGGATTTCGGTCCAGAAGCCGCTCAGGTTGAGCGTCGCGCGCTTGTCCCAGAATTGCGTTTTCAGGCCGACTTCATAATGGTTGACCTTTTCCGGCTTGACGGTCGCCACGTCCAACTGCGGGTTGCCGTTCGCGTCCAGCGGCACGCCGTTCAAGTTGATGCCGCCCGATTTGAAGGCGCGCGACCAGGTGGCATAGGCCATCACATCGTCGCTCACTTCATAGGACGCCGTCAGGTCCCAGGACAGGTTCCAGTCGCTGAACCTGGCGTCGAAGGACTGCGGCGCCAGCACGCCCCGTTGCGCGACGATCCAGGGGTCGGTACTGGCGAAGGTGACAGTCTGGCGCGTGCCGTCCGACGCGGTGCCGGTGACGGCGGACTCGTAGCTGCCCGTCTTGCGGTCATAGTTGAGGCGCAGGCCGGGCTGGAGGCTGAGGCGGTCGGTCAAATGCCAGGTCAACTGACCAAACAGTGCCGCGCTGCTGTTCTTAAGGCGAATGTCATTGTCGGCGGTCAGCCCCTCCAGCACGGCCGGGATTTGCGACAGCGGGCTGGATGGGTTGAGCAGCCATGCGCTGGCGTCTGCGCCCTGCACCTGGCTGCCGGTGGTGTGGATCGTCTGGTGAAAGGCGAACGCGCCGACGACAAAGTCGATCGTCTGCCCTTCCTGCGCATAGCGCAGTTCCTGGGTCCATTGCTTCTGCTGGGTCGGGTTCTGCGACTTGGCGGTGATATCAAGGCCGGTGAAATCGCGGTCGTTGGACGGCTGCCAGTCCCAGTAGCGATAGGCCGACACCGATGTCAGCGTTCCAGCGCCAAGGTCCCATTCCGCCCGAAGCGACGCGCCGCCCATTTCGTTGCGCGCGCGCAGCGCCGCGTCAAGGTCGGTGAGGCGGTCATAGGGATTGGTGCTGGGCACCTGATAGCCAAGCGCCGCCGTCAGGGCAGGATATTGGCGGTTGGCCGCGCGCTGCGTCGGGCCATAGCCGGCATAGATTTGCGCGCAGCAGACCGGGTTCTGGAGATTATAGTCACCAGACAGAGTGAGGCTGAGCGTATCGGTCGCCTTCCACAGCAAGGATCCCTTGAGGCCCAGGAAATCCTGGCTGTTGACGCGCTGGTCGGTGGCGACGTTGTAAATCGTGCCATTGCGATCCGTGACCGATGCGCCGATGCGCACGGCCAGCCGATCGGTGATCGGTCCCGACACCGTCGCCTTGGCCTGTTTGAAGCCAAGATTGCCGACCGAGATTTCCGCCTTGCCCTCATAGCTGAAGCTGGGCGCGCGGGTGGTGATGTTGATCGCGCCGGCGGTCGTGTTCTTGCCATAGAGCGTGCCTTGCGGCCCGCGCAGGACTTCCACCTGCTCGATATCTACGAAATCCAGCGTCGCGGCGGCGACCCGGTTATAATAGACCTGATCGATATAGATGCCCACGCCCTGTTCGATGCCGTCGTTGGTGAGGCCGAGCGGCGCGCCGATGCCGCGAATGTTGATCGAACTGTTGCGCGGGTTGGTGGAATAGAATTGCAGCGTCGGCTGCAACTGCGTCAGCCGCTGGATATTGTAGCTGCCAGTCTGCTCGATCGCGTCGGCATTCAGGACGGAGACCGAGAGCGGCACATCCTGCAACTCTTCGGCGCGGCGACGCGCGGTGACGACGATGGCGCCGCCGACGATGGCCGCGTCCGCTTCCTGCGGGGCGGTGTCCTGCGCATGGGCGGCAGGCAGGATGAAGGATGCGCTCGCGACGCTCGCGAGCAACAGGAAACGCGCAATCATGACAAATCCCTTTCCGGCTGTCCGGTGGTTGTTGATCACGGCATTTCCGGCGGTCCGGTCAAAGCCACAGGTCTGTGCGGGAATGACAGGCGTTCAATTCATGCGGCTCACCCCCAAACCGCATGGGCCGATCGGGCGGGAGCCCGAAAAGGCTATGGTCGTCCGCTCAGGCGGTCAGTCGCGTCTTTTCGGTGACGTCGATCTGGACCACGCGCGCGTCATGAACGGTCAGCGTGATCGATCCGAAGCGAAGCTGTTCCAGAACATCGCGCACCTTGTCGATGCTGGCGACGATATCTCCGCGCATCCCGTCCGGGCGCGCATGGCGGTAATCGATCGGTCGTTGGTCGGTCATGGGCACCTCTTGCTGCTGCTTTTATCTCAATCATAATAGTAGACAAAAAAGGAAAAATAATGGGCGGTCAAGTTTGTCTTGTCCCACCCGAATGATGTGCGTGATGCGCTCAGGGATGGCCGGATGACCAAATGCTGCGGGTCGCTGATGGCCTTTGGCGCGGCGGGATCGGCGCCGCATCGGTGCTCAAGGCCAGGCTATGCGCGTCGTCGACCAGTTCGTCGAGCAGGCTCTGGCCAAACGCCCAGTCGCCAAGACCCGACTGCGCATTGATATGGCCGCGATGGCCGGCATCGACAAAGCGACTGCCCCAATATTTGCCCATGCTGTGCGCGCGTTCGAAAAAGATATAGGGGTCGTCGCGGCTGGCGACCAGGATCGACGGGAAAGGCAGCGACGATCGCGGTACCGGTCCGAAACTGCCGATCATATCGGGCGTTTCTGCCCGGTCGCAATCGGGCGGCGCGACCAGCAACGCGCCGGTCACTGGCCAGCCATAGGCCTGGTTCTGCAACGCGCCCCACCAGGCGACGGTGATGCAGCCCAGGCTATGGGCGGCCAGGACCACCGGCCCGTCAATCTGGCGGATGGCCGCGTCCAGTCGCGTCACCCAGGCGTTGCGGTTGGGGCTGGCCCAGCGGCCCAGGTCCACCCGCTGACAATCTCCGCGCTGATCTTCCCACAGCGTTGGCCAATGGCCTTCTCCGCTATTGTTAAGGCCCGGTACGGTCAGCACCACGGGCGACCGGCGGCTGCCGGCAGATCCGAATCGGTTCATGGTCCTTCTCCTCATCGTAATGGGGTAAAGACCTATACTCTATTTAATCAGTAGACAATAAAATGTCGCTGAGCCGTGCCTGGGCGTCGCCATCCGGAAAGCAGAAGGGGGCGGCAACGCTTGGCTGCCGCCCCCGACTAGTGCTGGGAAACGCTCTTACCAGGGATAGACCACGCCATAATATTGATAGACGTTGCGGCCATAGGCCTCGTCATAATCCGGGCGGGCATCGGCTGCGTAGCGCGGGGCATTGTCCAGCACGTCTTTGTCCAGGTCGATCACATAGCCGCCCTTGTCGGTGTCATAGGTCAGGACCGACCAGGGCAGCGGATAATGATCGTTGCCAATGCCCAGGAACCCACCGAAGGACAGGACGGCATAGCGCACCTGACCGCTGCGCTTTTCGACCATGAAATTGTCGATCTTGCCCAGATGCTCGCCTTCCCGGTTGTAGACGGCGGTTCCTTCCACCCGGTCGGATGCGATAAGGTCGTTCCGGCTGTCAGCCATAAAATCGGTCATTGTCACTCTCCTGCATGAAATTGCCTATCTAATGGCAACAAGGCGGGGCCACAGGGGTTCCCCCTTTCTTTGCCATGGAGACGCATATGAAGATCAATCGCAGCGGATCGGCGGCCTGGAGCGGCGGCCTGAAGGATGGAAAGGGCACGATTTCGACCCAGAGCGGCGCGCTCGACGCCTATCCCTATGGTTTCGCCACGCGGTTTGAAGGCGTGCCCGGCAGCAACCCCGAAGAACTGATCGCCGCCGCCCATGCGTCCTGCTTCACCATGGCGCTCTCGATGATCCTGGGCGAAGCGGGGCTGACCGCGGAGAAGATGGAAACCAGCGCTGTCGTGACCCTGGAACAACAGGATGGCGGCTTCGCCGTCACCGCCAGCCGCCTGTCGCTCAAGGCGACCATCCCCAGCGCCGACGATGAAACATTCCAGGAGCTTGCGGCCAAGGCGAAGGCCAATTGCCCGATTTCCAAGCTGCTGAAGGCCGAGATCAGCCTCGAGGCGGAACTGCTGAACTGACGACCGGTCGCCTGGCGCGGACATGTTCGCGCCAGGCGATATACAGGCCGCTGGCAACGATCAGGGCCGCGCCGATCCAGGTGGTGGCGAGCGGCCAGTTCTCGCCGATTGCGACGCCCAGCAACGTGGTCCAGATGATCGCGCTATAATCCATCGGCAGGACGACGGATACCGGTCCCCAGCGCAGCGCGGCAGTCAGACATAGCTGTGCAATGCCGCCGAACAGGCCGATCATCAGCAACAGGCCCCATGTCATCCAATCGTGATTTTGCGCGACAAAGGGCATGGCCAGCCCCAGCGGGATCATCGACAGGGTCGTGAACCAGAAGACGACGACGCCGGCTGGTTCTGTCCGACCAAGTTCGCGCAGGACCAGGCTCACGCTGGCCGTCACCAGCGCCGCAGCGATGGCGACGGCCACGCCCTGAAGCGGGAAATGGCCGGCATCCGGCCGGATCATCACCAGCACGCCGACAAAGCCAAGCGCCACCGCGCCCCAGCGATGCCATCCGGTCGCCTCGCGCAGGATGAGCGCGGACAGGATGGTGCCGAATATCGGCATGGTGAAGCCGATCGTCGCGGCTTCAGCAGGTGGCAGCAGGATATAGGAGAGGAAATTGAGGCACATGCCGGTGAGGCCTATGGCCATGCGGCTGGCATGGACGCCGATCCGCTTGGTGCGCACGGTCGCAAGCCCGCCTGCCGACATGAGCCAGATCGCCACCACCGGCAGGGCGAGCGCCTGGCGATAGAAGAGAGATTCGATGACATGCACGCCGCGCTCGCTTGCCAGCCGCACCGTGATGAACATCACCGACAGACAGATGACTGCGGTCAGGCGCAGCGCAATGGCGAAAAGCGGGCGGTGGGGGCGGGCGGGGGCAGTCACGCCCCCGCCTTAGCCTACCCGGGCGCGGGCGCAAGCAGCTTGCCCGCCGCCCGGATCATGCCGTGGGCTTGCGGAATTTCAGCGTCATCCGGTCGCTTTCGCCAATGCCCATATATTTGGCCTTGTCGACATCCTTGTTGCGCAGCACTGGCGGAAGGGTCCACACGCCCTTGTCCCAATCGGCTGTATCCTTGGGATTGGCGTTCACTTCGGACGCGCCGACATATTCAAATCCCGCGTCCTCGGCCAGCTTGCGCACGGTCGAAACCTTGAGATAGCCGCTCTTCATTTCCGCGGCGCTGTCGCGATCCTCCGGCAGACGGTGATCGACCACGCCCAGCGTGCCGCCGGGTTTCAGCATCGTGTAGAAGGCCTTGAACGTATCGGCCGCCTTGCCGCCCATGACCATGTTGTGGACATTGCGGAAGGTCAGGACCGTGTCCACGCTGCCCGCAGGGATGCTGGCGGCCTCTTCGGGATAGGCGACCAGCTTGACCTGATCATAGACCGGATTGGACGCCAGGAAGCTCTTATACCCGTCCAGATAGCTGCCGCTCGGTTGCAAGGCGTAAAAGGTGCCGTGATCGCGGATCAGCGGCGCCAGAATTTCCGAATACCAACCGCCGCTGGGCGAATATTCGACCACGGTCTGCATTGGCGTGACGCCGAAAAAGGCGAGCGTCTCGGCCGGATGGCGATATTGGTCGCGCGCGACATTGGCGGGCTTGCGGGTGGGCGCGGCAACGGCGGCGGCGATCGGATCGGCCGCCATCTGGTGGCCGGCATGGGCATCATGCTGCGCCAGCAGCGGCATGGCGGGCAGGGCTAGGCCGGCAATCGCCAGGCCAATCGGAACGAGACGGTTCATGGCACCAATCCTCTCTTCATCGCGGATGAAGGCAGATGTGCCGTTGTCGACAGGGGTGCGCAAGGGGCGGCGGGGAATATTCCCCGCCAGCCACGCAATGTTACAGACAGGCTTCCAGGAAAGGCTGGTCGAACCCGAACATCCGCGCCTTGTCCAGCGTATAGGGGCGCAGCCCCATGGAGCGATATTCGCCCACGATCTTCCCGCTATCGTCCTCGTCATGATATTCGAACTTGAACAGTTCCTGCGTGACGATGACGTCGCCTTCCATGCCGATGACTTCGGTGACGTTGGTGACGCGGCGCGACCCGTCGCGCAGGCGCTTCACCTGGACGATGAGGTCCACCGAATCGGCGATCTGCTTGGAAATGGCTTCCTTGGGGATCTTGATGTCGCCCATCAGAATCATGTTTTCCATACGGCCCAGGCATTCGCGCGGGCTGTTGGCGTGCAGGGTGCACATCGATCCGTCATGGCCCGTATTCATCGCGGCGAGCAGATCGAAACATTCCGCGCCACGAATTTCGCCCAGGATGATGCGGTCAGGGCGCATACGCAGCGCGTTCTTGACAAGGTCGCCGATGGTGATCGCGCCCTGACCCTCCAGGTTGGGCGGGCGGGTTTCGAGCGGCAGCCAGTGCGGCTGTTGCAGGCGCAGTTCGGCCGCGTCCTCGATCGTCAGCACGCGCTCGCCTGGGTCGATCATCTTCGACAGGGCATTAAGCATCGTCGTCTTGCCCGAACCGGTGCCGCCCGAAATGACGATGTTGAACCGGCACGCGCCCGCGATCTTGAGCGCGGTCGCCATCTTCGGCGACATTGCGCCCCATTGCGCCAACATGTCGATGGTGATCGGCTTGGCCGAAAATTTACGGATCGAAATCGCCGTGCCGCGCAGCGAAAGCGGCGGCACGATGACATTGACGCGCGAGCCGTCGGGGAGGCGGGCGTCGGCCAGCGGCGTGGTCTGATCGACGCGGCGGCCGACCTTGTTCACGATGCGCTGGGCGATCTGAAACAAATGCTCCTCATCGCGGAACTTGATCGGCGCGACCTGCAGCTTGCCCTTCTTTTCGATATAGGTCTGTTCCGGGCCATTGACCATGATGTCGGTCACATCCGGGTCGGACAGCAGCTCTTCGAGCGGCCCAAGGCCCAGCAGTTCATCGACCAGCACTTTTTCCAGCGCGAATTGTTCGCGGCGGTTGAGCGTCAGTTTCAGTTCCGCCAGCACTTCCATGATGATCGGGCGGAACTCCTCCGCCAGTTCATCCTTAGTCAGCGTCGCCGCCGCTTCGGGATCGACACGCTCCAGCAGGCGGGGCAGCACCTGTTCCTTGATCTTGTGGACGCTGGCTTCAAAACCCTGCGGCCCGGCATCGGGCACATGCTCTGCATTGGCGCGCTCGGACAGGCGCGACATGGCGTCGGCGTTGCGCTGCATCTGGCTGGTCGGCGCGGCAAGCGGATCGAACGGTGCTTCGCCGGGCAGGGATGCGATATCCAATGGCGGAAATTGATCGCCGCCGACCGGCAACTCCTCTTTGGTGGCGGTCCCGCCCCCCTGCATCGGGCGTGCAATGCCAAAGCCGGGCTTGGTGCCGGCAGGTCCATTCTTCCGTCCAAAGGCGCTCATATTTCTCCGCCATCATTGCGTGATCGGTCCGGCGAACCCGATAGGACCGATGTAAGACTGAAAAAGGTGAATAGGCTGGAAACTTTGATAAATGCCTAATGCCGGGGGCTGGCGATCGCAGGCGCAGTGACGAAGCGCGGGTCCGTGCCGAACCATGCGCCCACCAGCCGCGCGCCATCCAGCAGCTTGCGGCCCTGCGGCGTGATGTGGATACGCCCCTGGTCTACCCGGATATTGCCCGACAGGCTCTGTTCGGCGATCCGCCGGTCGATCTGGCGCATGTCGCCCAGATACTGGCGGACATAGACCTGTTCCAGCCCCGCAGCGTCCAATTGCCCGTCCTGCCGCTCGATCCGCGCGAGCAGAAACATGGTGATCGACCGGTCGAAGGTGACGGGAAAGACGATCAGGAAGCTGATGTTGAAGGCAAGCGACAGGGCGACCGCGCCTACCAGCGTCTCCGGGGACAGGTTAAGCCGATGCCGCGCGATGATGCCGGCGAACAGCAGGAGGAATGCGGTCACACCGGCGATTGCCACGCCCCTGTAAAACAGAATGGCGACGTAGCCCAGCAGCGGACTGCGGATCAACGCGACATAGAGCAGGAAGCCCAGCGCCATGGTGGCGCAATAGGCCAGCGCCAGCAGCAGCAGGCTGCGGATCAGGGTCATGGCAGGGTCTTTCTGGGCAGGACCTTTCGGGTCGGGGATGCGATGCAGATGTCGGCCGTGCGGTAGAGGCAGGGCAGGGCGGCGGGCGGGCCGCCCAGCGCCTTCCACGCCGGATCGCGCCGGGTGAAGAGCAGAGTGTCGCTCCGCCCGCGCGCGGCGCGATCCCGATATTGGGCCAGCGTCAGCGGCTGCGTGAAGACCGGCGTGAGCAGCGCCACGCGCGCGGCTACGGCGTGTCGGTCTGCCCCGAACAGGAAGGCGTCCCTGTCCGCGACCGCCGGCCAGTGCCGGGTATAGAGGCCGAAATCGAGCGCCCGCCGCTTGAGCACCGGATTATGCTGGAGCGTCGCGCCTTCGGGCAGATGCCGGTCGGCCCAGCGATAGGCCTCGCGCAGGGCGTAGGCCATGGCGGGGTCGTCATTCACCTCGATCGCGCGGACGGGGAAGGCGGGCGCGCGAATGAGGCGCATGCCGACAATGTCCCAGACCGTGCCGGTGAGGCCGAGAGCCAGGAGCAGTCCGCCCAGGACCCCAAAGCGCCGCGCCGCGTCGTCCTCCTGCGCCACCCGCATCGTCCAGACCATCAGCGGCACCAGGATGAACAGCGCCGCGCGCCAACCCAGATCATTGTTGATGATGACCGATTGCAGGAAGCTCGCGACCAGCAGTCCCACTACCAGGGTGCCGAGCAACAGGGCGCGCACCGGGCGGCCCGCCGCATCGGCCGGCCGCTCGCTGCGGGCATAGAGGCTTGCGCCCAGCATCACGAACCCAAATTCCAGCGCATAGTTGAGCGGCAGGAGGATAAGGCTCCAAAGCTGCGCAGCCATGTCATGGCCGGCGAACAACGAAGTGAAGGGTCGGATATGCAGCGCCACCGGAAAGACATCGGGCGCGCGGCCATGGATGAGGTCGAGGCATTGGGGCACCGACAAGAGCAGGGCGACGACGCCCGACAGCAGTAGCGTGCCATCCCGCCGCCATAGCGCCATCATGCCCCAGACGATCAGGACCGGCGCGAGGGTCAGGCTGATCCACACCGACGCGCCGAACATGCTGGCATAGGCCGCGCCAGCCCCTACGGCCAGCCACAGGCGCTCCGGCGTATCAAGGCTGCGCGCCCGCGCGTTCAGCAGCAATCCGGTCCACCCCGCGACCAGCGCTAGAATGTGGTGCGGCACCCAGATGGTCGAGGTGGCGAACATGCGGATCTCGCTGTTCCAATTCTCGATTTCCGGTTCGATCCGCCCGACCATCAGGTAGCGCAGCGCCATGAAGAGAAGGTCCGCGCCCGCGACAAAGCACAGCAGGATGGCGATCATCAGCACGCGCCGGCCACGTCCTTCCCGGATCAGGCTGGCGTCAGCGGCGATGCGCCACAGCAGGGCGACGACCGCAATGCCCGTCCAATAGGCGCAGGCGGCAAAGGCCATGACCGGCGATATGTGAAAGCCGCTCGCCCAGCGAATCGCGGCAGGCCAGACATAGAAATAATGATAATAGCCCGCGATCCCGTCGCGCGCGAAAAAGGGATCGGTGAAGGGAATGCCCTGCCGCGCAATCTGTTCGATCACGGCGCCGTGCTTCACCATGTCGAACACGACCAGGCTTTGATAGAGCCGCCCGTCGCGATCGAAATCCATGAGCGTCCAGGCGCAGATCAGCCACCAGCCAAGCGCGACGAGCAGGAACGCGCCCGTGCCGCGACAGGCGGGCGTGATGCCTCTCAACTGGTTGATGCCGAACAGAGCGAGTGCGCCATTGAGCAGCAGCATGCCCGGCATGCCGATAGCCCGGATCGCGAGGACATCCAATACTGGCAGGATGGCGAGCGACAGGAGTATCGCCCAGCCGGCGCGCGGCCAGAAGCCTTCCGCCGCCGCCAGTCCGGCACGGTCCAGCAGCCGCAGCAGTCCGAAGCCGGCGACGCAGAATAGCATCGGCGCGAGCAGCGTCGCGCCGAGCAAACCGCCAAGATTCTCTAGAAGATAGGACATGCACACTCCCCGACCGATCATCGATCTAGGCGCGCAAGGTTAAGGAGCCGCTAACCAGAAAAGGGCCGCGCCTCCATGTCGGAGGGCGGCCCTTTTCATTCCGGTGCAAGGGCGGGTCAGCCCGCCTTTTCGGCCAGGACCGTCAGACCCTTTTCATTCACTTCGGCAAAGCCGCCTTCGACCGGAATGACTTCCGGCGCGGCGCCCGCGCTGGCGAAAATCTGGATCGCGCCGTCGCGCACGGTCGACATGAAGGGGGCATGGCCCTCCAGCACACCGAAATCGCCATCGGTGCCGGGCACGACGACCTGATAGACTTCCACCGAGCGGACCAGCTTTTCCGGCGTCACGAGTTCGAAATGCAGTGCCATATCATTTTCTCCCCCCTCCCTATCAGGGAGGGGCCGGGGGTGGGTGCCATTGCGAAGCGATGGCCTGCGCCCTAGCCGAGAAGGTGGACGCTCGCTTCGCTCGCTACCCACCCCTCAATCCCCTCCCTATAAGGGAGGGGAGGGTTTGTTTTTACGCCGCTTCAGCGGCCAGTTTCTTGGCCTTCTCGACCGCTTCGTCGATGCCGCCGACCATGTAGAAGGCGTTTTCGGGCAGATGGTCATATTCGCCTTCCACCACGGCCTTGAACGACTTCACCGTGTCTTCGATCTGGACGAACTTGCCCGAAATGCCGGTGAAGACTTCGGCGACGTGGAAGGGCTGCGACAGGAACTTCTGAATCTTGCGCGCGCGGGCGACGGTCAGCTTGTCCTCTTCGCTGAGCTCATCCATGCCCAGAATGGCGATGATGTCCTGCAGCGACTTGTACTTCTGCAGGATCGACTGGACCGCACGAGCGGTTTCATAATGTTCCTGACCGACGACGCGGGGTTCCAGAACGCGGCTGGTCGAGTCCAGCGGGTCGACCGCCGGATAGATGCCCAGTTCCGAAATGGCGCGGTTGAGAACCGTGGTGGCGTCCAAGTGCGCGAAGCTGGTCGCAGGCGCCGGGTCGGTAAGGTCGTCCGCGGGAACATAGACGGCCTGCACCGAGGTGATCGACCCCTTGTTGGTCGAGGTGATGCGTTCCTGCAAAGCGCCCATGTCGGTCGACAAGGTCGGCTGATAGCCCACGGCCGAAGGAATGCGGCCGAGCAGCGCTGACACTTCCGCGCCCGCCTGGGTGAAGCGGAAGATGTTGTCGACGAAGAACAGCACGTCCTGATTTTCGACGTCGCGGAAATATTCGGCGATGGTCAGGCCCGACAGGGCGACGCGCGCGCGGGCGCCCGGCGGTTCGTTCATCTGGCCGTACACCAGCGCAACCTTCGACCCTTCGCTGATCGCGTTGCCGTCGGCATCCTTGGCGATGACGTTGGCGTCGAGGAATTCATGGTACAGATCGTTACCTTCACGAGTGCGTTCGCCCACGCCTGCGAAGACCGAGGTGCCGCCATGGCCCTTGGCGATGTTGTTGATGAGTTCCTGGATCAGCACGGTCTTGCCCACGCCCGCGCCGCCGAACAGGCCGATCTTGCCGCCCTTGGCATAGGGCGCCAGAAGGTCGATGACCTTGATGCCGGTGACGAGGATCGACGCATCGGTCGACTGGTCGATGAATTCCGGTGCCTTGGCGTGAATGGGCGAGCGCAGTTCGGTCTGGACCGGGCCGCGTTCGTCGATCGGTTCACCCACGACGTTCAGGATGCGGCCGAGCGTAGCCGGGCCGACGGGGACGCTGATCTGCGCGCCGGTGTCGGTCACTTCCTGACCGCGGGTCAGGCCGTCGGTCGAGTCCATCGCGATGGTGCGGACAGTGTTCTCGCCGAGATGCTGGGCGACTTCCAGCACAAGGCGCTGGCCGTTGTTGCTGGTTTCCAGCGCCGAAAGGATCGCCGGGAGCGCATCGGGGAAGGTCACGTCGACGACGGCGCCGATGACCTGCGAAATGCGGCCTACATTGTTGGTGGTTGCCATGACTTCGTTTCCTTGCCTCAATGCAATCTGCGTCTAAATCTAAAAACCAATAAAACCAGACTTAAGCCGGCACATAGCAGCGGTGCCCACAAAATTCCTCGGCCATCACCCCAAAGCAGATAGTAGCCTGTAAAAATCAAAACGTTTCCCATGAGTATGAACAGAACGACATCTTCCTGCTCAACCAACCTGTTTTCACGCTCTGTTTTTTCAAATGGCGTCAGCCTGCTTTCATCATATTCCTTCTGCTCTTTCCGAGCCCGCTTCATCGCAGCTCGAAAATTCCTGTCCATCTTTAAAGCGCCTCCGCGCCCGAGATGATTTCGACCAGTTCGGTGGTGATCGCGGCCTGCCGGCTGCGGTTATACTGGATGGTCAGCTTGTTGATAAGGTCGCCGGCGTTGCGGGTCGCATTGTCCATCGCGGTCATCGACGCGCCCTGTTCGGACGCGTTGTTTTCCAGCAGCGCCTTGAAGAGCTGTACTGTGACGTTGCGCGGCAGCAGGTCGTCCAGGATAGCTTCCTCGCTCGGTTCATATTCTACCGTCGCGGGGATGGCGTTGCGGTCGGCGTCGGCCGGGATTTTTACCGGAATGATCTGCTGCTCGGTCGGAATCTGCGCCAGCGCCGACTTGAAGCGCGAATAGAAGAGGTGCGCGACATCGAACTTGCCGTTCAGATACATGTCGGTCAGTTCATGCGCGATCGCCTGCGCCTGATCGAAGCCGGGCTCCTTGACCCCCGTGGTATCGAACTGCGCGACGATCTTGCCGGGATAGGTGCGGTTGATGACCGGACGGCCCTTGCGCCCGATTAGATAGAATTGCACCTTCTTGCCGTCCAGCTCCAGCGCGCGCGCCTTGGCCAGCGCGGCTTTCACGATGTTGGCGTTGAATGCGCCGGCAAGGCCACGGTCGCTATTGGCGACGACCAGCAGGTGGACGTCATCCTTGCCCGTGCCCGCCAGCAGCGGCGAAGCGCCTTCGCCCGAACCACCGGCAATCTTGGTCGCAAGGCTGGCGACGACCGCTTCCAGCCGCTCGCTATAGGGACGCGCGGCTTCGGCCGCGGCCTGCGCCTTGCGCAGCTTCGCGGCGGCGACCATCTGCTTGGCCTTGGTGATCTTCTGGGTCGATTTGACCGACCCGATCCGGATTTTCAGTTCCTTGAGGCTGGGCATGACGAACCTTCTGGTTCGTCATCCTGACGAAGGCTGAAACGAGTCACTTGCCTCATTTCAGGATCTCGTGCCGTCCAGGTCTGACCTGAGTGGCCTGAGATCCCAGCCTTCGCCGGGATGACGGATTTAACTCTTACGCGAAAGTCTTGCCGAAGCTGTCGAGCGCGGCCTTGAGCTTGCCCTTGGCGTCGTCGCCCAGATCCTTGCTGTCGCGGATCGCTGCCAGCACTTGCGGATGATCGTGGCGCAGATAGGCCAGCATCATTTCCTCGTAACGGGTCACGTCCTTGACGGCGACATTGTCGAGATAGCCGTTGGTGCCGGCGAAAATCGACGCGGTCTGCTCTTCAAAGGGCAGGGGCGAGAATTGCGGCTGTTTGAGCAATTCGGTGAGGCGCGCGCCGCGATTGAGCAGCTTCTGGGTCGAGGCGTCGAGGTCCGAACCGAACTGGGCGAAGGCCGCCATTTCGCGATACTGCGCCAGCTCCAGCTTGATGCTGCCCGACACCTTCTTCATCGCCTTGGTCTGCGCGGCGGAACCGACGCGCGACACCGACAGGCCGACGTTGATCGCCGGACGGATGCCCTGGTAGAAAAGGTTGGTTTCGAGGAAGATCTGGCCGTCGGTGATCGAGATCACGTTGGTCGGAATATAGGCCGACACGTCGCCCGCCTGCGTTTCGATGATCGGCAGCGCGGTCAGCGAACCGGCGCCGTTGGCGTCGTTCATCTTGGCCGCGCGCTCCAGCAGGCGGCTGTGCAGGTAGAAAACGTCGCCCGGATAGGCTTCGCGGCCCGGAGGACGACGCAGCAGCAGCGACATCTGGCGATAGGCGACGGCCTGCTTGGACAGATCGTCATAGACGATGACGGCGTGCATGCCATTGTCGCGGAAATATTCGCCCATGGTGACGCCGGTGTAGGGAGCCAGATACTGGAGCGGCGCGGGTTCCGAAGCGGTCGCGGCGACGACGATCGAATAGTCCATCGCGCCATTTTCTTCGAGCTGCTTGACGATCTGCGCGACGGTCGAGCGCTTCTGGCCGATGGCGACATAGATGCAATAGAGCTTCTTGCTCTCATCGTCGCCCGCGTTGATGCCCTTCTGGTTGATGAAGGTATCGATCGCGACGGCGGTCTTGCCGGTCTGACGGTCGCCGATGATCAGCTCGCGCTGGCCACGGCCGACGGGGACGAGGGCGTCGATCGCCTTGAGGCCGGTCTGCACGGGTTCATGCACCGACTTACGGGGGATGATGCCCGGCGCCTTGACTTCCACGCGCTTGCGCTCGGTGTACTGGATCGGGCCCTTGCCGTCGATCGGATTGCCGAGGCCATCGACCACGCGGCCGAGCAGGCCCTTGCCCACGGGCACGTCGACGATGGTGCCGGTGCGCTTGACGACGTCACCTTCCTTGATCTCGGCGTCCGAACCGAAGATCACGACGCCGACATTGTCGACTTCCAGGTTCAGCGCCATGCCCTGCACGCCATTGGCGAACTCGACCATTTCACCGGCCTGGACATTGTCGAGGCCATGGACGCGGGCGATGCCGTCGCCGACCTTGAGCACGGAACCGACTTCGCTCACCTGCGCTTCGGTGCCGAAATTGGCGATCTGGTCCTTGATGACCTTCGAAATTTCTGCGGCGTTGATATCCATGTTCAGCCTTTCAGCCTTTCATCGCGTGGGCGAGCGTGTTCAAACGGGTACGAATGGAGGAATCGATCATCTGGCTGCCGATCTTGACGACCAGACCGCCCAGGATCGCGGGATCGACCTTGGTGCTGACCGCCACGTCCCGGCCGACGCGCGCGCGCAGGTTCCGGGCGAGCGCGGCGACCTGATCGGCGTCGAGCGGATGGGCGCTGGTCACTTCGGCGCGGGCCTCGCCCTTGTGATTCGACAGCAATGTTTCATAGGCGCGGATAACCGCGGGCAGCTGGGCCAGGCGACGGTTCTGCGCCAGCACGCCCAGGAATTTCGTGGTCAGCCCGTCGATGCCCATGGTGGATGCGACGGCGGCGATCGTCTTGCCCGATGCGTCGCGGCTCAACACCGGATTGTTGATCAGCGCCTTGAGGTCCGCCGATTCGGCCAGCGCCGCCTTCAGCGCGGCCAGACTGCCGGCCACGGTGTCGAGCGACTGTGCGTCGCGCGCCAGATCAAACAGCGCCACCGCATAGCGGCCGCTGAGGCTGGCCTGTATCCCGCCGCTAGTCTCCACGCGCTTTCCGTCCTCCACTTGATTTGCAGGTCGTGCAAAAAAGAGGGGCGCGGTGTGATGCCGTCCCGAACCCCTGTCGCGGGCCGGTTAGCAGTGCCCATATGACTATGCAAGTCATGTGACACGATTCCGGCCTAAGGTCGGACGGGGGACTATTTGCCTGAGTTTTTATCGCTCAGCGATCAGCTCGTCCGGCTTCGTCGGCTGGCGCCAGCCGTCCCTTCTGGCAATGATAGACGATGCGCTCATTGGGCTGGGCCGGCAAAAGCGCGGCGGCGTCCGACCGCAGCGTGGCAATCTTGCGCAGCAGGTCGGCGTCGCTGCCGCATCCCTTGATCGGCTTGTCCTTCACCAGCGCGCGCAGCTTTTCCATCGTATCAAGGTCAGGCAGCCAGCGTTCCACCCGCAAGGTGCCGGTGGCGGGGTCAAATCGGCTGGAGGAGAAATAATTGCCCTCGGCAGGCACGATGGTGCGCTGCCAAGCGGTGCCGTCCGCGCCATATTGCGTCTCGCCATTGACGCAGCCGCCTTCGGCCCAGTTGAAGGCGATGTCATTGGGCTGCGACACGGTCAGGCGGCTGCGGGGCAGGTCAACCTTGCAGATATTGTCGCCGGCCCAGGCAAAGGCGCTGTTGGCGGTTACGCCCTTGTCTTGCGGCATCTTCACCCGCTCGTCGATGCCATCGAAGCTGGGCTTGAAAACGAACAGCCCCAGCGCGCCGAGCAGCGCCACGCCGCCGCCCGCCAGCAGCCAGGTCGCCTGCCTCTCCTTGCCCTGCGTATAGAACAGGCCGCCCGCGCCCAGCCCCAGCACCGCGATCGCCAGCAGCACCGCCGCGCCCGCCATCGCATTTTCGCGCGCGGTGATGATGTCGCGCTCCGCATCGTCGCGCGCCCTGGCGAGCGCGGCGTCGCGCGCCTGGCTGGCGGCGCGGTCCTTCTGCTCGCTCGCCTGCGCCTCGCGCTGCGTCAGCGACGCTTCGGCGGCGTCGGCCTCCGCCATCGACCGGCAGGGGACGACGGTGTGCAGCGACGCGACGCCCGCCTGCCGCAGGAAGGACGCGATTTCGCGCCAGGATACGGCAAAGCCGAACTCCGCGTCATTGCCGTCGGAAATCGACCCGAAGCTGTTGACCCCCAGCACCCGGCCGCAATCATCGACCAATGGCCCGCCGCTGTTGCCGGCCGCAAGCGGCGCGGTGTGCAGGATCGTGTCGAAACTCTGGCTCGCCCGCCCCGACGAGATATTGCCGCTGGTCTTCACCGTCGCCAGCGGTTCGACCATCTGCTTGAGGCCAAGCCCCTGCGCGCGGTCGACCGTGCCGGGATAGCCGATCGCGGTGACATGCTGACCATCGGCCACCGCGCCCGCGTAAAAGGTACTGACCGGCAGGCTCCCTTCCTCCAGCTGGATGAGCGCCAGGTCGTTGCCGGGCGAATAGGCGATGATTCGTCCGCCATAGGTCTTGCTGCCTTCGGACGGGATGACCCCGATCACCAGATTGCGTTCTTCCCGCGCCAGTTCGACGACATGGGCGTTGGTCAGCACTTTGTCCGGCGCGACCGCAAAGCCGCTGCCATGGCCCACGAAATAGGCGTCGGCCCCGTCCGTCGCGACCAGCGCCACGCGCACCACGCCGCGCGCGGCGGCGGCAATGTCCTGCTGTTCGGCATGGAGCGGCATCGGCGCCAGCAGCGCGAGGATAAGGCCAAGAAGGGGGGCGAAGCGGCGGAGTAGGGCGACCATCGTGGCGCATTCATATGCAATGCCGGGCGCGGTGCAATCGGGAAAAGGCGAAATGCTTTGACGGCAAGGCGTGGGAAGCAGGGCGCGCGGGGGAGATTTATGTCCTATATCCATGACACCCATGACTCGCCCTGCCCACGCCACCATGCCCGATCCCGACGCCTGCTGGGCCGCTTTCCTGCGCCGCGACCGGGCGATGGACGGGCGGTTCGTGGGCTGCGTGTCCACCACCGGCATCTATTGCAAGCCCAGTTGCGCCGCGCGCCATCCACGGCGGGAAAATATGTCCTTTCTGCCCCATCCCGCAGCCGCGCGCGCGGCGGGTTTTCGCGCCTGCCTGCGTTGCCGCCCGGACGAGGTCGGGCGCGACCGGCTGGCGGTGGAGGCGGCCATTACGATGATCGAAGGGGCGGAGGAAACACCCCGGCTGGACGCGATCGCCGCCCATGTCGGTTATGCGCCGCATCATTTCCATCGCCTGTTCAAGCGCGAAACGGGCATGACGCCCGCCGCCTGGGCGCGCGCGCTGCGAACCGAGCGGCTGAAAGTGGCGCTTGGAGCGGAATCGCGAATCACCGATGCCATTTACGAAGCGGGCTATGCCGCGCCCAGCCGCGCCTATGCCGATGCGCAGCGTCATCTGGGCATGACGCCGTCAGCGTGGAAGGATGGCGGGCGCGGCGTCACCATCCGCTGGGGCACCGTCAACACCAGCCTGGGACCAGTGCTGGTCGCCGCCACGGACAAGGGCCTGTGCCGCATCAGCTTTGGCGAGGGCGAGGCGGACTTGCGCGCGCGCTTCCCCCATGCGCGGCTGGGCCCGGCCGACGCGGCGCTCGACGTCATGGCCAGCCACGTCGCCGCTTTGGTCGAGGACCCGCGCGCCGATGTGGCATTGCCGACCGATGTACAGGGCACCGCCTTTCAGCAAGCCGTCTGGGCGGCGCTGCGCGCGATCCCGCCGGGCGAAACGCGCAGCTATGGTGAAATCGCCGCCGCCATCGGTCGCCCCGGCGCGGTCCGCGCGGCGGGCAGCGCCTGCGGCGACAACCGGCTGGCTGTTCTCATCCCCTGCCATCGTGTGCTGCGCAGCGATGGCAGCATGGGCGGCTATGCCTGGGGGCTGGAGCGCAAGCAGGCGCTGCTCGCTCGGGAAAAGGGCAAGTAGCGGAAAGATTTAGGCTTTCGTCCGCTTCCCTTTTGCGCCACCGTGATGCGGGGACTTGAGGGGGGTAGCATGGTGCGTTTGTGGGGACGGCTGCTGGTGGCATTGGGCCTGTTGCTGGCTGGCGCGGGCAGCGCGCAGGCGGCTTGGTGGCAGGCAAAGACCGACCATTTCACCGTCTATAGCGAAGGCAGCGACGACAAGCTGCGCGAGTTTGCGGAGCGGCTGGAAAAATTCGACTATCTGCTGCGCAAGATGACGGGCAAGACCGCGGCGGAAAAGGGCAGCCCGGTGAAGGTCTATCTTCTGTCCAGCGAAGCAAAGGTCAAGGACCTTGCCCGCAATCCCAATATCGCTGGCTTTTACACGACGTCCGATCGCAGCGCCTATGCCTTCCTGTCCCGCTCATCGAAGGGCGGCACGTTCGGGTTCGACGCGGAACAAATATTATTCCACGAATATACCCATCATTTCATGCTGCACTATTTTCCCGCAGCGTATCCGGCCTGGTATGTGGAAGGGTTCGCGGAATATTTTTCGGTCGTCGATTTTCCCAAGGACGGGTCCATCCGCTTCGCGCAGGTGCCGATGGCGCGCGTCCCCGGACTGGTGCTGGGCCAGCCCTATCCGCTCAAGCAGCTTTTTGCGCAGACTACCGATGGGCTCAATCGCGCGGATGGCGACCGCTATTATGGCACCGCCTGGCTGCTGACCCATTATTATTTCAATGCCAAGACCGGACGCAGCGCCGAATTGTCGGCCTATCTGAACGATCTTGCGCGCGGGGAGGCGGGCGAACCGGACAGCTATTTCGCAGGCGGGCTGGAGGGACTGGAAAAGGATCTCAAGGCCTATATGCGGCATCGGACCAATATGCTGGTGCTGAGGCCCGGCGAGATGCAATTGGGCGCCATCACCGTCAGCCCCGTCGATGCGGCTGACGGCGCACTGATCGAGGATGAATTGCGTCTGATCCATCGGCCGCGGACCGAGGACCTGCCGGGCATCGTGGCGTCGATCCGCGCGACGGCGGCGAAATTCCCGCAAAGCCCCCATGCGCTGGCATTGCTGGCCGAGGCGGAATGGAAGGCGGATATGCGCGATGCCGCCCTGGTCGATGCCGACCGCGCCATCGCCATCGACCCGCAATCCTCCCGGGCCTATGCGGTGCGGGCGGACGCCATGCTGGAACGCGCCCATGACAGTGACAGGGCGGACGACTGGAAGGCGGCGCTCACCGCCATCGTGCGCGCCAACCGCGCGGATACCGAAGATCCGGTGCCGCTGGCGCTATTCTACCAATATCATGCGATGCGCGGCGGCCAGATGCCCGAACTTGGCTATGACGGCCTGTACAAGGCCTATACCCTCCTGCCGCAAAATCCCAATTATCGGTTCAGGCTGGCGCATGCGCTGGCGATCCGGGGGGAATATGCGGCCGCCTCCATCCTGCTCGATCCCATCGCCTATTCGCCGCACGGGTCCGGCATGCGGGACGCGGCGCTGCGGCTCAAGGCGCAGTATGATGCGCAGGTGGCGGAAAAGGGGGCGCAAAATCCTGCACCCGCGCCATGACGGCGGCGCGCTGCGCATCGCTCATGCTGCGCCAGTGCACAACCTCCTCGATGGTTCGCCCGCAGCCCGTGCATGTCGCCCGATCCCGGTCGAGCGCGCACAGGTTGCGGCAGGGGCTGGCAATGGGCGTCGCCATCACATGAAACTATAGGGGTCGACGTCCACCGCGACCCGTGTGCCCGATTTCCACGCCAGATTGCCCAGCCATTCGCGGATCGCGGCCTGAATATCGACCTGCCGGCTGGCGTGGATCAGCAGGCGATGGCGATGCCGGCCGCGCAGCACGGCCAATGGGGCGGGGGCCGGACCATAGACGCGCATCCCCTCAATCACCGGCGCGGACTTGCCGATCAGTCGTGCGGTCTGCGCCGCTTCGTCGGCGTCCTCGCTCGACACGATGATCGCGGCGAAGCGGCCGAAGGGCGGGGCGTTGGCGCGCCGTCTGTTTTCCGTTTCCACGGCATAGAAACGCTCCGGGTCCGCATCGATCAGCGACTGGATGACTTCGCTTTCGGGCATCCGCGTCTGGATGAAGACATGGCCCGGCTTTTCCCCGCGTCCCGCACGCCCGGCGACCTGCATCACTTGCTGGAAGGTGCGTTCGGCCGCGCGCAGGTCGCCGCCCTCCAACCCCAGATCGGCGTCGATCACGCCCACAAGCGTCAGATTGGGGAAATGATAGCCCTTCGTCACCAATTGCGTGCCGATGATGATGTCGACATCACCCCCTTCCACCGACTTCACGAACTCGGCGGCGCGCGCGGGCGACCAGAGCGTGTCGGATGTGGCGATGGCGGTGCGCGCCTGCGGCCAGAGCGCCTTCACCTCGTCGGCGATGCGTTCGACGCCGGGACCGCACGCGACCAAGCTGTCCTCCTCCTTGCACTCCGGGCAGCGGCGCGGCGCGGGGATGACATGGCCGCAATGGTGGCACGCCAGCCGATGCGTCAGCCGATGCTCGACCATCCAGGCGGTGCAATTGGGACATTGGAAGCGATAGCCGCAATGGCGGCACAGCGTCAGCGGCGCGTAACCGCGCCGGTTGAGGAACAGCAGGCTCTGTTCGCCCCGCGCCATCGTCTCGTCGATCGCCTGGACCAGCGGCGGCGCGATCCAGCGGCCGCGCTCGGGCGGATCGGTCAACAGGTTGATGCCGTGAATGTCGGGCATTTCCGCCCCGCCAAAGCGCGACGGCAGCTTGATTTCGGCGTAGCGCCCTAATTCCACCTGATGCCGCGTCTCGATGGCGGGCGTGGCCGACGCCAGCACGACCGGGAATTTCTCGATCAGACCGCGCATCACCGCCACGTCGCGGGCGTGATAATGAACGCCATCTTCCTGTTTGAAACTCGCCTCATGCGCTTCGTCGACGACGATGAGGCCCAGCTTCGGGTAGGGCAGGAACAACGCCGACCGCGCGCCCACCACCACCTGCGCCTGGCCACTGGCGATGGCGCGCCAGGCACGCCGCCGCTCGCTCTGCCGCAGGCCGCTATGCCAGTTAACCGGAACGCATCCGAAACGTCTTTCAAACCGCTCCAAAAAGGGTTCGGTCAGCGCGATTTCGGGCAGCAGCACCAGCACTTGCCGATCGGCCCGCATGGCCGCCGCGATCGCCTCGAAATAGACTTCGGTCTTGCCCGATCCGGTCACGCCGTCGAGCAGGAAGGGCGCGAAGTCCGCTGCCCGCACCGCATCCGCCATCTGCCCCGCAGCGGCGCGCTGCGCTTCCGACAGGGCGGGCGGCGCATGATCGGGGTCGGGCATGGGGAAGGGCGTGTCGACGCTCACCTCCACCGGCTCGAATATGTCCTGCTTGATGAGGCCGCGGATCACCGCATCGCTCACCCCGCCGATCATCGCCAGCTCGCGGATCAGTCCTTGGCGCTCGCCGATCCGCTCCAGCGCCTGCGCACGCTGTTCGGTCATCCGTTCGGGCACCGCGCCGGTGGCGCGATATTCGATCACCGTCCGCGTCCCCTCCAGCGCCGACATGGACGACAGCGCCATGCGCAGCACGGCGGCCGGGGGGCTGAGATAATAATCCGCCGTCCATTCGATCAACCGGCGCAGCGGTTCGGGCAAGGGTGGCGCGTCCACCACCTCCAGCAGATTGCGCAGGCGATTGTCGCCCACGCTCTCGACATCGGGAAAGCGATCCTCCTCCCACACCACGCCGATGATCTGGCGCGGCCCCAATGGCGCGACGACGATGCTGCCATGCTCGACCCGCATGCCGTGCGGCACCCGATAGTCGAGCGGGCCTAGAGCGGCATTAAGGAGCAGGACGCGCGCGCGGGAGGACATGGTGCGTCCTTACCCCTTGGCGCGTCCCGCGCAAACAGCCCCGCCGCTAAATCCGCCAGTTGAGCGACAGCCAGGGTACATGGTTGAATGTGTCGGCTTTATTGTCGCGAAAGGTCTGCTGGCGCATGTAGAGCAGCTGGATATCGACGGATTTGCTCAAGGATCGACGAATGCCGCCTTGCAAGCGCATCACGGCAAGGCCCGTCCTGTCGCCGGGCTTTGCCCGATTCAAATGAAAGAAGAATTCGCTCGCCCCGACCAGCGCCCATTTCTTATCGGCATCCAGTGGCACCGTCGCCTGGATCCGTTCGCGCAGACGCCAGCTGGCTTCGTCGGCATTGTCGAAAAAGCGTTGCTCCAGCCGGGTGCGGCTTTGCAATATGCCATGACTGACGGTCAGTTGCTGGTGAAAGCGCAGCTCCTGATCGACTTCGCTTTTAAGATAGGCGAAACCGCCGCCGATCTGCACCTCGTCCGCTATCCTATGATCCCAGGTAATGCGGCTGAGCGATTGCTCGCCGCCACTTGTCCCATCGGACCGTGCGCGCTGGCTGAAGTCGATCGTAATGCTGTCATTGCCGTCCGCCTTGAACGTCAGTGCTTCCGACACCCACAGCTGCGTGTCGTCGGCGGCGTGGGCGGGGGAAGCGATCAGGGGCAGCACCAGCGCGGCCAGCAATATCGGGAAACGCATCGGTGATCCTTTGGAAAGGTATCGCGCCGTTACCTGTCCTGCGGCGTCCGGGCAACCGATGGCGAATCCCGGCCCCAAAGGCTAAAGGGAGCCGAATCGCCAATTGCCCTGGAGCATCCCCATGAAATTCTTCGTCGACACCGCCGACACCGCCGACATCCGCGAACTGGCCGCCACTGGCCTTTTGGACGGCGTCACCACCAACCCGACCCTGATCCACAAGTCGGGCCGTAAGTTCATGGAAGTCGTGGAGGAAATTTGCGGCATCGTCGATGGCCCCGTGTCCGCCGAAGTCGTCGCGCTCGACCATGAAACGATGATGAAGGAAGCGGAAATCCTGCGGAAGATCGCCGACAATGTCTGCATCAAGGTGCCGCTCACCATCGACGGGCTCAAGACCTGCAAGGCGCTGACGGACGACGGTACGCTCGTCAATGTGACGCTCTGCTTCTCGGCCAACCAGGCGCTGCTCGCGGCGAAGGCCGGCGCCAGCTTCATTTCGCCCTTCGTGGGTCGCCATGACGACAATGGCTTCGACGGCCTGAAGCTGATCGAGGACATTCGCCTGATCTACGACAATTATCAGTTCGACACGGAAATCCTGGCCGCTTCGCTGCGCCATCCGATCCATGTGCTCGAATGCGCGAAGATCGGCGCCGACGTCATTACCGCCCCGCCCGCCGTCATCAAGATGCTGTCCAAGCATGTGCTGACCGACAAGGGGCTGGAAGGCTTCGCCGCCGACTGGGCCAAGACCGGCCAGACCATCCTCTAAAGCGGCATCGGGCAGGCCGCGACCGGAACCGCCGCTCGTCCGGCTCATTGTGTCTTCGTAACAAGGAGGCATACTGCATGTTCGTCGCGGTTTATTGGTGGCGGGTCCATCCCGGCAAGGAGGATCAGTTCCGCGCCGCCTGGCGGCGTGGGACCGACCTCATCCGCGAAAAATATGGCAGCCTGGGGTCGCGCTTGCATCGCGATGCGGATGGACGCTTCGTCGGCTATGCCGAATGGCCCGACGAGGCGACCTGGCGCGCGGCCTTCGACCAGAAAATGGTCTATGACGATCCCGCCACGCGCGCCGCCTTTACCGACGCCATTGCCGAAGTGCCGGCCGATGCCGACCCCATTTTCACTATGACCGTAACCGACGATCTGCTCGTCCGTTCGGTCGCCAGCGCCGAGGACTGAGTCATGCGCGATCCCGACAAGCCCGACCTCGGCTTCCTTTGGTTTTCCCTGTTGCTGACCGCCATCGGCCTGCTGCTGATGCTTTTCTATGGATGATCGGCGGAACATCCGCCCGCGCGGCTGATTTTCGCCTTCACATAGATTAGGGGGAAGCGGATGAAGACACAGATGAATCCGCGCGTATTCTGGGGGGCGTCGATCATTGTCGCTCTGATGCTGTCCAGCACGCTGATCGCGCCCGGCGCGTCGGACCAGATATTCAGCGCCGCGCAAAGCTGGGCCATCGACACATTCGGCTGGCTCTACGTTGCGTCGGTCGCCGCTTTTGTGGTGGTGGTCCTCGTCCTGGGATTTGGACCAGCTGGCCGCCTGCGCCTTGGCCCCGACGATTCCGAACCCGATTTCCCCTATGTGTCCTGGCTTGCCATGCTGTTCGCAGCCGGCATGGGCATTGGCCTTATGTATTTTGGCGTGGCCGAGCCGGTCCAGCATTATATCTCCCCGCCTGAAGCGGAGCCCGGCACCATATTGGCCGCCCGCGAAGCAATGGCCATCACCTTCCACCATTATGGCATTCATGCTTGGGCCATCTACGCACTGGTGGGGCTCAGCCTTGCCTATTTCTCCTATCGCCGCGGGTTGCCGCTGACGATGCGGTCGGGGCTGCATCCGATCCTGGGTAAGCGCATCCATGGCCCGATGGGCGATGCGATCGACATATTCGCCGTGTGTGGCACCGTCTTTGGCGTGTCGACTTCGCTAGGTTTTGGCGTGTCGCAGATGACCGCCGGCCTTGCCTATAATTATGGTCTGGCCGACACGATATCCTTGCAGGTGGGCGTCATCGTCGTCGTCATGGGCGCGGCCACCCTGTCGGTGTTGAGCGGAGCCGATCGCGGCGTGCGCCGCCTGTCGGAACTCAACCTGACGCTGGCCGTCCTGCTGATGCTGTTCGTCATGCTGTGGGGGCCGACCTTGTTCCTACTCAATGCCCTGGTGCAAAATTTCGGCCTTTATCTCGATCATTTCGTCCAGCGCACCTTCACCCTCTACGCCTATGAACCGCGCGCCTGGATGGCGGACTGGACCTTGTTCTACTGGGCGTGGTGGATCGCCTGGTCGCCCTTCGTCGGCATGTTCATCGCGCGCATTTCGCGCGGGCGCACGATCCGGGAATTCGTCGTCGGTGTGCTGTTCGTGCCAGCGGGCTTCACCTTCCTGTGGATGACGGTGTTCGGCAACACCGCGATCGCGCTCGATCTTGGCGCGGCGCATGGGGCGATCGCCAAGGCGGTCGACGCCAATCTGTCGACGGCGCTGTTTAAGTTCCTGGCCTATTTGCCCGGTGCCGGCTTCACCTCCGCGCTTGCCATCACGCTGGTCGCGGTCTTCTTCATCACGTCCGCCGACTCAGGCGCGCTCGTCATCGACACGCTGGCATCGGGCGGGGCGGACGAAACGCCGCGCTGGCAGCGCGTCTACTGGTGCCTGCTGCTGGGCGTGACAGCGACATTGCTGTTGCTGGCGGGCGGCCTCGGCGCCTTGCAGACCGCGACCCTGCTCGCCGCGCTCCCCTTCTGCATCATCATGCTGTTGCTGGCCGTGGGCCTGGTGCGCCAGACCACGGCCGATCTGGAAGGCGTCGCCATCAGCGAAGATGCGCCCGCCGTCACCGAACGGCTCAAGCGCCTGTTCGTGCCGGCAAGCCGAAGCGATATCGCGCGCCAGATTGCCGCCAATGGCGTGCCCGCGCTGGAAACGGTGCGCGACGCAATGCTGGAAGAGGGCTGGGCGGAAAGCGATGTGCAAAGGAATGAGGACGGAGCGGCGGTACTGACGATCCGCTTCGCGCCCGATCGCGTCTTTCACTATCATCTGACCCCCCGGTCTCGTCCGCTCGCCGCCTATACCGCGCTGGAGGCGTCGGAAAGCCGCCGCAGCCACGGCTGGATCATGTCCGGCGGATCGGAGGGGCAACAGCGCAAACGCGATCTGACCGGCCTGTCGACCGAGCAGATCACGCACGACATATTGCTGCATCTGGAGGGCTGGCGTCCCGCCACGCCCTGAACGCAAGCCGATCGTTAGGGTGGCGACCCCGGCAGGATTCGAACCTGCGACCATCCGCTTAGAAGGCGGATGCTCTATCCAACTGAGCTACGGGGCCGTGGCATGCGCGATAGCGGCAGGGAAGGCCGCTTGCAATCGCCTGTCCGCCCGATAAGCAGGAGCGATGGACGACGGGGCGGTGCAAAGGATCGGAGCGGGGGCGCTCGGCGCACGGCCGCTGCGCTATTATGATTTCTTCATGGCGGCCTTTGTCGCCATCCTGCTGCTGTCGAACCTGATCGGCGCGGCAAAGCTGTCGACGCTGGGCGGCGTGACATTTGGCGCGGGCATCCTCTTCTTTCCGCTGGGCTATGTGCTGGGCGACGTGCTGACCGAAGTCTATGGCTATGCCCGTGCGCGCCGGTGCGTGTGGGCCGGCTTTGCCGCGATGCTGTTCATGGCGCTGATGAGCTGGGTCGTCGTTGCTTTGCCACCGGCGCAGGGCTGGCCCGACCAGGCGGCCTATGAGGCGGTGTTCGGCAGCACCTGGCGCATTGTCTTCGCCTCGCTCATCGCCTTCTGGGCGGGGGAACTGGCCAACAGCTTCGTGCTGGCGCGGATGAAGCTGCACACCCAAGGGCGGCATTTGTGGATGCGCACCATTGGATCGACCATCGTGGGGCAGGGGGTGGACAGCCTGCTTTTCTACCCACTTGCTTTCTACGGCGACTGGACCAACGCACAGGTGGCGACCGTCATGGTGACGAACTGGGCGATGAAGGTCGGGTGGGAGGCGATATTGACGCCCGTCACCTATGCGGTGGTAGGCTTCGTCAAACGGCGGGAAGGGCTGGACATCTACGACGAGGGCACGAATTTCACGCCCTTCCGCGCCAGCATCTCTCAGGGATAGGTCGCGCGCACGAAATACAGGCCATCGGGCGGCGCATTGAGGCCCAGCGCCGCGCGGTCCTTCGCCTCCAGGGCGTCGCGCAGATCGTTTGCGGTCCAGCGCCCCATGCCCACCATGGCGAGGCAGCCCACCATCGATCGCACCTGATGATGCAGGAAGGAGCGCGCGGCGGCATGGATGGCGATGCGGTCGCCCTGCCGTTCCACATCCAGCCGGTCGAGCGTTTTTAACGGGCTGTGCGCCTGGCAATGGGCGGACCGGAATGTCGTGAAATCATGGCTCCCCACCAGATGCTGCGCCGCCGCCTGCATCGCATCGGCATCGAGCGGCTGGACGACGCGCCACACCAGCCCCGCATCGAAGGTCAGCGGCGCGCGGCGATTGGCGATGCGATAGACATAGGACCGCCCGGTGCAGGAAAAGCGGGCGTGCCAGTCGTCCGCCACCGTTTCGCACGCCAGGATGGCGACCGGGGCGGGCCGCATTCGCGCATTGATTGCCTCCATCAGGCGAAAGGAGGCGATGTCTTTGGCGATATCGGCATGGGCGCGCATGGCGAGGCCATGCACCCCGGCATCCGTTCGCCCGGCGGCATGGATCACTGCCGCCTCGCCTGTAACGGCCGCGATCGCATCCTCGATCGTTTGCTGGACGCTGGGGCCATGCGCCTGCCGTTGCCAGCCCATGAAGGGCCGGCCGTCAAATTCGACGGTGAAGGCGAAGCGGGGCATGTTGCTAGCCGCGTTCGTTTCGAGCGGAGTCGAGAAACGGCATGGGATGCGCTTTCCGCGTCTCGACGGGGAGGAGGCGAACGGGGCTGTTCTTACCCATCCACCCGGCTCCCCGCCGGCATGTCATAGCCGCGCAGCAATTCGCCCGGGCTCATCGCGCCCTTGCCCGCGCGCTGGATCAGCGTGGGGCGGATCGCGTCATGGCCGCACCCGATCAGCAAACTGTCATCTAGCAATTGCCCGGCCGCGCCGGCATGATGTTCGACATGCGCGGCGAGGATGCGAAACCGCTCCCCCTGATAGGCGAAGAAAGCGCCGGGAAACGGGTTGAAGGCGCGCACCTGCCGCTCGATCGCATGCGCGTCCTGGGTGAAGTCGATGTGCGATTCCGCCTTGTCGATCTTGGCGGCATAGGTGACGCCCTCGTCCGGTTGGGGCACGGGCGGATGCAGCGACAGGTCGTCCAGCACCTCCACCATCAGGTCCGCTCCGGCCTGCGCCAGTTCCTGCGTCAGCGCGCCCGCCGTCTTGTCTTCGATCGGGGTGACATGCTTGGCGCGCATCGGGCCGGTGTCCAGCCCCGCCTCCATGTCCATGATGGTGACGCCGGTGACATTGTCGCCCGCCAGGATCGCACGCTGGATCGGCGCCGCCCCGCGCCAGCGCGGCAATAGCGAGGCATGGATGTTCATGCAGCCTTGGCGCGGCGCGGCCAATATGGCCGGCGGCAGGATCAGCCCATAGGCCGCCACCACGGCGACATCGGCATCCAGCGCCGCGAAAGCCGCCTGCGTTTCGGCATCCTTGAGCGACAATGGGGTGCGCACCTCCAGGCCCAGCGCCTCGGCGCGCTGATGGACGGGCGAGGCGCGCAGCCCCTTGCCGCGACCAGCGGGGCGGGGCGGCTGGCTGTACACGGCGGTGATCTCGTGACCGGCCGCTACCAGCGCGTCGAGCGCCGGAACGGCGAATTCGGGGGTGCCCATATAGATGATACGCATGATCGGCTCCTCAAACCCCTTGTCGTTGGGACATGCAACCCCTTATCTCACCTTATGGCTTCACCAGAAATCGAGACGTTGACGCAGGCCCTGTCCCGCTTGCCCGGCCTTGGCCCCCGTTCGGCCCGGCGCGCGGTCCTGCACCTGCTCAAGCGCCGCGAAGGCGCGATGGAGCCGCTGCTGCGTGCGCTGGAGGCGGTGAATGAGCGGCTGGTGACCTGTCATCTATGCGGCAACGTCGATACCGTGGATCCGTGCGGCATTTGTGCCGATCCGCGTCGTGATCCGCGGGCGCTGTGCGTGGTGGAGGATGTGTCTGACCTGTGGGCGCTCGACAAGTCACGCCTGTTCCCCGGCCGCTTCCATGTGCTGGGCGGCCGGCTGTCCGCGCTGGACGGCGTCCGGCCGGAGGATTTGACGATCGATGCGCTGGTCGGCCGGGTTGAAGCGGGCGGCATCGATGAAGTCGTGCTGGCGATGAACGCCACGCTGGAGGGGCAGACCACCGCCCATTATCTGGCGGAACGGCTGGAGTGCTTCCCGATCCGTCTGACGCAACTGGCGCATGGCGTGCCGGTGGGCGGGGAACTGGATTATCTGGACGAAGGCACGCTGGCGCAGGCGCTGCGGGCGCGACGGCCGGTAGGCTGAGGCGCGCAGACGCGTCGCGGACGGCTTGATAATGCCGCACGTTCCGCCTATGTTCGGCGCATGGCAATCCGTCCCATTCTCGAAGCGCCCGATCCCCGGCTGCGCACCATTTCGACCCGTGTCGAGGCGATCGACGACGATCTCCAGACGCTGATCGATGATATGTTCGACACCATGTATGATGCGCCCGGTATCGGCCTCGCCGCCATTCAGGTCGGCGTGCCCAAGCGGGTGCTCGTCATCGACTTGCAGGAACCCGAATCGGATGAGGAAGGTGCGCCGCCGGTCAAGAATCCGATGGTGTTCATCAACCCGGAAATCCTGAAGGGGTCGGACGATCTGTCCGTCTATAATGAAGGTTGCCTGTCGGTTCCCGACCAGTTTGCCGAGGTCGAACGGCCTTCCGTCATCCGCGCCAGCTGGATGGACCGCGAAGGCCGCATTCATGAGGAACAGCTGGAGGGTTTGCTCGCCACCTGCCTCCAGCATGAGATGGATCATCTGGAGGGCATACTCTTCATCGACCATCTCTCGCGCCTGAAGCGCGACATGCTGATGAAGAAACTCAACAAGGCGCGCCGCGCGGCTTGAAATCCTCAGGCTGATGAAAAAAGCCTCTCCGGTCTGGCCCGGGAGGCTTTTTTCATGCCGATCTGGTTTTTACCTTAGCGTCAGGCGACGCCATCCGTGTCCAGCGCATAACCGGCCGATCGCACGGTGCGGATGATGTCCTGATATTGCCCGTCGGCATTGATCGCCTTGCGCAGGCGGCGGATATGGACGTCGACCGTGCGCAACTCGATGTCGCTATCCTGGCCCCACACGCTGTCGAGCAGCCGCTCGCGGGAAAAGACCCAGCCGGGATGCTCCAGGAAATGCTTGAGCAGCCGAAATTCGGTGGGACCAAGCGGGATGACCTGGCCGGAACGGCGGACCTTGTGGCCGACCGTGTCCATTTCCACATCGGCAAAGGTCAGCGTCTCGCCCGCCAGCGCCGGGCGCACGCGGCGCAGCACCG
Organism: Sphingobium soli; assembly: GCF_020782245.1. Lineage (GTDB taxonomy): Bacteria > Pseudomonadota > Alphaproteobacteria > Sphingomonadales > Sphingomonadaceae > Sphingobium > Sphingobium soli. The sequence goes on from NZ_JAJGNP010000002.1 coordinate 56,284, forward strand.
CGCCGACGCGTGCCACCAGTTCACGTGGGGAAAAGGGCTTGGTCACATAATCGTCCGCGCCGGTTTCCAGCCCGCGCACGCGATCTTCCTCTTCGCCCCGCGCGGTCAGCATGATGATGGGCACGTTGGCCGTGCCGCTCATGCGGCGCAGGCGGCGGCACACTTCGATCCCCGACAGGCTTTCCACCATCCAGTCGAGCAGGACGATGTCGGGCACCGTTTCCTGCGCCATCAGCAGCGCCTCTTCGCCATCGACGGTATGGGAGACGTCGAAATCCTCGCGTTTGAAATGCCAGATCAACAGTTCGGCGAGCGCCGCGTCATCTTCCACCAGCAGCATCTTGGCCCGCGGCATGCTCAATCCTCCATCTGGATGTCGGGGCCGCGCTCCCGTTCGGGCAATGTCTTGCCCGTTGCGGCATAATAGACCATTTCAGCGACATTGGTCGCATGGTCGCCGATGCGTTCGATATTCTTCGCGATGAACAGCAGATGCGCGCATTCGCTGATCGTCTTGGGATTTTCGACCATGTAGGTCACGAGCGTGCGGAACACGCTGTTGTAGAAATCGTCCACCACCGTGTCGCGTTCGACCACCGCCAGCGCGAGGTCGGCGTCGCGCGCGGCATAGGCGTTGAGCACGTCATGCACCATCTCGCCCGCGACCTGCCCCATGGACGGCAGCAGCGAAATCGGCTCGACGGTCCGGCTGTTGGTCGCGACCAGCGGCACGCGCTTGGCGATATTCTTGGCATAGTCGCCGATCCGCTCGACGACGCTGACGATCTTCAATGCCGCGATCACGTCGCGCAGGTCGTTGGCCATCGGTGCGCGCAGGGCGATCACCTCCACCACCAGTTTCTCGACCTCCGCCTCGATCGCGTCGATGCGTCTGTCATCGGCGACGACCTCGGCGGCCAAGACCTTGTCGTGGCGTTGCAGCGCGAGCATCGCATTTTCGATCGCCGCTTCGGCCCGGCCACCCATTTCGGCGATCAAGCCCCGCAACCGGTCGATTTCGTCGTCAAACGCCTTGATTGTATGTTCTGCCATGATGCTTCTCTCCGCGCGGATCAGCCGTAGCGACCCGTGATATAATCCTTGGTCCGCTCCGCCTTCGGATTGGTGAAGATGTCGGACGTGACGCCATATTCGACCAGTTCGCCCAGATGGAAGAAGGCGGTGCGCTGCGACACGCGGGCGGCCTGTTGCATATTGTGGGTAACGATGACGATGGCGTAGCGGCCGCGCAATTCGTGGATCAGCTCTTCGATCTTGGCGGTCGCGATAGGGTCTAGTGCAGAGCAGGGTTCGTCCATCAGGATCACCTCTGGTTCAACCGCGATGGCACGGCCGATGCACAGGCGCTGCTGCTGGCCGCCCGACAACGCGGTGCCGCTGTCCTGAAGGCGATCCTTCACTTCTTCCCACAAGCCCGCACGGCGCAAGGACTTTTCGACGATCACGTCCATGTCCGCCTTGGACGCGGCCAGGCCGTGGATGCGCGGGCCATAGGCGATATTTTCGTAGATCGACTTGGGGAAGGGATTGGGTTTCTGGAACACCATGCCGACGCGCGCGCGCAGCTGGACGACGTCCATCGACGGGGCGTAGATATCCTCGCCATCCAGCGTGATCGTTCCGTCGACCCGCGCCGACGCCACGGTGTCGTTCATGCGGTTGAGTGTCCGTAGGAAGGTGGACTTGCCGCAGCCCGACGGGCCGATGAAGGCTGTGACATTATCCATGTCGACGTCGATGGAGACGCCCTTGATCGCCTGCTTGGGGCCGTAGAAAACTTTTACGTCACGCGCGGTCATCTTCGGATTGGCCGGGGCCAGGCTTTTTTGTTCGTCAGTCATGGGGCTGATTACCACCGTTTTTCAAACTTGTTGCGCAGGTAGATGGCGAGGCCGTTCATCGCGAGCAGGAAGACCAGCAGCACGATGATCGCGGCGGATGTCTTTTCGACAAAGCCCTTGGACACCTCGTCCGACCACAGGAATATCTGCACCGGCAGCACTGTCGCCGGATCGGTCACGCCGCCCGGCGGGGTCGCGATGAAGGCGCGCATGCCGATCATCAGCAGCGGCGCGGTCTCGCCGAGTGCGCGGGCCATGCCGATGATCGTGCCAGTGAGGATGCCGGGCAGGGCGAGCGGCAGGACATGCTGGAACACCACCTGCACCGGCGACGCGCCGATGCCGAGTGCGGCGTCGCGGATACTGGGCGGCACCGATTTGATCGCGTTGCGCCCGGCAATGACGATGACCGGCATCGTCATCAGTGCCAGCGTCATGCCGCCGACCACCGCGGCGGACCGGGGCAGGTGCAGGAAGTTGAGGAAGATCGAAAGGCCAAGCAGGCCGAAAATGATCGAAGGCACCGCCGCCAGATTGTTGATCGACACTTCGATGATGTCGGTCCACCAGGCCTTGGGCGCATATTCCTCCAGATAGAGGGCGGTCGCAACGCCGATCGGGAAGCTGAGCACCAGCGTCACCAGCATCGTGAGCAACGATCCCTTGAATGCGCCCCAGATGCCGACCTGCGTCGGGTCTGTACCATCGCTCGAGGACAGGAAGCTCCAGTTGAAGCCGGTCGACAGGATCCCCGCCTGTTTAAGGCGCTTGACGGCGGCTTCTGCGGCGGGCGTTCCATCGCTCTTGGCGGCGAGGTCGATGTCCGTCGATGCGGGCACGCGGATGACCTCCGTGCGATTGAGAATCGTCGGATCGGCCTTGATCGCGTCGCGCATGCTGATCCATGCGGTCGGGGCAAGCCATGCATCCGCTTCCTTGCCCAGCATCTTTTCCGCGACGCTGCTCGTCACCATCGGCAGATTGGCGTTGGCGAGTGCTTCGTCGGTGATCGCCTGCGGGTCGAGCAGCAGCGGCGATGCCGGGAAATCGACCTTGAGCGCGATTTCGGTCCGGGTGAAGCCGCGCAAGCCGTTGCCCATCATCGTCACCAGCAGGAAGGCGAGGAAGGCGGCGGACAAGAGAACCGCGCCTAGCCCCAGCAGGCGAAAGCGCCGTTCGGCGGCATAGCGCCGCGCGATCCGCTTGCGCATGGCGTCGGACTTCCAGTCGGTGGGAAGGCGTTCGGCAGGAGAAAGGGGAGAGCTCATTCGTAGGCCTCGCGATATTTTTTCACGACCCGCAGGGCCACGATGTTGAGCAGCAAGGTGACAACGAACAGGACAAGTCCAAGAGCAAAGGCGGCCAGCGTCTTGGCGCTGTCAAATTCCTGGTCGCCGGTCAGCAACTGGACGATCTGCGTGGTCACCGTCGTCACGCTGGCGAAGGGATTGAGCGTAAGGTTGGCGGCAAGGCCGGCGGCCATGACGACGATCATGGTTTCGCCGATGGCGCGGCTGACGGCCAGCAGCACGCCGCCCACGACGCCGGGCAAGGCGGCCGGCACGAGGACGCGTTTAATTGTCTCGCTCGTTGTCGCGCCCATCGCCAGGCTGCCGTCGCGCATCGACTGCGGAACGGCGGCGATGCTGTCGTCGGCCATGGATGACACGAAGGGGATGATCATCACGCCCATGACAAGGCCGGCGGCGAGCGCGCTTTCCGAACTCGCGCCCCGGATGCCGATGGCGACGGCAAAGTCGCGCAGGGCAGGCGCAACCGTCAGCGCCGCGAAATAGCCATAGACCACCGTCGGAACGCCCGCGAGCACCTCCAGCAGCGGCTTCATCCATTTACGGACCGCCGGGCTGGCATATTGGGTGAGGTAGACCGCGCTCATCAGCCCCAGCGGGATGGCGACGATCATCGCGATGATGGCGCCGATGAAGATCGTGCCCCAGAACAGCGGGATCGCGCCGAACGCATCGTCATTGCCATAGCCCATGGCCGCCGATTGCGGCGACCATTTGAAGCCGAACAGGAAGTCGATGGGATTGACCATCGAGAAGAAGCGAAAGCTTTCCCACAGCAGCGAAGCGACGATGCCCAGCGTCGTGACGATCGCCAGCAAGGACGCCAGCAGCAGCGCCATCATCACCAGCCGCTCGACGCGGGTGCGGGCGCGAAAATCCGGCCGGATACGCGTGAAGGCATAGGCGCCGCCGGCAAAGGCGAGGATCAGCGCGAGGACAGCGCCGGCAATGCCATATTCGCTGATCGCGGTGCGATAGGGGGCGACCAGCGCTTCGCTCGCAGGATTGAAGGCCCCGGCTTGCAGCCCGCTGGCGATAGCGCGCGCTTCCCCCAATATCGCGGATCGGGCGAAGCCATCGGCGGGCAGCGCCTGCGCCGCGGGGTCGGCCAGCACGCTCTGCGTGACGAGGCCCGGCGCGACATTGGCCCAGACGGCCAGGAAGATGGCGGCGGGGATCAGCGTCCATAGCGCCACATACCAGCCATGATAGCCGGGAAGCGAATGAACGGCGTCGCGTCGCCCGGTCGCGCGCGCGGCGGTTTGCAACCGCACGGCGCGGGCGCGGGCGCTGACCCAGGCGATGGCGCCCAGGCCTGCAAGCAGCAGAATGATGGCAGGTCCGGTCATGGGGGTTCGCTTATTTAAGGTCGGCACCGTCGAGCACGGTCAGCGATTTGACCGTCTCTGCATTCGCCTTGCGTACATCATCGGGCGCCGGAACCATGCCGCGCCTGGCGAGCACGCCTCCGGGACCCCAGTTTGACGCGAAGATGTTAAGATAGGCCTGGAGGCCGGGCACCGCCTGCATATGCGCCTTCTTCACATAGATGTAGAGCGGGCGCGCGCCGGGATATTGGCCCGTCGATACGGTATCATAGGTCGCCGGGATGCCGTTGATCGGGACATCCTTGAGCGTGTTCTTATTCTCTTCCAGGAAGCTGAAGCCGAAGACGCCGACCGCGTTGGGATTGGCGCCCAGCTTTTGCACGATCAGATTGTCGTTTTCGCCCGAATCGACATATTTGCCGTCTTCCCGGATACGGGTGCAGGTCGCCTTATATTCATCCTCATTCTTTTCCTTGAGCGCCGCCATGGCCGGATCGGTCCGGCAGCCCACTTCGAGGATCAGTTCAGCCAGCGAATCGCGCGTGCCGCTGGTCGATGGCGGACCAAAGACGGAGATGGGGATGGCGGGCAGGCTGGCGTCGACATCCTTCCATGTCTGCGCCTTGTTGGCATCCTCGCCATAGGGGTTGGCGGCCAGCGCTTCATAGACGATCTTGGGCGTCAGCGAGAGGCCGGGGCCTTCCTTCGATTCCGCGAAGGCCAGACCGTCGACGCCGATCTGCACTTCGATGATATCCTTGACCCCATTGGCCTGGCACTGGTCGAATTCGGACTTCTTCATGCGACGCGAGGCGTCTTCGATATCGGGATGCTGCGCGCCGACGCCGGCGCAGAACAGCTTCATGCCGCCCCCCGTGCCGGTCGATTCGATGATCGGCGATTTCATGCCGGGGTTGCTCTGGACGAACAATTCGGCGGCTGCGGTGGCGAAGGGGTAGACGGTGGAGGAGCCGACCGCGCGAATCTGGTCGCGGGTGCCGCCGGCGCCGCTCGACTGGTCTCCGCAGGCGGCGAGGCTGAGGACGCCCGTGGCAGCAGCAGCGAGCAAGGCGAATGTCTTCACGTCTATCTCCATCGTCGAAGCCGCGAATCCCGTGTCGCCGCCCCCCTTGGAGCCGGCCTTAGTCGCGGACAGTCGCGCCTTTGTGACATTGCCATTTCATTTTCATGACATCGTGCCCGATAGCGCCGATGGGCGCTTTTTTTCGTCCATCCTGCCTGGCGTCTCATCCGCTGGCGGGGGCAGTAGCACGGTGATGCTGGTGCCTTTGCCCAGCGTGCTGGCAATGTCCAGACGCCCCCGATGGCGTTCCACGATATGTTTGACGATGGCCAGGCCCAGGCCCGTGCCGCCCATGGCGCGGCTGCGGCCCGAATCGACGCGGTAGAAGCGTTCGGTCAGGCGCGGCAGGTGATCGGGGCCTATGCCTTCACCTTCATCCGCGACGCAGAGCCTCGCCATGCCACTGGAGCCTTCGGAAAGAGTCACGCGGATCGGCGTTCCGGGCCGGCCATATTTGACGGAATTGCCGATCAGATTGTGAATGAGTTGCGACAATTGCGCCCGATCACCCAGCACCGGTGCCAGCGAAGGCGCGATCTCCATTTCGACGTCGCGGCCACGATCGCCATGGCTCGACCGGAACACGCCGACGACTTCGGCCACCAGTTCGCTCAGATCCACCGCGCTGTCGGGCGTGCGATATTTCTCGGCCTCGATCCGGGACAGCGAAATCAGGTCGTCGATCAGCCGCTGCATCCGGCGGGCTTCGCCATCCATGATCTTGAGAAAGCGCTGCCGGGTTTCGACGTCCTTGCCCAGTTCGGGGTCGGCGAGCGTTTCGATAAAGCCCAATATGCCCGCCAGGGGCGTGCGCAGTTCGTGGCTGGCATTGGCGACGAAATCCACGCGCATCCGTTCGGCGGCATGGGTGCCGCTATGATCGACCAGATGGACCAGCCGCCGCATGGTGGCGACCGCGCCGACGGGCGCGACCCGCATCTGCCACCGTTGATCGCGCGTGCCCAGGCCCACCAGTTCGATCATGATCGGTTCAGCCAGTGGGGCCGTGCTCGCCAGCCGTTCGGCTGCGGCGGGGTGACGGATCGCGATGCGCGCATCCTCGCCTTCGATATGGGCGCCAAGCAGCCGCATGGCAGCGCGGTTCGCGCGGGCGATGCGGCCTTTTTCCACCAGCATCAGCGGATCGGAAATGCCTTCGAGCAGGCTGGGAAAGTCAGGATGCGCTGTGAAATCAATCTGTTCGGGCGGGGCTGCAAGCGGCGGGTCAGCCGGTCGCAGGCCAGCATCGCCCGATGTGATGATGAGGACCACGACGCCCGCCAATATCGGCAAGGCGATATGAAGGGGGTGCGCGCCCATCATCAGGGCGCCGCCCGTGCCCAGCAGCAGCATGGCAAGCGAGGCGGTGATTTGCGAGATACTGAGCCGATTCATGGTTACCGCACTGGAATTGTCGCGCATTTGCTGCGAATGTCTTGTTCCAATAGCGTGCAATCTTTACGCTTTGGCAAGTGCCCGATGCGAAATGGAGCGATATGACTGATCCCAAGCCCGATCAGGACAGGGATGTCCAGCATCAGCCCTCCGCGGCCGATGGCCTGGCCGAGGGCGGGGTCGCGTCGCGTCGCCAGTTGCTGATGGGCGGGGCGGTTGCCGCGTCGACGATCGTGTCCATCCGGCCGGCCCTTGCCAATACCGCGGCGTCGGTCCTCAATTGCACGATCCCCGTGCCCGATCAGGGCCGGGCCGGCAAATATATCGCCCCCAACGGCCAGGTGGTGCCGCCAGGCACGCCGGGCGCATTTCCCGGCACGGGGCGCAGCTATACCGGCGAGCAGGTGAAGCAGGCGCTGCGCGGCCGGCCGCTGCCGGGCACCAGTTACGATCAGAACCAGGCCTATCTCAACTATATCCGCCGGCTCCAGTCGGGAACGAGCGGCTTCACCTGTTACGCATCACTACAGATGCCGCGATAAGCCGACCCGCCAACGCGATGGAAACGCGGGGCGTGACGGCAACAGGGGAGCCGATACGGAACAGGCGCGTTGATGCCGTCAAGCCAGCAATACTGGTTCAGGCGGTGGAGACACAATGTTTCATCATGGCGTTCGGTCGCATACCGACCTGTCAGCAGCGATCTATTTATATCGGCCGGGCGACGGCGGGCTGGATCGGGTTGCCATATTGCTGGCCAATCATATGGCGCGCAGGGGCATGGCCGTCGAGCTGTGGATGGCGCACCTCGATGGTGTCAGCGCACATCTCATAGATCCCCGTGTACCCGTGCGGCGCGTTGCCGCATTGGGCGGCAATCGGCGCATGTCGATGATCGGACAGTTCCCTGCGCTTGCCGCGATGGTTCGGCGGCACCGGCCCGACATTCTTTATTCCGCGGGGAACCAGAGCAACATGCTGGTGGCGCTGGCTTGCGTGGGGACGGCGACCCGATCGGTCGCGCGCATCTCCAATCCGATCCTGCGCCCGGGCATGGGCGACTTGGCGAGTTGGACCAGGCTGAAGCGCTTTCGCGCAATCAACCGGATCAGCGACCTGACAATCGTCATGGGCGAATATGATCGCGCGCTGCTTTCTCGTAGCGGCGCGGTGCGTCTGCTGCCGCGGCCGACCGTGACCCCGGTCATGGAGAGGGTGCGCAGGCAGCGGCGACCGCGAGACGCCGACGCGCCGGTTCAAATGCTGATGGTCGGGCGACTGGTCGAGCAGAAGGATCATGCGACGGCATTGGAGGCGTTGGCGCGGCTGTCGCATGTTGACTGGCGATTGACGATCGCGGGGGACGGGCCGTTGCGCGCGGCATTGGCAGCGCAAGCGAACGCGCTCGGCATCGCCGATCGCGTCATCCTCGCCGGGTATGTTGCCGACCCCGAAAGGCTCGCCGAATTGATGGGACAGGCGGACCTGCTGTTGCAGCCATCCCGCTGGGAAGGGTTGTGCGCAACCCTGATCGAGGCGTTGGCCTGCGGCGCGGGCGTCGTGGCAACCGACAGTACGCCCAATATCCGTCCGGTCCTGGCCGCCGCTGGCCAGCATCCCCCAGTGCCGATCGGCGACAGCGCGGCGCTGGCGCGCGCGATCGAGCGCACTCTGGCGTCTCCTGCGCCCGTTCCCTTGATGGAGGCGGCGATCCGTGACCATGGCGCGGCGCGCGCGCTAGACGCCTATGTCGCTGCTTTTGCTGAACTGATCCCTTCTCCGACGCCAGTCATGCTGCCCTCGCCTGCATTGCCCTGATGCGTTAGCGTCTTGGCTACTCTCGCCCGCTATGGGTGGGATCATGCCGCAGGAAGACCGATTTTTGAAACCGATCAAGCGTTACCGGATCGACCCGCGCGACGCGTGCCGTGCGTGTGCGCTCGACGATCTGACGCTGCTCTATCATGCTCGATCGGGGCAGACGCACATGGTGATCAGCCCGGTGCCCGAAATACTGGATTCGATAGAGGACGGCGCATCTGTGACGGCGGATGACCTGTGGGATCGCCTGACGCAATCCTATGATCTGGGCGATCGCGGCGAAGCGCTGGCGCAGATCGGCGCGCAGTTGGAAGCGCTGGAGGCGCTTGGTCTGGTGCGTGCGGCATGAGGCATAGCTTGACCCTGCAAATCGGCCCGGCGACGTTCCGGATCGGGTCGGCATGGCGGCAGCCTGTTGAGGAACTGACGCGACTCTATGCCGGCTACCCCGATCGTCATGACGCGATCGCCGACTTTACGGTACGCCTGCAACCGACCGGTCCGTTGCGCCGATGGGTGCGGCCGTCGATCCTCATTACCGGCGACCATGGCTTGGCCGACGCTGCGCCCATGAGCCTGGCGCATGGGCTGCTGGCAGCGGAAATGGGCATGAATTTGCAGATGGCGCTGGGATGGCGGCGGCATTTGCTGCTGCATGCGTCGAGCGTCGAGAAGGACGGCCGGGCGCTGGTGATGACCGGGGAATCGGGGTCCGGCAAATCGACGCTGGCGGCATTGCTGGGGGAGCGGGGCTGGCGGTTGATGGGCGACGAGTTTGCGCTGCTGGACCTCGACAGTGGCGCGATCTTGCCCTTTCCCCGCCTCGTTTCACTCAAGAATCAGGCGATCGGCGTCGTCGAGGACGTCGTGGGCGCGCAGCGTATGGGGCCGATGCTGCAAGCCACGGCCAAGGGCGACATTCGCCATCTGGTGCCGCGACCCGATGCCGTGGCGCGAATGGCCCAGGGGGCGATGCCCGCGATGCTGCTGTTCCCGCGCTTTGGCCATGATGCGGCGATCCGGCCCGTGGGTCAGGGGGAAGCCTTCATGCGGCTGACCCAGGCTTCGACCAATTATGTCGCATTGGGCGAACCGGGCTTCGCTGCGCTGACGCGCTTCGTAACGGATGTACCCGCCTGCGCGATGGATTTCCCGTCAGGGGAGGCAGCGTTCGATATGATCGACCGGCTGTGGGAGGACGGCGCATGAGCGCGGCCTTGCTGGTGCGAGCGCTGCGTCAACCCGCCACTGTCGAGCATCTGGATGCAGCGCAGTGGAACGGCCTGATCGCGGCGGCGAAGGCGGAGCGGCTGATCGCGACATTGGCGTGGCGGGTCGATGGAATGCGGCTGCCGGAACCGGTCCAACCCATCCTGCGCGACGCGCGCATGGACGCGGCGCGGGAGGCGCGCCAGGCCTTGTGGGAGGCGGATCGCGCGGCGGCGGCGCTGGCGCCGCTCGGCGTGCGGCTGGTGGTGCTCAAAGGCACGGCCTATGCAGCCGCTGGACTGGTGGCGGGGCAGGGCCGCTTCATCGGCGACCTGGATATTCTGGTGCCGCGTTCGGCAATGTCGCAGGTCGAGCCGGCGCTGATGGCGGCGGGCTGGGAATGGGTGAAGGAAGACGCCTATGACGACGCCTATTATCGCCAGTGGATGCATGAACTGCCGCCGATGATCCATGTCGAGCGTGACCGGATGATTGACGTGCATCATACCATCCTGCCGTTGACGGCGCGGCCCAAGCCCGATGCCGACGCTCTGCTGGCAGACGCGGTGCCGGCGGGGGAGAATGTCTGGACGCTGTCGCCCGAAGACCGGGTGATCCACGCCGCCGCCCACATGCTGGCCGATGGCGATTTGCAGGGTGGGCTGCGCAACCTGTGGGATATTCATTGCCTTTGCAGCGAAGGCGGGCGCGCCGTGCCGGACTTCTATCTCTTCCTGTTCGAACGCGCGGCCTTTCACCAGTTGGTCCCCGCCGTCTGGCGCGCGTTGCGACTGGCCCATGATCTCTACGGCACACCGGTCGTCGCCTATCGCGCGCCGATCACGGTCGATTATCGGCTGCGGGCGAGCGATCGGATGTTCATTGCTCGCCTGCTCGCACGCGATGGCTGGGGGCGGGAGACGCGAAAGCTGCTCGTTTTCGCCTTTTATCTGCGGTCGCATTGGCTGCGGATGCCGCCCCTGATGCTGGCCCGGCATTTATGGACAAAGTGGCGCAAGGGGCACAGGCCGCGTTAGGCGGGCGTCGGCTCCAGCATTGCCCGGATCGCCAGGGTGGCCATGTCCGCGACAGCGGCCAGGCGCTCGGGCGGATGACCCGCGCGCGCATCAGCTGACATGCCGGACATGACCGCCGCGACATAGTCCGCGACGACGTCCGCCTTTTGCGGATGGGTGCAGGCGATGAAGTCGCGGATGCGGCCGCGTCCCAGGTCAAGCCAGGTCCGCGCGCGGCAGGCGGCGTCAGGGTCGGCACTGCGCGCGCCCTCCAGCACCAGGCATCCCGCCATCTGCGGATCGGCGGCATAGATATGCGCGGCCTCGCGCAGCAATTGGGGGATGGCGACAGCAGGATCTGCACCCGGCTGCATCAACGCGTGGAGCGGCGCCGCGGCTGCATCGTAACGCGCAGCAGGGACCGCTCGACATATTGGTGGTCAATGCCGGCGTCGCGATGATCGGCGATCCGCTGACCTTCGATCCTGACGCCGTCGACCGGATGATCGATATCAATGTGCGCGCGCCCTATCATGCCGCCGTGGAGGCGGCGCGAACCATGGCGGATGGCGGGCGCATCATCGTCATCGGATCGGTCAACGGCGACGCGGTCCCCTTTGCCGGGGCAGCGGCCTATGCGATGACTAAGTCCGCGTTGCAGGGCATGGCGCGCGGATTGGCGCGGGATCTGGGCGAACGCGGCATCACAGTCAACGTCGTCCAGCCCGGCCCGGTCGATACCGACATGAATCCCGCGGATGGAGAGATAGCGGGCATGGTCATGCCGTTTATGGCGATCAAGCGCTATGGCAAGGCGGACGAGATTGCAGGGCTGACCGCCTATCTGGCCGGTCCCGAAGCCGCCTATATGACCGGCGCTATGCACACGATCGACGGCGGCTTCGGCGCCTGAGCGCGCGGGGTGCCGGTGAAGGCGCCCCGTTTGTCAATCCTTCTTCAATATGTCGAGCGCCAGCACGGTCATCGCTTCGCTAGCCGTGGCGATGACCTTGTCGGCCTCGGGCGCCCAGAAGGGGCTGTGGAGCGAGGGCAGGCTGATCTGGCCTGCCTTGGCCGCCGCCATCTTGTCGGCCGGCACGCCGCCGACCCAGAAGATGAAGCTCTTGATCGACTTGTCGGCGCGGTAGAAGCGGCCGAAATCCTCACCCCCCATGACCGCGCTCGTTTGGACGACGCGCCCTTCGGGGAAATTCGCCTTGAGCAGGCCCGCCATTTCCTCGGCAAATTCGGGCGGATTGTAGGTGGAGGGGGTAAATTCGTCCTTCACGCTCACCACCGGCATCTTGTCGTCGGGCATGCCGGCGGCGATCGCTTCGCCGCGCGCGACCCGCTTAATCCCGTCGATCAGCTTCTGCCGGGTTTCGTCGGAATAGCTGCGCACCGTCAGCAGCAGCTTGGCTTCATCGGGGATGATATTATGCTTGGCCCCGGCCTGGAAACTGCCGACCGTGACCACGGCGGGATCCTGCGGGTCCTGTTCGCGGCTGACCAGCGTCTGGAGCGTGCCCACGATGCGCGATCCCAGCACGATCGGGTCTTTCGCGGTCTGCGGATAGGCGCCGTGGCCGCCCACGCCCTTCACGTCGATATCGACGCTGTCAACATTGGCCAGCGCATAGCCGGGCGTATAGCCGATGACGCCGGCCTCAAGATTGGCCGCGTCGTGAAAGGCGAGCGCGTGCGTCGGGCGCGGGAAGCGGGTGTAAAGCCCGTCTTCCAGCATGTCCCGCGCGCCCTTGCCCACTTCCTCGGCGGGCTGGAGGATCATGACCAGCGTGCCCTTCCAGTCATCCTTGCGCGCGGCGAGCAGCTGGGCGGTTTCGATGAACGCGGTCATATGCGTGTCGTGGCCGCAGGCGTGCATGACGCCGGTTTCAACGCCCTCGGGCGTCTTGGTGCGGACCTTCGACGCGAAATCGAGGCCGGTCTGTTCGACCACGGGCAGGCCATCCATATCGGCGCGGATCAGCAGCGTGGGACCGGTGCCATTCTTCATCACCGCGACGACGCCGGTGCCGCCCACTTTTTCGGTCACGTCATATTTGAGGGCCTTCAACCGCTTGACGAGCTTGGCGGCGGTGTTGACTTCCTTAAGCGACAATTCGGGATTGGCGTGCAGGTCGCGATAGAGCGTCATCATCGCGTCCATATCCTTGGCGACCGCCGCGCCGATCTCGCTTTGCGCGGATGGGGTGGCTTGGGCGGGTACGGCGGTGCTGGCTGGCTCCGTCTGGGCGGCGGCGGCGGACGTAAGGCTGGCAACGGCCAACAGGGCCGCGAGCGTGTGACGCATGTTCAAAATCTCCCTTGCTGGCGCGCAGCATAAGGGCAATTTGCCGCGGTTGAAGAGCCAAGTTTTCGCCATCCCGATCACCGCTGGGAAATGAAGGCGCGAATATCGGCGCTCAATTTGCGCAGGTCGTCGGGGCGGACATACATCATGTGGCCGGCGTCATAATAATGATAGCGGATGCGCGCGGGATCGAAACCGGTGCGGCTCATGGCATATTCGGCACCGAAGAAGGGCGTGGCGAAATCATACCAGCCCTGACCGACAAACACCTTTAACCCGCTATTTTCCCGCAGCGCTTTGCCAAGATACGGTGCGACGCTTGTGTAGACCTCGCTGGCCCGGCCATTTTTGCCCTCCAGTTTCCAGTCCCAGCCGCTGACCCCTCCGATCGTCACATAAGAACGGTCGGTGCGATATTTCAGCGTGTCGCGGGCATAGCTGTTCATCGCGGCGGTATAGGCGCCGTCGATTGCGTAAAAGCTGGGATCGTTATCCGGCTCCTCGCCCGCCGCGTCATAATCCTTGCCGGTATAGCGGGTGTCGAGGCGGCCGATGCTGACTCCCTGGTCGCGTAGCAATTCCTTGTAGAAGCGGCCGGGCGATACGCGCAGGTCGGCATGATCGACAAAGGTTTCGGAAAGCCCCGTCAGGCGGGAGAGTTCAGCGCGGACGCTCGCGCGCTCTTGCGGGGGCAACTGATTGCCCTTGAGCAAGGCGGCCGCATAGGGGCCGATGGCAAAGGCGCGCGCCTGCTGCGCGGCCTGCGCTACGGTGGCCGGCGGATTTCCCATTTTCTTGTGATACCAGGCGGTGGTCGCCATTGAAGGCAGATTGATGATGTAGGGCATCTCATTACCCTGGACTTCGGCCGTGGCCCCGAAGTCGAGGATGGTCGAGATCAGAATGATGCCGTTGACCGCGACATCATTATAGGTGCCTTCCAGTTCGTTGATGAGCGCCACCGATCGCGTCGTGCCGTAGCTTTCGCCGCCAATATATTTGGGCGAGGACCAGCGGCCATTGTCGTTCAGCCACAGGCGGATGAACTGGGCAATCGACTTGGCGTCAGCGGAGACGCCCCAATAATCCTTCGGGTCCTTGTCGCCAAGGGCGTGAGAAAAGCCGGTGCCGACAGGATCGATGAAGACAAGGTCGGTAACGTCGAGCAGGGATTCGGCATTGTCGACCAGTGGATAGGGGGGCGCGCCATCATCCTGCGCGTCGGGGAGGACGACCCGCTTGGGACCAAAAGCGCCCATGTGCAGCCACAGCGAGCCTGAGCCGGGGCCGCCATTATAGAGGAAGGTGATCGGGCGGCTCCCGTCGCCGCCATCCTTAACGTAGGAGGTAGCAAAGATCGCGGCGAGCGGCTTGCCATCCTTGTCCTTGAGGTAGGTTTCCCCGGTGGTCGCGGTATAGCTGATCGCCTTGCCGCCGAACACGCCCTTGTGCCGGGTCACCGAGACATTTGGGGCCGGAACAGGGGCTTCGGCTGCCTCGTCCTTTTTCTTCGGTTCGTCCTGGGCATGAGCGATGGTGGCGGAAAAGGCCAGCGCCAGGGCGGCGAGGCTGGACGTCAAACGCATGATAATCCCCTTGTCTTATGTGCGTCTGGCTAGCGGAGGGCAGAGCCGGAGGGAAGAGGCGACGCGCCGGCGACGCGCCGGCGACGCTATCGGGCAAAGTTCACGCGCTTTTCCAATTTTCGCGCGGAAGCGACCTCAAGGCGACGCCGAAGCGACCACAACGCGACCGCGAAGCGACAGGGGGGCAGGACGGCGCGGGCGGCTATGAACAGGAACAGGGCGCGCGTGAATGACCGGGACCGGCATCCCGAAGGGTAGATCAGGTAAAATCCTATTTTGGAAGGATTTTTTGCGAACCGGGCGCTACCCTGCCGGCAAGCGGAGAGCGGGACCCTGGCGCTAGGCCGGGGGCCCGCCTGACCTTATTGCGCGGTCCAGCCGCCATCGATGGACAGGTTGGCGCCGGTGACTTGCGCGGCGGCGTCGCTGCACAGGTAGAGGGCGGTGGCGGCGACCTGTTCTGCCGTCACGAATTCCTTGGTCGGCTGGCCGGCCAGCAGCACGTCGTTCATGACCTGCTCGCGCGTCATGTTCCGCGCCTTCATCGTGTCGGGGATCTGGTTTTCAACCAGCGGCGTCCAGACATAGCCGGGCGAAATGCAATTGGCGGTGACGCCGAAGGTCGCCACTTCCAGCGCCACCGTCTTGGTGAAGCCCGCAAGGCCGTGCTTGGCGGTCACATAGGCGCTTTTATAGGGGGAGGCGACCAGCGAATGAGCGGACGCCGTCTGGATGATGCGACCCCATTTCCTGTCCTTCATATAGGGCACGGCAAGGCGCGTCGTATGAAAGGCGGCGTTGAGGTTGAGCGCGATGATGAGGTCCCATTTGTCGAGCGGAAACTCCTCGACCGGCGCGACATGCTGCATGCCGGCATTGTTGATGAGGATATCCACCCCGCCAAAGGCGTCGGCGGCGTCCTTCATCATCGCCTCGATCTGGTCGACCTTGGTCAGGTCATGGCCCGAATAGAGCGCCTTGGCGCCGGAGAGGCTTTCAAGGCCCTGGCGTTCCTTTTCGATCGCATCCGCGTCGCCGAAACCGTTGATGACGATATTTGCGCCTTCCCCGGCCAGCGCCTTGGCATAGGCAAGGCCGATGCCGGAGGTCGATCCGGTGATCAGCGCCGTCTTGCCCGTGAGGAACTTGCTCATGCGGTTTTCTCCTTCAGATGATCGGGTGCGTCGAGATCGAAGGTCGCGCTTTTGCCGTCGAGGATGTTGCGGGCGATGAGATCGCCCTTGTGCATGACTTCCTCCACCGCCTCGCGGCCCTGGCTCCAATGGTCGAGCATGGTCGAGCGGGAAAATTCGAAATCCTTGGCGCCGCTTTCCCAGTTGCGCGACCGGTAGATGAGGTGGACGATGTTGACCGACCCCTGGTCCAGGCATTGGCGCAGGGATTGGGCCTCGGACGAATTCTGAAGGTCGGGCGGTAACTTCTTGAGCAGCGCCTCAATCGCGCCATGTTCGCGGCGCAGGCGCAGATACTGGTCCGTCACCTGGCGGGTTCGGCTGCTATACTGAATGTCTTTCATGCGCGAATAGACATCGGTCATCTGGCGCGGCATCGGCCCTTCGGCGGGGAAGAGATCGACCTGGAAGACCAGCATGTCTTCTGTCTGGTGCGTCAGGACATGGGCCAGCGGGGTGTTGGAAACGATGCCGCCGTCCCAGTACCAGCGCCCGTCAATCTCGATCGGCGGCAGGCCGGGCGGCAGCGCGCCAGACGCCATGATATGCCGCGCGTCGATCCGGGTGTTGCCGCCAGGTCCGCGTGTGTCCCAATAGGCGAAATTGCCGCTTTCGACATCCACCGCGCCGACCGACAGGCGCACCGGGCCGTCATTGAGCAGGTCCCAGTCGACACAGCTGTCGAGCATGTCCTTGAGCGGCGCGCTGTCATAGAAGCTGATCGCGCCGGGCGATCCTTCGGGCATCAGCGTGGCCGGCCAGAGGCGCGGGCGGAACATGCCGGGCACGCCGAAGCT
Source organism: Sphingobium soli (assembly GCF_020782245.1). Classification (GTDB taxonomy): domain Bacteria; phylum Pseudomonadota; class Alphaproteobacteria; order Sphingomonadales; family Sphingomonadaceae; genus Sphingobium; species Sphingobium soli. The sequence continues at coordinate 73,199 of NZ_JAJGNP010000002.1, forward strand.
GGCGACGGTGGCGGCGGCGCCCAAATGCGCGACTTCGCGGATCTGGTCGATTTCGGGCAGGATCATATTGGGTATGCCGCCCGACACGGTGTACCAGAATTTCTTGAGGCGGCTGAGCCGGCGATGCGGCTCATTGCCCGCGATGATCGCGGCGTTGACCGCGCCGATCGAAATGCCCGCGACCCAGCTGATGTCGATGCCCAGTTCGTCGAGCCGTTCAAATACCCCGGACTGGAATGAGCCAAGCGCGCCGCCGCCTTGAAGCAACAGCGCGACTTCGCGGGGAAGCGAGAGCGAGGTGCGCGCGCGCCGGTGCGGACGGTGCTGTGAAGCCGTAGGTTCAATGTCTGCCATGTCGCAGTGCAATATAGGCATTGTCGCGCGCGTTCCAACTCAATGTCTCGCAAGAATGCAGGCCGTTGGCGCAACCTTCCCGATTACCGGCGGTTTTCGCGCCACGATGAATCGCGTAGGAACGGCGCGGGCAACAGGGAGGACGCGATGCGGCTGGACGACGAACAGGAAAGCAGCCATTTCGAGGTGCAGGACGGGCGCGGCGGCGGTGGATTTGGCGGCGGCGGGCTGGGTATGCTGCTGCCGCTGATCGGCAGCCGGTTCGGATGCGGCGGCATCGTGGTGGTGCTGGTGATCATGGTCGTCATGGGGATGAATCCGCTCAGCCTGCTGGGTGGCGGCGGCGGTGGCCAGTCAGTCCAGACGGAGCGGCCGTCGAGCGCAGAGTTGAGCGACGTGCAGCGCACCTCGCTCAAGGTGCTGGGGTCGACCGAGCGCCGCTGGACCGAGATTTTCCGGGCGCAGGGGCAGAATTATCCGCCGCCCACGCTCGTCTTCTACAGCCAGAACGGGCAGTCGGGTTGCGGCGCAGCAATGTCGGCCATGGGGCCGTTCTACTGCCCGGCCGACCAGCGCATCTACCTCGACACTGATTTCTTCCGCGAGATGGAAACGCGGTTCAACGCGCCGGGCGATTTCCCCATCGGCTATATCATCGCGCATGAAGTGGGCCATCATATCCAGACCATCACCGGCGAGGCCGACCGCATCCGCAAGGCGCAGCAGCGCGCATCGGAGGCGCAGGGCAACGCCCTTCAGGTGAAGATGGAATTGCAGGCGGATTGTTATGCCGGCGTGTGGGCGGCGCGGGATGACAATCTGATGGAGCCGGGCGATCTGGAAGAAGGATTGCGCGCGGCGGAGGCGATCGGCGACGACACGTTGCAGAAAGCGGCCGGGCGGCGGCCCGTGCCCGAAAGCTTCACCCATGGGTCGAGCGCCCAGCGAATGGAGTGGCTGCGCAAGGGGTTGGATACAGGCGACCCGGCGCAATGCGACACATTTGGTGGTTCGATTTGAGGGGAAGAGGTGGCTTGCCCCAACAGCTGCCAAGTGCCGGATCGTCGCGTCAAAATTCGGCGTTCGGCGATCCCGGTGGGGCCTGCTGCGGGGTAGAATAGGGGTTGGCTCCGCCATTGGTCGACGGGGGCGGTTGGGGCAATCCCTGGCCCGGCGAGAGCATGGGCTGCCCCGCGCCGGGAAGCGGCTCGCCCGCTGCGGGCATAGGAGGCGCGAAGTCTGTGGGAGGCGGGGAGGGTGCGGGAACCGCTGGCGCGGCATTGGGCGCGACGAGCGGCGCAGGGGCGGGGGTGGCGGGTGTCGCGGGCGGCTGGTCCTGCACGCCCGATGGCGGGGCAGGCAAGAAGTTCTGCACGGCCATGACGATCACGGGTGCAGCAACTAGGGTCGCGATGGCGAAACTGCGATACATCATGGCGACATCACTCCGGTCCTAATGCCCGAACGTCACGCCATCATACGCCCCTACCCGTGAACAAAAACTTAATCTTAATGTCGATCAAGTTTTCCAAGCAAATCCATCATATCGTCGGGCAAGCCATCGCGAGGCGGCACGTATGTGGAACGCAGCGCTTTTCCTACCCCTTCATAGGGCGCGGGAAGGCCAACGGTGACAATACGGCCAAGTTCGCCGTCTCGCCCCAACGCTGGTTGGCCAGTCATTTTGCGTTGCATCTCCATGGGGGGGAAACGGGCGAGGCGCGCAAAAGTTTCTGGAATTCATCGCCTTTGCGCGCGATAGCCCGGCTCGATAAGGAGAAGATGGTGTCGAACTGGCCACAAATCGAGGCGCGTATCTGCGCGCATTCGCCATTTCTGGCGCGGGCGATGGAGCGCTATCCCACCGTGGCGGCGCAGATGGCGCAAGGGGATATGGACGGGGCTCTGGCGGCTGCCCATGCCGCCGCCGATCCGCAGGACGGAGTCGCGCGATCCCTGCGGCGGCGGCGCGGGGCGATCGCGCTCGCGGTGGCGGGCGCGGACCTGTCTGGCGCGTGGGACCTGGATCGGGTGACGCGCACGCTGTCGGATTTTGCCGATCAAGCGCTGGAGGAAGCCATCGCGGCGGCGATGCAGGAACGCTATCCCGATGCCGACCATAGGGGCTTCGTCGTGCTTGCGCTGGGAAAGCATGGCAGCCGCGAACTCAATTATTCATCCGATATCGATCCAATATTGCTCTACGACCCCGCTACCCTGCCGCATGGCGCGCGGGAGGATGTGGCGGACGCCGCGGTGCGGATCGGCCGACGGGTCAGCGAATTGCTCAATGCGCGGGACGGCGATGGCTACGTCTTTCGCGTCGATCTGCGCTTGCGCCCATCGCCCGAGGCGACGCCGATCGCGCTGCCGGTGGACGCGGCGATCGGCTATTATGAATCGACGGCCCTGGGATGGGAGCAGGCCGCCTTCATCCGCGCGCGGGCAGCGGCCGGGGACAGGGCGCTGGGGGAGGATTTCCTGCGCCAGATTCGCCCGTTCGTCTGGCGCCGCAGCCTGGACTTCGGCGCGATCGACGCCATCGTCGATATTTCCCGCCGCATCCGCGACCATTATGCGCAGGGGCAGGCCTTCGGGCCGGGCTATGACTTGAAGCGCGGGCGCGGCGGCATACGCGAAGTCGAGTTTTTCGCACAGGTGCATCAGCTGATCCATGGCGGGCGCGACCCGTCGCTGCGCTCGGGCAATAGCCGCGAGGCGCTGCGTGCGCTGGCCGAGGCCGGGGTGATCGAGCCGGAGGTCGCGACGCGGCTGGACGAAGCCTATGTCCTGCTGCGCACGATCGAGCACCGGTTGCAGATGGTGGAGGACCGCCAGACGCATGAATTGCCGCCGACGATGGCCGGGGTCGATAATGTCGCACGGCTGCACGGGCTGGAGGATGGCGCGGCGATGCTGGAGTTGCTGCGGCCGCAGGTGGAATGGGTCGGGCGCAATTATGACCGGCTGAGCCCGGACAGCGACGACACGTCCATGTCGCAGGACGGAGACAAGCTGAAGGCGCAGCTGACCGACATGGGTTTCGCCGATCCTGACACGCCGCTCGCGCGGATCGGTCGCTGGCGCGGCGGCGCGGTGCGGGCATTGCGCAGCGCGGCCTCTCGCGAGGCGCTGGAGCAGTTGCTGCCGGGGCTGATGCGCGCGCTGGCGCAGGCGCCCGACCCGACCCGCGCGCTCAACCGGCTGGACGACATGATCGGTCGCCTGCCGAGCGCGATCAATTTCTTCAAGCTGCTGGCGGCGCGCCCGGCGCTGGTGGAATTGCTGGCGGAGGTGTTGAGCCACGCGCCGACGCTGGCCGACGCGCTGGGACGACGAGCGGAATTGCTGGACGGGCTGATCGACGCAAGCGCCTTTGATCCGCCGCCGCCGGTGCCGCAACTGGCGGTGCAATTGTCCGCGCTGGAGCCGGGCGAGGATTATCAGATGCTGCTCGACCGGGTGCGGCAGAAGGTCGGCGACCGGCGCTTTGCCCTGGGCGTGCAGATCATCCGGGGCGGCGACCCGATCGAAGCGGGGCGGGGCTATGGCCGCGTCGCGCTGGCGGCGATCGAGGCGCTCAGCGCGGCGACGGTCGCCGAGTTCGAGGCGGCGCATGGCAAGGTGCCGGGCGGCGAGTTGCTGATCCTGGCGCTGGGGCGGCTTGGTGGCGGGGTGTTGACGCACGCGTCGGACCTGGACCTGGTCTATCTGTTCACTGGGGATTTCCTGGCCGAATCCGATGGTCCCAAGCCTTTGGGCGCGACGCAATATTTCAACCGGTTGGGGCAGCGGATCACGAACGCGCTGTCGGTGCACACAGCGTCGGGGCCGCTTTACGAAGTTGATACGCGGCTGCGGCCATCGGGCGCGCAGGGGCTGCTGGCGGTCAGCCTGGACAGTTTCGCCCGCTATCAGCGCGAGGACGCCTGGACCTGGGAGCATCTGGCGCTCACGCGGGCGCGGCCGGTCTTTGGTTCGGCGCAGGCGCGCGCGGCGCTGGACGCAGTGCTCAAGCAGACGCTGGAGCGGCCGCGCGACACGGAGGAACTGACGCGGCAGGCGGTCAAGATGCGCGGCGACATCGCCCGCCACAAGCCGCCCGCCAGCGACATGGACGTCAAGCTGGTGCCCGGCGGCCTTGTTGACCTGGAATTTCTGATCCATGTCAGCCAGTTTCGCCACGGCATGGCGTTCGATCCCGACCTGTCGGTTGCGCTGTCGCAATTGGTGGAGGCGGGGCATCTGCCCGCCGCGCTGATCGAGGCGCATGACCTCATCACCCGTTATCTCGTCGTGTCGCGATTGGTGTCGCCTGGATCGACCGAGCCGCCCGAAGCGACGCGGTCGCTGGTGGCGCGCGCCTGCGGCCAGGCGGATTGGGATGCGCTGCTTGCAAGCTATGCCAAGGCGCGGCAATGCGTGGGCGACACATGGGCGGCGATCGCCGCGCCCTATCAGGAGGACGCATGATGCTGGAGCCAGGGGACGCCATTCCCGCAGTGACGCTGATGGATATGGAGGGCGTGGAGTTCGCGCTGGACCATTATAGCGGCAAGCCGCTGGTGGTGTATTTCTATCCCAAGGCCGATACGCCCGGATGCACCAATGAGGCAAAGGACTTCACCGCGCTTGCGGATGAATATGCCGCCGCCGGCGTGCCGGTGATCGGCATTTCCCGCGACAAGCCGGCCAAGCTTAAGAAATTTTCCGAAAAATATGGGCTGAGCGTCATATTGGCCTCGGACGAACCGGGCGACGCCTGCGCGGCGTTCGGCACCTGGGTCGAAAAATCCCTGTATGGCCGCACCTATATGGGGATTGAGCGAGCGACCTTCCTGTTCGGCGCCCAAGGAAAGGTGCAGCGGATCTGGCGCAAGGTGAAGGTGAAGGGCCACGCGGCCGAAGTGCTGGAGGCGGCAAGGGCGCTTTGACCCTGCCCGCGCATATCGAGACGGTCGGCGCGGCGTGCGCGCATGTGCTGACGACGCCTGATCCACCCGCCAAGCTGATGGCGGCGCGGGCGGTGGCGCGCGCCTGGCGGCTGGGGCGGCTGGCGCATCGGTTCGAGACGGCGATGCCCGACGTGCCGGCACGCCCGGCCGCGCCGGCCCTGTTGCCGCCCAACCAGATGCCACGGCGTGGCAGGATTGGGTCGGAGCGATCGCGGATCGCGATGATCCATGCGCTGGCGCATATCGAATTTGTGGCGATCGACCTGGCGTTCGACCTGATCGGGCGGTTCGGCAGCGAATTTCCCGCGGCCTTTACCGGCGAATGGATGCAGGTGGGCGCTGAAGAGGCGATGCATTTCGCGCTGCTCGACCGGCGGCTACGGCAGATGGGCAGCCATTATGGCGCACTGCCCGCGCATGACGGCCTATGGGATGCGGCGCGCGAGACGGCGGGTGATGCGCTGGCGCGGCTGGCGATCGTGCCGATGGTGCTCGAGGCGCGCGCGCTCGACATCACGCCCGCGACCGTGGTGCGGTTCGAAAGCGCAGGCGATGCGGTGACGAGCCGTATCCTGCGCCGGATTGTCGAGGATGAGATTCGGCATGTCGCGGCCGGGACGGGGTGGTTCAGCTGGGCGACGAACCGAAAAGGACTTAGCGCGCCCGATCACTATCAAATGCTTGTGAAACGGCATTTTCGTGGGTGCCTGAAGCCGCCTTTCAACGGCTCGGCGCGTCGATAGGCCGGTTTAACCGAAGATTTTTACGTGGCGCTTGCAAGCTGAGCGGTGATTTGCAGTCTGCATTTCCAGCGGGGGCGGCATCTGTCGCCAAACATACAACACGGGAAGCGCCGAGAGGCATAGTCTCCGGCTGATAGTCGGGGTCTGCATGTCGGTTCTTCATATGGTCAATGCGCGCGGTTCGATGATGTTCCAGACCGCTTCGAAGTTTTTCACATTGCTAGGAGGGGTGGCTGTTGCAGGCGCATTGAGCGTTGCCGCCCCGGCGCAGGCCGCGACCGATGATGATGACCCCTATGGCGATGTGCCCGCCGCTGCGGCCAAGGCCGATCAGAATGACGCGGGCTTCGCCAACCTCTTCGCCAGCCTTCAGCGCCTGGACGGCGTGACCAAGGCATCGGCCTATATCCCGTCGGGTCGCCCTGTTTCCAAATTGTCGCTGACCTCCAATTTCGGCGTGCGGTCCGATCCGTTCAATGGCGGCGCGCGGATGCACAAGGGCATCGACATCCCCGGTCCGGTCGGCACGCCGATCTACGCGACCGCCGATGGCGTCGTCAGCCGCGCCGGATGGGCGAACGGCTATGGCAATCTGGTCCAGATCACCCATGGCAGCGGCATGGAAACGCGCTACGGCCATATGTCGAAGCTGCTGGTGTCGCCCAACAGCTATGTGAAGCGCGGCCAGATCATCGGTCTGATGGGTTCGACCGGCCGGTCCACCGGCAGCCATCTCCATTATGAAGTGCGCGTCGATGGCGCTGCGATCAACCCCATTCCTTTTGTGTCCGGCCCCGATTATCTGGTGGCGATGAACACCAAGCCGCCGGTCGCCATGGGCGGTCCGACCAAGGCAGAAGAACAAGCGGCCGATTGATCCCCCTTTTTCCGGCACTTTCGCAAAGGCCCGGCGCCCTATGGGTTGCCGGGCCTTTTGCCTGATCCTATCTAGGTGCCATGGCCGACATCGACCTCACCCCCTCCGCCGCCGCCCGCGTCGCGGCGATCGCCACCAAGCAGGGCAAGCCCGCCATTCTTCGCCTGTCGGTCGAAGGCGGCGGTTGTTCCGGCTTTCAATATCGCTTCGGCCTGGCCGAGGCGGTCGAGCCGGAGGACATGGCGGTGGAGCGCGATGGCGTGACGCTGGTGGTGGACGATGTCAGTATCGATCTGGTGCGCGGATCGGCGGTGGATTTCGTGTCGGATCTGGGCGGGCAGGCGTTCAAGGTGACGAACCCCAATGCGACCGCCGGCTGCGGATGCGGGACCAGCTTTTCGGTGTGACGCTTCTTCCGTTTGAAAAGGCGGGCGCGGCTGCGTAGGCAGAGGCCTATTCCTTTCTGAACGGATGGCCTTCTTCATGCGCATCGCGACCTTCAATATCAACGGCATTAAAGCGCGTCTGCCGCGTCTGCTGGAATGGCTGGACGAAACGCGGCCCGATGTCGCCTGCCTTCAGGAGATCAAGACCAGCGACGAGACCTTCCCGATCAAGGATATCGAGGACGCCGGCTATGGCGCGATCTGGCACGGGCAGAAGGGCTTCAACGGCGTCGCCATCCTGGCGCGGGGGGACGCGCCGGTCGAAGTGCGGCGCGGGCTGGAAGGCGAGCCCGAGGACGAACATAGCAGGTATCTGGAGGCCGATGTGAAAGGGGTGCGGGTTGCCTCCATCTATCTGCCCAACGGCAACCCGCAGCCGGGGCCGAAATTCGATTACAAGCTGCGCTGGATGGACAGGCTGCGCCGGCGCGCGGCGGAAATCTGGACCGAAGAAGTGCCGGCGGTGCTGGCGGGCGACTATAATGTCATCCCGCGCGACGTGGACACATTTTCGGTCAAGGCGATGGCCGACGATGCGCTGATGCAGCCCGAAAGCCGGGCGGCCTATCGCCGAATGCTGAACGACGGATGGACCGACGCGATATTGACCCGTCATCCCGCCGGCGGGGTGTGGACCTTCTGGGACTATCAGGCCAATAGCTGGCCGCGCGACGCGGGGTTTCGCATTGACCACTTGCTGCTGAGCCCGGCAGCAGCCGACCGCCTGATCGATGCGCAGGTCGATCGCGATTTCCGAGGGCGCGAAAAGGCGAGCGACCACGCCCCGACCTGGGTCGAACTGCGGCAGCCTGAATATTACCCGGATCATATTGACGTAATAAAATCCGGGTAATAATGTCCCGCCGGAGGAGATTCGGGATGGATGGGACACTAACGGCCTTCGCCGGCGAATTGTGGATCGCTACGGGCGACCGGGGCGAAATCCGCGCCGCGCTCCAGGCGATGGGCGATGACGCGCAGAATATCCTGTTGTTCGACGACCGGACCGGCCGGCAGGTCGATATAGACCTGGAGGATTCCGTTTCGCAGGCGCCACGCGGGCGGGGACGGCCCAAGCTGGGCGTCCAGGCGCGCGAGGTCACGTTGCTGCCCCGCCAGTGGGACTGGCTGGCGCAGCAGTCAGGCGGCGCTTCGGCGGTGTTGCGACGGCTGGTGGACGACGCGCGCAAAGCGGAAGCCGGGCCGACGTCACCGCGCGCGGCGATGGACGCGGCTTATCATTTCACGACGGCGATGGCGGGCGACCAGCCCGGCTATGAGGAGGCGATCCGGGCGCTCTATGCCAAGGATGCCGCGCGATTCACGGCGCTTTCAAGAAATTGGCCGTCCGGCATTCGCGACCATGCGCTGGCGCTGGCGGCACCGGCCTTCGCCTGACGGGGCTCGTCAGGCCGCGAGGCGGAGGAAGGGGACCGGCTCGGTCGAGCGCAGGACAATCGGGCGGCCCTCGGAGGCTTCGAACAGTTCGCCGTCCAGAATGACGCTGCTATGATCGCCCTCGATACGGATCATGTCGCCCTGTTCCAGATGGATGCCGTGCATCTTGGCCTTGCCGACGCGGCCCCACAGGCTGGCCCATACCAGGCGGAGCAGGGCGGGAATATTCTGGTCCACCGCCATCAGTTTCATGTTGCCGCGGCTGCTGTCGCCGGGCTGGACGCCCAGGAGCAGTCGTTCAAGTGTCGTCACGATCAGCACGGCGAAGCGCCCGGCGATCTGGCCGTCGCGAATCAAGGAAATGCTGACCGGCTTGCCCGACGGCGGCAGGAACCGCGCGCGAATGCCGAACAGCAGCGACACGATGACCGCCAGCGCAGTGATGAAATGGCTGAGGCCATTGGAAAGGCCCAGCGGGTAAATCTGGTTGCGGCAATAGAGCATATAGTCGGCCAGGCCCGCCCCGCCCAGAAACATGCCGAGCACCGGGCGGCTGCCCGCCGCGCCATCGGACAGGGCGATGAGTTCGCGCGCGACGACATGATCGTCGACGCCTGACTTGGCGATGGCGACGATGCGCTCCAGCGCCTTGATCGGATCGCCATGGATGCCAAGGTCGAGCGCGATGAGGTTGGTCTTGCCATTGGGCAGCACCGCGATCGGCGGCACCCGTCCGGTGAAATGTTCGCCCTGATAGAGTTCGGTCAGCGACGCCTGCACCGTGCCGTCGCCGCCATTGATGACGATGACGGCCGGATCGACGCGGGCGATCGTCTGGAACGCCCGGCCGATCTGGTCGACATGCTCCACTTCATAATGGAAGATATCGGGGTTGCTGGCGCAATAGCTGCGGACGCGCGGGAGTGTCTGACGGTTGCCCGTAGACTTGGGGTTGGACAGAAGCGCGACGCAGACCATGGCAATGGTTCACATATATTTGAGGTTGATCGTGATTTTGGTCACGCCGGGGCCAGCCTGAAACGCGGCCTTGCTGATGCTCGGCTTGCCCAGGTTGAAGATGTTGATCGACGGATTGTTGGAAAAGCCGCCGCCATCGCGCGAAATGTCGGTCTTGCCATTGCCGTCGCGATCATGCCGCACTGCAATGCCGTAGGTGCCCGAATGCGGCACCGGCATGCAGAAGCGCATGCTGCCATTGGTGGGCTTTACAGGGACGTCGATGCGATAGAGCCATTCGCCCTTTTCCAGCCAGGCCGCCTTCGTGCCCGGATAGGATTGCACGCGCACCTTGCCGGTGGGCGCGACGAAGCCGCGCACATCAACCAGAACCGCCGGCCCCTTCGCATCGGCCGCGCAGCGTTCGAGATTATTCGGGATTTCCTGCCCATGGGCCATGGCCGGCACGGCGATCACCATCGCCGCCACCGACATCAGACCCATTGCAACTTTTACCATGACCATCAGACTCCTGGAAGCTATAGCCATCCGCATGGATCGGATGGCGAGCCCCTGTTCGCCCCACAAACTTACCCGTCCGGATATGGGCGGGCTTTGCGGCCAAAACATGGTGATGGGACGACGACTTAGAGAATGCTGACCGCCACCGACCGATATCTCGCCCGCCTGATCGCCGTGCCGATGCTGGGCACGCTGGTGATCGCAGCGATGCTGCTGGTGCTCGACAAGATGCTGAGCCTGTTCGACTTCGTCGCGGCGGAGGGCGGGCCGGTCAGCGTGGTGTGGCGGATGCTGGCCAATATGCTGCCCGAATATCTGTCGCTGGGCATTCCGATCGGCCTGATGCTGGGCATATTGCTGGCGTTCCGCAAGCTCGCCATGTCATCGGAACTGGATGTCATGCGCGCGGTCGGCCTGTCATATGGGCGTTTGCTGCGCGTGCCCTATATGTATGCGATCGCGCTGGCGCTCATCAATTTCGGCATAGTGGGCTTCGTCCAGCCCCTGTCTCGCCACGCTTATGAAGCGCTGCGGTTCGAGCTGCGGTCGGGCGCGCTGGGCGCGTCGATCAAGGTCGGGGAGTTCACCAATCTGGGCAAGCGCATGACGCTGCGCATCGAGCGCAGCCGCGACCAGGGGCGCAATTTGCAGGGCATTTTCGTGCGCGCAACCAGTCGCGACGGGCAGTCGGTCGCGGTGACGGCGGCGCAGGGCACATTCCTGGCGACGGACGACCCCGATGTCATCATTTTCCGCCTTCGCGATGGCGTGCTGGTCAACGACGCGCCCAAATATAAGACGCCGCGCATCCTGTCCTTTTCCAGCCATGACCTGCCGATCGACCTGCCGCAGATCGAAAGTTTCCGCGGGCGCGACAATGACCGGGAAAAGACGATTCCCGAACTGGTGGTGATCGGCAAGAATCAGGCGACGCCCCCCAAGCTGCGCAACGAGGTGCGCGCCAATTTCCATTTCCGGATGGTGGAGGTGGTGTTTATGCTGTTGCTGCCGCTGGCGGCGCTGGCCTTCGCCATTCCGCCCAAACGATCGACGTCCGCGCTGGGCGTGTTCCTGTCTATCGTGTTCATCGTGACCTATCACAAGGTCAATCAATATGGCGAAAGTGTGGGTGCCTTGGGCAAGATCGATCCGATCATCGCTTTGTGGGGGCCATTCCTGCTGGCGTCAGGACTGGTGCTCTGGATGTATCATGTGATCGCCCATCGTCCGGGCGGGCAGCCAATCGCCGCGCTGGAATTCGCCTTTGCCAAGATCGGCAAGCAGGTGGGCCGGCTGATCCGGCTGGGCCGGCGACGTGCTTCGGCGGAAGGAGCCGCCTGAGCCATGCATGTGAACTTCTTCCCGTCGCGCCAGATCAGCCTGTATATGGCGCGGCTGTTCCTGACCCGCACCTTCGCGGTGCTGGCGATGCTGGTGGTCGTGCTCCAGACGCTCGACCTGCTGGGCAATTCGGGCGATATCCTGGCCTATCCCGGCAATAGCGACGCGCAGCTATGGCATTATGTCGGCCTGCGCGCGCCGCAGATCATCGCCACCTTCCTGCCCTTTTCGGTGCTGCTGGGCACGCTGGTGATGCTGGCGACGCTGAACCAGAATAGCGAGATCATCTCGATGAAAGCGGCGGGGCTGTCAGCGCACCAGATATTGGCGCCGCTGGTGCTGGCGGCGCTGGGCGTGTCGATCATCAGCTTTGTTTTCAACGAACGGATCGTGGTGCGATCGACCGCGGCTTTGAGCGCGTGGGAGGCGGTGGATTATGGCCCGGTGCCCCCCGATAGCGGCGTCAAGTCCAACCCCTGGGTGCGCGACGGCAATAATCTGGTCAACGCGGCCATTGTCGCAGGGCGTGGCACCGCGGTGCAGTTGCGGCAGGTGGAAATCTACAACCGCATCAACAATCGGCTGACGACGATCGTCCAGGCGCCAAAGGGCCATTATGATGTCGCGTCGAAAAGCTGGGTGCTGGAAGGCGCGCGGCAGTTCGACGTCGCGCGAGGAACGGTCAGCAATATCGGCACGGTCCGGTTCGGGCGCGATATCAGGCCTGATCAGTTCACGCTGGCGCGGGTCGATCCCGACGCGTTGACCTTCCATGAACTGGAAGCGGCGATCGGCGACCTGCGCGACGCAGGCCGGCCGACCAAGGAATTGGAGGGCAGTTTGTGGCACAAGCTGTCGGGGCCGCTGTCGGCGTTGCTGATGCCGATATTGGGATCGGTCGCGGCCTTCGGCCTGGCGCGGTCGGGGCAGTTGTTCATGCGCGCGGTGCTGGGCATGGCGCTGGGCTTTGCCTATTTCGTCGCGGACAATTTCTCGCTCGCGATGGGCAATCTGGGCGCCTATCCCCCGGTACTGGCGGCCTGGGCGCCCTTCTTCCTGTTCCTGCTGGTGGGCGAGACAGTGCTGTTCCGCACCGAGGAATAGACAAGAAAAAGGCCCCGGCGACCAAGGGGTGTCGCGCGGGGCCTCGCCTCTAGGGGGCGTCCCGGCCCTCATGAGGGGGAGGGGTAGGACCGGAACACCCGCGATATGGGCAGGAGATTGCCCGTTTCAAGCTGCAACCGAAAAATTTTGCAGTTTCGCGCTTTTCAGGCCCGGCGCGTCATGGTGCTGCGCGCGATCTTGCCGACCAGCGGAATCATGCCGGTGTAATTGCCCCGATGATAGGGCGACTCCGCGTCGATCATGGCCATCAGGCAAGCATGGGCCTTGCCCAGCGCATGATAGGGCACGCTGGGCAGTAGGTGATGCAGCGCATGATAGCGCAGGCCAACAGGCGCCCAGAGCGCGGGCAAAGTGGCGGGCGGGGGCACGTTGACCGAATCAAGATATTGCGCGGTGACGGTCATCGCCTCGCCCTCATTTTCCCAGAGATGGGCAACCAGCGTGCGCAACTGGTTGATGACGGTCATCGCGGAATGGACGGCCATATAGACGAGCAATGGCTTCCATCCGAAGGCGAAGACGCTGCCCACCAGCGCCAGCGCAACGATGCAGGCCCCCGCTTCCTGCCATGCCCATTGCCGCGCAAAGGCGCCTTCGGGCGTGCGGCGGCGATAGGCGGGATTGATCGAGAGCGCGGAAAATTCCGCAACCACCTTGCGCCGGAGCGCGGGGATCAGCAGCGACAGCGGCGTCAGCACGCCAAAGCGCAGAATGAGCCCGACAGGGGCGAGCGCGGCAACCAATATGAACAGCGGCAGCGACCAGGGCTTCATCAGCGCCAGCGGCAGATATTCCGGGTCCTCCGCCGTGCCATAGCGCGTGCGGGCATGATGCTGCGTATGCACCCCTTCATACATGAAGGAGGGGATCATCAGCGGCAGGCCCACAAAGAGGTTCCATCCCATCCGGAAGCCCGGCAGCGCGCCCTTGCGGATGTGGGTCAGTTCATGGATGAAGCTTGCCGCACGATAGAGGGCGAGCATCGAGACAAGGCCGCAGGCCAGCGCGATCGCCAGATTGTCGATCAGGATCGCGCCCGCCAGCGCGCTCCAGCCGATCAGCGCGGAGGCCAGCAGGTCGGGCCAGTAGATACGCGGGTCGGCATGCGCATATTCGCGCGCCAGTTCGGCCGCCGCGCGCAGCATCACCGTATCGTCGGGAATGGCCGCGCGCGCGCGTTGGGCGGCGGCAAGTATGGGATCATGCACTGTCATGCGGGCCGTCCTAATCTCCAAATGCGCTCGATTCATGGCAGCACCATGTCATGTTTGTCTTCATAGCCGCAGCTATGATGCGCATGATTGACATTGCGCAAACAAGCGCCGAACTGCACCGCATCCCTGATATTTTCGAAGGCGGCATCCGTGGCGCATACTGATCTGGTTATCACTCCTGTTTACGGCAAGGCCGATATGAAGGCTTTCATCGACCTGCCTTGGCGGCTTTATGCCAAGGACGCCAACTGGGTGCCGCCGCTGAAGGCTGAGGTGAAGGAACTGCTGACGCCGGGAAAGAATCCGTTTTTCGGTCATGCCAGGGCGCAATATTTCCTGGCTCGGCGCAACGGGCAAGTGGTGGGGCGGGTGTCGGCGCATATTGACGAGCTTGCCCTTCGCCAGCCGCCTGAACAGGGCATGGGGCCGGGCACGGGCAATTTCGGCCTGTTCGAGGCGGAGGATGCGCAGGTTGGCGAGGCGCTGATCGCAGCGGCCGAGCAATGGCTGCGCGCGCAGGGCATGACGCGGGTGCTGGGGCCGATCTCACTATCCATCTGGGAAGAGCCGGGGCTGCTGGTCGAGGGCTATGATCATCCGCCCACGGTGATGATGGGGCATAACAGCCCGGCCTATCAGGCGATGATCGAAGGCGCGGGCTATGTGCCGGTCAAGCAGCTCAAAACCTATGAGCTGGACATCACGCAGGATTTTCCGCCGCTGATCCAGCGCATCGTCCAGTCGGGCGAGAAAAATGGCCGCATCCGTATCCGCAAGGTCGACAAAACGAAGTTCGATCAGGAAGCGGCGATCATCCTTGGCATACTGAATGACGCGTGGGGTCAGAATTGGGGCTTCGTGCCGATCACCGACGCGGAAGTCGCGCATACCGGCAAGAAGCTCAAGCCGATCGTGTTCGAGGATCTGATCATGATTGCGGAGCTGGATGGCGAGCCGGTGGCGTTCATGATGACGCTGCCCGACCTTAACGAAGCGATCGGCCCGCTTAATGGATCACTGTTTCCGTTCGGTTGGATCAAGCTGCTGCGCTGGCTCAAGAAACCGCAGGTGCGCACGATGCGCGTGCCGCTGATGGGCGTGGTGCAGCGATTGCAAAGTTCGCGCATGGCGAGCCAGCTGGCCTTCATGATGATCGAATATATCCGCCGCGCCGCAATCACCGAATATGGCGCGACGCGTGGCGAGATTGGCTGGGTGCTGGACGATAATCAGGGCATGAACGCGATCGCCGACGCGATCGATAGCCAGGTGAACAAGATCTATCAGATCTACGAGAAGGCGCTGTAGGCCAGAGGGCCTTACAGCGCCGTCGCGCGATCCTGATCGAGGAAGGCGGCGACATCGTCCAGCGCGACATCCTTTGACAGGAATGTCCGGCCGATGCCGTGCGCGAGCAGGAAGGGCAGGGTGCCGGCCGCCATTTTCTTGTCATGCAGCATATGCCCGACTAGCGTGGCGCCATCGGCAGTGACGTGGGCGCTGGCCAGATCATGCGGCAGGCCGACCGCCTTCAAATGCGCGGTGACGCGCACGGCATCTTCGGCCGGGCACAGGCCAAGGCGGGCAGAGTAGCGGAAGGCGAGCGCCATGCCCGCAGCGACGGCTTCGCCATGCAGCAGCGTGTCGGAAAAGCCGGTGTCGGCCTCCAGCGCGTGACCGAAGGTATGGCCAAGGTTGAGCAGCGCACGGCGGCCGGAAGTTTCGCGTTCGTCATCAGCGACGATCGCCGCCTTGGCCGCCACGCTTTTGTCGATGGCATGGGTACGCGCTGCGGGATCGCCCGCGAGCAGGCGGTGGCCATCGCTTTCGCACCAGGCGAAGAAATCCGGGTCGTCGATCAGGCCATATTTGACGACTTCGGCATAGCCGGCGCGGGTTTCGCGGGGCGGCAGGCTGTCGAGCGTGGCGGGGTCGATCAGGACCAGCGCGGGCTGGTGGAAGCTGCCGACCAGATTCTTGCCCGCGCGGGTGTTGATCGCGGTCTTGCCGCCGACCGACGAATCGACCTGCGCCAGCAAGGTGGTGGGCAGTTGCACGAAATGGCAGCCGCGCTTGAGGATGGAGGCGGCAAAGCCGACGAGGTCGCCAATGACCCCGCCGCCCAGCGCGACGATATGGTCGCCGCGTTCGATCTCCAGCGCGAGCAGGGCGTCGAGCAATTGCTCCAGATGCCGCCAGCTCTTGGTCTGTTCGCCCGGCGGCAGGATGATGGGTTCGATCCCGACATTGGCGGCGCGCAGGCTGGCGTCCAGCCGGGGCAGCTGCGCGGCGGCGACGTTGGCGTCCGTGACGACAACGAGCCGGCCGCCCCGGGCGAAGCGGGCAAGCTGGTCCCCGGCGCGATCGAGCGCGCCCTGTTCGATCAGGATGTCGTAGCTGCGCGCGTCCAGCGCGACCCGGACTAAGGCCATTGCGTCAATTGCTCCATGATGCGGTCGACCGCGACTTCGTGCGGGGCCGCGATGCTTTTCACATGAATGGGGGCGAGCGCGTAGACAGGGTTGCGCACCGCCGCCAGTTCGGTAAGCACGGTGCGCGGATCGCGATCCTTGAGCAGCGGGCGGCTGTCGCGGCGGGACACGCGATCGACCAATATGTCGATGTCGGCGTCGAGCCAGATGGCGATGGCGGCGTCCAGGATCAGCTGGCGGGTTTCGTCCTGCATGAAGGCGCCGCCGCCGGTCGCGATCACCTTGGGCGCGCCATCGAGCAGGCGGGCGATCACACGCCGTTCGCCGTCGCGAAAATAGGCTTCGCCATAGCGTTCGAAAATCTCGCTGACGCTCATGTCAGCCGCTTTCTCAATCTCTTCATCCGCGTCGACGAAGGCGAGGCCCAAGCGCGCGGCAAGGCGGCGGCCGACGGTCGATTTGCCCACGCCCATCATGCCCACCAGGACGATGGGACCGCGCCTGCCGGGGCTGTGCGGGATTTTGCTGTTTCGTTGCATGGCAGGCGGGGCTATACAGCCAGCCGTCACTGAGGCAAATCGCATCTTTCCAAGTCACCCGGCCTTGCAGGCCTGGACAGCCAAGCCAAGGACCCATGAAGAATAATCGCACCTTCAGCAGTTTCGAGGGCAGTGCGCGTCGCCGTGGCGGCCGCTTGCCGATCATCCCCATCGTCATCGTCATTCTGGTCGTCGCGCTGCTCGCCTTCTTCTGGTCGCGCGGTGGTGAAAAGCCGCAGCAGCGCGTCGAAAAGGTCATCCCCGCCGAGAAGCTGGGTCAGTAAGGCCGATGCGCTGGCCGCGGGGGAACGCCAAATGGGCGCTGGGCAGCTTCGCGCTCGCCCTGACCTTGCCCGTGGTCGCGCAGCAGGCGCCCGAATCGCTGCTGCCGCCGGGATTTGGCGATGCGCCCGAGACGCCCGCGCCACGTCCGTCGCGGCCTGCTCCGCCAGCGCCGAGCGGCACGCCTGCGCCAACGCCGACGACGCCAGTGGCTCCTCCGCCCGTGCCGATGGTGCAGCCGCTCGATCCCGCCTTGAGCGCGGCGCTGGGCGACAATGCCGGTAATGCGGCCGAAGACGAGCTGACGCCCGAGGAAATCGCGGCGGAAAAGGCCAAATATGACCTGCCCGACAGCGCGCGCCGGTCGCTGGACCGCATTGGCCCGCTGACGCCGCAGACGCGGGGGTTCGAGCCGGACGCCTTTGGCAATGAACAGGGCCAATATCTCGCCGCGCTGATGCGCAGCACCCATGCGCCGATCGTGTCGCGCTGGGCCTCCATCCTGCTGCGGCGCGCGCTGCTGAGCGCGACCGATACGCCGCGCGGGATCAATGGCGCAGACTGGGCGGCGGAGCGGGCCTGGCTGTTGCTGCGGATGGGCGAGGCCGATAGCGCGCGGCTGATGGTGCAGAGCGTCGACGCCGACCAGTTCACGCCGCGCCTTTATGCCGTGGCGATGGAAACCTATCTGGCGGCCGCCGATCCGGCTGGCCTGTGCCCCCTGTCGGCCGGGGCGTTGCGCACCAGCAAGGCGCCGGGATGGGACATGACGCGGGCGATCTGCCCGGCGCTGTCGGGCGACCAGGGCAGCGCGAGCGGCGCGCTCAATCAGGCGCAGCGGCGCGGCGTGGTGCGTGGCATCGATTATCGGCTGGCGGAAAAAGTCGTCGGCACCGGGTTCAACGCGCGGCGGTCGGTCAATATCGAATGGGACGGAGTCGATCGGCTGACCGCCTGGCGTTTTGGCCTGGCGACCGCGCTCAATGTCGAGATACCGGACGATCTTTATGCGACGGTCGGGCCGCATGTGCGAGCGTGGGAAGCGCGCGCGCCCGCGCTCAGTCCGATGCGCCGCCGGCCGGGCGCAGATATTGCAGCGCGGCTTGGCGTGTTTTCGAGCGCGGCGCTGGTGGGCTTTTATAGCCAACTGGACAGCGAAGGCGACAGCTCCGGCGAGGTTGCGGATCGGATCGATGCGCTGCGCACCGCCTTTGCGGGCAACACGGTGCGCGACCGTATCGGCGCGATGCGGACATGGTGGGGCGATGGGGCGCGGCCCGATTATGTCGGGCTGATCGCGACGGCGCGGGCGGCGGCCGCGTTGCCTGTGGCGCAGGCGGACGGGCAGGATGCCGCCAATCTGGTCGGGTCGATGCTGACCGCCGGCTATGATCGCAATGCCGCGCGCTGGGCGCGTGCGATCGGCCAGCTGGACGGCGATGGCGCCAGCCAGGTCTGGGCCTTACTGGCAGTGGGTGCGCCGAGCCCGGTCGTGGACATCGGTAGCAGCCGGGTGTCGTCCTATATCGACGTCATGGGCGCGGACAAAGGCCGGGCGCTGATCGCGGCGCTGGCCGGGCTGTCGCGCTTGTCGCCGCAGGAGGCGGGATCGCTGGCGCAAGATAATGGCCTGTCGCTGGCGGCGGGCAGCCGCTGGGCGCGTGCGATCGGCGCGGCGGCGCAGCGTGGCGAAAAGGCGACGGTGGCGTTGCTGGCGGCCGTGGGCATGCAAGGCCAGGACTGGAGCGGATTGCCCGCGACGCATCTTTATCATGTGGTGGCGGCGCTGCATCAGGTGGGGCTGGACCCCGAAGCGCGGATGATCGCGGCAGAGGCGCTGACCCGTAGCTGATATGGGGCAGGAGGATGCCGCCCTGATCGACCGCTTCCTGGAGATGATGGCGGCGGAACGCGGGGCGTCGCGCAACACGTTGCTGGCCTATCGCACCGACCTGACCGGCGCAGGCGGCCTGCTGGGCGGACTGGCGGGCGCGAGCAAGGAGGGGCTGGGGACGCTGGCGACCCATTGGGCGAGCCTGGCGGGGTCCTCGGTAGCGCGCAAGGCATCGGCGCTTCGGGCTTTCTACGGTTTTCTGGAGGAAGAAGGGCTGCGCGCCGACAATCCATCGGTCGCGCTGCCGCGCCCGGTGACGCGGCGGCCGCTGCCCAAGATATTGTCCACTACCGAGGTCGATCGGCTGTTCGCGCTGATTGCCGAGCGGCTGGAGGTGGCGCATCCCGCACCGCTGGACCTGCGGCTGTCCGCGCTGATCGAGCTGCTCTATGGATCGGGCTTGCGCGCGACCGAACTGGTGTCGCTGCCGCGCCGCGCGCTGGCGGCGGATCGCCCGTTCCTGATCCTGAAAGGCAAGGGCGCGCGCGAGCGGCTGGTGCCGATTTCGGATCGGGCGCGGGCGGCGGTATCCGCCTGGCTGGTCCATGTGCCGGGGGACAGCGCCTGGCTGTTCCCGTCGGGCAAAAGCCATTTAAGCCGCATTCGGCTGTACCAGCTGGTGAAGGCGCTGGCCGGGGCGGCGGGGATCGCGCCGGAGAGGGTCAGCCCACATGTTCTGCGTCATGCTTTTGCGACGCATTTGCTGGAAGGGGGCGCGGACCTGCGCGCGCTACAGGCGATGCTGGGCCATGCCGATATTGGGACAACGCAAATCTATACCCATGTCGACAGCCGACGGCTGGTCGAACTGGTGAACCAGCGCCACCCGCTGGCGACCATGGCGGTGCGCCAGCCGCAACGCCGCGTTGACGACGCGCCGCCATCGCCTTAACGCCATCGCCCATGGTAAGCTTTCTGGAATTCGAAAAGCCGATCGCGGAGCTGGAAGCGCGCATCGTGGATCTGCGCGCCACCGCGAGCGTGGGCGACATCAATATCGACGGCGAGATCGCGACGCTGGAGCAGCGCGCGGCCAAGCTGCTGGCCGACACCTATGCCAAGCTGACACCGTGGCAGAAGACGCAGGTGGCGCGTCACCCCGACCGCCCGCACTTCAAGGATTATGTCGCCGGCCTGTTCGACAATTTCATGCCGCTGGCCGGCGACCGCGCCTTTGCCGACGATCAGGCGATATTGGGCGGGTTCGCGACGCTGGGCGAGCGCAAGGTCATGGTGATCGGCCATGAAAAGGGCGATGATACGGCAAGCCGCGTGCGCCATAATTTCGGCATGGCCAAGCCCGAAGGATACCGCAAGGCGATCCGCCTGATGGAACTGGCCGACCGGTTCGGCCTGCCGGTGGTGACGCTGGTCGACACGTCGGGCGCCTTTCCGGGCGTGCAGGCGGAGGAGCGCGGCCAGGCCGAAGCGATCGCACGGTCGACCGAGGCGTGCCTGAAGCTGGGCGTGCCGATGGTGGCCGCGGTGGTGGGCGAAGGCGGGTCGGGCGGCGCGATTGCGCTCGCTGCCGCGAACCGTGTGCTGATGTTCGAGCATGCCGTCTATTCGGTGATTTCGCCCGAAGGCTGCGCGTCGATCCTTTGGCGCACGGCGGACAAGGCGAGCGATGCGGCGACCGCGATGCAGGTGACGGCGCAGCATCTCAAAGGGTTGGGCGTGATTGACCGGATCGTTGCCGAGCCAGTAGGCGGCGCACATCGCGAACCGGTGGAAGCGATCGCCAATCTGGGCGCGGCGATCGAGGCCGAACTGGAGTCATTGGGTTCGATGGACGCCGATGCGTTGCGCACCGACCGGGCCGACAAGTTTCTGGCGATCGGCGCCTGATCGCCTGACGATATTGTCACGGAACGTCCCGCCGGGGTTGCTTGTTACGTCAGGGTAACGGCAAAGGGTGAGGTTTATGAACTGGAAGATGGCGCTGGGCGGCACCGGCGCTACGCTGGCGATTGCGATGAGCGCACCGGCGGTGATCGGGCAGCAGCGGGCGATCCGCACCGTGTCTTCGATCAGCCAGCAGGACAAGGCGTCGGGGGCCAAGCAACATCCTGAATTGTTGAAGGAATTTGGCGGCCCCTATGCCGGGCCGCAGGCGCGCTATGTCGAGACGGTGGGGCGGCGGATTGCGGTCCAATCGGGCCTGTCCAATGCGCAGGGCGACTTTACCGTCACCTTGCTCAATTCCCCGGTAAATAACGCCTTCGCGATTCCCGGCGGCTATGTTTATGTGACGCGCCAGTTGATGGCGCTGATGAATGACGAGGCCGAACTGGCAGGCGTGCTGGGCCATGAAGTGGGCCACGTCGCCGCGCAGCATGGCCAGCGGCGGCAGAAGACGGCGCAGCGCAACGCGATTGGCGGCGCATTGTTGCAGGTGCTGACCGGCGCGTTGCTGGGCGATTCGGGCTTTGCCGGACTGATCCAGCGCGGCATCGGCACGGGCAGCCAGCTGCTGACGCTCAAATTTTCGCGCAGCCAGGAATATGAGGCAGATGACCTGGGCATCCGCTATCTGGCGTCGGGCGGATATGATCCGCGCGCCCTGTCGGACATGCTGGCGTCGCTGGCGGCGCAAAGCAATCTCGACGCGCGGGTTGCCGGCAGCGCGCGGTCGATGCCCGAATGGGCGAGTACGCACCCCGACCCCGCGTCGCGCGTCGACAGGGCCGCACGCGAGGCGCAGGCAACGCGATCGACCAGCACGACGCGCAATCGCGACGTGTTTCTGGCGGCGCTGGATGGCGTGCTCTATGGCGACGACCCCAAGCAGGGCGTGATCGACGGCAGCCGGTTCCGACACCCCGACTTGCGGCTGAGCTTTGCCGCGCCCAGCGGGTTCGGAATGGAAAATGGCAGCGATGCGGTGTCGATCACCGGATCGGGCGGGCAGGCGCAGTTCGGGACGGCCGCCTATCGCGGCGATCTGAACGCCTATATCGACAGCGTGTTTTCGGCCCTGGGTGACGGCAAGGGGGTGCCGGGCGGGGCGGTGAGCCGCACGACGATCAACGGTATTCCGGCCGCATGGCGCACGGTGCGGGCAACCAGTCAGTCGAACCAGGTCGATGCGACGGTGTTCGCCTATGACTTTGGCGGCGGCAAAGCCTATCATTTCCTGCTGCTGACACCGGCAGGGCGGGGCATCGGCCCCTTCACCTCTATGGTGCAGTCAGTGCAGCGGCTGTCGGCCAAGGACGCGGCGGCGATCAAGCCGCGCCGGATCGACGTGGTGACGGTGAAGGCGGGCGACACGGTTCAGTCCTTGAGCCGGCGCATGGCCTATAGCGACTTGCAGCTGGAGCGGTTCCTGACGATCAATGCGCTGGACGCCAATGCGACGCTGCGGCCGGGGCAGAAGGTCAAGATCGTCATCTGACGGATAACGGTAACGCAAAAAAAAGGGCGGCGGACTTGGTGTCCGCCGCCCTTTTTTTTATATTTGACCTATTATTGGTCGCCCGACGCCGCAGGCGTTGCCATGTTGTCGCTCACTTTCGTGAAGGTGTTGGTGAGATTGCCACCCAGGCTGGTCATGGCGCCGATGGCGGCGACAGCGATAAGCGCGGCGATCAGGCCGTATTCGATCGCGGTGGCACCCTTTTCATTCTTCAGCATCTTACGGACGAACTGCATTTCATGTCTCCTTGATGGACATACGCACTAAAACTACCCCGCCGCCCCCGTTCGACTTGTTCGTGGTCAGCGAAAATGGATTTACCGGCGTTCGGTTGAAATTTGCTTAATGGTCGAACCGACTGTAAAAAACTTATGGTTAAGCATCAGTAACCTTGTTTTCGACATCGTCCCACATATGGATCGTCCGGCTGGCGACGTTCGACAGCGCTACGATCATGGCGAGCACGATCATCGCGAGGATGAGGCCGTATTCGACCGCCGTTGCCCCGCGTTCGCATTTGATGAGCCCCTGTCGGGCGATGATGTCGATAAGCCCGCGCATGCGCTTCCCCAGTTCGCTACAGACAGTCCCGGGCAGATGTGTAAAGCGGGGAGGGTTAACAAATAGCCCTCGGTGCCTTCTGAAATGACGTCTTTTTCTCCCCTGCTGGTGGTCGCGGTCGCTTTGGTGGACGCCGAGGGGCGGGTGTTGTTGCAGCAGCGCCCGCCGGGAAAGCCGATGGCGGGGCTGTGGGAATTTCCCGGCGGCAAGGTTGAGGCGGGGGAAACGCCCGAAGCGGCGCTGGTGCGCGAGCTGGAAGAGGAACTGGGCATTGCCACGCAGGAAAGCTGCCTGGCACCGGCGAGTTTCGCCAGCGACGCGCTGGGCGATAGGCATTTGCTGCTGCTGCTTTATGTCTGCCGCAAATGGCGCGGGGTGCCGGAAGCGCGCCATGCAACCGCGCTGGCTTGGAAGCGGCCCGCGCAAATGTATGCGCTTGACATGCCGCCCGCTGATTTGCCGCTGATCGGACTGCTCGACGCGCTGCTATAACGAACAAGGGGGCGCTCCTTCATCAGGAACGCCCCCTTGTCCATGCGCCACTGCGTGTCGTCAGTCCTGCGCGGGCTGGCTTTGCAGCTGGATATAATTCTGGATGCCCATCCGCTCGATCATTTCGAACTGGGTTTCCAGCGTGTCGACATGCTCTTCCTCGCTCTTGAGGATATAGTCGAACAGGTCGCGGCTGACGAAGTCGCGGATCGATTCGCAATAGGCGATCGCGTCACGCAGGACCGGTAGCGCTTCATATTCGAGTTCAAGGTCGGACTTGAGGATTTCCTCTACCGTTTCGCCGATCTTGAGGCGGCCGAGCAGCTGGAAATTGGGCAGGCCGTCGAGGAACAGGATGCGTTCCGCCAGCTTGTCGGCATGCTTCATCTCGTCGATGGATTCTTCATATTCGAACTTGGCGAGCTTCTTGACGCCCCAATGGTCGAGCATGCGATAATGGAGGAAATATTGGTTGATCGCGGTCAACTCGTTCTTGAGGACCTCGTTCAGATAATCGATGACCTTTGGGTCGCCCTTCATGGCGTTATACTCCGGATTGCGGGAACGGGCGGAGTATAGCGACGAGGGCGGCGGCTGTTAAGCGCGAAAACCCTTGAAATCAGCCATTTATAGCTCTGCTATTGCTTCGGGGTCGCGCGCAGGGGCTGCGCATGATTTGCAATCTTGTCAGGCGGAGGCGCGTTCGGCCGCGATAATCGTGCGCGCGAAGGACACGCACTGGCCGCATTTGGGGCGGCGACCATAATGGGCATAGGCGCTGCAGGGCGTATCCGCACCGTTGCGCGCGGCTTCCCGCACGTCCTTTTCCCGAATGGCATTACAAACGCAGACGACCATATGCGACGCTCTCCTGTCCCTTGCAGAGATAGTCGATATGATAATAGGTCGCAATAGTAATCAGCTGCTCTTGCGAATCTTTTGCGGCTTTGCCCGGACGAGGCTGCGCCAGACCCATTCGGCCGGGCCAGTCGCGAATCGATCGGCATAGGGCTGTGACCAGAGCAGCATGGCCGCCCAGCCCACAGCGACGAACAGCGGCAGTGCGCCGAGCGGGACATGCGCGAAATTGCCAAGACCCCAGCCGTAGAAGATGGCGGTCATGACAAGGCTGGTGCCCAGATAGTTGCTGAGCGCGAGGCGGCCCGCAGCGCCAAGGCGCGACGCCAGCGGGTGGCCCGGATTGCGGTTGAAGAGCCAGAGGATGAGCGCGGCCCAGCCCACGCTTAGTGGCACGCGGAAGGGGAAGGACCAGGCAAGTGCGGTGCCCAGCGCGGGGAGAGCCGCAAAGCCGCTGGCCCAGACCCAGATCGCCAGCGCGCCCATCGGCGGCACACCAATCAGGAAGCAATGGCGGGCGGTGCGGCGATATTGCTCCGCATCCCACCGCCCGGTCAGAAAGCCGCTTTTGAGCATCGCCATGCCGAGCAGCATGAAGCCGAGCGATTCGAGCGCGCTGAGCGTGAAGCCCAGAAACCAGTTGCGCGGCAGATCGACGATCTTGTGCAGCAGGATGGAGAGGAAGTCGCTGCGATAGAGGGCGATTTCACGCTGGATGGCGGGACTGGCGGGATCGGACAGGCTGGCCGCGAAGGATGCGAAACCCTGTGCCCCGCCACTGGCGTGGCTCCAGGCGTAGAAGGACGCGACATAGCCGGCGACCAGCAGGAAATGCAGCAGGAAGAACAGGAAGGCCGCCTTGACCAGCTGCATCGGATCGCGATGGGCAAAGCGCAGCGCGGCCAGTCCGACCAGCGCATAGAGCGTCAATATGTCGCCCCACCAGAGCAGCAGATAATGCGCCGCGCCGATGGCGAACAGCCAGCCAGCGCGGACCATCTGGGTGCGGGTGCCATCGCGCCCCGCCATTTCCTCCCGGTCGATCAGCAGCAGCATCGACGCGCCGAACAGCATCGCGAACAGGCCGCGCATCTTGCCATCGACCAGGATGAGGCTGATCGCCCAGAAAGCGATGTCGCCTGTCGTGAGCGGCCCAGCGGCGGCCGGATTGATATAGGCGCTTTGCGGCTGGGCGAAGGCGGTGATGTTCATCCACAATATGCCCATGACCGCGCAGCCGCGCAGAACGTCCATGGCGGGAATGCGGGAGGAGGGGGGCATGGGAAAATCCTTGAAGATGCTGGCCAGCGGCGAACGGCTCTGCCAAGGGGCCTAGCCATGAACGAGGGCCGCAAGCAACGGATAAGCGACGCATTCGGCGCGGCGGCGGCGCATTATGACGATCATGCCGGGCCGCAGCGCTTCGCCGCGCGGCTGGTCGCGGACCTGGCGCAGCGGCAGGGGCCGAGCGATGCTGCGCGCATATTGGAGATTGGCTGCGGCACCGGGTTGCTGACGCGCGACATTCAGGCGCGCTGGCCGGGCGCGCAGCTGGTCGTGACCGACTTGTCGCCTGCAATGCTGGACCGGGCGGCGGCGCAGGGGCTGGTCGGCGGCACATTCCTGGCGATGGACGGGGAGTCGCCGCCGTTCGAAGGCGCATGGTTCGACCTTATCCTGTCGAGTCTCGCCTTTCAGTGGTTCGATGATTTGTCCGGCGCGATCCGAAAGCTGGTGAATCTGCTGACGCCGGGCGGCAGCCTCATTTTCTCGACCATGGGGGAGAGGAGTTTTGGCCAATGGCGCGCGGCGCATGCTGCGTGCGGGCTGGAGGCCGGCGTGCCGGATTATCCCTCGCTGGCGGCGGTTCGGGCGATGCTGGCGGCGTATGACGACAGTTTCGCCTTTGACGAGACGGTGGCGCTGGACAGTGGCGGTGCGCGTGGGTTGATCACGCATTTGAAGGGCATTGGCGCTGTGGTTCCGGGGGCGGGGCGCAGGCCGCTGACGCCTACGCAATTGCGCAGCGTGATGGCGGCGTTCGAGGCGGCGGGTGGCGCGGATGCCTATCAGATCCTGTTCGGGCGGATCACGCGCGCGGGTGATGGGCGCTGAGGTTGCGCGGCGACGCGGGGGATGCCATCCACGGGCCATGGTGCATGATAATCTGACGATCAGGCGCGCTGGGCCGGCCGATGCCGCCGCCCTGTCCGCGCTCAAGCTCGCCGCGTTTCGCGAGACGTTTCTCGATGGGTTCGCCATTCCCTATCCGCCCGCCGACCTGGCGCGGTTCGAGGTCGAAAGCTATGGCGAAGCGACGGTGGCGGCGGAACTGGCCGCGCCCGATCATGCGAGCTGGGTGGCGGTAGAGGGGGACGGGCGGCTGGTCGCCTATGCCCATGCTGGACCGTGCAAATTGCCGCATCCGCAGGCGTCGGCGGCGCAGGGGGAATTATATCAGCTTTATGCGCTGAAGGCAGCGCAAGGGCGGGGCGTTGGCCGGGCGCTGATGGATGCGGCGCTCAATTGGCTGGCGCAGACCTTTCCCGGCCCGCAATGGCTGGGCGTGTGGTCCGGTAATAGCCAAGCGCAGGCGGTCTATGCCAAGCGCGGCTTTGAGAAGGTCGGCGACTATGGCTTCAAGGTCGGCGACTGGACAGATGCGGAGTTCATCTATCGGCGGGGGTAGTTGGCGGCGGTCGCGTCGCGCGATTTCGCGGGAAAGGCGCCTGGCGCGGGCTTGGGTCCCCGCCTGCGCGGGGACGACGGATCGGGTCAGGGTGCGTTATTTGTCACGGCAGTGATGATGGTTAAAGTTCGTTGTTCATGAGGGCGGGGAAGAAGCCTTCATGGGCCTTGCGGAGCATGTCGAGGGCGACGTCTGCGACAGTGTCACCGCCGACCGTGCCGATCCGCGTCGCGCCGGGGATGTCGGTCCCGGCAGGCGCGGTGACGACGTAGCGGGCCTGGTCCTCGCCGAAGGCCGAGGCGGTGGTGAGGGTGATGTCGAGCGCCGCGCCCGTGTTGCCGGCGAGCGCCATTTCGGCGAGCGTGACGAGCAGGCCACCATCGGAAATGTCGTGGACGGCGTTGATCGTGCCGGCAGCGACGAGGCCGCGCACGGCGTCGGCATTGGCGCGTTCGGCGGCGAGATCGACGACAGGCGCGTCCCCGGCTTCCCGGCCAGCGACTTCACGCAGCCAGATGGACTGGCCCAGATGCGTGCCTTCGCCGCCGATCAGCCAGATCGCGTCGCCTTCATTTTTGAACGCAACGGTCGCCATGACGTCCACATCAGCGAGCAGGCCGATGCCGCCGATGGCAGGCGTAGGCAGGATGGCGGAGCCGCCACCCGTCGCCTTCGATTCATTATAGAGGCTGACATTGCCTGAGACGATCGGGAAGTCGAGCGCGCGGCAGGCGTCGCCCATCCCCTCCAGACAGCCGGTCAGCTGTGCCATGATTTCGGGGCGTTGCGGATTGGCGAAATTGAGGCAGTTGGTGACGGCGAGCGGGGTGGCGCCGACGGCGGAGAGGTTGCGATAGCATTCTGCTATCGCCTGCTTGCCGCCTTCATAGGGGTCGGCATAGCAATAGCGCGGCGTGCAGTCGGTGCTGATCGCGATGCCCTTTTGCGTGCCATGGACGCGCACGACGGCCGCGTCGCCGCCGGGGCGCTGCACCGTGTCGGCGCCGACCATATGGTCATATTGTTCCCAGATCCAGCGGCGGCTGGCGATGTCGGGGCTGCCCATCAGCGTGACGAGGTCCGCGCCGAGGTCGGCGCTTGTCGGCAGGTCGCCGAGCGGTTCGACCTTCGCCCATGCCTTATAGTCGTCCTTCGGCATGGACGGGCGATCATAGAGCGGCGCGTCATCGGCCAGCGGGGCGAGCGGGATGTCGCAAACGACCTCCCCCTTATGCTCCAGCACCATGCGGCCAGTGTCGGTGACATGGCCGATGACGGCGAAGTCGAGTTCCCACTTTTTGAAGATCGCTTCGGCAAAGGCTTCGCGGCCGGGCTTCAAGACCATGAGCATCCGCTCCTGGCTTTCCGACAGCATCATTTCATAGGTGGTCATGCCGGTTTCGCGCTGCGGCACATCGTCCATCTTGAGGTGGAGGCCGACGCCGCCCTTGGACGCCATTTCGACCGAGGAGGAGGTAAGGCCGGCCGCACCCATATCCTGAATGGCGACGATCGCGTCGGATGCCATGAGTTCAAGGCAAGCCTCGATCAGCAGCTTTTCGGTGAAGGGGTCGCCGACCTGGACGGTGGGGCGCTTTTCCTCGCTGTCCTCGCCGAAATCGGCCGAGGCCATGGTCGCGCCATGGATGCCGTCGCGGCCGGTCTTGGACCCGACATAGACGATTGGATTGCCGACGCCGCTGGCGGCCGAATAGAAGATCTTGTCGGTGTCGGCGACGCCCACCGTCATGGCGTTGACCAGGATATTGCCGTCATAGGCGGCGTGAAAATTCACCTCGCCGCCCACGGTCGGCACGCCCACGCAATTGCCATAGCCGCCAATGCCGTGGACGACGCCGGCGATGAGATGCTTCATCTTCGGGTGGTCGGGCCGGCCGAAGCGCAGCGCGTTCATATTGGCGACCGGGCGCGCGCCCATGGTGAAGACGTCGCGCAAGATGCCGCCCACGCCCGTCGCCGCGCCCTGATAGGGTTCGATGTAGCTGGGGTGATTATGGCTTTCCATCTTGAAGATGGCGGCCTGGCCATCGCCGATATCGACGACGCCGGCATTTTCGCCCGGTCCGCAAATCACCTGCGGCCCCTTGGTCGGCAGCTTCATCAGGTGGATCTTGGAGCTTTTATAGCTGCAATGTTCCGACCACATCACCGAGAAGATGCCGAGTTCGGTCAGGTTCGGCTCGCGGCCGATAGCCTTTAACACGCGGTCATATTCTTCCGGGCTGAGGCCATGTTCGGCGACGACTTCCGGGGTGATCTGGGTGGCGGTGCTGGACATGCCCGCGCCTTTAGCGAGGGCGTCGCGGATTCACAATGGGAAGGCTGCGCCGGTTGCATTTCATGCTAGGGTCGCGGCGGAGGCCGCAAAGAGGAGCGCCCATGACCATATTGGACTGGATGATATTACCGCTGCGTCGCTATGCGCGGTTCAACGGGCGGGCGCGGCCACGCGAATATTGGATGTTCGTGCTGTTGGTGGTGTTGGCACTTGTCGCGCTGTCGATCCTGGAGACGGCATTGGGTCTTGCTGTGACGGAACAATGGGTGCGCACCGGGCCATGGGGCGCAAGTGCGATCTATCGCACCCATGGCGGGCCGCTGACCGGCCTGTTCGCGCTGGGCATCCTCATTCCCCATCTGGCGGTGATGGTGCGGCGGCTGCATGACACCGATCGCAGCGGTTGGTGGCTGCTGCTGGGATTGCTGCCGCTGCTGGGCGGCCTGTTGCTGCTGATCTTCTTCATCATCGGCGGCACGCGCGGGCCGAACCGCTTTGGCGACGACCCGGTCGAAGTGGGCGAAGGCGCCACATAGGGCTAGGCGAAGCCAGACAAGGAAAAGGCCGGCCTCCTGCGAGGACCGGCCCTGAATTTTTCGAAACTGAATCGTCAGGCGATCAGACGTGGCAGCTCTGCGCCTTCTTGCCGGGAACGGCAATCTGCACTTCGTCGCCCTGACCCGACACTTCATAGCCGCCCTCGGCGGTGAAAGCCTGGCCCGCTTCGGCCGCTTTCAGCTGGGTCGGTTCGCCGCCCTTCTTCGTGCGGAAATTGGCGGTCTTGTCGTCGGTCATGAAGTCGACGAAATAAAGGCTGTTGTCCTTGCACCGATACTGCTTGGTCGCCTTGACCGAAGGCGGCAGTTCGACGGGCGCGGCGTTGGCGAGCTGGTCAGCCATCGGGTCGGCGGGGCCGCCCACGACTTCGGGTTCGTCATTCTTGTTGCAGGCCGACAGCAGGGCGACGCCGGCCAGGGCGATCATGGGGAGAGAGAGTTTCATAGCGATCCTTTTATGTGCATGTGCAACATGCCACGTCAACGCAAAAGCACGGGATAACCGCCATCTCCCCTGAAATGACGTCATGACGCGGTGATGACAAGGATGTCGAAAGCGGTGCTGTGCGGCCCGCAGGCCCTTGCGCACTTGACCGGGGCGTTGGGCGCGGCCAATGCAGGGCCATGGCTGAGGAAATGTCCCCCGATCCGTCGTCTTTGTCCTTCGAGGATGCCCTGCGCGCGCTGGAGCAGATCGTGCGCCGGCTGGAAAGCGGGGACGTTCCGCTGGACGAATCGATCGCGCTCTATGCCAAGGGCGAGGAATTGCGCAAGCGCTGCGCCGACCGATTGCAGGCGGCCGAAGCGCGCATCGCCAAGCTGACGGTTGACGCCAATGGCGCCGTCACCGGCGCCCAGCCGTTCGGCGCGGACTGAGATTGATGACCGAAAGCGGGGGCGCGGTCACGGACATGCTGGCGCGGGCGCGCGATGTTGCGGCGCACATAGATATGGGCTTCGACCGGTTGCTGGCCGTGCCCGACGATGCGCGCGCGCGGCTGTATGACGCGATGCGTCATGCGGCGATCGGCGGGGGCAAGCGATTGCGCCCGCTGCTGGTGCAGGCGGCATGCGATCTGTTCCACATTTCGCGCGAATCGGCGCTGCGCGTCGGGCTCGCCATCGAATGCATCCATGTCTATTCGCTGATTCACGACGATCTGCCGGCGATGGACGACGATGATATGCGCCGGGGCAAGCCCACGGTGCACAAGGCGTTCGACGAGGCAACGGCGATCCTGGCGGGCGATTGCCTGCATGACCTGGCGTTCGAGGTGCTGGCGGACGCGGAAACGCATCCCGATCCGTTCGTGCGCATCGAACTGGTGAAGGCGCTGGCAACATGCAGCGGGCCGGCGGGCATGGCCGGCGGACAGATGATGGACCTGGAAGCCGAACGCACAAGGTTCGACCTGGCGACGGTCACGCGGTTGCAGAATCTCAAGACCGGGGCGCTGATCTGTTTTTGCGTCGAGGCCGCGGCGATCATGGCGCGGCTGCCGCAGGAGGCGCGCACGGGTCTGCACGGCTATGCCCGCGACATCGGCCTGGCCTTCCAGATTGCCGACGATCTGCTGGACGTGGAGGGCGACGTGGCGCTGGCGGGCAAGGCGCTGGGCAAGGATGCGGCGGCGGGCAAGGAAACATTCGTGTCTTTGCTGGGCGTCGAGGCCGCGCGCGAACGGGCGCATATGCTGGTCGATCAGGCGAAGGACCATTTGCGCAACCATGGGGCGGAGGCCGACCTGTTGCGCGCGATCGCCGATTATATCGTGGAGAGGGACCGCTAATATCATGAGCAAGCAGCGCATCGGCGTCTATCCCGGCACGTTCGATCCCATCACGCTGGGGCATATGGACATCATCCGGCGCGGCGCGACGCTGGTGGATACGCTGGTCATCGGCGTCACCACCAATATCGCCAAGTCGCCGATGTTTTCCGACGAGGAACGGTTGGAGATGGTGCGCCGCGAATGCGCCGACATCGACAGCGACATCCGCGTGGTGGGGTTCAATTCGTTGCTGATGGATTTCGCCGAATCGCAGGGCGCCAGCGTCATTATCCGCGGGCTGCGCGCAGTCGCGGACTTCGAATATGAATATCAGATGGCGGGGATGAACCAGCAGATCAATAGCAGGGTCGAAACCGTCTTCCTGATGGCGGACGTGTCCCTGCAGCCGATCGCATCGCGGCTGGTCAAGGAAATCGCGCTTTATGGCGGACCGATCCATAAATTCGTCAGCCCTTGCGTCCGCGACGAAGTGGAGGCGCGCGTGGCGCGCAATGGCCGCAAGGGCGCGGGCTGACGCGGCCATCCCGGCGTCGTTTCAGCCTGGGTTCAGTTGCCAATCGCGATCAGCGCGCTATCAGGGCGGGGAATGACAGCCCCGTTTCGGCTCACACGATCAAGGAAGTTCTGCCTCATGCGTTTCACTTGCGCGCTCAAGACCGTGGCGATCACCGTCGCACTGACCGCGTCCGGCGTGGCCTTTGCCCAAGGCGGCGGCGGGGGCCAGGGCGAGGATTTCAAGAAGGCCGAAACCGCTGCGCGCGCGCAGGAAAATGCCAAGTCGCTGGAAGGGTCGGACACGCCGCAATTGCCGCCCGCGACCGTGCCGGTGGACCCGCAGAATGTGTGGGACCTGGACCTGTCGAGCGGCGGGCGGGTGCGCGTCCAGCTGCGCCCCGATATCGCGCCCAACCATGTCGAACGGATCAAGACGCTGACGCGGGAGGGCTTTTACAATGGCCTGAAATTCCATCGCGTCATCCCCGGCTTCATGGCGCAGGGCGGCGACCCCAAGGGCGATGGCACCGGCGGATCGCCATTGCCCGACCTGAAGGCCGAGTTCAATCCGATGCCGCATCTGCGTGGCACCGTGTCGATGGCGCGCGCGCAGAGTGAGGACAGCGCCAACAGCCAGTTCTTCATCGTGCTGTTGCCGCGCATGCAGCTGGACAAGAAATATACCGTCTTCGGCCGGGTGATCGAAGGCATGCAATATGTCGATGCGATCGCGCAGGGCGAACCGCCCGCCAACCCGACAGTGATCCTGCAGGCGTCGATCGAGAGCGACGGCAAGCCGCCGGTGACGGCGCCGGTTGCGCCAGCAGCGCCAGCCGCACCCGACGCGCTGCCGTCCGGCGCGCTGACGCCGCCGGCGCAATAAGCGACGCCTTCGCCTGAGGCGTTCCCATGCGCGTAGACCTGTTCGATTTCGATTTGCCGCCGGAGAATATCGCTCTGCGGCCCGCGTCGCCGCGCGATTCGGCGCGATTGCTGGCGGCGGCGGGACCGAGCGGCATTGAGGATCGCGCCGTGCGCGACCTGCCGTCGCTGTTGCGGGCGGGCGACATGCTGGTGTTCAACGACACGCGCGTGATCCCGGCGCAGCTGGAAGGGCGCCGGGGCGAGGCGCGGATCGGCGCGACGTTGCACAAGCGAACCGGGCTGCGGCAATGGCAAGCCTTTTTGCGCAACGCCAAGCGGGTGCGGGAAGGCGACCGGATCGAATTTGGCGCTGGCGTCACGGCGATCGCCGGCGCGCGCGACGAGGATGGCGGCGTGACGCTGGAATTCGAAGGCGAGGAGCCCGTCGAAATCCTGCTCGAGCGCGCAGGGACCATGCCGTTGCCGCCTTATATCGCCAGCAAGCGACCGACCGACGAGCAGGATCGCAGCGATTATCAGACGATGTTCGCGCGCGAGGATGGGGCGGTGGCGGCGCCCACCGCGGCTTTGCACTTCACGCCAGAGCTGATGGACGCGATCGCGGCGGCCGGCGTGCTGACTCAGACGCTGACGCTGCATGTCGGGGCGGGCACGTTCCTGCCGGTCAAGGCGCAGGATACCGACGATCATCGCATGCACGCCGAATGGGGAAGGATCGACGCGGCGGCGGCCGATCGGCTGAACGCCGCGCGCGCGGCGGGTGGGCGGCTGATCGCGGTGGGCACCACGTCGCTGCGGCTGCTGGAAAGCGCGGCGGGCGAAGATGGGGTGATCCGCCCCTTCGCCGACGAAACGCGCATCTTCATCACGCCGGGCTACCGGTTCCGGGCCGTCGATGGGCTGATGACCAATTTCCACCTGCCCAAATCGACCTTGTTCATGCTGGTCAGCGCGCTGATGGGCCGCGAGCGGATGCAGGCGATCTACGCCCATGCGATCGCGCAGGGCTATCGTTTCTACAGCTATGGCGATTCGAGCCTGCTGCTGCCCGAGAAATAGGGAAAGCCGTTTCCGTTTTTTGCCATCCCTGCTGCTGACAGGGATCCGACACCGCCTGCTGGGATCACGCACCGGCGCGGCTTCCTGATAGATGCAGGTGCGGCCGGCAATATGGCCGTGGCCGCAAAAGGATGAGCGACAATGGTTCCCGATCAGTAAAATCGTGCTGTCGAAAGGAACAATTGACGATTCGTCTTGGCGATGTAGAAGATTTCGACAGTAGAGGGGCCGGTGGGGTCGGTTCTCGTCAAGACTTTCCGCTGCGGGCGCAGGTGGCAGACAAGTCTTGATCCGGATATAGGGGAGAAGTGGGCGTGCCTGACATGTCGAGGGTCGGGCGCCTTTTGGCGGACGCGTCTGCGCGCGCGGCGTCTGCGAACAAGGCGCATTTTGGTATTGGCGATCTGGCAGATTTGCTGGAGCATCAATTTTCGGCTCGGCGTGGGGACACCGCCGCCGACAGGACTTCGGTCGACAGCAAATATGTAAGCGAACCGCGCGGCATCAACCGGCTTTTCTTCGGTCGCGTGCCACCCGATCCGATGGCCTTGCCCCTGGCGATGCCGATCGAGGATGGCGGGGCTGAGGACACTGGGGGGTGCATGGCACCGGGTCATGAAGACTGGGCACCGGTCCTGGAGGGCCTTGAGGCGATCTGCCAAGGCCATGAGGCATTGCTGGGCATACTCGACATGACGTGCGTGGGCATGTTCATATTTGATATCGACGCCCATCTGGTCTTCGCCAATCGCTATGGGGAGGACATGCTGGCGGAAGGCGGCGACTTGCAGATCGGAGGCGGCAAATTGTCGGCCAGTCGGCCCGATAATGTCGCGCGCATCAGCCATCTCTTCGCGCGTATGGCGTCGGCGGATGAGCAATCCGTCGGCATGACGCGCATCGAGCGGCAGGGTGGGTCGGCCTATGTGATGGTGCTGACGCGATGTCTGCTGGGACGCAACGAGGCGCTGGTTGCGCTGGTGGGCGATCCTGACCAGCGCGTGACGGTCGCCGGCGACATGCTGCGCGAATTATATGGCTTGGGCCGGGCGGAGGCGGAGATTGCTGTCGCGCTGGCGAAGGGCCTGGATCTGGAAGCTATTGCCGAGCTTCGCGTCACCAGCATCGGGACGGTCCGTAATCAGGTGAAGTCGATCGCCGCCAAGATGGATTGCACGCGGCAGATCGACATCGTCCGGCGCATTCTGTCCATCCCGATCATCTGCCCGCCCCGCAAAACCGAGCAAAGTTAAATATCTGGGAACAAACTGCCCCAAGCTGAAACAGCCAACCACATTTCGAGAGGGATATACCAAATGGGAGATGCGACTCGCGCCGCAGAGGCTTAACGAAGCCTTAATAACAGGGTCGAGTTACTTCATAGCCTTTCGTGGGAGTGGGGCGTGCAAAGGTTAGTAGTCTCGACACTGGCACTATTGTGCCTGGGGTATCCCGGTGCGTCTTTCGCACAGGATCTGGTTCATTCGCCCATCAGCCCAACCTTCGGGGGTAATCCGTTCAATTCGGCCCATATACTGGGCACGGCCAACGCGCAGAATGACTATCGCGATCCAAAGGCGGCGTCATCCTCGTCACAGGCGGATATTTTCGCTCGCCAGTTGCAGTCCCGGCTGTTGTCGGCCCTGTCTTCGCAACTGGTCGATGCGATCTTTGGCGAAAACCCGCAGGAAAGCGGCACCATCAGCTTTGGCGGGCAGACGATCGATTTCGTGCGCGGGCTGGAAGAGGTGACGATCAACATCTTCACCGAGGCGACAGGCGAAACCACGACGATCGTGGTGCCGACCTTCGTCGATGTGAACTGAAGAAGGGGCGGGGGCTCTTTGCATGATACGGCAGATTTTCCTGGCTTCGGGCGCGGCGCTGCTGCTGGGCGGATGCAATTCGCTGGCGACGACGGGGCGGGACGATATCCCCTCGATGAACCCGATGGCGGTCTATCCCCGCTATACGCAGGCCCAGCGGCAGTTGATGGACTTGCCGCCGCCGCAGCGGCCGGTGGCGATCGCCGTCTATAATTTCTCCGACCAGACCGGCCAGTATCGCGTCGGGGAAGGCGGCACGCAGACGCTGTCGCGCGCGGTGACGCAGGGCGCGGCGTCCATCCTGGTGCGGGCGTTGCAGGATGCGGGCAACCGCAAATGGTTCACGATCGTCGAGCGCGAGCAGCTGCGCAACCTGCTGAACGAACGGCAGATCATCCGCGAAATGCGCGAACGCTATCTGGGTGAAAATAACGTCAACCCGCAGGCGCTGCCGGCGATGCTGTTCGCCGGCGTGCTGCTGGAAGGCGGGATCATCAGTTTCGACACCAATACGGTGACGGGCGGCGCGGGCGCATCCTTCCTGGGGATCGGCGCCAGCACGCAATATCGGCAGGATACGGTGACGGTCTATTTGCGCGCCATTTCGGTGCGCACCGGCGAGGTGCTGACCACCGTCACTGCGTCCAAGACGATTGCGTCCCAGTCGCTGGGCGCGTCGGCCTTCCGCTTTGTCGGCTTCAAGGAGCTGCTGGAGGCGGAAGTCGGCATGACGACGAACGAGCCGGATCATATCGCCCTGCAACAGGCGATTGAGAAGGCGGTCTATGGCCTCGTGATGGAGGGCATTGACCTGAACCTGTGGAATTTCGCGGACACCCAGGCGGGCTGGCCGATGCTGTGGCGCTACCGTCAGGAGCGCGATGGCGTCTTCACGCCCAAGCAGGTGGAAGCGGCAATGGATACCGCGCGCAAGGCTGCGCCCATGAAGATGAAGCCACGCGCGGTGCCAATGACGGAAATGCCCAAATCCTCCAGCAAAGCCAAGCAGGGAGGGCCGGGCGTGGGTCGTTAAACGAAACGATTGACCGCCATCAGGCAGTCAGCGTTTCAAAAGGTTCGGAGGACCGCCTGGTGTTCCCCGGACCATGACAAGAACCAGGCGAACAGTCGCCCGCCGGAGGTGGAAGCTCCGACGGGCGAGCATGAGTGAATGAATGTGCCACCAATCATGCGGCCCTGAAGTAAGCTTACTTCGGGACAG
Organism: Sphingobium soli; assembly: GCF_020782245.1. Taxonomy (GTDB): domain Bacteria; phylum Pseudomonadota; class Alphaproteobacteria; order Sphingomonadales; family Sphingomonadaceae; genus Sphingobium; species Sphingobium soli. The sequence goes on from NZ_JAJGNP010000002.1 coordinate 110,432, forward strand.
CATGGTTATCGCCCTTTTCAAAAGGAATGACAACCATGAAACGGACCATCTATACTTCGGTTTCGGCCCTGGCGCTGCTGGCAGCAGCCCCGGCTTTCGCGCAAAGCAACGATTCGACCGTGACCCAGTCGGGTGACAGCCAGACCGCATCGGTGACGCAGAGCGGCGCCAACGACGTGTCGTTCGTGACGCAGGAAAACGCGGATAACGACGCCACCGTGTCGCAGGCTGGCGGGACCGGCAGCTATTCGAACGTCCTTCAGACCGGCGCGGGCAACACCGCTTCGGTGACGCAGGATGACGATGGCACCGGCGTTGCGCCCACCCAGACGTCCGAAGTCCAGCAGACCGGCAGCGACAATGATGCGACCGTCACGCAGACGCAGACCTCGTCCTTCCTGGGCACGACCAACGATTCGACGGTCGTCCAGTCGGGCAGCAGCAACGTCGCTGCGGTTTCGCAGGCGGATGATGGCCAGTTTTCCAGCCTCTACCAGACGTCGGACAACAATATCGCCAATGTGAGCCAGGGCGTCGACGGCGCGCCTGAAGGCGGTTCGGCCGGCACCACTTATGAAAATACGTCCTATGTCACGCAGGGCGGCACCGGCGGCAATGACGCCACCGTTACTCAGAGCGGCTATGTCAACTATTCGTCGGTAAATCAGCAAGGCGCCGACAGCATTGCCGATGTGACGCAGAGCGGCAATCTCAACACGTCGGAAGTGTCTCAGCTTGACGACGCCGGTGGCACGGCAACCGTCACGCAGAGCGGCGACAGCAATGATTCGACCGTCAATCAGACGTCGAACGGGTCGATCGCGACCGTCGATCAGTCCGGCTCGGGCAACCTGTCGGTGCTGAACCAGGGACGCAATGACGGCAATCCGTTCCAGACCAATGGCCAGCAGGCGTTGATCACGCAGGGCGGCGACAATAACCAGTCCTATGCGACCCAAAGCGGCTCGTCGGGCGACCTGAATGTCAATCAGTCAGGCGACAACAACCTGTCGGATGTGGTCCAGTCGGGCTTTGACAATTCGGCCGGTGACAATACCGGCATGGTCGGCGTCAATCAGGAGGGCAACAGCAACGAAGCCTATGTGACCCAGGCGGGCCAGCTGTCCGATGCCATGATCGACCAGATCGGCGACGACAACTATGCGTCGATCGATCAGAGCGTCGGCAATGCGCCCAACCCTCCGGGCGGTCCCGATCCGCGCGTTGCCACCGCTTCCATCTCGCAGGATGGCAGCAACAACAGCAGCACAATCGACCAATTCGGCGGCAGCGCCACCATCAGCGCGCGTCTGATGGAAGCGAGCAGCAGCCAGGGCGGCGACAACAACCAGAGCACGATTTCGCAGACCAATACGCTGGTTGCGGGTGCAAGCTCGGGTAACTTCGCCAGCGTCGACCAGGGTGGTAACGACAACATCTCGACGGTGATGCAGGACGGCGCGCTGAACGAGGCCATGGTCGACCAGAGCGGTAACGGCAACGAGTCCTGGGTCTCGCAGGCCGGTTCGGGTCACTCCGCCACCGTCACGCAGAGCAGCGACATGAACAATTCGGTCGTCAACCAGACCGGCATGAACAACACGGCCACTGTCACGCAGGGCATGTGATTGGAAAGGGGATCAGCGCTGCAGAATCGCGGCGCTGGTCCCGCCTTTCGCACAGACTAAAGGGATAAGATCATGCAGCGCATCCTTCTTGCGAGCGCGTCGGCGCTTGCCTTCCTGGCCGCGGTTCCGGCCCTGGCGCAGAGTAACGGCTCCACCGTGACGCAGACCGGCACCGACGCGACGGCCACCGTCACCCAGTCCGGGTCCAACGCGGCCTCCACCGTCACACAGGGTGGCGACAATAATGCGGCGACCGTGACCCAGTCGGGCAATGGCGCTGAATCCATCGTCCTGCAGGACAATGGCACCGGCGGCGGCAGCAATGCCAGCGACGATGATAACAGCGCCACCGTCGACCAGACCGGCGACGCCTGGTCGCGCGTCCGTCAGTATAATGACAATGCTGACGCGCAAGTGACGCAGAATGGCGATGGCAACAGCTCCGACATTTTGCAGACCGGCGACAATGACGACGCGACCGTCGATCAGCAGGGCACGGACCTGACATCGACCATCGCTCAGGCGGGCAACAGCAATGACGCCAATGTCAGCCAGAGCGGCGACACCAACCAGTCGGGTATTATCCAGAGTTCCGGCGCCAATGTCGCGATCGTGACGCAGGAAGGGTCGCTGAACGAATCGTCGATCTTGCAGAACGGCCTTGGCCTCAACACCGCCAATGTCGAGCAGACCGGCGAGGATAATGATTCGCAGATCACGCAGGGCGGCATCGCCAATGACGCGGGCGACGATGCGACCGTGCGCGGCGTGTTCCAGAGCGGCGACCGCAACAGCTCGCAGATCAGCCAGTCGGGCGGCTTGCAGGATGCGGCGGTGCGCCAGACCGGCGACGACAATGATTCGCAGATCACCCAGGGCGGGTCGCTGGGCGCGGCGCATTACGCCGATGTCGACCAGAGCGGCAATGGCAACGGATCGGTCATCAGCCAGGCGGGCGCGCTGTCCGACGCGCTGGTCGATCAGAGCGGCAATGACAATGGTTCGACGGTCACGCAGGGCGTGCTGGGATCGCATCTGGCCGATGTCGACCAGAGCGGGAACGACAACAGCTCGACCGTGACGCAATATGGCTGGAGCCAGGCCGCCTATGTCGATCAGGTGGGCGATGGCAACACGTCCTCGATCGACCAGGGCACCGCGCTCAATGGATCGGACCAATATGCGTCGGTGGCGCAGAATGGCGACGATGGCATGTCGACCATCACCCAGCGCGGCCAGGACCAGCGGGCCGAGCTGACGCAGGGCGGCGTGTCGAACGAGTCGTTCATCGACCAGTCGGGATCGGATCATCTGGCTGAAGTGACGCAGGATGGCGCCGACAATTATTCGTCGGTGATCCAGTCGGGCAGCGGCAGCAGCGCGACCGTCACCCAGACGAGCGACCTCAACAACAGCTTCGTCAACCAGAGCGGCAATGGCCACAGCGCCACGGTCGTCCAGGGTTCGACCGGCGCGATGTAAGCGCACGGCCCGCCAGCCCGCCCCAGACGGGCGGGCCGGCGGGTATCTTTTTGTGTGAAGGAGGCGATGATGGGCAAATTCGGCATGGCGGCGCTGCTGGCGCTGGCTTTGGCAGGCGCGATGGCCGCGCAGGCCAGCGAAGCGCAACCCGGCATCCCTGCCCCCAGCCTGCCCTATATGCTGGAGGTGCCGGCATCGAATGGCCGCAGCGTCTATATCGAGCAGGTGGGCTCCTATAATCGCGTCACGGCCGTGCAGAGCGCGCCGCGCGCGGCGGCCCGGATCGCGCAGGATGGCGCACGTAATATCGCCCATGTCGAGCAGCGCGGCGAAGCGGCCGCCGCAGCCGTGACACAGCGGGGCGACGACAATGCTGCGCGGGTGACGCAGCAGGGCGCGGGACAGAATATGCTGGCGCTGGCGCAGATCGGCCATGGCAACAGCGCCGTGGTGCAGCAGCGCGCGATGGCCGCGAGCAGCAATCAGGCGACGATCGCGCAGACGGGCAATGGCAATCAGGTCGCGCTGACGCAGGATGGCGGCGACAATCAGGCTACGCTGGCGCAGACCGGCGACAATAATGCGATGACCGCCAGCCAGACCGGCGCGGGCAATCAATTGACCTGGACGCAGGAGGGCAATTACAATGCGGACCTGGGCGTTCAGCAACAAGGCGGCAGCGCCATCGCCATCCATCAGAGCGGTGGCGCGGGCGGCAAGTAGCGCCATGGAGAGGCGGCGATGACGGGCTGTCGAATAAGAACCGGGATGCTGATCGCGCCGCTGCTGCTGGCGGCGCCGGGCGTGGCGGCGCAGGTGAGCGTCATCGACGGCGAACCCGCGCGGGCGGCCGGAGAGGTGGAGCAGATCGGGGACAAGGATGCGCGGGCGGGACCGCTGCTGCCGCCCGACGATATCGTGACCTGGCGTGATGAGGGGGCGGGCGGGCTGGCGGACCCGGTGCGGACGGAGAACCGCCGGGATTCGGTGCAATCCGTACGCCAGCTCGGCCCAGTGCAGGATGATGAGCCGGTGGTGCAATTGTATCGCGGCGGGCGGACCGCCCAGCCCAGCGCGCCGTTGTCTTCGCCGGCGCAAGGTCGAACCGGGGCGGTCGAGGCGGTTGATGGGCAGGACCGGTGTGATCCGGGCGCGGAAGACAAGGAGACGCCGGGGCGCTGCGCGCAGGTGATCGAGACGCGATCGGCCGAATTTGCCAAGCCATCCCCCACCGCCTTGTCGCCCGAGCAGAAATTGCTGGTCGACGGGCGCATTCGTGGCGAGCCGGTCGCTGCGGATCGCCGGATCGCGACGCGATCCGACGCGGACGATCCCGACTATCAGCGGATTGCCGCCGCCGCTGCTTTGCAGAACGCGCCCGCCAGTGTTGCGCAAAAGCCGGTGGATGAGGAAAAGGACGCGCAGGCCGAGGCATTGCAGAATGCAGCGATCGGCGCGGTCGTCGACATCCTGACGCCGCGATGACGGGGGCGGCGATGCCAGGAAGCCTGATGATGATGCTGGCTGCGATGGGAGGGACGCCGATGCAGGCGCAGGACATGGCCGATCGCCCGGTCGAAGCGGTGCTGACGGCGGCGGATGGTGCGGACGTGCTGACGGTACGCGGCCTGTCGGCGGTCGCGGTTTCGGGCTCGTATGAACTGGACGTGGTGTCAGGCGCCCGGTCGGGCAATCATGCCGTGCAGAAGGGGCGTATTCACCTGGCCGCGAACAGGCCCGCGACATTCGTGACGTTGCGGGTCAACCAGTTTCGAACGGCGCGCCTGAGGATCAGCATCGATGGCCAGCCGCCCTATGAGCAGGCAATCACGCCCGAGCGTTGACCAACCGGAAAAGACCGTTTCAAGCGCCGTTCGTCGCGGATGCCGGCCGGGTCATGGCATCTTAAGGCGGCTTTAACCTCACTTGCTTCACAAGGGCGGCGCGGGCGCATATGCGGTTGGCGGGCGTCGCGGCGGACAGATGCCCTTGGGGGTCGCGGGTTTGTTTCAGGATAACCAGGTCGGGTTTCAGCAGGGCGGCGCGCCCATGTCGCTGTGGATGGCGGAATCGCTGCGGCGCGGCATGCCCATCCCGACGCGCAACTGGCGCATGCGCCTGCGCGACTGGGCCGAGGATGTGGAACTGGTCCCCGACCTTGGCCAGCGGATCGGGAGCCGCACCTGGTTTCGCGGCCTTGCGACCTGTTTCGGGCTTTGCGCCAGCGCGCTATATCTCTCGCCCGGTTTCCAGCCCGTGCCCGGCGCACCCGGCCCGACGCTGAGCGATGCGCACTATGACGAGGTGCGCAGCCAGATGATCACGCCACTGGCGCTGGGCGGCGACAGCGGCCATCGCATGGGATCGACGGACGCGGTGCAGCCGCTGCGCGAGACGCCCGAACGACCCCAGATTGAGCTGAGCGCCCAGGTCGGCAGCAGCGATACGCTGGCGCGCGCCTTGTCGCGCGCGGGCGTCAGCAGCGCCGATGTCGCCGCCGTGGTCGGGATGGCGGGCGCGGACATTGCGGGCGGGGTAAAGCCGGGGACGCGGCTCAATATCGTGCTGGGCCGCCGCGCGAGCCGGGATCGGCCGCGACCGCTGGACAAACTGGGGTTTCGCGCGCGGCTGGACTTGGACATGACGTTCGAGCGGCTGGGCGGCGTGCTGTCGATGCAGCGTGTGCCGATCCGCGTCGACAATACGCCGCTGCGCATTCAGGGCGTGGTGGGGGACAGCATCTATCGTTCCGCCCGCGCGGCCGGCGCACCGCCCAAGGCGGTGCAGGCGTTCCTGCGCGTGATCGCCAAGCAGGTCGATCTCGGCTCCATCGCGGCGGGCGACCGCTATGACATCGTCACCGAATATCGGCAGGCCGAAACCGGCGACGTGGAAGTGGGCGAATTGCTCTATGCGGGTCTGAAGCGCGCGCGGGGCAAGGATATCGACATGGTGAAATGGACCAGCAATGGCCGCACCGAATGGTATGAGGCGTCGGGCGTTGGCGAGCGGCGCGGCGTGTTGTCGGCGCCGGTCGCCGGGCGCATGTCGTCGGGCTATGGCCAGCGGCGGCATCCGATATTGGGCTATACAAGGATGCATGCCGGCGTTGATTTCGCTGCGCGCTACGGATCGCCTATCTATGCCGTGACCGATGGCGTCGTATCCTTTGCCGGGCGGCATGGCGGGCATGGCAATTATGTGCGCATCCAGCATGGCGGCGGCCTGGCGACCGGCTATGCGCATATGAGCCGGATCGCGGCGGCATCCGGGCAGCGGGTGCGGCGAGGGCAGGTGATCGGCTATGTCGGATCGACCGGCCTGTCGACCGGGCCGCATCTGCATTATGAGCTGTATCGCAATGGCAAGACGGTCAATCCACTGTCGGTGAAGTTCACGACGACGGCGCAGCTGGCGGGCCGCGAGCTGACGGCGTTCCGGGCGCAGCTGGCGGCCTTTAAGGGGCTGGCGGTCGGTGCGCATCAGCGGTTCGCCCAAGGAGCGTCGCAGGCCGCAACGGAGGCGGCGGCGCCTGTGGGCAGGGGCCGGTAATCTGATCTTTTCGCCGATGCGTCCTTCCGCTAACGGGCGGGGATGACAGGCACCGTTAGCGCCATCCTGCTTGCAGGCGCGCGTCCCATTCCCGATCCGCTGGCCAAGGCCGCGGGTGTTGCGGTGAAGCCGCTGGTCCCGGTGGCGGGCGAACCGATGATCAATCGCCCGGCGCGAGCGTTGCTGGACCATCCCACGATCGGCGAGGTCATCATCCTGACGCAGCGGCCCGATGCCTATGCCGCAGAGCCGGCGACCGCGTGGCTGGCGGATCACCCGCGCGTGCGGTTCGAGACGGGCGGTCAGGGGATCGCATCGTCGCTGCTGGCGATGATGGAGGCGCGGGCGCTGGCCTTTCCGGTTCTGCTGACGACGGCAGACCATGTGCTGCTGGACCGGGCGATGCTGGACCAGTTTGTCGGGGAGGCGCAGGGGGCGGACATCGCCGTCGCCATGGTCGAGCGGGCGACATTGGTGGCGCGCTATCCGCAGTCGCGGCGAACCTGGCTCAAATTCCGGGACGGCGGATGGTCGGGCGCGAACCTCTTCTGGATCGGCAGCGATCGGGCGCGCCGCGCGATCGCGCTGTGGCAGGAGGTGGAGCAGGACCGCAAGAAGGGGTGGAAGATCCTGGCGGCGTTCGGGCCGCTGGCGCTGATCGGCGCATTGCTGCGGATATCGACGCTGCGCGGTGGCATGGCGCGGGCGGGCCGGCGGCTGGGGCTGGAGGCACGGCTGGTGGCGATGGCGAGCCCGGAGGCGTGCATCGACGCGGACAAGGCCGAGGATGTGACGCTGATCGAGGCGATCCTGGCCGCGCGCTAATCTTTGGTAGCGACCGCGCGGCGGCTGGCGAGACCCATCATCGTGAAGGCGGCGAGCGAGGAGAGGATGTTCGCCATTGCCGCACCCTGCGTGCCGTAGAGGGGCAGGAGCGCCGATTGCAGGCCAAGGAGAAGTAATGTCGCGATGACGCTGATCCGCAGCGACAGTCCGGCGCGGTCGGTGGCCATTAGCAGCGGGCGGTAGCTGACCCCGGCAAGATCGATACAGGCCGCAACGCCCAGCATCAGCAGCAGGGGGTAGGCGGGCAGAAATTCGTCGCCCGCGATGAGGCCCAGCAGCGGCCGGCCGACGGTGAGGATGATCGTGATGATGACCGCGCCGGCGATCAGCGCCAGCCGGTTGGTGCGGCGGAATAGCGCGCCCAGGGCTTCGGTCCCCTGCGCCGTGGTGCGCGAGAGTTCGACGAAGATGCTGCGCGAGAGAAGGCTGGAAATCTTGGTCAGGGAATTAGCGAGCTGGTTGGCGAGGCGATAAAGGCCCGCGCCTGCCGGCCCGACAAAGGCGCCGACGATCAGCACCGCCACCTGCTGCCCGACCGAGGACAGGCTCGTCTGGACATTGGTGGCGGTGAGAAAGCCGACGATGCCGGGATTTTCCGCGCGCGCGTCAAGGGCGCGACCGGCGCGCCAGCTGCCGATCCGGTCGCCGCCGACCCGCAGCGCGAGGAACCAGTAGCTGGCCGCGCAGAGCAGTTCGGCAAAGGCCCAGGCCAGCAGGAAGGCGGTGATGCCGGGTGCGAGCGCCCAGGCGACCAGCGCGCCGATCATGCGGCCGACCGGGATCATGGTTTCGGCAAAGGCGGCGGAATCGAAGCGATCGAACAGGCGCAGCACGCCCGTCGGGCTGGAGCGGATGGTGATCATCATCAAGAGCGCAAACAGCCAGACCTGAAGCCCCATGTCCGGTTCCAGCCCCAGCAGCGGACCGGCAAAGAGGATGACGCCCGCCGCGATGGCCGCGCCCGCCGCCGCCGAGGCCAGGTCGATAAGGATGCAGAAGCGCAGCACGCGGTTGAGCGCGTCGCCATCGCCCGCGGCCAGATGCGGCTGGCCATAGCGCACGACGATCTGCCAGCTGTCGAAGCTGACCAGCGTCTTGATGACGTTGGCAGCGCTCAAGACCAGGGCGAAACGGCCGAAATCGGCGACGCCCAGCGTGCGGGTGACGATGGCGAGATAGGCGAGGCTCAGGACCGCGCCCACGCCCTTGCCGCCCAGCAGCCAGCCGGTATTGGCCAGGATGCGGGCGAAGGCGTCGGCCGCCGCGCCTGATCCGCGCTTGAATATCACTTGAGTGCCGGCCCTTCCTGTCCCCAGCCGGTCGTCCGGCGGGGCCTATCTAGGGCCTGACGCGCCCGGTTTGAAGCCGCCTTTTTTTCGGCCCAATTGCGGGCTAAAGCCGCGCGCCATGACGATCAGCAAAGCCATCATCCTTTCCGCCGGCCAGGGATCGCGCCTGTTGCCGCTGACCCGCGACGTGCCCAAATGCATGATTGATTTCAATGGCCGCAGTCTCATCAGCTGGCAGGTCGCGGCGCTGGTCGCCAATGGCGTGACGGACATCGTGGTGGTGACGGGGTTCCGCACCGAGCGGGTGGAGGACCATGCGTTGCAGCTGTATCGCGACACCGGCGCGCGTATTCGCACCGTGTTCAATCCCTTTTTCCAGGTGGCCGACAATCTGGGCACCTGCTGGATCGTGCGGGAGGAGATGGACCGGGACTTCATCATCCTGAATGGCGACACCATCGTGTCGGACGAGATCGTCGCAAAGCTGGTCACAGGCGCGAAGGACGCGATCACCGTCACCGTCGATGTGAAGCCGCAGGGCGACTATGACGACGATGACATGAAGGTCAGCCGCGACGCGGATGGGCGGCTGCACGCCATCGGCAAGCGGTTGCTGCCGCCCGACACCAATGCGGAATCGATCGGCATGCTGGCCTTCACCGGCGAAGGCCCGGCGATATTCCGCAACCAGATCGACCAAATGATGCGCACGCCCGAGGGCGTGGAACGCTGGTATCTGCGCGCGATCGACATCATCGCCAAGGGCAATCGCGTGGGCACCGTGTCGATCGAGGGGCTGGAGTGGCAGGAGGTCGACTTCCCCCAGGATGTGGAAGCGGCGCAGGCGCTGACGGCCAAGTGGATCGAGGAAGGACGTTACGCGCGATAACGGGCGGGGGCCGGCGGGCTTGCCCGCGCGGGCGTGCTGGGTTAAGGGGCGCGCATTCGCATGGACCCGGTGCAATTCCGGGTGGCTATTCCGGCCGCCGATCCGCCGGACAACATCACACATGATTTTTCAGACTGCGCGGGCGATCCGCGTCATGTGCCTTGTTGTGGACATTCAGACATCATGACAGACAATCTCATCCGCTACCGGCAGGAGTGGTTCAGCAGCGGCGCGGGTGCGCGCCGCGACATATTGGCGGGCATCGTCGTTGCGCTGGCGCTGATCCCCGAAGCCATTGGCTTTTCCATCATCGCGGGCGTCGACCCGCGCGTCGGCCTCTATGCCTCGGTCGCGATCGCCATGACGATCGCGCTGATCGGCGGGCGGCCGGGCATGATTTCGGCCGCGACCGCCGCCGTCGCCGTGCTGGTGACGCCGTTGGTGCGCGAGCATGGCGTCCAATATCTGTTTGCCGCGACGATCCTGATGGGCATCGTGCAGGCTATTGCCGGGTTGTTGCGGCTGGACCTGCTGATGCAGTTTGTTTCGCGATCCGTCATCACCGGCTTCGTCAATGCGCTGGCGATCCTGATATTCCTGGCGCAGTTGCCGCAGCTCACCAATGTCGGCTGGGAAACCTACGCCATGGTCGCGGGCGGGCTGGCGATCATCTATGGGTTTCCCCGGATCACGACGGCGGTGCCGTCGCCGCTGGTCGCGATTTTGGTGCTGACCGCGATCAGCATTGCCATGGGCCTGCCGGTCAACATGGTCGGCGACATGGGCAAGCTGCCCGAAGGGCTGCCCAGCCTGGCGCTGCCGCAAGTGCCGCTGACCTGGGAAACGCTGCGCATCATCGCGCCCTATTCGGTGACGATGGCGGCGGTGGGGCTGCTGGAATCGCTGCTGACCGCGCAGATCGTCGATGACATGACCGACAGCGACAGCGACAAGAAGCGCGAATGTTTCGGCCAGGGGGGCGCGAACATCGTGTCGGCGATGCTGGGCGGCATGGGCGGGTGCGCGATGATCGGCCAGTCGGTCATCAATGTGACGTCGGGCGGGCGCGGGCGGCTGTCCACATTCGTCGCGGGCGCGTTTTTGCTGTTCCTGCTGGCGGTGCTGGGGCCGTGGGTCGGGCGGGTGCCGATGCCGGCGCTGGTCGCGGTGATGATCATGGTGTCGATCGGCACGTTCAGCTGGAATTCGATCCCCAATTTGCGGCGGCATCCGCCGACATCGTCGGTGGTCATGCTGGTGACGGTGGTGGTCGTGGTGGCGACGCGCGACCTGTCGCTGGGCGTGCTGGCGGGCGTGCTGCTGTCGGGCATCTTCTTTGCCGGCAAGGTGCAGCGGATGTTCGGCGTGGAGCGGAGCGAGGCGGCAGGGCGGGCGACCTATCGGGTGACGGGGCAGATCTTCTTTGCCTCGGTCGATCGCTTCACCCGCGCCTTCCAGGACGAGAGCGGGACGCACGCAGTGTTGATCGATGTGTCAGCCGCGCATTTCTGGGACATTTCGGGCGTGGGCGCGCTGGACAAGGTGGTGGCGAAGCTGCGCGCGCAGGGCGTGGCGGTGGAGGTGGTCGGCTACAACCGGGCGAGCGCCGACCTCATTGACCGGTTCGCGCTGCATGACAAGACCGGGGTGGAGATGGGCGTCGTACCGCATTGAACAGGGTTGCGTTCAACTACTGATGTGACATGGTCCAGCTCTAAGGCAAGAGAGGAGTCGGACCGATGATCATCCATGGTGCCAGAGTGTCGCCCTTCGTGCGCAAAGTCCTTGTTTTCGCTAGCGAAAAGGGGATCGAGACGGAGGTTCGGATGGCAGGGTTCGGGCGCGGCGGTCCGGGCTATCTGAACGGGTCGCCCTTTGGCAAGATTCCGGCACTGGAGGATGGCGACTTTCTGCTGTGCGATTCGACCGCGATCATAACCTATATGGATGCGTTGCATCCCGAACCCAATCTGATTCCGACCGAGGCCAAAGCGCGGGCGCGCACAATCTGGTTCGAGGAATTTGGCGATACGATCGCGCAGCAGGCGGGCCAGAAGATATTCTTCAACCGGGCGGTGGCGAAGCGATTGAAGCGCGAGCCGGACCTGGCGGCGGCGGACTTGGCAGAGGCCGAGGAAATGCCGAAAATCTATGATTATCTGGAGAAGGTGCTGCCGGAGAGCGGCTGGCTGGTGGAAGATCGCTTCACCCTGGCGGATTTGGCGGCGGCGTGCCCGATCATCAATGTGGGCTATTGTTCGGACGGGCTGGACGCGGCGCGCTGGCCCAGGGTCGCGGCCTGGCTGGCGGCGGTGAAGGCGCGGCCGAGCATGGCGGCGGCGTTGGAGGAAGAAGCGCCAGCGGTTCGTGCCATGCTGGATAATTAACCTATATGGCACTTTTCTCTTGACATCGTCACGCTGTTCCGGCAGATAGGTCGATATTGGGAAAATGTGAGTCGCCAGGGCGGCGCGAGAGCAGGTCGGTTCCGAAAGCGGGGCCGGCCTTTTTCGTGCCGGGCGGATGGGGTGGGGGAATCGGGCGATGGCGGGGATGGAGACTGGGACGGGGATCGAAACGCGGCTGGTGCCGCAGCGGCAGGCGAGGGCGGACGGCGCGCGCGTGCAGCAGCGACAGGCGCGCAAGGACAGCTGGACGCTGGAAGAGGAGCGCGACTTCCTGTTGGCTTTGGCGGAATATTGCAATGTCAGCGAGGCGGCGCGGTCGATCGGCAAATGCCGGCAGGGCGCCTATGCGCGGCGCAAGCGCCGGATCGCCTTTGCCCGCGCCTGGGACGCGGCGCTGGAGGAAGGCTATTGCGAGCTGGAGATGATGTTGATGCGCGCGTCGCTGTTCGGCAGCGAGAGCGAGGAAATCATCATGGATGGCGATGGCGTGGTGAAGAGCCGCAAGGTCAAGCGCGCGCCGAACCTGGCCGTTGGGCTGCGGCTGTTGCAGCATCACCGTGCCCGCGTGACGCAGATCCGCGCGGCCAAGGGGCGCAAGCGAAGCGGGCCGGACAGCGCCGATGCCAAGGCGCGGGTGCGCGCGATGCTGGAGGAGATCAGGCGGCGGCGCGCGGCTGCGGGCGAATGACGCGGGCGCGCCATGGGTTTGTGACGGGGCCGACGAAGCGGGCCGCGCACGGGATGGGTGGTGCGTTAACCCTTTTTCCACCGGAACGGATTGTGCAGGCGCGGCATTCGAAGGCCATGACGTTGGAGAGCCGGATTTTACAACAGCTTGGCGCTGGGCCGATCCGTCAATTGACGCTGGAGGGCGTGGACGTGGACGAACTGGCGACGACGCTCCAGCATATGGCGGCGCGGCGGCAAATCTGCATCCGGCCCGACCAGATTTCGCTCTACTGGCACCGCCACATGATCCTGTCGCCCATGGCGGCGCTGGTGCGCAAGGTAACGGCGCCGCCGGTCGCCGCGTGAGGGGGCGGTAGCGGAAGGACGGGGGATGCTCTTGTTTGCCCGTGGCCGTCCTTCGGGGCGCGAGGAGGACGGGATGGGGTGGTTTGTGGACCGTGTGTTTCCTATCGTCATCTTCGCGAAGGCGGGGTTCCGTCTTCCGGCACGGCACCTGGGCTACAGTCGAAAGATGGGTTTCCGCTTTCGCGGGAATGACGGAGAGGGGTGGAAATGAGATCGTCGGTATTCGTGGCAGTCAAAGGACAGCGGACGTTGCCAAAGTATAGGATACTCGCCATCATCGGTTCATGTTGAAGCAAACCGTCATAGCTGCATATCTTGGAGCGATTGTAACAATCCCCTCATCTGTACAGGCATGCTCAGTGGTTCGGGGCTATCGCGTACCGACCGCTTTGCAACTGGTGGAAGGCTCGGACGCAATTGTTCTGGCAAAAGTCAGAGCGGGGGCGGTTCATTCTGAATTTGGCTTTCGCCAAGCGTCGCTAACGCCAATCGCGCTTCTAAAGGGTGACGGACTGCCCCAACAGATATCTTGTGAATATTGCGCTATATCAAGCCGTCGACGGAAGGCTGTCGCAAGTAATCCTCGCGATTTGCAAAAGCCAAATCCCGATGTCTTTTCAGGCGGATGTAATCGGCAGGTTTTCGATAAAGGCATGCTCGTTGTAGCCTTCTTGAAGAAAAAAGATAATACATATGTCGTTAACGCACCTCCATTTGCGAGGGCATTGGAGGATGTGCCATCGCCAAATGCTCTTTGGGTGAAGGCTATAAAGATATAAGTCAAAATCGCAGCGTTGCCCGGCGTGAAGCGCCGAAAAGCCATGGAAGCGGAACAGGCGCGGTTAGCAGCGAGCAAAAATGACCCGGATGCTCCACTGCTTGCCCGCGAGCTAGACAGGGCAATTCATGAAAACCCCTGAGTTTTCGTAAGGGCGGGGGGAATCTCTGTTCTAGGTATATGCAGGAATCACCTTAGCTGACCTAACATGGTCTCTTCCACACGATCCTCCCCTGTAAGAGGAGGTGGCTGGCTGTAGGCCAGACGAAGGGGGGGCGCTCTCGATAGGATGATACCCCTCCACCACTGCGTGGTCCCCCTCTCCTTGCAGGGTAGGATTTTCACCGTCGCTTTTGGTCGGAGCATGACGTCCGGATTTGCTTTCGCAGATCAAATGGAGAGGCGGATTCCCGCGTTCGTGGGAATGACGGGCGGGCGGCCTGGGGAAAAAGAACCCCCGGCTTGGCGCCGGGGGTCGAGGTTCAGGGAGGGTCAGCGGCGCAGAGGGGGACTGCGTGGTGCCGCTGACAGGGGCATGACTAGGGCGGCAATGCTGCGGGGGAATGTCCGGTTTGTAGCCGGTGTGACATATGCGCGGATGTGGGACGGGATTCCCGACATGCGCCGGGGTGGCTTTACAGTCGTCAAATAGCCGATAAGGTTTGGCCCCATGAAAAAATTGATCCTGCTTGCCGCCGCTTCCGCCCTCTCGACGTCCGCCAGCGCGCAGACGCGCGCGCCCGATCCGGCGCGGTTGAAGGCGACGGTCGAGAAGCTGGTGCGTTTCGGCACGCGCCATACGCTGTCTTCGGCGAGCGATCCCAAGCGCGGGATCGGCGCGGCGCGGCGCTGGGGCGCGGCGGAGTTCGAGAAGATTGCCAAGGGCTGTGGCGGGTGCCTGACCGTCGAGACGATCGCGGATCGCTTCACCGGGCCGCGCGCGCCGAATGGGGTGGAGGTGGTGGACGTGCTGGCGATTCAGAAGGGGACGGGGGACCCCAACCAAGTGGTGATCGTCGCGGGGCATATCGACAGCCGGGTGAGCGACGTGATGGACGCCACCAGCGATGCGCCGGGCGCGAATGACAATGCGTCTGGCACGGCTTTGGTGATCGAGGCGGCGCGGGTGCTGGCGGGCGAAAAATTTGACGGGACGATCGTCTATGCGCTGCTGTCGGGCGAGGAGCAGGGGCTGTGGGGCGGCAAGCTGCTGGCGGCCACGGCCAAGGCGCGCGGCTGGCAGGTGCGCGCGATGCTGAACAATGATATTGTCGGCAACACGTTGGGCCAGAATGGCCAGATCGTCGCCGACCGGGTGCGGGTGTTTTCCGAAGGCATCCGCTTTGCCGAGGATGAAAAAGCGGCGCGGACCCGACGGGCGATCGGCGGGGAGGATGACGGGCCATCGCGCGCGCTCGCCAAGAAGATCGACGGCATTGCCGAGGCCAATCCGCAGGTCGGGCTGGACGTGTTCGCGGTGCGGCGGCTGGACCGGTTCGGGCGCGGCGGCGACCATTCGCCCTTCCTGGAACTGGGCTTTCCCGCGGTGCGCTTTTCGGTGGGGATCGAAAATTACGACCGGCAGCATCAGGATTTGCGGACCGAAAATGGCCGCGTCTATGGCGATACGGCAGACGCGATGGACTTTCCCTATCTGGCGAAGGTGACGGCGCTCAATGTCGCGGCTTTGCGCGAGCTGGCCGATGCGCCCGCCGCGCCCGCCAGCGTCTCGCTGGACGGGGCGCTTTCCATGGATACGCGGGTGTTCTGGGACGCGGTGCCGGGCGCTGCGGCCTATAAGGTCTATTGGCGGCGCGCGGACGCGCAGGATTGGACCGACAGCCGCGTCGTGACGGGCGCGACCGAAACGCTGCTGAAGAATGTCGTCGTCGACGATCATTTCATCGGCGTGGCGGCGGTCGCCAGGGACGGAGCCGAGAGCCTGGTAACGTTCGGCGGGATGGCGCCGCGAAAATAAGCACGGGATAGCGGCCGCCCCGAGCGAGGCGGCCGAGCTGCGATCAGTCCCTGACGGGTTTCGCGCCCGCCAGCGCCATGGCGTTCGCCGTGCCGGTGGCGGGCTTGACCGTGGCCGGGCGGTGAGTGAGTGCGCTGGCAGCGATCATGCCGCCGCCGACGATGGCGGCGATGCCAAGGATCGCGAACAGTGTCGGTCGCTGGGTCGATCGCTGGCCGGAGCTTTCACGGGAAGGGGATTCCATATCTGTCCTTTCTGCTGCGGATGCGTAGGTCAGAATGGCGATTTTGCCTGAGCGTTCCCGCTCGTTTCTGTAAGATTTTGTTGCAGCGCGGTGGCGTGCAGGATGGAGGGGCGCGATGCAGCTTTCGGACCGGGAGTGGCTGGCGCGCGCCGATGCGGCCGAGCAGGGGGCGATGCTCAAGCTGCTGACGCAAGGCGCGGCGGAGCGGATCGCGGCGGACTGGGATTTTCTGGCGCGGCCGGGGCAGCGCGCGCCGGCGGGCGACTGGCGCATCTGGCTGATGATGGCGGGGCGCGGCTTTGGCAAGACGCGGGCCGGGGCGGAATGGGTGCGCGGCATCGCGGAGGCAGACCCGGCGGCGCGGATCGCGCTGGTCGGCGCGAGCCTGGGCGAGGCGCGATCCGTGATGGTGGAGGGAGAGAGCGGGCTGCTGGCCATCGCGCCGCACTGGGCGCGGCCGGCCTATACCCCGGCGCTGCGGCGGCTGACCTGGCCCAATGGCGCGGTGGCGATGCTGTTCGGCGCGGCCGACCCCGAAGGGCTGCGCGGCCCGCAGTTCAGCCATGGCTGGGCCGACGAAATCGCCAAATGGGCGAGCGGGGAAGCGGCCTGGCATAACCTGATGATGGGAATGCGGCTGGGGCGTAACCCGCGCGTGCTGGCGACGACGACGCCAAGGCCGGTGCCGCTGGTGCGCAGCCTCGTGGCGCGGGACGGCGATGACGTAGTGGTGACGCGGGGGCGCACGGCGGACAATGAAGCCAATCTGGCGCCCGGCTTCGTCGCCGCGATGATGGCGGGCTATGGCGGCACGCGGCTGGGGCGGCAGGAACTGGACGGCGAACTGATCGAGGAGGTGGAGGGCGCGCTGTGGACG
The DNA here is from genome assembly GCF_020782245.1 of Sphingobium soli. Taxonomy (GTDB): domain Bacteria; phylum Pseudomonadota; class Alphaproteobacteria; order Sphingomonadales; family Sphingomonadaceae; genus Sphingobium; species Sphingobium soli. Next base: position 127,438 of record NZ_JAJGNP010000002.1, read on the forward strand.
CGGGCGCTGATCGAGCAATGCCGGGTCGTGCATGTGCCGGGCGTGCTGAGCCGCGTGGTGGTGGCGGTCGATCCGCCGGCGAGCGTGGGCGGCGACGCGTGCGGCATCGTGGTGGCGGGAATGGGCGGAGACGGGCGCGCCTATGTGATCGCCGACGCGAGTGTCGCCGGCGTGCGGCCCGAAGGCTGGGCGCGCGCGGTCGCGGCCGCCGCGATGGTGCATGGCGCGGACCGGGTCGTGGCCGAGGCGAATAATGGCGGCGCGATGGTGGAAAGCGTGCTCCGCGCGGCGGAAAAGACGCTGCCGGTGAAACTGGTCCATGCGAGCCGCGGGAAGGTGGCGCGGGCGGAACCGGTGGCGGCGCTGTATGAGGCCGGGCGCGTGGCGCATCGCGGGGCTTTCCCAGAGCTGGAGGACGAGATGTGCGGATTGCTGGCGGGCGGCGGCTATGTCGGGCCGGGGCGATCGCCCGATCGCGCCGACGCGCTGGTGTGGGCGATGAGCGAGCTTATGCTGGGGAAGATGGGGGAGGCGCGGGTCAGGGGGATGTGAGGGGCGGGCTAAACCCGGCTGTGCTCATGCCTCGCCATTACATTCGACAGCTAATACCCGACGCGCAGTAACATCATATTCGACATTGATCTGGGTGCAGCCACCATCGTTTATAAAGTGGAGGCTTTTTGGGCTATCATGCCAACGTACCTCTCCCGCGGGCGTCTGACTTGCTGCCATGCTGGCTCCGGCATCTGCCAACTCCCTGATTTCATTCTGCGTGCATGGGCGCGATTCAAAATTGTCCAGCATCACCTCGCATCCCTCATCCAAGGATGTGTTCAATAATGGGATCAAATAGGTCGCAACCACCTTACCTTGCCCATCGAATGCATAGTTCCGACCGTATGCGTTGAGCGGTTGGGCACCATCAGGCAGCGTGATTGCGCGTTCAATTTCGTCTGTAAGCGCTTGCCTCTCCGAAGGTCGATCAGCCGCCGCACATAAAACCATGGGAAGACCAATGAAGAGGATGTTCAGCTTCATTGGCCGGAAATATCACAAGAATGTGTAGAAAGACGAATGGAAATCCGGGGGGAGTAAGGAGCGAGGCAGGCAGTGATCCGTCATGACGGGAGCTTCCCGACACGAAAGTCTGACGGCAGCGGGACCCCGGCTCAGGGCCGGGGTGACGGGTGAATGGGGGTGGCGGGTGAATGGCTGTCAGTACGGTAAATGATCATCGGTTCCCATTCGTCGCCCCGGGCTTGACCCGGGGTCCCGCTTTTTGAAGGCTCATGCCATGCGCGAAGGAGCCAAGGGCGGCTGGGTCTATATCATGGCCGATCGTTATCGCGGGACAATGTATGTTGGCGTCACTGCCGACATTGTTACGCGCGTCGATCATCATAAGCGGGGCAGCGGATCGGATTTTTGCGCGCGTTATGGATTGGGCCGGTTGGTCTGGATGGAATTTGGCGAAGATATTCGGGCGTGCATCGAGCAGGAGAAACGCCTGAAGCGATGGCGGCGGGCCTGGAAATTCGACCTGATCGAGCGCGATAATCCGCTGTGGCGGGACATATCGGATACGGCGGTGTGAAAGGCAGCGGGACCCCGGCTCAGGGCCGGGGTGACGGTGTTGGGAGGGGAGTGCCAAGGGGCGTGAGGCTCCCTTTTCGGGAACCTCCGGCCCGCCGTCACCGTTTTCCTGAGGTAATCAGGAGTATGGATCATGAAGACGGTTAAGGTGCTGGCGGCGATCGTCGGCGTTTGCGTGGTGGCGAGTCCGGTGATGGCGGCGAGCCTTAATAGCAAGGATCGGGCGCGGATCGCGCGGGCGGCTCCGCGCGATCGGGACGATGTGCGCTATTGCCTGCTCAAGGGCAAGGAAGGGCGCGACAAGGGCACGGTGATCGGCGCGGCCGGTGGCGCGGGCGTCGGCGCTCTGGCGGGCGGCAGCCTGGGCGAGAGCCTGCTGGCGGGCGCCGCCGGCGCCGTCGCGGGCCGGGTGATCGGCAAGAGCGAGGGCACCAATTCGGAATGTGACCGGGTGCTGGCGCGCAATCCCTGAATATCGGGGCGGGTGCGCAGGCCCCTCTCCCAGTTTCGGTAAGCGGCGGGGCCGCTAACCTTCACTAGCCCTCTCCCCCCTTGTGGGGAGAGGGTTTTGCTTTTGGGGAGCAATCCATGAAATGGTTCGGGACGAAGGCTGCGCAGGGGGATGCGCGGCCGGTGTTGGCGCGGGCGTGGGGGACGGGCGCGGTGGCGCTGGGGGAGTGGCCCGCCAGTTACGAGGCGCAATTGCGCGCGGGCGTGATGGGCAATCCGGTGGCGCAGCGGGCGATGCGGCTGGTGTCCGAAGGCGCGGGGGCCTGTGCGATCAAGGTGCGAGGGATCGCGGAGGATGCGCGGGTGCGGGCGCTGGTCGGCCGGGCGTCGGCGGGTCAGGGCCTGATCGAGACGCTGGCCTGTCACTTGCTGCTGCATGGCAATGGCTATGTGCAGGTGATGGCGGGCGCGGACGGCATGCCGGCAGAGCTGTTCGCGCTGCGGCCCGAACGGGTCAGCGTGGAGGCGGACGCGCGCGGGTGGCCGGCGGCCTATCTGTATCGCGTGGGGGAGAGCGTGACGCGGCTGAGCCCCGAAGACGCGGCCGGGCGGACGAGCGTGCTGCATATGAAGGCGCTGCACCCGCTGGACGATCATTATGGGCTGGGCTGCGTCGGCGCGGCGGCGGGCGCGGTGGCGGTCCACAATGCGGCGAGCGTGTGGAACAAGGCGCTGCTCGACAATGCGGCGCGGCCGAGCGGGGCGATGGTCTATGAGCCGGGCGACGGGTCGGTGCTGAGCCGCGAACAGTTTGAGCGGGTGAAGCGCGAGATGGAGGCGGCCTTTGCCGGCGCGGCCAATGCCGGGCGGCCCATGCTGCTGGAAGGGGGGCTGAGCTGGAAGGCGATGAGCCTGACGCCGGCCGAGATGGACTTCGTGGGATTGAAGGCGGCGGCGGCGCGCGAGATCGCGTTGGCCTTTGGCGTGCCGCCGATGCTGATGGGCCTGCCGGGCGACAATAGCTACGCCAATTATCGCGAGGCCAACAAGGCGTTGTGGCGGCAGGCCATCTTGCCGCTGGTGACGAAGATCGGCGCGGCGCTGGCCCAGGGACTGGATGGCTGGTGGCCGGGGCTGGAACTGGAGCCGGATCTGGACGCGGTGCCGGCGCTGTCGGACGAGCGCGCCGCGCTGTGGGAGCGGGTGGCGGCGGCGGATTTTTTGTCAGCCGAAGAGAAGAAGGCGATGCTGGGGATCGGGTGACGGGTCGCTTCTCGACTGCGCTCGAAGCGAACGGAGGGGGCGATCAGCCGAGAGGGTGCTGGGCGAGGCTGTCGAGGCGGCAGAAGCCGCCGTCCCAGTTCCAGCGGCCGCCCTGGAGCAGGCAGTCGCCGGCGCGGTCGAGGCCGAAATGCCAGCCGGCAAGGCCGAGCGCGGCGATGACGAGAACGATCAGGATTTTGCGGGTGGGGCGCTTCATGGCGCGGGAGATAGGCGCGTTGGGCGCCGATGAAAAGGAGGGGGCGATGAAGGAGGAGATGCTGGCGCGGCTGGTCGCGCAGGCGCAGGGGCAGGTCGCGGACATGGTGACGATCCGCGCGCTGATCGAGGAGGCGAGCGATCTGGGCGCGGGGCGGGCGCTGGAGCGGCTGGGGCTGAGCGATCGGGGCGCGGAGACGGATGTGCGCGAACTGCGCGAATTGCTGTCCGCCTGGCGCGACGCGAAGAAGGCGGCGCGCGGCGCGGTGATCGGCTGGATCGTGCGGATCGGCATGGCGCTGGTGCTGCTGGGGGTGGCGGTGAAGGTCGGGCTGGTCGGGTTGGTGAAGGCATGAGCGGCGAGGCGGTGCTGGCGACTTCTCGACTTCGCTCGAAGCGAACGGAAGGGGGGGCGACAGGCGACCTGCGCTTTGCGGGCTATGCAGCGATCTTCGACCGGGTGGACCGGGGCGGCGATGTCGTGCGGGCGGGGGCGTTTGGCGATGTGGCGGCGGCGGGCGTGCCCCTGCTGTGGCAGCATGGGCCGGCGAGCGTCATCGGCGTCGTGGAAAGCGCGCGGGAGGACGCGCGCGGGCTGCGCGTGATCGGCCGCGTGTCGCGCGCGAGCGCGGCCGGGCGCGAGGCGGCTGCGGCGATCGCGCAGGGTGCGGTCGACGGGCTGAGCTTTGGATATCGGGTGAAGGCGGCGCGGGGGGCAGGTGCGCGCGAATTGCTGGCCCTGGAGCTGGTGGAGGTGAGCGTGGTGACGCACCCGATGCAGGATCTGGCGCGGGTGGTGGCGGTGGAGGGGTGATTTATAAGGTGGATGCTTCTTTGGTCGCGTTACCGCCGAAATTACGACGTAAATTCGTCGGAGAGGTAGGCTGACGGCGACAAATAGATGAATTCGGCATCGTTGACCTTATCGACGATCATGAGGCTGTCATAGACACCCATATGGCCATATCTGCCCTTGTAGGCTGCGCGTCGACCGACAAAGTCGATAAGGAACATTGTCGAATGATCGTTGTCGTGACGCCTTCTGAGCGAGGGTTCGAGACTTTGCGAAAAGTTCAGCCATTCCGCGCCGCGTCCTTGACGACCCCGGAGGGCGCGATAGCGGGATTTCACCTCAGCCGGCGTGGACGCGCCCTCGAAAAAGCGCGATCCTTCGAATTCGTCGAGCCAGATGCCTTTGTATCGTCTGGCAGGCAGTAGCCTATAACATTGCTCGGCCGGAATGCGACCGTAGACAACTATTCCATCGATGGTTTCCTTTTGGCTGCATGGGTACCCCAGGAGGCCGCCCGCCTTGCTGGCCACGCCATCGCTGAAACGCTGGTATCCACGGATGGGCGTTGCGCGTTCGTCGCAGGCTGTGATGTTCAGGGCCAAGATGGCGGCATAGCCTTTTAGATGACGCATTGTATTTCCTAGCGAGCGAACGGTCCGGTTCTAGATAGCATCTCACACCCCCAGCCATTCAAGCCCGTTGGGCAAGTTATCTGAGCTATAGTCGAGTTGCAGGACGCGGCGGTGGCGGGGATTAGTAGCGGCGTCGGACGCGTGAAGGATGGGCGTGGCGTAGAGCCAGATGTCGCCGCGCTCCGCCAGGCAGGCGTGCGTCCCGCAGCGGGCGACGAGGGCGGCGACATCGGTTTCGGGGATGCGGCCGTGGCGGTGCGAGCCGGGGGCGATCAGCAGCGGAGCATTGTCTGTGTCGACGGGGTCGAGATGGATGCGCAGGGTGAGCATCCGATCAAGCAGGGATTGCGGCGGCGCGACGTGCTGAATGCCGGACTTGAGCGTCCAGGGGCCGAAGCCCGGTGTGCCGATGCGGGTGCGTACGGCGATGGTGCGGTCCTGATGCCAGCCGAGCGCCCAGTTGGTTACGGGGCTTTTGTCGAAGAGGATGGCGCGTACCGCTTTTGTGGTCGGGCCTTGATGGGCGGCGGCGTGGCGGCCGATCGCGCCGGTGGCGCTGAGCATGCTGGCGAGGGCGGGCAGGCTGGCGAGACGCAGACCGGGCTGGCCGGGCGGCAGATCTGAGAGCGCGGATTCTATGGTGGCAAGCGCCGCAGCATTAAGAGCGGAGCGGACATGAAAGGCTCCGTGGGTGTCAAGACTTGGGCGCATGACGACTTCATGGGCGAAGGGCTGAGCGGGGGCAAGGGGCCGGCCCCCTCTCCAACGGCATCCAGGCGGCTGCGCCGCCAAGACTTTGTATCCTCTCCCCCAAAAGGGGCGAGGAAATTATGGGCGGTCCATTTTGGGCCGCCCTTTTTTGTGGAGACGGGCATGACGGATCATTTGGAAGCGAGCCTGGACATGGTGGTGCAGGGGGAGCGGATTGCGGGACTGGCGCAGGAGGTGGCGATGCTCAAAGGGGCGTTGCTGAGCGCGCAGCGGCCGGCGCTCGATGGGGTGAAGGGCGGGTTGGAGGACCCGGCGCGGGCGGCGTTTGTGAATCGCTATGTGCGGCAGGGGCATGAGGCGGGCGTCGAGCTGAAAAGCTTTTCGGGCACGTTGGGCGCGGCGGGCGGCTATGCGGTGCCGCGCGAGATCGACCAGCTGATCGGGTCGACGCTCAAGGGCATGTCGCCGATCCGCGCCATCGCCAATGTGGTGCGCACGGGGAGCGCGGGATACCGCAAGCTGGTGACGGCGGGCGGCATCGTGTCGGGATGGGCGAGCGAGACGGGCGCGCGGGGCGAGACGGGGACGCCGAGCTTCAACGAAATCGTGCCGCCCGGTGGCGAGCTGTTCGCCAATCCGGCGGCATCCCAGGCGATGCTGGACGATGCGCAGTTCGATGTCGAAGGCTGGCTGGCGAGCGAGATTGCCCGCGAGTTCGCGGTGGCTGAGGGCGCGGCCTTTGTGACCGGCAATGGGACGAACAAGCCCAAGGGCTTCCTGACCTATACGACCACCAATGAGGGCGATGCGGCGCGCGCGTTCGGATCGCTGCAATATGTGGCGTCGGGCGCGGCGGGCGGCTTTGCGGCGAGCAACCCGCAGGACAAATTGATCGACCTGATCCAGAGCCTGCGCGCGCCCTATCGCCAGGGGGCGTGCTTCGTGATGAACAGCGCCACGCTGTCGGTCATCCGCAAGATGAAGACGAGCGACGGCGCGTTCCTGTGGCAGCCGGGCCTGAGCGCAGGCCAGCCCGCGACCCTGCTGGGCTATCCGGTGGTCGAGGCCGAGGATATGCCCGACATTGCCGCGGGCAGCCTGTCCATCGCCTTCGGCAATTTCGCGATGGGCTATGTCATCGCGGAGCGCAGCGAGACGAGCATCCTGCGCGATCCGTTCAGCAACAAGCCGTTCGTCCATTTCTACGCGGTCAAGCGGATCGGCGGCGGCGTGGCCAATAGCGAGGCGATCAAGCTGATGAAGTTCGCTGCGTCGTAAACGGCAAGACGGCAGGCGGATGACTTGGTGGGGGGAGGCATGGGCCTTCCCCCCTTTTTTGTGTCGAGACTGGCAGGGGAGCGGGGCGTGGCGATCACGGGGCTGGAAATGGCAGAGCTGGTGCGCGAGCTGTGCCATGACGAGGGGACAGGACCGCTGGCGCTGAGCGGCGCGGCGGCGGGATATAGGCGCTTTGCCGACGCAGTGGGGGCGGGCGCGGCCTTTCCCTATGTCATTGTGGGCGCAGGCGACGCGCCGCAATGGGAGGCGGGCAGCGGCGCGCTGGACGCAAGCGGGCGGCTGGTGCGGACGCCGTTGGCCTCTTCGGCGGGCGGCGCGGCGGTGGATTTCGGACCGGGTGAAAAGCGCGTGACGCTGACCCCACATGCCGGCTGGATCGCGGCGGTCGAAGATCATGGTCATGCCATGGCCGAAATTGCCGGGCTGGCCGAAGCGCTGGCGAACATGGAGCAGCTGGGCGCTACGGCGGATGCGGCCGCCCGGGCGATCGATGGATTGAGCGGGGCGCTGGCAGGCAAGCAGGCGGCGAGCGGGCAGCTGGATGCCATCGCGGCGCTATCGACCACGGCGTTCGGCCGGTCGCTGCTGGAACAGGGCGATGCGGGGAGCGTGCGCGCCCGGATCGGTGCGCTGGGCGCGAGCGGCGTGCAGCGCATGGGCGGCGCCGAGTTGCACATCAATACGATGACGGGCGAGGCCTATCCCACCGAAGGCTGGATGGGGCGGGTCAGCGTGTTGGGGCCGGCGGTGTCGGTGGTGATGGATGGCGGCCAGGGCAGTTTTCGCGTGGTGGGCACCGGCGCGCTGGCGAACAACCGGTTGTATCGCGCCAATGGGACGCTGGCGGCGCGGGCCGATATTACGAGCGGTGACGTCATTGGCGACTATAATGTGTGGGGGCAGATTGGCGGCGATTTCGTCGAATTGTCGCGGGTGCGCACCACCTATGTCGGCGCGGCGCCCGCCACCAATAATCTGGCGTCGCGGATGAATTTCTATGTCGGGCGGACCGGATCGTCGGCGATGCAGGAAACGCTGCGGCTGGAGCATCAGGCGATCACCGCCTTCGGTGCGGTTGCGCCATCGTCCGACAATGGCTTTGCGTTGGGGAGCGGGGCGGCGCGATGGTCGGCCATCTATGCCGCGAGCGGGACGATCAGCACGTCCGACGCGCGGTCGAAACAGGACCTGGCGGATATTGACGAGGCGTTGATCGACGCCTGGGGCGCGGTGGACTGGCGGCAATATCGCTTTGGCGAAGCGGTGGCGGCCAAGGGCGACGCTGCGCGCACGCATATAGGGCTGGTGGCGCAGGAAGTGCGCGATGCGATCGACGCGCGGCTGGGCACAGGCGCGGCGGTGCGGCTGGGGCTGCTGTGCCATGACAGCTGGGACGCGCGCGAGGGGGAAACAGACGATGATGGCGAGGTGACGCCGGCGCGCGCGGCGGGCGACCGCTGGGGGCTGCGCTATGAGGAGTGTCTGGCGCTGGAGGCAGCCTGGCAGCGACGGCGTATCGCGCGGCTGGAGACGCGGATCGCGGCGCTGGAGATAAGCGCATGATGCAGGGTGAGGCGCTGGGCGCGCTGCCGATCGGAGATGGCGGCGGCGCCGATGGGCCGCAGTGGCGCGGGCCATGGGGCATGGGGGTGCGGCCGGGGCTGGGCGTGCGGGTCGATGCGCGCGCGCCGGCGATCCGGGTCGCGGCGAGGATGGGGAGCAAGATCAGATGAGCCTGTTGTTGAAGGACCCGCAGGCGCGGGTCGATCATGCGATTGACTGGTCCGCCTATCTGGCGGGGCAGACCCTGATCGCCAGTGACTGGACGGTCGAGCCGCAGGAGGCGGGCGGGATGACCGTAGAGGAAAGTGCGTTCGAGGCGCAGCGCAGCAGCGCGCGGGTGGCCGGCGGGCGGGCGGGGCAGGTCTATCGGCTGACCAATCGCGTCACCCTGTCCGACGGCCAGGCGGATGAACGGTCGGTGACGATACGGGTGGAGGAACGCTGATGCTGGCGCAGCAGGAGAGCGGGGCGCTGGCGGCGCCACTGGCGGAATTGAAGGCCTATCTGCGGATCGCGCATGACGACGAGGACGCGGTGCTGGCCGGATTGCTGCGCGGGGCGAGCGCGCTGTGCGAGCAATTTGTCGGCCAATGGCTGATCGCACGCGATGCGCGCGAAACGGTGGCGGGTGGCGGCGGGTGGCAGCGGCTGTCGGCGCGGCCGGTGCTGGCGGTGAGCCAGGTGCGCGCGGTGGAGGCGGATGGCACGAGCATGGCGTTGCCTGTCGAGGCCTATGCCATCGACATCGACGCAGCGGGCGACGGATGGATGCGATCGACGCGGCCGGGTGACGGGCGCGCGCTGGCAGTCGACTATCGCGCGGGCATGGCGGCGGAGATGAACGGCCTGCCCGAAGCGTTGCGGCAGGGGATCATCCGGCTGGCGGCGGACCATTATCTTGCGCGCGGTAGCGAGGATGCGGCGCCCCCCGCCGTGGTGAGCGCGCTGTGGCGGCCCTATCGGCGGATGCGGCTGGCATGAGGCGGCTGGCATGAGGGCGGGGCTGGAACGGCGGGTGGCGGCGCGGGCGAGGGCGGTGCGGGCGCGGATCGCGGCGGCGGTCAGGGCGGAAGGCGTGGCGGCGCGGGTGGAGGGCGAGACGGTCGAACTGTCCGCGCCGGGGCTGCGCGCGCGCTGGTGGCGCGACCTGGCGCTGCGCGAGGCGGGGCGAGGGGGGAGCGAGCAATGAGCGCGGAAGTAGCGATACGGGCGGCGGTGATCGCGGCGCTGCGGGAGGATGCGGCGCTGATGGCGGTGGCGCAGGGCGTGCATGATGGCGAGCCGGGGCGGGCGGCGGCCCCTTATGCGCATGTGGGCGAATGCCTGGGTTCAGACTGGGGCGGCAAGGATGTCGCGGGGCGCGAATTGCGGCTGACCATCGGGCTGACCGTGGCGGAGGAGGTGCCGGCGCGGCTGGCTGGGATGATGGCGCGGGTCGAACCGGCGCTGGGCGCGGCGGCCGGGCGCGATGGCTGGCGGATCGTGAGCGCGCGGCTGCTGCGGTCGCGCGTCGCGCGGACGGGAGGCGGCGCGGGCGCGGGGTGGCGCGCGGTGATGGATTACCGGCTGCGCGTGGTGCGGGAGGGGTGAGTAGGAGGCGGGCGATAGGTGACACCCATCCCACAGCACCGCGTGCTGCCACCTCCCCTTAAAAGGAGAGGATGACGGGGCATGGGGGGTGGACGGACGCTCCCCAACTCAGCCGGGGCGGCTGTTTTCCTCATATTCGCTGGTGATCTTGTCGACATATTCGGCGATCTGGTCGTCGGCGTCGGCGCTGGCTTCTGCGTCGGACATGCCATCCGCCTTGTCCTGCGCGATGATGGCGGCGCGGAAGGCGGATTGCTGGGTGGCGCAGGTCTGTTTGAGCATCGACACAAAGTCGCCGAGCGGCATTTTCTTGTCGAGCGCGGGCTGCATCTGGGCGCTGAGGCATTTCGAAAAGTCGCGGCGTCCCGTGCCGACAGGATCGGCGGATGGGGCGGCGGCGAGCATCATCATGAACGAAGCGGCAACAATCATCGGGACCTCTCCTTGAAACCCTGAGCCATTGTTGTGACGGGTCGGCCAGACACCGCCCAATCTATCTGTTTTTCCGCGATTTTCCGGGCCGAAGCAGCGGGCTTCGATCCCGGGCGTCGCTTGTCGGGAGAATGCGCCATGGGCGTCGAAAAGGGAAGTGCGTTTCTGCTGAAGGTGGGCGACGGCAATGTGCCGGCAACATATGCGACGGTGGCGGGCATGCGCACCACGCAATTGTCCGTGAATGGCGAGGCAGTGAACATCACCAGCAAAGATTCGGGCGGCTGGCGCGAATTGCTGTCGGGCGCGGGCGTGCGGTCGGTCAGCGTGTCGGCGGCCGGGCTGTTCACCGGGTCGGACGCTGAGGTGCGCGTGCGCAATCATGCGCTGGGCGGCACGATCGAGGATTATGAGCTGAATTTCGAAAGCGGCGAGCGGATGCGCGGGCGGTTCCTGGTCACGCGGCTGGACTATGCCGGCGACTATAATGGCGAGCGCAATTATGCGCTGAGCCTGGAAAGCTCCGGCGCGGTGGTAAGCCTGTGAGTGGTGGCGCGAACCCGGAGCGCGGGGAAACGGCGCTGGTCGTGGGCGGCGAACATCTGGCGCTGCGGCCGAGCTTTGCCGCGCTGGTGGAAGCCGAGCAGGAATTGGGGCCGCTGTTCGATCTGGTCGAGCGGGCGGCGGACGGGAAATTGTCGCTGGGCGATTTGGTGGCGCTGCTGTGGCATTGCCTGGTCGATCGCGAGGCATTGAGCCGCGAGGCGCTGGGCGAGGCGGTGCTGGCGCTGGGCCTGGCCAGGGTGACGCCAGTGCTGCGCGCGGTGCTGCAACAGATATTGGCGGGGAAATGACGCGCTTTGCCGACGGGGCCGGGCGGCTGGCGGGATTGGCCGGCTGGCTGCTGGGATGGCGGCCGGACGAGTTCTGGCGCGCGACCCCGGCCGAACTGGCGAGCGTGCTCAAGGCCGCAAAGGGCGAGGAGGCGGATGGCGCGGCCGGCGTGGATGGCGCGGAACTGGCGCGGCTGATGGGCGCGATGCCGGATCAGGGGCGGACTGTGCGCTGAGCGGATGCTCTTCAAGTTGCGGGAATGACGCGGATAGTTAGTCAGGAGTGGCCGACATGGACGAGGATGTCGAGACGTTGGTGGTGCGGGTGCGGGCCGATACGCAAGGGCTGGGCCGCGATGTCGAGGCGATGCGGGCGAGCCTGGAGGGGCCGCTGGCGAGCGGCGCGGAGCGGGCGGGACTGCGCATCGAGCAGGGGCTGATGCGCGCAGTGCGGACGGGGAAATTCGGCTTTGAGGATCTGAAGCGGCTGGCGCTGAGCACGCTGGACCAGATTGCCGCGAGCAGCCTGCGATCGGCGCTGGGGAGCGGAGGGTCAAGCGTTGGCGGGCTGGTGGGCCTGGGCGCGACCCTGCTGACGTCGGTGCTGGGGTTGCCGGGGCGGGCGACCGGCGGGCCGGTGGCGCCGGGGCGCGCCTATATGGTCGGCGAGCGCGGGCCGGAAATGTTCGTGCCCACGGCGAGCGGGCAGGTGATCGCCCATGGCGGCGGCGGGCGCGACGTGCGGGTGAGCATCGCGGTCAATGGGCGTGGCGGGGAGAGCGAGCCGCGATTGCTGGCGCGCAGCGCGCGACAGGTGGCGCGCGCGGTCAGGGGGGCGCTGGAGCAATGAGCATGGGATATTGGCTGGCGGACGCGCGGGAAGGGCAGGAGGCGGGGTTCCTCAAGCGGTTCGCGGCGACCCATTGGACGGTGAACTTTCCCCGGCCGATGATGGCAAGCGTGGTTACGATTGCCCCAGACGCCGCTGCGACAGGCTCGGGACCGGGCCTGCGGGTGGATACGGTTTTCTATGGGTCGGGGGATCTGGCGGGCCTCATCTGGGAGGCGGAGGACAGATGGAGCCATCCGCTGCTGGCCTATGAGACGGATCGGGACTTTCGGCATTGCACCCTGTCCTTTCGCTGGCGCAGTGGCGGGCTGCGGCGGCTGGATGAAACGCATGGGCCGACCCTGACGATCGAGGGGCGCGATGCGGCGGGCAACCCGCGCGCCTGGTATGTGCGCTTGTGGAATTATGCGAGCGGCGGGCCGGAAGATGCTGTCATCCGGCTGGATTTTGCCGCGCTAGTGGCGGGATATGACCCGCCGGAGGACGCCGACCCGGTATGGGCGGGCGATGTCGATAGGATGTTCATTTCGCTGGTTCCGCCCGGTTATGACGAGGGCGACACGCCTTTCGCGCAGGCGCAGGAAGGCTGGGCGGAGCTGAACGCCATTGCGTGCGAGGGCGCGGGATCGGTGCTGGCGGTGGGCGACGTGATGCTGCCCGAACATGGGCTGAGCATGGCGACCGGCTATGACGATTGTTTTAACCAGACGCCCGAGCGGGTGGTCGCGGCGATCCATGCGCTCGGCTATCGCGGGGCGATCAACCATTATGTCGGGATGAGCCATTATTTCCGGCTCGAACGGTTGGGCAGCGACCTGTATGTGAGCTTGGCGGGTGGGGCGCTGAATGCGCCCTGCGCGGCATGGCACCGGGATTTTGCGATGCGGGCCAAGGCGCTGGGGTTCGGCGTTATCTGGTCGCTATCCTATGAATTGTTCGACGCCCATTGCTGGAACGACTGGAAGCAGCGGGCGGACAATGGCGACCCGGCGTTGACCGGGTGGGAACCGCCATCGACATTATTGTCGCCCGCCGATGGCGGGGCGATGGCCTATTTGCAGGCGATTGCGACGGCCTTTGTTTCCATCGGCTTGGATGCGGACTTGCCGATCCTGTTTCAGGTGGGCGAGCCATGGTGGTGGGTGATGCCGGGCGACGGGCGCATCTGCCTGTATGATGACGCGGCGCGGGCGGCTTTGGGCGGCGCGCCGGTGTCGATTCCGAGCGTATGGGGCGAACTGGACGCGGCGCAATGCGCGCTGCTGGATACGGCGGGCGCTTTGCTGGCGGCATCGACGGCGGCGCTGTGCGCGGCGGTGAAGGCGGCTGCGCCGGGCGCGGTGACGCATCTTCTGGCTTATCTGCCCACCATATTGGACCCGCGCGCGCCCGAAGCCAAACGCGCGAACATGCCGGTCGGTTGGGCCGCCCCGGCGTTCGACGTGCTGCAACTGGAAGATTATGACTGGGTGACGGAGGAGCGGCCCAATCTGACGGCGCGCGGGATTGCGATGGCGACCGCGCGGTTGAGCTATCCGGTCGAGGAGCAGCAGTATCTGGCCGGGTTCGTCCTGCTGCCCGAACAATCCGGGCAGTGGCGGGCGATCATGGCGGCGGCGCGCGCGGCGGTGGCGCGGGGGACGGCGGCGACATTCATCTGGGCGCTGCCACAAGTGTGCCGCGATGGCTTTACCTGTTTCAGCATAGAAGGGGAGGATGGGGTGCAAGCCTTTGACGACATACGCTTTCCGCTGGCGATCGGGCGGGAGGCGAGCCTGAGCCCCGCCTTTTCCACGCAGATCGTCGAAAGCCCGTCGGGGCATGAGCGGCGGTCGAGCGATTGGGCCGATGCGCGCCTGTCCTATGATGCCGGGCCGGGCGTGCGGTCGGAGGCGGACATAAGGGTGTTGATCGACTTTTTCCGGGCGCGGCGGGGGGCGGCGCGCGGGTTTCGCTTTACCGATCCCTATGACGATTGCAGCGGGCCGGCGGGCGCGGCGCCCTCGCCGATCGATCAGCGGCTGGGCGTGGGCGATGGCGTGCGGTCTCAGTTTCCGCTGATGCGCCATTATGGCGCGGGCGAGGAGGCGCAGGTGCGGCGGATCACCCGGCCTGTTGCGAGCAGCATCCGCGTCGCGGCAGACGGGGTGGAGATGATCGACGGCTGGAGCCATGAAGGGCTGGGCGTGATCGCGTTCGACGAGGCGCCAGCGGCGGGGGTGGTGCTGACTGCCGGCTACCGGTTCGATGTGCCAGTGCGTTTTGCCGAGGATCGGCTGGAGATCAGCCGCGCGACCTTTGCCGCGGGCGAAGCGGTGTCGGTGCCGCTGGTGGAGATACGCGAATGACCGGCGGGCTGGACGAGGCGCTATGCACGCTGGCCTTTTGCTGGCGGATCGCGCGGCGCGACGGGGTGACGATCGGGCTGACCAGCCATGACCGCGACCTGGAGATTGGCGGCATCCTCTATCGCGCAGTGCCGGGCATGACACCAGCGGCGGTGCGCAGCGGCATGACGCTGGATGGCGAAGACAGCGATGTGGCGGGCGCCTTGTCGAGCGAGGCGATCAGCGAGGCGGACCTGATGGCGGGGCGCTGGGACGGTGCGGCGCTGGAGCTGCGGGTGACGCAATGGGAAGCGCCGGGCGCGCTGTGGCATGTGCTGGCGCGCGGCGAGATGGGCGCGGTGTCGCGCAAGGGGCAGGAATTTTCGGCGGAATTGATCGGTGCGGCCGCAGTGTTGGGCGCGCCGGTGGCCCCGAGCACATCGCCCGACTGCCGGGCGCGGCTGGGCGACCGGGCATGCCGGGTTGATATGGCAGGGCGGCGGCGGATCGTGGCGGTGGACGGCGTGGAGGGAGCGGAGGTCGCCGTCGCCGGACTGGTGGCGGGGGCCTATGCCTTTGGCGCGCTGCGATGGATGACGGGGCGTAACGCAGGGCTGACGCAGGCCGTGCTGGATAATGATGCGTCCGGCTTGACGCTGGCGGACGCGCCCGCCTTTGCGGTGGAGGTGGGGACGCTGGCGCATTTGATCGAAGGCTGTGACCGGCAGGCCGCGACCTGTGGAGCGCGCTTTGGCAATATCGCCAATTTCCGGGGGGAGCCGTTCCTGCCGGGCATGGACCTTCTGACCCGCTATCCCGGCGCATGAGCGGGGAGGAGCGCGCGGCGGAGGTCGTCGCGGCGGCGCGGGCGCTGGTGGGCGTGCCGTTTCGGCTGCATGGGCGCGATCGGGACGGGCTGGATTGCGTCGGCGTGGCGGCGCTTGCGCTGGGGCGGGCCGCGCCGCGCGGCTACGGATTGCGCAGCGGAGACACGGCCAAGGCGGCGGATTGGCTGAAGGCGGCGGGTCTGAGGCCGGTGGTGGAGGGCGGCGCGGGCGACCTGGCGCTTGTGCGGCCGGGGCCGTTGCAGCTGCATCTGATGGTCGGGACCGGCGCGGGCTTCGTCCACGCCCATGCCGGATTGCGGCGCGTCGTGGAAATGCCGGGGGAATCGCCCTGGCCGATCATCGGCTGGTGGCGGGGATGAAGGAGGGGCGAGCATGGCGACAATAGTGCTGAGCGCGGTGGGCACGGTGCTGGGCGGGCCGATCGGCGGGGCGATTGGCGGCCTGATCGGTAACGCTTTCGACAATGAAGTGCTGTTCAAGCCCAAGGGGCGGCAAGGCGCGCGCCTTGCCGACCTGCAAGTGCAGACGTCCAGCTATGGCACGCAGGTGCCCGCGCTATTCGGGACCATGCGGGTTGCGGGCACGGTCATCTGGGCGACGGATTTGCAGGAGACGTCGAGCCGCAGCGGCGGCGGCAAGGGGCGGCCGAGCGTCACCAGCTACAGCTATTCGGCGAGCATCGCGGTGGCGCTGTCGTCGCGGCCGGTCCGGGCGATCCGGCGGATATGGGCGGACGGCAATCTGCTGCGCGGGGTGGCGGGGGATTTCAAGACCGAGGTCGGCGCGTTCCGGGTGCATCCCGGCGACGAGGGGCAGCCGCCCGATCCGTTGATCGCATCGGCACAGGGCATCGGCGCGACGCCGGCGCATCGCGGCATGGCCTATGTCGTGTTCGAGGATCTGGCGCTGGCCGACTATGGCAATCGCATTCCGTCGCTGACATTCGAGGTCGAAGCCGATGACGGGGCGGTGTCGCTGGACCGGATTGCGTCTGACCTGAGCGCGGGGCGGCTGGCGGGGCCGGCACAGATCAGCGTTGGAGGCTTTGCCGCGAGCGGGGCCGACATGCGCGAGGCGGTGATGCCGCTGGTCAGTGCCTACGGATTAGGCCTGCGATCCGGCGCGGAGGGGCTGGCGCTGGTGGATACCGCGGCGGCGGCCGGGACCATCGCCGATGAAGCACTGGCGCAGCGGGTCAATGGTCGCGCTATCGACGCGGTTGAGCATAGTGGCGGGTCCGCCGATGGCGTGCCGGTGGCGCTGAGCCTGCGTTATCATGATGCGGCGCGCGATTATCAGGCCGGGGTGCAACGGGTGACGCGGCCGGGAGCGGGGCGGGCCGAGAGCGGGATCGACCTGCCCGCCGTGTTGGACCCCGATGCGGCGCGGGCGTTGGCGAGCGAGCGCCTGCGCGCGGCATGGGCCGGGCGGGCACGGATGACGGCGCGCTGCGACTGGCGGGCGCTCGGGCTAGCGGCGGGCGACGTCGTTGCGGTGGACCAGGCGTCGGGGCTGTGGCGGATTGAGGAGCGCGAATGGGAAGCGACGGCGGTGCGGCTGGCGCTGCGGCGATTGCCCGGCGGCGGCGGCGCACCACCAGCGGGGGCAGGGTCAGGCGCGATCGTGCGGCCGGTGGATGCGCCGCACGGGCCGACGACGCTGATGCTGGCGGACCTGCCGCGTATCACCGACGGGGTGGCGAATGCGCCTTTGATCGTCGCGGCGGCGAGCGGTGGGGCTGGCTGGCGTAGCGCGGCGCTGTTCGTCACGGGCACGAGCGGGGAGGCGGTGCCGATCGGCCGGAGTGCCGGGCGCGCGGTGATGGGCGTGGCTGACACGGCGCTGAGCGGGGGAAGCGCGCAGCTGGTGGATCGCCGGCAATCCGTGTCTGTGACGCTGCTGGCGGAGGATATGATGCTGCCGAGCGCGGACGAGGCTGCGCTGGACCAGGGGCGGAACCTGGCGTTGCTTGGTCGCGAGCTGATCCAGTTCGAGACGGCGGAGCGGACCGGCGCCGCGACCTATCGGCTGACAGGCCTGCGGCGGGGGCTGCGCGGCACCGACTGGGCGATGGCGGATCATGGCGCGGGCGAGCGGTTCCTGCTGATCGAGGAAGGACGGCTGGTCGAACCGCTGTCGATGCAGGGCGCGGACGCAGAGGCCGGGAGCGTGCTGCGGCTTTCGGCGGTCGGCATCGGCGATGTGGCGCAGGCCGAGGCGACCCTGACGATCAGCGGCGAGGCGCTGTTGCCGCTGGCGCCGGTGCATATGCGCGCGCGTCGCGATGGCGCGGGGGGCTGGGCGATCGCATGGACCCGGCGCAGCCGCGACGGATGGCGCTGGCTGAGCGGAACGGATGTGCCGATTGCCGAGGAAAGCGAGAGCTATGCGGTGCAGGTCATGGACGGGACGGTTCTGGTGCGGGCGCAGGACAGGACCAGTCCCGGCTGGACCTATACCGCAGACATGATCGCGGCGGACGGCATGGCGGGACGCAGCGTGACGATCTGCGTGCGGCAGCGGGGCACCTATGCGTTGGGGCGGGCGGCGAGCCTGCCCCTGATCCTGTGACAAAGGACGGCGATCACGCCGGAACGAGGAAGGACATAAATCATGGATGCTACGCCCAGATGGGGGCTGCCGCTGCTGTTCGCGGGACAGGCGCACAAGGAAATTGCCCATAATGAAGCCCTGGTCCTGATCGATGCGCTGTTGCACGGCCGGGTCGAAAGCGCGGCCATCAACGCGCCGCCGGAAGACCCGGCGCCCGGGCAATGCTGGATCGTCGCGAACGCAGGGCAAGGCGCGTGGGAAGGCCGCAGCGGATCCGTCGCTTGCTGGACAGATGGCGGCTGGCGGTTCCTGACGCCCCATGCGGGTTTCGCCGTTGCGGTGGCCGACGAGGGGCTGACGCGTATGCATGACGGGAGTCAGTGGCGCGCCGGACCGATCCGTCCCGATGGCATTTATCTGGGCGAGGAAAGAGTGGTCGCGCAACGCCAGCCGCCTATTGCCGCCCCGGCCGGCGGGAGCGTGATTGACGCCGAGGCGCGATCAACCATCGCCGCCATTCTCGACCGACTGGGTTCCCACGGCCTGATTGTTGCATAATATTACTGAACTGCTCATTTCTTGTTGCAAGGGTGCGTCAATAGTCTAGGATTTCTGCACATTAGCCTGATCCCTTCGCGTTAAAGAGGCTAGTGCGTTATTTTTGCAACGGTTTCACTAATTGTGGACTTGCCATGAAACCTTCCCGTAGCTACAGGGTTTCAGCAGTCCTTCGTGACACTTTTGAAAGGGGAATCCATATGCGGAAGCTTGCCCTCGCGGCTGCGCTTGCGACCAGTGCCCTGGCCACTCCGGCCTTGGCGCGTGATAATAGCTGGTATGTTGGCGTGGACGCCGGCGTGCTGCTCGTTGAAGATCAGGACCTGACCTTCGACGCCGTCCCTCCCGGTGGTGCGGCGGTCCCGTCGATCGACTACCACAAGGGCTACGACTTCGACGCTAACATCGGTTACGACTTCGGTGGCTTCCGCCTCGAAGCCGAAGCCGCCTACAAGCGTGCGAAGATCGATTTCGACAAGACCGGCGGCGGCTTCGGCGGCGCTGCTTCGGCCCTGTCGTTCATGCTGAACGGTTTGCTGGACTTCGGTCCCGATGACGGCCTGCAGGGCTTCGTCGGCGGCGGTGTCGGCGTTTCGCGCGGCAAGCTCGCTTCGGACATCGTGAACGACAGCGACACCGGTTTCGCCTGGCAGGCGATCGCGGGTGTTCGTTACCCGGTCACCAACAATGTCGACGTTTCGCTGAAGTATCGCTTCTTCAACCAGGACGATATCAAGCTGATTCCGGCTTATCAGAGCATCTACGGCCAGGCCGGGTCGAACGCCGAAACCAAGCTGCGCACGCATAGCCTGCTGCTCGGCCTGACCTACAACTTCGGTGCGCCGGAAGAAGCGGCTCCGCCGCCTCCGCCTCCGCCGCCCCCGCCGCCCCCGCCGCCGCCTCCGCCGCCCCCGCCGGTTGCAGAGTGCCAGCCGGGACCGTACATCGTGTTCTTCGAATGGGACAAGTCGGACATCACGCCTGATGCCGCCACCATTCTGGACAACGCGGTTTCGGCCTACAGCAGCTGTGGCAGCGCCCAGGTCATGCTTGCCGGTCACGCGGATAAGTCGGGTTCGGCGTCGTACAACGTCGGTCTGTCGCAGCGTCGCGCTGACTCGGTCAAGGCCTACCTCGCGTCGAAGGGTATCCCTGACGGCGTGATGACGACCGAAGCCTTCGGTGAATCGCGTCCTCGCGTTGAAACCGCTGACGGCGTCCGTGAAGTCCAGAACCGTCGCGTGGAAATCACCTACGGTCCGGGCGCAGGCATGTAATCGGATCGTCCTTCCTTCGGGATGGACGGCAAAAAGAGGGGCCGGTCGAAAGACCGGCCCTTTTTTGTTATCGCAACGATTTTAGCGTGCTGGCCGAAACGGGGCGAGGCGCGCGGCGTCGCGACTGGTGGCGCGCGAATGGGCCTTGAGTGCTGCCCGATTTGACCGCCCTGCGGTCCATTTCTAGCCGGCGTCCATTTCTAGCCGGCAGGGCCAAGCGAGGACCTGGGTTGAATGCGGCAGCGGAGGGAAAACGCCCTGCCTGGTTCAGGCTATGTCGTTCAACCGACATGTGAAGCGGGTTCCGCTGGTTCAGTCATGCGAAACGCTCATCGGCCAAGCGAGGCAAGCTGGAGAGCGGCATGGTCATCTGGTCAGCATGGCTGCATAGCTGCGTTAATGGGGGCAGTCCGCGTGGCTGCTGCGACTGCCCCGCACGGGACAAATCCCGTCAACGGCGATGAAGACGCCGAGCGTAGGCATGAGGGTGAAAAGGCCCATTTTGCGGCCGGCGTTTGACAGTCAGTCGCCCACCGTATCGACGCGCGGAAGCAGCGAGAAAGCGGGCGTGCCAAACGCGGCAGAGGCGACGCGAACTTAACGCTTTCTGGCGGCAGGGCGCGGCTATCATCTTCATCGCTCATCAATTCCGTCCGGCAAACGGCTCGTTCCGGTAGTTATGAAATTGAATGAACAAATGCGGCCGTCGAATGCCTCAAGCCGTAACGGGAGTGGCTTTCCCGTCATAGGCGGCTTCGTCCAATATGCCTTCGCGCTTGGCGACGAGGGTCGCGACGAGCACCTGGCCTGCGACATTGACGGCGGTGCGGCCCATGTCGAGGATCGGATCGATGGCGAGCAACAGGCCGGCGCCTTCGAGCGGAAGGCCAAGCGTCGAGAGCGTAAGGGTGAGCATCACGATCGCGCCGGTCAGGCCCGCCGTGGCAGCCGATCCCAGGACAGAGACGAAGACGATCAGCACATAGTCGATGAAGTGCAGCGGGATGCCGTAGAAGCCCGCCACGAAGATCGCGGCGAGCGCCGGATAGATGGAGGCGCAGCCATCCATCTTGGTGGTGGATGCGAGGGGAATCGCGAAGGCGGCATAGCCCTTGTCCACGCCCATCCGTTCGGTGACGGTTTCAGTGACGGGCAGGGTGCCGACCGAAGAGCGGGAGACGAAGCCGAGCTGGATGGCTGGCCACGCCTTGGCGAAGAAGGGGCCGGGGCGCAGGCCGTTGGCGAGCAGCAACGCCGGGTAGACGACCAGCAGTACCAGGGCGAGGCCAAGATAGATGGCGGCGGTAAACACGCCGAGCTGCGCCAGCGCGCTCCAGCCATAGGTCGCGATCGCAGTGCCGATCAGCGCGGCCGAACCGATCGGCGTTAGGCGGATGATCCAGCCCAGGATCGCGCGCACGACAGCGAGCAGCGAGCGCACGAAGGCAAGGAAGGGATCAGCCTTGTCCCCGACCTTCAGCGTGGCGAGCCCCACGACGATGGAGATGACCAGCAGTTGGAGGATGTTGAAGGACAGGCTGGTGGTCGCCGCGCCGTCGGTGATGCTGGTGCTGCCGGTCAGGGCCAGGCTGTTGCCGGGCACCAAGCCTTTAAGAAAATCCAGCCAGCCGCCATAGCTGTCGGGCTTGCCAACCGCGAGCGCGGTGCCGCGCAGACCCGCGCCCGGTTCCAGCAGCAGCCCGATGGCGAGGCCGATGCTGACGGCGATCAGGCTGGTGATGGCGAACCAGAGCAACGTCTGTCCCGCCAGGCGGGCGGCATTGTCCAGCGCGCGCAGATTAGCGATCGATGCAACGATGGCGGCAAAGACGAGCGGCGGAACCACCGCTTTCAGCAGCGAGACAAAGATCGACCCGGTCGTCTTTAACGCGGTTGCCAGCCAGTTGAGATCGCCGTCGGGACCGACCCCCATTTGACGCGCGACGAGGCCCAGCAGCAGGCCGACAACCATGCCGACCAGAACCTGAAACCCGAAACTGCGAAAATTGAGGGCCATGACGCATGCATTCCTTGGGACGAACGGGCGCTTATATCGGTCGGGGACGGGGGGATTGCGCGCAAGCAATTCTTTCAGGGGGGTGAAGCTGGGTGATTGGCTGGACCCGATGGCTGTGCCAGACAGGTCTGATCATTTCGGGGAGCAGATATATGGGATTGGGTAAGGCGTGTCTGGGGCTGGCGCTGGCGATCGCGCCGCAGGGCGCGCAGGCGGCAGCGGATGCCGGGGTGGCCAAGGACATATTGATGCGGTCCGTCGCGTATCGCACGGTCCAGGGGGCGGGGCAGGTGCCCAAGCTGGCGGCCTATTATGCCGACATATTGAAAAAGGCGGGCTTTGCCGACGCCGATGTGGTCATCACGCCGATGGGCGAGACGGCGACATTCGCCGCGACCATCAAGGGGCGGGATGCGGCACTCAAGCCCTTGCTGATGATCGGGCATATGGATGTGGTGGAGGCCGATCCCAAGGACTGGACGCGTGATCCGTTCGTCCCGGTCGAGGAAAATGGCTATATCTTCGGCCGCGGCGCGGAGGACAATAAATATGATGTCGCGATGATGGTCGCGACGCTGGCGCAGCTGAAGAAGGAAGGCTGGAAGCCGCGTCGGACCGTTACATTGCTGTTGTCGGGGGACGAGGAAACCGACATGGCAACGACGCGCGCGCTGGCGTCCCAATATCAGGACGCTGAAATGCTGTTGAACGGGGACGGCGGCGGCGGGCTGCTGAGCGAAGAGGGGAAGCCCGTCCTCTATCAGTTGCAGGCCGGCGAGAAGACCTATGCCGATTTCGAGATCGGCTTTACCGATGCGGGCGGTCATTCCAGCGCGCCGACACCGGGCAATCCCATCTATCGGCTGGCGAAGGCGATCGACCGGATCGCGGCCTTCACGTTTCCCCCGATGCGCAACGAATTGACCAAGGCGTCGCTGACCCTATCGGCGGACCGCATGGGGGGCGATGTGGGCGAAGCCATGCGCCGTTTTGCAGAGACCGGCGATCCGACGGCGGCGGAGATATTGTCGGGCCACCCGGAATTTGTCGGGCAGGTGCGCACGACCTGCGTCGCGACCATGGCGCAGGCGGGGCATGCGCTCAACGCCTTGCCGCAAAGCGCGAAAGTCAGCGTCAATTGTCGGATTTTCCCCGGCGTGGCGATTGATGACGTGAAGGCGCAGCTGACCAAGGTTGTCGACGACTCGAGCGCCACGATCACGACATTGGGGGATCCGACCGGCAGCGATGCGTCGCCGCTGCGCGAGGACGTCATGCAGGCGGTGCGCGATGCCGTACTGGCGCGCGCGCCGGGCATTGCGATCATGCCAGGCATGTCGGCCGGAGCGACAGACAGCGTTCATTTCCGCGCGCTGGGTGTGCCGAGCTATGGCGTGTCCAGCCTCTTCATGCGCGCAGAGGACGGCTTTGCCCATGGGCTGAACGAGCGCGTGCCGGTCGCGGGCATCCGGGAATCGCTGGAGCAATGGGACCGGGTAGTCCGGGCGTTGGCAAAGTAGGCGCTTATCCTCTTACCCCCGTTCGGTTCTAGCTTGTCGAGAACAGTTCTCGACAAGCTCGAACCGAACGGATGTGGAAAGGCTTTGCTTTACCCCCGGACCGCGATTCCGTTGGCGGCTGACAGGATCGCCTTGACCGAAGCGGTCGCCACGTCGCTGTCGGTGCCGATACCGAAGACGGTGCGACCGTCGGGCGTGCGGCATTCGACATAGGCGGCGGCATTGACATCGCTGCCCGCGCCGATGGCGTGTTCGCTATAATCCGCGATTTCCAGTTGGACGCCAAATTCGTCACGCAGTGCGGCGAGGATGGACGAGAGCAGGCCGTTGCCGCGGCCGGAAATGGAACGCTCGCCGCCCTTGTGGCTGATCTTGCCGGTAAAGATGCGGTCGCCTGCCTGACCGCCTTCCTGATAGTCGATCAGGGCATAGGGCTGATCGCCGGTCAGGCAATAATGGGCGTCGAAGGCTTCGCTGATGTCGGCGGCGTTGAGTTCGCGGCTGGAGCTGTCGGCAAGGGCCTGAACCACGCGCGAAAAGTCCGCCTGCATTCGCTTGGGCAACTTGTAGCCCTTGTCCTGTTGCAGCACCCAGGCGACGCCGCCCTTGCCCGACTGGCTGTTTACGCGAATGACCGCTTCATAGTCACGGCCCAGATCCTTGGGGTCGATTGGCAGATAGGGGACGTTCCAAATCCGGTCGTTGCGCGCGTCCTGCGCGGCAAAGCCCTTCTTGATCGCGTCCTGATGGCTGCCGGAAAAGGCGGTGAAGACCAGTTCGCCGGCATAAGGATGGCGGGGGTGAACCGGCAGCTGGTTGCAATATTCGACCGTCTGGATGACGTCGTCAATGTCGCTAAAATCAAGGCCGGGGTTGATCCCCTGCGTATACATGTTGAGCGCGACGGTCACGAGGTCGCAGTTTCCGGTGCGCTCGCCATTGCCGAACAGGCAGCCTTCGACGCGATCCGCGCCGGCCATGATGCCCAGCTCCGCCGCCGCGACGCCAGTGCCGCGATCATTATGGGTATGGAGCGAGATGACGACGCTGTCGCGACGCGAGATGTTGCGGCAGATCCATTCAATCTGGTCGGCATAGATATTGGGCGTGGCGCATTCGACCGTGGCGGGCAGGTTCAGGATCAGCGGCCGCTGCGGCGTGGGCTGGAGTATTTCCATCACCGCCTCGCAGCATTCCAGGCTGAAATCCAGTTCGGCGGTGGAGAAGGTTTCGGGCGAATATTCGAAATGCCAGTCAGTGTCGGGCTGGGCGGCGGCATGGTCGCGCAGCAGCTTGGCGGCGTTGACGGCGATTTCGCGCACCTGACTGCGCTCCATCTGGAACACGATGTCGCGCCAGGCGGGCGAAATGGCATTGTAGACATGGACGATCGCCTGCTTGGCGCCCCGCAGGGATTCAAAGGTCGTGGCGATGAGGTCGGCGCGGGCCTGGGTCAGCACCTGCGGCATCACGTCGTCGGGAATGGCGCCATTTTGCACCAGGCTGGAGATGAAATCAAATTCGGTGGCGCCGGCGGAGGGGAAGCCTACCTCGATTTCCTTGACCCCAACCTTGACCAGCAGGTCGAAGAAGCGGCGCTTCTTTTCCGCATTCATCGGGTCGATCAGCGACTGGTTGCCGTCGCGCATGTCAGTCGAGAGCCAGCGGGGCGGCGCGGTGATGACGCGGCTGGGCCACTGGCGGTCAGGCAGATCGACCTGCGGGAAGGGGCGATATTTCAGCGAGGGATCGGTCAGCATCATGGGATGAGATATTTCCTGCGACAGACGCGAATCCGCGCCCGTGGAACGACTTGACTGTGATGGATGCCCTTAGGCGGATCGACGCTGCCCTTAGCCGGAAGGCAGCACAAAAGCCACGCCTAAGGGCGTGTAAGTCGTAGCAGGGGAAGGCGCGCGACGCTCTGCATGATGCGCGGTGCATACGCAAAACAGGGCCAGCATGCAAGCCGGCCCTGTCTATTGGACATTTTATGTCGTGCGCTTACTGTTTTTCGAAACCAGCGATGACCTTGAGTTCGATCGCATCGCTGACGATCGGGACCGCATAGCCCATGCCGAAATCGCTGCGCTTGATCGTCGTCGTGGCGACGAAGCCGACATTTTCCTTCTTGCTCATCGGCTGGATGCCGGCGCCATAGAATTCGGCGTCGAGCATCACGGGCTTGGTCACGCCATGCAAGGTAAGGTTGCCCGTGATTTCAGCGCCGGTCGCGCCGTCAGGCTTGACGCTGGTCGAGACGAAGGTGGCCGTCGGGAATTTCGCTGCATCGAAAAAGTCCGGCTTCATTAGATGCTCGTCGAGCTTGGTGACGCCGGTGCGCAGGTTGGCGACTTGAAATTCCACCGACACCTTGCTGTTGGCGGGGTTCGCCTTGTCGAGGGTCAGCGTGCCGGTGGGCTCGGCAATGGTGCCCATATTGTTGGTGAAGCCCATATGGTCCCAGGCGAACACGACCTGGGTATGGCCCCCGTCGACCTTGTAGCTGCCGCCGGTGACTTTTGCGGCGTCCTTCGTGCCGGGCGCGGCGGTGGGCATTTGCGCAACGAGGGCAGTGCCGCCGGCAAGCGCGATCAGGGCGGCGGCGGGGATCAGGATTTTTTTCATGGAACGGATTCTCCGAAATGCTCAAGGGGCGCGACAATGATATGCCGCGCCCCCCGATTATTCCAGAGCCGTAACCGCGAACGGATTGTTTCCGTTCCGGGCCGGCCTGACTTGCCGATCCGTCCCTTAAGACAGCAAGGTGGCCCTCAGTTCTTGTCCTTGTCCACCAGCTTGTTGGCGCCGATCCAGGGCATCATCGCGCGCAGCTTCGCGCCGGTTTCCTCGATCGGGTGGCGCTGGGCGGCGATGCGGCTGGCCTTGAGTTCGGGCTGGCCGGCGCGGTTGTCGAGCACGAAGTCCTTGACGAAGCGGCCAGACTGGATGTCGGCGAGAACGCGCTTCATTTCCTTCTTGGTTTCTTCGGTGATGATGCGCGGGCCGGTTTTGATATCGCCATATTCCGCGGTGTTGCTGATCGAATAGCGCATGGTGGCGATGCCGCCTTCATACATGAGGTCAACGATCAGCTTCAATTCGTGCAAGCACTCGAAATAGGCCATTTCGGGCGAGTAGCCGGCCTCAACCAGCGTTTCGAAGCCGGCCTGCACCAGCGCGGTGGTGCCGCCGCACAGCACGGCCTGTTCGCCGAACAGGTCGGTTTCGCATTCCTCGCGGAAATTGGTTTCGATGATGCCGCTGCGGCCGCCGCCCACGCCCGAGGCATAGGACAGGGCGATGTCATGCGCATTGCCGGTCGCGTCCTGATGGACGGCGATGAGGCAGGGGACGCCGCCGCCGCGCTGATACTCGCCGCGCACGGTGTGACCCGGGCCCTTGGGCGCGATCATGATGACGTCGACGTCCTTGCGCGGTTCAATGAGGCCGAAATGGACGTTGAGGCCATGGGCGAAGGCGAGCGCCGCGCCGGGACGCAGATTGTCGTGGACATCGGCGGCATAGATGGCGGCCTGATGCTCGTCGGGGGCGAGGATCATGAAGACGTCGGCCCAGGCGGCGGCTTCGGCGTTGGGCAGCACCTTGAAGCCCGCGCCTTCCGCCTTCTTGGCGCTGGGCGAGCCGGCGCGGAGCGCAATGCAGACTTCGGCGACGCCGCTGTCGCGCAGGTTCTGCGCATGGGCGTGACCCTGGCTGCCATAGCCCAGTATGGCGACCTTCTTGCCCTTGATCAGGCCGATGTCCGCGTCACGATCATAATAAACCTTCATGTCTCGTCTCTTCCCTCGAACAAATGCCCTCGCCCCGCAGGGGAGAGGATATGAAATCTTGGTTCGGCGAGGCCGGACCTAGATGATGGTGGAGGAGGAGGGGGCGGGCTACCGTGGCGTCGCTGCCCCCTCTTCCAGCTACGACCAGGCGGGCAAGCCGTCAGGTCTTCGCAACCCTCTCCCCCCGATGGGGAGAGGGAAATTAATTCGCCTCTTTCCCGCGCATGAGGCCGACGACGCCGGTGCGACCGACTTCGACCAGCCCGATCTGGCGCATGAGCGCCACGAAATTGTCCACCTTCTCGGTCGTGCCGGTGAGTTCGAAGATGAAGCTTTCGATCGTCGTGTCGACCACCTTGGCGCGGAACACATCAGCCAGGCGCAGCGCCTCGATCCGGTCCTCGCCCGTGCCAGCGACCTTGACCAGCGCCAGTTCACGTTCGACGAAGGGGCCGGCGTCGGTCAGGTCCGTCACCTTGTGCACCGGCACCAGCCGGTCGAGCTGGGCAATGATCTGGTCGATCACCTTGGGCGGCCCGCCGGTGACGATGGTGATACGGCTGATCGCATGATCGTCGGTAATGTCGGCCACGGTCAGACTGTCGATATTATAGCCGCGCGCGGTGAACAGGCCGGCGATGCGCGCCAATATGCCCGCTTCGTTCGAAACGGTCAGCGACAGGACGTGCCGCTGGCTGAGTTCTTCCTGGATATGCATCAGATGGTTCCGTGATCCTGATGGTCGTCGGCCTGCCCGTCGGGGGCGGGCTTGTCGTGCCGCTGCGAAATCATGGCGACGAAGGCGAAATGCCATTCGCCGTCCTGGCGATGGGCGAGACGTACGGGAAAGCCCGATACCGCATCGAACATCCGTTCCAGCCGTTCCCCGACATAGCGAGGTCCCACCAGCAGCGTGCCGATATGCCGCTTGTTGAAATCGAAGCCATGGTCGAGATGCACTTCCCATTCCTCGTTGTCGGGACCGGCATGATCGGTGGTCCAGCCGGTCAGTTCGGCCGTGCCGGCCTGGCGCTCGAAATCCCAGGGCTCCGTCACATGGATGCGGAGCTTTAGATGTTGCGTCACATGCCCGTCCTTACACCAGCGCCTTGGCTTCGTCGGACATGATGCCCGCGATCTGGTTGGGATCGAGCAGCATGTCGGTATGCGCCGCGCCCGACGGGATCATCGGGAAACAGTTGGACAGCTTGGCTACGCGGCAATCAACGATCACCGGGCCGGCGGTGTCGAGCATCTGGCGAATGCCGCTTTCCAGATCCTCCGGCCCTTCGATGCGGATGCCGGTCCAGCCATAGGCTTCGCCCAGCTTCACGAAATCGGGCAGGCTTTCGGAATAGCTGTTGGAATAGCGGCTTTCATAGGTCAGTTCCTGCCACTGGCGGACCATCCCCATATATTCATTGTTGAGGATGAATATCTTGACCGGTAGGCGATATTGGGTCGCGGTGCCCAGTTCCTGAATATTCATCTGAATAGAGGCGTCGCCCGCGATGCAGATGGTGATGCTGTCGGGATTGCCCATCTGCGCGCCGATCGCGGCCGGAAAGCCATAGCCCATGGTGCCAAGGCCACCGGAGGTCAGCCATTTATTGGGGGCTTCGAACCCGAAATGCTGGGCCGCCCACATCTGATGCTGGCCAACCTCGGTCGTGATGATGACATCCCTGCCGGTCGACATACAGGCCTGATACAGGTCGGCGATCGCGCGCTGCGGCATGATTTCCGGCCCGGTTTCCGGGTAGGAGAGGCTGCGTTTGGCGCGCCATTGCGCAATGCGGGACCACCAGTCGGACAGATCCTGCTGCTGATGCCCGCGCTGTTTCCAGAGCGCGATCATGTCGTCGAGCGCGCTGCCGACGTCGGCGACCACGGGCAGGTCGACATCGACCGTCTTGTTGATGGAACTGCGGTCAATGTCGATATGGATCTTGCGGCTGTTCGGGGCGAAGGCGTCGAGCCGCCCTGTCACCCGATCGTCGAAACGCGCGCCGATGCACAGGATAAGGTCCGCCTGATTCATCGCCCAATTGGCTTCATAGGTGCCGTGCATGCCAAGCATGCCGAGCCACTGGTCCGACGAAGCCGGGAATGCACCCAGGCCCATCAGCGTCGACGTGACCGGCGCGCCGGTCAAGGCAGCAAGTTCGCGTAGCAGCGCGCTCGCCTGCGGGCCTGAATTGATGACCCCGCCGCCGGTATAGAGGACGGGGCGTTCGGCCGCGGCCAGCATTTCGACAGCCGCGTCGATCGCCGCGGCGTCCGCCTTGGTCTGCGGACGATAGCTGGCGTGGACCTTGAGCTCCGGGCGTGCATAGGGCGCGGTCGCGATCTGCACATTCTTGGGAATGTCAACGACCACCGGGCCGGGGCGGCCAGTGGTGGCGATGTGGAAGGCTTCATGCACGACGCCAGCCAGCTTCGCCGGGTCCTTCACCAGATAATTATGCTTGCTGCAATGGCGCGTGATGCCGACCGTGTCCGCCTCCTGAAAGGCATCAGTGCCGATCAGTTGCGTGGGAACCTGGCCGGTGATGACGACCATCGGGATGGAATCGAGCAGCGCATCGGTGATGCCGGTGACGGCATTGGTGGCGCCGGGGCCGGAGGTGACGAGGACGACGCCGGGCTTGCCGGTCGAACGCGCATAGCCCTCCGCCATATGCGTCGCGCCTTGTTCGTGGCGGACGAGGACGTGGCGGATCGTGGGGTGATTGTAGAGCGCGTCATAGATGGGCAGCACCGCGCCGCCCGGATAGCCGAACACGACTTCGACGCCCAGATCAACAAGGCATTCGACCAAAATGTCCGCGCCGCTCTTTTCGGCCACGATGAAACTCCTCTTGTTGCTGCAAGCCGCCTGTTTGCGCCGGGGTACGGGCGATGGCAAGGCGCCTGCCTCTAGTGGACATAAAATGGCCGGTCAAGCGTTATTTGCGTAATAAAGTTGCTAGTTCATCGACTATATTGTCATCTAAATATCGTTCTTCACGTTGCCAGCCCTCCGGTGGCTGGTGTGCGAACCAGGTATATTGCCGTTTGGCATATTGGCGCGTGGCGCGTTGGCCGCGCTCGATCATGGTGCCGCGGTCCATGTCGCCGTTCAGCCATGCTGCGATGTCCGGCACGCCGATCGCGCGCATCACCGGCAAAGCAGGATCAAGGTTGCGCGCGAGCAACGCCTCCACTTCCGCCACTGCACCCTGATCGAGCATCTGAACGAACCGCCGATCACACCGGTCGATCAGCCACGGGCGAGGTGGCAGGAGAATGAGAGGGGCGAGGGCGATACGATCGCCGATGCCGCCGATTTTGTGCGCCTGCCATGCCTTGAGCGTGCGCCCGGTCGAGCGGATCACTTCAAGCGCACGGGCGACGCGCGTTGTGTCTGCCGGCGCCAGACGGGCTGCTGCCTGCGGGTCTTCCTGGCGCAGCGCTTCATGCGCCTGCGCCACGGGCAGGGCGCGGACGGTAGCGCGAATGTCGGGATCAATGTCCGGCACGGGCGCGATCCCGTCGAGCAGGGTGCGCAGATAGAGGCCGGTGCCGCCGACGAGGATCGGGAGTTTGCCCTGGTCATGGGCCGCGTCGATTTCCGCGCGCGCGTCGGCTGCCCAGCGCGCCGCCGAGCAGGCCTCCCCGCCGTCGATATGGCCGAACAAGCGGTGAGGCACATCGGCCATTTCCTCTGGCGATGGGCGGGCAGACAGGATGGAGAGGTCGGCATAGACCTGGCTGGCGTCGGCATTGATGACCACGCCATCGGCGCTATGGGCGAGGCGAATGGCGAGCGCGCTCTTGCCGCTGGCGGTCGGCCCGGCAATAAGCGCCACCCGTGGGCGGGATTCGCCGCTGCCTGTTTCTGGTTCGGGAGTAAGCATGTTCGTCGCGACCTTAGTGGCTAGTGGCTCGATGGGGCAGGGGGATATTGCCGAAGCTGCCGATCGGCTGCGCGATGCAGGCTGCGCGCCCAGCGATTGCTGCTGGCTGGACACGGACAAGGCGGCCGACCTGTTCTTCGCAGCTGATCCAGCCGCTGCGCGCGCTGCGCTGGCTGGCATGGGCGCCCATATCGACCTTATCGTCCAAGCGAGCCAGACGCGGGCCAAGGCCTTGCTGATCGCTGACATGGATTCGACCATGATCACGGTCGAGTGTATCGACGAATTGGCCGACTATGCGGGGATCAAGCCGCAGATTGCCGACATTACCGAGCGGGCGATGCGCGGCGAACTGGACTTTGCCGGCGCGCTGCATGAGCGGGTGGCGTTGCTGAAAGGTCTGCTCGACAGCGCCATCGATCAATGCCGTGCGGAGCGCGTGCGGGTCATGCCCGGTGCGAAGGCGCTGGTGCGCACGATGAAAGCGCGGGGGGCGCGGACATTGCTGGTGTCGGGCGGGTTTACGCGCTTTACCGGCCCGGTCGCGGCTGAGATCGGGTTCGATGCGCATGTCGCCAATGTGCTGGAAATCGCCGATGGGGCATTGCTGGGGACGGTTGAGACGCCAATCGTCGATGCGGCGCGCAAGCGGGCGGAACTGGATGCTGCCATTGCGCAGGGCGTCGAGCGGGAGCTGACTCTGGCGGTGGGCGATGGCGCCAATGATATCCCGATGATACAGGGCGCGGGATTGGGCGTGGCCTATCATGCCAAGCCCAAGACGCGGGAGGCCGCTGCGGCCGAAATCGTCCATGGGGATCTGTCGGTGCTGCTCTATGCGCAAGGCATCGCGTCGGAGCATTGGGTGGTCGCGTAGGTGGCTCAGCCTTTGGGGAATGGCGATGAGGGCCGTTCATTGGCCCAAGCCGGACAGCATCCACACCGCCATGGCAATCATCATCAGATTTTCGGTCAGGGATACAAAGCCCAGCGGCACAGTGCTGCTGCCCCCGACGCAGGCGCATTTGAGTTCCCGCTTGTCGATGTAGACAGCCTTGAAAACCGATAGCGCGCCGACCCCGCCGATGAAGAGCGCGACCGGAATGGCCAGCCAGTCCAGCAGGCGCGTGAGCATCAGCAGCCCCGCGCCCAGTTCAAGAAACGGATAGAGCAGCCCATAGGGCGGCAGGCGGCGTGCCAGCAGGTCATAGTTCAGGAACATGGTGGAAAATCGGCCGACATCCTGCAATTTCAGCATGGCGAGCAGGACCATGGCGATGGCTATGAACCGTTCGGCCGTCACCGAGGACAGCAGGGGCAGGACGGTCAGCCAATTGACCGCCAGCGTCAGCAGTCCCGCTATCGCAAAAGTGGCGAGCACGGGCACATAGCTTGAAGCATTGGGACTACGCACTTTGAGGCCCAGGTAACGCCGCAGGTCGTCATGGCCGCCGATCCGCTGGCCGTCGATGAAGGTCTGGGGCGTGGTCTTGACGCCGTGCTTCGCCTTGAAGGCATCGGTTTGTTCGCGGGTTTGGAGCCAATGATCCTCGACCCGATAGCCATGACGTTTCAGCAACCAGCGGGATTTTATGCCATAGGGGCAAATGTGGCTGGGCATCACCATGCGATAAAGGCTCGCGGTTTTGGGCTGGGTCTGGGCCATGGCGCATCCTTGCATTGAGAGGGGATGGATGCTCTCCATATAGGGTCCGTACCATGGTACGGAGTCAAGGCATGCGTGAAACGATTTCCGGACTCGCTCGATCGGCCGGCGTCAATGTCGAAACAGTGCGTTACTATCAGCGGCGCGGGCTGATCGCGACGCCGCCGCGCGGCGAGGGCGTGCGGCGCTATGGCGCGGAGGATGTACGGCGACTGGGCTTCATCCGGTCCGCGCAGGCGGCTGGTTTCACGCTCGATGAAATAGCGGAATTGCTGGAACTGGACGCCGGGCAGGATCGGGCGCGGGCGCGCGAATTGGCCGCTGAGCGGATCGCTGCGCTGGACGCCAGGATCACTGCGTTGCAGCAAGCGCGGTCCGCGCTGGAGCGGCTTGCCAGGCAATGCCGCGAAACGGACGAGGGGCCGTGCCCGATCCTCACGGCGTTCGAAGCATGAGGGAATGGGAGCGGCCCGTAAGGCGGCTATTCCAGTCCCGCGACCAGCCCGTCGATCGCGCCCTGAAGGATGTAGCTGGCGGCAAGTTTATCCACCAATTCGTCGCGCCGCGCGCGGCTGGCATCGGCTTCCAGCAGGGTGCGGGTGACAGCCTGTGTTGACCAGCGTTCGTCCCAGAGCAGGATGGGCAACCCAAGATCGGCGATATTGTGCGCAAAGGCGCGGCTGGCCTGCGCGCGCGGGGAAAAGCTGCCATCGAGGTTGAGCGGCAGGCCGATGACGACACCTTTCACCTGCTGCTGGTCGATGAAGGCGGCAAGGCCGATCTTGTCCTTGCCGAATTTGCCGCGGGTAACGGTGTAGGCCGGGCTGGCAATCGTCCATGCCGCGTCGCAGAGCGCAAGGCCGATGGTCTTGGTCCCTACATCCATCCCGATCAGCCGACCGCCATGGGGCAGCGCCTGCCGGAAAGCCACGCGATCAATCGTCACCAAGGTCATGGTGATGCCTGTGTCACCGATCGCGGCGAATGTCACTCTCCCCGAAAGGCGGACAGCCTTTTCCGGGCGTCCTCCCGCACATTGCTCCAGAACAGGCTGTAGTCATAGACATGGTAATTATTCCCCGGCAGGGTGAATGGCCCCATGTCCACAGGTTCGCCGATCATGAGCACGCCGCTGGTGTCGCAGCGTGCCGGCACGATGCCGGGTATCAACCTGGGCGGCTGTCCTTCCTCGCGCGCGTCGAGCGTTCCCTTGTTGGCGCTGGCCGGAGCTTGTCCGTTGAAGGCGCCGGTAATGGGGTTGGTGCAGAGCATGTGCGTGCCCTTGCGCGGGCGGCCGGTGTAGCCGTCCTTGCGCTCGAAACTTTCGACCACGGCGGACGGATCAGCCGGTTCGGCATAGCTTTGCCAACTGACGATGCAATGCGCCTGGTCGCGGCGGGCGCAGGCGGGCAGGCCGAGAGCGGGCAGGTCCGCCTCTACGGAAACCGGCCAGCCCACCACATAGGCAGCGACGATCCGGTCTGCGGTCGGTGTGCCGGCGATTTCATTCCGCAGCAATTCCAGCAGGTGACGTGAGCCCTGGCTATGCGCGGCGAGGATCAGCGGACCTTGGGGATTGGCTTTGAGGAAAGCCGCGAAGGCCTGGCGCACGTCACCATAGGCCGCCGCCAGCGCCTTGTCGCCTTCCGGCCCCTGGGTCAGGAAGGCGCCATAATTGGCCTGGCGATAGCGCGGCGCCCAGATTTCGCCCGCGCCGTTGAAGGCGCTGGCCTGGCTGGCGACGAAGCGGCGGGCGGTGGCGTTGGCCTCCGCATTGTCCAGCGCAGCGTTCCAGTGCGCGCTGCCGAAGGTGGTGATGTAGCTGGTAGGATGGATGAAAAAGACTGCCGCCTGGCCCATGTCTTTCACGGCGGGGGTGCCTGCAGGCGTCCAGAGCGCCGGATTGTCCTTGACGATGTCCGGGCGCGCGATCCACATCGTCGCGTTGGCATAGGCATCGGCGGGCAGCGGCTTGAGCGGCTCGAACGGTTCGCGCGGCACCATGACGGCGCGGATCAGCGCATTTCCCCAGAGCGCATAGACCGCGCTCGCGCCGATCGCCAGCACGACCAACGCCGCGACGACATAGAGGAATTTACGCGCCACCCTTTTTCTCTCCGCCCTTTGGGAACGTGCCGTTCCCATGCCGCCTCATGTCTGGCGCAATGGCGGCACCCGCGCAAGAGGCGCGAAAGCCGCTTGATGGCGGGCGGTGCCGATGGTAGCGGCGGACCATGTCGATAGACCTTCAGACCGTGAAAAAGATCGCCAGCCTGTCGCGCATTTCGGTGACCGATACCGAAGCGGAGGCGATGGTGCCTGAACTCAACAACATTCTTGGCTGGGTGGAGCAGCTGGGTGAGGTGGACGTGTCCGGCGTCGAGCCGATGACGGCCGTCATCCCCAATCACCAGCGCCTGCGCGACGACGTCGTCACCGACGGAAATGTGCGCGACAAGGTGCTGGCTAATGCTCCGCAGGCCGAACATGGCTTCTTCGCGGTGCCCAAGGTGATCGAATAGCACAATCCTGAATTGCCCTCCGCCCTGAGCTTGTCGAAGGGCTGCACGTTTCTACAAGAAGGACTGGGCTTCGACAGGCTCAGCCCGAACGGGGTTAGAATTTTGACTGATCTGACTGATCTCACCGTAGCTGAAATCCGAAACGGCTTTCGTGGCGGCGATTTTTCGGCGCGCGAAGTGGCGGAGGCGTTCAATGCCAATGTCACCGCGGCCAAGGCGTTGAACGCATTCATCGTCGAGACGCCTGAAAAGGCGCTGGAGGCGGCCGATGCTGCCGACAAGGCGAAGGCCGCGGGCGACTCCCTGGGCGCGTTGGCCGGCGTGCCCATCGGCATGAAGGACCTGTTCTGCACGCAGGGCGTCCAGACCACGGCGGCGAGCCATATGTTGGAAGGCTTCGTGCCGACCTACGAGTCGACGGTGTCTGGCAAGCTGTGGGCGGCGGGCGCGGGGATGCTGGGCAAGCTGAACCTCGACCAGTTCGCC
This sequence comes from Sphingobium soli, assembly GCF_020782245.1. Classification (GTDB taxonomy): domain Bacteria; phylum Pseudomonadota; class Alphaproteobacteria; order Sphingomonadales; family Sphingomonadaceae; genus Sphingobium; species Sphingobium soli. The sequence continues at coordinate 163,130 of NZ_JAJGNP010000002.1, forward strand.
ATGGGATCGTCCAACGAGACGAGCTATTATGGCAATGTCATCTCGCCCTGGCGGCGGGCCAAAACAGATGGGGGCAGGGGCGACAATGCGGCGCTGGCTCCCGGTGGCTCTTCGGGCGGTTCATCGTCGGCGATCGCGGCGCGGCTTTGCCCGGCGGCAACCGGCACCGACACGGGCGGTTCGATCCGCCAGCCGGCGGCCTTCACCGGTATTTCGGGTATCAAGCCGACCTATGGTCGCTGCTCGCGCTGGGGCATCGTGGCGTTCGCGTCATCGCTGGATCAAGCTGGGCCGATGGCGCGGACGGTGCGCGACAATGCGATTTTGCTGGAGGTGATGTCGGGCTTCGATCCCAAGGATTCGACGTCGCTCGACCTACCCGTTCCGCAGTGGGAAGCCAATCTGTCGAGCGACCTGAAAGGCAAGACCGTCGGTATCCCGAAGGAATATCGCCCCGACGGCCTGAACGCGGAAATTTCCGCCCTGTGGGATCGCGGCATCGAGTGGCTGAAGGATGCAGGCGCGCAAGTGGTCGAAGTGTCGCTGCCGCATACCAAATATGCGCTGCCGACCTATTATATCATCGCGCCTGCCGAAGCGTCGTCCAATCTCGCCCGCTATGACGGCGTGCGCTATGGCCAGCGCGATTTGCCCGACGGGGCGGGCTTGCAGGACATGTATGCCGCGACCCGCGCCGCCGGTTTCGGACCGGAGGTGAAGCGCCGCATCATGATCGGCACCTATGTGCTGTCGGCCGGCTTCTACGACGCCTATTACACTCAGGCGCAGAAGGTCCGGGCGCTGATCGCGCGCGATTTCGAGCTGGCGTTCGAAAAGTGCGACCTGCTGCTGACGCCGACCGCGCCGAGTGCCTCCTTCGCGCTGGGCGAGAAGCAGGCCGACCCGCTGGCCATGTATCTGAACGACGTCTTCACCGTGCCGGCCTCGCTGGTCGGTCTGCCGGCGATGGCGATTCCGGGCGGGCTGGATTCGGCGGGCCTGCCGATCGGCCTGCAGGTGATCGGCAAGGCGCTGGACGAACAGACCGTGCTGAACGCCAGCCTCGCCATCGAGGAACGGGCCGGCTTCACCGCGCGGCCGGACAAGTGGTGGTAAGATGACCTTCCTAGAACTGGTGGGGGAACTTGTCGATTTGCTTAGTTCCTTCACTGTTTCTGGGAAACAGCGATATCAGCGTAAGGATGATCGACCAGCCAGGCGGCGGAAGATCGTCATTGCTACCGCGGAAGCGACAACGGATCGCCCCAGGACCAGTCTGTGGGGCAAGGGTCGCCGAAGCAGAGGTCGGATCGCTCCGACAGAAATTGATGGGCAAGAAGCGAAATGACTGAATCAACCTATCGTATCCAGGGCGCAACCGGCGAGTGGGAGGTCGTGATCGGCCTGGAGGTCCATGCGCAGGTGACGTCGAACGCGAAGCTGTTTTCCGGCGCGGCAACCGCGTTCGGGGCAGAGCCGAATACACAGGTTAGCCTGGTCGATGCGGCGATGCCCGGCATGTTGCCTGTCCCCAACCGCGAGTGCATCCGTCAGGCAGTCCGCACCGGCATGGCGATCGACGCGCAGATCAACAAATGGTCGCGCTTCGACCGCAAGAATTATTTCTACGCGGATCTGCCGCAGGGCTATCAGATCAGCCAGCTCTATCACCCGATCGTGGGCGAGGGGCAGATCGAGATCGTCCTGGACGAGAAGAACCCCGAGGCGAGCACCAAGGTGATCGGCGTCGAGCGCATCCATGTCGAGCAGGATGCCGGCAAGCTGATGCACGACCAGCATCCCACCAGCTCCTATGTCGACCTCAACCGGTCGGGCGTGGCGCTGATGGAAATCGTGTCGAAGCCGGATATGCGTTCGCCTGCCGAAGCAGGGGCTTATCTCTCGAAGCTGCGAACCATTCTTCGCTATGTCGGTTCGTGCGACGGCAATATGGACCAGGGGTCGATGCGCGCCGACGTCAACGTCTCCGTGCGTCGTCCGGGCGAGGCATTCGGCACCCGTACCGAGACCAAGAATGTGAACTCGGTCCGTTTCGTGATGGCCGTGGTCGAGCATGAGGCGAACCGCCAGGTCGACGTCCTGGAAGCCGGCGGCAAGATCGTGCAGGAAACGCGCCTCTATGATCCGGATCGCAACGAGACCCGTTCGATGCGGTCGAAGGAAGATGCGCACGACTATCGCTACTTCCCCGATCCCGACCTGCTGCCGCTGGAACTGGACGATGCCTTCCTGGAGGAATGCCGCCAGTCGCTGCCGGAACTGCCCGATGCCAAGCGCGCGCGTTATGTGAACGATCTAGGCTTGTCCGCCTATAATGCGACGACCCTGACCGCCGACGCCGACACTGCGCGCTGGTTCGAGGCGCTGCTGGCGCAAGGCGCGCGCATCCAGAAGAAGAGCGAGGGCGAGGTCGCTAAGGCTTCGGCCAACTGGCTTTTGTCGGAACTTTATGGTGCGCTCAATCGCCTGGGCAAATCGCTGGACGAAAGCCCGGTTGGGCCGGAGGAAGGCGCGGAACTGCTGGCGCTGGTGGCGGATGGCACGATCAGCGGCACCATCGCCAAGCAGGTGTTCGAGATCATGCTGGAAACGGGCGCGCGCGCGCCGGCGATCGTCGAGGAAAAGGGCCTCAAGCAGACGTCCGACACGGGTGCGATCGAGGCCGCGGTTGCCAAGGTGCTGGCCGACAATGCGGACAAGGTCGCCCAGTATAAGGGTGGCAAGGAAGCATTGTTCGGCTTCTTCGTCGGCCAGACGATGAAAGCGATGCAGGGCAAGGCTAATCCCCAGGTCGTCAACGAACTGGTGAAGAAGGGGCTGGCTGGCTAGCCCGCGCGCTCGAAAAAATGACGGCAGAGGGGCGTTCGGACGAACGCCCCTTTTTTGTTCATAGGGATGGCCAAAAAAAGAAGGGGCGCCACCGGGGGGACCGGCGACGCCCCTCTTTATGTTCGGCGCCCTTGGGGAGGGTTTGCTGCCGAAGCGGAAGCGGCGGACCGGGAGGGTCTGTGGGGTGTGGCCCACCGCTTCAATGGTCAGACGTCACAGGACGAAATTAACCGTCGCGCGAAATGAGATGGCGACATGATTTTGTTGTTCCTCCGCGCCAAATTCTCCGCCGACGCGGAACGTGTCCGTGCCGCCATAGAGGCGCGCGCGGCCGGTCCAGCCATTGGTGCGATCTTCCGCCACCAGCGTGAACTGGTCGCCATCCTTGAAATAGGCGGTGGTGTCGCCGAGCGATCCGCCAATAATCTGACGCCGGCCGCCTTCCAGCTCCAGCCTGACCCAGCCGTCGGCAGGGTTCAGGCTGCCGAAATCATAACCGGCCGTGATCGTGCCATTGGCGGTGGTCTCGTCGCTCGTGCGATCGAGCACCGTCAAGTTGAAGGCATCGCCGCCGCCGGTTTCGGCATAGCCATCTTCCTTGAGGCGATAATAGTCGATCCCTACCGCCGGACGCAGGCTGAACCGGTTGAACTGTAACTGGTAGGACAGGCCGGCAGTCGCCGAGTAGAGATCGCCATCCCATTCACCGTCAGCGGTGCGCGTCACGTCACCATTTTCGAAATGGCGGGTGCCCGAAAAATTGATCTTCGCAGCCGACAGGCGGGCAAAGGCCAGCAACGGGCCCCATTGACCCCGCCAGTGCGCCGCCAGCTCATATTGATCGGAGTCCACGGCATTGTTCGAACTGCCGCTGGAATCGCTGCCGTGAATATAGGCGAAGGATCCCCCGAAGGCGCCCAGACCCGTCAGATATTCGACGCCGCCGCCAGCGCCCCAGCCGTTGATGTCATAGGATGCCGTGCTGCCAACGCTCTTTGCGCTGCCGAAGGCGACCTGTTGCAGCCAGAAGCCCAGCCGCCCGTCCTTCGTGCGGTAGATGCCGTTGGGATCGGAGAGAATGCGGGCGGTCGCGCGCGATCCCGACGTGACGGCTTCAAACGTGCCGCCGGCATGATCGGGTAGCATCTGGCGCAAATTGGCGTTCAGCGTACTGCCGTCCGATATGCCGAGATAGGCGTCGGCAATGTCGCTGTCATTATCGAGCGCGTTGAAGATGGCGTCATAGGCGCGGGCCGTTGAGCCGCTCAGCCCCAGTTCCGACACGCTTTTGGCCGCGATCGACAGGGTGACGGTGCCGGCAGAATTATCGCCAGTCACACTGCCCTTGAAAATATAGGGCAGCAGGGTTTCGGTATCGAATGCCGGAGCGCCGTTCAGCGATCCTGCCCGGACGATGACATAGTCGCCCTCCGACCCGCCGACCTGCGCCAGATTGACCTTGACCTGCGATCCGCTGGCGAAGCTGGCGGCCCCTGATACGTCGTAGAGCGTACTGGTGCCCTTGTCCGCATCAATGGTAACACCGATGGTCGATGTGCCATTGGCAGCGAGCGAGTTCAGCGCGATCGTCCCGCCATTGGTGGCGTTCAGCGTGCCGCCGTTCAGCACCACGTCGATGCCGCCGGCATTGTTGATCGCACCGGACAGGCTGGATGTGCCTCCCATCGTCAGCGTGCCGCTGCCTCCGCCGAAATCGATTGCGCCGACAATAGCGGCGGTGTCAGACAGGGTAAGGCTGGCTGAACCTGTGCCGAAGCTGGTGTCGCCGGTCAGCCTGGACGCCCCGGAGAGGGAAAGACCGTCGTTTCCGCCACCTAGTGCCAGGTCGCCAGTGATGGTGCCAGCCGAGACCGTGACGTTATCGTTACCAGAGCCGAGGCGAATGTCCCCGGTGATTTGAGGCGCTTTGGCAGTTTCGCTGGCAAGCGACTGGGACAATGTGACGCCACTGCTATTGGCGCTCATGTCGATTGCGATGTTGGTCGCGCCGCCGCTGGCGGTAATCGCACCAGTATTCTTGAGGCTGGACACCGTGCCCGAGGAATCCAGGATTGCGATAGCCGTCCCCTTTTCATCGTCGAGCGCAGCCGCCGCTACCGTCCCACCGACCACAAGATTGCTGACGGTTGCGCCGGAATCGATGACAAGACCGCGAGCAGCCGTGCCTTCCTTTGACGATCCGCTGGCGCCGACGACCCCACCGATCTGAATCGTATCGGAGCGCGCGCCGGAACCCAGGCGTATGGCGGTGGCGTTGCTGTCATAGGAAACCGCGCCGATGCTGCCATTGACCAAAACGCCCTTCGCAATGTCGACATTGCTTCCCAGCCCGCCGATGACGAGGCCATTGGCGTCGACCCCGTCATAGATGCCATAGCCGGCGATGGTTCCGTTGACGATCAATCCGTAGCCCGATCCGCCCGCAGCTACAGCTCCGATCATCGTGTCCGTATCAGCCGCGCCGACCTGCACGGCGGCGGATGATCCGTAGGTCACGATCGACGCCGACCCTTCGGTGCTATCGGTCAGGCCGTCATCGTCGATGTCGGTGTCATCTTCGTCATCATCATCACCTGCGACCGGCGGCACGTCGAAGATAACGCCACCGCTGACATTGCCGGCGATCACGACAGCCGACCCGCCCTGAAGCAGGTCGTCCTCGTCCAGATCTTCCGTATCCGCGGGCCGGGTGGTGTAGCGATAGCCGTTGCTGACGATCGATCCCTGAATCTTCACAGCGCCATCCACATCGCCCAGCAAGGCCGCGCCGATGCTGTTTTCGCCCGTCGCGCTGATGGCGCCGCGCAAGGTGACGTCGCCGGTCACGTCGTTGGCGACAACGCCGTAGCTATTGTCGCCGACAACCGTGATCGAGCCGCTGGTCGCCCAGTCGCCTGTCAATGCGCCATCCAAGCGGATGCCGGCCGAATTATTCCCTTCAATGGAGATGGTGCCGCTATGGGAGATATCGCCGCTATGGCCCGCGCCGGATTGTACCCAGATGCCCTTTTTGTTGCTGCCTTTTGCAAAGGGGCCATCTGTGTCCCCGTCGTCATCATCGTCCTTGGCGGTATAGTCCTCCGTCAGCGTGATCGTGCCGCTATTGGTGATATCGCCGGTCGTGCCGGGCGCGACCAGGATACCGGTGACGTTATCCGCGTCGTTGATGGTGATCGTTCCCCCGTTCGAAACGTCATTATTGCTGTCCACCGTCACCGCGGTCCCGCTGGTCAGCGTAATCGACCCGGCGGATGTGATGGTGATGTCGTCGGCCGATCCGCTAGCCACGGTCGATGTCCGGGCAGGCGCGGTGGTTGCGGACGTAATCTTGGTTTCTGCCGCCGCGTCCGTGCCGGCTAGTGCCGCCAGAACCGGGGCGATGGCCGTACAGGCCAAAAGATGTCGCATGATGTCTCCTCTGCGTGCCGCGCTGCAATTATTCTGAAAGGCGCGCGTGCGCATGGGACGTCGCCGGGCCGTGCTTCCCGTCCGGCGCTGCGACGAATGGATATTCAGGCGATCGTCAAAAGGCGAAATCGATCCCTAAACGCACGGTGCGCGGCCGCAGCGGCGTGTAATAGTCTGACCGCAAATCGAACGGCGTGCCGAGCGAAAAGCGATTGCCATCGCTGTCGAGCAGGTTGGTGAGCGATAGCGAATATTGCAGGGGCCCACGCCGGAGACTGGTGGTCAGGCTGGTGTCGATATAATCGCCCTGCGTCTGCCCCAATATCGGTCCGACGCCCAGTCTGGATTTTCCGACATAGCGCGCAGCGCCATTGACATGAAGGTCCGTGTCGCCGGCCAAGGCTATCCGATAATCGGCCGCCAGACGCCCCCCCAGATTGGCAACATTGGGCAGGGAAAGGGATTCGCCGTCAAAGGACAAGGCGCGTAGAAACTGCGCGGGCCGGCTGAGTTTGCTGTCATTGTAGATGAAGCTGCCGTCAAGGGTCAGCGCAGGCAGTGGTCGCAGCACGATCCTGCCTTCTATCGTATAAATCCGACCGTCCCCGATATTTGCGGTCGTCGGCAATCCGATCCGGTCGGTGACGTCGGCCTGGATATCGCGCCAGTCGGTATAGGCCACGTTGGCGCTGAGCGCGAACGGGTCGCGGCCCGGCGCGCCCTTGCGAAACCCGAGCTCGAAGGTGGAAACGCGGTCATTCTGGTATCGACGCACCCTCTGGTCATCGACAGCAAGGCCACCCGGTCGAAAACCCCGCTGAAACCTGGCGTAAAGGGTAATGTCAGGAATGGCGTCGGTCAGCAGGGAGGCGGAAGGCAGGAAGATTGTCTCGTTTCGATCCGCCTGTGCTTCGGCGCGGGCGAGGTCCGCCGACGACAGGGCGGCAATCGGGTCCAGAGCCGCGCCTGAAAGGCGGCTATTGGTCAGCCGCCCGCCGATGGTGGCGATCAGGCCCTGAACGGGCTCGAACGAGGCTTCCCCGAAAAGGGTCGCCTCTTTCACCTTGTTGCGTACCCCCGTCGCCGGCGCAGGCACGCCGCGTCCGAATACCGGCACGTTGGGGATGATTTCCGGGAGGACCGTGGCCGTGCCGAAGGAGGTCAACGATCGTTGGATGTCCGACGTGCTTTGAAGATAGGACGCGCCCAAAATCCAGCCCAATCCATTGTCGAGGTCACGCACCAGCCGGTTCTCGGTCGAGAAAATATCGACCTTGTTGTACTGGCGGAACAGGGCCGGCGCGCCTTCGGGTTGGGTGGCGTCGTAGCTTTCTGTCAGTTCATGCCGGACAAAGCCGGTCGAAGAGACAAAGCGCAAACTGTCCCACTGGAGCTCGATCCGCAGGTTGCCGAGCACGTAATCGGAGGAATAGGGCTGGGTGACGGCCGACGCACGGTCCAGGCGGCCCACAGATCGGTCGGCATATTGTGCATCGTCGCCCGCAATATGCTGGTAGACGCCATTGAGGTCGATGGTCCAGTTCTCATCCGGCGCGAAGCGCAGCGCCGTGCGGCCGCCCCAGGTTCGCACCCGGTTGACGTCATCCATGTCGCGAGTGACATCGTCGATATAGCCGCCTTCCTGAACGCCATAGCCCACCAGCCTCAATGCCAATTTCTCTGCAACGATCGGCATGTTGAGTGCCGCTGAAAGATCGCCCCCCAGATCGCCATGCTGGGTAACCGATACGCCGGCAGACATCTGGCCGCCATAGTCGCCCAGATTGGGCGCGTTGGGCATGATGCGGATGACCCCGCCCAAAGACCCGGCACCGTATAATGTGCCTTGCGGGCCCTCCAGCACCTCTACCCGGCCGACATCATAGAGTTTGAGGTCGGGGTCGGGAGCTGCATAGTTTAATCGCATATCACCCAGATATTGGCCCGTCGTCGCCTGGGTGGGGCCGGCAACGCCTGAATCAGCGATGGCCCGGATGAATAGCTTGTTGCGGCCATTGCCGGCGTGTGTGGAGCTGAGGCTTGCGATCCGCGCGAGCAGCGTTGCGCTGCCATTGGCGGCTTCCGCGCTGGTGAAAACACTGTTGTCGAGAGCTTCGACCATCCCTGCATAGCGGGGGAGGGGCGTGTCGCGCTTGGACGCGGTGACGATGATCTTGACCGGATCGGCCTGGGTTGCAGCTTTGGCGGCGATGGAGGACGAAGCGCGCGGACGGTAGGGTGATTGGGACCTCCCGCGCTCCAGACGCCATGTGTTCGCCGCAATGCGGCGTGCCTTGACCCCCGTTCCGTCCAGCAGTCGTTTGAGTGCCCCGTCGAGCGACATCTTCCCACTCAGGCCTTTGGTTGGCAGTCCTGCCAAGGACTGATCCGACATGCCGATGCTGACGCCGGTCTGACGGCCAAGCGCGATCGCGGCCTCGCCCAGCCGACCGGGGGCGATGCTGATCCTGTGTCTGTCCGCCGCAAGTGCGGGCGCGGTAGTCGCCAAAATGGCGGCGGTGACGAAAAGAAGGTCAGTCCTGCGGCGCATTCCCTTCCCTGGACGATGCCGGCTTCAAAACCCAAACGCCGTCCCTGGAAACGGCCGAAAGCCCCATCAATGGCGCGGCGCCCGAAAAGAAGCGTGCCGGATTCCTGTCCAGCCGGATCGTTCCTGTAAAGCGCATCGCTCCGGCAGAGGCAGTTGCCGTCACGGGAATGCCGAGCGATCGGCTGATGTCCTGGCTGATGTCGTCGATCGCGGCGTTGCTGTAGACCAGCCGTCCTTCGCGCCAACTGGCGACCGCGGCGGGCGCGACGTTCATGACGCGCAATCCTTGTGCATCGTCGGCAAGCGCCCGGCCAGCCGGTAGTGCGATCGCCTCCGCCTCCGGATTATAGATTACCTTGCCTTCGGACACGCCGATCCGGGTCGCCTTCGCCGTATGAACAATGTTGAACACCGTCCCTGCATCTTCGAACACGGCATCGCCGACGTTCACGCGGAAGGGATCACTGGCGTCGTGCCGGACGGTAAAGGCGGCCTCGCCGCGGTCCAGCGCGGCAAAGCGCATGTCGTTTCGATCGAGGCGCAGCCGCGTGTCGCCGTTCAGGTCGATCATCGTGCCGTCGTCGAGCGCAATGCGGCGGGTTTCGCCGGGGCGCGTGGTGACGCTGTAAATGTCAGCGCGATTCATCATGCCGATCGACACGGTTGCGACTAGGGCAGCGGCGACCGCCCCGCCTGCCGCCCAGCGCCATGCCACACGGCGCGGCGGCGGCGCAGCATCATTGGCGGCCAAGGGCATCGTTACCGGGTCTGCCGGAATGATGGCGTCCAAATCCGCGTCCTGCGCCATCAGCGCGTCATAGGCCAGCGCGCGCGCAGGATCGCCCTCCAGCCAGATGGTGAAGGCCTCCCAGTCGTCAAATCCAGGATCGCGCGTGCGGATCACCCACGCGAGCGCCTCCTCGTTCACCATGGCTTTAGCCCTGTTCCTATTATGCCCCTTGCTAGGCCTGACGTCGCCGACCCGCTCATTCCGTATCCATTTTCTGCTTGAGCGCGATCATTGCGCGATAGGCCTTTTGCAGGTCCTTCTCCACCGTGGTGAGGCTGACCCCCAGCTCATCGGCAATGACTTTCTGCCCGACTCCTTCGATCCGGAAGCGGCGGAAGACCAACTCGACCCTAGGCCCCAGTGCACGCAGCACGCTGCGCGCTTCGCCCAGTTGCTGGGTCAGGATCAACCGGTCGTCTACCGGGACGTCATCGGTGGGGTCAGCCATGACGCCGCCTGCGCCCCCGGCCCAATCCTGCTCGCGCCGCTCGCGGCGTGTCGATGATCGATATCGGTCGAGCATCAGATTGTTGGCCATGCGATAAAGATAGGGCAGTGGATCGGCCACCGGGCCGAGGTCCTTGGCCTCCAGCTTCATCCACATATCCTGCAACAGGTCTTCAGCGTCGTCGCCCGCGCCGCGCGCGCGCAAAAAGCGCAGCAGCGCGGCGCGGTGCGTCATGAATATCGCGGAAAGGCCGGTGGCCATGCCTGTTCTGGGTCCAATGCGTGCGATCAGGCCGGATGCCATAGAGGGGGTTGCGGGGTGTTGGCAATCGGCAAGCTGTTTACGTTGCCGCGAGCGTGCTTTAGCGCGGCAGGCTAAGGCCAGGCGATGAGGGATGCGGATGCTTGACGGGTTGGACAGGGCGGCAGCGATAGCGGCGGGCATGGATGCGGACCGACTGGATGCGCTCGTGATGTTTCTCGACCACCACTATATCCAGAGCGGCAAGCTGCCCCACATGCAGTTTTTCCTGTCGCGCGATGAGGTGCCGCTGCTATCGGTGACGCGCGGTGCGGCGCGGGTCGACGGGACCCCGCTGCACCCCGATGCCCTCTATCGCATCGCATCAATGACGAAGCCGGTCACGTCCGTTGCCTTCATGATGCTGGTGGAGCAGGCTTTGGTCGCTCTCGACACGCCGGTCACCGACGTCATCCCTGAATTTGCGGACTTGCGCGTTGGGAGCGCGAGCCAAAGCCGGCCTGCACGCCCGATGCAGATGATTGATCTTCTGCGCCATACGTCGGGCCTGACCTATGGTTTGCAGCGGCAGACCGCGATAGACGCGCGCTATCGGGAGATGGGGCTGGACGAGTTTCAGCAAAAGCGCAGCTCCGACCAGTTCATTGCCGATCTCGCGACCTTGCCGCTGGAATTTTCTCCGGGAGACAGATGGAATTATTCGGTGTCTACGGACGTGCTGGGCGTCGTGGTCGAGCGATTGACGGGAACGGACCTGCAAAGCCATTTCGAGCGCGCCATCTTCACGCCGCTGGGCATGGAAGACACCGGCTTTGTGCTGCCCGACAGCAAGACGGCGCGCATGACGGACGCCTGGCGGCTGGAGGAAAGCGGGGTGCGCGTTCCCGCCGACCTGGGTGCGCGCAGCGGCTGGCGGCGGGCCGGATGTTTCTTTTCGGGCGGCGGCGGGCTGGTGTCGAGCGTCGCCGACTATCATCGGTTCGCCCGGATGTTGCTGCGCGGTGGCGAACTCGATGGCACGCGTCTGCTGTCGGAGGAGACGGTCGCGGCGATGCGGACCAACCAGTTGCCCGGCGGCAGCGACCTGGCGGGCATGTCGAGCGCGATGTTCAGCGAGGCGGATTATCAGGATGTGGGTTTTGGCCTGGGCTTCGCCATGGGGTTGGAGAGGGGCGAATATTATTGGGGTGGTGTGTTTTCGACCTATTTCTGGATCGACCCGGTGGAACGGCTGATCGGGATATTCATGACCCAGCTTCTGCCATCCAGCGCCTATCCTGTGCGGGCGCAAATGCGCGCGGCCGTGTCCGATGCGATTGTCCGATCGTGGCGCGGCTGACGGATCAAAAGGCCGCGCGACAAGTTCTTGCTGCACCGCCGAAATGCTGATGGCGCTGGTCTTGCGCCTATGCCATCATCATGGGTGATTCAGCAGGGGGACGTCACGCCATGAACTTTGAGGGCCAGACCAAACTTCCCCGGCCCGCACCGCGGCAGGTCGATCCCGAATTGCTGGCCCGCGAAATCGTCGAGCGGCTGACCTATCGCATCGGCAAGGATGCCGCCGCCGCAAAGCCCCATGACTGGCTGCATGCCGTCATCCTGGCGATCCGCGACCGGGTGATCGACGCCTGGATCGAATCCACCCACAAAACCTACGAGGCGCAGGGGCGGCGGGTTTATTATCTCAGCCTGGAATTCCTGATCGGCCGGTTGATGCGCGACGCTGCATCCAACATGGAAATGCTGGACGATCTTCAGGCCGCGCTGGCGTCGTTGGGTGTCGATATGGACATCATCGCCGCGCTGGAGCCCGACGCCGCGCTGGGCAATGGTGGCCTGGGTCGGCTGGCGGCTTGTTTCATGGAAAGCATGGCGACGGTGGACGTGCCCGCTTATGGCTATGGCATCCGCTATGTAAACGGCATGTTCCGGCAGGAAATCAGCGATGGCTGGCAGGTGGAATTGCCCGAAAACTGGCTGGCGCATGGCAATCCCTGGGAGTTCGAGCGGCGCGAGGCGAGCTACGAGGTCGGCTTTGGCGGACGCGTCGATCCGGCGGAGGGGGGGGAGGCTGGACCGCATCAGATGCACTGGCGGCCGGGCGAACGCGTCATCGCCACCCCCTATGACACGCCGATCGCGGGCTGGCGGGGCAAGCGGGTCAATACGCTGCGACTGTGGGAAGCCCAGCCCATCGACCCGATCCTGCTCGATAAATTCAACGCCGGCGACCATCTTGGCGCCTTATCAGAAAGCAATCGGGCGGAAGCGCTGACCCGCGTGCTCTACCCGGCCGACTCCTCACCCGCCGGGCAGGAATTGCGGTTGCGGCAGGAATATTTCTTCTCCTCCGCTTCGCTACAGGACATTGTCCGTCGGCATATTCAATATTTCGGCGACATCCGGACGCTGCCTGACAAGGCGGCGATCCAGCTTAATGACACCCATCCGGCGGTTTCGGTCGCTGAATTGATGCGCATTTTGCTCGACGATCATGGGCTGGACTTCGACGAAGGGTGGGACATTACCCGCCGCACCTTCAGCTATACCAACCACACCCTGTTGCCCGAGGCGCTGGAGAGCTGGCCAGTGCCGCTGTTCGAGCGGCTGCTGCCGCGCCACATGCAGATCGTCTATGCGGTGAACAGCCGGCTGCTGGCGGAAGCGCGCCGGTCCGGGCAGTTTGATGACGGCGCGATCGGCGCGATTTCCCTGATCGACGAGCATGGCGGCCGCCGGGTGCGAATGGGCAATCTCGCCTTTGCCGGATCGCACAGCGTCAACGGTGTGTCGGCGCTGCACACCGATCTGATGAAGGAAACGGTCTTCGCTGACCTGCACCGCCTTTACCCCGCGCGCATCAACAACAAGACCAATGGCGTCACCTTCCGCCGCTGGCTGATGCAGTGCAATCCGGGCCTCACCGCTTTGATCCGTGATGCCATAGGCGATCGGTTCCTGGACGATCCCGAGGCGTTGCGCGAGCTGGATCGCTTCGCCGATGATGCTGCCTTTCAGGAGCGTTTCCTGACGGTCAAGCGCGCCAACAAGGTGGCGCTCTCTGAGCTGCTGCGCAAGCGTGTCAATGCCCGGATCGACCCGGCCGCCTTGTTCGACATTCAGATCAAGCGCATCCATGAATATAAGCGCCAGCTGCTCAACATCATTGAGGCGGTGTCGCTTTACGACCAGATTCGCTCTCATCCTGAAAGGGATTGGGCGCCGCGCGTCAAGCTGTTCGGCGGCAAGGCCGCGCCCAGCTATCATAACGCCAAGCTGATCATCAAACTGGCCAATGACGTGGCGCGCGCCGTCAATCACGATCCGGCAGTGCAGGGGCTTCTCAAGCTGCAATTCGTTCCAAATTACAATGTCTCCATGGCGGAAATGATGATCCCGGCGGCGGACCTGAGCGAACAGATTTCGACCGCGGGCATGGAGGCGTCGGGCACCGGCAACATGAAATTTGCGGTCAATGGCGCGCTGACCATCGGCACGCTGGACGGCGCCAATGTCGAAATGCGCGATCATGTCGGCGAGGATAACATCATCATCTTCGGCCTTACCGCGCAGGAGGTGAATGAGAGGCGTGCCAATGGCTATAACCCTGGCGAGGTGATCGGCCAGAGCCGCGAACTGGGACAGGCGCTCGATGCCATTGCCAGCGGCGTCTTTTCGCCGGACGATCCGGATCGCTACAAGCCGCTCATCCAGGATATCCATGATCATGACTGGTTCATGGTCGCGGCCGACTTCGACAGCTATTCCGCGGCACAGCGGTCCGTCGACGCCCTGTGGAAGGATGAAGCGCTCTGGGCAAAAAAGGCCATCCACAATGTGGCGCGCATGGGCTGGTTCTCGTCCGATCGTACGATCCGCGAATATGCAACCGACATCTGGAAGCTGCCCGCATGACGAGAGGGTGCAGATAGGCGATGCTGACGCCGGATCAGATCGACCGGGTGGTTACGGGACGCGAGGATGATCCCTTTGCCACTTTGGGCGTCCATCCGGCGAGCAAGGGCTTCACCGCTTGTGTCATGCTGCCGGACGCGACAGGCGTCACGGCCCTCACTCTGGAAGGCAAGGCCGTAGGGCAATTGGCCTGCATCCATCCCGACGGGCTGTTTTTTGGCAGGGTGTCGGTGAAAAAGCGCCAGCCGCTGCGCTATATTGCGCACTATTCCGACAGTAGCGATTATGCGCTGGTCGATCCCTATGGCTATGGCCCCGTGCTGGGGCCGATGGACGATCATTATTTCGCGGAGGGGTCGCACGGGCGGCTGTTCGACAAGATGGGCGCCCATGTCATCCATCACGAAGGCATGGACGGAACCCATTTCGCGGTCTGGGCGCCCAATGCGTTGCGGGTCTCAGTGGTGGGCGACTTTAATCGGTGGGACGGGCGGCGGGGCCTGATGCGGCGCCGCACCGATGCGGGTATATGGGAAATCTTCCTGCCCGAAGTCGGCGCGGGCAGCGCCTACAAGTTCGAAATCATCGGGGCGAACGGCGACCTTCTGCCGCTCAAGTCAGACCCTTTCGCCTTCCAGGCCGAATTGCGTCCTTCGACCGCGTCCATCGTTGCGCAGCCGCCTGCCCATATATGGGGCGACGATCGGCACCGGGCACATTGGCGCGATGCCGATCCGCGCCGCGAACCTATTGCGATTTATGAAGTCCATGCCGGGTCATGGCAGCGCGATGCCGACGGCAATTTCCTGACCTGGGACGAATTGGCCAATCGGTTGATCCCCTATGTCGTGGGCATGGGCTTTACCCACATCGAATTTCTGCCGATCAGCGAGCATCCCTATGATCCCAGTTGGGGCTATCAAACGCTCGGCCTCTATGCGCCTAGCGCGCGCTTTGGGGATGCGGAGGGATTTGCGCGGTTTGTCGATGGCGCCCATCGCGCTGGCATAGGCGTCATCCTTGACTGGGTGCCGGCGCATTTCCCGACCGACGAACATGGGTTGGCGCATTTTGACGGCACCGCGCTTTATGAACATGCCGACCCGCGCAAAGGCTTCCACCCTGATTGGAACACCGCCATCTACAACTATGGCCGGCGTGAAGTGGCACAGTTCCTCTCCAATAACGCGCTATTCTGGGCAGAGCGTTATCATGTCGATGGACTGCGCGTGGATGCTGTCGCCTCCATGCTGTACCTCGATTATTCCCGGCAGCCGGGCGAATGGATCCCCAATGATCATGGCGGTCGCGAGAATGTGGAGGCCGTGGACTTCCTCCAGCAGATGAACAAGGCGCTCTATGGCGCGCATCCCGGTGTCATGACGATCGCGGAAGAATCGACCAGCTGGCCCGGCGTTTCGCGGCCGGTCGATGCGGGCGGCCTGGGCTTCGGGTTCAAATGGAATATGGGCTTCATGCACGACACGTTGCGCTACTTGCAGCGCGACCCGGTATATCGCGCCCATCATCATGACGACATCACCTTCGGGCTGCTCTACGCCTTTGACGAAAATTTCGTCCTGCCGCTCAGCCATGACGAAGTGGTGCATGGCAAATCGTCACTGCTGCACAAGATGGCGGGCGATGACTGGCAGAAGTTCGCGACGCTGCGCGCCTATTACGGCTTGATGTGGGGGTATCCAGGCAAGAAGCTGTTGTTCATGGGGCAGGAATTTGCCCAGCGCGATGAATGGAGCGAGGCGCGGGCGCTCGACTGGCACCTGCTGGACCATGGGCCGCATCTGGGCGTGCAGCGGCTGGTCGCGGACCTCAACCATCTTTATAGCAGCCGGCCGGCGCTTCACGCCCGCGATTGCGAGGCGGAAGGCTTCGAATGGGTGCTGGTCGATGCGCGCGCGGATTCAATCTTCGCCTGGGTGCGGCGCGCGCCCGGCGCATTGCCCATTGTCGTCATCAGTCATTTTACGCCGGTGCTGCGCCACGGTTATCGCATGCGCTTGCCCTCTGGCGGGCGTTGGCGGGAAGTGATGAACAGCGACGCGCAGGATTATGGCGGCAGCGGCGCGGGCAATATGGGCGCGGTGACAGCGGATGAAGAAGGATGGGTGAACATCACGATCCCGCCCTTTGCCACGCTGATGCTGGAACTGGAATTTTAACGAACTGCGGGCGGCAGACCGGCGACTTGTGGGCGGGTGGATGGAGAGGCGGATGCAGACAAAATATCAGCCCATAGCGCGTGATGCGATGGCCTATGTATTGGCCGGGGGGCGCGGCAGCCGCCTGGCTGAACTGACCGACCGGCGCGCAAAGCCGGCGGTGCATTTCGGCGGCAAGGCCAGGATCATCGACTTTGCGCTGTCCAACGCGCTTAACAGCGGTATTCGCCGCATCGGCGTCGCTACCCAGTATAAGGCGCATTCGCTGATCCGGCACCTTCAGCGCGGCTGGAATTTCCTGCGTCCCGAACGCAATGAAAGTTTCGACATATTGCCAGCCAGTCAGCGTATTTCCGAAAGCCAATGGTATGAAGGCACCGCCGACGCCGTCTTCCAGAATATCGACATCATCGAAGCCTATGCACCGGAATATATGGTCATTCTGGCTGGCGACCATGTTTACAAGATGGACTATGAACTGATGCTCCAGCAGCATGTGGACAGCGGCGCTGACGTTACTGTCGGCTGTCTGGAAGTGCCGCGCATGGAAGCTGTCGGATTCGGCGTCATGCACGTGGACGAGGCCGACGTCATCACCGCCTTTGTTGAAAAGCCGAAGGATCCGCCTGCCATTCCGGGGCAGCCGGATGTGGCGCTGGCGTCCATGGGCATTTATGTGTTTCGCACCCGTTTTCTGATCGAGCAGCTGTGGCGCGACGCCGACGACCCGGCGAGCAAGCGGGATTTCGGCGGCGATCTCATTCCCTATATCGTAAAGCACGGGAAGGCGGTGGCGCATCGCTTTTCCAGCAGTTGCGTGCGCGCCGAGAGTGAACTGGAGCCATATTGGCGCGACGTCGGCACCATCGACGCCTATTGGCAGGCGAATATCGACCTGACCGACGTGGTCCCTTCGCTCGATCTTTATGACCATAGCTGGCCGCTCTGGACCTATTCGGAAGTTACGCCGCCCGCCAAATTCGTTCATAATGAAGATGGCAGGCGCGGGTCGGCGACATCATCGCTAGTGGCGGGCGGCTGCATTGTTTCGGGATCTTCGCTGCACCGCAGCCTGCTCTTTTCGGGGGTGCGTACACATAGTTTTTCATCGGTGACGGACAGCATCATCATGCCGGGCTGCGAGATCGGACGCGGCGCGCGCCTGCATAAATGCGTGGTCGATTCGGGCATTCTTGTTCCGCCTGGCCTCATCATCGGGGAAGACCCGGTGCTTGACGCCCAACGCTTTCGCAGGACCGACAGCGGCATCTGCCTGGTGACCCAGCCGATGATCGACCGGTTGGAGGTTTGACCGGTCGATGACGATGCAGCTTTTGTCCGTCGCCTCGGAAGTCTATCCGCTCGTCAAGACCGGTGGGCTGGCCGACGTGGTCGGAGCATTGCCGGCCGCGCTGGCGGCACATGGTGTCGCCACCCGTACGCTGGTCCCTGGATATCCGTCAGTCCTAAAGAAACTGGGTAAGGCGAAGACAGTGCGCCGCTATGAGGCGCTGTTTGGCGAACGCGGGGCCGTGCTGGCGGCGAAAGTCGATGGACTGGATATTCTGGTGCTGGACGCGCCGGCCTTTTTCACGCGTGACGGTGGTCCCTATGGCGGCCCGGATGGCACGGACTGGAGCGACAATTGGCGGCGTTTTGCTGCGCTGGCTCGTGTCGGCGCGGATATTGCCGAAGGTACGCTCAGGGGCTGGCGACCGGACATCGTCCATGTTCACGACTGGCAGGCAGCCTTGACAGCCGCCTATATGCGCTTTGGTTCAGCCGCTGCCGTGCCAAAGCTGGTGACGATCCACAATCTCGCCTTTCAGGGGCGTTTTGCCGCGGACATTTTTCCGGCGCTTGGCCTGCCACCCGAAGCCTGGGGCGTTGATGGCGTCGAATATTATGGCGGAGTCGGTTATTTGAAGGCCGGACTCATATCCGCCGACGCGATTACCACGGTCAGTCCCACCTATGCGCAGGAAATCCGATCGCCCGATCATGGCATGGGGCTGGACGGGCTGATCAACGGGCGCATCGCCCGACTGCATGGCATATTGAACGGCGTCGATACCGACATCTGGAACCCGGCCGACGATCCGTTGATCCCCCGCAGGTTCAGCGGCCGATCGTTGGGCGCACGGGCGGGCAATCGCCGGGCGCTCGAAAAGGCGTTTGGCCTCGACCAGGACGACGCGCCGTTCTTCATCATCGTCAGCCGCCTGACCTGGCAAAAGGGCATGGACCTGATGATCGACGCCATCGACCATCTGGTCGGGCTGGGCGGCAAGCTAGCGTTGCTAGGATCGGGAGATCAGGCGCTGGAGGGCGCATTCCTGGCCGCGGCCGACCGGCATCACGGACGGATCGCGGCACGGATCGGCTATGATGAGCCCCTGTCGCATCTGATGCAGGCGGGCGGCGACGCCATCTTGATCCCGTCCCGCTTTGAACCCTGTGGTCTCACCCAGCTTTACGGGCTGCGCTATGGCTGCCTGCCGGTCGTGGCGCGGGTCGGCGGGCTGGCCGATACGGTCATCGACGCCAATGAAGCGGCGGTAAGCGCTGGCGCGGCGACCGGCATCGCCTTCGCACCGTCCGACCCGCTGGCGCTGCATGGCGCGATCGCCCGTGCCGTTCAACTGCATGGCAACCGGCCCATTTGGCAGGCGATGCAGCGGGCCGCCATGCGCGCCAACGTGTCATGGGACAGCAGCGCAGCACGCTATGCCGCGCTCTATCGCGATTTGCTGGCGGAGGCAGCGTGACCACGGGCGCAGGTGCGCCCCAGTTAACGGAACGCGGCGCATTGTTTCGAGTCCATGCGCCCGACGCCCACGCACTATGGCTCTGCCTGTTCGACCCCTTGGCTGGCGAAACCCGCCTGCCGATGCAGCGAGAGGCCGATGGGGTGTGGCAGCTTGCGGCGCCGGGTATTGGCGCTGGGGCGCGTTATGGGCTGCGCGCCGATGGGCCCTATGATCCGCCCGCGGGCCTGTGGTTCGATCCCGACAAGCTGTTGCTCGATCCTTATGCGACTGCGATCGACCGCCCTTTTACCTATGATCCTGCGCTGGCCGCGCCACGTGGGGAGGCGGGGGACACGGCCCCGCTCCTGCCCAAGGGCGTCGTCGAAGCGCCCCGGCCGCACGTGGCCGCGCGGTCGCCGCTCTTTACGCCCGGCGGCCTCCTCTACGAACTGCATGTGCGCGGTTTCACCATGTGTCATCCCGAAGTGGCCCCGGCGCAGCGCGGGACCATCGCCGCGCTCGGTCATCCGGCCGTGATCGCGCATCTGAAAGCCCTGCAGGTCTCCGCCGTTGAACTCATGCCGATAAACGCGTGGATTGATGAACGGCATTTGGGGCCGCTCGGCCTCACAAATTATTGGGGCTATAACCCGGTCAGCTGGTTCGCCATCGACCCCCGTCTGGCACCCGGTGGCATGGCCGAATTGAGGGATGCGGTGTCAGCCCTGCATGACGCTGGGATCGGCGTCATCCTCGACATGGTCTATAATCATAACGGCGAAGGCGACTGCCATGGCCCGACCCTATCGCTGCGCGGTCTCGACCCGCGCGGAGCATTCCGCCATGCGGCTGACGGAAGCCTGATCAACGATACCGGCACCGGCAACAGCATCGCCTGCAACGCTCCAACGATGCGTGCGCTTATTCTGGCGTCATTGCGGCATTTCGTGCAGCAGGCCGGCGTCGATGGCTTCCGCTTCGACCTTGGTCCCGCACTCGGGCGGATGGACCATGGCTTTGATCCGCGCGCGCCACTGCTGGAAGAGATGCGGGCCGACCCGGTCCTTGCTGATCGGATCATGATCGCAGAGCCGTGGGACATTGGTCCGGGCGGCTATCAGCTTGGACAATTCCCAGGCGGATGGCTGGAATGGAATGATCGCTATCGTGACGACATGCGGCGTTTCTGGCGCGGCGATGCGGGGATGATCGGGGCCGTAGCGACGCGTCTTGCCGGATCAAGCGACATATTCCCGAACGGCCGAAGCCGGACGGTCAATTTCCTCGCCGCGCATGATGGTTTCACTCTGGCTGACCTGACGGCCTATGAAGAGCGGCATAATCAAGCGAATGGCGAGCAGAATCGCGACGGCCATGGCGAAAATTACAGCTGGAACAATGGCATCGAGGGAGCGAGCGACGACCCCGCTATCCGCGCCGCCCGCTGTCGCGACGCCAAGGCGTTGCTTGCCACGCTCTTCTGCTCACGCGGGACGATCATGCTCAGCGCCGGCGACGAATTCGGCCGGTCCCAGCGGGGCAACAACAACGCCTATGCGCAGGATAATGCGTTCAGCTGGATCGACTGGGATGGCCGCAGCACAGAACTGGAGCGGTACGTCTTTGCCCTGGCGGCGCTGCGGGCAGATGAAACGGACCTCCATGGCACGGACATACTGACGGACGACGATGTCGAATGGCTTGATGAAGCGGGCAACCTGCTGACCGTGGCGCAGTGGGAAGATCCCGGCCGCCGTCGGCTTGTCCTGCGTTATCGCGTGAGCGGACTTGCGATCTGCCTCAACGGCGCATCCGATCCCTGTCGCTTTCGCCTGCCCCATGGCGCTGCTGACGTGGCCGCACGCACGATTGTCGTCAGTCGACCGGAACGCTGAACAAGGCCGGTTGCCGCAGCCGCAGCGCCATCAGCAGGATCGCCAGCTTGCCATCGGCAATTTCCTTGAGCGCCATCATCGTCCAGAGTGTGTCCAGCGGCAGTTCATGCACGCTGATATTCTCCTGCTCCTCGACCAGGCCGCCGCCAGCCGCGACGCGATCCTGTGCGCTGTAGGGCGCCAGATAATAGTCGATCTTTTCCGTAACGACGCTGGGGATGCTCCAGATCTGGCCCAGGTGGACCAGCTCGCCCAGCCGAACACCCGCTTCCTCCATTGCTTCGCGTCGCGTGCAATCGGCAGGGTCGTCTTCCAATATGCCGGCGATTGCCTCCATCATGTCGGGCAGGCCTGCCAGCATGACGGGTGTGCGCGGCATCGACACTGTGATGGCTACGCGACGATCAGGATCATAGGGCAGGACGGCTACCGCCCGGCGCATTTCCACCACATGCCGATCAACCTCCACGCCATCGTCGGCGCGCATCCGCACCATCCGCAGGTTGAGCCAGCCTTCATAGAGGGTCGAAGTGGAGATTATCTGCATCGCGCTCCACAAGAAGTGGTGAGTCCAGCTGGGTTCGAACCAGCGACCTACTGATTAAAAGTCAGTTGCTCTACCGACTGAGCTATGGACCCCCGAAGCGGTGGACGACGCCCTAAAGGGGGCGGCGCGGATGGTCAACCACTTGTCGGCCGCTTTGGTTTCGCTTTTTTGAGCCGCGCGCTCAGATGGCGGATGGCAAGGCCGCTGCGGGGATCACGCCAGCCGGGTGCAATCAGGGACAGGGGCGTCAGTACGAAGGGGCGGGTGCAAAAGGCGGCGTGGGGCACCGTCAGCCGGCGCTCACGCCAAGTGCCGCCCGACCAGAGGATGATGTCGATATCCATGCTGCGCGCGCCCCAGCGACGGTGGCGTCGTCGGCCCAACTGCGTCTCGATCGCCTGAAGCATGCGCAGCAGGGCAGGGGGCGGCAGCGGGGTTTCCACCAGCATCGCGGCATTGGCGAAGCGGCGCAGCGATGGACCCAGCGGCGGGGTATCGAAAATTGGCGATATGGCGATCACCGGCATCCGCGCGCCGATCAGCGCGGCAGCCTCCTCAACCAGTTTCGGCGGCGTGCGGCGGGCCGAGAGCTGCCGGTTCGATCCCAGCGCCAGCGCATAGACATGGGTGCGGCTTTCGGGCCTTGTATCCGCCATGGCCCAGCGCCTATCTGCTCTGCGTGACCGTGGAAAGCCCCCTTGCTGCGACCGAGCCTCCGCAGGATTGTCAGCGTTGCCCCCGCCTCGTTGCGTTGCGGGAGGAATGTCGGGCGCAGCATCCCGACTGGTGGAACGCGCCGGTCCCGGCCTTTGGCGACCCGCAGGCGCGCATCGCGATCGTCGGTCTGGCGCCGGGACGGCAGGGGGCGAACCGCACGGGCAGACCGTTTACCGGCGACTATGCCGGCGACCTGCTGTTTGCAACGCTGGCGCGCCACGGCCTGGCCGAAGGGACCTATCAAGCGCGGCCGGATGACGGCCTGGTCCTGCGGGATGTCATCATCATCAATTCGGTCAAATGCCTGCCGCCGCAGAACAAGCCCGAACCGGCGGAAATCCATAATTGCCGGCCGTTTCTGGCGGACGCGGTGGCGGCGCTGCCCCATGCGCGCACCTTCATCGCCCTGGGCCAGATCGCGCACCAGTCGGCGGTCAAGATACTGGGCGGCAAGCTGCCCAAGGCGCGTTTCGTCCATCTGGCCGAACACCGCATGCCCGATGGCCGCGTTTTGATCGATAGCTATCATTGTTCGCGCTACAACCAGAATACCGGGCGGCTGACGGCCGAGATGTTCGATGCGGTCTTTGCGCGGGCCGTCGCGGTGGCGGCGACGCGCCCATGGCCCGGCTCCTGACGATGACGATCTAGCCTATCCATGCTGGGGCCTTCTCGATAGACCATGGTCGCTGCGGCTCGGCAGGTCGGGCGCGGGGCAGGAGGATCATTCATGGACTTCATGAAGATCATCGAGTCGCTCGACGAAGCGCTCTACACGGTGATGGGTTGGCTGGTTTTCTATCCCCTGACCTTGTGGCGGGCGCTGGTGCGGCCGTTGGCGATGATGGCTTATGCCGATCGCGAAGTGTCGGACGCACCTGATGAACAATATGATGACGCCATCCGGCCGCCCCTTTTCCTGTTTCTGACCCTGCTGATCTCCCACGGGCTGGAAGCCCTGGTTGCGGGGCGCAATCCCCTGTTGACGGGCACCAGGGGGCTGGCGGCGCTGGTCGTTCGGATCTTGCGCTGCTGGCGCTGCGATTGGTGCTGTTCAGCCTGTTCGCGCTGATGATGTCGTTGTTCATGCTGCGTCGGCAGGGGCTGAAGCTGACCCATTCCAATTTGCGCCGCCCCTTTTACGGGCAATGTTTCACAACCGCTCCGCTGGCGCTGATGGTGGGGGTTGCGACGCTGCTGCCAACGTTCCATCCCTCCCACGGGCGAACGGCAGGGGCGGTGGTGATGCTGTGTGCGGCGCTATGGTATCTGGGCGTGCAGACAGTCTGGTTTTCGACCAGATTGCGCATCGGGCGCTTCGCTGGCTTCCGGCAAGCGGTTGCGGCGGTCATGACGGCTACAATTCTTTTCACCGCCATCGCGCTGATGCTAGGCCTGAGCGCCCAGTGAATCATATCGTGCCACGAAAAAGGGCGGCCCCCATAAGGAGCCGCCCTTCTTGTGTCTTGTAGGTCGCAGAACTTAGCGCGAATAGAATTCGACGACCAGGTTCGGTTCCATCTTCACGGGATAGGGTACTTCGTCCAGCGTGGGGACGCGGACATAAGTCACCTTGGCGGCGCCATCGGGCGACACATAGTCGGGAATGTCGCGCTCTGGCAGGCTCTGCGCTTCCAGGACCAGCGCCATTTCCTGCGCCTTCTTGCCCAGGGTGATTTCGTCGCCCGGCTTCACCAGACGCGAGGCGATGTTGCACTTGACGCCGTTCACATAGATGTGGCCGTGGCTGACAAGCTGGCGGGCCGACCAGATGGTGGGCGCGAACTTGGCGCGATAGACCAGCGCGTCGAGGCGGCGTTCCAGCAGGCCGATGAGGTTCTGGCCGGTGTCACCCTTCATGCGGGCGGCTTCGACATAGTTCTTCTTGAACTGCTTTTCGGTGATGTCGCCATAATAGCCCTTCAGCTTCTGCTTGGCGCGCAGCTGAATGCCATAGTCGGACATCTTGCCCTTGCGGCGCTGACCATGCTGGCCGGGGCCATATTCCCGCTTGTTGACCGGGCTCTTGGGACGACCCCAGATATTCTCGCCCATCCGGCGGTCGAGCTTGTACTTGGCGCTGGAGCGCTTCGACATATGTCTTTCCTTACGATATGCTAACAACGTTGGTCCCGGTATCGCCTGTTTTCCGTATTTCAGGGACAGGGCCGCCGCTTCACCGGGATGCAGGGCCAATCGCGAAGCGGCGCCTATGACGCCAAGGGGCTGGCCTGTCAAGCCCTCGACAGGTCGGGGCGGGCGGCCTAAGTGCTCGCACCATGAACCCCGACAGCTATACCAGCATGAGCGAAGTGCGCGCCGGCGTCGATGAAATCGACCGGCAAATTGTTGCGCTGCTCGATCTGCGTTTTGCCCATATGCGCGCAGCCGCCCGGATCAAGCCCGATCGCGGCGCGGTGCGCGACGAAGCGCGCAAGGCGCAGGTAATTGCCAATGCCCGGGCGGAGGCGGAACGGCTGGGCGCGCCCGGTGATGTCATCGCCGACCTGTGGGACGGGCTGGTCGAAGCTTCCATTGCTTATGAAATGAATGAGTTCGACCGGACACGGGGGTAAAGGCGGCCGCGTTGCGCGTGTTTTGCAACGGTGGGAAAGGGTGCGAAGTTCACACCGTCGTGCGCCGACGCATTTGCGTCGATTGAGACCCGAAGCGTCGATTTCGCAATAGGAGATTTTTTGCGAAGTCGACCGCGACGGACAAGGGGCCGCGCGGGGCAATGGCTAGACTGCGAAAAAGAGCCGATCGCTTGGCCTAGCACGAGGCCGGCCCTGTAGGACAGGCTCGGGACCTACTGCGCTGCCTGCGTCTGGAACCAGGGGGCCATCCGCGCGATCGCATCCTGAACCCGGTCGGTGGACACGGCAAAGCTGAAGCGGATGAAGCGGTGGCCGTCGACGGGATCGAAGTCGATCCCCGGCGCGGTCGCCACGCCGGTTTCGCGCAGCAGTTTCTGGCAAAAACCCAGGCTGTCGTTGGTCAGATGGCTGATATCCGCGTAGATATAGAAAGCCCCATCGGGTGGGGCGATGCGGGCAAGGCCCATGGCGGGCAGCGCATCGAGCAGCAATTGCCGGTTGCGGCGGTAGCTTGCGACGTGACCGTCCAGTTCCTCGACGCAGTCGAAGGCGGCAAGGCCGGCGCGCTGCGCCAGCACGGGGGGCGTCAGGAACAGATTGCCCATCCGTGCGCGCGCTGTGTCGATAAGGTCCGGCGGCACGACCACCCAGCCCAGGCGCCATCCCGCCATGCTGTAATATTTGGAAAAGCTGTTCACGATCACGGCGTCGGGCGCATATTGCAGCATCGAATGGGCCGGCTCACCGAAGCTGAGGCCGTGGTAGATTTCATCGGAGATGGTGCGGATACCCCGGTCGGCGCAGACTGCAGCGATGCGCGCCAGTTCAGCGGGCGGGATGATCGTGCCGGTCGGGTTGGCGGGACTGGCGAGGATCAGGCCATCGGGCGCGGGGTCGAGTGCGGCGAGCGCGTCGGCGCTGATCTGGTAGCGTTCGGCCGGGCCGCAGGCGACCTCGACCGGGTTCAGGTAGAGCGCCTTCAACGTATTGCGATAGGCGACATAACCCGGCCGCGCCGTCGCCACGCGCGCGCCCGGAGCAAACAGGCTGGTGAGCGCCAGCACCAGCGCGGGGGAAGCGCCGCAGGTTAGGATTATCTGTTCGGGATCGACGGTGACGGCGTAGCGATGCTGATAATCGCGGGCCATTCTTTCTTTCAAGGCGGTGCTTTCCCAGTAGCCCATGGGTTCGGTGTCGAGCACATGATGCGCGACCGCGATGGCCCGCGTCGGCGCGCCGGTCGATGGCTGGCCAAACTCCATGTGCAGGATCGAGCGGCCCTGTTCCTCCAGCGCGTGCGCCTCCCGGCTGATGGCAATGGCGTGGAAAGGGTCGATACCGGCGACGTTATGCATGAATCACCTGCGTTAATTTTGGCAACATGGCCCTGGCTGCTGCGTTGGGCAGGGCATGAGCCAGACCTTCTTGACCGTCCTGCAATATTATGGCGCGGGGGCGGCCACGCTCGCCGCGCTGATCGTTTCGCTCAACCTTGGCCGCCGCATCACCGGATGGGCCTTCGTGCTGTTCGTGACAAGCTCCATCGCGCTGATCGCCTGGGGTTTCCTGGATGACAATAGCGAAGGCATTGGCTGGCAGAATGTCGCCCTGCTCTTCATCAACGCGACCGGGGTATGGCGCTATCTGATTTCCGGCCACGATCCGGCGGACTGAAAAATCGTCAGTTTTCGGCGATCCAGACCTCGACCGGCACATCGTCCTGCAAAAGCGCGAGGCGGATCGGCAATTCCTCGACCGGGCCGCCCGCCAGTGCGCGATCATAGACTGCCTTCTTGGAAGCGCCGCTGATTTGGAGGAAAATATGGCGGCTTTTGAGGATCGCGCTGGCGGTCAGCGACAGGCGTTGATGCGGCGCGGCCGGCGGGGTGGCGGCAATGGTCAGCGCATCGGTGGCAAGACCTTCAGCCAGTTCCCTGCTCTCCGGGAAAAGTGAGGCGGTATGGCCATCATCACCCATGCCCAGCAGGATGATGTCGAGCGGCCAGGGCAGGGCGGCGAAAGCGCGTTCCACGTCCGGCTGGCCTGCATAGGCGTCCGCCGCATCCGTCTTCATCGGCACGAAGCGCGCCTGCGCGGCGGGCCCTTGCAACAGCGTGTCACGCACCAGTCGTTCGTTGCTGTCCGCGCTGGCCGCATCGACCCAGCGTTCGTCCACCAGCGTGACGATCAGCTTGCTCCAGTCGAGTGTGGCCAGGCTCAGCGCTTCCAGCACCGGCCGGGGCGAGCGCCCACCCGACAGGGCGATGGTCGCAATCCCGCGCACGGCAATAGCGTCCGACAGGATGGTGGCGATCCGCTCGGCAATGTCGGCGGCGGCCTGCGCCCCGGTGGCGAATAGATGTTCGGTCGGCATGGTCACTCCGCGTCATCAGGAAGGGTGCAGATGTCCACCCAGCTTGCCCCGGTCAAGGCCGCGAGCCTATCGGGTGTCAATTCGACGGACGCGGTGCGTGATCCTGCGGCCGGAAAGACGGTGGCGAATGCCTTGAGCGACAGGTCGCAATAGACGGGCAGGGGCGTCGTCAAGCCGAAGGGGCAGACCCCGCCCACCGGGTGCCCGGTCAATTCCTCCACCTCATGCGCGCCGAGCATCCGCGGTTTGGCGCCCAGCGCGGCCTTGGCCTTGCCGTTCGACAGGCGGGCGTCACCGCGCGCGCAGACGAGTATGACCTGATCCCCCACGCGCAGCGATAGGGTCTTGGCTATGCGCGCTGGCTCGACGCCAAGCGCTGCGGCGGCTTCCATGACGGTTGCTGTGCTGACGCCCTGATCGATGATCGACACATCGGGCGCATGCGCGGCGAAGTAGGCGCGGACGCTCGCTTCGCTCATGGGCGGTCCCCGAGCTGGCGTTCCCACGCCAGGGCATGGGTGACGATCTGGTCGAGATCGGCGTGGCGTGGCGTCCAGGGAAAGGTGCGCAGGATGGCGCTGTTGTCCGAAATCAGCTTGCCCGGATCGCCCGCGCGCCGGCCCGTCATGATGCGCTTGATCGGATTGTTGGTCGCCCGATCGACCGCGTCCAGCACCTCCAGCACGGAAAAACCCCGGCCATAGCCGCAATTGAGCAGATGGTTGCGATCCGGCTCTGCCATCAGCGCTTCCAGCGCCAGCAGATGGGCAGCGGCGAGGTCACTGACATGGATATAGTCGCGCACGCCCGTGCCGTCCGGCGTGTCGAAATCATCGCCAAAGATACTGACGCTTTCGCGCTTGCCCAGCGCCGCTTCGACTGCAACCTTGATGAGGTGGGTGGCACCCGCCGTCGACTGGCCGGTGCGTCCCTGCGGATCAGCGCCCGCGACGTTGAAGTAGCGTAGCGCGCAAAAGTTCATCGGATGCGCCGCCGCCACGTCGCGCAGCATATGCTCGGTCATCAGCTTCGACATGCCATAGGGATTGATCGGGCGCTGCGGCGTATCTTCCCGCACAGCTTCCACGTCCGGCGTGCCATAGGTGGCGGCGGTGGAGGAGAAGATGAAATGCGGTACGCCTACGCGCACCGCGCTTTCGATCAGGTCGCGCGTCTTGGCGCTGTTGTTATGGTAATATTTGAGTGGGTTATCGACTGACTCCGGCACCACAACCGAACCGGCGAAATGCATGATCGCGCGGACATCATGGTCGCGCAGCGTCGCTTCCACCAGCGGCTGGTCGGCAATGTCGCCGCGCACCAGCGGCACGTCTCCGGGCACCGCCCAGTCGAAGCCGGTGACGAGATTGTCGATCACGACGACGCCATAGCCGGCATCCTTTAGCGCCAGCACGGCATGGCTGCCGATATAGCCGGCGCCGCCCGTGACCATGACCGTCGGCTTGTCGCTCATAAAGAAAAGGTCTCCCCAGCTGATGCCGGGGAGACCTAGCGAAAGCGCGTTAAGATTTATAGGTCGTTCAGGCGGCCGCCTTCATCGACGCGGGCTTGTAGAAGGTCGAACCGCTCGCCGCCATGTCGCGCAGCTGTTGCGTGGGGGCAAAGCGCGGGCCGTGCGCCGCCGCCAGCCGATCAAGTGTCGCGACGACATTGGCGATGCCGACCGTGTCCATATGGCTGAACGGCCCGCCGGTATAGGGCGCAAAGCCCCAGCCGAAGATCGCGCCGATGTCGCCATCCTCTGGCGTTTCCAGCACGCCTTCCTCGAAGCAGCGGGCGCATTCGATGAGCTGGCGATAGAGGAGGCGTTCCTTGACCGCCTCCACGTCGGGCTGCTCGGCCGCGCGCGGGAACATCTCGCCAAGCGCGGGCGAAAGGTGCTTTTTCGCGCCTTCGGGATAATCATACCAGCCCTTGCCATTCTTGCGGCCCAGCCGTCCGGCATCGGTCATCTTGACCATGATGTCGTCGGATCCCTGGCGGACATAGGCATCGCCCAGTTCCTTCTTCGCCGCGGTCATGATCTTGACGCCCAGTTCGATAGACACTTCGTCGCTAACCGCCAGAGGCCCGGTCGGCATGCCAAGCTGCTTGCCGGCATTTTCGATGAGCGCAGGATTGACGCCTTCGCCGACCAGTTCCGCGCCTTCCTGCACATAGGTGCCAAAGCTGCGCGAGGTATAGAAACCGCGGCTGTCATGCACGACGATCGGGGTCTTCTTGATCTGCGCCACGAAATCGAGCGCCTTGGCGATGGCGGCCGGGCCGGTCTTTTCGCCCAGGATGATTTCGACCAGCGGCATCTTTTCAACCGGTGAGAAGAAATGGACGCCGATGAAATTTTCCGGCTTGGACCAGGCGTTTGCCAGCCTGGTGATCGGCAGGGTGGAGGTGTTGGAGCCGAAGATAGTGTCGGCGCCCAGCACTTCCTCTACCTTCTTTGTGACTTCGGCCTTGATGCCGACATCCTCGAACACGGCTTCGATCACGAAGTCCGCGCCGGCGAGGTCAGCATAATCGGTGGTGGGGGTCACGCGGGCCAGCGTCTCGGTCATCTTCTCGGGCGTCATGCCGCGGCCCAGGCGCTTCTTGAGCACCGCCTCGACATGCGCCTTGCCCTTTTCGGCATAGGCCTGGTCGCGATCGAACAGCACGACGTCCATGCCCGCCTGCGCGGCCACGGTGGCGATGCCAGCGCCCATCATGCCCGCGCCCAGCATGGCGAGTTTCTTCGTCGGCGCCTTGGCCTCATCCTTGGGACGACGCGCACCGCGTTCGGCCGCCTGCTTGTTCACGAAGAGAGTGCGGATCATGTTGCTCGCCTGCGGGTCGGCGGCGACCTTGGCGAAATATTTGCTCTCGATCGCGATCGCCCGGTCCATCGGCAGGGTGATGCCTTCATAGACGGCCGACAGCAGCGCGATCGGCGCGTTCATGTTGCGCTGCGTCTGCTTCAATGTCATCGGCACTGCGCCGGCCATGGTCTGGACGAAGGCGGGGTTGAAACCACCCGCACCGCCCGGCACCTTGAAGCCCTTGACGTCCCAGGGCTGGGTATGGGCGTTGGGGTTCGCCTTCACCCATTCGCGCGCCGCGTCGAGCGCGGTGCCCTGCGGCACGACCTGATCGACGACCTTCATCATCGCCGCGTCGGCCGGGCGGAACATTTTGCCCTGAAGCATGTACATCAGTGAGGCCTGCACGCCCATGATGCGCGGCAGGCGCTGCGACCCGCCACCGCCGGGGAAGAGGCCGATCAGGATTTCCGGCAGGCCCAGTTGCGTCTTGGGACTGTCGCCCACGAAGCGGCGATGACAGGCGAGCGCGAGTTCGAACCCGCCGCCAACGCATGTGCCCTCTATCGAGCAGGCGATGGGCTTGCCACTGGTTTCCAGGCGCCGAAACAGCTGGTTCAGCACGAACACCTTGTCGAAAATATCGGCCGGGGCAGGGCGCTGACCCTCGCCACTTACCAGCATCGACCCGAAATATTTGAGGTCCATGCCGGCCATGAAGCCGCTGTCCTTGCCGGACGCGATGACCGCGCCCTTGATGCTTTCTTCGGACGCGATGCGCGTGATCGCGGCGTCGAGGTCGGCCAGGAAATCGGGGCCGATGACGTTCATCGACTGGCCGGGCACGTCGATGATCAATGTGGCGATGCCGTCGGCGTCGGTGGTGAAATTGATGGTCTGCATAGTGGTGCTACCTCTCAAATCCGTTCGCCCTGAGCTTGTCGAAGGGCTGCACTGTCTGTTGATGAAGGACAGGGCTTTGACAGGCTCAGCGCGAACGGTATTTTGTTCTTAGATACGCTCGATGATAATGCCGGTGCCCATTCCTGCGCCCACGCACAGGTTGACGAGCGCGGTGCCCTTGCCGGAGCGCTCCAGTTCGTCGAGCGCGGTGCCCAGCACCATTGCGCCCGTTGCTCCCAGCGGATGGCCCATGGCGATCGCGCCGCCATTCACATTGATCCTGGAATGATCGAGGTCCATCGCCTGCATGTAGCGCAGCACAACCGATGCGAAGGCTTCATTGAGTTCCCACAGGTCGATGTCGTCCTTGGTCATCCCGGCACGCGCAAGCAGCTTGCCAGCGACAAATTCCGGCCCGGTCAGCATGATCAGCGGTTCCGACCCGATCGAGGCCATGGCCTTGATCCGGGCGCGAGGCGTCAGCCCGTATTTGTCGCCCATTTCCTTGCTGCCGACCAGAACGGCCGCCGCGCCATCGACAATGCCGCTGCTGTTGCCGGCATGATGGACATGATTGACCTTTTCCAGTTCGGGATAGCGCAGCAGCGCGACCGTATCGAAGCCGGGCATCTCCTCGCCCAAGGCGGCGAAACTGGGCTTCAGGCTGCCCAGCGACTGCATCGTGGCGTCGGGACGCATATGTTCGTCATGGTCAAGCACGACCTGGCCGATCACGTCCTTCACAGGAAGGATCGACTTCTTGAAGCGGCCTTCGTCCCAAGCCTGCTTCGCGCGCTTCTGGCTTTCCACCGCGTAGGCGTCCGCATCGTCCCGGCTGATCCCGAACTTGGTGGCGATCACGTCTGCGCCAATGCCTTGCGGCGCGAAATAGGTTTTGTAGGCGACCGCCGGGTCCATCGCCCAAGCGCCGCCGTCCGACGCCATCGGCACGCGGCTCATCGATTCGACGCCGCCGCCGATCGCGAACATGGCTTCACCCGAAAAGACCTTGGCCGCAGCCATGTTGACCGCTTCAAGGCCAGACGCGCAGAAGCGATTGATCTGAACGCCCGGTACGGTCTGGGCGTAATCGGCGTTGAGCGCTGCAACGCGCGCGATGTCTGCGCCCTGTTCGCCCACGGGGCTGACGCAGCCCAATATGACGTCATCGACATCGGCCGTGTCGATCTGGTTGCGATCGCGCACAGCCTCCAGCACCTGCGTCGCCAGCTGAATGGGTGTGATTTCATGCAGCGAGCCGTCAGCCTTGCCCCGGCCCCGGGGCGTGCGGACGGCATCGTAAATATAGGCTTCCATTGTCATTCCCTCTCCATGGGGGTCCTCTCGGCGTCGCACTGGACGAACGAAATCTGGACCTGAATGTATTTACGTTTACGTAAAGTGCAAGTGTCTATTGCCAGTGGCTTCGTCCCTCCGCCATGCCGTAACGGCAGGATGCGCAACGGGGGATAGGCGACGAAAATGACTCCTTTGGGGGCGCGTTTGAACCCCTGAGGCCAAAGAATCGTCAGCGTGGGCGTGCGGAAACCGGATGTGTGCCGGCTCGTTATCCGACCCGTGGACGAGGAGGCCAAGGAATGCCGGGTTTGACGCCACCAACGGATTACGCTTCATGACGTCTGTGCCCGATCAAGCCTCCGCCAGCCCCGCATCGCCCTTTTCCATCCCGGTATTTCGGGCGATCTGGTTTGCCAGTCTTGCGTCCAATTTCGGCGGGCTGATCCAGTCTGTCGGCGCGGCATGGATGATGACATCCCTTTCCGCGTCGCCCTTGCTGATCGCGCTGGTGCCCGCCGCGACGACCCTGCCGATCATGCTTTTGTCGCTGTGGGCGGGGGCTGTCGCCGACAATCTGGAGCGGCGCAAGGTGATGATCGCCTGCCAGGCGTTCATGCTGCTGGTGTCGGCGCTGCTTGCCGCGACTGCATGGGCAGGCTGGATGACGCCCTGGCTGCTGCTGGGGTTCACCTTCCTTCTGGGCTGCGCCACCGCGATCAACGGGCCTGCCTGGCAGGCGTCTGTCGGAGACATGGTGCCACGCGCCATCCTGCCCAGCGCGGTGGCGATGAACAGCATGGGTTTCAACCTGGCGCGCAGCGTCGGGCCCGCGCTGGGCGGCGTGATCGTCGCAGCGGCGGGGGCGGCGGCCGCTTTTGTCACCAATGCGGTCAGCTATCTGGGTCTGCTGGTGGTGTTGGCACGCTGGCGGCCCGAACTGCCGCCGAAACTGCTGCCGCGCGAAAGGCTGGGCGTCGCGATGCTGGCCGGGCTCGGCTATGTCGCCATGTCGCCCAAGATCAAGCTGGTGCTGCTGCGTGCGGGCATATTCGGCCTTGGCGCCGCGGCGGTTTCCGCATTGATGCCGCTGGTCGCGCGCGACCTGCTGGGCGGTGGCGCCCTGACTTTCGGCGTGACCAGCGGTGCATTCGGATTTGGCGCTGTGCTGGGTGCGTTGTCCAGCCGCCGTTTGCGCACCCGCTATTCGGTCGAGGCCATCGTTCGGTCGGCCGCGCTCGCGCTCGCGATCGGGACGGCGCTGACCGGCGCCAGCACGTGGCTGTGGGTGGCCCTTCCCGGCTACATGCTGGCAGGCGCGGGCTGGGTACTGGCGCTATCGACGTTCAACGTGTCGGTACAGATGTCCGCGCCGCGCTGGGTCGTCGCGCGCGCGGTCGCCCTGTATCAGATGGTCGCGTTCGGCGGCATGGCGGGCGGGGCCTGGCTCTTTGGATGGGTGGCCGAACAGGATGGCGTGGTCACGGCCCTTTATACCGCGGCAGCGGTCCAGTTCGTCGCGGCCCTGCTGGGTCTGTGGCGGCCGCTGCCACAGATTGGCGACGACAATCTCGATCCGCGCGGCGACTGGCAGGAGCCGGACACGGCCGTACCGGTAGAACCACGCAGCGGACCCATCGTCGTCACGATCGAATATCGCATTCCGGCGGGGTCCATCGTGCCCTTCCTGGCCGCGATGAGCGAGCGGCGGCGGATTCGCAGGCGCGATGGCGCGCATGGCTGGCAATTGTTGCGCGACCTGGGCGAGAGCGATTTGTGGGTCGAACGCTATCATGTGTCGACATGGCTGGATTATGTCCGTCACAATCAGCGGCGCACCGTGGCGGATATTGCCAATAGCGATGCCATTCATGCCCTGCACGACCGGCCGGAACCCCCGGTCGTGCATCGCCGGCTGGAGCGGCAGACGGGATCCTTGCCGCTCAGCCGATCGCCCGACGCGCGGGAAATGGGGGAAGGCTGGATCGATCCGACGCGATCGAGCTGATCAGCCTGCCGTGGCCAGATCATCCGGCGTGTCGATGTCGCGCAGAATGCCGGCGGGCGCTTCGATCTGCAATCCATGGCTCAGCAGCGCGCGTGCGCCCTGATCACCGCGCAGAGCCAGCAATTCGGGGAAATGCTTGCGCCCGATGAAGGCCGGGGGTGAGGAGGAAAAGCCGTCCGTCGATGCCACGACGGACCGTATGTCCTCGGCCGCAAGGCAGATATGGTTATAGTGGGTCTGCGGCACGTCGGGCATGTCGGCCAGGCAAATGAGAATGCCGCGCACGTCCCGGTTGGGCAGGACATGCCGCACCGCGCGCACGATGCTGCCCGACATGCCGTCCTGTGGCCGGTCGTTGACGATGATGCTGTAGCCGCGCCGGTCGAGCTTGCGATGGAGGACCGGGGCGTCATCAATCGGC
Organism: Sphingobium soli; assembly: GCF_020782245.1. Lineage (GTDB taxonomy): Bacteria > Pseudomonadota > Alphaproteobacteria > Sphingomonadales > Sphingomonadaceae > Sphingobium > Sphingobium soli. The sequence continues at coordinate 197,881 of NZ_JAJGNP010000002.1, forward strand.
CGCGTCACCGCGACCAGTTCGGCAAAGGCCATGGAGGCGACGGTTTCCAGCACGTGGGCCGCCATGGGCTTGCCGCGCAGGGTGGCCATCAGCTTGTCCTCCTCGCCAAAGCGGGAGGATGTACCGGCGGCAAGCAGGACGGCGGCGATATGTTCAGTGCGCATAGGAAGAAGCGAATGTCATGTTTATGAGGCGATCCCGATTGCTTCGCGATGTGCCACCGGGGCGATGCTGTGTCCAGCATGGCGGAAAGGACTGGTCACGGCCCCCCCCAGTCGCCATATGCGGGGCCGATCAGGAAAGGAGCGGCGAGGGCCCATGGCGTGTGACATTGATGCGGAAACCATTGGCGTCGGCAAGGAACCGGTGCCCGCGGACGTCAGCGAGGCCATCCGCACGTTGATCCGCTGGGCCGGCGATACGCCCGAACGGGAAGGCTTGCTGGAGACGCCCGAGCGGGTGGCGCGGGCCTGGCGGGAATATTGCCGCGGCTATGACGACGATCCGGCCTATCATCTTTCACGCATCTTCCATGAAGTGGGCGGCTATGACGACATCGTCCTGCTGAAGGATATTCCGTTCCAGTCGCATTGCGAACATCATATGGCGCCGATCGTGGGCAAGGCGCATATCGCCTATCTGCCTGGCGACTATGTCGTGGGTATCTCGAAACTGGCGCGGGTGCTCCATGCCTATGCCAACCGGTTGCAGGTGCAGGAAAGGCTGACGTCCGAAGTCGCCAACTGCATCCAGGAGCATCTGAAACCCCAAGGCGTCGCCGTCGTTATCGAGGCGACCCATGGCTGCATGACCGGCCGGGGCGTGCGTACGCCCAACGTCATCATGAAGACCAGCCGCATGCTGGGCGTGTTCCGCGATGATGAAAAATCGCGCGAGGAAGTGCTGAAGCTCATCAGCGCATGATCGAGCCGCAAGAGACGGGATATCGTCCGCTGGGGCGTGCGCGGGCTGATGCAGAGCCGGTGGGCAAGCCCCTGGCCGCCAAGCGGCTCGCGCTGGTGACGGGCGGGCACCGGCGGCTGGGCGGCATTATTTCCGCCGCTTTGGCGCGCGCCGGCCATTCGCTGGCCATCCATGGCAGTCATGACACGCGGCTCGATTCCCACCTGGCGCTGGCGCTGGAGGAGGAAGGGACGGAATGGGATGGTTTCGTCGTCGATTTCGCTGACCCCGAGGGCGCTGAGGAACTGGTGGCGAAGGTCGCCGAGCGCTTCGGACGACCGCCCGACATTTTGGTGAACAGCGCGGCGATGTTCGGGCAGGATCGGCTGGACACGGTGACGGCCGATGATCTGATGCGCCATTATGCGGTCAATTGCGCGGCGCCCGTCATGCTGACCAAGGCGTTCGCGACCGTGCCGGCCGGCGCGGTCGACCGGTGCATCATCAATATCCTCGACCAGCGGATCGACCATCCCCATGGAGATCAACTGGCCTACACGCTTTCAAAACTGGCGCTTGCCGGTCTCACCCGGACGAGTGCCGCCAGCCTGGCGCCCAAAGTGCGCGTCAACGCGGTCGCGCCGGGCCTCACCATCGCGACGCCCGATTATGACGCAGCGCAAATGGAGCGACTGGGCGAGATGATGCCGCTCGCGCGCCTGCCGCAGGCGGAAGAGATTGCGCAGGCCGTCCTTTATCTGACGGACGCGAGCGCCGTCACCGGTCAGACGCTCTACGTCGATGGCGGTGCGCACCTCAAAAGCTATGAGCGCGATTTCATGCATCTGTGCCGATGACATTGGCACAATTGCAAGGGCAGGAGGGCTGGCGATCCACCGAGCATCGCCATAAAGCGGTCCTCAATGGACATAAGGGAGATGGCGATGACCTATGAAACGATCCTGGTCGAACAGCGCGACGCGGTAACGTTGATCACGCTTAACCGGCCGCAGGCGCTCAACGCGCTCAACAGCCGGGTGCTCGCTGATCTGAGCGCGGCGTTCGGCGCCTATGATGGCGATCCGACGCAGCGCTGCGCGGTGCTGACGGGCAGCGGGGAAAAGGCTTTCGCCGCCGGCGCCGACATCAAGGAAATGGTGTACAAGGACGCGGCCGACTTCTTCCTGGAGGATTTCTTTTCCGGCTGGCAGACCGGCGTGGTTGCTACCCGCAAGCCGTGGATCGCGGCGGTCAATGGCTTTGCGCTGGGCGGCGGGTGCGAACTGGCGATGATGGCGGACTATATCATTGCGGCCGACACGGCGAAGTTCGGCCAGCCCGAAATCAAGCTGGGCGTGGCGCCCGGCATGGGCGGATCGCAGCGGCTGACCCGCGCGGTCGGCAAGGCAAAGGCGATGGACATGTGCCTCACTGGCCGCATGATGGGTGCGGAAGAGGCCGAGCGTGCTGGCCTCGTCAGCCGGATCGTGCCGGCCGCGGCGTTGCTGGACGAAGCGCTCAAGGACGCTGCGCTGATCGCCTCCATGCCGCCCATGGCCGCGATGGTGAACAAGGAAATGGTCAATATCGCGTTCGAAACCGGGCTGGCGCAGGGCCTGCTTACCGAACGCCGCCTGTTTCAGATACTCACCGCGACCGAGGACAAGAAGGAAGGCATGACCGCCTTTGTCGAAAAGCGCGCGGGCGTCTGGAAGGGGCGCTGATGCGCTTTTGTTGCCATATTGCAACAACAGGGAGATTGTTGACGGACAGATAGCGGCTTGGCGCACCAACCTCGTTTCAACAGACAACTGAAACGACTGGTGGGTGCGTCCAGACCTGGCCAGCGACCAATGGAGAGGGGGTGCGGATCGCCGCGCCACCTGATCGGCTCGCATTAGCCAGGGGAGCCTTTTCATGTCCGTCCGTTTGCCCATTCGTCTTTCCGCGCGCGCCGCCCTGCTGCTGGCGAGCGCCGCTGGTGCCCTGAGCACGGCCCAGGCGCAGGAGCCGGCCGCTGGCGACGAAGATCTGATCACCGTAACGGGCCGCCGCGTCTCGCAGGCGTCGGAGGCGATCGGCGAGGACAAGATCAGCAACGTCGTCGCGGTCACACGCGAGGCGCTGCTGTCCGCGCCGTCGGGCATTTCGGGTCTCAAGATGCTGGAGCAACTGCCCGGCTTCAATGTGCAGACTGACGGCGCGCTGGGGCTGTATGAGTTTGGCAACAGCGTCCAGACCCGCGCCTTCAACCTCGACCAGATCGGGTTCGTGGTTGATGGCATCCCGACCGGTCGCAGCGACGCCTTTGGCGGCAGCCCGGTGTTCCGCTATGTCGACAATGAAAATCTGGGTGTGGTGGAAGCGGCCGTGGGCGCAGGCGATGTGTCCTTGCCCAGCTATTCGACGCTGGGGCCAGTGGTGCAGTATAACAGCATCGCGCCGCAGGAGGAGATGGGCCTGTTCGTGTCGCAGAGCTTTGGCGATTTTGACATGAAGCGCACCTTCATCCGCGCGAGCACGGGACGCGTCGGCCCGTTCAAGGCCTATGTCAGCCGCACCAAGCTGGACACCGACCTGTGGCGCGGGCCAGGATCGGTCGATCGCGAACATTGGGAAGGGCAGATCCACGCCGACCTGGGCGGCGACAGCTGGGCGCGGTTCAAATTCGTGTCGAACGACTTTTTCGATTATGATTCGCCAACGCTCACCCGCGCGCAATATAATTGCACGGTCAAAAGCCTGACGGGCGCATGCGGGCGCGATTATGCCTATATTGAAAATGTCCCCAACACGACGCCGGGCTTCGAACCGACCGTTCCGGGCGTCTATTATTCCAACAGCAATTATGCGCAGGTCTACAACCTTGCCATCAACGTGCGAAAGGACAAGCTGTACGGCGCGACCTTCCATGCCGGGATCGCGGATGGCGTCTGGGCCGAATCCACCCTCTATTGGGAGGACAAGAGCGGTTATGGTGTTTCGCCCGATACCTATGCCAATTCCCTGACGCGCTATACCGGGCAGGTCGCGGTCGGCCTGCCCGTCACGGCGCCCAAAGGCGTGGAGTTCGGTCGATCTGGCGTGGGCGGCGACCGCTATGGCATCACCACAAAGCTGCACTGGGAGATGGGCGTCAATACGGTCGAAACCGGCATGTGGGCGGAAGTCGATAAATATCATCGCACGCAGGCGCGCTATAACACCGTCGATGGCGCGCCCGATGGCGCGCCGCTGCTGGATGAACTCGTCTATCTGCGCCGCGATTATCGCTCGAAGCGCGACACGCTCCAGATTTTCCTGAAGGACACGGTCAAGCTTGCCGATGAGCAACTGGTGCTCGATCTCGGCTTCAAGGGCCTGATGATGGATTACCGCTATACCGGCTATCGCGATTTCGACGACTATTATCGGACGGTCGGCGGCGTTCCGGTGCCGGGCTATGGCCCCAGCGTCAATCGCGCCCAATATCGCGACATGTTCCTGCCGATGGCGGGCCTGCTCTACAAGATTGACGGCCGAACCCAGGTCTTTGCGTCCTATGCCGAAAATATGGCGCTGCCCAAGGGGATGGACGATATTTATTCCGTCATCCGCGCCGGCGGCGCGCTGGTGCCGCAGCCCGCGCCCGAACGATCGACCAATATGGAAGTTGGCATCCGCACCAACCAGGGCCAGCTCTACGCAAGCCTTGCGGGCTATTACACCAAGTTCAAGAACCGCATTCAGTCGATCACCTCCATCCTTCCGGGCAGCGGCGGGGCGGCGACGGAAACATTCTTCCAGAATGTCGGCCGGGTGCGCGCCTATGGCGTGGAATTCAGCGGTACGTACAAGCCCGCCTTCCTGGATGGGCTGGCCTATGGCAATCTCAACGTCACCTACAACAACGCCAAGTTCAAGGATGACATTCCCGCCGCCACGCCGATCGAGATTGCGGGCAAATATATTCCCGACAGCGCGAAATGGATCGTCGGCGGCGGCATTACCATCGAACCGGCAAGCTGGTTGGTGGCCAATATTTCGGGCAAATATACGTCGAAACGCTGGTCGACCTTCACCAATGCCGCAGGGTCCAGCGTGCCGGGCTTCACCGTGTTCAGCGCCTATGTCGATATTGGCGATGGCTGGACCTTCGGCCCGATCAAGAGCGTGAAGGCGCGGTTCAACATCGACAATCTGTTCGACAAGGATACGCTGTCCTATATTTCCTCGTCCGTGACGGGCGACGGTTTCTTCCGCCCGCTGAGCCCGCGCACCTTCCAGTTCACGCTGACGGGGGAAATCTGATGCGCGCGATGATGATGATGGGGGCGGCGCTCGTTGCGTTGCTCCCGACAGCCGCGATGGCGCAAAGGCCGGCGGTGCCGAAGCAGACCTATCAGCTGCATCAAAAGCTGCTGACGCTCGATAGCCATCTCGACACGCCTGCCTCGCTCGACCTGCCCGGCTGGTCGATCGAGGAAGAGCATGACGTGCTGCATGATTTCACCCAGGTCGACCTGCCGCGCATGAAGAAGGGCGGACTGGATGGCGGCTTCTGGGCGATTTACACGAGCCAGGGACCGCTGACGTTCGAAGGGTTCCGCAAGGCGCGCGACTTTGCGATCCTGCGCGGCCTGTCGATCCGCAATATGGTCGCCGCCGATCCCGACAATTTCGCGCTGGCGCTTGAAGCCAAGGACGCCGCGCCGATCGCCGCAAAGGGCAAGCGCGTCGTCTATATGTCCATCGAAAACGCCTATCCGCTGGGCGAGGACGTGTCGTTGCTCGACACATTTTACGCGATGGGCGTCCGCGTGGTGGGCTTTGCCCATTTCGCGCATAACCAGTTCGCCGACAGTTCGACCGACCCGTCGGGCAAGCCGCGCTTTGGCGGGCTGTCGCCGCTGGGCAAGGAACTGCTCAAGGAGATGAACCGGCTGGGCGTCGTGCCCGACGCCTCGCACAGCAGCGACCAGGTGCTGGACGACCTGCTGGCGCTGTCAACGACCCCGGTGTTGCTCACCCATTCGGGCTGCAAGGCGGTCTTTGATCATCCGCGCAATGTTGACGACGCGCATTTGAAGGCGCTGGCGGCAAAGGGCGGGGTCATCCAGATGAACGCCTATGGAAGCTATCTGAAAGCGTCCAAACCCAACCCGGAGCGGCAGAAGGCGATGAGCGCGCTGTTCGCGTCATTGCGCGAGGGCGGGAAGATAACGGCAGAGAAGCGCGCAGATCTGCTGGCTAAGCGGCGGGAGATCGACCGGCTCTACCCGGAGACCGACCGGGCGACCTTTGACGATTTCATGACGCATATGCTTCATGCATTGGAGGTGGTGGGACCAGACCATGTCGGGATCGGCGCGGACTGGGATGGCGGCGGCGGCGTCGTCGGCATGGAGGATGTGGTCGACCTGCCCAAGATCACCGCCGCCCTGCTCAAGGCCGGTTACAGCGAGGCGGACGTCCAGAAAATTTGGTCAGGCAATGTCCTGCGCGTGCTGGCGGCGGCGGAGGCCGGGAAAGCCCCATAGGTGCGTGTTCGCGCCTATTTTCCCTCCAGCATCTCGATCATCAGGGAGAAGTCGCGCGCGGCCTCTCCCTGGTTCGCGAGCATCTGATAGAGCGCCTCGGCCGCATTGCCCATCGGCACCGATGCGCCGACCGACGCGGCCGCCGCGCTCGCCAGCTTGAGGTCTTTCAGCATCAGGCCCACGGCAAAGCCACCTTGATAGCCATTGTCGGCGGGTGTTTGCGGGCCGACGCCTGGCACTGGGCAATAGCTGGTCATTGACCAGCTCTGACCCGACGACACGCTGCTGATGTCGTAGAAGGTCTGCGGGTCGAGCCCCAGCTTCCGCGCCATGGCAAAGGTTTCGCAGGTCGCCACCATGGTCGCGCCCAGCAGCATGTTGTTGCAGATTTTGGCCGCCTGCCCATTGCCTGCGCCGCCCGCGTGGATCACCGCCTTGCCCATGGCGGACAGGATCGGCCTGGCGCTGTCGAAGGCCGCATCCGTGCCGCCCACCATGAAGGTGAGCGTGCCGCCATTGGCCGCGGCAATGCCGCCCGAAACCGGCGCGTCCACCATGGCGAACCCGGCGGCGACGGCCGCTTCGCTGACGCGCCGCGCGGTGGCGACGTCGATGGTGGAGCAGTCGAGGAACAGCGCGCCGGGCGTGGCTGCGCCGAATATCTCGCCGGTATAGACCGCCTCGACATGGGTTCCGGCCGGCAGCATGGTGACGACGGCGTCGGCCCCCGTTGCGGCGTCGGCAGCGCTGGCCGCGCGCACCGCGCCATGGCCCTCGGCCCTCGCCAGCGCCTCGTCCGACAGGTCGAAGGCGCGGACGGCATAGCCGTTTTTCAGCAGGTTGGCGGCCATGCCACCGCCCATATTGCCAAGGCCGATGAAGGCGATCGTCTGGGTCATGTCGGCATCCTCTTTGCGGTTATGGCTCTCTATGGTCTTGGGGTTAGGCGTCGGCGTAGTCGGGCAGGGGCGTCCAGCCCTTGTCGGCCGGCAGCGGTTCGAAGATCGCGTCGATCATCGCTTCGCTCACCTCTTCCAACGTGGCCGGGTTCCAGCGCGGCGCATTGTCCTTGTCGACGATCACCGCCCGCACGCCCTCGACGAAATCGGGGCGGCGGATGACGGCGCAGGCGATGCCATATTCCATCGCCATATTGTCGGCGAAGCTGGACTTGGCCGCGCCTTCGACCAATTGGCGCAGCGCGACCTTGATCGTCTGGGGTGATTTGGTGCGCAGGGTCGACAGCTGCTTTTGCGCCCATTCGCCCCCGTCGGCTTCCAGCGCCGCGACGATCTCCTCGGCGGTGTCGGACGCGAACATCCGGTCGATGTCGGTGCGCGACGCGGCGAGCTTTGACGCGGGCGGCTGGGCGCTGGCGGCGTCGAGCACGAGCGTCAGGTCCCATGGGTTGGTCAGGATGCGCGCCTTGACCGCGTCCAATGCTTCGGACGGCATATAATGGGTGGCGATGCCGATAGCGGCGCAATCGGCGCCATCGATCCGCGCCCCGGTCGCGGCGAGCCAGGCGCCGACGCGCCCCGGAAGCCGCGGCAGATACCAGCCGCCACCCACATCAGGGAACAGGCCGATGCCGGTTTCGGGCATGGCGAAGGTGGTGCGTTCGGTCGCCACGCGGTAGCGCGCGGGCAGGGACAGGCCGACGCCCCCGCCCATGACGATGCCGTCCATGAAGGCGACGATCGGCTTTTCATAGACGAACAGCAGATGGTTCATCCGATATTCGATGCTGAAGAAGCGTTCGGCCTCCACGCAATCCGTCTTTGCGCTGTTGGCGATGAGGGCGATGTCGCCCCCGGCGCAGAAGCCGCGCGACAATTTGGGGTCGCCATCGGGCGCGGGCAGATGGTCGATCATGACCGCGACTACGCTGTCGTCCTTCGCCCAGCCGAGCAGCGCGTCGATGATGGCGACGCACATCTCAGGCGTCAGCGCGTGGATCGCCCTGGGCCGGTTGAGCCGGATGCGGCCGACGCCATTTTCGATGAAGGTTAGCACTGGGTCCGTCATGTCCATCTCCCGCTGGTGGGTGGGCGCAGCCATCATCCCTGCCGCAGCATGTCGCGCGCGACGATCATGCGCATGACCTGGTTGGTGCCCTCCAGGATCGAATGGACCCGTAAATCGCGCCAGAAGCGTTCGACCGGATAGTCCATCAGATAGCCATAGCCGCCATGCAGCTGGAGCGCGCGGTCAACGACCGACGACCCCGTGTCCGTCGCCAGCCGTTTGGCCATGGCGGCAAAGCGCGTCTTGTCGGGCGCATTTTCCGTCACCTTGACGGCGGCCGCGTAGAGCAGGGTGCGCGCGGCCTCCAACTCGGTCAGCATGTCCGCCAGCATGAATTGCGTATTCTGGAAATCGGCGATCGCCTGGCCGAACTGCTTGCGCTCCTTGGTGTAGCGCACGGCCTCGTCGATGCAGCGCTGCGCCCCGCCCAGCGAGCAGGCGCCGATATTGAGCCGCCCGCCATCCAGCCCCATCATGGCGATGCGGAAACCTTCACCCTCCGCCCCGACGAGATTGTCGACCGGTACGCGCACACCATCGAAATTGACCTGCGCGGTGGGCTGCGAATGCCAGCCAAGCTTGCGTTCCTGCGCGCCGAAGCTGATGCCGTCCATGTCCTTTTCGATGACGAGGCAGCTGATCCCCTTGGGGCCATCCTCACCCGTCCGCACCATGACGACATAGATTTCATTCTCGCCGCCGCCCGAAATGAACTGCTTGGACCCGGTGACGACATAATGATCGCCTTCGCGCACGGCCTGCGTCTTGAGCGCGGCGGCATCCGACCCCGATCCCGCTTCGGTCAGGCAATAGCTGCCAATGCGGTCCATCGGGATCATGGAGGGCAGATATTTGTCCTTGAGCGCCTGGCTGCCGAACCGATCGATCATCCATGCAGCCATGTTGTGGATCGATATGAAGGCGCTGGTTGACGGGCAGCCATAGGCCATGGCTTCCATGATCAGCGCGGCTTCCAGCCGGCCAAGGCCGATGCCGCCCGACGCTTCCGACACATAGATGCCGCCAAAGCCGAGTTCGGCGGCGGACTTGATCGTGTCGCGGGGAAAGATGTGCTTTTCGTCCCATTCGCCGGCGAATGGCGTGATGGCGTCAGCCGTAAAGCGCTGCGCCATGTCCTGGATCGCGCGCTGGTCTTCGGTCAGATCGAATTGGGTCATGCTCTCCTAGCTCCGCGCCTGTTCCGTCATGTCGGTCTGCGCGCCATGATCTTCGTCTTCCTCGCTTCTAGCAATGCCGCATCCTTGCCAGCAATGGGGAAGTTGTGCATCAATATGCTGCAAATTTGCAGGGGCGAAAATGTTCGACTGGGATGATCTGCGGGTGTTTCTGGCGGTTGCGCGCGCACGAAAGATCGCCCCTGCCGCCCGCGCGCTTGGTATCGACGCGACGACCATCGCGCGCCGTCTGTCGCGACTGGAAAAGGCGCTGGGGGCCGACCTGTTCGAAATGGGCAGGGGCGAGCGCGCCCTGACCACCAGCGGGCTGACGCTGCTGCGCCATGCCGAAGGGGCCGAAAGTGCCGCGCTGGCAGCCATGGAGGAGGTGAAGGGGCAGGAGCATCGCTTGAGCGGGCAGGTGCGCCTGTCGGTCGCGGAAGGATTCGGGACCTGGGTGCTGGCGCCGGGCATGGGAGCGTTCAACCGGCGTCACCCCGGCATAAGGCTGGACCTGGTGACGGCATCGGGTTTCCTCAATCCGTCCAATCGCGAGGCCGACATGGCGGTCATGTTGGCGCGCCCGCAGCGTGGGCGGCTGACGGTGCGGCGGCTGGGCGACTATCGTCTGCACCTTTATGCCGCGCCCGCCTATCTGGACAGGGCCGGATATCCCATCACATCCGCCGACCTGCGCCATCATGTGCTGATCGGCTACGTGCCCGAATTCATCTTTTCGCCTGAACTGGATTATCTGGACGAGGTGGAAGCGGGGCTGGAGGCGCAGTTGCGCGCGACCAGCATCAACATGCAGCAGCGGATGATCGCGGAAGGGGCGGGCATCGGGGTGCTGCCTGATTTCATCGGCCGGCGCGATCCAGCTTTGACCGCGATCATGACGGATGCGGTGGAAATCACCCGCAGCTTCTGGCTCGTCATGCATGGCGACCTGCGCCACCTGGCGCGGATCGGTGCGGTCGCCGAGTGGTTGCAGGAGCGGGTTGACCTGCTTACCGGGCAGCGCCCGGGCCAATGATCCGCCATCAAAGCCGCGAAAGCTGATCGACGCGGGCGCACGACGCCGCTAAGGGAGTCGCGATGGATAGAGAGCGGTCGCATTTCGCCTATGCAGCATAGGTCCAAGCGCAGCCGGGCAATCGCCTTGCCCAATAGCGAGTTGCGCACGCGCGCCACCGAATATCTGGATTTTCTGGCCGCGTGGGTAAAGAAGCCCCGCCAGACGGCCTCTGTCGTGCCGTCCAGCCGCTTCCTCGCGCGCCTGATGGTAGAGCAGATCGACCCTGCCGGCGGTCGTGTGCTGGAGTTGGGCGGCGGTACGGGCGTGTTCACGCGCGCCATCCTGGAAACCGGACTGCCGGCGAACCATCTGGAGGTGGTGGAAATCAACCCGGCGTTCGCGCGCGGGCTGCGGCGTCATTTCCCCTCGGTTTCGGTGCTGGAAACGCCGGCGCAGATCGTATCGACGGCGACGGCCGGCGAACCTGGCGACTATCAGCTGGTGGTGAGCGGCCTGCCGCTGCTGGCGATGGACCGCCATGTCCATGCCGACATCCTGTCCGAAGCCTTCCATATGCTGCGGCCAGGTGGCAGCTTCATACAATTCACCTATTCGATGCGCCCGCCAGTCAACCGCGACATACTTGATTCCCTGGGACTGGACGTGGTGCGCGACGGGCATACCGTGCGCAACTTCCCGCCGGCGACCGTTTTCCGGTTCTTCCGGCGCGGGCAATAGGTTGCATAAGGCCATCGGCCCCCTATCTTCGCCGCAACGCGAAAAGGGGGACCGCCGTTCATGGCATCCATTATCAACATACGCGGCCTGACCAAACGCTATGCGTCGGGCTTTGAGGCGCTAAAGGGCGTCGATCTTTCGATCGAAGAGGGTGAGATTTTCGCGCTGCTGGGCCCCAATGGCGCGGGCAAGACGACGATGATCTCCATTATCTGCGGCATTGCTCGGCCGACCGGCGGCGAGGTGCAGGTCGCAGGGCACGATATCGCGCGCGATTATCGGGGCGCGCGCAGCGCGATCGGACTGGTGCCCCAGGAATTGAGCACCGATCAGTTCGAACGGGTGATCGACACCGTGACGTTCAGCCGCGGCCTGTTCGGCAAGCCGCGCAATGACGCCTATGTCGAAAAAATCCTGCGCGACCTGTCCCTGTGGGACAAGCGGCACAGCAAGATATTGGAATTGTCGGGCGGCATGAAGCGCCGGGTGATGATCGCCAAGGCACTGAGCCACGAGCCGCGCGTCCTGTTCCTGGACGAGCCGACCGCGGGCGTCGATGTCGAGCTGCGGCGCGACATGTGGAAGCTGATCGGCGAACTGCGCCAGACCGGCGTCACCATCATCCTGACCACCCATTATATCGAGGAGGCCGAGGAAATGGCCGACCGCGTGGGCGTCATCAACCGGGGCGAACTGATGCTGGTCGAGGAAAAGACCGCGCTCATGAAGAAGCTGGGCAAGAAGACGCTGACGATCGTCCTGATCGACCCTATCGCGACGCTGCCGCCGGAACTGGCGGACTGGGATCTTTCGCTCCATGCCGAAGGGCAGGAAATCGAATATATTTTCGATGCGCAGGCGGAGCGGACGGGCGTGTCGTCGCTGTTGCGACGGCTGGGCGACCTGGGCCTGGGCTACAAGGACCTCAACACGCGCCAGAGCAGCCTGGAGGATATCTTCGTCAGCCTGGTTCATCAGGAGAAGGCCGCATGAGCATTCAGAATCTGCGCGCCATCGCCGCCATCTACAAGTTTGAGCTGCACAGGTTCCGGCGCACGCTGCTGACGGGCCTGCTGGTCCCGGTCATCACCACGTCGCTCTATTTCGTGGTGTTCGGCGGGGCGATCGGCTCGCGCATGAATGAAATTGACGGCATTCCCTATGCCGCCTTCATCGTGCCCGGTCTCATCATGATGTCGATGTTCACCGAAAGCATCTTCAACGCCAGCTTCGGCATTTACATGCCCAAATTCACCGGCACCATCTATGAACTCCTGTCCGCGCCGGTATCCGCCGCCGAAACGATCATCGCCTATGTTGGCGCTGCGGCGACCAAGTCGCTGATCGTGGGCGCGATCATATTCCTGACGGCGCATCTGTTTGTGGATATTCAGGTCATGCATCCGCTGGCGATGGTCGCCTTCATGGTGCTGATCGCGGTCAGTTTCTGCCTGTTTGGCTTCATCCTGGGCATATGGGCGCAGAGTTTCGAGCAGTTGCAGGTCATCCCGCTGCTGCTGATCATGCCGATGACGTTCCTGGGCGGCGCTTTCTATTCGGTCCACATGCTGGCAGAGCCATGGCGCACGATCACGCTGTTCAACCCGATCGTCTATCTGATCTCGGGCTTTCGCTGGACCTTCTTCGGCAAGGGTGATGTGGGCATCGAATTCAGCCTGATCTTCGTCGCGGGGATGCTGGCGCTGTGCCTTGGCATCATCGGCTGGATGTTCCGGTCGGGCTATCGGCTGAAGAAATAGGGGCGTGCAAGACGGGCAGGGGGGAGCGAAAAGGCGCTCCCTCCCCCCGTCAAAAGGGGCTGGATCAGGCGGCGGCGCTTTCGGGGGCGACGGCGAACAGGGTCACGCCCTTATATTTGTCATCGCCATCATTATAGAGGCCATACATCGCCTCAAACGTCTCATCGAGCACCTGAATGTCGGACAGGCCCGCCAGCTTGAACGTGCCAAGCTTCAGCTCGCGCGGCGGGCGGCCGTCGCGATCGGTCGTCACGGCGTCGATATACATCTCGTCATGACGGGTATAAAGGATGTGCGGGGCGAGGGTGACGACCATCTTGTTATAGGTCACCTTCAGGCACTTCTGGAGCGCGATCGCTTCAAAAATCTCGGTCGGGGCTTGCATGATGAGCATTCCCTGACGGATTTTGGCGATTCTTTCAATTGCTTTGTGCGCCGCACCATTTCCTTCCGTGCAATCGTTGCGGCGAATGGTTTACTGGTGGGGCAACAGGTGGAGCCGCTCGCGCAGCGTCCAGCGCGCGACCAGCAACACCGCTGCGGCGCCAAGCCCGCTTGCCAGGCCAAGCCAGATGCCGACGCCCTGCAGCCCGAACGGGAAAGCAAGCAGCGTCCCGACGCCGATCCCCACCACCCAGTACCCGATCAGCGCAAAGACCATTGGCACGCGCGTGTCCTGGACGCCACGCAAGACGCCCGCGCCCACCGCCTGCGCGGCGTCGGCCAGCTGAAACAGGGCGGCGACGGCCAGGAAGCTGACGGCCAGACTGACCGTGCGCGCATTGGCCGGATCCGCCAGATCGAGAAAGGCGGAGACCAGGGTGCGCGGTATCAGGATAAGCAGAGCCGCCGCGCAAAAGGCAAAGCCGGTGCCGATGCCCAGCGCCAGCCAGCCCGAGCGCCCGACGCCGGCGCGGTCGCCGCGTCCATAGGCGATGCCCACCCGCACGGTCGCGGCCTGACCAATGCCCATCGGCACCATGAAGACAAGCGCGGCGATCTGGATCGCGACCGCATGGGCGGCCAGCGAATCCCGGCCGATCAGTCCCATCAGGAAGGCCGAGGCATTGAAGACGCTAGTTTCAAAGCCCAGCGTGATGGCGATGGGCAGGCCCAGCGCCCACACCTGACGATGCCGCTCCCGATCGGCGGACCAGAAACGGCCGATCAGCCGATAGCGCCGGAAACGCCGGTCGATCAGGATCACGGCCAGCAGCCCGAAGAACAGGAAGCTGGACGACAGGGTACTGGCCAGCCCGGCTCCAAACAGGCCAAGCGCGGGCAACCCCAGATGGCCGAAGATCAGCGCCCAGCCTGCCGCGACGTTGAGCGGGATCGCCGCCAGCATGATGACGAGGCCCCAGACCGGCCGTTCCAGCGCGGCGATGAAGTTGCGCAGCGTCGTGAAGCCCAGGAAGGGGAGCAGCGCCCATTGCAGCCCGCGCATCAATTCGCCTGCGCCGCGCGCGAGATCGGGCTGCTGCCCCAGCGCCAGCAATATGGCTTCGCAATACCAGAGGATGACCCAGGACGGGATCACGAAGAACAGGGCGGCGCGCAGCGTCTGGTGCACGGTGCGGCGCACGTCGCGCACGCTATGGCGGCGGCGGCCACGCTCGCTGGCGATCAGGGGCGAGGCGGCCGTGACAAGGCCCATGCCGAAGATCAGCAGGGCATGGAACAGGTTGATGGCGAGCGCGCCCGCCGCCACGCTTTCCGCGCCCCGCCGGCCGAGCAGCAGCAGGTCGCTGGCGGCAATGGCGGACCAGGCGATGTTGCCCGCGATCATCGGCAACGCCAGCAGGATGAGCGCACGCGCTTCGGTGCGCCAAGGATGGGTGGATGTCATGACAAATTTTGGCGAAGAGGCGCGCATCTTCGCTCACGCTCCGAAAATTGTGGCTTTAATGCTTTTTGAACAGGTGCAGCACAGCGACGATGAGGCCGCCCACCACCAGCCCGACGATCGCACCGCCAATGACGTTGACGATCCAGTCGGCCGCTGCGCCGATCGCGGGCAGGGCCTGCGCCGCTGAGGCCGCCAGATGATGGATGGCGCCAGGCACCAGATCCAGGTGGAATTCGTGCAGGCCATGGACGATGAGGCCGCCGCCGACCCACAGCATCGCGGCGGTGCCAACGACGCTCAGCACCGACATCAGTACGGGCATCGCCTTGACGAGGCCCCGACCCAGCGCCTGCGTGGCGGCTGATGACCGCTGCGCCAGGTGGAGGCCGATATCGTCCATCTTCACGATAAGCCCGACCACGCCATAAACGCCAGCCGTGATCAGCAAGGCGACGACGACAAGGACAACAGCCTGTTCCCAGATCGGCTCGCTCGCCACCGTGCCGAGTGAGATGGCCATGATCTCACCTGACAGGATGAAATCGGTGCGGATGGCGCTGGACACCTTCTGCTGTTCCAGTTCGGCGGAATTGTGCGTCTGAATCGCCTCTTGCGCGACGTCATGGCCCTTGCCCATCGCCTCGATCAGCTTTTCGACGGCTTCGAAGCAGAGGAAAGCGCCGCCCGCCATCAGCAGCGGCGGCAGCAGCCAGGGCGCAAAGGCCGACAGCAGCAGCGCAGCCGGCAGCAGGAAGAGCAATTTGTTGCGGAGCGACCCCTTGGCGATCTGCCAGATGATCGGCAATTCGCGCTCGGGACTGAGGCCCATGACATAATTGGGGGTGACGGCCGTGTCGTCAATGACGACGCCCGCCGCCTTGGAACCTGCCCGGCCTGCCGCGCCGGCGACGTCGTCGAGCGAGGTGGCGGCCAGCTTGGCGATGCCCGCCACATCATCGAGCAGCGCAATCAAACCCGAAGGCATGATGGAAAATCCCCTGTTGCAGGCGGCAAAGGCACCGCCTGTCCGGTCGCTCCCTTACCGGGCGCTGATCAGGGGAGCAATGGGCCTCATGCGTCGAAACCCCGAGTCAGAAATTGCCCGGCGGATCGCTGGCGGGAAAGCTTTCGTCCGCCTGTTCATCGACCTTGTCCCAGCTTGGCTCGCCGCCTTGCGGTCCAGCGTCGCGCACGACGCCGGATGATCCGACCGGGCCGCGATCATCGGCCTCTCCGCCGCCCATCCAGTCGCGCCATCCCTTGACCGCGAAATAGCCCAGGCCCGTGACGATCCCCAGCTTCAAAAGCCCCTTCATGATGGTGTCTCCTGCTTTTTATGAAGATGAACCCAGTCCGCGCGGTCATGGCTGACCGCATCGGGCGTCAGTTGCATGTCCCCTTCTTCGTCGGTCCCCAATGGCGGCTCGGTTTCCGGCGCCGTCTGTGCCAGCGACCAGCGGTCGCGCAGCGCGGCCTCGATCATCGCGCCCCAGGCGGATGCATCGCCCGCTTCGCGCATGGCGGCGTCGGGTTCCTTGAGGATAGCCAGGATGCTCGCGGCGTCCTCCACGCGAGCGGGCCAATGGTCGGGCTGATCCGCCGCCAGGTGACGCGCCAGTCTTTCGATAAGGGAACGGTTTTCCATGGCTGTCGAACGCCCGGCCGCATGGGCCGTTCCGGATTTCGTTTCGCCTGCGCGACTTAATGTCGGCGGAAAGGCATGGCGTCTAACCTGTCTTGCTTTTTGCGGATCGCGTCAGGACCGGACAACAAAAAAGCCGCCCGTCGCCGGGCGGCTCTTTCGTTTGGATCCTGCAAGGAAACTCAGGCTTCGTCTTCGGCCGGGGTTTCTTCTTCGGTGTCCGCGGCGATTTCGCCGGGCTCCGCATTGGGATCATAGTCTTCGGTGAAGCCGGCCTCGTCCTTTTCGAACATTTCGGCCATCACGTCGACACCCTGCGCCTGCAGTTCGGCCTCTTCAGGCGACCGCGCGACGTTGACGGTGACCGTCACGGCGACTTCGGGGTGCAGCGCGACCTTAACGTCGAACACGCCCAGCGTCTTGATCGGGCGTTCCAGCACGACCATTGCCTTGGTCACATTGGTGACGCCGTCGGCGTGCAGCGCGTCCACCACGTCGCGGACCGCGACCGACCCATAAAGCTGGCCGGAGTTGGACGACTGGCGGATGAGCACGATCTGCTTGCCGTTGACACCTTCGGCCGCCTTTTCAGCGTCGCCACGACGGGCGGCGTTTTCGGCTTCGATGCGGGCGCGGTTGGCTTCGAACACCGCCTTGTTGGCGTTGTTGGAGCGCAGGGCCTTCTTGTTGGGCAGCAGGAAGTTACGCGCATAACCGTCCTTGACGGTTACGACGTCGCCGATCGCGCCCAGCTTCTCGATGCGTTCGAGGAGAATGATTTCCATGGGTCTTTCTCCCTTACTTCACGATGTAGGGCAGCAGGCCCAGATGACGGGCGCGCTTGATGGCCGAAGCCAGCTCGCGCTGCTTCTTGGCCGAAACGGCGGTGATGCGGCTGGGGACGATCTTGCCGCGCTCGGACACGAAGCCCTGAAGCAGACGGACGTCCTTATAATCGATCTTCGGCGCATCCTTGGCGGCGAAGGGGCAGCTCTTGCGGCGGCGGAAAAACGGGCGTGCCATGATCTAGATCTCCTTATTCGCCAGCGTTCGCGTCTTCGCGCTCGCGGCGCGGGCCACGATCGCCATCACGGCCGCCACGGTCGCCGCGCGACCCGCGGTCGCCACGATCCGAGCGTTCCTGCTTGCGCATCATCACCGACGGGCCGGTTTCCAGCTCGTCCACCTTGACGGTCATGTAGCGGATGATGTCTTCGTTGATCTGGGTCTGGCGCTCCAGTTCCGCGACGACGCCGGCAGGGGCGTCGATGTTCAGCATCACATAATGCGCCTTGCGATTCTTGGCGATCTTGTAGGCCAGGCTGCGCAGGCCCCAGGTTTCAACCTTGGTAACCTTGCCGTCCATGTCCTCGACGATCTTGGTGGCGGTTTCCGCCAAAGCGTCGACCTGCGCCTGTGCCAGATCCTGGCGCGCAAGGAAGACGTGCTCATAAAGAGCCATGTCATTGCCTCATCTGTTGGCCGATCGCTGACGCCCACCCCATGTGGAACGCCCCTCCGGCTGTCGTCTCAACTGCATTCACTCCCGCAGGGCCGAGTCACCCCGGTCCTGTTGGAAGCGGCGCCTATGACGCAAAGGCCGGGGAAAGGCAAGGCGCGTTTGTGCAGCATGATCCTGCCAGAAGCCGTTCGTTCCGAATAGCGAGCGCGCTTGTGGAAATGGCGTATCGAGGGATAGATTGGCGTGCGACCCGGCGATACGGGTCTTCGATACGCTCGGCCCCTATTCAGGGCGAACGGGAGGGGAGCAGAAAATCCATGCCAATCGCGATCGCCGCCCTGTCCCTCATCCTGCTGATGATTGCGGCCTATCGCGGCATGAGCGTCATCGTCATGGCGCCGTTACTCGCCATGCTGGCGGTGCTGCTGACGGACCCGGCCGCTGTGCCGGCGGCCTTTTCGGGCCTGTTCATGGAAAAGGCGGCGAGTTTCCTGAAGCTCTATTTTCCCGTCTTCCTGCTCGGCGCGCTGTTCGGCAAGCTGGTGGAAATTTCCGGCTTTTCCCGCGCGATTGTGACGGCGGTGATCGGATTCATCGGGGCAGGGCGCGCCATTCCGGCGATCATGATCGTCACCGCCCTGCTGACCTATGGCGGCGTTTCGGTGTTCGTTGCAGTGTTCGCGGTCTATCCTTTCGCAGCCGAAATGTTTCGCCGGGCCGATATTCCCAAGCGCCTGATCCCCGCCACGATCGGCCTGGGGGCGTTGACCTTCACCATGGATGCGTTGCCGGGCACGCCGCAGATCCAGAACATCATTCCCGCCAGCTTTTTCGGCACGACGGCCTGGGCCGCGCCGATCCTGGGGCTGATCGGATCAGCCTGCATCATCACGGCGGGCCTTGCCTATCTGGGCTGGCGGCGGCGCAGCCTGATGGCGGTGGGGGAGGGCTATGGCGCGCCCAGCCATCTCGTCAATGAACCCGACCAGCAGGACGCGGGCGCGACCATTCACCCGCTGATCGCGCTGCTGCCGCTGCTGGTCGTGGGTGTCGGCAATTTGCTGCTCACCATGGCGATCCCGCGCTGGGCAGGGGGCAAGGCGGTGACGTTGGCGCTTCCCGGCATGGCCGATCCGGTGTCGGTTCAGGTCGCGCAGATGGCGGCGCTATGGGCTGTCGAAGGGGCGCTTTTGCTGGGGATCGGCACGATTCTGCTCTTCGCCTTTCGCCCCGTCGCGCAACGCTTTGCCGGCGGATCCAAGGCTGCCGTCGGCGGCGCGCTGCTGGCGGGCATGAACACGGCGGTGGAATATGGGTTCGGCGCTGTTATCGCCGCGCTGCCGGGCTTCCTGATGGTCAAGGAAGCACTGCGTGCGATCCCCAACCCGTTGGTCAATGAAGCCATCACCGTGACGTCGCTTGCCGGCATCACCGGGTCGGCGTCCGGCGGCCTGTCGATCGCGCTGGCGGCGATGGCCGACCAGTTCGCGGCAGCGGGCGACGCGGCCGGCATCCCGCGCGAAGTGCTGCATCGCGTCGCCTCCATGGCGTCGGGCGGGATGGACAGTTTGCCGCACAATGGCGCGGTCATCACGTTGCTGGCCGTCACCGGCCTGACCCATCGTCAGGCCTATAAGGATATTTTCGCGTTGACGGTGATCAAGACGATGACGGTCTTTGTCGTCATCGCCGTCTATTATCTGACCGGGCTGGTCTAGCCCCGGTGCATTTCGGCCGATCCGATGAAATGCGCCCGGGTCGACGGCCCGGCATGGTCCAGCAGCTTTGCTACCTTGTCCTTTAGGGCCGAGGCGGGCTGAAAAGGATCATCATAGGCCATGCCCCATTCGCCAAATTCGCGCGCGTCGATCGACGCGTCGCGCAATTTGACGATCGCATTGTGCCGGCCATCGCGCGTGATGCGCTGGTAGATGCGCTCGACGGCATCCTTGGGACCTTCCAGGACCTGGAGGAAGCGTTTGCTGTTGAACAAGAGCAGGCCGGTGACGCCATCGACGCGATTGCGATCCTCCGCATCCTTGGCGATGGCGGCGCATTGCGTGGCCGAAACCGGCCCGGTCGCGCTGCTGATATACATGATCTGATGCAAGGACATGACCCAATCTCGTGAAAATGGCCCCCCGACCGGCCCGCAATTAAGCGGAAAACCCTTAAAGATCAGTATTTGACTTCGATCAGCAAAAAGCCCGGAGGCTGGGGCCTCCGGGCTTTCAAAAGGATGAGGATAATGTAGGGGTTAACGAATAACGCTGCCCACCACCGCGCCGATGATGCCGCTGGTGATGGCGATCAGGACGGCGTCATTGCCCGAGCGCACCCACTGATACCCGCGCGGCGGAGCGCTCAACCGATAATCGCGATAGTTGTTCACGACGCGATAATGGGTGGCATAGCGGCGGTCGAAACGCTGACCCTTCGCCCAGCGGCGGGCGGGCGTTGCCTTGCGGACTGTGGTCTTCTGCTTCACGACCGTGCGGCCGTGCGGCCTGTGCTTGACGACGGTGCGGGTCACTTCCTGCCGGTGCGGCGCCGCCTGCGCCTGAGCGGTGACGACGGGGCTGGCGACCAGCGTGGTGGTGGCCAGGGTCATGATGATCTTCTTGAACATAGTCTGCTCCTTTGCCTGTGATCGGGCGCCGCGTTCCGGCGTCGAAAACAGATTTAGGAGGCGGTTGTCGCGCGGATGTGTCGTCGGGTGCGCAACTTTGTCTGAAAATGCAACAAGCTGAATTTAAACCTGAATATCGGTTCATCGGCGGTTATTGACGGCGCTGCGCCTACTCGTGGCGCAGCGCGTCGATGGGATTGAGAGCGGCGGCGCGGCGTGCCGGGAAATAGCCGAACACAACCCCGATCGCGGCCGAAAAGAGGAAGGCGATAAGATTCACCTTCACGTCGAAGAGGAATGGCACCTGCATCAGTGGCGCGATGGCGAGCGACGCGATCAGCGCCAGCAAAAGCCCGATCAGGCCGCCGAGGCACGACAGCACGATGGCTTCGACCAGAAACTGCATCAGCACTTCGCGCGCGACCGCGCCGATGGCCAGGCGGATGCCGATTTCCCGCGTGCGTTCCGTCACCGACACCAGCATGATGTTCATGATGCCGATGCCCCCGACCAGCAGGGAGATGGCCGCCACCGCACCGACGATCTGGGTCAGGATGGTAGTGGTGCCAGTCAGCGTGTCGCTGATCTGCTTGGTGTCGAAGACGTTGAAATTATCTTCGGTGCCCGGTTTGATCTTGCGCCGTTCGCGCATCAATTCCTCCAGGCTGGTCTGGACGGTCGATGTGTCATAGGCATCATCGACCGCCACCATGATCTGGCTGACGTCGCGGTCGCCGGTGAAGCGCCGCTGCACGAAGCGGATCGGCATGACGACGACATCGTCCTGATCACCAAAGCCGCCTTGGCCGCGTGTCGACAGGACGCCGATCACCTGGCAGGACACGCCCTTGATGCGCATGCGCTTGCCCAGCGGGTCATTATTCTGGAACAGGTTGGTGCGCACGGTATTGCCGATGACGCAGACCGGCTTTCCGGCCTCTTCCTCTTCGGGCATGAACAGCCGTCCGTCGGCGACTTTCCATTGCTGGACTTCGGAATAGGCCGATGTGGTGCCATAGACGGTGGTCGACCAGTTATTGCCTTCATAGATGGCGGTGCCGCTCGACTGGACCAGTGGGGCGACCGCGCGCACGCCGGTCAGCTGGTTCTGGATCGCGGTCAGGTCTGCTTCCTTGAAGTCGGGCGGACGCGGCCCGCCGCCGCCACGACCAAAGCCTTGGCCGGGGCGCAATTGCAGCACATTGGCGCCCAGCGAGCTGATCTGTTCGCGCACCGCCGCCGTCGCGCCATTGCCCAATGTGACCATGGTCACGACGGCCGCCACGCCGATGATGATGCCAAGCGTGGTCAGGAAGCTGCGCAGCTTGTGCCGGTTGATCGCGCGGAAGGCGAGGATGATGGTGGTGCCCAGCATTATGCGCCTGCTCCTGCGTCCACCCGTTCGACCAGCCCGTCCTTGAAATGGACGATGGTGCGGGCAAAGGCCGCCATGTCCGGCTCATGCGTGACCATCAGCACGGTGATGCCGCTATTGCGGTTGAGGTCGGTCAGTAATTCCATGATCTCGATCGACCGTTCGGAATCGAGGTTTCCGGTGGGCTCGTCCGCCAGCAGCACATCGGGCTGCGTCACAATGGCGCGGGCGATGGCGACGCGCTGCTGCTGACCGCCAGACAGTTCGGCGGGCGTATGGTCCCACCAGGGCTTGAGGCCCACCTTGTCGAGCGCCGCCATGCCCATGTCGTAGCGGGTCTTCTTGTCCTCGCCGCGATAGAGGAGGGGCAGTTCCACATTTTCCAGCGCGGTCGTGCGCGACAGCAGGTTGAAGCCCTGAAACACGAAGCCGAGATAGCGGCGGCGCAGGAGCGCACGCTGGTCGCGGTCGAGTGTTTCGACATGGCGCCCCTTGAACAGGAAGGCGCCCCCCGATGGCACGTCGAGGCACCCCAATATGTTCATCGTGGTGGACTTGCCGGAACCCGACGGCCCCATGACGGCGACGAAATCCCCCTGCGCGATGTCGAGGTCGATGCCCTTGAGCGCCTGAAAGGCGGTCGCCCCTTCGCCATAAATCTTGGTGACGCCGCGCAGCGAGATGATGGGTTTGTCGGTCATCAGCGGTCAGGTTCCGCTCTGCCGTCCGGTGCCGCGCGTCTCCGTTGGTTCGCTCTGGCCCTGCGCGGGCGCGACCGGCGCGGTTTCGGGCGCGGCGTCGCCTGAATTGCCCAGCTTGCCCATGCTCGCCGGGCTGCCATCGGTCGATGGATTACGCGGCCTTTGGCCTGTCGCCTTGTCCTGGGCGTTGCCCGCGTCGGCCTTCTGGTCCTCGGCCGGCGCTTCCTGGCCCGCCGCGAGTTGCCCTGTGATGACCTTCATGCCGGATTTGAGGTCGCCTCCGGTGATGACGGTGCGCGATCCGTCACTGGCGCCGACGACCACTTGAACCGGCTTGGGATTGCCGTCTTCACCCAGCACATAAACGGTCTGGCTGCTGCCCGCGCCGAAATTGACCTGGCGATTGCCGCCGCGGCGGAAACGGCGCGGGCCGGGCAGCACGCTGGTGATGCCGCCGCCATCCGATGCGCCGCTGCTGGGCTTGAAGCGCAAGGCGCTGTTGGGAACCAGCAGCACGTCATGCAATTCCTGCGTCACGATGTCCGCCGTCGCCGTCATGCCGGGGCGCAGAATTTCGTCCTGATTGTTTACGGACAGCACGGCCGTGTAGGCGACCACGGTGCCGGTGGTGGTGCTGGAACTGCTGGAAGTGGAGGAGGAACTGGAACTGCTCGACGCATTCGACCCGACATTCACGCGCGTGACCTTGGCCGGGAAGCTGCGGCCGGGAAAGGCGTCGACGGCGAAGGTTGCGGACTGGCCTTCCTTCACCTGGCCGACATCGGCCTCGTCCACCGCGACCTCGACCTCCATCTGCGTCAGGTCCTCTGCGATGGTGAAGAGCACCGGCGCATTCAGGGACGCGGCGACCGTCTGCCCCGGCTCGATATCGCGCGACAGCACGACGCCGGTGACGGGCGACACGATCTGCGCGATCGACAAATTGGTCTGGGCGCTCGACAACTGGGCCTGCGACGCTGTGACCTGCGCCCGGGCCGATCGCAGATTGGCGATCGCGCTCTGATAATCGGCGCGCGCGGCGTCCAGCTCCGTTTTCGCGGGAACCCGGCCGCCTGACAGCTTGAACACATTTTCCTGCCGGTCGAGCGTCGCCTTGGCCAGTGCGACCTGCGCCTGCGCCTGCGCGACGCTGGCCTGCGAGGAGGCGACCTGGGCGCGGTTCTGGTTCACCGTGTCGACCAGCCGCCGCGTGTCGAGTTCGGCCAGCTTCTGCCCGCGCGTCACCCGGTCATTCACGTCGACATAGACTTGCGTGATCTTGCCCGATTGTTCGGAGCCGACATCCACCTGGTTGATGGGTTTCAAATTGCCGGTCGCTGACACCGTGACCGTCAGGTCTCCCTGCCGCACAGCGCGGGTCGCATAATTGGGCTTGTCGTCGCCACCAAAACAGCGGGCGATCAGCAGGATGGCGATCAGCAACGCGATGCCGATGCCGCCGCGGATCACCCATTTGCGCCACGGTTTTTCCGGCTTGGCGCCAAGGAAGTCATTGAGGTCCTGATCGGTGGTCATGTCATTGCTCATCGGGGCGGTCGTCCATGCTCTGCCAGCCGCCGCCCAGCGCATTATAGAGCTGGGCGATGGCAAGGGCTTCGTCGGCTTGCGCAGAAGCCAGGCTGTTGCGGGCGTTCAAAAGCGTATTTTCGCTGTTTGACAATGTCTGGAAGTCGATCAGACCAGCCTGATACTGGCTGCGCGCCAGGATCGCGGCGTTGTTCGACGCATCATAGGCGATGGCGAATTCCGCCTTGCGCGCGCGGGCGCTGGTGAGAGAGGCCATCGCGTTTTCGACATCCTCCAGCGCGCTCAGCACATTTTGCTTGTAGGCGGCGAAGGCGGCATCGGTCGCGGCCTTTTGCGCGCGCACCTGCGATGCCAGCCGCCCGCCATCGAAAATGGTCTGCGCGACATTAGCGAACACGCCGCCGGTGATGAGCTCGAACAGCTGGCTGAACGCGTTCGACGTAGTGCCGATATTGCCGCTGATGCCGAGCGAGGGATAAAGCTGCGCCTGTGCTACGCCGATCCGGGCGGTTGCAGCGGCAAGCGCGCGTTCGGCGCTACGCACGTCCGGGCGCTGGCGCAGCGTATCGGCCGGAATCCCGGTCGCGATGTCCGTCGGCGGCTGCGGGATGGGGGCGGGCGTTTCCAGCGTCCGCGTCGCGCTGCCCGGCGCTTGTCCTGTTAGCACCGCGATGCGGTTGAGGCTGCCTTTGAGGCTCGCCTCCAGCTGCGGGATGGTGGCGTTGGTCTGCGCCAGCTGCGCGCGGGCCTGCTGTTCGTCGAGTGAGGAGACGAGGCCCGCCTGCAACCGCCAGCTGGCGATCTGATAATTGTCGCGCTGCACCGCCTGGGTTTCGCGCGCTACCTTGAGCTGCGCCTGCGCCAACCGCGCCTGAACATAATTGTTCACCAGTTCGGATATGACCGTCATGCGCACGGTGGCGAGGTCAAAGCCCGACGCTTCCAGATCAGCGCGCGCCGCTTCGCGCCCGCGCCGCAATTCGCCGAACAGGTCGAGTTGCCAGCTGGCGTTGGTGCGGGCCGAATAGCTGCTCGACCAGTTGCCGCCGCCGCCGCCAATCGGATTGCCATTGGCGTCCAGACGGCCGCCGGCATCCTGGCTGCTGTAATTGCGCCCGCCCGTCGCGGAACCGCTCAATTGCGGCAGCAGACTGGCATTGGACTGGATCAGGCTTTCGCGCGCTTGCCGCAGCCGCGCCTGCGCTTGCACGACGTCCAGATTATTGGCCACCGCCTGGTCGATGAGCGCGCTCAACGTCGGGTCGTTGAGGCGCGTCCACCACTGGCCAAGCTCCGCTTCACTGAGCGCCGCGCCATCGCCCGCGCTATAGGCGGCCGGCACGCCCAGCGCGCCCGTCTGCGGCGCGCGATAATCCGGGCCGGCGGCGCAGGCGGACAGCGTCAGCGCCGTCCCGCTGATCCATGCTAGGCGATATCGCACCTTTTCCTTGCACTCCGTCGTCGTTAAAGGGGCCGCTTCATGCCGATCCTTTGAGGGATCGGCGACCATATATGTCCTGACTGCCGCAGGGGTGTGTATGGCTCAACGACATTTATGTCTCAAAGTGTAACGGCAGTGAGAAACGGCGCTTTTGCGAGCGCTTCGGGCTTCGAGGTGAATGATGCGGGCATTTCTATTTCCGGGACAGGGCAGCCAGTCGGTCGGCATGGGCAAGGCGTTGGCGGATGCCAGCGGCGCGGCGAAGGAGCTGTTTCAGGAGGTGGACGAGGCCCTGTCGCAGCATCTGTTCCGTATCATGGTGGAGGGACCGGACAGCGATTTGACCCTCACGGAAAATGCCCAGCCCGCGATCATGGCCAACGCCATCGCCACGCTGCGTGTCATGCAGAAGGAAGGCGGCTTTTCTCTGGCCGACAAGGGCGATTATGTCGCCGGGCACAGCCTGGGCGAATATAGCGCGCTGTGCGCGGCCGAGGCGTTCGATATCGGCACCACGGCGCGCTTGCTGAAATTGCGGGGCCAGGCGATGCAGGCCGCCGTGCCGGTGGGAGAGGGCGCGATGGCCGCGCTGCTGGGCGCGGATATCGACAAGGCGCAGGCGCTGGCGGACGCGGCCGCGCAGGGCGAGGTGTGCACCGTCGCGAATGACAATGATCCCACGCAGGTGGTGATTTCCGGCCATCGCGGCGCGATCGAGCGTGCGGTGGCGATGGTGAAGGACCATGGCATCAAGCGCGGCGTGCTGCTGCCTGTGTCGGCGCCTTTCCACTGCCCGTTGATGCAGCCGGCCGCCGAGGCAATGGAGACGGCGCTGGGCAAGGCAGCGATCAACGCGCCGCTGCTGCCGGTCTACGCCAATGTGCTGGCCGCGCCGATCGCCGACGGCGAAGAGATCAAGGCCCGCCTGGTCGAGCAGGTGACGGGCCGCGTGCGCTGGCGTGAATCCGTAGCGGCAATGTGGGACGCGGGCGTCACGGACTTCGTGGAGGTCGGCGGCAAGGTGCTCGGCCCGATGGTCAAGCGCATCGCCCCCGACGCGACCGTGCGCAGCATCGTGACGATGGACGACATCGAAGGCGCGCTGGCGGCGTTCTGATTCCTGTTCGCGCGGAGGCGCGAAGACGTTCTCTGCGCTTTTGCACGAACAAAATATAATGGAGTAGATGGATATGTTCGACCTGACAGGCATGACCGCGCTGGTGACTGGCGCATCAGG
Source organism: Sphingobium soli (assembly GCF_020782245.1). Classification (GTDB taxonomy): domain Bacteria; phylum Pseudomonadota; class Alphaproteobacteria; order Sphingomonadales; family Sphingomonadaceae; genus Sphingobium; species Sphingobium soli. The sequence goes on from NZ_JAJGNP010000002.1 coordinate 224,906, forward strand.
TGGGATCGGTTCTTCGATCGCCAAGGCGTTGGCGGCACAGGGCGCGACGCTGGCGCTGTCCGGCAGCAATGAGGACAAGCTCAAAGCCTTCGCCGCGGAATTGGGCGGCGACCACAAGACGGTCGTGTGCAACCTCTCCGACCCCGCATCCGTCGACGCGCTCGTGCCCCAGGCGGTCGAGGCGCTGGGCGGCAAGATCGACATTCTGGTCAACAATGCCGGCATCACGCGCGACAATCTGATCCTGCGGATGAAGGACGAGGAATGGAGCCAGGTGATCCAGGTCAATCTGGAGGCCGCCTTCCGCCTGTGCCGCGCGGCCGCCAAGCCGATGATGAAGGCGCGCTTTGGCCGCATCATTTCCATCACGTCGGTCGTGGGCGTCACCGGCAATCCGGGGCAGGCCAATTATTGCGCGTCCAAGGCGGGCATCATCGGCATGTCCAAGTCGCTGGGCCAGGAACTGGCGAGCCGTGGCGTGACCGTCAATTGCGTCGCGCCCGGCTTCATCCGGTCAGCCATGACCGATGCGCTTAATGACACGCAAAAGAGCGCGATCCTGGCCAAGATTCCGGCGGGCGACCTGGGCGGTGGGGATGACATCGGCGCGGCCGTCGTCTACCTCGCCAGCAGGGAAGCGGGCTATGTCACGGGGCAGACGCTGCACGTGAATGGCGGCATGGCGATGATCTGACCAAGGCGGGGGAGGGGCATCTTATTGGATGCCCCTTCTGCCGATCATTGGAAAAGGATCATGCCTCTATCCCCTCCAGCGCGGTAAAGCGCTGCGACCATAAAGCGCCATAGACCGCCATCCACTGCACCACAGGGGCAAGGCCCTTGGCGCGCGCGGCATAGAAGGTTTCCCGACCCGCCCGGCGGACGGTCACGAGTTCGGCGCGCTTGAGCTTGGCCATGTGGCGCGACACCATGGGTTGCGATACGCCCGATATGGCGGTCAGCGCGTGGACGCTCTGTTCGCCCTCGCGCACCAGATGTTCCAGCAACGCGCGGCGGGTGCCATCGGACAGGGCCTTGAACTGCGCGTCGATGGTAGCGCTGCGATCGTCCTGCAATATCTTCGTCATGGAAATGCCATAACCATAGGGTTATGAATGATGCAAGCTCGGTCGCGATCAGGCGCCCTTTGGCGGCGTTAACCAAAAAAAGTCGCGTCCATTCTGTGGGTGAGTCTTTTGAGTCACACCGCCCGATATGGAGTCTGGCGGGCCGCGAACGACTCAATATCTTGTGGGTCCCCGCTTCGTTCTCCCCATCATTAACCAATATGCCAAGTCCGTGGCTTAAGCTGCGGATCTTGACGCCGGACTCCGCAGGACTCATCGCATGGTCCTCAAGGAACATATGGGGGCAAGCAGCATGGGTGTCATGGAACGGGTCGCGGCGCCGCGACGAAAAAAGGCGGTTGCGCCGGTTGCGATCGAGGCGGCGCCGGTCCCGGTCGACACCTTGCTGCGTGGCGACTGCATCGCGCAGATGGCGTCGCTGCCCGACAAGTGCATCGACATGATCTTTGCCGACCCGCCTTATAATCTTCAACTGGGCGGCGACCTGTTCCGGCCGGAAGGCAGCCGGGTCGATGCGGTCGATAATGACTGGGACAAGTTCGACACGCTGGGGTCCTATGACCGCTTCACCAAGGCGTGGCTGCGCGAGGCGCGTCGCATCCTGAAGCCCAATGGCACCATCTGGGTGATCGGCAGCTACCACAATATCTTTCGCGTGGGCTCCGCGCTTCAGGATGAAGGCTTCTGGATCCTCAACGACATCATCTGGCGCAAGGCCAACCCCATGCCCAATTTCAAGGGCACCCGCTTTACGAACGCGCATGAAACGCTGATCTGGGCGAGCCAGGGCGAGGATGCGAAATATACGTTCAACTACAAGGCTATGAAGACGCTGAACGACGAATTGCAGATGCGGTCTGACTGGGTGCTGCCGATCTGCGGCGGGCAGGAGCGGTTGAAGCGCAACGGGACGAAGGCGCATCCGACGCAAAAACCCGAATCGCTGCTCTACCGCGTGCTGCTGTCCTGCACCAAGCCGGGCGACGTGGTGCTCGATCCCTTTTTTGGCACCGGCACCACCGGCGCGGTCGCCAAGCGCCTTGGCCGGCGCTGGATCGGCATTGAGCGCGAAGAGGATTATATCGAAGTAGCACTGGAGCGCATCGCCGATGCGCTGCCGCTTGATGAATCGGCGCTCACCATCATGCAAAGCGCGCGTAGCCAGCCCAAGGTCGCGTTCGGCACGCTGGTGGAAACCGGCTATCTGAAGCCCGGCGCGATCCTCACCGACGCCAAGCGCCGCTGGCAGGCGCAGGTGCGGGCCGACGGTTCGCTGGCGGTCGGGACCGACAGCGGCTCCATCCACAAGATGGGCGCCACGCTTCAAGGAGCGCCGAGCTGCAATGGCTGGACCTTCTGGCATTATGAGGCGGAGGGCGGCTTGAAGCCCATCGACGCGCTGCGCCAGACCTATTTGCTCGCCAACGAGCCGTAATCGGCGCGGAGACCATATGGTTGCCATGCATCCCATCCCCGCCGACGCGCGCCTCATCCTCAAGCCCATATGGTTCGTGCCGACGCCGATCGGACTGGCCGATGGTGCGGCCGTCCGCATGGGTAATGGGCTGATCTGGTTTCAGGGCTATGAGCTGAGCGCGTTCAGCGGCGCGCAGCGGATCGCGCGGAAGACCATCCCCGTCGCGGATTTCGATACAGCGGTGGCGTCGCTGCCTGAACCCTTGGCGGTGCGGGCGCGGTGCCTCGCCGCGAACATCTCCGCGCCGCGTCCGCCGCTTGCCCTGGGCGATCGCACGATCCGGTTCGATGCGCCGCAGGTGATGGCGATCCTCAACATCACGCCGGACAGTTTTTCCGATGGCGGCGCGCATATGGACGATCCGCAGGCGGCGGCCGACGCTGGCTTTGGCATGGCGGCGGCGGGGGCGGCGCTGATCGACGTGGGCGGGGAATCCACCCGGCCAAAGGCCGCGAAGGTCTGGGAAGGCGACGAGATCAAGCGGGTCGTACCGGTCATCGAAAGGCTGGCCGCGTCGGGCGTTCCGGTGTCGATCGACACGCGCAAGGCGGCGGTGATGGAAACCGCGCTCGCCGCCGGGGCCGGCATCGTCAACGATGTGAGCGCGCTGGCGCATGATCCGCGCAGCCTGGAGGTGGTCGCACGCGCGGGTTGCCCGGTCATATTGATGCATGCGCCATCGGCCGGCGATGACCCGCATCATAATCCCGCCGGCTATGGCGATGTGGTCGCCGATGTGTTCTATCATCTGGAGGCGCGCATCAAGGCGTGCCTCGATGCTGGGATCGCGCGCGAGCGCATCATGGTCGATCCGGGGCTGGGCTTCGGCAAGACCCTGTCGGACAATCTGGCGCTGGTGAACGGCCTTGCGACATTCCAGGGGCTGGGCGTGCCGCTGCTGTTCGCGGGCAGCCGCAAGCGGCTGATCGGCGCGCTGTCCAACGAGGCGCCCGCCGCCGATCGCCTTGGCGGATCGGTCGCGCTGGCGTTCCGCGCCGCGCAACTGGGCGCGCAGATGGTGCGGGTCCATGATGTGAAGGAAAGCGTCCAGGCGCTGCATCTGTGGCGCGGCCTGGCCGACGCGGGCCTGAGCGCTATTTAGCAGCGGGTATTATTTTACCCGTCAGCAAAGCCGCGCATTTGCTTGACTTGGGCGCGCAGACTCGTCATTAGCGCCCCACTTCCGGATGTCGGCTTCGATGTCCGGTTTCATTTTTTTGTTTGGAGATTGGCACCATGAAGGCGCTGATGAAGACCACCAAGCCGGCGACCCCGGCAACGGTCGAAAAGAAGTGGATCCTGATCGACGCGGAAGGTCTCGTCGTCGGCCGCCTCGCTTCGACCGTGGCGAATATCCTGCGCGGCAAGCACAAGCCGTCCTTTACCCCGCATGTCGATTGCGGTGACAATGTCATCATCATCAATGCGGGCAAGGTGAAATTCACCGGCCGCAAGATGACCGACAAGGTCTATTACAAGCACACCGGCTATGCCGGCGGCATCAAGGAAACCACGCCCGCCAAGATCCTGGAAGGCCGTTTCCCCGAGCGCGTGCTGGAAAAGGCCGTCGAGCGCATGATCCCCCGTGGCCCGCTGGGCCGCCAGCAGATGCGCAACCTGCGCATCTTCGCCGGCGCCGAGCACAACCACGAAGCCCAGAACCCCGAAGTGCTCGATTTCGCATCGCGCAACCGCAAGAACAAGGTGGGTGCATAATGTCCGATAACCGTCAGTCCCTGTCCGACCTCGCGTCGCTGGCCGCCAACGCGCCTGCCACGGCCGCGCCGGCCGCTGCTGAAGGCGAAGCGCCTGCCGCTGCGCCGGCCGCGCCCTCGGCTCCGCTGCGCCAGCAGGAAATCGACGCTCAGGGCCGCGCCTATGCGACCGGCCGCCGCAAGGATGCCGTCGCCCGCGTGTGGGTGAAGCCGGGCACCGGCAAGATCACGGTCAACGGCCGCGATCAGGAAATCTACTTCGCCCGTCCGACCCTGCGCCTGGTGATCAACCAGCCCTTCGGCGTGACCGATCGTGTTGGCCAGTATGACGTCGTCTGCACCGTCAAGGGCGGCGGCCTGTCGGGCCAGGCCGGCGCGGTCAAGCATGGCATCGCCCAGGCGCTCAGCAAATATGAACCGGCGCTGCGCAGCGCGGTCAAGGCCGAAGGCTTCCTGACCCGCGATAGCCGCGTCGTCGAGCGTAAGAAGTACGGCCGCGCCAAGGCACGCCGCAGCTTCCAGTTCTCGAAGCGCTAAGCGTCCAGAACAAATGGATTGGGGAAGGGGCTGGTTTTCCAGCCCCTTTTTCTGTGCCTGCGCCGCTTTCGCTTGAGTGGCCGATTGCGATGCCATAGCGATGGTGCAACGGGGTTGGGCAAGACGGGATAACGGGGGATATGAGATATTTCGGGTGGCTGGCGGCGTCTGCGGCCATGGGGATCGCTGCGCCTGCATGGGCGGGGGAAACGCCGCTATATCAACCCGCGCCGGCATGGATCACGCCGGCCGTCATGCCCAAGATAGCGGTTGGCGCCGATGCCCCCACGACGCTGATCCTGGACAATCAGTACAGGATCGAAAAGGGCCAGCTGTGGAGCTATGCCGATATCGCAACCCGCGCAGGCTCCGCAGAGGAACTCACCCGCCTGTCGTCGCTCACCCTGCCATGGGCGCCCGACAAGGGCGACCTCATCATCCATCAATTGTCCATCCTGCGCGGCGACGAGGTGATCGACGCCTTGGCGGGCGACAGGAAATTCACCGTGCTGCGCCGTGAAGAACGGCTGGAGGCGTTACAGATCAGCGGCATCCTGACCGCCACCATGGCGGTCGAGGGGGTTCGCGTCGGCGACATCGTTCGCCTGCGCTATTCTGTGGTGTCGAAGGACGATGCTTTGGCCGGCCATGTCCAGAATGTTACCGGCCTGCCAGCCGCACCGTTTCGGCTGGGCTATGGCCGCGTGCGGGCCTTATGGGCCGATGGCAGCGCCCCGCACTGGAAATTGCTGGCCAAGGATGTCGAGGCCGAACCGGTCAAGAAAGGGGGTGTGACGGAACTGACCTTCGCGCTGCCGCTCTCCAAGCAGCCGGAGATGCCGGCCGACGCGCCGAGCCGCTTTACCCATCCGCCCCTGTTTGAAATGTCGAGCTTTGGCAGTTGGGCCGATGTGTCGAAGACCATGGCGCCGCTCTATGCGACCGGCGGCCTGATCGCCGACGGATCACCGCTGGCGGTTGAACTGACCAGGCTGAAGGGCATGGCTGGCTCGGCCATGGACAAGGCCGCCGCGGCGTTGCAACTGGTTCAGGACAATGTCCGCTATCTGATGGTGGGCATGAACGGCGGCAATTACGTGCCGCAAAAGCCGGCCGACACCTGGGCGCTGCGCTATGGCGATTGCAAGGCCAAGACATTGCTGTTGCTGGCGATGTTGCGCGGGCTGGATATCGAGGCGGAACCGGTGCTCGCCAGTTCGGCGATGGGCGATTTCGTGCCCGAACGCCTGCCGAGCGTTGCCGCTTTCGATCATGTCTTGGTTCGTGCGGTAATAGACGGGAAGAGCTATTGGCTCGACGGGACGGGCCTGGGCACACGGCTGGAGGATATTGGCGACACCCCCCAATTTGGCTGGGTGCTGCCCGTGCGGGGTACAGGCGCCGATCTGATGGCGATCGCCACCCATGCCAATGCCCGTCCCGCCATCGACATAGAGGTCAACGCGGACGAAAGCGGGCATGAACGCCTGCCGAGCGTGTTCGATGCCAAGGCCGTGTTGCGGGGGCAGATCGCGACGATGATCAACGCCGGCCTGGGGCAGATGGACGCCAAGCGCCGCGATGAACTTATCCGCGGCTTTTTCAACGAACAGATCGGCACCGCCCAATATGCAGACGTGGGTATCGCCACCGATCCGGCTTCAGCGACGGTCAGCTTCACCGCGCGCGGCGTCACCACGTCGCCGTGGGAACTGACCGACCGCCGCTATCGCCGAAGCACAAGCAAGTTGATCGACGCGATCAGCTTCGCACCGGACCGCGCGCGACCGGCGTGGCTGGACATTCCGGCGGCAACCAGCGCGCCGATCGGCGTCCGCTATCATCTTCGCCTGCGCCTGCCCCATGGCGGGAAGGACTACAGGATCGAGGGCGAGCAAGATCTGAGCAGAAGCGTCGCGGGCTATGACCTGCGCCGGACCGTACGACTGGACGGCGGTGTGCTGGAGGTCGATGAACGCACCGACGCGACCGGCGTCGAGATCGCGGCGGATCGCCTGCCCGACGAGCGCGACGCTCTGGCGACGGTGCAAGCCGGCTCGCCGCGGGTGATTGGCACGGAAAAGCCGACCTATCTGTGGGATTACGACGCGGCGACCATCGCGTCCTGGCCACAGTCGAAAGCGGTCGAGGCGATTTTCGCCAAAGCGATCGCCGCCGATGCGGAAAATTCTGACGGCTATTCCAGTCGCGGTAATTTTCGCTGGGGCATTGGCGATTACAAAAATGGCCTGGCCGATCTCGACAAGGCCATCGCCATCGAACCGAGCGTCGCCCTCTATCTGCAAAGGGCCTATCGCCGGTTTCAGACCGGTGATGTCGCGGGCGCTCTGGCAGACGGGCGCTTGGCCCGCCAGCTTGACCCCGCTTCCGGTGGTGCGGTCGCTACTGTCGCGAGCTATCTTGCCGAAAGCGGGAAGCTGGATGACGCCCTGGCGATCGTCGACGCCAAGATCGCCATTGGCGGGGAGCAGCGCGACGGCTATCGCAATTACAAGGCCAATCTGCTCGGCACCTATGGCGATGCGACCAAGGCCTTGGAGATCATCAACGCGCAACTCGCTGAAAAGCCGGGTACGACCAGCCTCTACAACGACCTGTGCTGGATCAAGGGCACCCGCAACATCGATCTTGAAAGCGCGAAGCAGGATTGCACCCAGGCGGTGGAGCTGAGTTCGGGCAGCATGGCGGCGATCGACAGCCGGGCCATGCTCTGGTTCCGCATGGGGCGGTTCGAAGACGCTCTGAGCGATCTGGACGTGGTCGTCGCGCAGGAGCCGGAAAAGGCGCCCAGCCGCTTCATGCGCGGGATCGTGCTCAAACGGCTCGGCCGGAACAGTGATGGCGACGCCGAACTGGTCATCGCGCGGCGCATCGACCCGCACATCCCTGCGACTTATGCACGTTTCGGAATCACGCCCTGATTAAATCGTAACGGCTCCGTTCCAGTGGAAACTTTGCAGCCCTGCCAACAGTTGAAAGACTGTTATTGCAATGAAGTTCTTTTGAAGGAGAAGTCACATGGGCGAACTGACCGACAAGGCGAAGGCCGTGGCTAACAAGGCTGCCGGCGCGACGAAGGAAGCGATCGGCAAGGCTACCGACAACGAACGACTGGAAGCCGAGGGCAAGGTGCAGAAGACCAAGGGTACGGCGCAGGATGTGTCCGGATCGGTCAAGGGCGCGCTGGGCGACAAGGTCTGATCCACCGGCCTGAATGAACAAAGGCCCTGCTTCGAAAGAGGCGGGGTTTTTTGTGGTCTAGCTCTTCGACTTAACAAGATAATCTTTGACATCGCGCCGCAATTCACCTGCGCACAGGTAGAGCGCGATGACATTGGGGATCGCCATCAGGAAGAAACTGCTGTCGACGATACCGACGACACGGCCAAGGTCGATCGCGGCGGCGGGCGGCAGGGCGACGATGTAGAGGATCTTGTACGTCCATTGCGCTTTCGGCCCGTTGCCGAACAGATAGCCCCACGCCTGCAAGCCGTAAAAGCCCCAGGCGACGAGCGTGGAATAGGCGAAGAGGAACACCACCACCGCCAGCAGCCACGGAAACCAGGGTGACACCTGCGCGAAGGCGGCGGACGTGATGGCGATGCCTTCCAGTCCGCCATTCCAGGTGCCCGCAACCACCAGAGCCAGGCCGCCCAGCGCACATACGATCATTGTCCCCAGCAGCGGTTCCAGCAACGCGACCAGTCCTTCGGATACGGGGTGCTGGGTCCGGGCCAGGCTGTGCGCCATGACCGCGGAGCCCACGCCAGCCTCGCTGGCAAAGACGGCGCGCCGCATGCCCGCCACGAATGCACCCACCGCGCCGCCGGTCGCTGCGTCACCTGACCATGCGCCGTTCCAGATCAGCGCCAGCGCTGCGGGAATATCGGCCACATGCAGGATCAATATGGCAAAGACGCCGCCCAGATAGACGGCGACCTTGAGCGGGGTCAGACGCTTGGACACTTCGCCCAGCCAGGCCGCGCCGCCCAGCGTCACCAGGGCGACCGCGCCGGCGATGAAAACGCCATAGGCCCAGCCATTGGTCATCCCGGTGACGACCTGAACCTGCGCGAAGCTTTGATTGACCTGCACCATCGGGATCGCGCCGAACAGCGCGAAAAAGGCGTAAGCGCCGCCTAGCGCCAGCCCAAGCCGGGGCCATCCGCGCGCCGCGCCGACGGCCTTGAGCACATACATCGGCCCGCCATGCACATGGCCGCGATCGTCAAAGACGCGATATTTGAGGCCCAGCGTCACTTCGGCCATCTTCACCGTCATGGCGAACCACCCGATGATGAACATCCACAGGATCGCTCCGGGGCCGCCCATGGTCAGCGCGACCGCCACGCCGGCAATATTGCCCAGGCCGATCGTGCCCGACAGGGCAGTGGAAAGCGCGCCCCATTGGCTGACATCGCCTTTCGCCTCGTCCTCATGCGGCTGGGTCCGCAGGATATGGATGGCGCGGCCAACCTGCGTGACGTTGGGAAAGCCGAGCCACAGGGTGAAGAACAGCATCGGCAGGGCCAGATAGAGCACGATTAGTTCGATCTGCGTGCCCAGCAAAGGCAGCTTGAAAAAGACGGCGCCCGACAAACCGTCGACGAAGGCATTGAAATCTTCCATCGCGTCCGGATGCCGCCGGGCGGGTGGATTGTCGATCAAAGATTGCTATGGGCGGGTAAGGATGGACTCCTCACACGGAGACTCTTGCGGCCCCAAGCGACGAGGGACAAGTGAGCAGGCAATATTTCGGCACCGACGGCATACGCGGACGCACCAACCAATGGCCGATGACCCCGGATCTGGCGATGAAGGTCGGCATGGCAGCCGGCACTCATTTCCAGCGCGGCAGCCATCGCCACCGCGTGGTGATCGGCAAGGATACGCGCCTGTCGGGCTATATGGTGGAAAATGCGCTGGTTGCGGGTTTCACGGCGGTCGGCATGGATGTGGTGCAGTTCGGCCCGATCCCCACGCCCGCCGTCGCCCTGCTCGCCCATTCGATGCGCGCGGACCTGGGCGTGATGATCTCGGCCAGCCACAATCCCTTTTACGACAATGGCATCAAGCTGTTCGGGCCGGACGGCTACAAGCTGTCGGACGAAGATGAACTGAAGATCGAGGCGCTGCTGGACCAGACAATCGAGCTGGCAGCTTCGAAGGATATCGGTCGCGCCCGCCGCGTGGAGGATGCGCGGGGCCGCTATATCCATGCGGTCAAGTCCAGCTTCCCCGCCGACCTGCGGCTTGACGGGCTCAAGATCGTGGTCGATTGCGCCAATGGCGCCGCCTATCAGGTCGCGCCGTCGGCCTTGTGGGAATTGGGCGCGACTGTTGTCGCGATCGGTGTCTCACCCAATGGCACCAACATCAACGACAGCTGCGGTTCGACGTCGCCCATGCTGTTGCAGGAAACCGTGGTGTCATCGGGCGCGGACATCGGCATCGCGCTGGACGGCGACGCCGACCGGTTGATCGTCGTGGATGAAAAAGGCCGGCTGGTCGATGGCGATCAGATCATGGCATTGATCGCCGCCAATTTTGCTGCTGCGGGCACATTGCGCGGCGGCGGGCTGGTCGCGACGGTCATGTCGAACCTGGGCCTGGAGCGGTTCTTGGCGGACAAGGGTATCACGCTGGAGCGCACCAAGGTCGGCGACCGCTATGTGCTGGAACGGATGCGCGAGGGCGGCTTTAACGTCGGGGGCGAACAGTCGGGGCACATGATCCTGTCCGACTATGCGACCACGGGCGACGGGACGGTCGCGGCGCTTCAGGTGCTGGCGGCGCTGGTCCGATCGGGCAAGCCCGCAAGCGAGACGCTCCACAAATTCGATCCCGTGCCGCAACTGTTGAAAAATGTCCGCTTTGCCGGTGGCAAGCCGCTGGAGCATGAAGAGGTGCAGCGCGTCATCGCCCAGGCGGAAACCGAACTGGCCGGCGTGGGGCGTCTTGTCATCCGCCCGTCGGGAACCGAACCCGTCATCCGGGTGATGGCGGAGGGGGACAGCGAGGATCAGGTGCGCGATGTCGTCGACCGCGTCTGCGCCGCGGTCGAGAGGGCGGCGGCGTGACTGTTCCAGTTTCTGCCGCCGTTCGGTTCGAGCTTGTCGAGAACGAAGCGCAGGATTCTAGACAAGCTCGAACCGAACGGAAAGTAGTGTGCCATGCTTGAGATGCGGCCTGACTGCGAGCGATGCGGCGTGGATTTGCCGGCTGACGCGCCGGGCGCCTTCATCTGTTCGTTCGAATGCACATATTGCGCGTCCTGTGCCGAGGCGCTGGATGACCGATGCCCCAATTGCGGCGGCGAATTGATGGATCGCCCGACACGCACCGGCAAGGCGCTGGCCGATCATCCCGCCGCGCAGGAGCGGCGCCACAGGCCATGAAGCCCGCCCGCATCCTCATCATCGCCGGGTCGGACAGTGGCGGCGGCGCCGGCATTCAGGCCGACCTCAAGACCGTGACGCTGCTGGGCGGCTTTGGCATGACGGCCATCACCGCGATCACCGCGCAGAACACGCTGGGCGTGCAGGCCGTGCATCCAGTGCCGACCGACATGGTGTTGGCGCAGATGGAAAGCTGCATCAGCGACATTGGCGTCGATGCGGTGAAGATCGGCATGATCGGATCGGCCGAGACGGCCGCTGCGGTCGCGGATCGGCTGGCGCAATTGAGGGACGTTCCGATCATATTCGATCCAGTGATGGTGGCGACCAGCGGCTCGTTGCTGGCGGATGATGCAACCATTTCCGCGTTCGAGAAGCTGATGGCGATAGCTGCGCTCATCACGCCGAATATTCCGGAACTCGCGGCTCTGGGTGGAGAGGATATCGCCGCACGCTATGGCACCCACGTTCTTGCCAAAGGTGGTCACGGCGAAGGCCCTATGCTGACGGATCGACTGTTGGCGCCGGACAGGGTGCTCAAGGCCTGGAGCAACCGGAAGATCGAGACGGTACATACGCACGGTACCGGCTGCACGCTGGCCAGCGCGGTCGCGACGGGGCTGGGGCAGGGGATGAACTTGGTCGAAGCGGTCGAGCGCGCCCGCAAATATGTGCGTGAGGCTTTGGCGCTCGCACCCGGTTATGGCAGCGGCCACGGCCCGATGGGCGCACCGCTCGGGTTTCATGCCCATGCCTGATTTCTCGCATGAGCTGCGCCATCATCCCGGCTTGGTCGCGGGGGTGGACGAAGCGGGCAGGGGGCCATTGGCTGGCCCCGTCGTCGCCGCCGCCGTGATCCTCCGCGCGGAGGATTGCCCGGAAGGGTTGAACGATTCCAAGCAATTGACCGCCAAAAGGCGTGCCGAACTGGAAACGCAGGTGAAGGCGCGGGCGCTGTGCTGGGGCATCGGTGTGGCGAGCGTGGCCGAGATAGACGACCTCAACATTTTGTGGGCCACGATGCTTGCGATGACGCGCGCGGTCGAGGCGCTGAGCGCGGATTGCGCCCATGTGTTGGTCGATGGCAATCGCTGCCCCCAATGGCGCTGGGCATCGACGGCGGTGGTGGAGGGGGACGCCAAATGCCTGTCGATCGCTGCGGCCTCCATTCTCGCGAAGGAGGAGCGGGACCGCATGATGATCGCGGCGGCCGCCGACCACCCGCATTATGGGTGGGAGAGCAACAAGGGCTATGGAAGTGCGCATCATCTTGCCGCGTTGCGTGAACATGGCCCGACGCCGCTGCATCGCCGCAGCTTTTCGCCAGTGGCGCAATTGCTTCTGCTTTAGATTTCTGTGTCTTGCCGGGACGGATGAAATTGCCGGCCCCGGCGGGGTGGCATTGGGGCGGCATATGGTTAATAAAAGCTTATGCGCGCGCATCGGCTGCTCCCCCTTCTGTTTCTGTTGCTTACCGGCGTGCCTGCCACTGCGCCCGCGCAGGATCTGGCCCAGAATCTGGCCCAGAATCTGGCCCAGAATCTGGCGCTGTCACCGGGCGGCTATCGCTGGCTGGAGGACGGCGGAGACGGACCGCTCTACATGGTCATCAGCATCGAAAAGCAGCGCGTCCATGTCTATCGCGGGGATCGGCTGATCGGCGCTGCCAGCGTGTCGACGGGCATGAAGGGGCATCGAACGCCGACCGGAGACTATCCCATCCTGCAAAAGCGGCAATGGCATCGTTCCAACCTGTACAGTAACGCGCCCATGCCCTTCATGCAGCGGCTGACCTGGGACGGCATCGCGCTGCACGCCGGACATAATCCGGGCTATCCCGCAAGCCATGGCTGCATCCGCCTGCCCTATGCTTTCGCTCGTCAGCTGTTCGCCCTGACGCGGATTGGAACGCCGGTGGAGGTGACGCAGGCACGGTTGAACCCCGCGCTCCAGCTTGATCCGCTCGTCGTCGCCGATCCGGGCAGCACGGTGGTGAGCTTTGATACCGACATTGCGGTCGGCGCGCGGGCCTTTGCGCCGGCTTCCGTGACCGTGCCGCAACTGGAGGTCGATCCCGCCATATTCCTGCCGCGCCTGCGGAACTGACGCCGTTATTTGCCTTGGCGGGACTTTGTCCGCACAAGCGGGCGAACCCGAAGAGGAAGAAGTGCTGATGCAGGCCAGTCGCATGTCCACCCGATCTCTGGCCGTGGCGATCCTGTCGACCATTGTCGAATGGTATGATTTCACCCTGTATCTCTACATCGCCACGCTTCTGTCCCGCATTTTCTATGGCGGCGGGGCGAGCGGGCTGGGGGAGGCGCTGGCTGGCTTTGCCCTTGCCTATGCGATGCGGCCGCTGGGCGCGATCGTTTTCGGCCATGTCGGGGATCGCTATGGCCGGCGACTGACGATGCTACTGTCCATGAGCATGATGACTGTAGCAATGCTGGCGACGGCGCTGCTGCCCACTTATGCGCAGATCGGTCCGGCGGCGGGATGGATGCTGCTGGCGTTGCGCTGCCTCATGGCCTTCTCGGTCGGGGGCGAATATACCGGCGTCGTCGCCTATCTGCTGGAAGGGGCGCGAGCCGAGCGGCGCGGTTTTGTGACCTCTCTCGCATCGGCCGCCAGCGAGATCGGGGCGCTGCTGGCAGCGGGCATTGCGGCAGCGACGGTCGCGCTGCTGGACGACGCCGCGCTGATGGCGTGGGGCTGGCGCATTCCCTTCTTTGCCGGAGCGGCGATGGCCGGGGTGATCGTGCTCGCGCGCTCAACGATCGAGGAATCGCCCGACTTTCTGCGCCAGCAGCGCGAACGGAAAGTGCCCGGCAATCCCCTACGGGATAGCCTGACCCATCAGCGCCTGGCCATCATGCGCGGCTTTGCCATATCGGCGCTTGGGTCGATCACTTATTATGTCGGGATCACCTATGTGCCGAGCTTCCTGACCGGAACGGGCGTGATGCAGGAGGGGGCGGCGCTTTGGCTTTCGACGGCAGCGGCCCTGGTGGTGATCCTTGTGACGCCCTTTGTCGGGGCTTTGGCCGACCGGGTCGGGCGGCGGCCAGTGCTGTTGGCCCTAGGGATTGGAGGTGCTGTGCTGCCCATCCCGATGTTTTTCCTGATGGCGCAGGCGGGCGGCGGCGCGCTACTGGGAGCCGTGCTGCTCGCCGCGCTGGGCGGCGGGGTGAGCGCCGTCGGCGCGGTGACGACGGCCGAGCAATTTCCCGGCGAAGGGCGCCTGACCGGACTGGCGCTGGGTGCGACGAGCGCAACGGCGATCTTCGGAGGACTGGCGCCGTGGCTCGCGCACCTGCTGATCGAACGGACGGGCTGGATGCTGGCGCCGGGCGCGATGATCGCGCTCGTCGCGCTATGCGTACTGCCAGTGCTCATTCGGCTTCCTGAAACGGCGCCGGCGCGTTTGCAATGATTCGAGAAGTCCTGGCAAAACACGCGTCGGCCATCTTGCGCATCCGGCATCTTCGCCGCCTGAATGGTCCGTCGGGGTGGCCAGCCGGTTTACGCACCGTCTTGCGCTACCCCTTGGCTCAGGCGCATATTTTTTCCGCGGGGCGTCGAGGGTTTGCGCGCGCGAACGCGTAAGCAAGGCATGGATGGAGACAGGATGATGGCCGATCTGGATCATTGGCTGAACGCGATACGGTCGGAGCCCTCGGACGGGCGCCTTGCGCGGATGGACGCGGCGGTCATGCAGGGGCTTGTGCGTCATCGCGATCGCACGACCGCGCGGCGCAGCTTGATGCTGGCCGGGCTGCTGGCGATCGGGGTCGGATGGGCAGGCAGTCTGGTCCCCGGCGCGCCTGCGCAGGCGACTTCGCCTCCCATAGGCATGTCGGATTACGCGCCTTCAAGTCTGCTCGGCCAATGACGCCGGGCCGCTATGCTCTCGTGGCGGTGGTGGCTTTTGCCGCAGCCCTGGCGGCTGTGCTGTTGGCGCGCACCTGGCTTGCCCCGCAGCCCCGCGTCGAAAGCCAGGTGCATGCGCTGCTACACGAAAAGCTGGATCTCGATCCGGCGCAGCAGGCTCGCATCCAACAGCTTGAGGACAGCTTTGCCACGCGGCGCGAGGCGCTGGAGGCGGAAATGCGCGCCGACAATCAGCGGATGGCGCGGGCGATCCAAACCGAACATGGCTATGGACCGCAGGTCGCGGCCGCCGTTGACCGGACGCATCATGTGATGGGGCAGCTGCAGAAGGAGACGCTCCAGCATATTTTCGCGATGCGAGATGTCCTGCGGCCCGATCAGGCGGCGCAGTTCGATGCCGCCATCGTCAAGGCGCTGACACAGCCCGCCCGGTGACGCTGGCCGACGCCGATGACCGGGTGCTTGCGGCGCGTGCACAGGCGGGGGAGCAGGCGGCCTACGCGATGCTGATGCAGCGGCATCGCGATGCCATGTGGCGTCTTGCCAGGGGGCATGTGGGCGATGCGGACCAAGCGCTCGACATCACGCAGGATGCGTTCATCGCCGCCTTTGCCGCGATCGGCCGGTATGACGCATCCCGCCCGTTTCGGGCGTGGATGGCGCGCATCACGATCAACAAATGCCGGGACTGGGCAAGGCGCCGGGCCGTTCGGCGCTTCTTCACGCTGGCCAAGCCGCTCGACGAAGCGACGCATGTTGCAGACCTGTCGGCGTCGCCCGAAGAGGCGCTGGCGTCCGCCGACGCCGTTGCCCGCATCAATGCCGCCATCGCGGCGCTGCCGGCCAATCTCAAGGAAGTGCTGTTGCTCCGCACGATCGAGGTCATGAGCCAGGCGGATACCGCGCATCTGCTGGGGATCAGTGAAAAGGCGGTCGAAACACGGCTGTATCGCGCGCGGTCGAAATTGAGTGAAATGTTGAGGGATGGCAGCGGCGAGCGCGTATAGGGCGGCATGACCAGCCTTGCCCTAGACCGACGCACCCTCATCCGCAGTGCGGCCGCGCTTCCGCTGGCCCGCGCCTTTCCAGCCTGGGCGCAGAGCGGCACTGCCGGCCTTCGTCCCACTCCCGGCATCCTGTCGGGGGACAGGATCGAGCTGGCCGTAAGCGAAAGTCATTTCACGACCGGGGGACGTTCCGCCCACGCCGTCACCATCAACGGCACCTTGCCAGCGCCGCTCATCCGGTTGAAGGAAGGACAGAATGTCCAGTTGGTCGTGCACAACCTGCTGAAGGAGGACACGTCGATCCACTGGCACGGGTTGATCGTGCCGTTCCACATGGACGGCGTGCCGGGCATCAGCTTTCCCGGCATCCGCCCCGGCGAGACGTTCACTTATGAATTTCCGATCCGCCAGTCCGGCACCTACTGGTATCACAGCCATTCGGGGATGCAGGAGGCGATGGGCCATTATGGCCCGATCGTGATCGACCCGGCCGGCGCGGACCCGGTGCGGGCGGATCGCGAGCATGTGATCGTCCTGTCCGACTGGTCCCCGGTTCACCCGCACAAGCTGATGCAGCGGCTTAAGCAGATGGGCGGCTATTATAATATGCAGAAGCAGACGCTGGCCGGGCTGCTAAAGGGCCGGGACCAGAGCCTCAAGGACCGGATGGACTGGGGCAGGATGCGGATGGACCCCACCGACATTTCGGACGTCACCGGATCGACCTACAGCTATCTGGTGAATGGCCATGGCACAGCGGAAAACTGGATCGGCTTGTTCGCTCCGGGCGAGCGGGTGCGGCTGCGCATCGTCAACGCATCGGCCATGACCAATTTCAACCTGCGGCTGCCCGGCCTCGCCATGACGGTGGTCCAGTGTGACGGCCAGCATGTCCAGCCGGTCGAGACCGACGAGTTCCAGATCGCGATCGCCGAGACATATGACGTGATCGTCGAGCCAGCCGAAGCGAAGCCCTATGGCCTGATCGCCGAGGCGATCGATCGGTCCGGGCTGGTGCGCGCGACGCTGGCACCGCAGGTCGGGATGATCGCGCCGGTCCCGCCCCTGCGCCAGCGGCCGTTGCTGACCATGAAGGACATGGGCATGGACATGAGCGGCATGGATATGGGGCACAATGGCGTGATCGACCTCAGCCAACCCGCCAATGACGGCATGGCGGGCCATTCGATGAAGATGCTCGATCCATCGGTTGCGCCCCAAGTTCCGATGGGACCGGGCGTGGCTACCCTGTCGCCCATGCCTGCCGACCGGACCGCCGACCGCCCCACGGGCCTGGAGGATGTCGATCACCGCGTCCTCACCTATGCCGATCTGAAAGCGCTGAAGCCGAACGGCGACACGCGCGCGCCGACCCGATCGCTGGACATCCACCTTACCGCCAACATGGAACGCTATATGTGGTCGTTCGACGGGGTGAAGCTGTCCGACGGGGCGGAACCGATCGCCTTTCGCCATATGGAGCGGGTGCGCGTGACGCTCATCAACGATACGATGATGCCGCACCCCATTCACATCCACGGCCATTTCTTCCAGCTCGTGACGGGGGAGGATGCGGCAGCCAATCCGCGCAAGCACACCGTCAACGTCCTGCCGGGAGGCAAGGTGAGCTTCGACCTCACCGCCGATGCGATCGGCGACTGGGCGTTCCATTGCCATATGCTGATGCACATGCACGCAGGCATGATGCGGGTCGTGACCGTCCGTCACGATGGCGGTGCGGCATGATCCGGATGCCTGTATGGGCGCTGATCGGCGCGGCGCTGGCGCTGCCTGCGCAGGCGCAAATGATGGACCATGGAGTGCATTCCATGCCCGCGAAGGACGCCGCGACCGCCCCGGCGATGGATAGCGTGGCCCCGCCGGCGCCAACGGATCACGCCGCCGACGCGGTCTACGATCCTGTGGTCATGGCCCGTATCCGCGCTGAGATGATTCGGGAAAATGGCGGCATGACCTATTCCCAGTTGATGATCGACCGGCTGGAGTATCGCGCGCTGAGCGGCGGCGACGGCTATCATTGGGAGGGCGAAGGCTGGATCGGGGGCGACGTCAACCGCCTGGCGATCAAGTCGGAGGGCGAGGGGGAGACCGGCGGTCGGCTGGAAAGCGCCGAATTGCAGCTCCTCTACAGCCGCGCGATCGACCCGTGGTGGAACATCGTTGGTGGCATGCGCCAGGATTTTCGCCCCCGGCCCGAGCGGACTTACGCGACCATCGGGATCGAGGGGCTGGCCCCATATTGGTTCGAGGTGGAGGGGCAATTGTTCATGTCGACCAGGGGTGACGCCCATGCCCGGCTGGAGGCAAGCTATGACCAGCGCATCACCCAGCGGCTGATCCTGCAACCGGCGATGGAAGTGAATGTCGCAGCGCAGGACGTTCCCGAACTGGGGATCGGCTCGGGGCTTTCCGACATCGAACTGGGCCTGCGATTGCGCTATGAATTCGCGCGCGAGTTCGCCCCCTATGTCGGCGTGAACTGGGACCGTAAGCTGGGGGATACGGCCCGCTATGCTCGACGGGTGGGGGATGATCCGGCTGCGGCAAGTCTGATCATGGGGCTGCGGTTCTGGTTCTAGGGCAGCGCGCGGCATAAGTGCGGACTGGCAGCCCGCCGTCCGCCACCGCCAACACCCGATCGCGCAAATCCATTGAGTAACCTGCCTTGGTCGCCAACTTCTCGCCGCCTGCGGCGTGATGGCCCAGCTATGAATCATATGATCAGCGAAAAAGGGAATTCCTCATGATTCCACCCATCGTGAAACCGATCCAAACCGTCAAAAGAGTATAAAGTGGAAAAGCGCGAGAGTTCATCTCAGCCTCAAAGGGTAAACCCTTGAAATCTGGTGACCCCTACGGGAATCGAACCCGTGTTTCAGCCGTGAGAGGGCCGCGTCCTAACCGCTAGACGAAGGGGCCTTGGGGCCGCTTGGGCGGCCGGCAGGGGGAGCGCTTTACCAGTCCTGGGCGATGCGTCAAGAGAAAGCCGTGTCGCGGCGATCAGCGCTCCATAAAAAACCACCCCATGCAAGCATGGGGTGGCCTAGGTTCAGGGAGGAGACGCCTCCAAAGGGGGAGGCGCCCATACGGCACACCCGAAAGGGGGGCAGGTGCGCCGCATGTTTGAGAGATAGGATAGTGACGGTCGCCTTTCAAGAGGGAAGCGCCGTCCCACCTACCAAAGTCGTATGCCCCGGTGATTTCCGTCCGGTTCTCAGTTCTCGGCGGACACCGGCGCGACGGGCGCGGGCGCGTTGATCGGGCCCTTGCCCAGATTGATCTGCGCTTCGAAAATTTCGCGCATCAGCTGGAGCGAAAAGAGATGCGCGTAGATCAGCGGCAGCATGCCGCTCTGATTGATCTTGCGCAGCTGATCACCGCGCAGGTCGCGCAGCTTTTCCTCATTCACCATGCGGAAACCGCGATAGACGAAGGGCTGGTCGGCGATCGGGGTCTGGATCGACACTTCGCCGTCCATCAGCAGGTCCATATCCTGCAATTCCTTGACGAACTGCCCGGTACGAGCCGCAGCCTGCTCGAAATCCTCGCAGAATTTCAGCACGCCTTGCGTCAGCTCGCTGGGCTTGCCATCCTCGAAAAGCGGCGTGCCCTCTTCGAAAGCACCCAGCGCGGGGCTGGTGGGGTCGAAGCAAAGCGACAGTTCCTCGCTGTCCGGGCGCAGCTTGGCGAGCATCCAGGGGTAACGGCGAACATAGGCAGGGACATAGGCAGGGCCGCGCAACTTGCCTTCGTCATCTAGGAAGATGTTGACGCCTTCATTCAGGCCCATCAGCAGCAACGGAACGGAATCCGCTCCGGCCGAAAAGATGATGGGGGCAAAACGCTGTGCCGTCACGAATTCGTCGATCGTCAGCGGCACCGCGTGCTGGCTGGTCAGGAACGGCGCGGAATCGACGCTGCGGCTCTTATAATCGGCATGGTCCATCGTGCTGAGCGGCAGCAGGTCATTGTAGAAGATCGGCAGGTTGTTCGCGGGCGCTGTGGCCATGATCAGGTCCATTCTCTCAAATTGCGGCGTTCGGCGCCGCGGTCGGAAATATTGGGGCAGGGCGATAATGGGCTTGCCGCCCCGGTGCAATCGCTTTGTCGGCGCTAAGCCGGGCCGGTCGCGTGGTCATCTTCTTCCGGCAGGGGAATGAGCTTGCCGGGATTGAACAGCCCCTGGGGGTCGAAGGCGGTCTTGATCGCGCGTAAGGCGGCAATCCGCGCCGGGCTGGAAAGCCGAGCCAGTTCTGCGCGCTTCATCTGGCCGATGCCATGTTCGGCCGAGATGGAGCCGCCCGCAGCCACGACCGCGTCATGAACGAAGGCGTTGATCGCCTGACCCTGCGCCGCGATCCAGGCCGGACCATCGCTGGTTCCCTTTGGCGCGCGCACGTGGAAATGCACATTGCCATCGCCCAGATGCCCGAAGGAAGAGGCTGTGGTGCCGGGGAAGGCAGCCTCGGCCGCCGCGGCCGCTTCAATCATGAAGGCCGGCATCTTCGCGACGGGCACGCTGATGTCATATTGCAGCGCCGGCCCCTGCGCGCGCTCGGATTCCGAAAGCGATTCGCGGATCCGCCAGAAGGCTTCGGCCTGGGTTTCGTTGGTGGCGATGGCTGCATCGATGACGATTCCCTGCTCCATGGCCTGCGCCAGGGCGCCTTCCAGCCTTTCGCCAGGGCCCGGATCGGAAAGATCGGCATGATCGATTTCGATCAGAACGTGCCAGGGCGTGCGTGTCTCGATCGGCGATCGGGTACCGGGGATATGCCCCAACACAAATCCCAGGCTGTCGTCGGCAATGACCTCGAACCCTTCGATGCTGTCGCCCAGTGTTGCTTCGGCCAGACGAAGCAAGCGCAGCGCCTGTTCGGGGCTGTCGACGCCCGCCCAGCCCACCGCGCGCGTGACGATGGCGGGCACGAGGCGCAGCGACGCGGCGGTGACGATGCCAAGGGTCCCCTCCGCACCGATCAGCAATTGCTTGATGTCATAGCCGCGATTGTCCTTCTTGAGCGCGTCCAGCCCATCGAAGATACTGCCGTCGGGCAGCACCGCCTCCAGCCCATCGACCAGCGCGCGCATCGTGCCATGACGCAGCACCTGCGTCCCGCCAGCATTGGTGGACACGAGCCCCCCGATCGTTGCGGAGCCTTTTGCGCCCAGGCTTAAGGGAAAACGTCGTCCTTCCGCCCGTGCCGCATCATGCAGGACACTCAATATCACCCCGGCTTCGCAGACCGCGACATTGTCCTGCGCGGACAGGCTGCGGATGCGGTTCATCCGCCGGAGGGACAGGATGAGGGCGGAGCCGTCGGCCGGTGGGGTTGCGCCGCCCACCATCGATGTGTTGCCCCCTTGTGGCACCAGCGGCACGCCCAGTTCGGCCGCCAGCTTCACTGTCTCAGCGACAAGGTGCGTGGAATCGGGGGAAAGGATCGCGGCGGCGGCGCCATGATACCGGCCGCGCCAGTCGCTGACCCACGGCGCGATGTCGTCCATATTGGTCGTGACGCCCTTGGGGCCGAGCAGCGCGGTGAAGCGATCTATGATGTCTTGTCCAATCATGGGATAGGCTATGCCCCGGAATTCATCGACTGTTCAACCATCGTGCGTTAGCGTCCCCATCCCATAAAGGGGTCCGACTTGCTTCATTCCGTGCTGCTGCTACTCGCTGCGCCCGCCGCAGAGCCCGTGCAATGGGCGCAGATGACAATCGAGCGCCGCGTCATTATCCGGGTGCCGATGGCGCGCAAAGGCAAGGCGCCGCCCCGTGCTGATCCGCACGCGCGTGACGATTGGGACGAAAAAAAGGGTCCGCGCTGCATCGCCCTTCGTTCCATCCGCAGCGCAAGCATCATCGTGCGTGAGGGCGTGGACCTGCTGCTGGCGGATCAGCATCGTTACCGCGCTCGTTTGGAGCGAGGATGCGATTCGGCGGGCTTTTATTCTGGTTTTTACGTCGAGCCGCATGACGACGGGTCCATCTGTTCAGGGCGGGATGAATTGCAGGCGCGTAACGGCATGACCTGCCAGATAGATAATTTTCGACGGCTGGTACCCGCTGACGGTGACGATTAACGCATCATCTGGCCTCAATCTCTCTGTATTTCTTGACATGGGCGCGATATTTCCGCAATGGGCGGCCGATTTCCGTGCTGCGGACGCGTAGCGCGCATTTTCCTCCTGTCCCGGACCTTTGAATGACTTTTGCCGATCTCGGCCTTTCCGATGAATTATTGAGGGCCGTTACCGAATCCGGTTACGACACGCCTACACCCATTCAGGCGCAGGCGATTCCGTCGGTGTTGATGATGAAGGACATTATCGGCATCGCTCAGACTGGTACGGGCAAGACCGCCAGTTTCGTGCTGCCGATGATCGACATCTTGGCGCATGGCCGCGCCCGCGCACTGATGCCGCGCAGCCTGATATTGGAGCCGACCCGCGAGCTTGCCGCGCAGGTGGCCGAGAATTTCGAGAAATACGGAAAATATCACACGCTTTCGATGGCGTTGCTGATCGGTGGCGTGCAGATGGGCGATCAGGTCAAGGCGCTGGAAAAGGGCGTCGATGTACTGATCGCCACACCGGGCCGGCTGATGGATTTGTTCGAGCGGGGCAAGATCCTGCTCAACGGCTGCAACATGCTGGTGATCGACGAAGCGGACCGGATGCTCGACATGGGGTTCATTCCCGACATCGAGCATATCTGCACCAAATTGCCGGCGCAGCGGCAAACGCTGCTCTTCTCCGCGACCATGCCGCCGGTGATCAAGAAACTGGCCGACCGCTTCCTCAGCAATCCCAAGTCGATCGAGGTCGCCCGCCCGGCGACCGCGTCGACCAATATCGCGCAGCATTTGGTCAAGGTGGATGCGCGCAAGAAGCGCGAAGCGCTGCGGGCGTTGCTGGACGGACAGCAGGTGCAGAGCGCCGTCATCTTCTGCAACCGCAAGACGACCGTGCGCGAACTCAACAAGAGCCTGCAACGCGACGGATACAAGTCTGGCGAAATCCATGGCGACATCGATCAGGCGTCGCGTATCGCCGAGTTGGAGCGGTTCCGCGATGGCACGGTCAATATTCTGGTCGCATCGGACGTCGCAGCACGGGGCCTTGACATCAAGGGCGTGAGCCATGTGTTCAATTTCGATGCGCCCTGGCATCCGGACGATTATGTCCACCGCATCGGTCGCACCGGCCGCGCGGGCGCCAAGGGGGTGGCCTATACGTTCGTCACCAAGGACGACGCCGAAGCGATCGACAATATTCAAAAGCTGATCGGCACGAAGATCGACTATGCCGACTTTGCCGGCGAGACGAAGGACGCGGAACCCAAGGCTGAGGCCAAGCCGGCCCCAACCAGGGCGCGTCGGGCCGAACGTCTGGACGAACAGCGGAAGGATCAACGCCGCGAAGAGCGCAAAGTGCCCGCGAGCGGCCCGCGCCAGTCCAAGATGCCCGAAGATGGCCCGGACGAGGGTTGGAACGGCCCGGTTCCCGAATTCCTTTCGGTCGGGTTTGACCATTGATCGTTGCGTAAAGCCGGCCGAACAGTAGTATTTCCGTCATATTCGGTGCGGACTTGTAATAATATGGCGCTATGGATTCGCTCCCAAGGACAGAGTTTCCGGGGACCGTATCATGAACGCCATCACGCGCTTGCCCTTCCTTGGCGATCTGGAACAGGGGGCCGACGATCCATTCCACATCCCTGAACGGGAAGGGGAACGCCGCCGTTATCGCACCATCTGGATTTCCGATATCCACTTGGGCACGCGAGGCTGTAATGCGACGATGCTGATCGACTTCCTCGACAGCGTCGACAGCGAAACCATCTACCTGGTCGGCGATATCATCGACGGCTGGCGCCTCAAGAAGCGCTTTTATTGGCCGCAGGCGCATAATGACGTGGTCTGGCGCATTATGAAGCGCGCCAAGCGCGGTACGCGCGTCGTCTATATTCCCGGCAATCACGATGAAATGTTCCGTCAGTTTACGGGGATGAATTTCGGCGGCGTGGAAATCCGGCGCAAGGCGATCCACGTCACCGCTGATGGCCGCAAGCTGCTGGTGCTGCACGGCGATGAATTCGACACAATAATGCTGGCGCATCGCTGGCTCGCCTTCGTCGGGGACGCGGCCTATACCTTGATGATGCGGCTGAATGTCGTGGTGAACGCAGTGCGGCAGCGCATGGGGCTTCCCTACTGGTCGCTCAGCAAGATGGCCAAGCACAAGGTCAAGAATGCCGTCGAATTCATTTCCAAGTTCGAGGACGTCGTCGCGCACGAAGCAGCGACCCGCGGGGTGGATGGTGTGGTGTGCGGACATATCCACAACGCCGAAATGCGCGAGATTGCTGGCGTGGAATATTATAACGACGGCGATTGGGTCGAAGGCTGCACCGCGCTTGTCGAGCATTTTGACGGTCGAATGGAAGTGTTGCACTGGGCGGACGAGATTGCCGCCCGAACCGCCAAGGAGGTGGGGCGCCATTCCTCCCGGCTTGCCGCTTGACGGAGGAGCCGGTGCGGATCGCGATCGTCACGGATGCCTGGTCACCGCAAGTCAACGGCGTCGTGCGGACGCTTCAGACGATTGAGGGCGAACTGACGCGGATGGGGCATCCGGTCAAGGTGATCTCGCCTGACCTCTACGGCTCGATCCCGTGCCCGACCTATCCGGAGATTCGTCTGGCTCTGGTGCGCTCGGGCGTCGTCGGCCAGGATATCGCTGCGTTCCGCCCCGATGCGGTACATCTGGCGACCGAAGGCCCGTTGTGCGTGGCTGCGCGCCGTTGGTGCCTGCGCAGCGGCGTGCCCTTCACGACTGCCTATCATACGCATTTTCCCGATTATGTGTCGCAGCGCACGGGGCTGCCGGCAGCCTGGTTCTGGCGTTACATTCGCTGGTTTCACGGCCCCGCGCAGGCGGTCCTGGTATCGACGCGATCGGTCCGCGAGCAATTGCGTGCTCATGGCATCGCCAATGTGCGGCCATGGGGCAGGGGCGTCGACCTGACCGCCTTCACGCCGGACGCTGCGCCACTGGCGCAATTCGCTGATTTGCCACGGCCGATCATGCTCTATGTCGGTCGGGTCGCGGTGGAAAAGAATCTCGAGGCTTTCCTCGCCGCCGACCATCCGGGCACCAAGGTCGTGGTCGGCGACGGTCCCGCGCGCGCCGCCTTGGAACGAGCCTGGCCTCAAGCGCGCTTTCTGGGGTCCCTGTTCGGCGCGGATCTGGCGAGTGCTTATGGCGGCGCGGACGTGTTCGTCTTCCCCAGCCGTACCGACACATTCGGCCTGGTAATGATAGAAGCGCTGGCTTGCGGAACGCCCGTGGCGGCTTTTCCCGTGACAGGGCCTGTCGACATCGTAACGCCGGAAACCGGCGCCCTGTCAGACGATCTGAGCGAGGCCATCGCTGGTGCCTTGCAGCGGGATCGGGCGGCGTGTGCGGCCTATGGGCGCAGTTTCAGCTGGGATCGCAGTGCCCGCGAGTTTCTCTCAGGGCTCCACGCGATCGACCCGGACGTCATCGAAAGCGCCGCCTGACGCATCGCATGCCGGATTATCTTGCCGGAACCGGCGGGATGGACTATCCCTGCTCTGTCGTGGCCGCCCTGCTTGGGCGGCCCTTATCGTTTTTACGTGCCGGAGAAGTCCCGTGTCCCAGCCTCTCATGCCCCATGCGACCGCCAGCTGGCTGGTCGACAATACCGCGCTGAGCTTTGACCAGATCGCGGAATTTTGCGGGCTGCATATCCTTGAAGTGCAGGCGATCGCCGATGACACCGCCAGCATCAAATATACCGGGCGCGATCCCGTCCGCGCGCACGAAATCACCATGGACGAAATCCATAAGGGTGAAGCGAACCCGGACTATAAGCTCAAGATGCTGAAAGGGCCCGAACCCGTGCGCCGGACCAAGGGGCCGCGCTATACGCCGGTCAGCAAGCGGCAGGACAAGCCCGACGGCATCGCATGGATTTTGCGCAACCATCCCGAAATTTCGGATGGCGCGATCGGCAAGCTGATCGGCACGACCCGCACCACCATTGCCGCCATCCGCGACCGGACCCATTGGAACATCAGCAACATTACGCCGAAGGATCCAGTGACGCTGGGTCTGTGTTCGCAGCGCGAACTGGATGCGCTGGTGGTGCGGGCGGCGAAGAAGGCTGGTATCGAGGCGCCGACCGATTCGCGCCTGGACGGCGACCGCGAGGCGCTGATCGAGGAACTGCGGCGCGAGCGAGAAGATGCCGTGCGTCGTGCCGAAGATGCCCTCAAGAGCGAGTCCGGCTTCATTTCCAGCGCCGCGACGATCATCGATCCTTTCAGCAGCAACAAGGGCGAGGTCTGATGCCGTAGCGTCAGCGGCTCTCATGGGGCTGGCGCTGGAAATCAGACGTTTCTCAAGGGCTGCTTCCGCACGGGACGCAGCCCTTTTTCATTGGTTGACGCTTGCGTAAAGCGCGGGCGCGCCATACACTCCAGGGCATGGAGAGCATCGAAAAGATCCTGAAGGACAAGTATCGCCATCCCGCGCAGTGGGATCAGACCTTTCCGCCGATGTCGATGGGGCAGATGGTGACGGACAGCGCGCTGGCGCATCCCACCGCCCATATGGTCGATTTCATGGGGCGCAAATTCAGCTATGGCGAAATGTACGACCAGATCCGCCGCGTGGCCTGTGGGCTACAGGCCATGGGCGTGCAGAAGGGCGATCGGGTCGGCCTTTATCTGCCCAACACCCCCCATTATGTCGCGGCCTATTATGGCGCGCTGATGGCGGGCGCCATCGTCGTCAATTTCTCCCCCCTCTATACCGCCGCCGAACTGGAGCATCAGGTCGAAGACAGCGGCACGAAAATCCTCTTTACCCTGTCTGCCAAGGCGTTGCTGCCAACCGCGATGGAGGTGCTGGAACATAGCACGCTCGAAACGCTGATCGTGGGATCGGTGGCCGAGATGCTGCCGCCGGTCAAATCCTTGCTGTTTCGCTGGTTCAAGGCCAGCGAAAGCGTGGCGATCCCCGATGATCCGCGGATCATCCGCTATGACCGGTTCATGACCAACAAGGGCGATTGCGCGGTCGCCCAGATCGATCCCGTCAACGACGTCGCCCTGCTGCAATATACCGGCGGTACGACCGGCACGCCCAAGGGCGCGATGCTGACGCACCAGAATCTGACAGCCAATGCGCGTCAGGCACAGGCGATCGACCCGCACCAGCATGAACCCGATCGCATCATCGCGGTCCTGCCGTTTTTCCATGTGTTTGCTAACACCTGCACGCTCAACCGCACGGTGGTGAATGGCGGCGAAATGGTGATGTTGCCCCGCTTTGACGCGGCGCAGGTGCTGGCCGCCGTTCAGCGCGTTAAGGCAACGTCCCTGCCGGGCGTGCCGACGATGTTTCAGGCGCTGCTGGATCATCCCGCGATCCGCAATATCGATTTCTCGTCACTGCGCGCCTGTATTTCGGGCGGTGCGCCGCTGCCTCTGGAGCTCAAGCAGAAATTCGAGGCCGCGACTGGCGCGCATCTGATCGAAGGCTATGGGCTGACCGAAACCAGCCCGATCGTCTGCACCAACCCTTATGAGGGGCTCAACAAGAGCGGTACGGTGGGGCAGCCTGTTCCCGCAACCCGCGTGAAGCTGGTGGATCGCGAAGATCCCACGCGGCCGCCACCCGAAGGCGAGCCGGGCGAACTTCTGTTCGCGGGGCCGCAGATCATGAAGGGCTATTGGAACCGTCCGGACGCTGACGCGAAGGTCTTTGTCGGGGAATATATCCGCACGGGCGATGTCGGCATCATTGACGAAGATGGCTATGTGAAGATCGTCGACCGGTTGAAGGACATGATCGCTGTCGGCGGGTTCAAGGTGTTCCCCAGCCAGGTCGAATCCGTGCTCTACCATCATCCTGCGGTGAAGGAGGCGCTGGTGATCGGCGTTCCTGACCATTATCGCGGCGAGCAGCCCAAGGCGTTCGTGACCCTGAACGATGGGCATGAGATTGACGGTCCTGCGCTCAAGGATTGGGTGAACCCACAACTGGGCAAGCATGAGCGTGTCTGCGATGTTGAGGTCCGCTTGAACCTTCCCAAGACCCTGGTCGGCAAGCTGTCGCGCAAGGAACTGGTGGCCGAGGAGCGGGCAAAGGCGCAGGCCGCCGCGCTGGAGGCTGGAACCACGGCCTGATCCTTCCTATCTGATTGCCTCATAGAGATTTGAGGAATGACGAAATGGCGGAAGAAGTCGCAACGCTGGCCGGCGGATGCTTTTGGTGCACCGAAGCGGTGTACCAGAATTTGAAAGGCGTGAAGACGGTCGAAAGCGGCTATATCGGCGGCACGATGCCCAATCCGACTTATGAGCAGGTTTGTTCGGGCAACACGGGTCATGCCGAAGCCATCCGCATCACCTTCGATCCCGACGTCATTTCCTATGGCGATTTGCTCGACATCTTTTTCGCCACCCATGATCCCACGACGCTCAACCGTCAGGGCAATGACATCGGCACGCAATATCGGTCGGCGATCTTTCCGCATTCCGCCGAACAGGAGCAGGAAGCACGCGCCGGTATCGAGCGGGCGCAGGCAGATCAGTCCGCACCGGTCGTGACGGCCATAGAGCCGCAGGCGCCTTGGTATCCCGCCGAAGACTATCATCAGAAATATTGGGATAGGGTCGGGGACCAGAATCCTTATTGCATGGCGGTCATCCCGCCCAAGCTGGCCAAGTTGCGCAAAGGATTTGGGGAGCGTCTGGACGGCTGATCGTTCGCTTATTTGCTGTGTGTATATTCTGTCGTGACGACGGCGCCGCCCTTCCGGTGGCGTCTGTCGGGCATATCCTCTATGGACGACAGGCGCGCATCAGCAACTGGCGGGGACGGAACGATGAACAAGGCAATGATATTGGCGGGGCCATTGCTGCTACTGGGACTGACCGGATGCGTCCGCACGGTGGCCAGCGTCGTTACCGCGCCAGTCAGGGCGGGCTCGCAGGTTGCCGACTGGGCAACCACTAGCCAGGATGAGGCGGACCGCAATTATGGCCGCAAGATGCGCGAGAAGGAAGCGCGCGAAGGCCGGGAGGCGAAAAAGGCCGAAAAGGCGCGTCGCAAACAATGTCGCAAGGCGGGCTATGAACGCTGCGACTGACGCGGCGCGCTGATCGCAGGTCGATTATGCCGCCGCGCGTTTCAGCCGATCATTGATCGCCACGCCAATGCCTTCCGGGGGGATCGGTGCCACGGCGATCCGTGCAGCGGTGCTCGCGTCGGCGATATGTAATGCCGCAAACAAGTTCGCGCCCGCTTCGCGCAGATTGGCTTCGGGGCTGAGGTTGATGTGGCACGGCATCAGGCCAAATCCGATCAGATATTCGTCCGCCTCCGCCCGAAGGGCTTCCAGGCGGACGGCCTTGGCGGGCGCATAATGGCTTTCCAACTGGCCAGGCGCTTCGATTGCAGCATCCGCCAGTCCGACGACGACGGGAAGTCCGGTGGCCTTGCCCAGCATCGCGGCCGTGACGGGGCCGGGTCGCAATAATCGTATCCGGTCCGTTTCCGGGGCGGCGATGGTCGATTCCAGCCCCTCGCTGGTCGGCCCTTCGTCCAGCACCATGCGCACCTTGCCATTCAGGCTGGCCAGCACATGCTCGGCGCGCGTCGGGCTGATCGATCCGCTGCGATTGGCCGAAGGTGCGGCCAGGGGGCGGCCGCTTTCGCGGATCAGCGCACGCATCGCGGGATGGGCCGGCAGGCGCAACGCGACGGTCGGCAATCCGGCCGTCACCAGATGCGACAGCCCGCTATCTGCCCGTACCGGCAGCACCATGGTCAGCGGCCCAGGCCAGAATTGCGCGGCCAGCGTTTCCGCCGTGGTCGACAAATGAGCCAGTGAGCGCGCCATGTCCATATGCGCGACATGCACGATCAGCGGATTGAAACTCGGCCGGCCTTTGGCGCTGTAGATTGCGGCCACGGCGTTATTGTCGGTCGCGTCAGCCGCCAAGCCATATACTGTCTCGGTCGGCACCGCGACCGGCTCGCCCGCGCGGATCAACAGCGCCGCTTCCCTGAGCGATTCAGCGCCATAGCGGCAGGATCGTGTGGAATAGACTGGATTTGCGATGGTCACGGCCCCCACGCTATAGACCCCTGAATGACCGAGTAAAAGGCCATTGCGTCAGCACAATGACATGGGGCACCACATCGCTTTCCCTTCACTATGGAAATGATCTAAGGCCGCCCGATGAACGACGCTCTTTTAACCCGCATTGCTGAAGCACTGGAGCGACTGGCGCCGCCGACGGCCTCTTGCGCCGATCTGGCCGCCGCGCCGGCCTATATCTGGGATGGGCATGCCGTCCATCCGGTTCAGGATTTCGCACCTGTCGATTATGATCTGCTGACAGGGATCGATGCGCAGAAGGAAGCGCTCCTGGCCAACAGCGCTCGCCTGGCGGACGGCTATGCCGCGCATGACGTGCTGCTGTGGGGCGCGCGCGGCACGGGCAAGTCTGCGGCAGTGGCCGCCGTCGTCGGGAAGTTGCAGCAGGGCGGTCGGGATATCGCGCTGATACAATGCGCCATTGACCAGCTGGCCAGCCTGCCGTCGCTGTTCGCAATGCTGCGGGGCAGCGACCGTCCCTTCGTGCTGTTCCTTGATGACCTGGGTTTTGACGAGCAGGGCGCTGGCGACGCCCGCGCCCTGCGGTCGCTGCTGCAGGGCGGCACAGCGGCGCGTCCGGCCAATGTGCGACTTTACGTTACGTCTAATCGCCGTCACATCGTGCCGCGCCACCTGACCGAGCAGGATGATCCGATCAATCCGCGCGATGTGATCGATGACAAGATGGCGCTGTCGGATCGCTTCGGCCTCAGTCTCGGCTTTCACGCAATCGATCAGGACGCTTATGTCGCGATCGTCAACGGCTATGCGCAAACGCTAGGGCTGACCGTCGACCGGCTGGAGGCCATTCAATGGGCGACCCAGCGCGGCAGTCGGTCGGGCCGCGTCGCCTGGCAATATGTGGTCGAACTGGCGGGGCGGAACGGACTGGCGATCTGATCGCCAGCCCGATTACTCACTTGGCCTTCGCAACGCGCCAGACGATCCCGCCGACATCATCGCTGACCAATAGGGCGCCCTGCGCATCCGCCGTCACATCGACAGGGCGGCCATGGGCGTCGCCATCCTCGTCCAGGAACCCGGTCAGCACATCGACCGGCTTCGTCCTGCCGGCCTCCCCGTCATTGAAGCCGACGAACACCACCTTGTAGCCAGCGGCCGGCTTGCGGTTCCAGCTGCCATGCAGGCCGACGAACGCGCCGTCGGTAAAGGGCGCGCCGAGTTTCACCTTGTCGGCAAAAGCCAGACCGAGCGGCGCGACATGGTTGCCCAGCGCATAATCGGGGCGCTTGGTATATTCGCGAATTTCCGGGCGCTGCGGCTGGACACGGCGATCCTCATACCCGCCCCAATAATTCCAGGGCCAGCCGTAGAAGGCGCCAAATTCGATCCGCGTCAGATAATCGGGGACAAGGTCCGCGCCCAGCATGTCGCGCTCATTGACAACGCCCCATAGCGCCCCGCTCTTGGGTTCGAAGGCAAGGCCGACAGGATTGCGCAGACCGGACGCGAAGACGCGCTTATACCCGTTCCTGGGGTTCACTTCGAACACCACCGCGCGGTTGCGCTCGCGCTCCAGCCCATTTTCGCCGATATTGCTGTTCGACCCGACGCCGATGTACAGCAGCCCGTCGGGCGATGCGACCATGCTCTTGGTCCAATGCTGGTTGGGCGATTGGGCGGGCAGGTCGATGATCTTGCGCCCGGCGGCGCTGATCTTCGTGTCGCCTTCCTTGTACGGGAAGGCCATCAGCGCATCAGTATTGGCAACGTAAAGCGTGTCGCCGATCAAGGCCATTCCGTAGGGCGAGTTCAGGCCCGTCAGAAATGCCGTCTTGGTATCGGCCCTGCCGTCCTTGTCGGTGTCGCGCAGCAGGGTAATACGGTTGGCCGAAGGAACGCCAGCACCCGCCTTGTCCATCAGGTAGTTCATGACCCGCTGGACGATGCCGTCCTTGGGGCGCGGCGGGCTGTTGGTTTCGGCGACCAAGATGTCGCCATTGGGCAGCCGCAGCAGGGATCGCGGATGCGCCAGGCCCTCGGCAAACCGGTCGACCGCCAATCCCTTGGCGGCAACGGGTTTCTCGCCGGCCTTCCACGGCTTGACCTCGGCAATATTCACCGTCGGGATCATCTCGCTGCGAGGGCTGGTGAAAACCGGTTCCCGGCCCGTATCGGCGCCTGCCGGCAATCGGGCTGTGTCGCCCTGGGCCAGATAGAGAAATCCACCGCCGACGAGCGCGAGGGCGACGAGGGGGAGGGCAATGAGATGCTTGTTCATGCGCCACATCTATGCGCCGATCGGGTGTCGGGCAAGGTTATTGCCCCGTTGTAACGCCGCTTATTTGCCGCGTTCGCCCAGATAGATCAGCAAGGCGATAATGATACCTAGCGCCAAACCGCTTAACAACCCGATCGTCGGCTGACCCAACAGGCCGCCGCCGATCGTACCGGCGAGAATCAGCAGCGCGATGATCGCGCCGGAACCGGTCGGATTGGAACGACGATCCTTCATGGCGCTGTCCTTGCCATGCTAATCTGATTGAAGCCAGCGCCTTTGCGACCCTGTCCAAAATGGGTCGAACGATCCCGAAGCGGGATATTCGTCCCGAAACGGGATATGCCTAAACGCGTCTTCATCATAATCTCCCAGCGTTTTCGTTGATCCGCCTGGATGGCATGTTTCTTGGGTCGGCCGATGGATATCAAAAGGGGGAGCGGGGGCGCACCATGCAATTGCCATATCTGTCCGGCCGCAAAAGCGTTGACGACGCGGCCGATCTGATCAGCCGATTTGGCGCCAATGCCGGCTATGAAGCGGCCGCCCGTGCCGGTCGAAGCCTGGACCAGGGCAACCATATCCATTTCTGTCACTGGCGGCAGATAGAACGGCTCATCCTGTTGCTGGCAATTGATCAGCCGGCCGGTACCGTCCACTGACGATGGCTTAAAGGCGCAGCCCAGCGGTCTCGGGCAATCCGGCAAGGATATTGAGATTCTGCACGGCCGCGCCGGCCGCGCCCTTGCCCAGATTGTCAAGCGCGGCCACCAGCCGGGCCTGGCCGGTGTCCGGGTTGCCGCACAGGAACAATGCCAGTCGATCGGTCGCGCCCACATATTCCAGCGGCACGCCGGACATGGCCGCGCTGTCCTCCAGCGCGGCGACGGTGACGATCGACGACTGCGCATAGGCTGACGCCAGCGCGTCGTGAATGTCGGCCAGCGATGGCGTGCCCGGCATGGCGCGCAGTTGCAATGGCACTTCCACGATCATGCCGCGATAGGCATTGGCCACCGCAGGCGCGAAGAGCGGCGGGTGCGTCAATCCGGAATAGCGGGTCATTTCCGGCACATGCTTGTGCCCGAGGCTGAGGCCATAGGGGCGGAAGGCGCTGGGCTGCGCGGCGGCGCCCTCATAGTCCGCAATCATCGCCTTGCCGCCGCCCGAATAGCCCGATGCGCCGGACACTGTGACCGGCCAGTCAGCTGGAATGAGCCCGGCGAGCACCAGCGGGCGCACCAGCGCAAGGAAACCCGTGGGCCAGCAACCCGGGTTGGCGACGCGGCGGCTTGCGGCCAGGCGGTTCCGATGTCCCGGCTCCAGTTCCGGAAATCCATAGGTCCATCCGTCGGCCACGCGATGTGCGGTCGATGCGTCGATCACGCGCGTATGATCATTGTCGATCAGCGCCACCGCCTCGCGCGCGGCGTCGTCGGGCAGGCACAGGATCACGATGTCCGCAGCATTCAGCGCGTCGCGCCGGGCGGCCGCATTCCTGCGATCCTCCAGATCGAGCGTGATGAGCGAGAGTTCCTGCCGGCCCGCGAGCCTTTCGGCGATTTCGATCCCGGTCGTCCCATGCCCGCCGTCGATGAAGACATTCGTGGTCATAAACTTACCCTGCGCCGCGCGATGATCGGACTGGGATGGTCCGCCGCCAGCCGGGCGACGACGTCGACCAAAGGTTCCTTCACCACGGCCATCCAGTGCGCGTTCGCATGCAATAGGGTGGCGCCGTCCGTCATGATGCCGACATGGCCGGGAAAGAAGATGAGGTCCCCACGTTTCAGCCCTGCGTCGCTTTCGATGGGCGTGCCGATCCCTTCGCTTTGCAGGTCGGTATCGCGCGGCACGCTGAGTCCTGCTCGGCCGAGCGCCACTTGGACCAGGCCGGAGCAGTCGATGCCGCGATGCCCGCGTCCGCCCCAGACATAGGGCTTGCCCAGGTGCCGTTCGGCCAACGAAACCCAATCGGCGGTCGACTCGGTTAAAGGCGCGGCATGGCGCAGATGCACAAACCCATCCCCGCAGGCGATGAAGTCACCACAATGCTCGCCCGTAAACCTGGCCCCAAGCGGCCAATAGTCCGCGATCGGCGATTTGATGTCGGGCGCACTGAACAGGGGCGCGGTCAATGCCGTTACCCGATGGGTGGGCTGTTCCTCAACATCCAGCGCGTCGCGCCGGATATAGCCGACATAGCCGTCATGCCCGCAAAAACCCCATGCCCAGTCCGTGGTTACGTCCAGCGCGTGGAAGACTTCGCCACGCAGCAGTTCGCTGATCGCTTCGGCCGTCGGCGATGCCGCCGCCAATATGGGGGTGCCGGGCGCAACGCATGTCAGTGCAACCGCCCGCGCATAATGAGCGGAAAAGAGCGTTCCTGCTAGCGAAAGATCGGCCAGGTCGCCACGCGCTGCATGAACACGCCGGTCCAGCGCGGCCGAACGGCCTTGCAGTTTGAACCGGGTTCTTTCAGGCGGAGCGTTCCGCAGCGGGGTTGTCCATCCGTTCATCGCGCGCGGTTCCTGCGATGAAAAGGTGAAAGGCGTCAAGAAATTCCGCGCCTTTGGGCGTTCGGGTGATGAAAATATTGCGACGGTCTGCAACATCGCGCTCACGCCGCAGATAGCCGAGCGCCGATAATTTGTTGAGCGCGCGCGTGATCACCGGCTTTGAGACATGCAGCGTTTCGGCAAGGCCCCGCACGGTATGCGGCCCCGAGCTGATATACACCGTCATCATCAGGGCCATTTGGCGATTGGTAAGGTCGGGTTTGCCCGAGCGTACATAATCGACCAGCGTCGACATCCACTGACGCAGCAACGGGATGCCCGGGCGGTTGGTCTCGGCGGAGGACTGACTGGCTGAAAGGGCGTTCATGCCCGCTTAACGCGCGATGGCCAATCCGGTTGCGTAACGGATAGGCCTTTGTAAATGCGTCATCGTTCTGGGCGATAGCGATCCTGAAGCAATCTGAATATGGCGCGCATACCCAACGCTTCGCCACCCTTAGGGCGGCCGGGTTTGGCGGACGGACGCCAGGCGAATGTATCGAGATGCAGCCAGGGTGTGTTGTCCGGAACGAAGCGCTTCAGAAACAAAGCTGCGGTGATCGCGCCGGCAAAGCCGCCATCACCGGCATTGTTGATGTCGGCCACGTCGGATTTGAGCATATCGGCATAGGGATCCCACAGCGGCAACCGCCACAGCGGGTCGTCGACGTCGGTGCCATGGGCGATCGCTTGCCCCGCAAGATCATCGTTGTTGCAGAATAAGGCGGGCAGATCGGGGCCGACCGCGACACGCGCAGCGCCCGTCAGCGTGGCGAAATCGATCACCAGGTCCGGCCTGTCTTCGCCGGCGCGAGTTAGTGCGTCCCCCAGCACAAGGCGGCCTTCGGCATCGGTATTGCCGATTTCGACGGTCAGCCCCTTGCGGCTGCGTAGGATGTCGCCCGGGCGAAAGGCGTTCGCGCCAATGGCGTTTTCGGCTGCGGCGATCAGAAGATGCAGCCGAACAGGCAGACGGTTCGCCATGATCAATTGTGCAAGCGCAAGCGCGTGGGCCGCCCCGCCCATGTCCTTCTTCATCAGGCGCATGCCCGATGATGGCTTGATGTCGAGGCCGCCGCTGTCGAAACAGATGCCCTTGCCCACCAGGGCGAGGCGGGGGTCGGACGGCTCACCCCATTCCAATTCTATCAACCGCGGCGCAAAGCTGCGGTCGGCGGCCTTGCCCACGGCATGGATCATGGGAAAGCCCTGCTCCAGTGCGTCCCCGCGGGTGGTGGTGACGCGGGCGCCGAATGGTTGCGCGACGCGTTCCACCGCCTGCTCCAGATCAGGCGGCCCCATGTCGGCAGCCGGAACATTGACCATGTCCCGCACCAGCGCGGTTGCACGGGCCAGATGCAGGGTCGGTTCAATACGGGCGACGTCCTGGGTCAGAAGGACTTTGGGACCCGTTGAATTGTCGTCCTGCCGATAGCGGTCGAACCGATATTGCGCCATCAGCCAGCCAAGCGCCGCGTCACCCGCCCGACCATCGGCGAGCCGATACTGCCCCTCCGGCAAGGCCTCCGCCAATTTGGCGAGGCACCAGGGGCCCATTTTTCCCCGATCC
Organism: Sphingobium soli; assembly: GCF_020782245.1. Taxonomy (GTDB): domain Bacteria; phylum Pseudomonadota; class Alphaproteobacteria; order Sphingomonadales; family Sphingomonadaceae; genus Sphingobium; species Sphingobium soli. The sequence goes on from NZ_JAJGNP010000002.1 coordinate 261,634, forward strand.
GGCACGACCGTGACGACCGACCAGTCATGCTGATCCCCGCCCCACAACAGCGCATGATCGCCAATCTTGCCGCGAAACTTTTGCGCTGAGAGCATGTGCCGAGTCGAAGCGGATTGCCCGCTGTTCCACGCGTCGTAGCTGTCGGGATCCAGCAATTGGATCATGTGCGCGGGCTGTTGGTTATCTGTTTTGAGCAGGTCGGAAAAGTCGATCATGCCGCCGATGTAAGGGAAAGTTCAGGAGGAGGGGAAGAGGCAATTTCCCATCGCGCGCGTGGCACGGCCGACCCATTCCGTCTTTGCCTCCCTCGGCCAATCGGCCTAGAAGGAATGAAAGAAGAAACAAGGAGATGGACAATGACACACGGAGATGACCGCAGTTTGCAGGCGGCGCGCGCCAGGGCCTATGCGCTCGCTGAAACCGGCCGTTTTGACAATGGCAATGCGGTTCAGCAGGCGCTGATCGCCGAAGGCTGGTCGAATGCCGGTCGCGCGCTGGAAAGCGACTATGCACGCCAGGCAGTCGGCGAGCGCTGCCGGGCGGCCCAGGCGCAGGCGCACTGATGCGCGGCGGCGGGGTGATGGCGGTTGCGGTGTTCTTGGCAGCTTGCTCGCCAACAGCAGATGAAACCGCCGGCAATTCGGTTTCAAACGCAGGCGCCACGCAATTTGCCAATCATATGGCGGGTGTGAGCCGGCCGCCCTCATCCCCTGCCGCCCCCTTTTCGCAAAGCGACAAGACCGAATTTCTGGAATTCGCCTATGCCTATCCCGCTGAGGCAGCGGCGATTCCGGCGCTGGTCGACAAGTTTCGCAAAGCGATGGAGGCAGGCAAGGCCGACGCCCTCAAGATGGCGCGGGAAGATAGTGAATCGGCGAAAAAGGCGGGTTATCCGTTTCGGCCCCACAGTCTTGAAACAGAATGGACGGTCGCGGCCGATACGCCGCGATTCCTGTCGCTCCGCTCGCAGACCTATGTCTATACTGGTGGCGCCCATGGCATGACGGGATATGACACCGTTCTATGGGATAAAGAGCGCCAGCGGGAAACCAGCGTCAAGGCGCTGATGACGTCGCCCACTGCTTTTGCCGCCGCCATTCGCGATCGCTTTTGTGCCGAACTGGACAAGCAGCGCGCGGACAAACGGGGCGAACCGGTCGTTGCTGGCGACGATGATTTCACCAAATGCATCGATCCGCTGGATCAGGTTCTGGTGCCAGCCTCCAAGGACAGCAAGCTGATCGACAGCATGACCGTGATCATCGGTCCCTATAGCGCCGGTCCTTATGCCGAGGGGACGTATGAAGTGACGATTCCGGTGGATGCCGCGATGCGCAAGGCGATCAAGACCGAGTATCAGGACGCCTTTCTGACGCCCTGATCATCGGGTCCAAGGTTTCGGTGGAACCGTGGGTGTTTCAGGCGGGAACGCCGTAGAGATCATGGTCGTCGGCATCCTCCACCACGATATCGACAATGTCCCCGGCGCGATGTCCCTCGCCGACATCGCGTAGGAATACATTACCGTCGATTTCCGGCGCATCCGCCTGGCTGCGTGCCGTCGCGCCGATGCTGCCATCCTCGTCGGGTTCGCCGACTTCATCGATGATGACGGGCAGAATGCGGCCGACCTTAGCCTGCAATTTGGCGGCGCTGATGGCCGCTGTCCTTTCCATGATCCGCTGGTAGCGTTCTTCCTTGACCTCTTCGGTCACGGCATCGGGCAGAGCGTTGGCCGCCGCGCCCTCCACCGGTTCGAACCGGAACGCGCCGACACGGTCGAGTTGCGCTTCATCCAGCCAGTCGAGCAGATATTGGAAATCCGCCTCCGTCTCGCCGGGGAAACCGACCACGAACGAAGAGCGGATCGCGATGTCCGGGCAGATGGCGCGCCACTTGCGGATGCGATCAAGCACTTTGGCTTCGTTGGCCGGCCGCTTCATCGCCTTGAGCACATTGGGGGCGGCATGCTGGAAGGGGATGTCCAGATAGGGCGTCAGTAGGCCGTCCGCCATCAGGGGGATGACCTGATCGACATGCGGATAGGGGTAGACATAGTGGAGTCGCACCCATGGTGCGCGCCCCTCCGCCGTGCGCAACTGGCCCAGTTCTCGAGCAAGGTCGGTCATGTGCGCCCGGACATCGCGGCCCTTCCATTGCCGCACATCATGGCGGGTATCGACGCCATAGGCCGATGTGTCCTGGCTGATGACCAGCAATTCCTTCGTGCCCGCCGCCACCAGCTTTTCCGCTTCGCGCAGCACCGCATCGATACGGCGGCTTACCAGGTCGCCGCGAATTGAGGGAATGATGCAGAAGGAACAGCGGTGATTGCATCCTTCGCTGATCTTCAAATAGCTGTAGTGACGCGGTGTGAGCTTGAGGCCCCCTTCGGGCACCAGATCGACAAAGGCATTGGGGATGGGCGGAGAGGCGTCATGCACGGCATTGACGACCTGCTCATATTGATGCGCGCCCGTGACGGCCAGCACCTGCGGGAATTTCGCGCGGATGACCTCTGCTTCGTCACCCATGCAGCCGGTCACGATGACGCGGCCATTTTCCGCAATCGCTTCGCCGATGGCTTCGAGCGACTCTTCCTTGGCCGAGTCGAGAAAACCGCAAGTGTTGACGAGCACGACGTCCGCGCCCGCATAGTCAGCGGACATCTGATAGCCGTCGGATCGCAATTTGGTCAGGATACGCTCGGAATCGACCAGATTTTTGGGACAGCCGAGCGACACCATGCCGATCTTCGGCGCGTCTGGAATTTTGGTTGCCATGATCGGCGCGCACATAGGGATTTTTGGGGCCAATGTCACGGAAAACGACTCAGACCGGCGGCAGGGCGTTCCCATGTCCGTCGCCCTCGGCGATTTCAATGATGACATCGCCGGTCTGCAACCGCCGGGAATCCTCCTCCCAGAAACCGATGGGGCGCTTGCCCCGATAGACCCGCAGGCCAAGGCCGGTGCGAATGGCGGACAGCGGCTGGCCGATTTCCTCCGGCAGCACCGCCCGTTCGATCAATTTTACCCGGCCCCCGGACGCGGCCAGATCCGCCATATAATCGGCAATATGCTCGCCGGTTGTGCTGCCGGCCAGCAGCAGCCCGGCAAAGCTTACAGGGTTGATGACCGTCGTCGCGCCGGCCTGCCGCGCGGGCACTTCATTATCCTCGTTCCGCACGACGATGCTGATTGGCAGGCGAGGGGCCAGATGGCGGGCCGTCAGGGTGATCAGGATCGACGTATCATCGCGCCCCGCAGACACGATCATGCTGCGCGCCCGATGGATGGCGACATCCTTCAGCGTCTTGTCGCGGGTCGAATCGCCGCACAGCACGTTGCACCCATGGGCTTCGGCCAGTTCCAGCGCCTTTTCGCTGCCGTCGATGACGACGATTTCGCGGGGATCGGTGCCGCGCGCCAGCAGTTCATGCACCGCCTCCTGCCCGCTGGTGCCAAAGCCTGTGACGATAATGTGATTGTGCAGATCGGCCTGGATGCGTGCCATGCGCCACCTGTAAAAAATGTTGCGGAGAAAGAGATTATAGGCCGTGCCAAGGAAAATCAGCCAGACAAAGAGCCGGATTGGCGTAACAAACAGGGCTTCGAACAGGCGGGCTTCGGGTGTGATCGGGACAATGTCGCCATAGCCAACGGTCGTGACCGTGACCGTCGTGAAATACAGGACATCAATGAAGCTGATCTGATTGTCGAGATTATCCTTCAGCCCGTCTCGCCCGATCCAGTGGAGGAGCAGGACCAGCGAGATCAGCCCGAACAGCAACAGGACTCGCCAAGTCAGGTCCATCCACATCGGCATGGACGATCGGCGCCGCAGAAAGCCCGCCATGGCCGAGGGTGCGTTTGCCTTGTCGATCCTCATGCTGGGGGCAACTTGCCAAGGGGATCGACTGGCGCGCGGTCCTTGCGCAGTTCGAAATGCAATTTGGGCTTGCTGGCATAGCCGGTGTCGCCGGTCAGCCCAATCACCTGTCCCTTGGACACTTTCTGCCCGCGGACCACATCGACCCGGCTGGCATGGCCATAGGCGCTGACCCAGCCGCTACCGTGATTGATCAGGACGAGGCCGCCAAACACCGCGACCTTGTCGCCGGCATAGGCGACGACACCGTCGGCCGATGCGCGGATGGGCGTGCCAACAGGGGCAGCGATGTCGATACCATTATTCTTCGATCCGCTCTGGCCCGGCCCGAACCGGGAAAGGATGGTTCCGTGCAGGGGCCATGCAAAGCTGCCGGCAAAACCGGATGGCTGGGCAATCGGCGCATTGGATGGCAGCGGCCTGGGCTTGGTGGAAGCTGCCACCACTGGCGCATTGTCCCGCGCGGCCGGCTGGCCGCCGGTCAATACATCGTCAATGTCGATGCGGAACGCGGCTGCGCGCTGCTCGAGCGATCGGGCATCGCCCGTTGGAGCATCAGGCAGCAACAGACGTTGGCCGCGCCGCAGGACATAGGGCTCCTCCAGCCCGTTCGCTTCCACGATGCGGCGCCAGGGAACGGCGTAGGCGGCGGCGATCGCGATGCCTGTTTCGCCTTCAGCGACGAGGTGATAGCGGCCGCCGGGTATGCGGAGTGTCTGCCCGACCCGCAGGGCATAGGGCGGCGACAGCCCATTGGCCTTGGCGATGATTTCCGATCCAGCCCCGGTGCGATTGCCGACGCCACGCAACGTGTCCCCCGCGCGCACCACATAGTTGGAAGCGGGGACAGTCCGGGCATTGGCGACGACTTGCTGCGCGGTCCAGACCGGCTCTGGTTCAGCCAATCGCACCGTGGTCGCGTCGGCGCCAAGATCGGGCGGCGGCGTCGGCACAGCAATGGCCGCGGCATCCCGCTCGGCCCGCTGCGGGATGCAGCCTGTGAGCAACAGCGGGCCGATGGCGCAAAGGAGCGGACGGGAGGAAACAGGCATCTATGTCTGTGTATCGCATCAGAGCGCGCTTGCCAGCCCTCAAGCCGGGCAGATATTCACGCGGGAGGACAGGGAGTGCTGCTCTTACCGCGGCTCCAGCTTCGTGACCCCGCCCATATAGGGTGCCAGCGCGTCAGGGATGACGACGCTGCCGTCGGCTTGTTGACAATTTTCCAGTACCGCGACCAGTGTGCGCCCAACAGCAAGGCCCGAGCCGTTCAATGTATGCAGGAACACCGTCTGCTTGCCGCCGTCCGGCCGCATACGCGCGTTCATGCGCCGCGCCTGGAAGTCACCGCAATTGGAGACCGAACTGATTTCCCGATAAGTGTCCTGGCTGGGCAGCCAAACCTCAAGATCATAGGTCTTGCGTGCGCCAAACCCCATGTCCCCCGTGCACAGCAGCATCTTGCGATAGGGCAGGGCGAGCGCCTGGAGAATGCCCTCCGCGGCGGCGACCATGCGTTCATGTTCGGCCTCCGACTCTTCGGGCCGGCAAATCGTCACCAGTTCCACCTTTTCGAACTGGTGCTGGCGAATGAAACCGCGCGTATCCCGGCCGGCCGATCCGGCTTCGGACCGGAAGCAGGGCGTCAAAGCCGTCAGGCGCAGCGGCAGGCGCTCTTCCGGCACGATCTGGTCCGCAACCAGATTGGTGAGCGACACCTCGGCGGTGGGAATAAGCCACCGACCATCGGTGGTCTTGAACAGGTCTTCGGCAAATTTGGGCAACTGGCCCGTTCCGAACAGCGCCGCATCCTTGACGAGCAGCGGGACGATCGTTTCCTCATAGCCATTCGCCACCGTCTGCTGATCCAGCATGAACTGGGCGAGCGCGCGATGAAGCCGCGCCATCTGTCCGCGAAGCGCCGTGAAGCGCGCGCCCGACAAGGCGGCGCCTCCTTCGAAATCAAGGCCGAGTGCGGGACCAAAATCGGCATGATCCTGCGGCGGAAAGGCAAAGGCGCGCGGCGTTCCCCAACGGGCCACCTCGACATTATCGACCTCGTCTGTGCCATCGGGCACATCCTGCGCCGGCACATTGGGGATGGCGGAGAGTAGCGCCGTCAATTGCTCGCCAGCCGCCCGCTCCTCACCCTCCAGCGCAGGCATGCGATCCTTCAACTCTGCTACTTCGGCCTTTAGCGCATCGGCCGTTGCACTGTCCTTTGCGGCCATGGCTTGCCCGATCGCTTTGCTCGCTTCGTTGCGACGCGCCTGCGCCTGCTGCCATTCCGTCTTGAGCGCGCGGCTTTTCTCGTCGAGCGTGATGATGTCGGCGGACATGGGGGACAGGCCCCTACGGCCAAGCGCGGCGTCGAAAGCGGCGGGGTTTTCGCGGATGAAGCGGATGTCGTGCATGGCGCAAGCCTATGCCGCTGCCCAGCCCGTGGCGCAACCCCACGGCCCGTCATCCGTTAGCTTAGCGTCAGCCAAAAACAAAGGAGACAGGCGATGCAGATCGAACATGATACGATGGTGCTGGTGGCCGATGGTCGCAAGATGTTGTTCTTCCGGAACAAGGGCGATGCGGCCTATCCCAATCTGGAGGCGGAGACCGTCAAGGAGCAGGACAATCCCGCCGACCGCGATCAGGCAACCGATGCGCCGGGTCGATCGCACAATTCGGTCGGCAGCCATCGCAGCGCCATGGACGAAGTGAACTTCCATGATCTGGAGGAGGCGCGCTTCGCGGCCGATGCCGCCGATATGCTGAAGCGTCGCGCTCTTGCGCAGGAATTTGAGAAGCTGATCATCGTCGCCCCGCCAACGGCATTGGGCGAAATGCGCAAGCATTTGCATAAGGAGGTGCAGGACCGGATCGTCGGCGAAATTGCCAAGGATCTGACGAATCACCCCGTGCCGGAAATCGAAAAGGTCATCTCGGCAAGCTGAAGCCGCAAAAAAAGGGGTGGCCCCCCGGAGCCACCCCTTACATGCCCCTGAGGGAAACGGATCAGGCTGCCACCTGCGCCTTGCGTTCGGCGAAACGTCGGCGCGCCACCAGCGCCACGGCTGCTGCGCCGAAGAGCAGAACCATAGGCGGTGCGGGTACGTCCGTGCCGCCCGTGCTTGTGCTCGATCCGCCCGTCGAACTGCTCGTTGAAGAACTTGTCGATGACGAACTGCTGGTCGATGATGAAGTCGATGAACTGCCGGTGCTGCCGAAGCTGGACGAACTGCTCGACGACGAACCGGATGAGCCCGACGAGGACGACGAACTGCTGCCAGACGATCCTCCGGTCGAACCAGGGTGATCGGGCTTGTCGGGTTTACCCGGCTTGCCGCCGCTTGAACTGCTGGACGAAGAGCTTGAGGACGAAGATGACGAGGACGAACTGGAACTGGACGAGGAAGAACTGCTGGTGGCGCCCGATGACGTCGATGTGCTGATCCCCCCCGTTGAGCTGCTGGTCGAGGAAATGACGACGGACCCGCCGCCGCTGCCGCCACCGCCGAAGAATCCGCCAATAAAGCCGCCGCCGCCAAAACCGCCGCCGCCACCCATGACGATCGGCACGGCTCCACCGCCGCCCGACATCATCGGCATCTCAGCCGGCGGCAAGGGGGCGGGCAGGGGCACAGGCGCCGGCTGGCTGGTGACCGTCACCGTCTGCGGCGCGCAGGCCACGGCCGTCTTGACGACCTTCCTCTTCACGGTCCGAACGGCATAGCGCTTCTTGGGCGCGGCCTTCGTGCTCTTGCTGCTATGGACCACAGCAGGACGTGCGCTTTCAGCGACATGCACCGCGCCGCCGCCAATGATCGCGCCTCCGCAAGTGCAAGCGCATAATTTAGCCAAGGCCATCCGAACCGACATAGGAATCCACTCTTGTCTTGTCGCCCACCGATCCGGGTCGGAACGGGTCAGGCTGCCTTTTCATAAAAGCGCAGAAGAAAAGGTTAACCGCAAGGTCGTTAACTCTGAATCCTGTCGACAAGTCCACTGAATTCAGGGGGCAGCGTCAGCAATCATGGTTAACGTCCCACTATGATACGGCCACTGGCCCGCATATGAAGGGTGCCGCCGTCGGCATCAGCCTTCCGCCGGATGATGAGTCGCTCCCTTTCATCCCTGCGGGCGCATAGGGTTTTGAAGGAAAAGCCGTTTGGGCCAGTCGAATGTGCGCTTGTGTCGTCCCGCGCCGATGGCTATGAGGCGCCCTCAATGAAAAGTCATGGGTGCCCCGGAACTTCAAGCGCCGGGCCAACGAGTCGGAGAGCCAGATGGCGTCGGTGCTGAATTCCGATAAAGACGGCGTAAAGCCGCCCAAATCGTCCGTAACCCTCCCTGCAGAGTATCGCCCCTCGGCCGACGAGGAATTCATGAATCCGCTGCAACAGGAATATTTCCGTCAGCGGCTGTGGGACTGGAAGAAGCAGATTCTCGCCGAAGCGGAGGGGACGCTGGCCGTTCTTCAGAATGAGCCTCTACGCGAACCCGATCTCAACGACCGCGCGTCGAGCGAGACCGACTGGTCGATCGAGTTGCGCACGCGCGACCGCCAGCGCAAGCTCATCTCGAAAATCGATGCGGCCCTGCGGCGGATCGACGATGGCGAATATGGATATTGCGAAGTCACGGGCGAGCCCATTTCGCTTGGTCGCCTGGAAGCGCGTCCCATCGCCACCATGACGGTCGAGGCGCAGGAACGCCACGAACGGCAGGAAAAAATCTCACGCGACGATTAACGGTTTTTCCACTGCCTGTGCCTAGTGATCGTTACCGGAACACATTAGATTTTGCGGGTACGGAATGAACGAAGAACAGGGCATTTCTGATCGGGGACCGGCGCGATCGTCGCCGCGCGACAGCCTGTTCCTGATGGCAAGTTTCTTTGCCCCGGACGGTCGATCCTTGGGTCGTGCCCGCATTCGGAACCTGTCGGCGACTGGCTTGATGGCGGATTGCGAGATGCCGCTCGCGGCTGGGCAGAAGGTCGTACTGGATCTCCGCGGTGTGGGTCGCATCACCGGCAATATCGCCTGGTCGCGCGACAATAAGGTTGGCTTGGCATTTGACGATGTCATCGATCCGCAGCTGGCAAGAAAGCCGGTGTCGTCAGGGCCTGCGCAACAATTACCGGATTATCTGAGAAGCCAGCCAGCCGGTCGCCTGCGCTGATAGCGTAACCCTTGCGCCGAGGCATGACATCATAAAAAGCGGATTGCTACAGGACGGGCGGGACCGACTGTCTGCCGGTCCGCACCCTGTATGGACTAGTCTGCGCTTAATGCTGCGCAGCCATCTCTTCCTTCAGCCGCAATTTCTGCTTTTTAAGCGAGGCAACGAGGGTGGTGTCCGGCATGGGACGACTCGATTCCGCCTTGATCCGGGCGTCGAGTCCTGCGTGCTTGGCTGAAAGAGCTGAGATGTGGCTGTTTTCCATGACATTCTCCTTACGAGGGCGATGGATTTCCGATTAAATCACGAAACCTTCTGATTGTCTCGCGGCGTTTGCGCCTTTGCGATGGGCCGCCCGTAAATTTGCGGTGGCCCGCACCGGGATCGCACGCTACCACGGGTCGCACGATGCACTGGGGATGCGAGCAACGACGGTGAGCCGGGAAGATATCATGCGCCGTCTGGAGTTGCTTCGCGTCGAACATCGCGATCTCGATAGCGCGATCGCGGCTCTGGTCGATGCGGGCAGCAGCGATCAGATGCAGATCGCCCGGCTGAAGAAGCGTAAATTGCGCTTGAAGGACGAGATTTGCGCGCTGGAAGATGAACTGGTGCCTGACATTATCGCCTGAGCCTAAGGCTGTCGCCCCAGCCTGACGTTACCAGATCGGCCCCTAATGGGACAGGGAAGGCGCGGTGCTCTCGCCTTGGCCCGCTGACAAAGGCGTCAATCTGTGTCACTTAGCCGTGATGCGGAACGTTGCGACTTTGGATCCTGGCCTCCATCGCCGATTGGTTGACGGCCTTTATCTCGAAGCCATGATGATGGCGGATGAGGCGCGCGCCTATTTCGATGGGGACCCTCTTGGACGAGGTGAAACGGTCGACCCGCTGCGGCGTGTGTCCTTCGCATGCGAATCGCTGAAGGTGACGACGCGGCTGATGCATGTCATTGCCTGGCTCTTGAGCCAGCGCGCCTGGCAACGCGGAGAAATCAGCGATGCAGACCTCGTCGATGAAAAATATCGGCTTGGCCGCGCCAGTTTGACCGACCCGACACTGACGGAAGGCTTCCCCTTCGAAGCGCGCGCCCTGATCGAGGGCAGTCAGGACCTGTACGATCGGGTGGCGCGACTGGAGGATCGGCTTGGTCATATGAACGACGATCCGAAAGCCCAGGACGCTGGTCCCGCCCGCGCCCTGCTGGATCGCTTGAACACCGCTTTCTGACGCTTGGACGGATCGCAGCTGTTTGAGATGATGTTCGGCGCTGGTGTTTTCCGTCATTCTTGGTCTAGACCGGCGCCATGACCCATGGTTTGCGGATCCGACGCCGCGCTTCTGGCCGACCGCATTCCCGGCTCGCATTTGCGCCGTTGCTGCTGCTCGCTCCCTATCCGGCGCTAGCACAGGATACCGCCGCGCCTACGCTGCCTGATACCGACGCTCCGTTGGACGCTATGCCTGATATCGGTCTGGACTGGCCCGACATGGATCAACCTGACAGCGTCGCGCCCTTGGCCCCTGATCCGGCCGATCAGGCTGGCGCGCCGATCGAAGCGTTCGACGTCACGACGACCGAACCGGCCGAAGTCGCCGCGACGTTCGCCGACGCGGGCGAAGAGCGGCGCTATACGGTGGCATTAACGGGACTCGATGGCGTTGCCGACACGACATTTCGTCAGCGTTTCGATGAGCTGTCGGTGCTGCATCAGGGCGAGGACAAGGCCGCGAACCTTGCCCAGATCAACCGCCGTATCGCAGAGGATAGAGACCTGCTTGACCGGCTTTTGCGTGCAAAAGGCTATTATGCGGCGCGCGTACGGGGCAATGTCGCGGCCCCTGTGCCGGGCAGCGACCGGCTGCTGGTGAGCTTCACGATTACGCCTGGCACGCGCTATCTTCTGTCATCCGTGGACGTGACGGGTCTTGCCGAAACGGGCGAGCGAGAGGCGACGCTGCGCGCGGCCTTTCCGCCCAAGGTTGGCGATCCGGTGGATGCCGACGCGATCATCGCGGGTCAGGCCCAGTTGGAAACGGCATTGTCGGAAAATGGCTTTCCCTTCGCCAGGGTCGACGAGCCTGAAGTGCGAATCGACCATGAAGAGCGCAAGGGCGACCTGGACATCATTATCGCGCCGGGGGGATATCGGCGCTTTGGGGCCATCCGCATGGACGATGACCGTCTGTTCGATGCCCATCATGTGCAGGAAATCGCACGTTTCGATCCCGACGACACCTATATGGCGTCGGATGTCGAGGATCTCCGCCGGGCGATCGTGGCAACCGGTCTGGCGTCGTCCGTGTCGCTGACGCCGCGCGATGCGGGCGATGGCGAGCATGTCGACCTGGATGTCGATGTGCGCCCTGCGCCGCTGCGGACGATCGCCGGCGAACTGGGTTATGGCACCGGCGAAGGCTATCGCGCGGAAGTCAGCTGGCAACACCGCAATCTTTTTCCGCCCGAAGGTGCCGTTACCGTGCGCGGAGTGGTCGGCACGCAGGAGCAGACCGCGTCCTTCACCTATCGCCGCAACAATTTTCACCGGCGTGACAATGTGCTGACCGGGCTGGTGTCCGTCAGCAATATTCGCCGCGATGCCTATGACGCCCGCACCATCACCCTGGCCGGTGCGCTCGAGCGGCAGACCAACATCCTGTTTCAGAAAAACTGGGTCTGGCGCATTGGCGCGGAGCTGATCGCGTCGGATGAAGCGGACGCCTTTTCCGGGGGGGCGCGGCGCACCTTCCTGATTGGCGCCGTTCCGCTCAGCCTGACCTATGACGGAAGCGATGATCTGCTCAATCCGACCAAAGGCTTTCGCCTCGGCGGGCGGATCAGCCCGGAATTGTCATTCCAGAACAAGACATTCGGATACACCAAAGTGCAACTGGACGGCAGTGCCTACCAACCGGTGGGCGAGCGCGTCGTCGTGGCGGCGCGCGCGCGCTTTGGCACCATCCTTGGCTCCACGGTCGATCAGATCGCGCCGTCCCGCCGCTTCTATGCCGGTGGCGGCGCGTCGGTGCGCGGCTATGGCTATCAGGCGATCGGCCCGCGCTATGGCGAGGATGACGATCCCGTCGGCGGCAAGAGCCTGGCTGAATTTTCTCTGGAGGGTCGCATCCGCTTTGGCAATTTTGGCGTCGTGCCTTTTGTGGACGCGGGCAATATCTCCACCAGTTTCCTGCCCCGGTTCCGGGACTTGCGGGTCGGTGCGGGCTTGGGCGTGCGCTATTACAGCAATTTCGGGCCGATCCGCGTGGATGTCGGCACGCCAATCAACCCGCAATCTGATGACCCCAAGATTGCGGTCTATGTCTCGCTGGGGCAGGCCTTCTGATGGCCGAGGAAAGTCTGTCGCCACCTGTCATTCCGCCGCCTGCCGCGACCACGCCGCGCCGCGCCTGGGATGGGAGATGGCAACGGTGGGTGGCGGGCCTGCTCGCCGCGCTGTTCCTGATCATGGCCGGCGCACTGACGTGGCTTGATACCGATGGCGGGCACCGTTTCCTCGCCAGCCGGATCGCCGCGATACAAACCTCTTCGGGGCTGCGCATCCAGGTCGGCGCCATCGAAGGCAGCATCTATCGCAAGGCGGTGTTGCGCGACCTGACCTTGTCGGATCCGGCTGGACCCTTCTTCAAGGCACCCAGGGTGGAACTGGACTGGTGGCCCTTCGCCTGGCTGTCCAATCGTCTGGACATTGACCGTCTGTCCATTCCGCAAGCGTCCCTCAGCAAGCTGCCCAAGCTCAACCCCACGCAGCGGCGCGGCCCGATCCTTCCGGGGTTCGACATCCGCCTGATGCAATTTTCGGTTGGCCGCCTGTCAATCGCGCCGGCCATAACCGGGCGGGCGCAGATTGCGACGATGGCGGGGGACGCCGACATTCGCGGCGGACGCGCGATCATCGACCTGTCCGCCCGTACGCTTGATGGCAGCGATGTCCTGACCATCGCGCTGGACAGTCGACCAGACGATGATCGCTTCAAGCTCGACGTGACGGTCAACGCCCCGAACAAAGGACTTTTGGCGACGATGGCCGGATTGCGACAGGATGCCAATCTGCGCATCACCGGCAAGGGCAGCTGGAGCCAGTGGGATGGCCAACTGGACGCGACGCTGGACGGCGCACCCGCCGCCGATCTTGTTCTGGCGGCGCGCAGTGGCGCTTATTCGGCTCGCGGTTCGATCGAGGGTCGGGCGATCGCTGGCGGCGGCCTCGTCCGGCGCATGGCCGACCCGCGCCTGTCCGTGCGCGCCGATGGGCGGTTCGAGAACCGTATCATCGATGGCAAGTTGATGCTGCGCTCGGCGGCATTTGACCTTACAGCGGATGGCGCGATCGACCTGCGCAACAACGCGCTCGACAACATGCTTTTGCAAGTGACGCTGGCCCGTCCTCAGGCTTTGCTGCGCACCATGGGCGGGCGCGATATCCGGGCCAAGGTGCGGCTTGATGGGCCGCTCGACCGGTTGGGCTTCGATTATTTGCTGACAGCGCGCCAGCTCACATTCGACAAGACGGTGATCGCCGATGTCCGGGCGGAAGGCAGCGGACGGGGCGTGGGCGACGGTCCCTTGCTGATCCCGGTCAAATTGCGGGCAAAAAGGCTCGATGGTCATGGCGACCTTGTCGGTAATATCGTCCGTAATTTTGCGCTGGATGGCGTTCTCCAATTCAGGGGCCAGCAGCTCGTCAGCAATCCCATGGAGGTCAGGTCGGACAAACTTCAGGGCAAGCTGGTGATGCGGCTCGACCTGAAAAGCGGCCGCTATGATTTTGGCCTGGACGGCCAGATTCGCAGTCTGTTCATTCGGGGTCTGGGTATCGTTGACCTGACGTCCAAGCTCCGCGCGACGCCGCGTCCCGATGGCGGGTTCGGCCTTAGCGGCAATGCCATGGCGCAGATGCGGCGGCTGGATAATGCTTTCCTCAACGGGTTGGGAGGCGGACTGCCCATCGCGCGCAGCGCCCTGGCATTGCGGCCAGACGGACAATTGGCGTTCAACGGCCTGACCATCCAATCGCCCTTGCTCTCGCTCAGGGCGAACGGCATCAGGCGGCGCGACGGCAGTTTTCATTTCGAAGGCAGCGGCGACCATGACCGCTACGGCCCGTTGCAACTCGTCCTCGATGGCCGCATAGAACGGCCGACGATCGACCTGATATTGCAGCGGCCCCTCGATGCCCTGGGCCTGCGCGACGTCAAGGCGCATCTGGTTCCCGACAGCGAAGGCTACAGCTATACCGCGCAGGGTGGGTCGATATTGGGGCCGTTCGACGGGCGCGGTGTGATCCTCCTGCCGCAGGGCGGGCAAGCGGTGGTCCGCGTGGCGCAGCTGTCGGTTTCCGGCGTCAATGCCAGCGGCGACATCCGCCCCTTGCCCGGCGGCCTGGAGGGGCAGTTGAGCGTCACTGGGCCAGTCACCGGATATGTCGGCTTCAGGCCCGTCAACGCGATCCAGCAAGTGCAGGTCAAGCTGACCGCCAGTGGCGCAAGCTTTGCCGGGCCGACCGTGATCGAGGTCCGGCGGGGATCGCTGGACGCCACCGTCCTGCTTGATCCGGACGGCACCAATGTTACGGCCACGGCGCAGGCACGGGGCTTGCGGCTAGGCGGCATTCTAGTGGGGCGCATGGCGCTTACCGCCAATCTGGTGGATGGCCGGGGCAAGGTCAGCGGCAGCCTGTCCGGCCAGCGGGGACGCTTGTTCGACCTGCAAGGCGAAGCGCAGGTCGAACCCGACAGCATTCGTTTGTCCGCCAAGGGGACGATCGACAAACGTCCCATTCGGCTGACCCGCGCGGCGCTTGTGACGCGAACGGCCGAAGGCTGGCGGTTGTCGCCCGCAACGATCAGCTATGCCGGCGGTTCGTTGCAACTGGCGGGCGAACTGGGCGGGGAATCCACGCATGTAGAAGCGCGGATGCAGACCCTTCCCCTGTCGCTGCTGGACATCGCCTACGATAATCTGGGACTGGGCGGCATGGCGACGGGATCGCTCAGCTACGCGCAGCCGCAGGGCGGTCCGCCCACCGGCAAGGCGGAGTTGCGCATTCGCGGCCTGTCGCGATCGGGCCTGTCGCTTAGCTCGCGACCTGTCGATGTCGGTGTCAATGTTGCATTGACGCCCGATCGCCTGGCGACCCGGATGCTGTTTGTCGCCGACGGACGTACGATTGGTCGCGGGCAGGCCTTGCTGACGCCGTTGGGCAGGGAGGGCGGCCTTGTTTCACGCCTCAACGCGGCGCCGCTCTTTGCACAGTTGCGCTATGCAGGGACAGCCGACACGCTCTGGCGGCTGACGGGCGTGGAAATCGTGGATATTGGCGGGCCGGTCAGCGTGTCGGCGGATATGCGCGGCACGCTTGCCAATCCGCAGATCAGCGGACAGCTGGCGACTGACAACGCAACGATCAACAGCGCCGTGACTGGTATGCGTCTGCGCAACGTCAAAGCGCAGGGGCACTTTTCGGGTGCGCAACTGGTCATCAACAATTTTGCCGCCAGCGCGCAGAATGGCGGGTCCGTCACGGGCAGCGGGCGCTTTACCTTCAACGGTATCGCCGGCGTGGGCATGGATTTGGCGCTTCAGGCGGACAATGCCGCATTGCTGGAGCGGGATGACATCGCTGCCACGGTGACGGGGCCCCTGACGCTCAAATCCAACGGCGCGGGCGGCACGATCGGCGGCGACCTGATCCTGAACCGCAGCCGCTTCACCATGGGCCGCGCCGCGGCGGTGGCGCAAATCCCCGAACTGCGCGTGGTGGAAATCAACCGGCGCGGGGACGAGATCGAGCGGCCACGCACCAGCGTGCCCTGGGCCCTGGCGGTGCATGCCCGCGCGCGCAATCGGCTGATGGTGACGGGCCTGGGGCTCGACAGTGAATGGCGCGCGGACCTCGATATCGGCGGGACCGTGACCAACCCGACCATTGCCGGGCGGGCGGAACTGGTGCGCGGCGGCTATGAATTTGCCGGCCGCCGGTTCGACCTGCGCGAAGGCCGGATCCAGTTCGACGGCAAGACTCCCGTCAATCCCACGCTGGATATCGACGCCGAGGCGGATGTCAGCGACCTCAGCGCGACAATCCATGTCGGAGGAACCGGCTTGAAGCCCGACATCAGTTTCAACAGTGTGCCGGCATTGCCGCAGGATGAACTGCTTTCCCGAATCCTGTTCGGCACGTCGATCACCAACCTGTCCGCGCCCGAAGCATTGCAACTGGCGTCGGCCGTCGGATCCCTGCAGGGCGAAGGAGGGCTTGATCCCATCAACGCCGTGCGCAAGGCGGCAGGGCTGGACCGGTTGCGGATCATCGCAGCTGATCCGACGCAGGGGCAAGGCACGTCCATCGCCGCAGGCAAATATCTGACGCGCAAAACCTATGTCGAACTGATCACCGATGGTCAGGGCTATTCCGCCACCCGCATCGAATATCAGGTGACGCGCTGGCTGTCCCTGCTTGGCGCCATCTCCACGCTTGGCCGGCAGAGCGCCAACGTCCGTGTTTCCAGGGATTATTGATCGTGACCAACAGCCGTATCGATGCTGGCACCGCCATCAGCGTCACTGACCTGTTCACCATCGGCATTGGGCCGTCGAGTTCGCATACGGTGGGGCCGATGCGCGCGGCGTTGCAGTTCATGGATTGCCTGCCCACCGCGCCGCAGCGCGTCCGGTGCGAATTGTTCGGATCGCTGGCGCTTACTGGACGGGGGCATGCGACGGATACGGCCGTGCTTCTGGGCTTGTCGGGCCATAGCCCGGAAAGCGTCGATCCAGACGCGATACCCGACATTTTGGCTGCCATTCGCCGGGACGGCCGGATTCAGTCCGGCAGCGCGAAGGGCCAATGGCTGGATTTCGATGCCGAACGCGACCTCCTCTTCCACATGGGAGAGTTTCTGGAAGCGCACAGCAATGGTATGCGCTTTTCTGCCTGGTTTGCTGGCGATGACGCGCCGTTCGTGCGCGAATATTATTCGATCGGGGGCGGGGCCGTGTTGCCGGGCACCGTGCCGGTCAGCGATGATGTGGCGTTGGGCCATAATGTCGTGCAGCCCTATCCCTTCTCATCCGGCGTCGAGTTGCTGGAGCAGGGGGAGAGGCACGGTTTTTCCATCGCGACACTGGTCCTGCGCAATGAAGGCGCATGGCGATCGCAGGCTGAGACGGAAGCGTTTCTGGACCGGGTCGTCGACGCCATGTCGCAGTCCATCGAGCGCGGCCTTGCGCAGGAAGGGCTGCTGCCGGGCGGCCTTAAAGTGCGGCGCCGGGCGCGCGCCATTCACCAACGGCTACGGCTTCAGCAGGACGCGCTAGGTCCGGCGCAGATTTTCGAATGGGTCAGCCTGTTCGCTTTGGCGGTGAACGAGGAAAATGCTGCGGGCGGCCGCGTCGTCACCGCACCGACCAATGGCGCAGCTGGCGTCATCCCGGCGGTGCTGCATTATTATCGCCGCTTCGTTCCCGGTGCGGATCGGGAAGGGGAGCGCCGCTTTCTCCTGACCGCAGCTGCGATCGGATTTCTTTACAAGAAGCGCGCGTCCATATCCGCAGCGGAAATGGGCTGCCAAGGGGAAGTTGGGGTTGCCTGTTCCATGGCGGCCGCCGGGTTGGCCGCGGTATTGGGCGGCACCAACAGCCAGATCGAAAATGCTGCCGAAATCGGCATGGAGCATAATCTGGGCCTGACCTGCGATCCCATTGGCGGCCTTGTCCAGATTCCCTGTATCGAACGCAATACGATGGGTGCGGTCAAGGCGATCAATGCGGCCTACCTCGCCTTGCAAGGCGATGGCCGGCATATCGTGAGCCTGGACGCGGTGATCGAAACCATGCGCCAGACCGGCGAGGATATGGCGAGCCGCTATAAGGAAACGTCGCTGGGCGGGTTGGCGGTCAATGTCGTGGAATGCTGAACGAATTGACAGCCTGTCGCCTGTAGCGCTCATCTTAGCGCCCAATCGAGCCAGTTTCGTGTCAATAATGCAACAGAATCAGCTGTTTATCTGCCGTTCATGAAACTCTTGCCAGCCGCGATACTTGTGCGTCTCGTCCCCATCAGGGGAGAAGAATGACGAATGGAGTATCTGTTATGCGCAAGTTGATGGTCGCAACTCTTCTGGCAGGCGTTGGTGTCGCCACCCCCGCATTGGCGCAGGATGTAGGATCAACGTTCACCGGACCGCGCGTTGAGGCGATCCTGGGTTATGACCATGTCGGCGCCGGTAGCGACGTGGACAACAATAATGGCCGCGACGATCAGTCGATCGACGGTCTGCTCTACGGCATTGGTGCAGGCTATGACGTCAATCTGGGCAGCGCGGTCGTCGGTGTCGAAGGCGAATGGACGGATTCGACTGCCAAGAGTGATCGGTATGACCTGACCGACCAGTTCGGGTTCGGACGCGTCAGCCAGGGCCGCGACCTCTATATCGGCGCGCGTGCCGGTATTCTGGCTAACCCCGCCACGTTGGTTTACGTGAAGGGCGGCTACACCAATAGCAAACTGAACATCCTCGCCGGCAACACCGATGAGACGACCGATCGGTCGTTCAAGCTTGATGGCTGGCGCATCGGCGCAGGCGTCGAGCGCGCCATCAACACCAACACGTTCGCGAAGCTGGAATATCGTTATTCCAACTATACCGATGCTAACATCGATTACATGGATGGGGCGACCAGCGCCGACTTTGATGTCGATACGGATCGGCATCAGGTGGTCGCAAGCGTCGGCTGGCGGTTCTGACCATAAAGGAGGAAGGCTGGCCTTGCGGCCAGCCTTCCTCCCGGCATTGGCAAACATGATTCGCGGACGCGGTCTTCCGTCGGGTAGCCTTGCGCCCCTACGGTTCAGCGGTCCAGTTGCTGCACCGCAACCAGAAGCCGGTTGTAAATCGTAAGCACTTGTTCTTCGATAGGTTTGGACGGATCAGGCTTTTTCACGCCGGATCGAATTGCCCATGCTTGCGTCAATTGAGCGGCCACTTGAGCCGCGATTTCCTTGCTCATAGCCATGACAATCTCCGGCTTCGTTACGGATGCGGCACAGCATGGCGGATGTCCGGCCAGAGTCAATCGCATTCGAACCAAATTGCTGCATTGCGGCATGTTAGGCCGGGCATGGCAGCCATCCCGTGTCAGGTGAAGGCCAGGCTCAATCCAGATCTGCAATTTTCCACCAGCCCCCTATCTGTCGTCATGCGAAGATGGTATTTACAGCCTTGTGAGTAACGCGATTCCCCATAGCTATCCCGTAGGCATCGACCCGGACGACATTGATTTCATGGGCCATGTCAATAATGCCAGCTACCTTAAATGGGTGCAGAACGCCGTGCTCGACCATTGGCGCGCGCTGGCCCCGGCGGAGGCCGTGACGGAGCATCTGTGGGTCGCGCTCAAGCACGAAATCACCTATCGCAAGCCGACTTTTCTGGATGACGAGGTGATTGCGACCGTCCTGCTGGAAAAGGTTCAGGGCGCGCGCGCCTTTTACGAAACCGTTATTCGCCGTGGCGAAGAGGTTTTGGCTGAAGTCAGATCGAGCTGGTGCTGTGTCGATGCATCGACATTGCGACCGGTGCGGTTGGCGCGCGATGTCATCCAGCATTTCTTCGCAGCTGATGATGAAGGTGAAGACCAGCGCTGAACCATGGGAGAGGCGAACCTGTTTGTGGTTGGGCCTTGCCATTCGATCGGCAAACCGTCATATGCGCGATCGGGAGTCGGGCGGACGAGGCCGTCGCGAACCTGGTCAGGTCCTGACGGAAGCAGCCACAGTGATTCCGCCGCGGGTCGTCCCGGCTCCCACCCTCCAGCATCCGGCTTCGACAATCCCTGCCTGAACGGGTAGGACCCTATCATGTCCGATTCACCCCAGCCCTATCGCGTTCTGGCGCGCAAATATCGACCGCGCAGCTTCAGCGAATTGATTGGCCAGGACGCCATGGTCCAGACGCTGGGCAATGCGATCCGGCGCGGGCGGCTGGCCCATGCCTTCCTGATGACCGGCGTGCGCGGCGTGGGCAAGACGTCGACCGCGCGCCTGATCGCCAAGGCGCTTAATTGCGTCGGGCCCGATGGCCAGGGCGGTCCCACGATCGATCCATGCGGTCAATGTGAACCGTGCAAGGCGATCGCGGAGGGCCGCCACATCGATGTGGTGGAAATGGACGCCGCCAGCCATACCGGCGTCGATGATGTGCGCGAAATCATCGAGGCAGTGCGCTATGCGGCCGTTTCGGCCCGTTATAAAATCTACATCATCGACGAAGTGCACATGCTGTCGAAAAACGCCTTCAACGCCCTGTTGAAAACGTTGGAAGAGCCGCCGGCGCATGTGAAATTCCTGTTCGCGACGACGGAAGTCAACAAGGTTCCCGTCACCGTCCTGTCCCGGTGCCAGCGCTTCGACCTGCGGCGCATTCCTGCCGAATTGTTGGCGACCCATTTCACCCATGTCGTTGAAGCCGAAAGGGTCGCCGCCGAGCCGGAGGCCTTGGCGCTGATCGCCCAGGCCGCGGAAGGATCGGCTCGCGACGGGTTGTCCATTCTCGACCAGGCCATCGCGCATGCAGAAATGGACGACGGACCGTCCCTGGTGACGGCGGCGCAGGTGCGCGAGATGCTTGGGCTGTCCGATCGCGGGTCGGTGCGCCGGTTGCTGGCGCTGTTGCTCGAAGGGGAAACGGCCAGCCTCATTGCCGCCGTGCGGGAACAATATGCGCTGGGCGTCGAGCCGCTGGCGCTGATGCGTGGACTGATGGAACTGGTGCATGCCGTCACGCTGATGAAGGCCGGGCGTGACATTGCCAGTCCCGGTCAATCCACGGAGGAGCGAGAGATGCTGGCCGACTGGGCCGCGCAACTCGGCTTCGCGCCGCTGCATCGCCTCTGGCAGCTGTTGCTCAAGGGGCATGATGAAGTCGCCAATGCGGTCCTGCCGATCGAAAGCTGCGAGATGGCGCTGTTGCGTGTCATGCATGCGGCAACCATGCCCGACCCCGCCGAGGTCGCGCGCCTGTTGCGCGAAGGTGGCGCGTCGTCATCAGCCAGTACGGAGGGCTCCAGCGCTGGCGCCGCGTCTTCAGCGCCGGCGTCTGCGCGTTTGCCCGCGACCTACGCGGACCTGATCGAGGCTTTTTGGCAGGGTGGTAAGGGGCAACTGGCGCAGGAACTGCACGATTGCGTGGGCGTGATCCGTTATGCACCGCCGCAATTCGACTATCGCCCAACGCCACAATTGCCAGCGGACTTTCTTGCTCGCCTGCTTCCCGCATTGCGGGAGGTGACGGGGACGGCGTGGCAGGTTGCGGCGGGCGAGGGGCCGGCTGAACCAACCCTGCTGGAACAGGAACAACGACAGGCGGCGGATTCGCGCGCCCGGATTTTGGAAACCCCGGTGGTCAAGGCGGCGATGGCCGCTTTCCCCGATGCCGAGCTGGACGACAGGCTCGAACGATGGAGTGCAGAAGCATGAAGGACCTGAATGAAATTCTGGGCATGGCGAGCCGCGTCCAGGAAGAATTGCAGCGCGCCCAGGACAATCTGGACAAGTTGGAAGTCGAGGGCGCGGCAGGTGGCGGGCTGGTCAAGGTGCGCGCCTCGGCAAAAGGGCGCATATTGGGTGTCTCGATCGACGACAGCCTGCTGGCGCCGTCGGAAAAGCAGATGCTCGAAGACCTGATCACGGCTGCGTTCAACGACGCGCGTAGTAAGGCCGATGAGGTCAGCAATACTGAAATGGGCAAGATGACTGCCGGTCTGCCGCTGCCCCCGGGGTTCAAGCTGCCCTTCTGACCGGGGGACCTGGCCGGAATGATCACTTCTGGTTCATGACGGCCCTGTTATCACAGGGCCGATTGATTGACGTGCCGGGCATCCCCATAAAGGCGATGGACCGTTTGGATGGGTCGCGTTTCGGCCCCGGAGATTGAATGACTACGCATTATCCCCTGCTGCCGCTGCGTGACATCGTCGTGTTTCCGCAAATGATCGTTCCGCTCTTCGTCGGGCGCGACAAGAGCGTCGCTGCGCTCGAGGCTGCGATGGAAGGCGACAAGGAGATTTTCCTCGTGTCGCAGCTGGACCCGGCGGAGGATGAGCCGGGCCGCGAGTCGCTTTATGATACGGGCGTCGTCGCAGTCGTATTGCAGCTGTTGAAACTGCCCGATGGCACCGTTCGTGTTCTGGTGGAGGGCAAACACCGCGCGCAACTGTCGGCCATGGAAACCAAGGATAATTATCTGGTTGCGGAAATCGCGCCGGTCGAGGAGCTGGCTGCCGAAGGCCCCGAAGCTGCCGCGCTGATGCGGTCCGTGGCCGAGCAGTTCGAGAACTACGCCAAGCTTAACAAGAAGCTGCCGGCCGAAACGCCCGTTCAACTGCGCGAGATTGAGGATGCGGGCCGGCTGGCCGATGCCGTCGCCGCCAACATCAATGTCAAAGTGTCGGATAAGCAGTCGCTGCTGGTCGAGGCAGATCCGGTCAAGCGCCTTGAAATGGTCTTCGCCTTCATGGAGGGCGAACTTGGCGTGCTGCAGGTCGAAAAGAAAATTCGTGGTCGCGTGAAGCGGCAGATGGAAAAGACCCAGCGCGAATATTATCTGAACGAGCAGTTGAAGGCGATCCAGCGCGAGTTGGGCAATGGCGAGGGCGAGGAGGGCGACGAGCTCGCCGAACTCACCGAGAAGATCGCCAAGACCAAACTGAGCAAGGAAGCTCGGTCCAAGGCGACGGCGGAACTCAAGAAGCTCAAGGCGATGCAGCCCATGTCCGCCGAGGCGACCGTGGTCCGCAACTATCTAGACGTTCTGCTGGGCTTGCCCTGGGGCAAGAAGGGCAAGGTCAAGACCGACCTTAAAAAGGCGCAGGATATCCTGGACGAGGATCATTTCGCGCTCGAAAAGGTCAAGGACCGGATCATCGAATATCTCGCCGTCCAGGCGCGCACAAACAAGCTTAAGGGACCTATCTTGTGCCTTGTCGGGCCGCCCGGTGTCGGCAAGACATCGCTTGGCCGCTCGATCGCCAAGGCGACCGGCCGTGAATTCGTACGCCAGTCGCTGGGCGGGGTGCGCGACGAAGCCGAGATACGCGGCCATCGGCGCACCTATATCGGGTCGCTGCCCGGTAAGATCGTGTCGAACCTCAAAAAGGCGGGCACGATGAACCCGCTGTTCCTGCTCGATGAAATCGACAAGCTGGGCCAGGACTTCCGCGGCGACCCGGCGTCCGCTTTGCTCGAGGTGCTTGATCCGGAACAGAACAGCAAATTCCAGGACCATTATCTGGAAATCGACGTTGATCTGTCGGACGTGATGTTCGTCACGACCGCCAACTCGTTGAATCTGCCCCAGCCGTTGCTCGATCGCATGGAGATCATCCGGCTCGAAGGCTATACCGAGGACGAGAAGGTCGAGATTGCGGAGCGGCACCTGCTGCCCAAGCAGATTGACGCGCATGGATTGAAGGACGGCGAAGTCGTCGTCACCGAACCGGCGGTACGCGATCTGATCCGCTTTTATACCCGTGAGGCGGGGGTTCGCACGCTGGAGCGCGAAATGGCGCGTCTGGCGCGCAAGGCGCTGCGCAAGATATTGGAAGGCGAATATGACAAGATCGTCATCACGCCCGACAATCTGGCCGATTTTGCTGGCGTGCGGAAATTCCGCCACGGCGTAGGCGAAGAAGAAAACCAGATTGGAGCTGTGACGGGGCTTGCCTGGACAGAGGTTGGCGGCGAACTGCTCACGATCGAGGCCGTCACCGTGCCTGGAAAGGGACAGATCAAAACCACCGGCAAGCTGGGCGAAGTCATGAACGAATCGGTCCAGGCGGCCTTTTCCTATGTGAAGGCACGCTCACCGGGCTATGGCATCAAGCCGAGCGTGTTCAATCGCAAGGACATCCACATCCACCTGCCCGAAGGCGCCGTGCCCAAGGATGGACCTTCGGCGGGTATCGGCATGGTCACGACGATCGTGTCGACGCTGACCGGCATCCCGGTTCAGAAGGATGTCGCGATGACGGGCGAAGTGACGTTGCGCGGCCGGGTATTGCCGATCGGGGGCCTCAAGGAAAAGCTGCTCGCTGCGTTGCGCGGCGGGATAAAGACGGTGCTGATCCCCCAGGAAAATGAGAAGGACCTAGCGGAAATTCCCGCCAATATCCGGGAAGGACTGGAGATCATTCCCGTCTCTCATGTCGATGAGGTTCTGGCGCGGGCACTGGTTTCCATGCCCGATGCGATCACCTGGACAGAAGAGGACGACCTGGCTGCCCAGCCGTCGAATCTGGCGGGGCGTGATAGCGATCCCAGCCTGAGGCACTGAAAAGTCACTAAAGTGAAACAATGGGCAGAACTCCTAGATTTTACTCCATATTGCGGAACAGGATGCAATTTTGGAGCAAAGCCGGGGTCTTCGTCGCTTTCCCTTTGACAGAGGCTGGAATCCGCGCCTTATTGCCCCGCCTACGCCGCGATTCCTAACTAACCAACAGCACAAGGGGGTTCCCAAGGCATGAACAAGCAGGATCTGATCAGCACGGTTGCTGAAAGCAGCGGCCTCAGCAAGAATGACGCGACCAAGGCTGTCGAAGGCGTATTCGACGCCATCACTGGCGCGTTGAAGAAGGGCGATGAAGTCCGTCTCGTCGGTTTCGGCACCTTTTCGGTTTCGCAGCGCAAGGCGTCGACCGGTCGCAATCCGCGCACTGGCGAAACCATGACCATCAAGGCCTCGGCCCAGCCGAAATTCAAGGCCGGCAAGGGCCTGAAGGATTCGGTCAACTAAGGGCAAGGGCGTCCGTTTTGGCGGACGCCCGCTCTGGCTGACTTTGCCGGCGTCGCGGTCGGAAAGCCATTAGGAGAGAGAGGCGGATTGGCAGGGCATACCTGTCCTTCGCCCAGAGCCGAAAGCGCAAGGGGTAAAGGCGGAAACGCCTTTACCCCTTTTCCTTGTCGTGTGTCTCGACGCGGGCTGATGCGGACGTTAGGGATGCCGTCATGACGGTATGGACTAGGATGGTGTGGACCGCTCCTGCCCTGGCATTGGCAGCGTGCGGTGGAGGCAATTTCCGACCGGTCAGCGACCATCCGGTGCGGATCGGCCCGCCCTATAAGGTGCGAGGCGTCACTTATGTCCCCGCTGCCGATCCGCAGTATGACATGCTGGGCTATGCAAGCTGGTATGGGTCGGAATCGGGCAATCGCACTGCCAATGGCGAACGCTTCCACGCCAAGTGGATCACGGGCGCGCATGTCACCCTGCCGCTGCCCAGCTATGTTGAAGTCACGTCCCTCGATACCGGGCGCACCATTGTGGTGCGGGTCAACGATCGCGGGCCGTTCGCCGGTCGCGGCCGGATCATCGACCTGTCACGCGGCGCGGCCGATGAACTGGGTATTCGTGCCCGAGGACACGCGGCTGTGCGCGTGCGACTGGTGAACCCGTCCGAAAAGGACCGCGCGAAATTGCGCAAGGGAAAGCCGGCGCGTGAGCGGCCCCGTGTATCTGAAACCACGCTCGCAAATTTGCGGGCGCAGCTGGCAGCGGGAATGGGCCAATGAATTCTTCTGGCGGTGATTTGTCGGCTTGACGGGCAGGGGCGGGCCGCATATGTGCCCTGTCTCTCGGGGCCGCTGGCCCCTGTGGCGATCGTAGCTCAGTTGGTTAGAGCGCCGGTTTGTGGTACCGGAGGTCGCGGGTTCGGATCCCGTCGATCGCCCCATTTGGCTTCATTTCTACAGCCTTTGGGCTTCGCTTTCGCGCTGTTCCCGCCTATAGGGCGGCGATGACTGATGCGCGCGACACGGGCCTGACCCTTGATCCCAAATATGACCGCGATGGACTGATCACCGCCGTCGTGACGGATGCAAGGAGCGGCGAGGTGCTGATGGTCGCGCACATGAATGGGCAGGCTTTGGCGCTGACCGTGGAGACGCGCCTCGCCCATTTCTGGTCGCGCAGCCGGCAGTCGCTCTGGAAGAAGGGCGAGACATCCGGTCACATGCTGGAGGTATGCGATATCCGCATCGATTGCGATCAGGACGCTGTCTGGGTGAAGGCAATTCCAGCCGGGCCGACATGCCACACAGGCGCACGCTCCTGTTTTTTCCGTCGCGTCGGGTCCGAAGGCCTAAGCCCGGTCGATGCGGCGGATTAGCCTGACGCTCTTTCTCCTGTTGCTCGGTTGCCAGCGCAGTCCTGCCAATCAGGATGCTCCGCCCGTCGTGTCGGGCGGAGCGGCATCCCGGCTGGAACAGGCGGCGATAGCCAGCGGGACGATTGCCGACCCCGCCAAGATATCGCCTGTCGGCCTCTTCCAGCGCAATCACGAGGCTGGCCGAGACGCATTGTGCGTCATACCTGCACGCAATGGCGAGCTGCATTTTGGCCTGGAAGCGATTTTCGGTGAGGAACCTGCCTGTCGAGGGCAGGGAACGGCGCGGCGGGCTGGCGACAAGCTGATCCTCAGTTTCAAGGGTGGCGATCGCTGTATCATCGTCGCGCAATATGATGGCGACCAGGTGGCGCTCCCCGGCGTCGTCGATCTGGCTTGTGCTGATTTGTGCGAAGGGCGCGGTTCGCTGGAAGGGGTGAGCTTTCCGCGCATCGCCAGCGATGCGGCAAGCGCGCTCCGCGCGCGCGCGCGGTCGGGCGATCCGCTCTGTACCGCCTAGTGGCCGATATAGCGTCCAGGGCGATGATTGACGAACAGCACGGCGTTGATCGCTCCGGCGGATAATATGGACAGGGCGAACCGGTCGGCGCTCAGGATCGGCAGGGATGCGAGCAGGATCAGCACATCGCACCCCATTTGCGTGCGGCCGGCGTTCCAGCCGCGCGACTTTTGCAGGATCAGCGCCACCACTCCGATACCGCCGACGCCGGCGCCGTGCCGGGCGATCGCCAATATGCCAAAACCGATGATTGATCCGCCGAACAGGGCTGCAAAGACCGGGCTGATCTTCGCCACCTGCAACGCGTCGGGCATCGTCAGGCCCAGCGCCATGATGGCGATGTTGGCAAACAACGTCTTGAGCCCGAACGCAAGCCCCATCGCTCTGCCGCCAAACAGGAAGAAAGGAATATTGACCAGGATGAACAATGTCGCGGGCGACCAGGGGATCAGATAGGAAATGAGCAATGCGACGCCTGCCATGCCCCCCGTCACCAGACCTGCTTGCTTCAGCAGCATGAGCCCCATGGCGATGAAAGCGCAGCCAATCGCTATGGCATAGCCATCTTCCGCAAGATTATGGGGACGGGCCGGCGGGTGAAGAGCAGGCAGGGCGGGCGGCATGCAAGGGGTCCATTCATTGGAAAAAGCCCTCGTCATCCTCTCCCGCGATAGGATCCATGCTCTGGCCACCCAAGGGCGGCCGGAGCACGATCATTCCGCTGCTTATTGTGCGCGCCGCTGTGCCACGAAGCCGCCAGAGTGCGCAAGATGCCGCAGCTATTTGCAGCGGCATGCACGCCGACTGCGGCGAACGCTTTTGTGCGGCGCTACCGTTTCGGTCACATAGGTGGTCGTCGTCGTGGTTGTCGTTGCCGGCTGGACCGTGACGGTCGTCACGATGGGAGCAGGATAATAATAGCCGCCCGACACATAGCCACCCGCCATCGGTGCGCCACCCCAATGCGGCGCGCCTTCATAAGGCGGCGGCGGATAATCGACACCTGCGCCCCGTACATCGCCTTCGAATCGGCCATCATAGGTTCCTGAAACCGTCCGTCCGTCGTCAGTTGTCCAGGTACCGGTCCAGCGGCCTTCATATTCGTTGGAACTGGTCACGGCATCATCGGCATAGCCATAGCCGTCGTCATAGCTGACGCCGGGCCGAGGCGAGGGCGCATCCCGCCGATCGTCTTCGGCCTTGTCGATCGCCATACCAGCCACCGCCCCGACGCCAGCGCCGATCACCGTGCCGGCCGTGCGATTGCCGCGTCCCGCGATGCGGTTGCCCGCGACGCCGCCCACGACCGCGCCGATCGCTGCGCCGCCCACGCCATTATCGCGACGATCATCGGCATAGTCGCCATAACCGCCCTCGTAACGGTCCCAGTCGATATCTGACCGATAGTCATGGACCCGCCCGTACCGGTCGGTCATGACCGCATCATCATAATAACGCGACCAACCATAGCCGGGCGCGGGGGCAGGCAGCCCATAGGCGGGGTAATTGGCGATATAATAGTTGGGGCTGACCCAGTAGCGCGGCAGGATGTAGCCGCGCACGGGGCGCCGATAGCCGTTCCAGCCGCCCGGTGCGCCCCATCCAGCGTACCACCGGCCTTGCTGGCGCGGACCCCAGCGGTGCATGTTACTATGCGCAACGCCGGGACGGACGCCATGCGCCCCGCCACGACCGTTCGCCGATGCAGGCGCCGCTACCCCGGTCATCGCCAGGGCCGTGCCGATCAGGGCAAGGTTCAACATCCGCATGGATCAGTCTCCCGATGGTCTTGAGCGGGCACGAGGCGCGCCGCAGAAATGCTAACGCGCTGTTTAGCATGATGATCCGCCGCAATCCACGGATCATGGCGTTATACGCTGTCCTGAAACGGGGCAGATGTAGAGGGTCAGGCGATGCGCGCGGCAATCATCGTCGCCAATCCTTCAAGTCCTGCGGCGTCCTCGGCGTCGAAGCGGGCAGCGCGCGGGCTATCGAGATCAATCACCCCCACGAGCGCGCCATCATGGATGACCGGCACGACGACCTCCGACGCGCTGGCCGCATCGCAGGCGATATGTCCGGGAAAGGCGTGAACATCCTCGACCAGCTGGGTTTCGCGCGTGGCAGCCGCCGCGCCGCATACCCCGCGACCAACCGGGATGCGGATGCAGGCCGGCTTGCCCTGAAAAGGACCAAGCACCAGCTCATCCCCGATCAGCCGATAGAAGCCCGCCCAGTTGAGGTCGGGCAGGAACTGCCATAAGAGCGCGGATATATTGGCCATATTGGCCATAGCGTCCGGCTCGTCGCGCGTGAGCGCGTCTGCGGCGGAGACGAGATCGGCGTAGAGCGCGGCTTTGTCAGCCTGGGCGGTTGGGGCAAAATCGAACATGCGGCTTCTATAGGGACGCCTGGCTGCCGGTTCCAGAGGGGAGGGCCCGTCTGGCGCAGCCGGTCAAATCAAGATATGCCCTTATTCGCGCGATATGGCGCGCGTCCGGCCTGCTATCGTCGGCCAATATGCCCGCAGCGCGGTAATCTGTCCGATCGATAATGCCGATCCGATATTTCCGACAAAGGGTATCCACGCGCTGTTTGTCCAGCTTGGACAGATCCATGAATATGGGGCGGTGCACCATGTTGGGGGGGACGCGAACAATGTCCTGCGCAAAGACGCCGCCCCGCGGGTCCAGCAACAGGATGTCCACAGGCAGAGCAGCAGCATGGGCATGGAGGCGCGCGTAGGGGGTGACGAAGCGTGCGACCATCACGCCTTGCGCCGCGACTGTAGCCATCGACACCATGACCGCCAACCAGATCGGGCGCAGGCTGGCTGGCGACGGATAAAGTTTGTTCCAACCCAATCCGGCGAGCAGGCAAAAGGGGCCGATATAGCCATGCAGATAGCGATAGCCCCAGCCCAGTCCCTGATGCACGGTCAGCAGCATCCCAATGGCGCACCCGCCAGTCAGTCCGATAAATAGCAGCGCCCGTCGGTCTTGTGCGTCCTGACGGAGGCTTCGCCACGCACCTTTCATTCCGATGAGCGCGAGCGGGACGAGCAGCGCATTATTCCAGGCGAAAAACCGCGTGAGATAGAGGAGCGGCTGAAGGCTGGCCAATCGTGGGGACAAGGAGACGCCTTTGGCGGCGCCAGCGGTGATGGAAAGGTCTAGCCGATCGACCAGCAGCAGGGGGTATAGCTTCATCCAGACAATCAGGAAAATGGCGTAGCTCACCGCATAGAGGGCAGAAAGCGCCCACCGTCTGCGCCAAAGCAGTGTCGCCAATATGGGGCCAGCGAACAGGACGTGAAACTGCACCTTATGGAGGGACAGGGCAAAGAACCCAACCAAAAGCGCAGCGCCATGCGTGCAGGTCCTGTCACGAATGAACAGCGCGAGCCAGACCATGTTCAGCGCAAAATGCGCGGTCATTGCGTACGCGGTCATCGCCGTGAACAACAACTGGCAGGACGAGAAAGCGAGCAGCATGACGGCAGTGCGAATGTCAGGCCGATCGGGAAAAAGAATGCGCGACACGTCCCACAGCATCAGCAGCCCAAGCCCCAACAATAGCGGCTGGGTGAGGGCGGGGTCCGCAAATTGTGATACCAGCGCCTCAATCGCTGCTGAACCGGGTAGATATAGGGAAATCCAGTATCGGTCGCCGCCCATGGGGTTGAGGAAGTCGGGTGACATGGCGTCAGCATAAGCGCGCCATTCCGGCGGGATCGGCATGGCAAGCTGACCATGGGCCAGGGCTGCTGCGCTCATGCGCGCCAAGGCTTCGTCACGTGACAGGGAATAGCCGGACATCAGCCAGTGATGGCCCGCCCAGGCGATGGCCATGACGGCGACGATGGCGACGCCGATTTGCCAGTTCCTTATCTCGGGCGGCGATCCGGGATTGCCAGCCTGCCCCTTCAGTAAGGATAGGAAGCCGATCAGAAACGCCGCGACCGGAGCATCCTGAGTCAGGAAGACATACTGCTCAAACCGCAGACCATTGGCGAAGATCATCGTCGCCATGCCGGCAAGGAGCCAGACCGACGCACCGATGGCGAACCACCGTAGCATTGCTTGCGCAGCATATTGCTCGCCCGATTGGTGGCCTTTCACGATGCCGGCCCGCACGGTCATTGCGATCCCCCTTTCGCAGATGATGGCCTAATATGGTTAACAGCGCGTCAGTCCATTTGTATCTTACCGCGCCCTTGCTTGACGGAACTACGCGCTTTCTTTGCGTCGACGCGGCGGGCCTTGGCGGCCTTGCCGGGTTTGGTGGCGATGCGGCGGGCGTCGCGTTGATGGGCTTTGGCGATCAGGTCGGCGAGCCGGTCGCGGGCGTCCTGCCGGTTGGCTTCCTGGGTGCGGAAGCGGTTGGCCTGGATCAGGATTTCGTTGGCAGCGGTGAGGCGCGATCCAGCCAGTTCCTTGATTTTGCGATAGGCATGGGGGGGAAGGCCAAGGCGGAAGAGGTTGACGCGCAGTTGCACCGCCGTCGCGACCTTGTTCACATTCTGGCCGCCCGGTCCCCCGCCGGTGACGAAGCGCTCCTCCAGCGCCTCTTCGGGCACGTCAAAGTCCGGCATCGTCCAGATGTTCCGGGCCAAAGCCAGCGGCGGCAAAGGTTTGCGGCAGTGGCGCGGTCGCCTCGGCAGCAGGCTTGTCGCCGCGCGGGACGCTGAGGAATCGGCTGTGGAGCAGCATAGGCCCTTCGCCATTGCCATAGACCGGATCGCCCATGATGCCAAAGCCAAGCCCGTGCTGGGCATGAACGCGGATTTGGTGGGTGCGGCCGGTTTCCGGGGTGAAGGCAACCAGCGCGCGTCCGTCGCGCTCGGCAAGCTTGCGCCAATGGGTGACGGCGGCCTTGCCCGCCTTGGCCGCGATCATGCGCCAGCCCTGCGTCGGCGTGCTGACCTTCTTCAGCGAAAGGGCGATCGTCCCTTCGGTCTCCGCCGGGACGCCATCGAGCACGGCGATATAGCGTTTCGTCACGGTGCCTGCTTCGAACGCGGCGGCGAAGCGCTTGTGCGCCTTGGGATTGCGGGCGAGCAGCAGGCAGCCGCTGGTATCCCGGTCCAGCCGGTGGACGGCCAGCGGCCAGCGCTGGAAACCGAAGGTCAGGGACGCCAGATGATTTTCCAGACTCATCGACCCGTCGCGCGGCGCATCGACCGGCAGGCCGGCGGGCTTGTCGAGGATCAGCGCCTCGCCATCAAGGAACAGGACATGGTCGGTCAACAGGGGCAAGGGGTATCATCCTAACGGGAACAGGGGGCGATTGACGCGCGCGCGCCATCCTATAGGGCGGGGCGGCGATGGAAAACAGGGGGCATGACGCGGCGACAGCGCAATTTCGGCTGGACTGGGTCGATGTGGCGCGCGGCATCGGCATCATTGCGGTGGTGGCGGGGCATATATGGACGCGCGGCCCGGTGCGCGATGCGCTCTACAGCTTCCACATGCCGCTTTTCTTCCTGCTGTCGGGCCTGTTGTCGCGGCCACGCCCCATCGGTGCCTTCACCCGGCGGCAGATCGTCAGCCAGATGCGGCCCTATGCCGCCTTCCTGATAGTGCTGCTCTTCGCCGACCAGATCATTGAGCCGATGAAGGGCAATGTGCCCATCTATCGCGACTGGCCGCGGGATATGGGTCCCATATTGCTGGGCGGAACATGGCTGGGCGGGCCGTTCATCATCTTCTGGTTCGTGCCCTGCCTGATGACGGCGCGGATCGCATTCAACGTCGCCTTCAACCGCTGGCCCGATCCGCTCGACCGACGATGGGGGTTGTTGCTCGTGCCGCTGGCGCTGCTGGCCTATGGGCTGGGCTGGCTGTTCGATGTGTCTCCGTTGGGCCTGCTGACCGTGCCAATGGCCATATTGTTGCTCTGGGCCGGCGCGGCATGGCCGCATGTCCGCTGGCGCAATGGCCTGATCCTGCCCCTGGGGCTGCTGGCGACGGCGGGGCTGTCGGGCCTGTTCCCGACGCTCAACATGAAGGTCGCCGATTATGGTTGGCCGCTGCTGTCGATCGGCGCGGCGGTGGCGACATCCCTGCTGCTGTTCCGCCTGTCGGCGCGGATCGCGCGCCTTGCCTGGCCGCTGAGGCAGTTCGGCCGCGCCTCGCTGGTGATCATGTATCTGCATGGCGCGCTGATCCATTATTGCGGTCCTTCCCTGTCCAAGGCCTGGCTTTTCCTTCTCGCTCTCGTCCTGCCCCTTCTTGCCTGGCACCTGGTGCGGCTGACGCCGCTGCGGCGCGTTTTCCTCTAGCGCTTCAGTGAAGATGGCGCAGCTTGTCGGGGTTGCGCATGACATAGATGGTGCTGATCCGCCCATCCTCGATCGCGAGCGCGGTGGTCTGGATTTCGCCATCGGCCTCTCGCGTGACGAAGCCGGGCAGGCCGTTGATCCGGCAGGTGCGCAAAAGCGTCGACCCATATTTGCCGAACAGCACGCCCAGCGCCTTGTGCACCTGCATGACCTGCGCGAAGCCCAGCGCGGGGCGGATGGTCGCCGGGCGCTTGCCGCCGCCGTCGCTGTGCAG
This sequence comes from Sphingobium soli, assembly GCF_020782245.1. Taxonomy (GTDB): domain Bacteria; phylum Pseudomonadota; class Alphaproteobacteria; order Sphingomonadales; family Sphingomonadaceae; genus Sphingobium; species Sphingobium soli. The sequence goes on from NZ_JAJGNP010000002.1 coordinate 294,962, forward strand.
GCTGACGTCCTGCGCCAGCATTGCGCCGAGCGCTCCCATGTCGCCGCTGCGCGAAGCAGTAAAGAAGGCGTTGGCGATCTCCAGCCCGCGCGCCGCGTCCATGCGATAGCGGGGGCGGGCGGCGCGGACATGGCCTCGCGCCCGCGCGGCGAGTTGCCGGCAGGCGGCGGTATCCCGGCCAATCGTGGCGGCTACCTCCTCAAAGCCCAGGCCGAAAACGTCGTGCAGCAGGAAGGCGGCGCGCTCCAGTGGAGACAGTCGCTCGAGCGCCAGCATCAGCGGCAGGGTGATGTCATCGCGGTCCTCATCCCCGTCCTCCACCAGCGGTTCGGGGAGCCAGGGGCCGACATATGTTTCGCGCCGCACCCGCGCGGATTTGAGGTGATCGAGGCACAGGCGGGTGACGATGCGGCGGAGGAAGGCTTCGGGTTCGCGCACCGCGTCATGGTCCGCGCCCATCCAGCGCAGGAAGGCGTCCTGCACCACATCCTCGGCGTCCGCCACGGAACCGAGCATGCGATAGGCGATGCGGGTGAGGCGGGGACGCAGCGGGGCGAAGCGCGCCGCAGCGTCCGTCTGCGTCCCCTGCGCCATCAGGCCGCCGCCTTGACCTGCGCCGCGTCGCGTGCCTTGGTCGCGGGGGTTTCGATCCACATGCCAAAGCCGACCGCGAGCCGGTTCCAGCCGTTGATGACGTTGATCGCCAGCGTCAATTGCACCTGTTCCTCCTCGCTGAACTCCCATTTTAGCGCTTCATGGGCGGCCTGCACCTCGGGTGCTTCGGACAGGCGCGTCATCGCTTCCGTCCAGCCCAGCGCGGCGCGTTCCCGATCGGTATAGCAAGGGGCGTCGCGCCAGGCGGAGAGGAGAAAGAGCCGCTGTTCGCTTTCCCCCTGCGCGCGGGCGTCGGCGCTATGCATGTTGAGGCAGTTGGCGCACTGGTTGATCTGCGACGCGCGGATCTTGACCAGTTCGACAAGCGCGGGTTCCAGTGCTTCGGCAACGGCGGTGCTGGCGGCGTACCAGGCCTTCATTTGCTGGGGCGCGGCGGTGAAGGGATCGAGCTTGGCAGTCATGATGCAGTCCTTTCGCTTGGGGTGTGCAATCATGACGAGACGGCGGCGAGGGATGTGACATGCCGCTGTGTTTTTTGCACCCGATGGGCCATGTGGACAGCAAGGCGAAGTTCACACGGTTTCGCCTGTTTTGGGCCGGAAGCGACCACGAAGCGACACCGAAGCGACCGCGAAGCGACCACAAGGCGACACCTGAGCGACGGGGGGCTTTGCCCGCCCCGGGCCGCGCAGGCAGGCATGTGCGGGTGGTGAAGCGCGGCGTCATCAACCAGTGTAGATCAGACGAAATCCTATTTTGGAAGAGATATGTGAGCGGGCAAAGCTGGCCCGCTTTGCGCACCAAAAAGGGGCTGGCGCATGTCCGGTGCGCCAGCCCCTGTGGTTTTTCCTTCGCGAGATCCGAAGGCCATGCGGTCGCGACAAACGTTGCCGCGCGGTCAGCCGTGCAGTTTGATCGCGGTTTCGGCTATCCGGCGGCCCTGATAGCGCGCCCCATCCAGTTCTTCTTCGCTGGGCTGGCGGCTGCCGTCGCTGTCGGCCAGAGTGGTCGCGCCATAGGGCGATCCGCCGCGCACCTTGTCCACGCCCATCTGGCCCTGGAAACCATAGTCGAGGCCGACGATGGTCATGCCGAAATGCATGAGGTTGGTGATGATCGAGAAGAGTGTGACTTCCTGTCCGCCATGCTGGCTGGCCGTCGAAGTGAACGCGCCGCCGACTTTGCCATTGAGCGCGCCGCGCGCCCACAGGCCGCCGGCCTGGTCGAGGAAGGCCGCCATCTGGCTCGACATGCGGCCAAAGCGCGTGCCGGTGCCCACGATGATTGCGTCATAGTCAGCCAGTTCGTTGACCGTGGCGACCGGCGCGTCCTGATCCAGTTTGAAATGGGCGTTCTTCGCGACGTCGAGCGGCGCGGTTTCGGGCACGCGCTTGATATCGACCTGCGCGCCGGCGGATGCTGCGCCTTCGGCCACGGCCTTCGCCATGGTTTCGATATGGCCGTAGGATGAATAATAAAGGACCAGAACCTTTGCCATCGTCATGTCTCCTTAGCTGAAATGGTTTGCGTGAAGGGTGGCCGCCTGCGCGGGAGGGAGGAAGGCGCAGGCGGCCCGGCCCGTTCATGAGGGGGAGGGGAAAGAACGGGCCAAAGGGTTTCTAGATGCTGTCGACCAGCACGATTTCGGCATCTTCCAGTGCGGTGATGGTGATCGGACCGCCACTGGTGATTGCCGCGCCGTCGCGCGCCTCGAAAGGTTCGCCATCTATTTCGATCCGCCCGGTGGCGGGCACGAGATAGAGGTGACGACCGGGCGCGCTGTCATAGGTGATGCTGGTCCCCGCCTTGATCGTGCCGCCCAGCAGGCGGGCGTCGGCGCGGATGCGCAATGCTTCTGTGTCAGCATCATCGCCGCTCGCCAGCACGACCAGCTTGCCGGCGCGATCGCCCTTGGGGAAGGGCTTGGCGCCCCAGCTGGGCTGGCCGCCGCGGCTGCGCGGCATGATCCAGATCTGGAACAGGGTAGTGGTTTCATCCTCCAGATTATATTCGGCGTGACGGATGCCGGTGCCGGCCGACATCACCTGAACATCGCCGGCCGCCGTGCGGCCCTTGTTGCCCAGGCTGTCCTGGTGCGTGATCGCGCCGGTGCGGACATAGGTGATGATTTCCATGTCGTTGTGCGGATGAGGCGGAAAGCCGGAGCGCGGTCCGATCTCGTCATCATTCCAGACGCGGATCGCACCCCAGTGCATCCGTTCGTCGTCATAATAATCGGCGAAGGAAAAATGATGGCGCGCGTTGAGCCAGCCATGGTCGGCATGGCCCAGCGACGCGAAGGGGCGGCGTTCGATACGGCTCGCAGTGGTCGTGGTCATGGCAGATGCCTTTCATTTCAAAAGCCGGGGCTTCCGGCTTGCTTTCCGCCAATATAGCCATCAGGATCGTTTCCTGAACGAACAGCTTTGAAACGGATTGTTTCCAATGCGCCTTCCCGATTTTGAAGCCTGGGCGATGTTCGCCGCCGTGGTCGAGCATCGCAGCTTCACCGACGCGGCCAAGGCGCTGAGCGTGTCCAAGGCGACGGTGTCCAAGGCTGTGACGCGGCTGGAGGAGCATCTCGACACCAGCCTGTTCAACCGCACCAGCCGCCGCCTGGCGTTGACCGAAAGCGGCAAGCGGCTGGCCGATCATGCCCAGCGCATCCTGGCGGAGGGGCGGGCGGCCGAAGAGGCGGCGCGGGACGAGACGGCGGAATTGTCGGGCGTTGTGCGGCTGGGCGCGCCGATGACGTTCGGCCTGCTGCGCATCGCGCCTTTGGTGGCGCAGTTCACGAAAATGCATCCCCTGGTCGATATAGACCTACATCTGTCGGACGCGAAGATCGACATCGTGGAAATGGGGTTGGATGCGACGATCCGCATTGCCGACATGCCCGACAGTTCGTTGCGGGCGCGGCGGCTGGCGGACGTCAACCTGCATGTGATCGCGTCGCCCGCCTATCTTGATGCGCGGGGGCGACCGGCGCATCCAAGCGACCTGGGCGTGCATGATTGCATCTGCTATTCCAATGTGACGCCGTCTGACGTCTGGCGATTTTCGGGGCCGGGCCAGCAGGTCGTCGCCGTGCAGGTGCGCGGGCGGCTGACGATCAACAGCGGGGAGGCGATGTTGCCGGCGCTGCGCGACGGGATCGGCATTGCGCGGTTGCCCGACTTCATCGTGGGCGAGGCGCTGGCGAAGGGCGAATTGGAGGAGATATTAATCGACTGGCGTTCGCCGCCGGTCGGGCTGCATCTGGTGACGCCGCCTTCAAGGCTTCGTCCGGCCAGGGTGGATGCGCTCATCGACTTCATTGCCAGCCACCATGGCTGTTAAGGATCACCGTCAACCTTCGTAAATTTTTTCTGCTGCAAATGGCATCTCTTAGCCTCGCGGCGGCCCGATGCTGTCGTTTCGCATGTGAATCTACCTTGACTTTGCGTGGGTGGAGCGGCGCTCAACCCTTTGTAAATAGATTCGTTTCCATGCGACTCGCCGGATTCCGCCGGTTAGTCAAAAATTAACCTTTGTCCTTCAGAAGTTTTTTGGTTAATGATTTAAAGCGGAAGCCGTTCTGGTGGGGTGAACGGGACTGCGACGCAAAGGGGCATTCATATGCGCGTGCTGCTGATTGAGGACGAACCGACCACCGCCAAGGCGATCGAGCTGATGCTCACGACCGAAGGCTTCAACGTCTATACCACGGATCTGGGCGAAGAGGGTTTGGACCTCGGCAAGCTCTATGATTACGACATCATCTGCCTGGACCTGAACCTGCCGGACATGCATGGCTATGACGTGCTGAAGAAATTGCGCGCGGCCAAGGTGCAGACCCCGGTTCTGATCCTGTCGGGCATCAGCGAGATGGACAGCAAAGTGCGGTCGTTCGGCTTTGGCGCGGACGATTATGTGACCAAGCCCTTCCACCGCGAGGAACTGATCGCGCGTATTCATGCGGTCGTGCGCCGGTCCAAGGGGCACAGCCAGTCGGTCATCCGCACCGGCAAGCTGTCGGTTAATCTGGACGCCAAGACGGTGGAAGTGGACGGCAATCGCGTCCACCTGACCGGCAAGGAATATGCGATGCTGGAGCTGCTGTCGCTGCGCAAGGGCACGACGCTGACCAAGGAAATGTTCCTCAATCACCTCTATGGCGGGATGGACGAGCCGGAACTCAAGATCATCGACGTCTTCATCTGCAAGCTGCGCAAGAAGCTGGCGCTGGCCTGCGGCGGCGACAATTATATCGAGACCGTCTGGGGTCGCGGCTATGTGCTGCGCGATCCGGACGAGGTCGAGGAAACGCAGGCCAAGGTCGCCTGACGTTCAAACATTAAATACGGGTTGGAAAGGCCGGGCTCCAGCAGGAGGCCGGCCTTTTCCGTGTCTGGGGCGCGGGGGCCAGCAATCTTAACGGCTTGGTCACCTTATGCCGTGTAGCGCGGCGGTGAAGGAGTTTCCGTTTGATGGGTCAGGCAACGCATAGTCCCGAAGCAGCATGGGATGCCATTTGCCGGTCCCAAGCGGTGATCGAGTTCGACCCGTCCGGCATCGTGCTATGGGCCAATGACCGATTCCTGGCGACCATGGGCTATGCGCTAGCGGAGATACAGGGCCAGCATCATCGCATCTTCTGCGAGCCCGGCCATGGCGATACGCCGGCCTATGCCGCGTTCTGGCGCAAGCTGGGGCGGGGAGAATATGACGCGGGCGAATATCGGCGCGTGGGCAAGGGGGGCCGCCTCGTCTGGTTGCAGGCGACCTATAATCCGGTATTCCACGCTGACGGATCGATCGACCGCATCCTCAAGATCGCAACCGACAATTCGGCGGCGCACCAGTTGCGGACGGAATTGCGCAATACCGTCGATGGCCTGTCCGATATCGTCAACAGCATCGGACTGATCGCGAACCAGACCAACATGCTGGCGCTCAACGCCAGCATCGAGGCGGCGCGGGCGGGCGAGGCGGGCAAGGGCTTTGCCGTCGTTGCAGCTGAGGTCAAGAAACTGGCCGGCGACACGCGCAGCGCTACCGATCGGGCGCGGGCGATGGTTACGGCCGCGCGATAGAAGCGTCAGAAGGCCAGCGAGAGCTTGCCATAATAAAAGCCGCCGCTGATGCCATAAGGGGCATAGCTGTTGTACAGCGCAAAGCCCGACGCGCCCTGGTTCACGGCGCTGAGCTTTGTCGGATAGATGTTGAAGAGGTTGTTGGCGCCGGCCGCGAGGCGGACGCCAGCGGCCAGCTGTTGGCTATATTCCAGGTCGAATAATATCTTGGGCGCGATATGCTCATCGGGATAGAAGGTCGCGCCGTCCACGGTAACGGTCCGCGCGGCGACCTGTGTCACATCGCCATAGCGGGTCGCGCGCAGGTTGAGCGTCGCGTTTCCCTGCGTCCAGTTCAGGTTGGCGATGATCTTGCTGCGCGGCGTGCCCCTGGTGACATCGCCCTGACGCGCGCGGTCGATCAGATTTACCCCCAAGTCGGCCAGCACCTGCGGCACGTCCAGACGGGTGAAGATCGTCCTGTTGATATTGCCAGACAGGGTCACGAGCGCGCTGCCCAGTGCGCCCAGGTCCGCGCGCCAGTTGGCGACGACATCGATTCCGCGCGTGCGTGTGCTGGCTGCGTTCGAAAAGTAGAATCCGCTCTGCACCGGATTGAGCCCCCGGGTGAGCAACAACTCGCCAAGGACATTGTAGCCGCTGGCGCGCGTCGCATCGGGAAGGCCCGACAGGATGCCGCCCAGCAGGATACGATCCCGAATGCGGATCTGATAGGCGTCGATCGTCATGCTGAGCCGGGGCAGGGGCGCAAGCACCAGTCCGGCGGAGATGTTGGTCGATCGCTCGGGCCGCAGCGGTTGCGCGCCCCAGGCGATGGCGACCGGATCATCGACCTGAAGCGCACGGACCGGGGCGAGGCGGGTGGTGGTTTCCCCGGGGAACAGCACGCCGATCGTACTGGACGAGGCGTAATAGCGTTGCTGGAGCGTTGGCGCGCGGAAGCCTGTGCTGACAGTGCCGCGCAGGGCGATGCCGCGCAGGGGTTCGATCCGGGTCGAGATTTTCCATGTGTTGGTGGTGCCGAAGTCGGAATAATCCTCATGCCGGGCGGCCAGCGCGACCTCCACACCCTGCGCGACCTTCTGTTCCAGGTTGAGATAGGCCGACCAGTTGTGGCGGCGATACCGGCCCGCGCTGTCGGGGGTGAAGCCGGTGACGCCCTGCGCGCCCGGCGTGCGCGTCGCGCCGGCGAAGGGCGCGCCGGGGGGCGAACGATAGCCGCCATCGGCATGGGAAGCAGGGTCGCCAGCCGCGATGCGATAGCGATTTTCGCGATATTCCGCGCCGATCGCGAGCAGCAGCGGTTCGGCAAGGCCCAGCGGCACGTCGCGTTGCACGTCGATATTGCTGGTCCATTCGGTGGCTGTCACGGCCCCAAGGAAGAAGCGGGTCGGGCTGGTCGGCCCGAATGAAACGTTGAGCGACTGTTCGGAATAGCGTCCTTCATTGCGGGCATAGCTGGTGCTGAGGTCATAGCGGAAGCCGGCGGGGCCATCACCGCGCAGGCCGCCGGTCACCTGGCTGTCGCGATCCTGGATGGAAAGATGGGGGATATAGCCTTCAGGATAGATGTCCGGGATGGTGAGGATGGAGTTGGGTGGACGGTAGGTCAGATAGGCGTCGGCACGGCGGCGCGACCAGGTGCCGTGGCTGTACAGTTCCGATGCGCCCAGCGGCATGACGGCATGATAGGCCAGATTGACGCCGGACACCTGTGGCTGGCCCGGCTTGTTGCGCATCCGGTCGGCGGTGGCTTCACGGGGGTCGCCGGGGAAATAGAGGCTGGAGGTAATCGGGCCGCCCCGGACGGTGCGGCCCTGAAGAACCCCGTCGGCGGCGAGGTGGATCGTGCCGCGCCCGATCGCAAAGCCCTTGTCGACCTGAAAGCGGCCCTGTTCGCCGCCGCCGTTCCAAGTTCCGCCGCCCACGATCGACGCGCCGCCCCGCCTGTCGTCCTTGAGCAGGATATTGACGACGCCGGCGATTGCGTCCGATCCATAATGCGCCGACGCGCCGTCGCGCAGCACCTCGATCCGTTCGATCATGTTGGACGGGATGAGGTCGAGGTCGGGGGGCGACTGGCCATTTTGCGTCGTGCCGTTGATGAACAGGGTCGCGCTGTTGTGCCGCCGCTTGCCGTTGACCAGCACGAGCAACTGGTCACCGGCAAGCCCGCGCAGCGACAATGTCTTGATCGCGAAACTCGCGCCCGCGCCGCTGTTGGATACGGATATGGCGGGGACCAGCGCGCCGAGCAGGTCGCGGACCGACTGCCGGCCATTCGCCTCCATGGCGTGCGCCGAAAGGATGTCGATGGGCACCATGCTGTCGGCGACGGTTCGGGTGACAAGGCGTGTGCCGGTGACGATGATCGGTGTGACGTCCGTGACCGGACCGGACGCTGGCGCAGAAGCGGCCTGGGCGAGCTGAAAGGATAGCGGGCTTTGCCGCGCGGTGGCGCGAGACGGCGCGGCAAGCGCGACCACCCCTGCGCTGGTCTGGGTCATGCGCAACTGCGTGCCGGCGAGCAGTTTTTGCAGCGCCTGCCCCGTCGTCATCCATCCTTCGACCCGGCGGCTGCGGATGGCCGATACTTCCTCATAAGGGAAGAGGATGCGCACGCCGGTTTGCGAGGATAGTTGACGCAGCGCGCCGCTGAGCGGCTGGACATGAATGTCGAAGCGGTGCCGCTGATCCAATATCCTGTCCGGCGGCGGATTGGCCCGTGTCGGCAGCGTCGAACAGCATAGCAGCATAAGCCCGGCCAGGGCTTGAACGAGGCGCATGGCCAATCCCCCTTGTCGCCCGCCCCGTCGCGCGGTCATCAAGGAGAAACGGACTGCGCCGACCGACCCGCCATGGCGGCGGAGCAGACCGCCGTGCGATATTTACAGGCGGGGCAGGGTGACGCCCTGTTGTCCCATATATTTGCCCGCGCGGTCGGCATAGCTGACTTCGCATGGTTCGTTGCCCTGGAGGAACAGGAACTGGCACGCGCCTTCATTGGCGTAGATTTTCGCCGGCAGCGGCGTCGTATTGGAAAATTCCAGCGTCACATGCCCTTCCCAGCCGGGTTCCAGCGGGGTCACGTTCACAATGATGCCGCACCGCGCATAAGTGGATTTGCCAAGGCAGATCACCAGCACGTCGCGCGGCACGCGGAAATATTCGACCGTGCGGGCGAGCGCGAAGCTGTTGGGCGGGATGATGCAGCAATCGGTCTTGCGATCGACGAAATTCTTGGGGTCGAAATCCTTGGGATCGACGATCGTGCTGTCGACATTGGTGAAAATCTTGAATTCGTCGGCCACACGCGCGTCATAGCCGTAGGAGGACAGGCCGTAGCTGATGCTGCCCTCGCGCTTCTGGCTTTCGACGAACGGTTCGATCATGCCGGTCGAAAGCGCCCGTTCGCGTATCCATTTGTCGGAAAGAATGGCCATGTCTGTCAGCTCTTTTTGGCAGGGGCGATGCCCAGGTCCATGGGACCAAAGGCATGGGGAAGGAGATCGGGCAGGGTGAGCGCGAGCACGCGGTCGCCACTGGGCGTCGCGCAATGGATGACGAGCGGGCGGCCGGCCATTTGTTCGGCTTCGTTCATCACCTGCCGGCAGCGGCCGCAGGGGGTGACCAGCGCTTCCTGTTCACTGTCCATCGCGCCGCCCACCACCGCGATGGCGGCGACATCGGCAAAGCGTCCCTGCGCGTTGACGGTAGCGAGCGCGACCGTTTCGGCGCAGAGCGACAGGCCGTAGCTCGCATTTTCGAAATTGCAGCCGGTGACGATGCTGCCATCGGTCAGGCGCACTGCCGCCCCGACGGCAAAGCGGCTATAGGGCGCATGGGCATGGGCCATCGCTCCGCGTGCGGCGGCGATCAAAGCCTGCGTTTCGGAATCATCACCCATTATCGCGCCACCACATTCCATCGCACCGGACCATCGACGCCGTCGATATGCCGCAAGTCGGTGGCTGTCCACATCACCCAAGGCCGGCTGGCATAATCGGGCGGGAAGAAATTGCCGTCCAGCCACAAGGTGCGATTGATGCCCGACCCGATATCATAGGCGTCGTCGAAATCTTCGGTCACGTTGAGGAGCGCCGGCTTGCCCGCCTGCCCCTCCACCAGGTTGATGAGCGTGTTGAGGTTGGAGAGCAGCAGGTCGCGACCCGGCCGCTCGGCGCATCCCGGCGCGAAGGCAAGGCGGATGACCGGGGGCAGGGCGGCATTGTCGCGCGGCACTGTTGTCATGAAGCCGGTCGCCTGGTCGATCGGGCTGCGGCAGGCGCTATATTCGATCATCGCGCCATAGCGCATGCCCGCCGCGCGCGCGCCGCGCCAGTTTGTGGCGAAGGCCGGATCACGCCCGTCCTGTGCCCGCACCGCGCGGATATAGGCGAAGTCCGCCCCTTGCGCGGCGAGTGTGCCCCAATCGACCGGGCCATCGGTCGACCCGATCGTCACGCCCTGCACCGGATATTCGTCCCGACCCGGCGCCCAGGCGCGGGCATAGAGCCACAATGCCAGCGCCAGCATCGCGATCAGCGCCAGTCCCGCCCCGATGCGGACCAGCATGCCCCCGAACGTCAAACCCCTGATCCCACTACCCCTTGATATGCAGCACGCAAATCAGCGTAAACAGCCGCCGCGCTGTGTCGAAATCGACCTTGATCTTGCCCTCCAGCCGCTCGATCAGCATGTCGGCGGCATCATTGTGGATGGCGCGGCGCGCCATGTCGACTGTTTCGATCTGCTGGGGCGATGCGTTGCTGATCGCCTGATAATAGCTGTCGCAAATGGCGAAATAATCGCGGATCGGGCGGCGAAACCGACCGAGGCTCAGGATGATGGCCTCAAGCGGGCTGTCGTCCTGCCGGTTGATTTCGATGACCAGCCGCCCCTCCTCGACCCGCAGCACGACCTTGTAAGGGCCGGCATAGCCGTCAGGATGGGCACGCTGGGGCGCGAAATGATTATCCTCCAGCAGGTCGAAGATCGCGATGCGCCGTTCCTGCTCCACATCGGCATTGCGCCACAGGATCGTGCGCTCGTCGAGCTTGATGTCTATGATGCGCGGATCGGCCATATGCGAGCGCATAGTCAGTGCGGCGGCGCGCGCTCAAATGCAAGCGGGACTTATCCACAACTGCGTCCCCATGGCCCCTTGCGCCCGTCGCGCGGTGAGAGGAAAGAGGGGCTATGGTCGAACTGCTGAAAATCAATCCCGCCGACAATGGCGGCGCCGAACTGCCGCGCAATGTGGAGGCTGAGGCTGCCTTGCTGGGCGCCATCATGATCGACAATCGCATAGCCGAGGATGTGCAGCTCAAGCTCAAGGCCGAACATTTTTTCGAGCCGCTGCACGGGCGCATTTATGACGCGATCATGCGCCTGCTGGACAAGGACATGGTCGCCAATCCGGTAACGCTCAAACCCATGCTGGAACAGGATCCGGCATTGAAGGAGCTGGGCGGCGCGGCCTATCTGGCGCAACTGACCGGCAATGGCGCGGCGCTGATCGGCGCGCGCGACTTCGCCAGCCAGATTTACGACCTGGCGCTGTTGCGGGAATTGGTGAGCGTCGGGCGCGAACTGGTTGAAAACGCGCTGGATACCAGCGAGGACGTCAACCCGCGCGAGCAGATCGAAGCGGCCGAGGTCGCTTTGTACAAGGTGTCGGAAGGCGAGGGCGAGACCGGATCGGTCAAGAGCTTCCTGATGGCGTCGACCATGGCGGTTCAGGTGGCAGAGCGCGCGCTCAACAGCGGCGGGCATGTGTCTGGGATCACGACCGGGATCAACAGCCTCAACGCCAAGATCGGTGGTCTGCACAATTCCGACCTCATGATCCTGGCCGGGCGACCGGGCATGGGCAAGACGTCGCTGGCAACCAACATCGCCTATAATGCCGCGTCGCGATGGGTGCGCGACAATGCCGACGGCATTCCGCCCGAAAAGAATATGGGGGCCAAGACTGCGTTTTTCAGCCTGGAAATGTCGGCCGATCAGCTGGCGACCCGCGTTCTGGCCGAACAGTCGGGCATTTCGGGCGAAGCGCTGCGCATGGGCAAGATCAGCCGCGCGGATTTCCAGAATCTGTCGCGCGCGGCGCGCGAGTTGCAGGAATTGCCGTTATTCATCGACGATACGCCGGGCCTGACCATCGCAGCGCTGCGCACGCGCGCGCGGCGGTTGAAGCGGCGGCACGACATCGGGTTTATCGTGGTCGATTATCTTCAGCTGCTACAGGGCACGGGCCGGGGCGACGGCAACCGCGTCAACGAGATTTCGGAAATCTCGCGCGGATTGAAGACGTTGGCGAAGGAATTGCATGTGCCGGTGCTGGCGCTTTCCCAGCTCAGCCGCGCGGTCGAACAGCGCGAGGACAAGCGCCCGCAGCTGTCCGACCTGCGCGAATCCGGATCGATCGAGCAGGATGCGGACATGGTGTGGTTCGTGTTCCGCGAGGATTATTACGAGGCCGCCAAGGAACCCAAGCCCGACGACGAGGCCGCCTATGCCGCGTGGAAGGAAAATATGGAGCGCATCTACGGCCTGGCCGAGGTGATCGTCGCCAAGCAGCGCCATGGCTCGACCGGCCGCATCCGCATGAAGTTCGACGCGAAGATCACGCGCTTCTCCGACATTGCCGATGATGGCTATCAGGACATGAGCTACGAGTGAAGCCGGATTGCCCTAAATCCGTTCGTTTCGAGCGAAGTCGAGAAACCTAAAGCAGGCGTTTGGCCGCTTCTCGACTTCGCTCGAAGCGAACGGAAAGAGCTTAGGCCCCCTTCGCCGCCTTGGCCCGCGCCGCGACGCGCTGTTCCAGCATCGACAAAGGCATCGCGCCTTCCTCAAGAATGGCGTGGAACTGCTTGATATCGAAGGCATCGCCCAGTTCGGCCTGGGCGGCCGCACGCGCCTTGGTCCACACGCCATGGCCGACCTTGTAACTGGTCGCCTGGCCCGGCTGGGTGCAATAACGTTCGACTTCGCGCTGGCAGCGGGGGCGGGCAAAGCCGGTCTTTTCCACCATATAGTCCGTCGCCTTTTCCCGGCTCCACCGTTTGGCGTGGATGCCGGTGTCGACCACCAGCCGCGCCGCGCGGAACAGGAAGGACTGAAGATAGCCGGCGCGATCGAGCGGCGTAGCATAGCCGCCTAGTTCATCGGCCAGCTGTTCGGCATAGAGCGCCCACCCTTCGGTATAGGCGCTCATGAAGGCGGTCTTGCGCAGCATCGGAATGTCGCCGGCGGTCTGCGCGGTGGAAATCTGAAGATGATGCCCCGGCACCCCTTCATGATAGGTCAGCGCGGGCAGGCCATATTTGGGCCAATCGCCCAGATCCTTGAGGTTGATGAAATAGATGGCCGGGCGCGACCCGTCGAGCGCCGCGCGGTTATAATAGCCGTTGGAGGCGCCATCCTGAATTTCCACCGGCACCGCGCGGATTTCCAGCTTCGTGTCGGGAATGGTCGTGAAGGCCTGCGGCAGTTTCGCCTTCATCGCGTCGAGGTCGCGGTTGAGCTGTGCCAGCAGGGCGGCGCGCCCATCCGTGCTGTCGGCATAAAGCTGTGACGGTTCGACGTTGAGCTTCGCCAGCCGCTCGCCCACGGTGCCGCTGCTATAGCCGGCGTCTTTCAGAATGCCGTCCAGTTGCGCGCTGATATCGGCGACCTGCTCCAGACCCATGGCGTGAATCTGGTCTGCGCTAAGATCGGTTGTCGTGGCCTGCTTGAGCGCGGCGGCATAGATTTCATCGCCGCGCGGCGTGCGCCAGACGCCATCGCCCGCCGCGGTCTTGCCCTTGAGCGCCTCGATCGCGGCGATCTGCTCATCGAGCGCGGGATAGATCGCTTTTTCCACGACTCCGGTGGCCTGCGCCTGCCAGTCGCCGCTGATGCCCTTGGCGGACGCGCGCTTGACCAGCGACTGCACCATCGAGCTTTGCGCAGCAGGCTGGCCGCGCAGTTTCTTCAACTGGCCGAGCGTCAGGTCCAGCGACCATGCCGGAGCAAGATAGCCGCGCGCGGCTTCGTCCCGCTGAAGCGCGGTGTCGGTCCGCAGGTTGCGCGCGAAGGCGTCCAGCCGGGCGACATAGGCATCGCAATCGGCGCTGTCGTTGATGGTGTGCGCGGTGTTGAGGAAATCGGGCACCCGGAAATAGCTGCCGCCCTGCTGGAAGATGCGATAGGGCCGCTGCACGCTGTTGAGGCCGAACGTGCCCGGCGCGACTGTCTGCTGCCCCAGCGAATAGAGGATGACGTCGAGGTTCAGGCGCTGCGCGTCGGACAGGTTCGCGCCTTGGAAACCCTCCAGTCCCCTGATCGCCGCCTGCGTCGCCGCCAGGTCCTTCATCATGCCCGACTTGCTGTTGTCGTCGAGCTGGCTCTTCGCGCCGGCGCGGGCGCCCTTGTCGAGGCCCAGGCTGGTGACGAACATGGGCGAGCGGTCGAGCGCGCGCTCGAAAATCGCGGCAAAGGCGGCGGAGAGGCGGGCGTCGTCGCCATTGCCGGACATGCCGGCCGCCTGCGCAAAGACGCGGGGCGTGGCGGCGGCCAGGGCGGAGGCTCCGGCGGTGGAGAGAAACAGGCGGCGGTCCATGACGTGGCGACTCCCTAATGTCGATAGGGCTGTGTTATCGCCATGCCACGGCCCGCCGTCCAGTCCGTTATATTTCAATGGGATCAGGCCGCACCCTGAACCTTATCCTGCGTTTTCGTGTCGAAATCGCTGGCGTCATGGCGTTCGTGCAGTTGCTCCTCCAGCGGGCCGTTCGCCTTATTCACCATGCGGCCGCGCTTGACGGCGGGGCGGGCGTCAATCTGCTTGGCCCAGCGCACCACATTCTTGTAGCTTGCGACGTCCAGAAACTCCCCGGCGTCATAGGCGCGGCCCAGCACCAGTCCGCCATACCAGGGCCAGATGGCGATATCGGCAATGCTGTAATCGTCGCCCGCCATATAGTCATTGTCCGCCAGATGCCGGTCAAGCACGTCCAACTGGCGCTTCACCTCCATCGTGTAGCGATTGATCGGATATTCGTATTTTTCCGGCGCATAGGCGTAAAAATGGCCAAAGCCGCCGCCCAGCAGCGGACCGGCGCCCATCTGCCAGAACAGCCAGCTGAGCGCGGCAGTGCGCGCGGCGGGGTCTGTCGGCAGGAACTTGCCGAACTTTTCAGCGAGATAGAGCAGGATCGCGCCGGATTCGAACACCCTCTGCGGCGGAGAGACACTATGGTCCATGAGCGCCGGGATCTTGCTGTTGGGATTGACGGCGACGAAGCCGCTGGAAAACTGGTCGCCATCGCCGATCTTGATAAGCCAGGCGTCATAGTCCGCCGCGCTGACGCCGGCCTCCAGCAACTCCTCCAGCATGATCGCGGCCTTCTGGCCATTGGGCGTTGCGAGCGAATAGAGTTGCAGCTTGTGCTTACCTACCGGCAGGTCCTTGTCATGAGTGGGACCGGCGATCGGGCGGTTGATACTAGCAAATTGACCGCCGCTGGCCTTGTCCCAGGTCCAGACCTTGGGCAGGGTATAGGGGGTATCGCTCATCGAAAATTCCTTCTGACGCCGAAAGATGGGCGACAGGTAAGAAGCGGCGGGGGAGGCGGCAAGGCGTCCATCCGCCGCCATGGTCGCCCTGGCGCAGGACGGTCGATAAATTTTGTTCCGCGCGCCATAAAAAAGCTGTGCAATGCCCCTTGACGCTCGGCCCGCGCAGGCCATATTCGCGTCGCTAGCACTCGACATCGAAGAGTGCTAACACAGGAAAGTTCATCGGGAGAAGGACCGGCGCGACGGATCAGCGGGCCTCTGGGCTTCGCCACCGCCGCTATCCCCTCCCATCGCCAAGGGAAAGGCACTTAACATGGCATTTCGTCCGTTGCACGACCGTGTTCTCGTTCGCCGCGTAGAAGCGGAAGAGAAGACTGCTGGTGGCATCATCATCCCCGACACCGCCAAGGAAAAGCCGCAGGAAGGCGAAATCGTGTCCGTCGGCACCGGTTCCAAGGCCGAAGACGGCAAGGTCACGCCGCTGGACGTCAAGACCGGCGACCGCATCCTGTTCGGCAAATGGTCAGGCACCGAAGTCAAGGTCGATGGCGAAGACCTGCTCATCATGAAGGAAAGCGACATTCTGGGCGTCATCGCCTGATCGCATCCCGCTTTTCCTAATATTCCCACTCATTCGAAAGGTAGAAGATCATGGCAGCGAAGGACGTAAAGTTTTCGCGTGACGCGCGTGAGCGCATCCTGCGTGGCGTCGACATCCTGGCCGACGCGGTCAAGGTGACTCTGGGCCCCAAGGGCCGCAACGTCGTCATCGACAAGAGCTTCGGCGCGCCCCGCATCACCAAGGACGGTGTTTCGGTCGCCAAGGAAATCGAACTGAAGGACAAGTTCGAGAATATGGGCGCCCAGATGGTCCGCGAAGTCGCTTCGAAGACCAACGACATCGCCGGTGACGGCACAACCACCGCTACGGTTCTGGCCCAGGCCATCGTACGCGAAGGCATGAAGTCGGTTGCCGCCGGCATGAACCCGATGGACCTCAAGCGCGGCATCGACCTCGCCGTCGGCAAGGTTGTGGAGGACATCAGCGCCCGTTCCAAGCCCGTTTCGGGTTCGTCGGAAGTGGCGCAGGTCGGCATCATCTCGGCCAATGGCGACGTCGAAGTCGGCCAGAAGATCGCCGAAGCGATGGAAAAGGTCGGCAAGGAAGGCGTCATCACCGTCGAGGAAGCCAAGGGCCTGGAATTCGAGCTGGACGTCGTCGAAGGCATGCAGTTCGACCGCGGCTACCTGTCGCCCTACTTCATCACCAACCCGGAAAAGATGCAGGTCGAACTGGCTGACCCCTACATTCTGATCCACGAAAAGAAGCTCAGCAACCTTCAGTCGATCCTGCCGATCCTGGAATCGGTCGTCCAGTCGGGTCGTCCGCTCCTCATCATCGCGGAAGACATTGAAGGCGAAGCGCTGGCGACCCTGGTCGTCAACAAGCTGCGCGGTGGCCTGAAGGTCGCGGCGGTCAAGGCGCCGGGCTTCGGCGATCGCCGCAAGGCCATGCTGGAAGACATCGCCGTTCTCACCAAGGGCGAAGTCGTCAGCGAAGACCTGGGCATCAAGCTCGAAAACGTCACGCTGGGCATGCTGGGCACCGCCAAGCGCGTCACCATCGACAAGGACAACACCACCATCGTCGATGGTGCTGGCGATGCCGACTCGATCAAGGGCCGCACCGAGCAGATCCGCTCGCAGATCGAGAACACCACCTCGGACTATGATCGCGAGAAGCTGCAGGAGCGTCTTGCCAAGCTGGCCGGCGGCGTGGCCGTCATCAAGGTTGGCGGCGCGACCGAAGTGGAAGTCAAGGAGCGCAAGGACCGCGTCGACGACGCGCTGCACGCCACCCGTGCGGCCGTTGAAGAAGGCATCGTCCCCGGTGGCGGCACCGCGCTGCTCTACGCGACCAAGGCGATTGAAGGCCTGACCGGTGTCAATGATGACCAGACCCGCGGCATCGACATCGTTCGCAAGTCGCTGACCGCCCTGGTTCGCCAGATCGCGGCAAACGCCGGCCATGACGGCGCGGTCGTTTCGGGCAAGCTGCTCGACCAGACCGACACGTCGTTCGGCTTCAACGCGTCGACCGACACCTATGAAAATCTGGTCGCCGCCGGCGTCATCGACCCGACCAAGGTCGTGCGCACCGCGCTCCAGAACGCTGCCTCGGTCGCTGGTCTGCTGATCACCACCGAAGCCACCATCGCCGAGCTGCCGGAAGACAAGTCCGCTGCTCCCGCGATGCCGGGCGGCATGGGCGGCATGGGCGGCATGGACTTCTAAGTCCGTCGATCCACGAAAATTGGGAAGAGGCCGGCGGAGCGATCCGCCGGCCTTTTTTCATGGCGCGTCAGCCTTTGGCGAGCACTATCATCGGCAACTGCGCACGCACCGCAAAACCCAAGGTGCGATAGAGCGCGATCGTCCGGTCGTGGCTGGCATAGGCGTGAAGGAACGGCGTTTCGCCGCATGCCTGCATCCGCTGCATGATCCGGCGCATCAACTGGCCCGCCAGGCCGCGACCGCGATGGTCGGGATGGGTGCACACGCCGCTGATTTCGGCAAAGCCGGGCATCCGCATCCGCTCGCCCGCCATCGCGACCAGGCGGCCCCCTTCACGCACGCCGATGAATCGGCCCAGGCGATGCGTCCGGGCGCGAAAGGGACCGGGTCGGGTAAGCAGCGCCAGCGCCAGCATGTCGGGCGCGTCCGCTTCGTCCAGTTCCTGCCAGTCCGGTTCCTCTTCGCCGACCTCCACGGGCCGTTCCGCGATCATCTGCGCCAGCATGGCGGTGCGAACAACCTGCGTGCCGGCCGGCGGCGGGGCCAGCGCGTCGCGGCCCAGCAGCCACGTCTCCCCTTCTTGCGGCATCAGGGTAGCCAGCGCATCCATATCCTGCGCCGACGCCGTGGCGGTGGCGGCGAAGGGACCATGGTCGGGGTCCAGCCTTACTGCCTGCGCGTCGCCCTGCGCCAGCGCGGCCCATCCGCCATGGAGGCTGTTCCAGATCGGCGTGTCCAGGGGGTGAATGGCATTGCTCCTGTCTGTCGGGTGTCGGGGTGAATTCGCCCAGTGGCGGTTGACCGTCAACAGGATCGACCATGCCTGACATAGGTTAGTCGCTTTTGTCGGAACGCGGAGCCTGTCTTCGGGATTGGATTGGCAACACATAGGAAAGGTCTGAACGTGGCGACCCAACTCAAGGACGAGGAATCCCAATTTCTCCAGGATTCGTTCCAGCAGCAGCTGAGCCGTTGGAACCGACGACGGCTTTCTCCCGCCTTTCCCGATGACTGGTCGGCAGACCGGTTCAATGAAGATCAGCGGATGGCGCGGCTCGAACACGCCTTTATCGAGGAATTGCGCGCGGAAGTGCGCATTGAAGCAGCCCAAGCGCCGACTGATGTTGAGGGGTTCATCGCCTGGTTCGAAGCGCTCAAGGCGACGGGGCCGGGCCAGGAAGATCGCCTCTTTCCCTGGCTGGCAGATGAAGCGCGGATGGATCATCTCCGCTGGTTCCTGTCGCAGGAAGCAGCCGGCGAGGCGGGCTTTGACGATCTGGTGGCCATGACGCAGGTCAAGATCCCGGACCGCGCAAAGATGGAATTGGCGCGCAACTACTGGGATGAAATGGGCCGGGGCAACATCAAGGGCATGCACGGTCCGATGCTGGGGCAACTCGTTGATTTGCTCGACCTCGACACCTGCATCGAGCACACCGTCTGGGAAAGCCTGGCGCTGGCCAATGCGATGACGGCGATGGCGACGCAGCGTTGCTATACATGGCACAGCGTCGGCGCGCTGGGTGTCATCGAATTGACGGCGCCCGGCCGGTCCGCGCATACGGCGCGCGCATTGCAACGTCTGGGCCTGTCGAACAGCCAGCGTCGCTATTTCGACCTGCACGCCGTGCTGGACATCAAGCATAGCGCCGACTGGAACGAGGAAGCGATCAAGCCGCTGGTGGCGGCAGATCCGCGCCGCGCCACCGCCATGGCCGAAGGGGCGCTCATACGCCTGCGATGCGGTGCGCGGTGTTTTGATCGTTACCGCGCGCATTTCGGGCTGGAGTGACCGCCATGGCCGATACGCGCCGCATATTGCTGGTGGAGGATGACCCTCGTGTCGCCGCGATGATCGCGGACATGCTGGAGGAGGCCGATTATGCCGTGGATGGGCCCTATGGCACGCTGGCCGATGGCATGGCGGCCCTTGCCAAGCATTTTCCTGCTGGCGCTGTCCTGGACCTAACATTGCAGGATAGCGATGCGGGCCTGTTGGCCGATGATCTCGACAATTATGGCATTCCCTATATTTTCTGCTCGGGGGCGGCACATCATGCGGTGATCGGCGCGCACCCGGATGCTCCCGTCATCGCCAAGCCGACCGATATGCGGCACCTGGTTACGACGCTCGACCGGTTGGTGCATTAGAAGCGCCGGTCGCTGCCGTCGCGTCCAAACCGTTACCGCTTGCGGGTCAGTTTCCGCATCGCCGCGTCGATACCGCCCAGCGTCAACGGAAACATCCGACCCTGAAACAGGTCGCGGATGATCTGCGTCGACTGGCTGTAGGTCCAATGCGCTTGCGCTGCGGGGTTAAGCCAGACGGTCGCGGGATAGGTGTGCGTCACCCGCTGCAGCCAGACGGCGCCCGCTTCATCGTTCATATGCTCCACAGAGCCGCCCGGGTGGCTGATCTCATAGGGGCTCATCGCCGCATCGCCGACGAAGATCACCTTATAGTCATGGCCATATTTGTGGAGGATGTCCCAGGTGGGTGTCCGCTCCGAAAAGCGGCGGCGATTATCCTTCCATACGCCTTCGTACAGGCAATTGTGGAAATAGAAGAATTCCATATTCTTGAACTCGCCGGTCGCGGCGGAAAACAGCTCCTCGCACAGCGTGACGAAAGGGTCCATCGACCCGCCTACGTCGAGGAACAGCAGCAGCTTGACCGCATTGTGCCGCTCGGGCCGCATGCGGATGTCTAGCCAGCCTTGGCGCGCGGTGCCGCGGATGGTCGCGTCGAGGTCCAGTTCCTCAGCCGCGCCCTCGCGCGCGAAGCGGCGCAGGCGGCGCAGCGCGACCTTGATGTTGCGCGTGCCCAATTCCTTTTGATTATCGAGATTGGCGAATTCGCGCTTCTCCCACACCTTGATCGCGCGCTTGTGCCGGCTTTCCCCGCCAATCCGGACGCCTTCGGGATTATAGCCGCCATGACCGAAGGGGGACGTACCGCCCGTGCCGATCCATTTGTTGCCGCCCTGATGCCGGTCCTTCTGTTCTTCCAGCCGTTCCTTGAGCGTCTTCATGATCTCGTCCCAGTCGCCCAGAGACTTGATCTTTTCCATCTCCTCGGGGCTGAGGAATTTCTCGGCGACCAGGCGCAGCCACTCTTCAGGGATGTCCGCATCGACCCCTTCCTCACTGACTATACCCTTGAATATCCGCGCGAAGACCTGATCGAAGCGATCGAGCAGCGCCTCATCCTTCACATAAGTGGCGCGGGCCAGATAATAGAAATCCTCCGGCCGGCGGGCAATGACGTCCCGATCCAGGGCTTCGAGCAGCAGCAGATGTTCCTTGATGCTGGCAGGAATGCCGGCGGCGCGCAGCGCGTCGAGAAAGTTGAGCAACATGATCCATTTGTCCGCCAGCGTGGACGGCGATGCAAGCATAACGCGCACCGACGCGGGCAGAATATTAAGTGTTGCAGTGCATGGTTAATCCGGCACTATCCATGTTGCGGGGCAGAATAGCGGGGAAATATTGAAAGACAGGGGCTTACTGGCCGACTTGGGGGAGAGGTCGGGCGATATCGCATTGCAGTGCAGTGAAACTGCCGGCTTCTTGGGGGACGTGGACCGTCGCATCCAGAAGGACGCGGCGCATCTCGACGACCTTCAGGTCAATATGAGGCGATTGTCGGCCAGCCAGGGGGAAAGCATGGCAGCGGCGCGCGAGTTGAGCCACACCGCTCACCGCGCCGAGCAGATCATTGCGGACGGTCATGATGTTATCGGTCTGTCGCTTGGCGAAGTCGTGGCGCTGGTCGATCATGTCACTGGGCTGGAAGGGCATCTTCGCCAGTTCCTGGCGGTCATCGAAGCAGTGGGCGACGTATCGGGGCAATTGGGCGCGATTGCCCGGCAGACGCGGCTGCTGGGCGTCAACGCCGCGATCGAGGCCGCGCGCGGGGGTGCGGCGACACAGGGGTTTGCGGTGGTCGCCACTGAAATTCGCCGGCTTGCCGAGCAGGCGGGCGATTCCTCGGCTTCCGTCGCGATCAAGCTGGGGCAGCTGGATCAGGATGCGCGCGCGCTGATCCAAGGGGTGGAAGATAATATTGCGCGCGGACGGGGCGCCGGGATGCATATCGATCAGCTCCGCCTGCGCCTGGCGGAGATCGCATCGCTGGTGACGCAATTTGGTGAGCGATCGGGCGCCATCGTCCATTGCACGGACATCGCAAGTCAGGAAGTCGACGTGCTGACACAGGGCCTGGCTGATTTCGGCCGGTCAGCACGGGAAAGCACCGCGCGGGTCGGCGTCGCGCGCGCGCAACTGGATGGGCTGGAAAGGATGGCCAACGCCATGCTCAATACGGCCGCGCATGGGGGGCAGGTGACGCGTAACAGCCCCTATATCGCACTCGCCGAGCAGGGGGCCGAGGAGATTCGGGGGAGCATTACCCATGCCCTGGACAGCGGCGCGCTGAGCATGGAAGCGCTGTTCGATACCGGATATCAGCGGATCGAGGGATCCGATCCCCCGCAATATCTGACCGGATTCACCGCTTTTGCCGACTTGGCGCTGCGTCCGCTGCTCGACCGCCACAGTGCGCAGGACGATGCGGTGGTGGGCTGTTGCCTGATCGACATGAACGGCTATCTGCCGACGCATATCAGCGCGCGCAGCCAGCCGCAGCGGCCCGGCGAACGGCTGTGGAACATGGAGCATGCGCGCAATCGACAGATATTCATGGATGCGCAAACCCGCCGTGCGCTTGATGGCGCGAGCGACTTTTTCGTCTTCACCTATCGGCAGGACCTGGGGGAGGGACGCTATCGGGCGTTGCGCAGCGTATTCGTGCCGCTGGTCTTCGGCGGCCGGCGCTGGGGACTGTATGAAGTGGGCTATCTGATCTGATTGTCTTCGCCACGGATGCCATGGATCAATGAGACCAGCACGAAGCTGATGATCATGAGCAGATACCAGCTGCCGAGCTTGGCAAAGCCGACCATTTGCCAGCCCGCCCGCTGATCGGGGTAGGTCCAGGCATTGGCGAAAGTGCCGATATTTTCGGCGAGCCAGATAAACAGGGCGACGAGGAAAAAGCCGAGCAGCAGGGGCATGGACCGGGGTGCCCGCCAAGGCGTGAAGACGATCCGGCTCCGCCCGAACAGGGCGATTGCCACCGCAAAGAGGATTAGGCGGATGTCGGGCGCCCAATGATGCGCGAAGAAGTTGATGTAGATCGCGCCAGCCAGAACCACCGTGGTCCAGACCGGCGGATAGCGGGTGAAGCGGAAATCGAAGATGCGCCAGACGCGCGCGATATAGCTGCCCACGGCAGCATACATGAAGCCGGAAAAGAGCGGTACTGCGCCGATATGGAGCAGGCTGGCTTCGGGATAGATCCACGATCCCGCCTGCGTCTTGAACAATTCCATGACAGTGCCGGTCAGGTGGAAGGCGAAGATGACCTTGGCCTCTGCCCAGCTTTCCAGGCGGAATGCCAACATGGCCGCCTGGATCGCGAGCGCGGCCAGGGTCAGGAAATCATAGCGGTGGAGGGGAGCGCCGACGGGGTACAGGAAATGCGTGGCCAATAGCAGCGCCAGCATCAGCCCGCCGAACAGGCAGGCCCAGCCCTGCTTGAAACCGAAGAGCAAAAATTCGAACGCCCATGCCCGCGGGCCGGGTGCAAGCCGGATTGCCTCCAGCCGGGCGCGGATGCGCGCGAAGCGGGTCGCGCCAGAGATGGGCTTCATGCGAGGGTCTTAAAGGATGGAATGCGGTGGAGGAAAGCGAATGTCAGCGCCGACCTGCGCGGCCCGGCTGCATCGTCGCCTCACCGGTCGCGGCATAGGCGACGATCGCCTGCGCCTGTGCGGTCTGCGGATCCTTCCCGTCCAGGATGGCGGCGATCTGACGCGGGCTGGGCACCTTGTCATAGGTGCCGTAAAGGTCGGTCTGGCCCACCATATGGATGGACAATTGATAGCCCTTGCCCGGCGTGGCGGGATCAAAGGCGAGCAGGGTGCCGCTGTCATCGACCGGCACGATGATCGCGCCATCGCGGCGCCCGGTCTGCTGAAGAATGTCATAGCGGCCATCAGCGGTCTCGACCGCGCCCCGCAGGCAAAGCCTGTCCTTGCCATCGCGAGGAATACGCACGCTGTGCGGCAGGGCAGGCGCCCCGTCCTGCGCAGGCGTCAGCCTGGCTTCGCCGGCGTCCGATGCCGGGCAGGCGGCGAAGTGCGCCGGAGCGGTCATATGCAGCGATGCCTTATCCTCGACCTGCAAGCTGGCCAGCATCGCGTCCAGGCCATCCAGCACATTCTTGCGACGGTCGGTCGGGCCGGTGACGCGGATCTTGACGATCCAGCGCCCGGCATGGACGAAGCCTGCCGCGGTCGTCAGCGCGCCATCGGCGGCATCGTCATAAACCGCGCGAATGGCGCGCTGGGGAAGGCCATCGACCGGCGCGCTTTGATAGGCGGTCCGGCGGGTCTTGTCGCCAAAGCGCTCCATGATCGCCTTGTCGGTCATATAGGCGGCGAGCGACGCGTCGGCGTAGGTCGGCATATAGACATAGAAGGTGGCCTGGACGGCGCCGTCCTGCGACAGATATTGGGCATAGTTATCGACCGCGCGCCCCCCGTTCGATGCTTCCCCGCTTTTGGTGAGAGAGAGGCCGCCGACTGTCTGGGGCAGGCTGATCCCCGCCGCATTGGCGCGCAAGGCCGTCGCGGTCGGGGTCCATGCTTCCATGTCCTGCGCCGTCTGCGCAAGCGTGGGCGTTGCCAGACCAAGGGCGATGGGCAGAAGCAACAAGGCGCGTGCGGGCATGGGCATCCCTCTCCAGAACCAGACCGTCTTGGCGCGGCCTTGAACTATGGAAGGGAGGCTACAGGCTTGCCCGGCGCGCGCAAGCCCCAATCGCGGCTATTGCGGGTTCTGCGCGGGATGATGTGGGATGTCGGGATCAAGGCGGGCCCAATCGGGCGCGGTGCTGGTCCAGATTTCCATCTGCGGGGCCAGCAGCGATGGATTGTCGAGCGCGCCGGCCCGGACGATCACGACCGCAGGGCGCGCCTCCGCCCGGCTGAGCAGGGGCGTTCCGCACTGGGGGCAAAAACCGCGCTGCATCGCATTGCCGCTGTCGGCGACGCTGTCATGCCAGCGTATGTCGCCATTGACCTGCACAGCGTCGCTGGGGAAAGCCAGGTTCACTGTGCCGGCGCCAGCGCTCAGATATTGGCATAGCCGACACCAGCAATGACGCGCGCCGGTCGGTTCGGCGTCGATCGTGATGCGCACCTGACCGCACAGGCATCCGGCATGATGTGCCATGGCTCAGCGTCCCTGACGGCGCGCCATGAAGGCAAGGCGCTCGAACATCATGATATCCTGCTCATTCTTGAGCAGCGCCCCGTGCAGCGGCGGGATCGCTTTGGTCGAATCGCTGTTTTGCAGCACGTCGAGCGGCATGTCCTCGGCCAGCAGCAGTTTCAGCCAATCCAGCAGTTCGCTGGTGCTGGGCTTTTTCTTTAGCCCCGGCACGTCGCGAATCTCGTAGAATATTTCCATCGCCCGGCTGACCAGAATTTTCTGGATGCCGGGGAAATGCACCTCGACGATCTTCTCCATCGTCTCCCGGTCGGGGAATTTGATATAGTGGAAGAAACAGCGGCGCAGAAAAGCGTCGGGCAATTCCTTTTCATTGTTCGAGGTGATGACCACGACGGGGCGCTCCGCCGCCGCGATCGTCTCGCCCGTTTCGTAGACATGGAAGGCCATGCGATCGAGTTCCTGCAACAGATCGTTGGGAAATTCGATATCGGCCTTGTCGATCTCGTCGATCAGCAGCACCGGCAGGCGCGGGGATGTGAACGCCTCCCACAGCTTGCCCTTGCGAATATAGTTGGAAATGTCGTGGACGCGCGGATCGCCCAGTTGCCCGTCGCGCAAACGGGCGACGGCGTCATATTCGTACAGTCCCTGGTGCGCCTTGGTCGTCGACTTGACGTTCCATTCGATCAGCGGCGCATCCAGAGCCTGCGCAATCTCCTGTGCGAGCACGGTCTTGCCGGTGCCCGGCTCTCCCTTCACCAGCAGCGGGCGGCGTAGCAGCACCGCGGCGTTGACCGCGACCTTCAGGTCGTCGGTGGCGACATAATCCTGGGTGCCTTCAAAGCGCATGAAATCCGTCCGCTCCCGTTGCTGCGTGCAACCGGACTAGGGAAAGCGGCGCGGGCGCGCAATCGGGAAAGCGGCTATCGGCCGGCGCGGCCGCGCAGATTGGCGCGGGCGGCAAGCAGGTCCCACAGGCCGCGATGCTGGGTGAGCAATTGTCGCGCGCCAAACTGGATCGCGCGGTCGATGATGTCGTCGCCGCCGATCGCGCGCGCGACGTCCAGCGTCGTCAGGCGATCGGGCAGGGCGCAGGGGTGCGGCTCGATGCCCGCGCGGATGGCCGCCATGTCGAGCATCTGCCGCATGCCGCGCCAATCGAGCACCAGGGCGATCGCCGCCCCCATGGCGCAGCCGCGCCGGTCGGATTGGGCCAGCGTGTCGAGCGCGTGCCGCTGCTGACTGACCGCCGCTTCGCAATCGGCCTGACCGGCCGTGCTGGGAGCGGGGCCGGCGGCGACCGTAACCTGGGTCAGATAGGTGCGTTCGGCGGCGAAGGCGTCGGCCGCCTCGATCAACCACTGACGTGCGGCATTTTCCGCCGAACGGGTGGCGGCATGGTCGATGACGCCGGGATGGCGGCCGTGCAGCAGGCACATATAGGATGCCGCATCGGCCAAGTCGGGCAGCGACAGCAATCCTTCGCTGGCAAGGCCCGTGCGTGCGCGGATGACATAGGCGTGGGCAGCCGTTCCGTCCGCCGCGACCAGCGCATCGAGCACGCGCGCAATGTCGCCAGACTGCAGTCGCGGTGCCGCTTCGCTCATGTCCCAATCCCTGTCAGGCCCCGGCCTGTGCGGGGGTCATCACCGGCATACGCATCCGGAGTAAACGCCCGGTTTACAGAATCAGAAAGGGCGACCGTGAAAGCCGCCCTTTTCCGTCGAATATGGTTAAGATTGCTTTACTGATCGAGAAAGCTGCGCATTTTGCGTGACCGGCTCGGATGCTTGAGCTTGCGCAGCGCCTTCGCCTCGATCTGGCGGATGCGCTCGCGGGTCACGCTGAACTGCTGGCCCACTTCCTCCAGCGTATGATCGGTGTTCATGCCGATGCCAAAGCGCATGCGCAGCACGCGTTCTTCACGCGGGGTGAGGCTGGCGAGGACGCGGGTGACGGTTTCCTTCAGGTTCGCCTGAATTGCGGCATCCACCGGGATGATCGCATTCTTGTCCTCGATGAAATCGCCCAGATGCGAATCCTCCTCGTCGCCGATCGGCGTTTCGAGGGAGATGGGCTCCTTCGCGATCTTCATCACCTTGCGCACCTTTTCGAGCGGCATCGACAGGCGCTCGGCCATTTCCTCGGGCGTCGGCTCGCGGCCCTGCTCGTGCAGGAACTGGCGGCTGGTGCGGACCAGCTTGTTGATCGTCTCGATCATGTGGACCGGGATACGGATGGTGCGCGCCTGATCGGCGATCGAGCGGGTGATCGCCTGACGGATCCACCAGGTGGCATAGGTGCTGAACTTGTAACCGCGACGATATTCGAATTTATCGACCGCTTTCATCAGGCCGATATTGCCTTCCTGAATGAGGTCGAGAAATTGCAGGCCGCGGTTCGTATATTTCTTCGCAATGGAGATGACGAGGCGCAGATTGGCCTCGACCATTTCCTTCTTGGCGATGCGCGCTTCCCGCTCGCCCTTTTGCACCATGTTGACGATGCGGCGGAATTCGCCCAGCGACATGCCGGTCGCCTGTGCGATTTCGGCGATCTCGTTGCGGATGCGGTCGACCGAACGGCCCTCCGCGGCGGCAAAGGCCGTCCACTTCTTGTCAAGTCCGCTCACCTTGTCGAGCCAGCCATCGTCCAGCTCATGATTGACGTAGCGATCGAGGAAATCCTTGCGGCTGACCTTATGCCGTTCGGCCAGACGCAGCATCTGCCCGCCCAGCGCGGTCAGGCGCCGGTTATAGGCGTAGAGCTGATCGACCAGATATTCGATCTTCTGCTGATGGAACTGGACGCTTTCGACCTCGGCTGTCAGGCTTTCGCGCAGCGCCTGATAATCGTCCTCGGCCTTCTGGCTCAATGCGTCGCCGTTCGCCATCGCCTGCATGCGCGCTTCCTGCGCCTGCGAGAAATTGCGGAAGATGTCCGTGATGGTCGCGAACTTCTCCAACGCCATCGGTTTGAGCGTCTCTTCCATCTGGGCGAGGGAGAGGGTGTTGTCCTCTTCCTCTTCTTCCTCGTTGCGGCGGGCGCGGCGCTCTGTCAGGCCGTCCTCATCCTCGTCCCCGTCGGCGGATTCCTCCTCGGGCTCTTCCTCTTCCTTGAAGCTCGGACCGGCGGTCTTTTCGCTGATCTCGCCATCCTCATCCTCGGCGCCTTCTTCCAGGCTTTCGGGCGCGGGATCTTTCGACAGCATGGCGTCGAGATCCAGAATCTCGCGCAGCTGCATTTCGCCGTTGTTGAGCGCCGTCGACCATTCGATGATCGCGTTGAAGGTGGTCGGGCTCTCACACAGCCCGAAGATCATCGTATCGCGACCGGCCTCGATCCGCTTGGCGATGGCGATCTCGCCCTCACGGCTGAGCAGTTCCACCGCGCCCATTTCGCGCAGGTACATGCGCACCGGATCGTCGGTCCGGTCGACGGTTTCCTTCTTCTTCTCGGTAACGAGCTTGGGGCCGTCATCGTCGCTCGATTCGTCCTCGGCGTCCTCGGCATCTTCACGCTCGCGCTGCTCGTCGCCGTCCTCGCTGGCTTCCTCATTCTCAACGATATTGACGCCCATCTCATTGAGCGCGGCCATGATATCCTCGATCTGCTCGGACGACATCTGGTCCTGCGGCAGGGCATCGTTCAATTCGTCATAGGTGATGTAGCCGCGCTTCTTGGCGCGCGCGATCAGCTTCTTGACGGACGCTTCATTCAGGTCGAGCAGCGGCGCATCGCCGCCATCTTCGCCCTCTGCCACACCGGTCTTGCTGTTCGCCTTGGTCGCCATGTAATCGCCTTGCTTCGCTGCCCTTCGTCAAAAGGGCGAACCTTGTTCAAATACTATCTTCGGACTGCGCCAGTTCCGCGAGACGACGATCATGATCGGCTTTCAGTGCGCGGATGCGCTGCTGTTCAGCGAAATTGGCCTCGCTGAAATCGCTTTCGAATCGTCTCGTAGCCTCCACCAGCGCCGCTTCCAGCTCCGGCCCTTGCGCAATCACCCGAACGGCCTCCTCCAGATCGCGCGCAACGCGATCGGGGTCGGTGGTCATCCTGCTTGGGGTGAGTGTGAATGTGTCGGCCCGGAGCATCCCCTTGGCCATATTATACACAACACCTTGCCCCAATATGGTAAGGAGGCCCTCTGTTTCAACTGTTTCTTTGTGGAAGGAGCAACGAATCATCGCACCCATCAACTGACCCAGCATCGGGTCGGCGATGTGGAGGCCGGAAAGCATCTCGCGATGCGGCGCGATCTGCTCGGGATGGCGCAGCAGTGCGGCCAGAACGGCGCGCAGCAGCCGTTGTTCCATGCCGCCCGCGCCGATCGCGCGTGCCTCCTGCCCCGCCGGCGGGATGGGCGGTTTCCAGTTGCCGCGCCGGTCACGCTGCCAGCGTTGCGCACCGCCGCCGCCCGGAGCCCGCGGCTGGAACGGCGCCGCCTCGCGCCGGGCGAAGAACAGCGCGCCATACCTCTCGCGAAATGCATGGGCATAATGGGCGCGCACATCGGGATCGGCAATCGCGTCCGATATCGCGCGCAATCGCTGTTTGAGCGCGGCCTTCTGCTCGGGCGTATCGAGCGGCGCGGCCGATAGCTCATGCGCCCAAAGCCGTTCGATCAACGGTTGCGCATCGTCCAAAACGGCCTGCATTGCCGCCGGCCCGTTCGCGCGGATCAGGTCATCGGGGTCCTGCCCTTTGGGGAGCGTTGCAAAGCACAGGCTGTGACCGGGGCGCAGCAGGGGCAGGGCGCGCATTGCGGCGCGGATCGCCGCCTTCTGGCCCGCACCGTCGCCGTCGAAACAGAGGACCGGCACCTCCACCATCTTCCACAGCCGTTCGATCTGATGTTCGGTGAGCGCCGTGCCGAGCGGTGCCACCGCATCGGCAAAGCCCGCCTGCGCCAGCGCGATCACGTCCATATAGCCTTCGACCACGATGACGCGGCCGGTCTGGCGGCTGGCGGGTGACGCCTTGTCGATATTGTAGAGGGTGCGCCCCTTGTCGAACAGGGGCGTGTCGGGCGAGTTCAGATATTTGGGTTCGCCATCGCCCAGGATGCGGCCGCCAAAAGCGATCACCCGTCCACGAATGTCGCGGATGGGGAGCATCAGCCGGCCCCGGAACCGGTCATAGCTGTCGCGTTCACCCTCGGGGTCGATCAGCAGGCCGGCCTCGACCAGCATCGGCTCGCCAAAGTCCCGAAGCGCGGTCTTCAGCCTGCCGCGCGCGTCGGGCGCATAGCCAAAGCCGAAAGCGCGGCGCGTGGCGTCGCTAATGCCGCGTCGTCCCAAATAAGCGCGCGCTTCCCCGCCATCCAGACCGCCCAGTTGATCCTCGAAGAAGCTCTGCGCCGCCGCCATTGCCTCATGCAGGCCCTTGGCCTGTTCGGCGCGCTTGGCCGCGCGCGGATCGGCGGCGGGCACTTCCATCCCGGCGGTGGCGGCCAGTTCCTTCACCGCTTCCATGAAGGGCAGGCCGCGCTGGTCGGTCATCCACCGGATCGCATCGCCATGCGCGCCGCAGCCGAAGCAATGATAAAAGCCCTTTTCATCGTTGATCGTGAAACTGGGCGTCTTTTCATTATGGAACGGGCAGCAGGCCTTATATTCGCGCCCGGCCTTTTGCACCTTGATCGACTTGCCGATCAGCGTCGACAGCGACGTGCGCGCGCGCAGTTCGTCCAGCCACTGCGGAGTGAGGGTCATGCGGGTGGCTCGGTATCTGGCATACCCAATCCGTTCGTTTCGAGCGAAGTCGAGAAACGGCTAGCGCACTCTTCTCGCCTCTCCACTTCGCTTGAACCGACCGGAACGATTGCTGTGTCGCGCTCTTTGGGCGGTTTCGCGAGATATGAGACCAGTGACCAGTTATTCGCTATCATCGCTTCCTTCTTGGCGCGCGACCATCCGCCTATGACGCGTTCGGCCTCGAGCGCCTCGATCCGACTAGTCAAATCCTCGCTCCAGACCAGCGTGACAGGGAGGCGCGCACGAGTGAAACGGCTACCCTGACCGCATTGATGTTGACCTATGCGATGCTCCAGATTGTCGGTGTGTCCGGTGTAATAGCGACCATCCGCGCATTTGAGCATATAGGTCCAGAAAGCCATTATCCGATTATGCCCGAACCCCTAAGCGTGTCGAGCGCCGTGTAAGACGTTTCTCGACTTCGCTCGAAACGGACGGGGGTGGTAGGGCGATCCGGCTCCTTCCCGCAAGCGGGAGGGGGATTTGTCCGCGACGTTCAAGCGAGCGCCGCCTTCACCAGGCCGCTCGCCTTGCTCATGTCGATGACGCTGCCATGACGTTCCTTCAGCACCGCCATGACCTTACCCATATCCTTGACGCTGGTTGCCCCGACCTCAGCCTTGATGGCTTCGATCGCGGCCCTGGTGTCGTCCTCGCTCATCTGCGCGGGCAGGAAGCCTTCGATCACCGCCAGTTCGGCCTCTTCCTTGGCGGCAAGTTCGTCGCGGCCGCCGCTCTTGAACATCTCGATCGATTCGCGGCGCTGCTTCACCATCTTTTGCAGCACGTCCACGACCACGGCGTCGTCATCGGGCACGCTGGTCGCGGTGCGCAATTCGATGTCGCGGTCCTTCAGCTTCGCCAGGATCAGGCGGACGGCGGCCAGCTTTTCCTTGTCGCCAGCCTTCATCGCTTCAACCTGGGCACTCTTAACCTGCTCGCGAATCATGGGCGATAGAATCCTGTCTCTTTCGGAAAGGACCAGATATAGCGGCAAAAGAGATTTTTAACAGACGTTGACCTTGGGGGGACGCCCGCCTACCTGACCGGCCGTTTAACCCGCACCAGACGGGCCTCCGCAAAAGCATAAAGGAAACGCATAGCCATGGCAGACGCCAAGACCCTCATTGTGCCCAAGGGAGCGACAGGGGTCGTGGTTTTTGCGGACGGCTCCGCTGTCTTTGGTCGCGGTTTCGGCGCGGTCGGCGAGGCGGTGGGCGAACTCTGCTTCAACACCTCGATCACCGGCTATCAGGAGATCATGACCGATCCCAGCTATGCCGGGCAGATCATCAATTTCACCTTCCCCCATATCGGCAATGTCGGCACCAATGATGAGGATGTCGAGGCCGACAATCCCTATGCGCTGGGCTGCATCGTGCGGCAGGACGTGACCGAGCCAAGCAATTTCCGCAATGTCGCGCCGTTCGACGAATGGATGGCGGCGCATGGCCGCGTCGGCCTGTCGGGCGTCGATACCCGCGCGCTCACCCGCATGATCCGGGAAAAGGGCGCGCCCAATGTCGTCATCGCCCATGATCCCGACGGCGGGTTCGACATTGCCGCGCTGGCCGCGAGGGCCGCAAGCTGGCCGGGGCTGGAGGGCATGGACCTCGCCATCGAAGTCACGGGCAAAGAAAGCCGCCTGTGGAAGGACGGCGTGTGGAAGCTGGGCTTTGGCTATGGCCTGAATGAGGCGGGGGAGGAGCGCCCCCATGTCGTCGCGATCGACTATGGCGCGAAGAACAACATCTTCCGCAACCTGGTGAAGGCCGGCGCGCGTGTCACCGTGCTGCCCGCCACTGCCACCTATGAGCAGGTGATCGAGCAGAAGCCCGACGGCGTGTTTCTCTCCAACGGCCCGGGCGATCCCGCCGCGACTGGCGAATATGCCGTGCCGGTGATCGCGGCGCTGATGGAGGCGGACATGCCGATCTTCGGCATCTGCCTTGGCCACCAGTTGCTTGGCCTCGCGGTCGGCGCGAAGACGATCAAGATGCATCAGGGGCACCGCGGCGCGAACCACCCGGTCAAGCGGCTGTCGGACGGGCTGGTCGAAATCACCAGCATGAACCACGGCTTTGCGGTCGACGCCGACACGCTGCCCGCCAATGTGCGCGCCACCCATGTCTCGCTGTTCGACGGCAGCAATTGTGGCATCGAACTGACGAACAAAAATGCCTTTTCGGTGCAATATCACCCCGAAGCCTCGCCCGGCCCGCAGGACAGCTTCTATCTGTTCAAGCGGTTCGTGGAGGGTCTCAAAGGGCCTGTCGCGGCGTGAGTCAGAACCTCCCCCCCGTCGATGAATCGCGCCTCGCCGCCGAGTGGGAGGCGGACAAGGACGTCCTCGCCAATCTCGCCGCCAATGGCGATGTGGCGCGCATCGCGCGGCCAGTGGACGTCAGCTTCCGGGGCAGCGAACAGGATTTCGAGCGGGTGCTGACCATCGCCAGCCAGTTCGGTTTCGTCGAACTGGACCGGGAAGAAGATGAGGAGGGCGACCTGTTCCTGTTCCTCGAATGCGTGCAGCCGGTCGACGAACAATCGATCCGCGCGCTGACGAAGAAATGCCTCCAGATCGAAATCCTCTGCGGCGTCGAATATGACGGCTGGGGCTGCGAGGCACAGGCGGGGGGCGTGCATTGATAGTGGGCGATGACCTTGATCAAGCTGGAGCTATAAGCTGTGCGCAGCAGGGAGACCTTGATGGTCTTTGCGGAGTTTACGCGCTCGTAAATTTCGCAGCTATGCGAAAAAACCTTGATGGTGTTGAGCGCGAAAGTCTGAACAGGAAGGCATTTCGCGTAGTTCTTCAAAGCCTCGAAATTCAGGGGGCGCTTACAGCTGATTTGGTTCGGAATGGATATCGCCAAGGGCAATTAAGAAAAGCTGCAGAAGATCTGAATGAGGCTTTGCGCCTTAATGTCGATGTTAGGACCATAGTCTCTTTTGCTGCTGATACAGGTTCTACCTCAATTTTTGAGTTAATGTCACATCTCTCAGATGATGAGGCTGCACTGATACGTTTACGCGAGCCAAACCACTGGGTAGTCGGCTTTCATGGAACTGTGGCGCAATTTTGGGTTGCAGATTCAGCAGTAGGCGGGGGCTTTCGTCCCATACGCACTGCTGAAGTTGAGCGCCGTCAAATCGAATTGAAGCGAGGCCTAGTTTTCCGTAATGCCTAAAAGAACCGACATCTCCTCCATCCTCATCATCGGCGCTGGCCCCATCATCATCGGCCAGGCGTGCGAGTTCGATTATTCGGGCACGCAGGCGGTGAAGGCGCTCAAGGAAGAGGGCTATCGCATCATCCTGGTGAATTCCAACCCGGCCACGATCATGACCGACCCGGAATTTGCCGACGCGACCTATGTCGAGCCGATCACGCCCGAAATCGTGGCGAAGATCATCGAGAAGGAACGGCCCGACGCGGTGCTGCCGACGATGGGCGGGCAGACCGCGCTCAACACCGCGCTGGCGCTGTTCAACGACGGCACGCTGGAGAAGTTCGGCGTCCAGATGATCGGCGCGGACGCGGAAGCCATCGACAAGGCGGAGGACCGGATCAAGTTCCGCGACGCGATGGACAAGATCGGCCTTGAATCCGCCCGCTCGCGCATCGCACACACGATGGAAGAAGCGCTCGACGCGCTGGAGTTCACCGGCCTGCCTGCGATCATCCGGCCCAGCTTCACCATGGGCGGCACCGGCGGCGGCATTGCCTATAATCGCGACGAGTTCGTGAGCATCGTGCGCGGCGGCCTCGACGCCTCGCCGACCACCGAAGTCCTGATCGAGGAGTCCCTCCTCGGCTGGAAGGAATATGAGATGGAGGTCGTGCGGGATCGCAACGACAATTGCATCATCATCTGCTCGATCGAGAATGTCGATCCGATGGGGGTCCATACCGGCGACAGCATCACCGTGGCGCCCGCGCTGACGCTGACCGACAAGGAATATCAGATCATGCGCAACGCATCCATTGCGGTGCTGCGCGAAATCGGCGTCGAAACAGGCGGTTCCAACGTGCAGTTCGCGGTCAATCCCAAGGACGGCCGCCTGATCGTGATCGAGATGAACCCGCGCGTGTCGCGCTCCTCGGCGCTGGCGTCGAAGGCGACCGGCTTCCCGATCGCCAAGGTCGCGGCGAAGCTGGCGGTCGGCTATACGCTCGACGAGATCGAGAATGACATCACCGGGGCGACCCCGGCCTCGTTCGAACCGACCATCGATTATGTCGTGACCAAGATCCCGCGTTTCGCGTTCGAAAAGTTCAAGGGGTCCGAACCCTTGCTCGGCACCGCGATGAAGTCGGTAGGCGAAGTCATGGCGATCGGCCGCAACATCCATGAATCGATGCAAAAGGCGCTGCGCGGTCTGGAAACCGGCCTGTCGGGCTTCAATACTGTCGACCATCTGGAAGGCGCGTCGCGCGACGACATCGTCGCCGCGCTGGCCAAGCCCACACCCGACCGGCTGCTGATCGCGGCGCAGGCGCTGCGCGAAGGCCTGACCGTCGCCGAAATTCACAGCATCGCCAAGTTCGATCCCTGGTTTCTGGAACGCCTCAAGGAAATCGTCGAGGCCGAGAGCGAAGTGCTGGAAAACGGCCTGCCACAGGATGCCGAGGGCATGCGGCGTTTGAAGTCCATGGGCTTTTCCGACAAGCGGCTCGCCTTTCTCGCGCTCAAATCCGCCAATCTACGCGGCATGGAACGCGGCATCGCGCGCAGCAGCGGCCTGATCCACGATGCGGTCAAGGCCATGACCGGCGGCGTGACTGAAGAAGAGGTGCGCAAGCTGCGCCACAAGCTGGGCGTGCGCCCCGTCTTCAAGCGCATCGACACCTGCGCCGCCGAATTCGAGGCGAAGACGCCCTATATGTACTCCACCTATGAAGCGCCTTTGTTCGGCGAGGCGGAGAATGAGGCGCAGCCCAGCGATCGGCAGAAGGTCGTGATCCTGGGCGGCGGCCCCAACCGGATCGGGCAGGGGATCGAGTTCGACTATTGCTGCGTCCATGCCTGCTTCGCGCTGGCCGAGGCGGGCTATGAAACAATCATGGTCAACTGCAACCCGGAAACGGTGTCGACCGACTATGACACATCGGATCGCCTCTATTTCGAGCCGCTGACCGCCGAGGATGTGCTGGAGATATTGAGCGTCGAAATGTCGGCGGGCACGCTGGCGGGCGTCATTGTGCAGTTTGGCGGGCAAACCCCACTCAAACTGGCGCAGGCGTTGGAGGACGCAGGCGTGCCGATCCTTGGCACCAGCCCCGATGCCATCGACCTGGCCGAAGACCGGGAACGCTTCGCCGCGCTGATCGACAAGCTCAAATTGAAGCAGCCCGCCAACGGCATCGCCCGCAGCCGGGAGGAGGCGATCGCCGTCGCCAACCGCATCGGCTACCCGGTGCTGATGCGCCCATCCTATGTGCTGGGCGGTCGCGCGATGGAGATTGTCGACGGGCAGGCGCAGCTGGAGGAATATATCGCCACCGCGGTGCAGGTGTCGGGCGACTCGCCGGTCCTCATAGACCAGTATCTGCGCGACGCGGTCGAGGTCGATGTCGACGCACTGTGCGATGGTGATGACGTCGTAGTGGCGGGCGTGCTCCAGCATATCGAGGAAGCGGGCGTGCATTCGGGCGACAGCGCCTGTTCGCTGCCGCCCTACAGCCTGTCGGCCGACATCATCGCGGAAATCGAGCGGCAGGCCGATGTGCTGGCCCGCGCACTGTCCGTGCGGGGCCTCATGAACATCCAGTTCGCGGTCAAGGACGGCGTCGTCTACCTGATCGAGGTCAACCCGCGCGCCAGCCGCACCGTGCCCTTCGTCGCCAAGGCGATCGGCACGCCCATCGCCAAGATCGCCAGCCGCGTCATGGCGGGCGAGAAGCTCAAGGACTTGCCGACGATCGACCGCAACGCGATTGACCATATCGCGGTCAAGGAGGCCGTATTCCCCTTCGCCCGCTTCCCCGGCGTCGATCCGGTGCTCTCACCGGAAATGAAAAGCACCGGCGAAGTCATGGGAATTGATAAGGATTTCGCCACAGCCTTCGCCAAGGCGCAGTTGGGGGCGGGCACATTGCTGCCCACCGGTGGCACCGTGTTCGTGTCGGTCAAGGACAGCGACAAGCCGGTGATCCTGCCCGCTGTACAGAAGATGGCGGCCATGGGCTTCACCATCATCGCCACCGGCGGCACCGCCAGCTATCTGGAAGGGCAGGGCATCGCCGTCGAACGGGTGAACAAGGTGGCCGAAGGGCGGCCGCATATCGTCGACCGGATTACCGATGGCGACGTGCAGCTGATCTTCAACACGACCGAAGGCTGGCAGTCGTTGAAGGACAGCAAGGCTATCCGCACATCGGCGCTGCGCGCCAAGATCGCCAGCTTTACCACGGCGGCCGCCAGCGTCGCCGCGGCGGACGCGATCGAAGCCTTGCGCAGTCGCGCCCTTGAAGTGCGCTCGCTCCAATCCTATTATCCCGGGTCGCACGCCTGATCCCCTGCACAGGAATGACGATGCGGGGCGGCCCTATGCCAGGGCCGCCAAAGGGAAGTTTTGACGAAGGATTTACAGGAATGGCGACCGTCGAGAAGATGCCGATGCTGCAAATGGGCTATGACAAGCTCAACGCGCAGCTCCGCGAATTGAAGGCCGAACGGCCGCTGATCGTGGACGCCATCGAGGAAGCCCGTGCCCATGGCGACCTCTCGGAAAATGCGGAATATCATGCCGCCAAGGAGCGTCAGGGCCAGGTCGAAGCGACGATCAACGATCTGGAAGACAAGCTGTCGCGTGCGCAGGTCATCGATCCCAAGACCCTGTCGGGCAACAAGATCATTTTCGGCGCGACCGTCACCTTGATGGACGAAGACGACAAGCCGGTGAAATATCAGATCGTCGGCCAGGCCGAAGCCGATGCCAAGGCCGGCATGATCAGCTATTCCAGCCCGCTTGGCCGCGCATTGATCGGCCGTGAAGTCGGCGATGAGGTGGAGGTGTCTGTCCCATCGGGTGACAAATTCTACCTGGTCGACAAGATCGAGTTCCTCTGACCCCGTGCGCCTGCCGTCGGGCCGCGCCACCAATGGACTGGCGGCGATCAGCGTCGCCGTCTTCCTGGCGCTGATCGCCGCCAATCGGGTCGAGGACGCCGCGATCCTTGGCGGCTTCATCCCCGCGCGGTTCGGCGACCCGGGCCTGCTCGCGGGCATGGCCGCCGTGCCTGCCTGGCTGACGCCGCTCAGCTGCACCCTGGTCCATGCCGGGTGGCTGCATATCGGCTTCAATATGCTGATGCTGGTTTTCTGCGGCCGGCAGGTGGAGCATGTGCTGGGGTGGAGCGGGACGCTCATGCTGTATGGCGTCGGTGCCTATGCGGCCTGTCTGGCGCAATATCTGGTCGATCCGGCTTCCACCAATCCAATGGTCGGCGCCAGCGGCGCCATTTCCGCGATCATCGCCACATATTCGCTGCTCTATAGCCAGCAGCAGGTGCGCAAGGTTGGTCCGCTGTCGGCAAATCTGGTGCGCGTCTTATGGCTGGCCGCCGGATGGATCGCGATCCAGTTGATGATCGGCGTTGCTACGTCGGGGGGCGCCGGCGGGCTGGGCCAGATCGCGATCGCGGCGCATATCGGCGGATTTCTGGGTGGGCTTGCTCTCACTCGTCCATTGTTGCGCTGGCGTTTTCGCAAGAAACCGCGCGCCGTTCACTGAACAAGAAAAACCCGTTCGACCTTGGCGATCGAACGGGCGAAAATTCTTTGAGCTGCCGGCTCAGGCGGTAGGAAGTTCGGGTTCCAGCAAGCGGTGCAGATGCACGATGACATAGCGCATTTCAGCATCGTCAACCGTCCGCTGCGCAGCGCCCCGCCATGCCTTTTCGGCCGACGCATAATCAGGATAGACACCAACCAGATCCACCTGGTTCAGATCCTGAAATTCCAACGTCTGCGGATCCTTGACGCGACCGCCCATCACCAGATGCATTTTGCTCATGGCGTTATCTATTCTCCCTTGGATGATCGCGGAGCCTTAGCATCGTCTCCGCGATCCGCCAAGAAGAGGGACGGGATGCCCTGTTGCGTTCAGCGCAATCGCGATTAGCTTTTGGGCAACCGGGCCTTAACCGCGTCGCTGATCGCATCGACCTTGGCAACCACCAGCGCGGTGACGTCATCGGCCAGCCTGGACGCCTTGGCGCTGAGGTCGGCAGCGGCGAGATTTTCGCGCGCTGACGATGCGGCGTCGCTCGCCGCGCTGTACGCGTCGTCAGCGCGATGACGCAAGCTGTCCGCGCCCTGCGCCGCAAAGGCCTTGGCTTTCGTCAGAACGCCGCCGGCCTTGTGCGTTACGATATCTGCTTCGTCGGACGCGGCGGAACGGGCAGCGGCTGCCGCTTCGACCGCGCGAGCGCCCAATGTTGTGGCCAGTCCGGGAAGCGCCTTCATCGCGCGGCGGCTTTTCGGGAACATCCATGCGACCAGTGCGCCAGCGGCAACCGCGCCTGCAACCGCCATGACGGGATGATCCTGAACAATCTGATTGGCGCGCGTCGCGACGCGCTGCGTCCTGTCACGGGCGTCGGCATAGGCGTCGCCAGCCTTTTCCCGGCTGCTGTTGATCAACTCGCCCGCGCTGTCGCGCGCCTTTCCGCTGGTTTCGCGGATGCGGTCAGACGCATTGGTCGCCGCGTCATTAGCGGCCTCGCGGGCGCGGGAAATCTGTGCGCGAATATCGGCCATCACTCAATCTCCGAATTGTCTATGTCTGTCGTGGAAGCGAACGTATAAGCGGCGCAAAAGTGCCGTGATCGGGCGACGGGCCATGAATAGGCCGAGCGCACCGACGGCCGCGGTGACCGCTATGGGGCGCTGCTGGACCTTCGCACCGACATAGGCGACGCCGTCCAGCGCGGTGGCCGCGACCTTGTCCTTCGCATCCTGCTTCAGTCGCGCGGGAGAAATACGGGCTTTAGCGGCCTGCGCGCTGTCCACAAGGCGCGCACGTTGCGCATCGGCATTGGCGACGGCCGCGCGATAGGCGATCTCGGCCGGCGTCATGGCGCAATCGCCTTCTTCATCCGGCTGATACAGCCCTTCGCGAGCAGCAGCAAAACTATGGCGACGATGATCCCGGCCGCAAATACGGCCAGAGCCGCCCCGAGCGGACCAATCATCGGCTCAAACACGTGGATCAAACCGACAAGAAGCGCTACTAGGCTGGCGAAAATCATCAGGAAGGCAGCGATGCCGAATATCGCTGCATTTCGAACGCCGGCCATGATGAGGCCGAGGCGCAGCTTCTGCTTTTCCGCCTCGGCAGCGGCATAGGCGCGCGCGTCTTCATAGACTCGCTTGAACGCCTCCCCTACCGATTCCTGCCGCGCAGCCTCTTCGGGCCCCTCGGTATGCGGCGTGACCGCCGTTTCCGCTGGCTCTTCAATCAATATACCCTCCGCTGCGCGGGAATGAGCAGGCCCGCCATGCGCGGGCCCAATGCCTTAGGCCTTGTCGTCGGAACCCTTGGCCAAACGCATCAGGACGTAACCGACGACGGCGGCGGCGCCGATCGCCACGGCCGGGCTCTTGCGCACGAAATCGCGCGCTTCGTCCATCAACTGATCGACGTCCTTGCCTTCCAGCGCGGTCCCGGCGCCAGCAACCTGTTCGGCGGCCTGGCGCGCATAGTCGCCATATTGCGGGCCAAGTTTGGCGTCCACGGTGCCGGCGGTGTCGGAAATCAGCTTGGCCAGGCTTTGCATCGCGGTGCCCGTCTTGTCCTTGGCGACGATCGCCGCCGACTTGGCGGTCTTGCCCGCCTGGTCTTTCAACGGATCGACATGGGCTTTCCAATCCACCGAATTGATCTTTTCCTTGGCGGTCTTGGCGGCCTTTTCGGCCTGCGCCTTGATGGGGGCGATCTGCGCGCTCCATTTGCTCTCCGCGCCGTTGCTGCCTTCGTCAGCGGTTGCCCGCGTCGCTGCCGGCTTCATCGGCGCCGCCTCGACCGGTTCGGGAGTGATGACGGTCTTGGCGGCCTTGGCCTTTGCGGGCTTGTCGGCAGCGGGCTTGCGGCCGCGCTTGGCGGGCGGCGTTTCGGGGGTGTCGACCATCGTCCTGTTTCTCCCTTTCGATACAGTGTGTCGGCAGGTGTTCGAGCCCCTAATGCTTCGCGGGCGACTACAGTTCCGTTGCCGTTACATTTTGACCATCGGCATTTTTTGCGCCGGTGCAAGCCCCGCATTGCCATTGGCGCGGTCGCTGGCTAAGCGGAGCGCGAAATCGGCGACCGGCCGCGATGCAGGCCCTTCATTTCAGGAGCGATCATGACCGCCATTCTCGACATTCACGCCCGCCAGATTCTCGACAGCCGCGGCAATCCCACCGTCGAAGTCGACGTCATGCTCGAAGATGGCAGCTTTGGCCGCGCGGCCGTGCCGTCAGGGGCATCGACCGGCGCCTATGAAGCAGTGGAAAAGCGCGATGGCGACAAGACGAAATATCTGGGCAAGGGCGTGCTCCAGGCGGTTGCGGCGGTCAATGACGAGATTGCCGAGCAACTGATCGGACTGGATGCAGAGGATCAGGGCGAAGTCGACGCCGCGATGATCGATCTCGACGGCACCGACAATAAATCGCGTCTGGGTGCCAATGCAATTCTGGGCGTCAGCCTGGCGGTCGCGAAAGCCGCTGCCGATGCACGCGGCCTGCCGCTCTATCGCTATGTCGGCGGCGTCAGCGCGCATGTCCTGCCGGTTCCGATGATGAACATCATCAATGGCGGCGAACATGCCGATAACCCCATCGATTTTCAGGAATTCATGATCATGCCGGTCGGTGCCGACAGCATCGCCGACGCCGTGCGCATCGGATCGGAAATCTTCCATACGCTTAAGAAGGGCCTGCACGACAAGGGGCTTGCAACTTCGGTCGGCGACGAAGGCGGCTTCGCACCCAATATCGCCTCGACCCGCGATGCGCTCGATTTCATCATGCTGTCGGTGGAAAAGGCCGGGTACAAGCCGGGCGACGACGTTGTGCTGGCTCTGGACTGTGCCGCGACCGAATTTTTCAAGAACGGCAAATATGAGATTTCGGGCGAAGGCCTGTCACTTTCGCCGGTGGAAATGGCCGATTATCTCGCTGCCTTGTGCGCCGACTACCCGATCCGGTCGATCGAGGACGGCATGGGCGAGGATGATTTCGAAGGCTGGAAGGCGCTGACCGACAAGATTGGCGCTAAGGTTCAGCTGGTCGGCGACGACCTGTTCGTGACCAACCCCGCGCGCCTTGCCATGGGCATCGGCAAGGGGCTGGCCAATTCGCTGCTGGTCAAGGTCAACCAGATCGGCACGCTGACCGAAACGCTTGCCGCCGTCGATCTCGCCCACCGGTCGCGCTACAGCGCGGTCATGTCGCATCGCTCTGGGGAAACCGAGGATGCGACCATCGCGGATCTGGCCGTCGCAACCAATTGCGGGCAGATCAAGACCGGCTCGCTCGCCCGGTCCGACCGGCTTGCCAAATATAACCAGCTTATCCGCATCGAGGAGGAACTGGGGGATATGGCGGTCTATGCGGGGCGTTCGATCTTCCGCTGAACCGGGGCTTTCATGCCTGAAATGATCGGCTGGCCGCAAGTTGGATATTTTTCGCTTGCGGCCGGGCTTTCGCTGTGATTCCACTAGGCCATGGCGCATATCGCGAAACTCAGACTGTTGCTGGTGTCGGCCTTTGGGCCTGCGATCGCCTTGCTGCTGCTTTTGACCTTTGCCGGCTATGTGGTGCTGGGGTCGAATGGCGTGCTCGCCTGGGGTGACTATAGTCGCCAGCTGCATGGCGCGAAGCTGGAGCTTAAGAAGACGCAGCAGGCGCGCGCGGAATTGCGCAACCGGGTGGACGCGCTCAATCCGCGCCGGGTCGATCCCGATCTCGCTGACGAGCTGGTTCGCCGCCAGCTGGGCGTCATTCATCATGATGAAGTGATCGTGCCGCTCAACTGATACAGCGATTCCATGCGGAGCCGGTACCCGGCGCAACGAATTTGCGTGCCAAGCCGGCAATCCGTAATTTTGCTGCCACGATGTGCGGAAGCGACGCGACCGGCGTTGGATCGGGCCATAAATTCACCGTGTCAGCTATGGATTTTGCCCGGATTCCGTAGTGTGTGCAGTTGCAAACTATGCAACCCTGTCGCTATATCGGGCTTCCTTC
This sequence comes from Sphingobium soli, assembly GCF_020782245.1. Taxonomy (GTDB): domain Bacteria; phylum Pseudomonadota; class Alphaproteobacteria; order Sphingomonadales; family Sphingomonadaceae; genus Sphingobium; species Sphingobium soli. Next base: position 337,811 of record NZ_JAJGNP010000002.1, read on the forward strand.
CATCCTACCCACGCAAAAGGATAACAGCCTTGGCGAAATCAACGACGCCGCGTGCTTCGAGTGCAAAGGCACAGGCGGCTGCACCCGCCGGAGCGGACCATAATCGGCCGCGCCCCGAAACGCCCTCGGATTACGAAGCCAGCAAGGACGAATTGCTGGACTTCTACAAGCAGATGGTTCTGATCCGCCGTTTCGAGGAAAAGGCCGGCCAGCTTTACGGCCTGGGTCTGATCGGCGGTTTCTGTCACCTCTATATCGGCCAGGAAGCGGTCGCGGTCGGCATCCAGTCGGCGCTCAAGCCCGGCAAGGACAGTGTCATCACCGGCTATCGCGACCATGGGCACATGCTCGCCTATGGCATCGATCCCAAGATCATCATGGCCGAACTCACCGGCCGCGAAGCCGGCATTTCGCGCGGCAAGGGCGGTTCGATGCACATGTTCAGCGTCGAGCATAAATTCTACGGCGGCCACGGCATCGTCGGCGCGCAGGTGTCGCTGGGCGCGGGCCTGGGCTTCGCGCACAAATATAATGACGATGGCGGCGTGTGCGTCGCCTATTTCGGCGATGGCGCGGCCAACCAGGGCCAGGTCTACGAAGCCTTCAACATGGCTGAACTGTGGAAGCTGCCGATCATCTTCGTCATTGAAAACAACCAGTACGCCATGGGCACCAGCGTCAATCGCGCCTCGTCAGAGGATCAGCTCTATCGTCGCGGCGAAAGCTTCCGTATTCCCGGCATTCAGGTCAACGGCATGGACGTGCTCGCTGTGCGCGGCGCGACTGAGGAAGCGCTCAAATGGGTGCAGGGCGGCAACGGTCCCATTCTGCTGGAAATGAAGACCTACCGCTATCGTGGCCATTCCATGTCCGACCCGGCCAAATATCGCTCGCGTGAGGAAGTGCAGTCCATGCGCGACACCAGCGATCCGATCGAGGGCGTAAAGAAATATCTGATCGAGGCTGGCGTTGGCGAGGACGAGATCAAGAGCATCGACCAGAACATCCGCAAGACCGTGAGCGAGGCGGCAGATTTCGCCGAAACCTCGCCCGAACCGGGCATGGCTGAACTCTATACCGACGTGCTGGTGGAGCAATATTAATGGGTATCGCAATCAAGATGCCGGCGCTCTCGCCGACGATGGAAGAGGGCACGCTGGCCAAGTGGCTGGTGAAGGAAGGCGATGAAGTCAAGTCCGGCGACATTCTCGCCGAGATCGAAACCGACAAGGCGACGATGGAATTCGAAGCCGTCGATGAAGGCAAGATCGGCAAGATCATGGTGGCCGAGGGATCGGAAGGCGTGAAGGTCGGCACCGTCATCGCCGAAATGGCGGGCGAGGGCGGTGAGGATGCCGCGCCGGCACCCAAGGCCGAGGAAAGCGCGCCGCCGGCCAAGGCCGAGGCGTCACCCGACGCGCCCAAAAAGCCCGAAAGCGGCACCGCCAATCTGGCCGCCGAGGTCAAGCCTGCCGTGCAGGATCCGGCAATTCCCGAAGGCACTGAATTCGTCAAGACGACGGTGCGCGAAGCGTTGCGCGATGCCATGGCCGAAGAGATGCGCAAGGATGAGCGCGTCTTCGTGATGGGTGAGGAAGTCGCCGAATATCAGGGCGCCTACAAGGTCACGCAGGGCCTGCTCGACGAATTTGGCGGAAAGCGGGTCATCGACACGCCGATCACCGAATATGGCTTTGCCGGCGTCGGCACCGGCGCCGCCATGGGTGGTCTGCGTCCGATCATCGAATTCATGACGTTCAATTTCGCCATGCAGGCGATCGACCACATCATCAATTCGGCGGCCAAGACCAACTATATGTCCGGCGGCCAGATGCGCTGCCCGATCGTGTTCCGCGGTCCCAACGGCGCGGCCAGCCGCGTCGGCGCGCAGCACAGCCAGAATTACGGCCCCTGGTATGCGTCCGTCCCCGGCCTCATCGTCATCGCGCCCTATGACGCAGCCGACGCCAAGGGGCTGCTCAAGGCTGCGATCCGCTCGGAAGACCCGGTCGTGTTCCTGGAGAACGAACTGGTCTATGGCCGCAGCTTCGACGTCCCCAAGCTCGATGATTATGTCCTGCCGATCGGCAAGGCGCGGATCATGAAGCCGGGCAAGGATGTGACGCTGGTCAGCTATTCGATCGGCGTCGGCGTAGCGCTTGAAGCGGCCGAAACGCTGGCGGGCGAGGGAATTGACGCCGAAGTCATTGACCTGCGCACGCTGCGTCCGCTCGATACCGCCACCGTGCTGGAAAGCCTCAAGAAGACCAACCGCATCGTGGTGGTCGAAGAAGGCTGGCCGACCTGCTCTATCGCCTCGGAAATCGCGGCGGTCGTGATGGAAAAGGGCTTTGACGACCTCGACGCCCCGGTGCTGCGCGTCACCAATGAGGATGTGCCGCTGCCTTATGCCGCCAACCTGGAAAAGGCCGCGCTGATCGACGCGGCCCGCGTGGTCGAAGCGGCCAAGAAGGTCTGCTACAAGTAAGACGGGAAGGGCGGCCCCGCCGGGGTCGCCCTTTTTCGATCCGTCACAACCCGGTGACGGATGCGCACTTATTCTTGGGTGGAAAGCGCGAATCCGCCGCCGGCGTCTGGAACTGGGTCGATCGCGCGCGGAACATGGCGTGGCGCGAAAAATCGACCGGCAGGGAGAACATCCGGAACGGCGCGCTGCTGAACACCGGCTGATACCGATAGGTGACCTGCACGTGAAACAGCAGCTCATTTAGCGCCAATGTCCGGTTCCCCGGTAATGTGGCGAGGCTGGTCGACTGGATGCAGCCGACCTCCGGGCTCACGACATATTTGCCGTCGAACCTCTGCCACAGGATGCGGCTTTCGACCACATTGTCCGCATTCGTGTCGGTGCCCTTGACCGCGGTGATCACGATGCGGCCATGATTGCGCAGGTCGAACGGTTGCGCCGTCAGATCGAGGGCCGAAAACAGATCATAAATCTGCGCTTCGCTGGTGCCGATCGCGCCCGCGCCACTTTGCGCCACAAGGTCGGCCGCCATGGTCGTCAGCCTTTGGGTCCGGTTATTCGCCATGACGTAATTCGCCATTTCGATGCCCGACAGCACAAATCCCAGGAACAGGGGCAGGGCCAGGCCGAACTCGACAAGGGCCAGGCCGCTGCGGTCCCGCGCCAGCCTTTGGACAAAGTGAGGCACCCGCATCAGGAGGTCCTTCGCACAACGGATTCGTTGCGGACAACAGTTGATCCGGTCAGCATGATGCTGTCGCCCAGCAGCCATTGCGCGCCCAGAAACCCGAACAGGATGCGCTTGGGAAAGCGCACGGTGTAACTGACGACATCGCCAGGGCCGCCCAGCGTTCCGGTTTTGGGCGTCGCCGCATCCCATTTGCCGTTGGCGTTGCGATCAACATAGGATTCGCCCAGGTCGTAATGGCCGTTTGCGTTCGCGTCCTCATAGGTTTCGGGATGCGCGCTGCTGAAATTTCCATAGACGATCGTTTGCACGCTGACATGCGCGCCGTCGGCCAGGGGGAAATTGCCCATGGCCTGTTCGATGCTTTCTTCCATGAGGGTCGTGCGCTGCGCTTCGGCTGTTTCGAGCGAAGCGGTCGAGATGCGCGCGGCTTCGGTCATTGCGCCTTCCAGCACGACGCGCGCCAACAACATGTGTCCCAGTTCGATTGCGCCGCACATGAGCGTCAGCAACGCGGGGAGGATGATGGCGAATTCGACCGTGGAGACACCCGTCCGGTCTTTGGCAAGGGGGGCGAAATGTCTCATTGGATCAGGTGGAGGTCGACGAGTTCCGCCGCCACGTCCTGGAATGCGCGCCGCAACTCGTCCGTGCTGCTGGTGCGGTATACACGGCCGGGCGCGCAGTTGTTGAATGCCGTATCGATGGCGGAACTGTTGGCGACCAGCGCGATGATGTAGATTTCAGGCGGGTTTGCTTCCCGCTGGATATTGGCGCACGTCTTTTCGAAGCGGCGCAGCATCTGCGTTTCCGAATTTGACTGGTTTGCCGCGATGCGGGAGTCGCTCCACCGACCGTACCAGGTGAAGGTGCGGTCCAGATAGCCGTTTTGGGATTCGCCGATTTCGTTCACGCCATCGGTCATGAATACCAGCGCGCGGCGCGGACGTTCGGTGGTCGGGTTGGCGCGTGTGAACACATCGTCCCGCACCAACAGGCGATAGCCCCATAGCAGCCCCGCATGGTGGATCGTGCCATTGGCCGGATAGATCGCGCCATGCTGATTTGCGATATGGCTGAGATATTCGCTCTTCATCCGTCCATATCGCGGCGGCATGGCCTCTTCGGGACATTGCCAGTTGGGCGAGGGCATCGGCGTCGTATTCTTGCTGCCGGAATCCACCGAACCGCCCAGGGGATTGACCGTCGCGCTCGCCGGGTCCTTCCACACCGCGCCGTCGTAATATTTGGGTATCCGCTTCCAATCGATATACCAGTCATTGCCGGCGCGATTTGCCGCTGACGGAGTATAATAGCTGCCATCCAGGCGCCGGACCACATCGTCGGCCTTGTTGGCATCGCCATTGTTCAAGCCGACATAATAATCATAGAAATATTGCCGATAGAGTTCGGTGCGCGCCAGATAGTCCGCGCCCATTTCACCGAAAGCCGACTTGTCGATCCGGTAGAGATTATTCCCTGGTTCAGTGTTGTAGATACCATAATAGGTGCTGCTAGGGTTGTCGGCGCCCGAGTTGCTTTTCGCGTTTGGCACATACATGGGCGGCACGAAAAAAGGCTCTACGGGCGGATGGCTGCCTTCGCCGGGCAGCGAACGCACCAGATCCCAGGCACCGGTTTCCGACGTCAGGCGATTCTTGTCCACGTCCTTCACCGTCGTATCGGCCATGACGCAGCCTTTCCACGCCAGATAATTGCCGCTGGCATGGCTGGGGACAGACAGGCCGTAGGCGCTCGCACCGGCAAAGCTGTTAAAGCCTTCGACCTTCTTGACCGCGTTGCCGGGCAGCAAATGGCCGACATTGACGGTCACGTCATAGCCGATGAAGCCCATGGCGAGATCGCGCCGGCTCGATGCACCCTGGTGAAGGATGTCGACGAAGTCATTCGCCGCCTCCTTGAGCGCGACCATCCGCGTCCGGCCGCCCGACAGGTTGGCTTTCATCGAGCCGGTGTCGTCGAGGACGACCATCACCTCCAGGGGGCGCGGCTGCAATTCGGCCTTGGCGACGGCCTGCATGGTGCGCGGCTGAAACCCGAATATCCGCATGAATGTCATGGGCACGATCGCGCGGGCGGTGATGGTGGTCACGTTGATTCCGCCGACGGTCTTAAAATCTGGCGTCAGTTGCAAATTGCTGACGCCCATATAGTCCGACGCGAAATTACCGTAGAAATAGGCGCTCGCCTGCTTGTCGCGCGCTGCTGGCGAGCCATCGGTCACGGCAAAGGCGCGCGCGCCGGCCAGAGCGGCCGCATCCACCCCGGCCTGAAGCTGGGATTTCACCAGGTATAGCCGTCCCGCGTCTATACCCGCGCCCAGAGCGGCAATTACGGGAATGAGCCCTGCGGCCATCAGTGCCAGCGTGGAGCCGCGACGGTCCCCAGCGAGCGGCGCGAGCCTTTCATTGACCTTGCGCCAGCCATTGCGCAGCCCAGTTGTAATCTTCTGACGCGGCAGGTTCATAATCATCCAATCCGGAGTAATATCCTGCGATATGGACGTAATTTCCTAATTTTTGATGTGCGGCCGCTGCAATGAATTGTACGGGAGCGGTGACTCACATGCGCACCAGACGCAATGGCCTGTTCTCGTACGCGCGTAGGGGGCTCGCGCGCTGGCGCGAAGATCAGGACGATGGAGCGAAGCGCCGATATTGGCGGAAGCGAAAAATGCCGGGCGGCAGGCCGCCCAGTCGCGCGTCAGGTGCAGCGGGCGGTGTTCGCCGCCGCCAGATTGCCCGCATTCTTGATCGCCTGATCGGTGCGTTCGCGCACGTTGAAAGCGCTGGAGTATCGGATCACCTTGGGTCCGAAGATGGCGTTGCTGACGATCGGCTGATAGCGGTAGGCGACCTCGACGAACATGACCGCAGTGCCGCTCATCGCCTTCACCTTGGTCGCGGCCGTCGTGCCCGGCCCCATGCCGTCCTTCATGCTGGCGTTGGTCTGGCCATTCCCGGCAACGCCATAGCTGGACGTGAAGGCGCCATTGCCCCAGCAGCGCTGCCAGCGAATATATTGCCCCTCGTTCGGCCCGGTGAGCCCGTTAGGTTCCAGGTCCGACAGGAAGATACGGCCATTCGCCTGAAGCCTGAGCGACTGCGTGGATTGATTGGCGCCGATCATGATTTCATTCACATCGGCTTCGTCGATGGATGTGCGCACGCGTGAGGCATTGTCGGCCACCAGCATCGCGATCTGGCTGATCCGCAGATGGGCCAGGGCCAGATTGGCCGCTTCAAGCCCGCACATGCACAGGATCAGCAGCACCGGCAACGAGAAGGCGAATTCGATCAGCGCCAGGCCGCGATCGTCGCGACGCAACCGGCGCAGGGTCAAGAGCAGGGGCAGGCGCATCCTCGTCATGAGCAGCGGATCGTGGGCGTGGTCTGGTTGGCCCAGGGCTGGTTACGGACCATGGTCGACACCGTCACCGACTGGGTGGCGCTCCATCCCAGCAGCCTGGCCATCGGGAACAGGCGCGGCTGCGACAAGGTCACTTCATAATAGACGATGTCGTCGGCGTTCCCCAGTCCGGTGCTGCCGCCCGATGTGTCGAATACGCCATTGCCATTGGCGTCCTCATAGCAGTCACCGCTATTATAGACGCCCAGCGGCGCTGTATCGGACGTGATCTTCTCCGGTTTGCCGACGCGCGAGAAATTATAATAGCTTTTCTTGACGATATGGGGTGGGCTGGCGTTCCTGGCGGTGATGGCCGACATCTGCTGGGTGATATAGGCATCGAATTGCGCGCCATTGAGCGTGCCGACGGACGCGGCGCGCGCGGCCTTTTCAAGGACGCCGCGGGCGACCGCGTGCCAATAGGCTTGATAGCCCAAGTCGCCGATCGCCATGATCGTGAGCATGAGCGGCGGCGCGACAAAGCCGAATTCCAGCAGCGTGACGCCACGCGCATCGCGGCGCAGGCGCATCAGCTTCGATGCGATCCGCCCGATCATTGCGACACCCGCAGACCGCCGATATTCTTGGCGATGTCCTTGAACTTCTGGCTCAGCGACGTGGCGTCATAGGCCATGGTCCAGTGGTTCGAACTGGTGGCGCAATTTTGCAGGGGGGTCTGGATATTTCCTTCGGACTGGTTGCGGAACCCGATGACCCAGATGGTGATGCCCTTGGCCTTGATAGCATTGCACAGCATCTGAAGACGCGTGTTATGGATAGCGGTCAGGTCGGTATCGCTGGTGTTTCCCGGCGCCACCCGCGCATCGAGTTGCTGATATCCATAGGCGCCATAGACCTGCTGATAGGCGCTCATGTCGCCGTCGGTCATGAACACGATATGGCGCGAGATGTTGAAGCCGTTGGGCGCGCTGTTGTTGTCGCTGGCAAAAATGCCTTTGGGCGACAGGAAGCGCGCGCCCCACAACATGCCGATGTCATGATAAGTGCCGCCGACCGCGATCAGGTTGTCGATATAGCTGTTGAAGCTGCTCGACTGGCCCGTGGGCGTGCTTGTCCGATTGGTGTAGCTGGTCAGTCTGCGCGACTGGCTTGGGCAGGCGTTCCACCCGCCATCCTTGCGCGACTGCGTGTTGAGCCAGGTGCCCGACGAACCGCCACTGCGGGTGAATTCGACATCGGGCCAGTGCGGACGCCATTTGGTGCCCTTTTGCGTCGGATCGGGCAGAGCATCGATGTTGAGATCCTGCGCGTTTGACGGCGTGCTGCTTGTCGATGTGCTGGCGGTGATATTGCTGTCGGTATCCCGTTCCTCGATGCAACCCGCCCATGTCGATGTGGGCGCCACGACATTGCCGCTGGAATCGGTCGGCACGCTGGCGTCATAGGTGGGGTTGGCGACGGCGTTGCCGGTAATGAAGGATGATACCGTCAGCGGGAATTTGCCATATTCCCAACTCTTCTGCGGCGTCTGTGTGCTGCTGTCCGTCTTGGTCTCGACATAACTGCTATATTGCCGACGGGTGATGACGCACTGGCTGGGCTTTGCGGCGACATAGACCAGATTCCAGCCCTGCCACTGCCAGCCTCCAGCGACAGCCGGGGTATAGGTCGCATTATAGGCATAGCCATTGGTCGTGCGCGTCGTGACCGTGGTGGTGGTGCGAACACCCGTGATGGGGTCGGTTGTGGTTCCCGAAGTGGTGTTTACTACTGGTGTTACGCTCGCAGGGGCCACGCATTGCCCTGAAGATTGTCCGGGCGTGCTGCTGTAATTTGTCCAAGCGGAGACAGATCCTGACTGGTAGGTCCAGGCACCGGGGGGACCGTCAACCGGCGCGCCGTAGCTCGTCAGCAGCCGCCGCGTCTGATAATCCCATGTCTCGCCGCTGATACCGCCGACCAGATAGTTGGTCGGCAGCTGATAGCCGACATTGACCGTCGAACTATAGGGCATGAACCCATAACGGATGCGCCCCGTGCTGTTCGATCCCGCGCCCAGCGTGTCGTAGAAATCCTTGACCGCCTGCTTGAGCGCGGCAAGCCGCGTCGTCGAGCCGCCCTTGCCGTCGGAAATGGCATAGGCCATCGACCCGGTGGTATCGAGCACCAGCATCACGTCGGTGTTACCGATGTCGAACCGCGCCTCGCACGTCACCGATAAAGGCAATGTTTCATAGCGGAAAATCTTCATCACCGTGGTCGGCATCGTGGTGGATGCCGTCACCTGCACGGTGGTCGTTTCGCCCGGCTTGCTGCGGATGACGGGCGTGAAAGTCGCGGCCTGAAACGTCCCTTGCGGAAAATTGAAGTCGAAGAATTTCTTGGCTTCGTCCTTGTTGGCCTGGGTCATCGACGATGTCGTCATCGCCCGGCGTCCGGCGAGGGCGGCGGCGTCGCAGGCCTGCTGCATGCGCGCGCGCGCCATATAGGCGCGGCCCATGTCCAGCCCGCCGCCGATCAGCGCCGCCAGCGGGATGATGGCCGCGGCCACCATCGCCATGACATTGCCCTTCTGGTTGCGCGCCAGACGGCTCATAAAGCCTTGGGGATGTGTGTTCATCTTGCCCATCAGTCCGCAATCACCCATGTGACGCCCGACATTCCCTGCATTTGGGCTGGGCGATTTGCGCGCTCCTGCGTGCGCACGCGGGACTTGTTTAGGAGGACAATGCTTAAAATATCGCAAACCGGCCTCGAAAAGCCCCGCTGTGCAGGCCGGTCATGAGTGTCGATTCACTGCTTACGCCGCTGCCGCTACTGCTGTCGGCCCATGCCGGTGCGGACGCGGCGCGCCAACGGGCAATCTGGGCCTTCGACGCCCAATTGGCCAAGGTCGCGCGCACGACGCGTGAGCGGGCGATTGGTCAGATGCGCCTGGCATGGTGGAATGACGTCATCGACGACCCGGCCGGCATCAAAGGGCAGGGGGAGCCGGTCGTGGACGCGCTTCGTGCGACCGGCGGCATGGCCGCGCCGGGCCTTGTTGCGATGATAGACGGCTGGGAAGTGCTGGTGGTGGAGCCGGAGATCGACGCGCAGGGGCTGCGTGATTATGCGGCCGGGCGCGGCGGCGGGCTGTTTCGCGCGCTTGCCGGGCAAGGCGACACGCCCGACTGGCTGGTCGCGGCCGGACAGGTCTGGGCGTTGTGGGACCTTGCCGGCCATGTTGAGGAGGCGGCGCTCGCCGACGCAGCGCTCCGCCTCGCGAGCGAATTGTCGCCGCTGGCCGACGGCGCGCGCTGGCCGACCGCCTGGCGACCGCAGCGCATCGCCTTCACCCTGGCGCGACAGGATGTGATGAAGGGACGCGGCGCGCCGCGTGGAATGCCGCGTGGCCTGGCGTTCAGGCTGTTGCGGATCGCGCTTGTCGGGCGCTGACGCATCGGGTTAGGCTGCGGACGCGCGCGGATGGAGGAGGGCGACGATGGGGCGAATGCTGGCGGGCGGCATGGCGGCATTGCTGCTGATGGCGGGCGGCCTTTTCTGGTGGTCGAGCCGCGCGAGCCAGGCTCCCTTGCCGCAACTGGCCACCGCGCCGCCGCCGCCCGTGATCGAACCGCTGCCCAAAGGGGACCCCAATACCAGAGGAAAACCGCCGCCGATGCCGGCCGAAGCCAGCCCGCAGACCCGTGAGCAGAAGCGCTTCGCCCGCTATGACAGGGACCGCGATGGCGTCATCACCCGGCTGGAAATGATGGGCAGCCGGACCAAGGCGTTCAAGGCGCTGGACAAGGATGGCGACAACCTGCTGTCCTTTGAGGAATGGGCGGTCGCGACGTCCGATCGCTTCGCCAGCGCTGACGCGAACAAGGATGGCAAGCTTACCCCCGCCGAATTCGCCATTACCGCGCCCAAGCGGACGCCGAAGCCCAAGTGCACATGCTAGGCTCTCCGTTCAGTTCGTGCATATTAAGAACCGATGCGCGAGAGTTCTCGACAAGCTCGAACTGAACGGTGTTTATATGTTTAAGCCAATTCCAGTTCGCCCATCCATGCGCCCAGCGACGAGCGCGCGCGCGCGGTATAGGCTTCCTTGCGCTGTTTCTTCTTCACGTCATCCAGCGGCGGAAACAGGCCGAAATTGACGTTCATCGGTTGATAGTCGGCGGTCGCGACATTGCCCGTCACATGGCCAAGCAGCGCGCCCAGCGCCGTGTCGGCCGGCGGCGGCGTCATCTCCCGGCCCAGCAGTTCGGCCGCGGCGAACCGTCCGGCAAGCAGGCCGATGGCCGCGCTTTCGACATAGCCTTCGCATCCCGTCATCTGTCCGGCAAAGCGGATATGCGGCGCGCTTTTAAGGCGCAGCGTCGCGTCCAGCAACTTGGGGCTCTGGATGAAGGTGTTGCGATGCAGACCGCCGAGCCGGGCAAACTCCGCCTTTTCCAGGCCAGGAATGGTGCGGAACAGCTCGACCTGCGCGCCATGTTTCAGCTTGGTCTGAAAGCCCACCATGTTCCAGAGCGTGCCCGATGCATTGTCCTGCCGCAACTGCACCACCGCATAAGGCCAGCGGCCCGTGCGCGGATTGTCGAGGCCCATCGGCTTCATCGGCCCGTGGCGCAGCGTTTCCGGCCCGCGCGACGCCATCACCTCGATCGGCATGCATCCTTCGAAATAGGGGGTGTTGGCCTCCCATTCCTTGAACTCGGTCTTCTCGCCGTCAAGCAGCCCCTGGACGAAGGCCTGATACTGGTCCTTGTCCATCGGGCAATTGATATAATCCTTGCCCTCGCCGCCGCCGGGACCAATCTTGTCCCAGCGATTGGCCATCCAGCATTGGTCCATGTCGATGCTGTCGCGGTGAATAACCGGCGCGATCGCGTCGAAAAAGGCCAGATGCTCCATCCCCGCCGCCTGGCCGATGCTTGTCGCCAGCACCGGCGCGGTCAGCGGCCCGGTGGCGACGATCGTCATGCCTTCGTCCGGCAGCGCGTCGATCCGTTCGCGCACGATTTCGATATTGGGATGCTCGGCCAGCGCGCGCGTGACAGCCTGCGAAAATACATGGCGATCGACCGCGAGCGCCGATCCGGCCGGCACCTTGGCTGGCTCCGCGCTTGCCATGATGAGCGACCCCAGCCGCCGCATCTCCTGATGCAGCAGGCCGACCGCATTCTTGTCGGCATCGTCGGACCGAAAACTGTTGGAACAGACCAGTTCCGCCAGCCCGTCCGTCTGGTGCGCCGGGGTCATGTCCCCCGCGCCGCGCATTTCCGACAGCCGCACGCGAACGCCCGCCTGCGCCAACTGCCAGGCCGCCTCCGACCCGGCCAGCCCGCCGCCAATGATATGCACCTGATGATCGGACATGGTTCGCCTGACTTCGATTATAGCTGCTAAAAAGGGGAGGAGGGGCGCCAGTGGGGCATAAACCCGCCCTGTGCAAGCGCTATAGCCCGTCCCCGCGCCTCAGGCCAAGGGTTCAGGCGCTATGGGCTCAGGCGGCGGTGCGGCTATGGGACAGCCAGGCGCAAATCCCGCTGGTGGCGATCAGGGCGAAGCTCACTGTGCCGGATGAGGTAAACAGGCCTATTGCCCAAACGAAAGCTGCCCCGGTCAGCAGGCCCGCCGCCGCCCAGGCCGGCCGGGCGGACAGGATGTCGAAGCGATCGGCCAAATGATGCATGAGGAAGGTGCCGGCAGCGATCGGCAAGCAGGCCACGAAGGGGCCGAAGATCAAGGCGAAGAGGAAGACTACCGGAATGCCCAGCAATGCCGCCGGCTCCAGGTCGATCGCGTCTGGCAACTCCATATACGCCATGGCCGCCAGGCTGAGCGCGACGCACAAGGGGCCGGCGGTCAGAATGGCCCGGCTGGCGCCACGGAAAGCGGTCTTGGGCGGTTCATACATGGCGACCTCCTACATCGAAAGGGAGGGGCCGCACCGCCGCCCCTCCATGGCGTGTCAGGCTGCCTGCGGATGGCCGTTGGTCAGCCAGCCATTCACCTTGCGCCCGAAATGCGCGATCGCGCCCATGTTGAAAAAGTGCATGCCGCCCAGCACGATAACGGCCAGGCCCACCTTGCCGCTCAGGAAACGGATCGCGTCTGCATAGGTGACGGGTTCCTTACCCAGGCTCAGCGTCAGGGTGATGAAGCCGATATTGACGAGGTAGAAGCCGACGACCAGCAGGTGATTGGTCGACCGCGCCAGCTGCGCATTATGGCCAAAACACTGGACCAGAAACACTTCGCCATTTTTGGACAGGGTGCGCGCGACCCAGATGGTGATCCCGATGGTGATTCCCAGATAGAGGGCATAGGCAGTCTCGACCATGATGCGTCTCCTTTCAAATATTCCGTAATTTCGGTAAATTCAGAAATCCATGGGCGTGAAAACGGATACCACGTCGGCGTTAGCCGCTATTCGCATCCTTCTTTCCGCCGGGCAGGAAGCGGACGACTTTGCCGCCCAGCTTCATCAGCGCGACCAATGTGGGCTTGGGCAGCACGCGCATCTGCTCATACCAATTGCCCAGGGTGGATAGAAACTCGTGCATGCGGGTGATGCGTTCGCGCACATGGGGCGGGCAGGTGGCGTCCTTGGCCAGGCGTTGGGCCAGTTCATTAAGCAGCGCGATGGTCGGGTCGATCTCGCGCCGCTTGCGCTCGGCCGCGATGCGGGTGAGCATTTCCCACAGGTCCAGTTCCGCCACGAAATGGTCGCGCCGGTCGCCCTCGACATGGACGCGCCGAACGATGGCGTAGGACTGCAATTCCTTGAGTGCCGTCGATACGTTGGAGCGGGCGAGCCCGAGCTGGTCGACAATTTCGTCCGCGGGCAGGGGTCGGTCCGACAGGTAGAGGAGGGCATGCACCTGGCTCACCGACCGGTTGACGCCCCACTGCGTCCCCATCTCGCCCCAATGGAGCAGGAACGCCTTGGCATCGGGATGGTCAAGCAGTGGCATGATGTTTCTTTCTGTAAAAACAGAAATAACGGAAGGAATGGGCGCCCGCAAGCGGAAATCGCGTGCATTTGTCGCTTTCGGTGTCGGCGTCAGGCAAAAGGCACGCGCCCGTGACAAATCGGTTCGCATCGGCAACAAAGGGCGGCCTGCCGCGTTCGCCTATGAGATTTGCCTTCTGCCCTTGGAGATTTGCTCATGAAAATCCTGCCTGTCATGCTCGTCCTGCCGCTGGGCGCCGCCCTGTCCGCCTGCGCCACCACCGGCACGGACACTGCCATGCCGGCCGAAGCGCCGATGGCCAGTACCAAGCTCATGGCCGGCGACGGCAGCGCGCGCGGCACCGCGACTGTGACCGAAGCGGCCGACGGGCTGCATGTCCTGGTCAAGGCGCAGGGGCTGACGCCGGGCATGCATGCCGTCCATATCCACACGACCGGCATGTGCACCCCGCCCGACTTCACCAGCGCCGGTGGCCATTGGAACCCGACCAACCGCCAGCATGGCGCGGACAACCCGGCCGGCAAGCATATGGGTGACATGCCCAATATGATGGCCGGGTCGGACGGCATGGGCGAACTGGAATATGTCGTGCCCGGCGGCCTGATTTCGACCGGCTCCATGCCGTTGCTGGATAGCGATGGCGCGGCGGTGGTCATTCACGCGAAAGCCGATGACAATATGAGCGATCCGGCTGGCAATGCCGGCGGCCGCGTGGCCTGCGGCGTGCTGAAGGCCGGCTGAGCGGCCTTCACATCCTCAGATGGCGGGGCACATATCCCCGCCATCGCCATGATAATCCGCCACCGCTTGGTAGCGCGCGCCATTATGTCCCAGGCGGCTTTCGAACAGGGTGAAGCCATCGATACGGAAGGCGGGGGTCGACAGTCCGGCATGAACGGCCAGGAAGCCATCGACCATTGTGCCTCTCCGCCCGAACCGGGCCAATGTTATATGCGGCAGATAGGCGCGTCCCTCCGGCCCAAGCCCCGCGCGGACGCAGGCGCGATCGACCTTGCGATGGAGTTGCGCCAGCGGTTCGCGTGGCTGCACGCCAGCCCATAACGTATCGACAACGCCCCTGCGGTCGAAACTGCCCACCCCCTCGATCCGCACATCGAAGGGCGTGAAACGGATAGCGCCGAGCAGATCGGCCAGGTCATTGGCCCGATGCCGGTCCACCTCTCCTATGAAGCGCAAAGTCAGGTGCAATTGCTCGTCATCCTGCCACCGCGCGCCCTCCACGCCGCCGGCCAACGACAATAAGCGGGCCCGTATCGCTGCGGGCGGACGGATGGCGATAAACAGACGATGCATCGGCGGACTATAGCCCTGCGCGCCCAATGTGCCATATCCGTTCCGGTTTGGCTTGAAGTCGCCGCCATTAGCGCCGATAATGAAGGGACCGGCGACGAACGCCGGCAAAGGAGATGAATTTCATGGCCAACTGGTCCGACCCCCGATCCGGCGTTGCGGGTTTTGGCAACGCCACTGCCGCACGCGGCGAGGCGTTCGACGCCGGGCTGCGCCGCTATATGCTCTCGGTCTATAATTATATGGCGAGCGGCGTGTTGCTGACCGGCATCGTCGCTCTGCTGTTCGCGTCGAGCGGTCTTGCCTATCAGGTACTCGCCGGGCCGGGCATCCTCAAATATATCATCATGTTTGCCCCGCTGGCCTTCGTGATGGTGCTGAGCTTCGGCATCAACCGGCTCTCGACGGCGACGGCCCAGGCGCTTTACTGGGTCTATGCCGCCGTGATGGGCCTGTCGCTCTCGTCAATCTTCCTGGTCTATACCGGAACGTCGATCGCACAGACCTTCTTCGCGACCGCTGCCGCATTTGCGGGCCTCAGCCTGTGGGGCTATACGACCAAGAAGGACTTGTCGGGTTTCGGCACGTTCCTGATCATGGGCGTTGTCGGCCTTCTGGTCGCTAGCCTCATCAACCTGTTCCTGCGCTCCAGCGCGATGGATCTGGTGATCAGCTTCCTGGGCGTGCTGCTGTTCGCGGGCCTCACTGCCTATGACACGCAGAAGATCAAGAGCATCTACGCGCATGTCGCCGGCACCGACATGATGGGCAAGTCGGTCATCATGGGGGCGCTGAACCTCTATCTTGACTTCATCAACATGTTCCTGTTCCTGCTGCGCTTCATGGGCGGCAGCCGCGACTGATCGCACATTTCAATCAAACAGGAAGGCCCGGCGGGACGATCCCGCCGGGCCTTTTTCGTTGTGGGACGACAGGGGGTATCACCCTTCCTTCTGCATCTCCGCGATCAGGGCGTTGTCGATTTCCTTCTGCCGCTGATAGGCGGGGCGTTCCCGCAACCGGCTGGCATAGGCTTCGAATGCAGGGCGGGACGGGATCGACTCGAAGGCGAGGCCCCAGTCCACTTGCGCCCCCACATAGACGTCGGCAGCGGTGAATTGCTCGCCGCAAATCCATGCATCACCCGACACCGCCATTTCCAATGCGTCGATCGCGCCGTCGAAGCTGCCATATCCTGCCATCTTCTCTCGTCCTTCCGGCACGACGAAGCCCAGGGCCTTGTTCGTGACAGCGGCCTCGACCGGCCCGGCGGCAAAGAAGAGCCAGCGATAATAGGCGTCGCGCGCGTCCAGCGGCGGCGCAAGGCCGGCGTCGGGGAAGGCGTCAGCCAGATAGGCGCAAATGGCCGCACATTCCGTGACGACCCGCCCGCCATGCACAATCGCGGGAACCTTGCCCATCGGATTGATCGCGCGATAATCGGCGGCCTTCATGCTGCCGTCGTCGTAACCGAGGAGGATGGTGTTATAGGCTTCGCCAACCTCCTCCAGCATCCAGCGGGCGATCTGCCCACGCGACATGGGATTGGTGTAGAGCGTAAGGTCCAGGGCCATTGCGATGCTCCCGTGATTCATGAGGGCGGCAGAATGGCGCAACCGGATGGTCGGCGCCATCTGTTTGCGCCAGCATCATCGCCGCATCGGGCGGCAGGAGCGAAGGAGGGGCTTAAACGGGCGCAAAAAAAGCCCCGGATCGCTCCGGGGCCTTTCTGGTAAGATCTTGGTTCGATCAGGCCGTCGCCAACCGCGC
This sequence comes from Sphingobium soli, assembly GCF_020782245.1. GTDB lineage: Bacteria > Pseudomonadota > Alphaproteobacteria > Sphingomonadales > Sphingomonadaceae > Sphingobium > Sphingobium soli. The sequence goes on from NZ_JAJGNP010000002.1 coordinate 354,429, forward strand.
CAGCTTGTCCAGCCGCCCGCCGGCGATCCGCATCATCGCCTTTTGCAGCTTTTCGAACGCCCGCACCTCGATCTGGCGGACGCGTTCCCGACTGACCCCATAGACCTGGCTCAATTCCTCCAGCGTCTTGGGTTCTTCGGCCAGGCGGCGTTCGGCCAGGATATGCTTTTCGCGGTCGTTGAGGTCATCCATCGCCTCCACCAGCATGTCGTGACGCTGAACCTTTTCCTGCTCGTCGGCGACACGCTCGTCCTGCAACGGATCGGTGTCGGCCAGCCAATCCTGCCACTGCCCCTCGCCATCCTCACGCATTGGCACGTTGAGCGACGTATCGCCGCCCATCGCCATGCGACGATTCATGGAGATGACATCATCCTCGCTGACGCCAAGATCGGTAGCGATCTTCGTGACATCCTCGGGGCGCAGGTCGCCATCCTCGAACGCTTCGATATTGTTCTTCATCCGGCGCAGATTGAAGAACAGCTTCTTCTGCGCGGCGGTGGTGCCCATTTTCACCAGGCTCCAGGAGCGCAGGATGAATTCCTGGATCGACGCACGAATCCACCACATGGCGTAGGTCGCCAGGCGGAAGCCACGGTCTGCCTCGAACTTTTTCACACCCTGCATCAGGCCGATATTGCCTTCGCTGATCAGCTCGCTGACCGGCAGGCCATAGCCACGATAGCCCATGGCGATCTTGGCCACCAGCCGCAGGTGCGAGGTTACAAGCTGCGCAGCAGCCTCAGGATCCTGATGTTCCTGATAGCGCTTTGCGAGCATATATTCCTGCTCGGGCGTCAACAGCGGAAATTTGCGAATTTCCGATAGATAGCGGTTGAGGCTGGCTTCACCGCCCAGCGCCGGAACCGCGGGGACATTGCTCTTGGCCATGTCGTCACCTTTCCCTTTCATGCGCGGCGGGACCCAGAAGAGGCGTCACAGGCGCCGTCGCAAACTTGTCGAAACCTATACGTGAAGCGCGCTTAACAGTTCCTGCATATCGGCAGGAAGTGCACTTTCGAACATAAGCGGTTCGTCCGTTACCGGATGTATGAACCCCAACATTCTGGCGTGCAATGCCTGCCTTCTGAAACCCAGCGTTTCCAGTATTGATTTGAAACCTTTTCTTTCTCTACCGTAAACCGGGTCGCCAATCAAGGGGTGCCCGATATGCGCCATATGGACGCGGACCTGATGGGTGCGGCCGGTTTCGAGCCGGCATTCCACCAGCGCCGCGCCACGCAGCCTGTCCAGCGTGCGATAATGAGTCACGGCATGTTTGCCGCGTCCTTCCCGATGAACCGCCATCTTCTTTCGATCAGCGTCCGACCGGCCGATCCAGCTATCGACGGTGCCGGCCGTTGGAACGGGGATGCCATAGGTGATCGCCGCATAGGCCCGTTCGATGCTGTGATCCTTGAACTGGCGCGCCAGCCCTTCATGCGCCCTGTCCGTCTTGGCGACGACCAGCAGGCCCGACGTATCCTTGTCGATGCGATGGACGATCCCCGGCCGCGCGACGCCGCCAATGCCCGACAATTGCCCCGCGCAATGATGCAGCAGCGCATTGACCAATGTGCCGTCCAGATTGCCAGCGGCGGGATGGACGACCAGGCCCGCGGGTTTGTCGACCACCAGCAGGTCGGCGTCCTCATGCACGATGGTCAGCGGAATATTCTGCGCCACCGTGTCGAGTGGCACGGGCGGGGGTAGGGTGATGGTGAAGCGCTGGCCCTCAGCCACCTTCATCGACCCACTGATCTTGCCGACCGGCGCCGAATGCACCTGGCCATCGCCAATCAGCGTTTTCAGCCGCTCGCGCGACAGGTCGGGCAACAGGTCCGCCAGGGCGCGATCCAGCCGCAGTCCATGCTGCGCCGGGCCGATTGTCGCTTCGATGATGGAATCCCCCAGGACCATTGGCTAGGGAGATAGGCATGAAGGTCGAGATAGCAAGAGGCGTGCTGGCGCAAATCAGGGCCTTGTGCGCGGCCGATCACAACGAGGTGTGCGGAATGCTGCTAGGCGCTGCGGGCCGCATCGATGCGATCCGCCCGGCCGCCAATGTCGCGACCGATCCGTCCCGGCATTTTGAACTGGACCCGGCCGTGCTGATCGCCGCCCATCGCGCCGCGCGGGACGCAGGTCCGGCCGTCATCGGCCATTATCACTCACACCCATCCGGGGTGGCTGTCCCATCGGCGACCGATGCCGCGTGCGCTGCGCCCGATGGCACGCTCTGGCTGATCGTCGCGGGTGACGTGGCGCGGTTGTGGATCGCCGGGCCGGGCGAGGGGGGCGCGGTGCGATTTGCCGAGGCGAAGCTCGACATGAGGTGACGGAAAGGCGGTGAGTCGGGGTTGCATCGGGGGGCGGGGCGGCGCATTAGCCGAACATTCCCATCTTCCAGCATTGGCGATCCGCATCCGCATGACCAACCCGACCGACAGCATCGAATTTGCCAGCCTTCTCTGTTCGCGGTTGTGCCACGACCTGCTGAGCCCGGTCGGCGCGCTCAACAACGGGCTGGAACTGATGGCGGACGAAACCGATCCGGCGATGCGCGAGCGCTGCCTGGATCTGTTGGGGGACAGCGCGCGGACATCGGCGAACAAGCTGAAATTCTTCCGCCTGGCCTTTGGATCGGCCGGCGGCTTTGGCGAGGCGGTTCCGCCGCATGAGGCCAAGGTCGCGATCGAGGGCATGTTTGCCGGGGCTGGCCGGGTCAAGGTCGGCTGGATGGTCGATGAACAGATGCTCGGCAAGCTGGCGGCCAAGATCCTCCTCAACCTGGCGTTGATCGCGGGCGACGCGCTGGTGCGCGGTGGGCAGCTCGACATCGGCGCGGAAACGCGGCCCGGCGTCACCGAAATCGTCGTGCGTGCCGAAGGGCCAAAGCTGGTGCTTGACCCCGACCTGCGCGCCGCATTGGCCGGCACGCTGCCGATCGAAGGGCTTGCGTCCCGCACCGCCGCCGCCTGGATGGTGCGCCAGCTGGTGATGGAAGCTGGCGGCCAGATCGTGCTTTCGCCCGCCGGCGAGCCGACCCTGCTGTTCGGGGCGGTGATACCGGGCTAAGCTGCGTCCATTTCCGCCGCGATCGTCGCTATCAGCTCTGCGACCGGCATGGATCGCGCCAATGGCGCCCCCTGTCCCGCCCATTGCGCGCCAAAGCCGGTTTCGCCATGGGCCTTGGCCGCCTGGTGCAGCGCCTTGCCCGCATCATAGGCGATCGGATAGTCGGGCGGCGCGTTCGCCACCCCTTCGCCCCAATCGACAAAGGCGTTGCGCAAGCAGCGCGCCGGGCGACCGGAAACGGCGCTGGTCATGACCGTGTCATAGGCGGCCTTGCTAAAGAGCGCCGCACGATAGGCAGCGTCGGCCTGGCTTTCGGGACAGGCTATGAAGGCCGTGCCCATCTGCGCCGCTGCTGCGCCCAGGTCCAGCGCCGCTCGGACGCCGCGCCCGTCCATGATCCCCCCCGCCGCGATGACCGGAAGGCCGGACCGCGCGACCAGCAATCGGGTCAGCGCCAGCGTGCCCAATCGCCCATCAGGCAGCGTGGGGTCGAACATGCCGCGATGCCCGCCGGCCTCATAGCCTTGCGCCACGAGCAGGTCGATGCCGGCGCGTCTCGCCGCCTGTGCCTCGGCTACATTCGTGACGCTGGCGGCAAGGAGGCACCCGGCCGACTTCAGCCGGGCAATGCGTCGGTCGTCAGGCAGGCCGAAATGAAAGCTGACGACCGCCGGCCGGGCCTCGACCAGCATGGCCAGCATCGCGTCATCCTCCGCGAAGCTGCGATAGATTTCGCGAAGCGGCGAGGGCGGCTTGGCATCGAAGCGGGCGAATAACGGCGCCATGGCTGCGATCCATTGCGCCTCAACATCGGGGCGCGGCTTTGCCGGCTGGTGGGCGAACAGGTTGACGTTGAAGGGGCGATCGGTGCGCGCGGCGACAGCGGCGATCATCGCCCGAGCCTGGTCTGCGTCGACCGCGCCCACCGCAATCGAGCCCAATGCGCCGGCGTTGCTGACCGCGGCGGCCATTTCGGGCGAGGAGACGCCCGCCATCGGCGCTTGGATGACGGGGACGGCGAGGCCGAGCGGTGCGAGCGGGTTCATCGCGCCGATGTGAGACGGCCGCCCCGGTTGGACAACCACCCGATCGCAAAAAAGCCCGACCGCTCGCGCGGCCGGGCTTCTCTTCACAACGCCTGAAGGATCAGGCGCTGTAATACATATCGAATTCGACCGGCGAGGGCGCCATTTCCCAGCGATAGACTTCGGGCCATTTCAGTTCGATATAGGCTTCGATCTGATCCTTGGTGAAGACGTCGCCCTTGAGCAGGAATTCGTAATCGGCTTCCAGGCTGGTCAGCGCCTCGCGCAGCGATGCGCAGACGGTTGGCACTTGGCTCAGCTCTTCCGGCGGCAGGTCATAGAGATTCTTGTCCATCGCGGCGCCCGGATGGATTTTGTTCTCAATGCCGTCGAGGCCCGCCATCAGCAGCGCGGCGTAGCACAGATACGGGTTCGCCATCGCGTCGGGGAAGCGGAACTCCACCCGCTTCGCCTTGGCCCCCGCGCCATAGGGAATGCGGCAGGAGGCCGAACGGTTGCGCGCCGAATAGGCGAGCAGCACCGGCGCTTCAAAGCCCGGCACCAGCCGCTTGTAGCTGTTGGTGGTCGGGTTGGTGAAAGCATTGAGCGCCTTGGCATGCTTGATGACACCGCCGATGAAATAGAGGCAGGTTTCGCTGAGGCCCGCATAGCCGTCGCCCGCGAACAGCGGCTTGCCGCCTTCCCAGATCGACATATGCGTGTGCATGCCGCTGCCATTGTCCTGCGCGATCGGCTTGGGCATGAAGGTCGCGGTCTTGCCATAGGCCTGCGCCACCATCTGCACGACGTACTTGTAGATCTGCATGCGGTCGGCGGTCTGGACCAGCGTACCGAACGTCAGGCCCAGTTCGTGCTGCGCGGCGGCGACTTCATGGTGATGCTTGTCGCAGGGCAGGCCCATTTCCAGCATGGTGCTGACCATTTCGGCGCGGATGTCGGTGCACGGATCGACCGGCGCGACGGGGAAATAGCCGCCCTTGGCGCGCGGACGGTGGCCCAGATTGCCGCCCTCATATTCCTTGCCGGTGTTGGTCGGCAATTCGATGTCGTCGATCTTGAAATAGCTCTGCGAGTAATCATTTTCGAAACGCACATCGTCGAACATGAAGAATTCGGCTTCCGGCCCGACATAGACTGTGTCGCCGAACCCGGCGGATTTGACGAAGGCTTCGGCGCGCTTGGCGGTCGAACGAGGATCGCGGCTGTACAACTCACCGGTGTCCGGCTCGACAATGTCGCAGAAGATGATCAGCATGGGCGTCGCGCTGAACGGGTCGACATAGACAGCGTCCAGGTCGGGCTTGAGGATCATGTCCGATTCGTTGATCGCCTTCCAACCCTCGATCGACGAACCGTCGAACATCAGGCCGTCGGTCAGTTCATCCTCGCCAAGCACGCTCGACACCATGGTCAGGTGCTGCCACTTGCCCTTGGGATCGGTGAAGCGGACATCGACCCATTCGATCTCCTGTTCCTCGATCATCTTCAGGATGTCTTTTGGCGTGTTGGCCATATGCGCTTGCCCTTCTTTCAGAAAAACCCCCCCGAAGGGGTTTGTTGATGCCTGGCCGGCCGGCCCGCGCCGGGACCGGCCGCAATATTAGATCGCGTCGCTGTCGCGCTCGCCGGTACGGATGCGCACCGCGCCTTCGATGTTGGAAATGAAGATCTTGCCGTCGCCGATCCGCCCGGTCTGGGCCGCAGCGGAAATCGCCTCCACCACACGATCGGCCACGGAGTCGTCGACGACTACCTCCAGCTTCACCTTGGGCAGGAAATCGACCACATATTCCGCGCCGCGATACAGTTCGGTATGCCCCTTTTGCCGACCAAATCCCTTGGCTTCGGTAACGGTGATGCCCGACACGCCCACCTCGTGCAGCGCTTCCTTCACCTCGTCCAGCTTGAACGGCTTGATGATCGCCTCGATCTTCTTCATCGCAAATAGTCCCAACCCGTGACGCGCTCCGACATGCAGGGCGGTGCCTCCATGCCTCTTCTCAAGCGACGATCCCATGCCCCCGCAAGGCTGGTGTCCGTCCCTCATGGCTATCAATTACCGTGCCAACTGGCGAATCGCTAGGACTGCTTTCGGCGATGCAGCAATCTTTGTCCATATTGCCCGCATTCCGGGCAATATCCTGTCGCCCTGCCCAAATAATGGGCAGCGGTCCATCAGCTATAGGGCGGACAGTTTAGGCCGGCCGGGCTTTGCGTGAAAATCTCGCACCCGGTATCGGTGATGCCGATACTATGTTCGAATTGCGCGGAAAGGCTGCGGTCGCGCGTCACCGCGGTCCAGCCATCATCCAGCATGCGCACATTGGGCTTGCCGATGTTGATCATCGGTTCGATGGTGAAGAACATGCCGGGGCGCAGTTCCGGGCCGGTGCCGGGGCGGCCGATATGCACCACCTCCGGGCTGTCGTGGAACACCCGGCCCAGGCCATGGCCGCAGAAATCACGCACCACGCCATAGCGGTGCTTTTCGGCAAAGCGCTGGATCGCATGGCCGATGTCGCCCAGATGATTGCCGGGCTTCGCCTGCTCGATCCCCAGGATCAGGCATTCATAGGTGATCTCGACCAGCCGGCGCGCCTTGATTGGTGCGTCGCCGGCAATATACATGCGGCTGGTATCGCCATGCCAGCCATCGACCTGCGGCGTGACGTCGATGTTGAGGATGTCGCCGTCCTTGATCTTTGTATCGCCCGGAATGCCGTGGCAGATGACATTGTTCAGGCTGATGCAGCAGCTATGCGTATAGCCACGATAGCCCAGCGTCGCCGGCACGCCGCCGCCTTCCAGCGTCATGCGACGGACGATATCATCCAGTTCGCCGGTGGTGACGCCGGGCACGACATGGGGCACCAGCGCATCGAGTATCTCGGCTGCCAGCCGCCCGGCCTTGCGCATGCCGGCAAAGCCGGATTCGTCATGCAGCTTGATCGCGGTCGATCGGGTCACAGGCGCATCGGCCGTCATCGTCATATAGTCGGTCATGGGAGGATTATAGGCGCTCGAACGCCATAATGCGAGGGGCGTCTAGGCAGGGCGCGCGGGCACGGCTATGACCGCGCCATGCCTGATCCCAACCGCACCTGGACCGCCGCCCTGATCGTCATCGGCGATGAAATTTTGTCGGGGCGTACGCAGGACAGGAATGTGGCGCAGATCGCCACATGGCTCAATGTTCAGGGCATCAGGCTGGCCGAGGTGCGCGTCGTCGCCGACGATCAGCCCGCCATTGTCGAAGCGGTCAACATCCTGCGCGCGCGCAATGACTATCTGTTCACCACCGGGGGCATCGGCCCCACGCATGACGACATCACTGTCGATGCCATCGCGGCGGCGTTGGGCGTCGGTGTCGTCATTCATCCCAAGGCGCGCGCGGTGCTCGAACTTTATTATGAAACGCGCGGTGGCCTCACCGACGCGCGGCTGCGCATGGCGCGCGTGCCCGATGGGGCGAGCCTGATCGAAAACCGCATGTCGGGCGCGCCGGGCATCCGCCACGGCAATATCTTCATCATGGCCGGCGTGCCATCGATCACCGCCGGCATGCTCGAAGCGCTGACGGGCACGCTGGAGGGAGGCAGCCCGCTGCTGGCGACGACGATCGGCTGCTGGGTCGCCGAAAGCGAAGTCGCCGACCTGCTGGGCAAGACCGAACGGGCGCATGAGGGGTGCCAGATCGGCAGCTATCCCTTTTTCCGCGAAGGCCGGACCGGCGCGAATTTCGTGGTGCGCTCGACCGATCAGGCGCGACTGGACGCTTGCGTATCCGCCCTGAGCGACGCGCTGGAGCAGGGCGGCTGGCCGGTGCACCCCGGCGGCATATAGGGGCGGGTCAGCGCGCGCGCGGTTTGCCAAGCGCGGACAGGACACCGCGCAATGTCCGCACTTCCAGATGATTCCAGCCCGGCTTGGTCAGCAGGTTGCGCAGCGTCCGCTTGGTCGCGGGCGCGCGATCGGGCGGGAAGAAATAGCCGGCATGTTCCAGCAGCGTCTCGAACTGGCCAATCATCCCTTCCAGCTCGTCCTGCGCCGCGGGTTCGCCCAGGTCCGTGACGGTGGGCTGCGTCAGTGCGGCCTGCTTCGACCATTCATAGGCGCACAGGATCACCGCCTGCGCCAGGTTCAACGATCCGAATTCCGGGTTGATCGGCACGGTCAGAATCTTGCGCGCGAGCGCGACATCGTCGGTTTCCAGGCCCGATCGTTCGGGACCGAACACATAGGCGCTGCGACCCGTCGCACCATGGATTTCGCGCGCCGCTTCGTCCGGCGTGACCACGGGCTTGGTGACGCCGCGCTTGCGCACGGTGGTCGCATAGACATGGGCGCAATCCGCGACCGCATCGGCCAGCGTCTCATAGACCTGCGCGCCGTCCAGCACGACGTCCGCGCCCGCCGCCGCCGGCCCGGCATCAGGATTGGGCCAGCCATCGCGCGGGCTCACCAGCCGCATTTCGGTCAACCCGAAATTCAGCATGGCCCGCGCCGCCTTGCCGATATTCTCACCTAATTGCGGGCGGACGAGGACGATTATGGGAGTTGGCGTGGGCATGTTGTTCTCCACAGGCTCGAACCGAACGGAGGAAATGGGGTGCGCAGCTATCCCATCCGTTCGGTTCGAGCCAGGGTCGAGCGAAGCCGAGACCCGTGGTCGAGAACGGGCCGCCTCGGACACAGCGTTCCAGTCTCCCCGGATCAATGCTTCCTTTTTCTTTGGCGACCAATCTTTTACCTGACGCTCTCGTTCCAGAGCGTCGATCCGATCCGTGAAATTCTCGCTGAAGACAAGCGTTACCGGACGCCGGTCATGTGTATATCCGGGCAGTTCCCCGGCCTGATGCTGAGCGATGCGCCGCTCCAGATCATCGGTGTGGCCTGTGTAATAACTGCCGTCGGCACAGCGAAGGATATAGACCCAGAAACTCATGATGCGGCTTGGATGGTCTTTGTGATTTGAGAGGAAGTGCTATAAAAGTTCTCGACGGGCTCGAACCGAACGGAGGGAATGGGGAAAGGGACCAAAAGCTCACTCACGCCCCACCTCCTTCACCGTCCCTGCAAACTCCTCGAAATCCTTGGCGTCGGTGAAGTCCTTGTAGACGCTGGCGAAGCGGATATAGGCGACGCTGTCGAGGCGTTTCAGCCCTTCCATCACCATTTCGCCGATCGCGCGCGCGGGGACTTCGCCGTCGCCGCTGGTTTCAAGCTGGCGCTGGATGCCGGAAATGAGCTTCTCCAGCCGGCTGGGGTCGATCGGCCGCTTGCGGCAGGCGATGCCGACCGACCGGGCCAGCTTGTCCCGGTCGAACGCTTCCTTGCGGCCCTCGCTCTTCACCACCCAGATGTCACGCAACTGGATGCGCTCGAAGGTGGTGAAGCGTGCGCCGCACGCCTCGCACTGGCGGCGACGGCGGATGGCGGCGCCATCCTCCGTCGGCCGGCTGTCCTTCACCTGGCTGTCTTCATGGGCACAGAAGGGGCAGCGCAAGCGGGCTTATCCTTCGTAGATGGGGAAGCGCGCGCACAGCGCCGCAACGCGCTCGCGGACATTGGCCTCGACGCTCGCGTCGCCTTCTTCGCCATGATCGCGCAGCCCCTCCAGCACGTCGGCGATCATGTCGCCAATCGCCTCGAACTCCGCCACGCCGAAACCGCGCGTCGTGCCGGCGGGTGAACCCACGCGGATGCCGCTGGTCTTGGTCGGCGGCAGCGGGTCGCCCGGCACGCCATTCTTGTTGCAGGTGATGAAGCTGCGCTCCAGCGCCTCGTCCGCGTCCTTGCCCGAAATGCCGTAGGGGCGCAGGTCGATGAGCGCCAGATGCGTGTCGGTGCCGCCGGAAATAACCGCCAGCCCGCGCTGCTCCAGCTTCGTCGCCAGCGCCCGGGCGTTGGTGACGATCTGCTGCGCATAGGTCTTGAATTCGGGGCGCAGCGCTTCGCCGAACGCCACCGCCTTGGCGGCGATGACATGCATCAGCGGGCCGCCCTGAAGGCCGGGGAAGATGGCCGAATTGATCTTCTTGGCGATCGCCTCGTCATCGGTCAGGATCATGCCGCCACGCGGGCCGCGCAGCGTCTTGTGCGTAGTCGTCGTCACGACATGGGCATGGCCGAAGGGCGACGGGTGCGCGCCGCCGGCGACCAGGCCTGCGAAATGCGCCATATCGACCATGAACAGCGCGCCGACCTTGTCCGCGATGGCGCGGAAGCGGGCGAAGTCGATCTGGCGCGGATAGGCGCTGCCGCCCGCGATGATCAGCTTTGGCTGGCATTCGATCGCCTGCCGCTCGACATCGTCATAGTCGATGAGGTGGGTGTCCTCGCGCACGCCATATTGCACGGCGTTGAACCATTTGCCCGACATGCTGGGTTTGGACCCGTGGGTCAGGTGGCCGCCCGCGTCCAGGCTAAGGCCCATGATCGTCTCGCCTGGCTTCACCAGCGCCAGCATGACGCCGCCATTGGCCTGCGCGCCCGAATGCGGCTGGACGTTGACGAAGTTGCAGCCAAACAGCTCTTTCGCGCGGTCGATGGCGAGCTGTTCCACCACGTCGGATGGGGCACAGCCCTGATAATAGCGCTTGCCCGGATAGCCTTCGGCATATTTGTTGGTGAAGACCGATCCCTGCGCTTCCAGCACCGCTTTCGACACGATGTTTTCGGACGCGATCAGCTCAATCTGGGTCTGCTCGCGCTTCAATTCCTGTTGCACGCCGCCGAACACGGCGGGATCGGCGTCCGCCAGGCTGCGGGTAAAATAGCCTTCCGAACGAATGTCCGACAGGGCGGGGGGGGAGAGGGTGTCGGTGCTCATCGCAGGATCCTTTCAGAGCGCAGGCTGGGAGAGTTTGTCCACGCGGCCGGCATGACGTCCGCCGCCAAATTCGGTGGTCAGGAATGCGGTTACGCAGGCCTTGGCCATGTCCACGCCGGTCAGGCGCGCGCCCATGGCCAGGACGTTGGCGTCATTATGCTCACGTGAAAGGGCGGCCGACAGCGGCTCGCCGACCAGCGCGCACCGGCAGGCAGGGTTGCGATTGACCGCGATCGAGATGCCGATGCCCGATCCGCACAGCGCGATGCCGCGATCGGCCGCGCCCGATGCGACCGCTGTCGCGAGCTTGTAACCATAATCGGGATAATCCACCCGGTCGGCGGTCGCCGGCCCCAGGTCCTCGACCAGATGACCTTCCGCGCGCAGCCACTGCGCCAGTTCCGCCTTCAATTCGACGGCGGCATGATCGGAAGCAATGGCGATTTTCATGGGCTGCAACGGTCCTTCACCTGCGGGTGATTCGGGTCTGCGCGCCTCATAGGAGGACAAGGCGGCAATTGCCACAGTCCAGCTTGCCGCTTATGGCATCGCCCCATGGCCGGCACCCTTCTTTCCATCCTGATGCTTGCGGGCGTGTTGCTGACGGGCGGCGGCATTTACGCCATCGCGCGCAGGGGCGATCGCAAACGCGGCGCGCTGATGATCATCGCAGGCCTTGTCATGTTCGCCAATGTCGCGATCACGGCGCTGCCGGGTCCGGACGCGCGTCTGCTGGAAACGCGCTGAGGCTCAGCGTCCCGTCATCGCCCGTGCATTGGCCAGGAAGGTGCGGCCGATCCTTATCTCGCCTCCGTCCGCCAGCGCCGCGAACCACACGCCGCTGCCGTCATGGCGCAGCCGCGCGATATGGTCGCGCCGCACGATATGCGACCGGTGCAGGCGGACGAACTGCTGCGGGTCCAGCCTTTCCTCCAGCGAACTGATCGTCTGGTGCAGCAAATAGCTGTGCTGCCCGACATGCAGGCGCATATAATCGCGCTCCGCCTCGATCCGGTCGATCTGGTCGGTGGCGAGGCGGATCAGTTCGGACCGGTGAGGCACCCAGAATTCCTCCGCCCATTCCGGTTGCGGCTCGGCAGCGGCCTCGCCTTCGGGCAAGCGGTTGCGCAGCGCCGCCTCCACCCGGTCGATGGCGCGCGACAAACGGTCATGCGCAACGGGTTTCAGCATATAATCGACCGCCGCCAGATCGAACGCCTCGACCGCGAAACCTTCGAACGCGGTCACGAAAATGACCGCGGGGCGCATGCCCATACGTCCGACCGCGCGTGCGACGCCGATGCCGTCCAACAACGGCATGGCGATGTCCAGCATGACGAGGTCGGGCTTCAACACCTCGATCAAGCGCAGCGCCGCCTCGCCATCGCTGGCGGTGCCGACCAGGGCGATGCGCGGTTCGCGCGCGCACAGCATCTGCAACCGCTCGATCGCCAGCGGTTCGTCATCGACGATCATCGTGCGGATGGACATGATGCGTTCAGCACCCCTTGCGAAGGATGGGAAGGGTCAGCAGCACGGCAAAGCCGCCCGCCTCGCGCGGACCATAGACGATCCGCCCGCTATCGCCAAAGCGGGCGGTCAGCCGGTCGCGCACATTGGCGAGGCCGATGCCGTTGCCGCCGTCCGCGTCGCCGGGAGGATTGGGGCCATCGTCGGTGACGTTGATGTGCATCAGGTCGCCATCCTCGCGTGCGGTGATCCGGATCTCCACGGGCCGGGATGTGCGCGACACGCCATATTTGATGGCATTTTCGACCACCGGTTGCAGGATCAGGCCCGGAACGCAGGCAGTCAGCAGCGCCGGCGGAATGTCGATCACCGTCTTCAGACGGTCGGGGAAACGCACCCCCTCAATATCCAGATAGAGTTTCTGGAGATGCACTTCCTCCGCCAGCGGCACATCGTCGAGCGGATCGCCGGTCAGGCTGGTGCGATAGAAATTGCTGAGCGACATGATCATCTGCTCGGCCTCGTCGCGCCGGTCCTTCATCACCAGCGAGGAGAGCGAATTAAGCGTGTTGAACAGGAAATGCGGGTTCACCTGATAACGTAGCGAGCGCAATTCGGCCTGCTGCGCCGCACGCTCAAGCCGGGCGGCGCGGCGCTCGACGCGGCGTGCTTCGCTGGCGTAGGAAAGGGCAAGGTAAAGCCCCGCCCATGCGGACAGGAAGAAGAAGCGGCTGATCGCATCCTCGACGATGCTGATCAGCGCATAATTTTCCTCGACCGCCTTTTTCTGCATCTCGGCATCGGCGAACATCGTGGGGTCATAGACGTTGAACATATAATAGTTGGTCGCGGCCATCGCGAGCGCGAAGGGCGCAGCAAGCGAAAAGGCGGCGACGATCCGCAGCGCCAGGGGCCGCGCATCGAAGCGGCGCAGCACCAGATAGAGCACCCAGGTGATGATGATGCCGATGATCGCCACCACCATGCGGCGGGCGGCCATCTCCATCTGCGATTCAAAGCCTACCACCGCAGCGCGCAGGCTGACCAGCATGGTGTAGAACAGCCAGAAGCCCAGAATGGAATAGAGCGCGATCGCGGGGGAAACGCCGCGGTCGCCGTCTTCGGGAAACAAAGTCATGGTTCCTGTCTATCGCTCTCGGCACAAATTGTCGCCCCATGCCCTGGTAGCTGGTCGAACCGCGATGCATGTTGGTCGAACGATCAACAGCGGAACCGCGCTTCCCACCCATCGTTGACTCCGTGAAAGCGCGCTATTGGCGCGCGGAAGGAGAGTGACATGAGCGACAAGACCGACATTCGCCCCAACAGCCGCGAGGAAGCCCGCGACGATCGCGAAACCGATCATCAGGACCATATCATCACCGCGGACGAAAAGCTGGACGAGGGGCTTAAGGATTCGATGGATGCATCTGATCCGCCCTCGACCGCGCGCTCAGGCGACAAGGGCGATCCGGTGCCCTCGTCCGGCTACCGCGAAGAGGATTGATGGCGGTGGCGAATATTGATGCTATCATGCGACGACAAGAGAAATAACGAGAGGAGTGACCCGTTCGATGCCGACATCCTGCACGCCCGCCGTGGAGCGGATTGCCCGGGTTCTGGCTGGCCGCCATTTGAGCCTAAATGGCGAAGGGCAGGATGCCCACGCGTCGAGCGCGGTCGACGCGGCATGGCCCGATCATGTGGAGGATGCCTATGCCATCCTCCACACCTTGCGAGAGCCCGATACGCAAATGGCGAATGCCGGAGATGTGGCGATCTGGCGCAGCATGATCAGCGCGGCTTTGGCGGGCCGGGTCGACGCTTAAGGCATTTGCTAAGATTTATAAGGCATTGACGCGCGAAGCTGGAGTTCGCCGTAATGCCCTATTGTCATTATGCCTTAACGTTTCGTCCTGACCTGCGCCTGATGGACGTGGCATGGCATCGCCATTTTACCGTGAACGATGTCGCGGCTTACGCGCGCGCCTGCTGGACCGAATTTGACCGTCACGGATTCTATCCGGGCTATCTATTACGGATGGATATGAGCCGAAGCGCCATTCAACCGCAAAATGCTCTGGCCATGTTCCGAACCCAATTTGCCGGCTTCCCCCAGGCGCGACGCATCGCCATCGTCACGGCCAGCGCGCTTGCGCGCCTGCAGGTGCAACGAGAAATGACGCAGTCCTATCTCCAAATTTTCGACCGGGCGGACACGGCTTTTGCCTGGCTGACACAGGATGTCGCCGCAGTCGCCTGATCCCTAATGGCGCAACCGTCATCCATTTGTCGCAAACGCCGATTTTCATGTTGCGCTGCACAACCAAATCTGATCCCTTGTGAACGGCGGCAGAATAGGCGCTTAAGCCTTCGGTAACCATGGAGGGCGCATAGTCTGTCGTACGACTTCAAGTCGGAGGGCAAGACTATGGGCACGAGTGCAAGACCAGCAGATGGCGCCGTCACCTTGGCGGAATTGCGCGAATTCGCGAGTTTCCCGTCTGCAACGCAACGCTATATTCGTCGATCGCTTGACATCGGTCTTCGTCGCCGCGACGCGATGAAATTATGGTCGCGCGACTTGGTCGAGGAAGCCTCGATCCGGGCGCAAGCCCGCATCTACGGGCGTCTCGACGAAATCAAGATGCGCGTGCCTGACGACAGCGGCCTGGAACAGGCTGAACCCTTCATGGCCCCATTGGTCACGATTTCCGCCTTCGATCTCGGACAGGATCGTATCGGCAGCTTTTCGGCCTATCGCTTCCTGTATGAACGGCTGCTCGGCGCGGGATCGCGGCCCTGGCTTCCCGGCGCCTTCTGCGCGGCGGCCAGCCTGCCGCACCTTCACCCCGAAAAGCGCCGTACACTGCTTCAGTCGATCAGCGAAGCCGCTGCGACCGCTGCGGGCTGGTCCAACCGCGAGCCGACCTTTTATCCCGAGTGGGTGGAAAAGGTGGACATGAGCAAGGCCAACTGATCGTTGGCGCCCGGCGCTTCGGGGGGAGCGCGGGGCAGCAAAAAGGGCGCGGCGGCCACATGGCCATCGCGCCCTTTTGCGTATCGGGCTTCGCCCGGCGGATCAGCGGATCGGCGAATCCGGCGACAGGCGCATGTCCAGATAATTGTCGACCGACTTCATCAGCTGGTCGAGCTCATGCTCGAAAAAGTGATTGGCGCCGCGAATCTCGTCATGATGGATGGTGATGCCCTTTTGCGTGCGCAGCTTGTCGACCAGCTTCTGCACGGCGCTCGCCGTCACCACCTCGTCCGACGTGCCCTGCACGATGATGCCGCTGGACGGGCAGGGGGCCAGGAACGAGAAATCATACATGTTGGCGGGCGGCGCGACCGAGATGAAGCCCCGAATTTCCGGGCGGCGCATCAGCAACTGCATGCCAATCCACGCGCCGAACGAAAAGCCGGCGATCCATGTCGTCTGCGCTTCGGGATGGAAGCTCTGCACCCAGTCGAGCGCGGCGGCCGCGTCGGACAATTCGCCTACGCCATTGTCGAACGTCCCCTGGCTGCGACCAACACCACGGAAGTTGAAGCGCAGCACGGCAAAGCCGCGCTTCACGAATGTCTTGTAGAGCGCCTGGGTGATCCGGTCGTTCATCGTGCCGCCGCCCTGCGGATGGGGATGCAGGATCATCGCGACCGGCGCGCGCGGGCGCGGCGGGGGGCTGAAACGGCCTTCGAGACGGCCTTCGGGTCCGGGGAAAATGACGTCGGGCATGGCACCTGTTATCGTTCTGGGCAGCCTGCTCCTTTGACAAGGGTCAGGACAGCGGGGAAAAGGGTCGGCGCAAACGCCAGGCCAAGCTGGCGCGGCGCGGCAAACCGCCTATATAGAAGCCGCCGCCATTTCCGCAATCAATGAGTAACGCCGCTTGGCCGCCGACCGCCTTTATCTCGATCACGCCGCCACCACCCCGATGCTGCCGCAGGCGCGCGGCGCCATGGTCGCTGCGCTGGACGCCTGGGCGAACCCGTCCAGTCCCCATGCCGATGGCCGCGCCGCGCGCGCCGCGCTGGAGGATGCGCGCGCCCGCATCGCCGTCGCATTGGGGTGGGACGGTCCTGTCATCTTCACGTCGGGCGCGAGCGAGGCCATCGCCATCGCGCTCACCCGCGCCAAGGCGGCCCGGATACTGACCTCGCCGGTAGAACATGACGCCGTGCTGCGCGTGACGGCGGGCGCGGATCGCCTGCCGGTGGACGCTGATGGCCGGGTCTGCGCCCGGATCGAAGGAGGAGGGACCATCCTCGCCATCCAGCATGTCAACAATGAAACGGGCGTGATCCAGCCGCTCGACCGGATCGAGCGGGGCGAGGCGATTCTCTTCGCAGACTGCGCCCAGAGCGCCGGCAAGCTGTCGCTGCCCGACGCCGACATGATCGCGGTGAGCGCGCATAAATTCGGGGGGGCCCCCGGCGTCGGTGCGCTGCTGATCCGCGACCTCGCCCTGATCGACGCAACAGGCGGCCAGGAACAGGGCTATCGCGCAGGCACGGAAAATCTCCCCGCCATTCTCGCCATGGCCGCGGCCCTCGACGCGCAAAGCAACTGGCTGCCCCGCGCCGCCGCCCTGCGCGCACGCCTCGACGCCGGGATAGAAGCTGCGGGCGGCACGATCGTCGCGCGCGATGCGCCCCGCATCCCCACCATCGCCAGCTACCGCATGCCGGGCCTGTCGGCGCGCGCGCAGCTCATCCAGTTCGACATGCAGGGCATTTCGGTGTCCGCCGGCAGCGCCTGTTCGTCCGGCTCGTTGAAGACCAGCCATGTCCTTGGCGCGATGGGCTGGGACGAGGCAGAGGCCGGCGAAGTCGTCCGCGTCAGCTTCGGCCCGCAGACCAGCGAGGGCGACGTCGACCGGTTCCTTGCCGTCTGGACCGCCATGGCGCAGCGGGCGCGGTCATGATCTATCTCGATTATCAGGCGACGACGCCGCTCGCGCCCGAGGCGTTCGACGCCATGGTCCCGCTGCTGCGCGACCAGTTCGCCAATCCGCACAGCGCCCATCGCCCCGGCCGCGCCGCCGCCGCGCAGGTCGAAGTGGCGCGGGATGAGATTGCCCGCCTGCTGCCCCCCGGCGGCCGCCTGATCTTCACCTCCGGCGCGACCGAGGCGCTCAACATCGCGATCCAGGGTGCGCCGCCCGGCGGCATCGTCACCATCGCGACCGAACATGCCGCCGTGCTCGATACGGCAGAGGCGATGCGGCGGCAGGGGCGGGACGTGACGATCCTGCCGGTCGATAACGACGGCTTTGTGGACATGGACGCGGCCCGCGCCGCCATCCGCCCCGGCGTGGCGCTGGTCGCCGCGATGCTGGTCAACAATGAAATCGGCGTGATCCAGCCGACAGCGGCGCTTGCCAGACTGGCGCGCGACGCCGGCGCACTGTTCCTGTGCGACGCGGTGCAGGGCTATGGCCGCGTGCCCATCCCCGATGGCTGCGACATGATCGCGATCAGCGCGCACAAGATCCACGGGCCAAAGGGGGTGGGCGGGCTCTGGCTGCGCGATGGCGTCCGGCCCGCACCGCTCCTCCATGGCGGCGGGCAGGAAGCGGGGCTGCGCTCCGGCACGCTTTCCCCGGCGCTGTGCGCGGGCTTTGGCGTCGCTGCCCGCCTGATGCGCGAGCGGGCGGACGCCGACCGCACCCATGTCGAAAGCCTCGCATCGCTCGCCCGCTTGGCTCTTCCCGACTGGTCGCTCAACGGCAGCGCGACGCACCGCTACCCCGGCAATCTCAACCTGCGGCGTGACGGAATCGACGGCGCGCGTTTGTTGTCTTATTGCCGCAATGTTGCTTTTTCGCTCGGCAGCGCTTGCGCAAGCGGGTCCGGGCGGCCTAGCCATGTGCTGCGCGCGCTGGGGCTGACCGACGCTCAGGCGCGCGGATCGGTGCGGATCGGCTTTGGCCGCTACACGACGCCGGATGAGGTGGAGAGGGCTGCAAGGGCGTTGAATGAGGCGGCAGCCGCACAAGCGGCGCCGTGACAAGGGAGCGCATATCATGACCAGGGTCACCTTCATCAGCGCTGACGGGGAGCGGCGGCAGGAGGTCGACGGGCCGGCCGGCTCCATATTGCTGGAGGTCGCACAGGCCGCCGGCCAGCCGCTGGAGGGCACCTGCGAAGGCCAGATGGCCTGCTCCACCTGCCATGTCATCGTCGACGCCGGCGATTTCGCCCGGCTCCCCCGCGCCAGCGAGGATGAGGAGGACATGCTCGATCTTGCCGCCGCCGCCACGCGCACCAGCCGCCTGTCCTGCCAGATCGTCCTCGATCCCGCTATGGACAGCCTCACCGTCCGCATTCCGGGCGAATTCAACAATATGCAGGGAATGTAAGGTCGCCCCATGAAGATCGTCACCGCTCTCGGGCTTCTGGCGCTGCTCGCCACGCCCGCCTCCGCCGCCGACCGGCAGAAGACCCCGGCGCAGGAGCCCGCGCCGACCGGCAATCTCGACAATCTCATGCCCGCCGCGCCGCGCTATCTGGTGCCGCAATCGGCGTTGGAGCAGGTCCGCAATCCCAAGGAGATTGAGGAGGAGACGGGCGGACGCCTGGGCGTCGCGCTGGTCGACCGGCAGGGCGCGCTGCTCCTGGGCTTCAACCGGGACGAGCGGTTCGCCATGTGCTCGACCTTCAAGGCGCCGCTGGCCGCCGCCGTGCTGACCGGCGCGGATGGCGGCAAGTTCGGGCTGGAAGGGACCATCCCCTTCGGCAAGGAGGATGTGCTCGATTACGCGCCGGTGGTGAAGAAGAACCTCAAGCGCGGCCGCATGTCGATGGAGGAACTGGCGCGCGCGGCGGTGGAGGTCAGCGACAATAGCGCAGCCAATCTGCTGCTGCCGATGCTGGGCGGGCCGGAAGGGCTGACCGCCTTCATGCGCGTCCATGGCGATGATGTCACCCGGCTCGACCGCAATGAACCCGCGCTCAATGAAAATGCGGAAGGCGACCCGCGCGACACGACCACGCCCGCCGCCATGGCGGGCCTGATGGCGCGCCTCTTCTTTCGCGACCTGAAGGCGGAGAGCGCCGACCGCCTGCGCGCCTGGTTCAACGCCAGCAGCACCGGCGACAAGCGCATCAAGGCCGGCCTGCCCGAAGGCTGGACCTCGGGCAGCAAGACCGGCAGCTGCGGCACCGCCTATAATGACGTGGCGCTGGTCAAGTCCCCCACCGGCGAGGAATATATCCTTGCCATCTATCTCGACCGCCCGACCATCGATACGAAGAAAGCCGAAGCGGCGATAGCCGAAACCGCCCGCGCCGCGCTGAACTTCGTGGGCCAAGCGCGCAAGAGCGGCCTCGAATAATAGGGCAGGGCGGGCGGCAGGACGTGCGCCGATCTCAGTGCTGGACGGACGGCTCATGATCACCCGATCGCTAACCTGCCCCGCATCCTCCCCTGGCAGGGGAGGTGGCTGGCCAAAGGCCAGACGGAGGGGTGTGGGGTAGGCAGAGGGCGCTATTTTGCTGGCGTCGCACCTAATCTGAGGCGAAAATTTGGCAACGAAGCATTTCGGACCTTTGGGAGCTGTGCTTGACCGGTGGAAAGTATGGCCGGTAGGAGACGGTCGGGTCTCTGCCGGTGGCTAGGAGATACCTGACATTACGCGGGTCTCGGCAAATATCTGCTTCCTTGCCGTGGGCATAGCATCACGGTCGCCATCGATCATTTTGGCATCACCTGAGCAAACTCGTTGGCACAGCGTGTGGCATTCGTTAGGCCGTTGCCAGTGAAATACTGCGCGAGGTCACAAATGGATTCCGTTACTCAAGCTCTGATGAAGGACTTTGCCGATAGCAATGATCTAACCGAGCTTGCGAGTGACAAGCAGTTTGAGCACTTTGCAGCATACAGTGTCGTTTCGTCGCGCTTCACGGAAGAATTCGACACAAATGATTTGGTTGTCGGAGATGGCGGCGATCTGAACGTAGACTCCTTCGCCGTCAAGGTGAACGGCCGCCTCGCCAGCGACGCAGAATATATCGACGATGTTTTGGCGCTAAACGGCTATCTCGACGCCGAATTCATTATCATCCAAGCGAAATCATCGTCCAGCTTTGATGGAGCGGCCCTGATTGCGCTTGGTGACAACCTTGTGAACGAGGTCTTTGCGCCGACGCAAAAGCTTCCCGTAAATGACGATGTTAAACGGCTCATAGAAATCAAAGAGCGCATTTTGCAAAATTCTTCCAAGCTAAAAGATAATCCCGTGTGTCGAGTTTATTATGCCTGTACCGGAAATTGGGCAGAGGACTCATATCTAGTTGAAATTATCAAGCGCAAACGTCAAGACTTATTGAATACAAATCTGTTTTCGGACGTTGCTTTTGAGCCTTTAGGCGCGCGCCAAGTGCAGGCTCTCTATCGCGCTACCAAGACGAGTATTGCGCGGGAGGTCAAGTTCGAGAAGTTAATCACCCTTCCTACCATTGAAGGCGTCAGTGCATCATACCTTGGAGTTCTACCAGTAGGAGAATTCATAAAGCTGCTAGCCGATGATAGCGGCAATATAATTAAATCCGTCTTTGTAGATAACGTTCGGGATTTTCAAGGCGAAAACCCTGTGAACGTTGACATAGCGAAAACGATCACAGACGGCCTTTTCGATCAATTTGTTTTGCGCAATAATGGAATTACTATAGTCGCTCGAAATATTAAGGTTACTTCTAGTCAATATATTTTAGAAGATTATCAGATTGTGAACGGGTGCCAGACCAGTCACGTAATATTTGCTCATCAAAACGAAATTACCGGCGACCTTTTCGTACCTGTTAAAATAATTCATACTGTCAGTGAGGACGTAGCCCAAAGCATCATAAAGTCCACTAACAAGCAGACAAACGTTGAAGAAAACGACCTTCTTGCACTTACACAGTTTCAGCGTGATTTAGAGGATTACTATGGAGGTGTGCACGGTGACATAAAACTCTATTACGAGCGTCGTGCGAAGCAATATGCTAGTAGCGGCGCGATTGAAAAGGGGCGTATCGTTACAATCGGCAACCAGCTAAAATGCTATGCGTCGATGTTTCTTGACCAGCCTAACCAAGCCAGTCGCTATCAGGGAACGCTACTCAAGACTGTGAAAGATCGTGTATTTCAGCCCGCCCATAAGCCGGAACCCTATTTCCTTTCAGCTCTAGCTGGCTATCGGTTTGAAATCGCGTTGCGTAAACTTATCAATGAGGAACGCGATATTCGGCCATTCAAATACTTTCTGCTTTTCGCTTTCCGATCGCGATTTGAAGCAGAAGAGTATCCCGGTGCGGGAAACAAGAAGGTTGGCATGTATTGCAAACAGCTAGAAGCTCATTTGGCCGATGCTGCAAAGGCTAAAGAGGCGTTTGATGAATCGGTGCTGATCGTACGTGAAGCTCTTGGCAAGCTTGGTCTGCCAGTGGCGCGAGATAGCGCTAAGTCTCGCCCTTTGGTTGAAGAGGTGAAGCGCACGGCGATCGCGCGTCGCTTGGCTGACGGCGCGACTACAGTTGCGTAGGATGTCCCGGCGGGGTCAGCTTTGGGGGCACCCGCCGCGCCGTCTAAATGTCCGCAATGCTGACGTGTACGAAGTTCAATTCCTCGCTCGTCAATATCCCGCGCCATCGCGGTCGCCTCGGCATAAGAGCGCCGGCTTACCGCATCCCACACCCCCTACCAATGTAGGATTATTCCTGATCTACCCTTGCGGATGACGCATTTGCCCGCCCGCGCCAACGCTGTTCGGACGCCCCACAGGCCGCCCGTTCGCCCGGCGCAGGGTGTCGCTTCGTGGTCGCCTTATGGTCGCTTCGCGGTCGCGTCAGGGTCGCTTCGGGCCGAAAAAGGCCGACGACACTGTGAACTTCGCCCTGCTGTCACAGTCACCCGGCGACTCGGCAGTGCGCCGCTGGGCGCTGTGGGGTCAGGCCTTGCCGAACACCCGCTCGAAAATCGTATCGACCTGGCGGAAATGATAATCGAGGTTGAATTTCTCCTCGATCTGATCGGGCGACAGGGCGGCGGTGACGTCGGCGTCGGCCTTGAGCAACTCCATCAGCGACAATTGCCCGTCCGATTCCCACACCTTCATCGCGTTGCGCTGGACGTAGCGATAGCTGTCCTCGCGGCTGACCCCCGCCTGCGTCAGCGCCAGCAGCACGCGCTGCGAGTGGACCAGACCGCCCATCTTGTCGAGATTCTTCATCATCCGCTCAGGGTACACCAGCAGCTTGTCGATCACCCCGGTCAGGCGGCCGAGCGCGAAGTCCAGCGTGATGGTCGCGTCCGGGCCGATATAGCGTTCGACCGACGAATGGCTGATGTCCCGCTCATGCCACAGCGCGACATTCTCCATCGCGGGCAGGGCATAGGCGCGCACCATGCGGGCAAGGCCGGTCAGATTTTCGGTCAGCACCGGGTTGCGCTTGTGCGGCATCGCGCTCGACCCCTTCTGGCCGGGCGAGAAATATTCCTCCGCCTCCAGCACTTCGGTGCGTTGCAGGTGGCGCACCTCGACCGCCAGCCGCTCGATCGACGATGCGATGACGCCCAGCGTCGCGAAGAACATCGCATGGCGGTCACGCGGGATGACCTGCGTCGATACCGGCTCGATGGCAAGGCCCAGCTGCTCGGCCACATGCTCCTCGACGCGCGGGTCGATATTGGCGAAGGTGCCGACCGCGCCGGAAATGGCGCAGGTGGCGACTTCGGCCCGCGCCGCGATCAGCCGCGTGCGGCAGCGGCTGAATTCGGCATAGGCTTCCGCCATTTTCAGGCCAAACGTCACCGGCTCGGCATGGATGCCATGGCTGCGGCCGATCGTCGGGGTCAGCTTATGTTCGAACGCGCGGCGCTTGATGACGTCCAGCAGCCGGTCGAGATCCTCGATCAAGATATCGGCGGCGCGGGTCAGCTGCACCGCCAGGCAGGTGTCGAGCACGTCCGAACTGGTCATGCCCTGGTGCATGAAGCGGGCTTCGTCGCCGACCTGCTCGGCGACCCAGGTCAGGAAGGCGATGACGTCATGCTTGGTCACGGCCTCGATCGCGTCGATCGCGTCCACGTCGATCGCGGGGTTGGTCGCCCACCAGTCCCACAGCGCCTTGGCGGCCGACGGCGGCACCACGCCCAGCTCGCCCAGCTTCTCGGTCGCATGCGCCTCGATCTCGAACCAGATTTTGAAGCGGGCTTCCGGCTCCCAGAGGGCGGTCATCTGCGGGCGGGAATAGCGGGGGATCATGGGCGAATCCTGTCTGGCTGGAAACGGAAAGGAAATGTGCCGCGCCACCTAGCAGCGTCGCCCGCCGCGGGCAAATCGGCGCGCATATGCCCATGGTCTTGCGCCGGCGCCGAACATTGCGTGTGATGAAACAGATGAATCGAAAGATTTTGCTGGTCGAATGGCGGAATATGAATAGAAATTCAGGAACATCTCGGCCTGTTGAGCTATTATTTGTTCACTATTGGACGGACCGCCGCGTCGCTGCTGGTCCGGGAATATTGAATAACAGGAGATCAGCATGATCCGGACGATTTTGTTCACAACCGCTCTGGCGATCGCGACACCGGCATTGGCGCAGCAGGCGATGACGCCGGGCGCCGCATCGCAGCCAGCCGCGCCGGCAGCCCCCTCCGCGGCGATGCCCGCCCAGCCTGCAACTCAGCCGGCACCCGCAACCTCCGTAGCGTCGATCGTCGATAGCGAATTTCCGGCCTATGACGCCAACAGCGACGGCCAGCTCGACCAGTCGGAATTTTCCCGCTGGATGGTGACGCTCAAAAGCCAGGAGATGAAGGCCACCGGGCAGCAACTGCCCGCTGATCAGGTCACGGCCTGGGCAAACGGCGCCTTCACCTCGGCCGACGCGGACAAAAGCATGATGGTCAGCAAGTCTGAACTGATCACCTATCTCAGCGCAGGTGTCTGACACAGAGGATTCCCGCCAGTCACGAAGGGCGGAATGATACCCAAACGGGTCGCACCAGGGGGCGGCATGGAACGAAGGCCATGCCGCCCTTCGCTGTCCTATCCGGTTCACGGCTGACCGCGCATAAAGCCGCGTCGCAACGCCCGCCAACGACCCGATGCCCACCAACCGCGTCCCGCTTTTCCTGTCGCCGACCCATGATGCGCCAAGCCGTTCGGTCCGTAACGAAAGTTCAGCGGCCCGCGATTATCGCCCTTACAAAATCCCAACACATGCAACAGCCCTTGACAAACTCCCCGAAATTGTGGTGGTAGCGCTATCAACAATGATGCGGGTTTTGTGGAGAGGTGCTAATGTCGGGGGCTGTTTCCTTGCTCGATTTTCTGCCGAGTGACTGGCGTAAGGGCATGTTTCTTGGCCGCGTGCAGACCGCAGAAGGTCCAAGCCCGATCCTTGTGCGCGACGGCATTGCCTATGACATGAGCAGCGTCGCCCCGACAGTCGCGCAGCTAGCTGATATGCTGCCACTGCCCTCCAACTCAGGTCGGCGCATCGGGTCGCTCGACAGCTTGGCCATGCCCCTTCTCAGTCCGGTCGACCTGCAATGCGTCAAGGCGTGCGGCGTCACCTTCGCGGTATCGGCGCTGGAGCGCGTGATCGAGGAACGGGCGCGCGGGGATGCCGCCGCCGCCAGCGAAATCCGCGCACGGCTGGAAGACAGGGTGGGGGGCTCGATCCGCAATGTCGTGCCCGGCACTGCGGAGGCCGCCGCGCTCAAGGGCGCGTTAATTGAAGACGGACTTTGGTCGCAATATTTGGAAGTCGCAATCGGCCCCGACGCCGAGGTGTTCACCAAAGCCCCGATTTTGTCGTCGGTGGGTCCCGGCGCCCCAATCGGCATCCGGTCGGATTCCACTTGGAACAATCCTGAACCGGAAATCGTGTTGCTGGTGAACGCTGCCGGCGCGGCCATTGGCGCCACCTTGGGCAACGACGTCAACCTGCGTGATTTTGAGGGGCGATCGGCATTGTTGCTGGGCAAGGCGAAGGATAATAACGCCTCCTGTGCGCTTGGACCGCTTATCCGACTGTTCGATGAGGATTTCACGATCGACGATGTCCGCAACGCGGAAGTCGAACTTACCATTGACGGGCCCGAAGGGTATCGGCTGGAAGGCGCCAGCAGCATGAACCAGATCAGCCGTGATCCGCTGGAGCTGGTCCGGCAGACCTTGTCCGAACATCAATATCCTGATGGCTTCGCGTTGTTTCTGGGCACGCTGTTCGCGCCGGTTCAGGACAGGGACGAACCCGGCCGGGGATTTACGCACAAAGTCGGCGATCGTGTTGCCATTTCTACACCGCGCTTGGGCAAGCTGGTGAACGAGGTTGTGACGTCGAAGGACGCTGCGGCCTGGGACTTTGGCGTCATTGCCCTGATGACCAATCTTGCCGCCCGCGGCTTACTGAACACGCAACAGAAAGACCCTGCATGAGCCGCGCCATCTACCCCAGCCTGAAGGGCAAAAGGGTTTTCATTTCCGGCGGCGGCAGCGGTATCGGTGAAGGACTGGTCGAAGCCTTTGCCGGACAGGGTGCTCATGTCGCCTTCTGCGACATCGCGGCGACCGAAAGCGAGGCGCTTGTGGCGCGCCTGACGGGGAGCGATTTCGTGCCTCAATTCTATGAGGTCGATCTGCGCGACATTGAGAAAGTTCAGGCGATGATGGCTGCCGTCGAACAGCAACTCGGCGGTATCGACATCCTCGTCAACAACGCCGCCAATGACGATCGTCATGGCATCGAGGACGTGACCCCTGCTTATTGGGACGATCGCATGGCGGTGAACCTGCGGCATCTGTTCTTCGCTGCGCAGGCGGCTGCGCCCGCGATGAAGCGCGCTGGCGGCGGCGTCATCCTCAACTTCGGCTCGATCAGCTGGCACCTGGCGCTCCCCGAACTCACGCTTTATCAGACCGCGAAAGCCGCCATCGAGGGACTGACCCGCAGTCTGGCGCGCGATCTTGGTCGCGATAACATTCGGGTCAACACTATCATTCCCGGCAACGTAAAGACCCCGCGCCAGGAGAAGTGGTATACGCCGGAAGGAGAGGCGGAAATCGTCGCAGCACAGTGCCTGGATGGTCGCATCCTGCCTGCCGATGTCGCTGCCCTGGCAATGTTCCTCGCGTCGGACGACGCACGCTACTGCACAGGCCATGACTATTTCATCGACGCCGGGTGGCGCTGACATGACGACCGCTGCGCCCCGCAGCATTTTGTCGATCGGCGCAACATTGGGCGAAGGGCCGGTCTGGGTCGCGCGCGACCGTGCGCTCTGGTTCGTGGATATCAAGGCGCATCGCATTCATTGCTATGACCCGGCCCGGGAGGTCGCGCGCAGCTGGACGACGCCCGGCCAGATCGGCTGGATCCTGCCAACGGCTGACAGCCTGTTCGCTGTCGGGCTGCAATCGGGCGTGCACCGGTTCAATCCCGCGGATGCCAGTTTCGCCGCCCTCCACGCGCCCGAGGGCCATATGCCGGGGAACCGACAGAATGACGCCTGTGTCGCACCCGATGGTGCCCTCTGGTTCGGGACCATGGATGATGCCGAAGCGCAGTCGAGCGGCTATTTCTACCGCTTTTTCGCCGATGCGTGCAAACAGGTGAACCTGCCGGCGGTCTCCATCACCAATGGCCCTGCCTTTTCTCCGGATGGCCGTATTGTCTATCATACCGACACGCTGGGCAAACGCATATGGCGCGCCGATGTCGCGGCGGATGGAAATGTCGGGGAGCCCGTTTTGTTTGCACAGATAGAGGAAGGGGCCGGCTATCCTGACGGCCCAACCGTGGACGCCGAAGGCTGCCTTTGGACTGGCTTGTTCGGCGGCTGGGCGGTGCGCCGCTACGATCCGGCCGGAAAGCTGATGCGCGAAGTCCGCTTCCCGGTCGCGAATGTGACGAAGATCGCCTTTGGCGGTGAGGAACTTCGCACCGCCTATGCGACCACGGCGCGCAAGGGGCTGGACGTGACAGCGTTGACAAATCAGCCTCTGGCGGGTGATCTCTTTGTCTTCGATCCCGGTGTTGCCGGGCTGCCGGGTCAGATAGCAACGATATAGAAGAGCGGGAAGGACAGGATGATGAGTGAGGGGAGTGCGGCGAAGGTCAATATGGCCTTCATTGTCGCCATCGTCGCGGTCGCGACGATCGGTGGGTTCATGTTCGGCTACGACAGCGGCGTCATCAACGGTACGCAAAAAGGGCTGGAAAGTGCCTTTGATCTGGGCAGCCTGGGCATTGGCGTCAATGTGGGTGCGATCCTCGTCGGCTCGTCGATTGGTGCGTTTGGCGCGGGACGCATGGCTGACATCATTGGCCGACGCGGCGTCATGATGCTTTCCGCGATCCTGTTCCTGGCGAGCGCGCTGCTCGCCGGTGCGGCCGGATCTTCGGCGGTCTTCATCATTGCCCGGATCGTCGGCGGCCTGGGTGTCGGTGCCGCCAGCGTCATTTCGCCGGTCTATATTTCCGAAGTCACGCCAGCCGCCATTCGCGGGCGCTTGTCCTCGATCCAACAGGTCATGATCATTTCCGGCCTGACCGGGGCGTTCGTCGCGAATTTCGTGCTGGCACGCTATGCCGGCGGATCGACGGCCGAACTTTGGATGGACTTTCCCGCCTGGCGCTGGATGTTCTGGTTGCAGGCTATTCCTGCCGCCATCTACTTTCTCGCTCTGCTCATCATTCCAGAAAGCCCCCGCTACCTTGTCGCGCGTGGACTGGATGATCGCGCGCATGCCGTGCTCACCCGCCTGTTCGGCGAAGCGGAAGCGACCCGCAAGGTGGCCGAGATTCGCGCCAGTCTGGCCGCGGACCATCACCGGCCAACGCTTAGCGACCTGATCGACAAGACCAGCGGCAAGGTGCGTCCGATCGTGTGGACCGGCATTGGCCTTGCCGTCTTCCAGCAATTGGTCGGCATCAATGTCGTTTTCTATTATGGCGCAACCCTGTGGGAAGCGGTCGGCTTTTCGGAGGATTATGCGCTCCAGACCAACATCTTGTCTGGTGTGCTTTCGATTGGCGCCTGCCTCGCCACCATCGCCATGGTCGACCGGATTGGCCGCAAGCCGCTGCTGCTGATCGGATCGGCGGGCATGGCCGTGACGTTGGCGACGGTCGCCTATGCCTTTTCGACGGCGATCACTGGCGCGGATGGCGCGGTGTCGCTGCCCGGCAATAATGGTGTCCTCGCGCTGGTCGCCGCCAATCTATACGTGATCTTCTTCAATATGAGTTGGGGGCCGATCATGTGGGTCATGCTGGGTGAAATGTTCCCCAACCAGATTCGCGGATCGGGTCTGGCGGTGGCGGGTTTCGCGCAGTGGATCGCCAATGCATTGGTGTCGGTCAGTTTTCCCTCGCTGGTGGTGTGGCCGGGGCTTGCCGTCGCTTATGTCGGCTATGCCTTCTTCGCGCTGATTTCCTTCTTCTTTGTGCGGGCGATGGTCAACGAAACCAAAGGCCGTGAGCTAGAGGATATGGTCGGCTGAACACGCAGATCATCACATTGCGGGCGGGGGCGCTGGAGGCAGTGCTGTCGCCCGCGATCGGCGGGTCGCTTACCGGCCTGGCGCTGGATGGCGTCGACCTGTTGCGAAAGGCTCCGGAAGGAACGACGGATCCACTGGCGATGGCGTGCTTTCCGCTCGTGCCCTACGCCAACCGGATTGCCGACGGTCGCTTCACCGTCGATGGCGAAGACTATTGGCTGCCCCGCAACTTCGGCGATCATCCGCATAGCATTCATGGCGTTGGCTGGCAGACGAACTGGACGGCGAAGACGACAGCTGCGGACCATGTTCTGATGGTGCATGACCATGGCGGCGATGCCGGATGGCCTTGGCGCTATCGGGCGCAACAGGAGGTGCGGCTGACCCCGGCGCAATTGTCGCTTTCGCTGTCGCTGTTCAACGAGAGCGACCGCCCGATGCCCGCCGGTCTCGGTTTCCATCCCTATTTTGCGGCCGACAAAGAGACGATGCTGCATTTTGCCGCAGACACAGTCTGGCTTTCGTCCCCGGACATGCTGCCGCAGGATGAGGCGCCGGCGGATATGTTGGGCGATTGGTCGAGCGCGGCGCGGGTGTCGGGCGACAGTCTGATCGACAATGTCTATGGGGGCTGGGATGGCACCGCGACCGTGCAGCGCGGCGATGGCATCGGGATGAGGATCAGCGCCGTCGGCGCGCAGTGGCTTCATGTCTATCGGCCACCGGGTGCCGCGTTCTTCTGCCTGGAGCCCGTCAGCCACATGCCCGACGCGATCAATCGCGGCGGCATGACAATGCTGGACCCCGGCGATACGGCGAGCCTGCATATGATCATCGCAATCGACAAGAGCGATCAGGCGCTTCCGAAATCCGGCGGGATCGCCTAAGCTACCCCAAATGGGCAGTGAGGGTAAACGCCAATGCAATTTCTGCGGACCGCTTTCTGGGTCGTCATAGCTGTGGCGCTCGCCTTCTTTTGCATGGCGAACTATGTTCCGGTCACGGTGCGGCTGTGGGGCGATCTGGTCATGGAAACCAAGCTGCCGGTGCTGCTGATCGGAGCGTTCCTGCTGGGCGCCTTGCCCTTCTGGATAATGGCCCGGGCGACGCGCTGGCGGCTGAAACGTCGGCTCAGCAATACCGAGCGGGCCCTCGCCGCCATGGCGACGGCGCCGGCTCCTAAGGGCATGACGCCAGCCTCCGACCCGGTACCGGCAGCGCCCGATCCCGGCGCGCCGCCGCCGACATTGTCGCAGGACGATCCATTGCCCTCCACCTCCAGTTCGACAGGCCCTGCATGACCAGTCCCGTTTACGTCGCCATCGATACGCCCGATCTTGCAAAGGCACAGCATCTGGCCGGTCAAGTGCGGCATCATGTGGGCGGGCTGAAGCTTGGGCTCGAATTTTTCTGCGCCAATGGGCATCATGGCGTGCATGAGATGACCAAGTTTGGCCTGCCGATCTTCCTCGATCTCAAACTGCACGACATTCCCAACACGGTCGCCAAGGCGGTGCAGGCGCTGCACATGCTGGAGCCGGCGATTCTGACCGTCCACGCCGCCGGCGGCCGCGCCATGCTGGAGGACGCAAAGGCTGCGGCAGGCGTCAATACCAAGGTGGTGGCCGTCACCGTGCTGACCAGCCTGGACGATGGCGACCTGAGCGATATCGGCGTGGCTGCAAACGCGCCTGATCAGGTCCGGCGCCTGGCTGACCTGGCGCAGGACGCAGGGTTGGATGGTATCGTCTGTTCCGGCGAGGAGGTGGCAATGGCGAAGAAGGCCTGGGCCGACGGATTTTTTGTCGTGCCAGGCGTTCGTCCTGCAGGTGGCGCAATGGGTGATCAGAAGCGCGCCGTCACGCCGCGCCAGGCGCTCGATAATGGGGCGTCGATCCTGGTGGTTGGCCGTCCGATCAGTCTGGCGGACGATCCTGACCTGGCGGCGCGCGCGATCGAAGCGACGCTTTGAACCGGCGCTCCTCCGACTTGCAACATTTTTAAATGGCGACGCGTAAACTCTCCGCCAACTCAGGGCGCCGGACGTTGTCTTGGGCGCGATCGAGGCGCGGCGTCGGATTGGCGACGAACAAGATCGTGATCAAGCACCAGATGCGCTGCCGCCTCGATCGATTGGCTGCGGCGGGTCTTAAGCTGCCGAACCAGCACTTCAACCGCAGCCCGCGCCATGGCGCTGATCGGCTGGCGGATCGTGGTTAGTTCCGGCCAGATGGTGGTGGCGAGCGAGGTATCGTCGAAGCCGCAGACCGTTAGATCGCCGGGCACGTCAAGACCCGAACGATGCGCTATTGCGACCGTCGCAGCAGCCATGTCGTCATTGCTGGCGAAGATGGCGGTCGGCGGCTCTGCCAGCGACAGGATATGTTCCGCGGCGTCCAGGCCCGACCGATAGGTGAAATAGCCTTGCGCGATGAGTTCGTCCTCCACCGGCAGGCCGGCCTCGCCAAGCGCCTGGACGTAGCCTTCGAACCGGCGCGTGCTGGCGCTCTGGTTGGGGTTGCCCTTGATGAAACCAATGCGCGCATGCCCTAACGCAATAAGATGGCGGGTCATTTCATAGGCGGCCTGCCGGTCGTCGATGCTGACCGCGGCAAGATCGGACGGCGGGCGGCCGGTTGCGACCGCCACCGCCGGGATTCCGGCTCGGCCCAGCGCCTGGACCATGTCATCATGGTCGCACAGCGGCGGTGGCAGGATCACGCCATCGATGCGCCCGCGCTCCAGATGCGCCACGACGTCAGCGATCGCGGTTTCCTCGTCCCATTTTTCCACCACCAGGTCGATGCCGCTGCGGCTGGCCTGATCCAGGCTGCCGACCAGAAATTCGCTAAGATAGGAGGAGGAGGGGTTGGAATAGAGAAGCCCGACACGAATTTCATCGCCGCCAGCCAGCATTCGCGCCGCTGCACTGGGCGCATAATTCATGGCGGCAATTGCGGCTTCAACCTTGGCGCGCGTTTCCGGCCGAACAACCTGTTCGCCATTGATCACGCGCGACACCGTCATCGGCGAAACACCGGCATGTCGCGCGACGTCGTTGATCGTAGGAGCATTGCGCTGGCGGCGGGAAGAGCGGGTGTCGGTCAACGGCGGCGGCTTTCGTGAAATATTATATTGAGCCTTGGTAACGACAACCGCTCCCTTTGTAGAATCGAAAAATCAATGATGGCCCGGCGCGTACGGGAAACTCTGTGCCTTGTACCAGTCCAGGTCATGCGCCGGGGCCATGGCATCTGCCGGCAGCGGGAGGTGATTGATCGATTGAAAATAGGCGATGCTGGCGTCGCGCCACCATTGCGCCTCCCGATGCTGGATCGCCAGGAAGGCTTCGGTCTGGGCAAAGCGTTCCGCATCGACCAGCGGGCGAAGGCCCTCCCAAGTCCGCTGCATGCCGGCCACGTAGGCGACGCCGTGATCATAACGATGCACAAGGCCGTTCCAGAGTGTCTCGCCGGACTTGAGGCGATAGTCCCACGGCAGATGATGGAACCAGAGCAATTCGCTTTCCGGCGTCGTGGCTGGGTTCGCGAGACGCCGTGCTATGACCGGCGCATATTGGGCGATTGCATTACTGCCGCTTTTGGTCCGGTCAAAGCCGATCCCGTCCGCGTCCGCCTTGTGATAATAGACGGGGTTCCATTCCGGGCGGGCCAGATCCGAAACCCAGGGCGCCGGGCCATAATGATGCCCGGTGGCCATGACATGGGCGAGGCCCAGCGGCGTCATGTAATCGACCGCCGCCTCACGCGAACCCATCATCATGGCGACGACCGGATCGACAAGACGCGGGTCGGGCGAAAATGTCATGGCGGTCCATTCGCGCGCTATGGCGTTGGCAGACAAGCCCGGATCCCAAGCAAGGCGGCCAAAGGCATACCAGTCCGCCTGGTTGAAGATCGAGCCGCTCCAGTCACGGTCGACCCCGATATTGGCGACGCCGGCGATGCCAGTCAGCTTGTGCCCGTCCAGCGATCCGTCGATGACTTTCGCGACCGTAGAGCCCTTGCCCTTGGCATAGGTGTCCGCGTCGAGCGCTTCTTCAAATAGCGGGCCAAGATAGGTGAGGTGGGTAGACTGGCCGAGATATTCCTTGGTGATCTGGAATTCCATCATCAGCGGCGTCTTGGGCATTGCGCCGAACAGGGGATGGAAAGGCTCGCGCGGCTGAAAGTCGATCGCGCCATTTTTGACCTGCACGAGCACATTGTCGGCAAATTGCCCGTCGAGCGGCTTGAAATCATCATAGGCCTGCTTGGCCCGGTCATCCGGATTATCGTGCGCATAGACGAAGGCGCGCCACATCACGATGCCGCCATGGGGTTTCACGGCGGCAGCCAGCATATTGGCCCCGTCGGCATGGGTACGATCATAGTCTTGAGGGCCAGGCTGGCCTTCGCTGTTAGCTTTGACCAGGAAGCCGCCGAAATCGGGGATAGCCCGATATATCTCGCTGGCCTTGGCTTTCCACCATGCGGCGACCTGGGCGTCCAGCGGATCGGCCGTCTTCAGACCGTCGAGTTCCATCGGCGCGGTCCATTTGACCGACAGATACACCTTGATGCCGTAAGGCCGGAATATGTCTGCCAGGGCCGCCGCCTTGGCGATATAGGGCGCGCTCAGGCTCTCTGCCTTCGCGTTCACGTTGTTGAGCACGGTGCCGTTGATGCCGATGGAGGCGTTGGCGCGCGCATAGTCGGTGTAGCGCGGACCCTTATAGTCCGGCAGACGCCACCAGTCCCATATCGACATGCCGGCATAACCGCGCTCCACCGTACCATCGAGATTGTCCCAGTGGTTCAGAAGGCGCAGGCCGATGCGCGGCGCGCTGCGAATGTCGAGCCGGTCAAGCGGGGCGTTCGTCTGGGCAAGGCGCAGCCAGTGGAAGGCGCCGTGCAACAAGCCGATGTCGCTGTTTGCGGCAATCAGCGTCACCGGTTGACCGCCCCGGTCGATGGACCGGATGGCATAGCCCTCCGCGCCAAGCCCCTTCAGGGATAATGGGATGCCGGGCGCTGAGCGAGGCGTCGCCAGCCAGAGCGCTCCGGCGGTCGGCGTGGTCGCGAGCGTGGGCGCGCTTCCGGTCATATGCGCAACGGCACGCTGCAATTCCCGTGTGGCGACTTCCATGGTTGAGCCATTTTCCACAGGCACGATGGTGCGGGCGTGGGCGCTGATGTCCGCAGCGCGGGCCTGCTCCGCCGGGGCATAACGCAGCCACAGATCATAGCCGTCTTCCGCCCGAACGGGCAGAGCCAGCATCGCCATGACCATGGCCATCATATAGCAGAACAGGCGCGCCATCACTTTTCCCTCTCCTCTTATCCACTGGCGTGTCGGCGACAGGAACTGCATTGACAAGCCGGGTTTCTGCCGCGATGGTAGCGTTATCAGCTGATGGGCTGCAAGCGAAAACCGTGTCGAGCGGCAAAAAGGGGAGAGGGGCCAGGTGATCGGTAGCTGCAAGATTTTGGGGGCTGCATCCTTGCTGGCGATCGGGATGGCGTCGACGTTCGCGCCGATGGAATCCGTGCGCGCGGCACAGGATCAGCGGCCGCTCTACAAGGATGCGTCCGCACCGGTCGAAGCGCGGATCGACGACTTGATCGGGCGCATGTCGCTGGACGAGAAGATCGCCCAAATCACCACTGTGTGGGAAAGCAAGACCCAGATTTTCGACGATCATTTGGAGCTCGATCCTGCAAGGCTCGCGGCGCGCTATCCCAATGGTTTGGGTCATTTCACGCGGCCGTCCGACGCCAAAGGCGCGGTCAGTCCACGCGTTGCCCGGGGTCGCGACCCCCGCCAGACCGTTGCGCTGGTCAACGCTTTGCAAAAATGGGCGATGACGCAGACCCGCCTGGGCATTCCGATCCTGTTCCATGAAGAAGGTTTGCATGGTTAC
Organism: Sphingobium soli; assembly: GCF_020782245.1. GTDB lineage: Bacteria > Pseudomonadota > Alphaproteobacteria > Sphingomonadales > Sphingomonadaceae > Sphingobium > Sphingobium soli. Next base: position 389,280 of record NZ_JAJGNP010000002.1, read on the forward strand.
GCTGCGGTGGGCGCTACCAGCTTCCCGCAATCGATCGCGCTCGCGTCGTCCTGGGACCCGCATCTGGTGCAGCAGGTGAACAGCGTGATCGCGCGCGAAATCCGCGTTCGGGGCGTGCCGATGGTGCTGTCGCCCGTGATCGACATCGCGCGCGACCCACGCTGGGGGCGGATCGAGGAAACCTATGGCGAGGACCCCTATCTGGTCGGCGAAATGGGAGTCGCGGCGGTGGAGGGGTTACAGGGCGAGGGTCGGTCGCATGACTTGCGCCCCGGCAAGGTATTCGCGACCCTCAAGCATCTCACCGGCCATGGCCAACCGGAGAGCGGCACCAATGTTGGGCCTGCCCCGATTTCGGAACGCGAACTGCGCGAAAATTTCTTTCCACCGTTCGAGCAAGTGGTGAAGCGCACCGGCATCAACGCGGTGATGGCCAGCTATAATGAGATTGATGGCGTGCCAAGCCACATGAACCGCTGGCTGCTGGACGATGTGCTGCGCGGGGAATGGGGCTTTCGTGGCGCGGTTGTGTCCGATTATTCGGGTGTCGATCAGTTGATGAACATCCACCATGTCGCGGGCAGTCTGGATGAGGCCGCTCGGCGGGCTCTGGATGCGGGGGTGGACGCGGACCTGCCTGAAGGATTGTCCTATGCCACGTTCGGCGATCAGGTCCGCGCGGGCAAGGTCAGCGAGGCGCAAATCGACAAGGCCGTGCGGCGCATGCTGGAATTGAAGTTCCGCGCTGGCCTGTTCGAGCATCCCTATGCAGATGCGGCGCAGGCAGTAGCGCTTACCAATGACGCGGAGGCGCGCGCGCTAGCCCGCACCGCGGCGCAGCGGTCGATCACATTGCTGAAGAATGACGGCATGCTGCCTTTGAAGGTGGAAGGGTCGATCGCGGTCATCGGGCCGAGCGCGGCGGTGGCGCGGCTGGGCGGCTATTACGGGCAGCCGCCGCATGTCGTTTCCATTCTGGACGGCATCAAGGCCAGGGTTGGCGATCGCGCACGCATCGTCTTTGCGCAGGGCGTAAAGATCACGGAAGATGACGACTGGTGGGCGGACAAGGTTGACAAGGCCGACCCGGCGGAGAATCGCCGCTTGATCGCGCAGGCGGTGGAGGCTGCCCGGAATGTCGATCGCATCGTGCTGACGCTGGGCGATACCGAGCAATCGAGCCGGGAGGGCTGGGCCGCCAATCATCTGGGCGACCGGCCCAGTCTGGATCTGGTCGGGGAGCAGCAGGAACTGTTCGACGCCCTTAAGACGCTGGGCAAGCCAATCACTGTCGTGCTCATCAACGGTAGGCCCGCTTCCACGGTCAAGGTCAGCGAAGAAGCCAATGCCCTGCTGGAGGGCTGGTATTTGGGCGAGCAGGGCGGCCATGCGGTCGCCGACATATTGTTTGGCGATGTCAATCCGGGCGGCAAGTTGCCGGTCACAGTGCCGCGTTCGGTCGGGCAATTGCCGGCCTTCTACAATGTGAAGCCAAGCGCGGGCCGCGGCTATCTGTTCGACACGAATGCGCCGCTTTATCCCTTTGGCTTTGGCCTTAGCTATACGAACTTCACCTTGTCCCCGCCGCGTCTCGCGCAGTCCAGCATCGGGCCGGGCGGCACCACCAGCGTGACCGTCGATGTCCGCAACGATGGCGCGCGCGAAGGCGACGAGGTTGTCCAGCTCTACATCCATGACAAGGTAAGTTCCGTCACGCGACCCATCAAGGAATTGAAGGGATTTGAGCGTGTGTCCCTCAAACCCGGAGAGGTGCGCACGGTGCGCTTCACCATCACGCCCGAGAGCCTTCAGATGTGGAACGACAAGATGCACCGAGTGGTCGAACCGGGCGAGTTCGAGATCATGACCGGAAACAGTTCGGTCGCCTTGCAGTCCACCACCCTGACGGTGACGCCATGAGCGCCGGTTTCGCACGCCGGCAGGCACTGGGGCTGATGGCGTCCACATCCCTGCTTGCGGCCGTCCCCGCAGCTGCGGCCAAAAAGAGGGGGCCGCTCTATAAGGATGCGGGTGCGCCGGTAGACCTGCGCGTAAGCGATCTTTTGAGCCGGATGACGCTGGAGGAAAAGGTCGGCCAGATCATCGCGCTTTGGGCCACGAAGGCTGAAGTGATGGACGATCTGACCTTCTCCCCGACCAAGGCAAGTGAAGCCTATCCCGCCAGTTTCGGCCAGATCACGCGACCGTCTGACCGACGGGGCGCGCCGAACGGATCGACGCAGGCTGGGGGTGTCGGCGCGCGCTGGCGCACGCCCCGGGACACGGTCGACTTCATCGAAGCCGTGCAGAGATGGGCGATCGAGAAAACCCGCCTGGGCATTCCGGTGCTGTTTCATGAAGAATCGCTGCATGGCTATATGGCGACCGACGCCACCATGTTCCCCATGGCCATCGGCATGGCGGGCAGCTTCGACCGGGACCTGATGCGCGAGGTTCAGGCCGTGATTGCGCGTGAAGTCCGGGCGCGCGGCGTCCATCTGGCACTGTCGCCGGTGGTGGACATTGCCCGCGATCCGCGCTGGGGGCGGATCGCGGAGACGTTTGGCGAGGATCCTTATCTGTGCGGCGAAATGGGCGTGGCGGCGGTGCTGGGCCTGCAAGGCGAAAGCAAGCAGATCGGCCCTGACAAGGTGATGGCAACGCTCAAGCATATGACGGGCCATGGCCAGCCGCAAAGTGGCGAGAATATCGCGCCGGCGCCGATCAGCCAGCGCGAGTTGCGGGAAAATTTCTTCCCGCCTTTCCGCGCGGTGGTGAAGCGCACCGGCATTGCCGCGGTGATGCCCAGCTATAACGAGATAGACGGTGTGCCCTCGCACCAGAACAGGTGGTTGCTGGGCGACATATTGCGCGGCGAGTGGCATTTCGACGGGGCGGTGGTGAGCGACTATGGCGCCGTGCCGGAACTCGACACCATTCATCATGTTCAGCCAGATCTGGAAGCAGCGGCGCGGGCTGCGTTGCGCGCAGGCGTCGATTGTGAATTGCCCGACGGCATCGGTTTTCGCACCTTGGTCGAGCAGGTTCGCAGCGGGAAAGTGCCGCTTGAGGCTGTCGATCTTGCCGCACGGCGCATGTTGACGCTCAAGGTCCGCGCAGGCCTGTTTGAAAATCCCTGGCCGCGACGGGACTGGGACACATTGACCGGCAACGCAGAAGCGCGCGCGCTGGCGCTAAAGGCTGCACATCGGTCCATTGCCCTCCTGAAGAATGACGGGACATTGCCGCTGACCGCCGGAGCGCATCGGCGCGTTGCCGTCATCGGGCCGAATGCGGCCATTGCACGTCTGGGCGGCTATTCTTCCATCCCGCGGCAAACGGTGTCTCTGCTGGATGGCGTCAGAGCCAAGCTCGCCGGAAAGGCAGAGGTAGTGCATGCGCAAGGCGTGTTCATCACGCAAAGCGAAGACCGATCCGTGGACGAGGTGCTGCTGGCAGACCCGATGAAAAACCGTGCGCTGATCGCCGAGGCCGTCGAGGTCGCGACGGGTGCAGATATCATCATCCTGGCGATCGGCGACACCGAACAGACAAGCCGTGAAGGGTTTGCGAAAAACCATCTGGGTGATCGCACGAGCCTGGACCTGGTGGGCGAGCAGAATGACTTGTTCGCCGCAATGAAGGCTACCGGCAAACCCGTGATCGTCTGCGCGATCAACGGCCGCCCGCCAAGCTACCCGGCAGTCGTGGATGGCTGCAATGCCTTGCTGGAATGCTGGTATCCGGGGCAGAAGGGCGGCACCGCCATGGCAGATATTCTGTTCGGGGACGTCAATCCCGGAGCGAAGCTGCCCGTCACGGTGGCGCGCGATGCGGGACAGGTGCCCATTTTCTACAACCGCAAGCCAAGCGCGCGGCGGGGCTATGTGTTCGAGGATATATCGCCGCTTTTCCCATTCGGATTTGGCCTTAGCTACACCCGCTTTGATATTGGGACGCCAAGGCTTTCCTCCGAGAGGATCGGCACGGGGGGGAGTGTCGCGGTTGAGGTCGATGTGCGCAATGTCGGCGATCGACAGGGCGACGAGATCGTTCAGATCTATGTCCGCGACCAGACGGCGAGCGTCACCCGCCCGATCAAGGAATTGAAGGGCTTTGAGCGCGTTACCCTGGCTCCCGGCGAAACCAGGACGGTGCGTATCCTCCTTGGCCCAGACGCCTTTTCGCTCTGGAATCTCGATATGGAGGAAGTGGTCGAACCGGGCCTTTTCGACATCATGGTCGGGCCGGACAGCGAAACCCTCCAATCCGTCACGCTCGAAATCATCTGAACAGGACTGCCCTCATGCCCAAGATCATCGATGCCAAGGTCATCATCACATGTCCTGGCCGCAATTTCGTCACGCTCAAGATCATGACCGATGAGGGCGTCTATGGCCTTGGCGACGCAACGCTGAACGGTCGCGAACTGGCGGTCGCCAGCTATCTGACGGATCATGTCATTCCCTGCCTGATCGGCCGCGATGCGCATCGGATCGAGGATCTGTGGCAATATCTCTACAAGGGCGCCTATTGGCGGCGGGGCCCTGTCACCATGACCGCGATCGCGGCGGTCGATATGGCGCTATGGGACATCAAGGGCAAGATTGCCGGGCTGCCGGTTTATCAATTGCTGGGCGGGGCGAGCCGCGAGGGCGTGATGGTCTATGGCCATGCCAACGGCACCACGATCGAGGACACCGTCAAGGTCGCCTTGGATTATCAGGCACAAGGCTATAAGGCGATCCGCCTGCAATGCGGCGTGCCGGGCATGGCCAGCACTTATGGCGTCAGCAAGGACAAATATTTCTACGAGCCAGCCGACGCGGACCTGCCGACCGAGAATATCTGGAACACGTCAAAATATCTGCGGATCGTGCCCGAATTGTTCAAGGCGGCGCGCGAGGCTCTGGGATGGGACGTGCACCTGCTGCACGACATCCATCACCGCCTGACACCGATCGAGGCGGGACGGCTGGGCAAGGACCTGGAACCCTATCGCCCCTTCTGGCTGGAGGATGCGACGCCTGCCGAAAATCAGGAAGCGTTCCGTCTGATCCGCCAGCATACCACGGCGCCGCTTGCGGTAGGCGAGATCTTCAATTCGATCTGGGACGCCAAGGACCTGATCCAGAATCAGCTGATCGACTATATTCGCGCGACGGTAGTCCATGCCGGCGGCATCACGCACTTGCGGCGCATTGCGGCGCTGGCCGATTTGTATCAGATCCGCACCGGCTGTCATGGCGCGACCGACCTGTCGCCGGTGTGCATGGCCGCCGCCCTGCATTTCGACCTCAGCGTGCCCAATTTCGGCATCCAGGAATATATGCGCCATACGCCGGAAACGGACGCGGTCTTCCCCCATGCCTACACGTTCGCAGACGGCATGATGCATCCGGGCGACCAGCCGGGCCTGGGCGTCGATATCGACGAGGATCTGGCGGCAGGATACGAATATAAGCGCGCGTTTCTGCCGGTGAACCGGCTGGAGGACGGGACCATGTTCAATTGGTGATCCACCAAGGCTGGTTGGGGGCGGGCCGCCTGCACGCCGCCAGCACCCTTCGCTCTTACGATTATCGCGCCGCCTGAGGAGAGTGAAATGGCCACCATGCCCAAGCCATCAGGGAAAGTCCGCTGGATCGTTTGCGCGCTGCTCTTCGCGGCGGTCGTCCTGAGCTATATCGACCGGCTGGTTCTGCCGACGCTGAAGCCCGATCTACAGGCCCGTTACGGCTGGAGTGAGAGCGGGTATGCCGATCTCGCCATCTGGTTTCAGGCGGGCTACGGCATCGCCTATGTGGCGTTCGGGCGCCTCATCGACCGCATAGGCGCGCGCGCTGGTTATGCGCTTGCGGTCTCGCTCTGGACCATCGGACATGTCGCGCACATCTTCTTTACCTCAACGGCGGGTATGTTGCTGGCACGCATTCCGCTGGCAATCGGCGAAGCGGGCACCTTTCCCGCCGCTATTGCCGCGACCAACGAGTGGTTCCCGAAGAAGGAGCGGGCGCTGGCCATCGGCATCTTCAACGCGGGGTCCAATGTCGGCGCGATCCTGACACCGCTTGTGGTGCCGGTCATCGCGGTGACGCTGGGTTGGCGGTGGGCCTTCATTCTGACAGGATTACTCACGGTTATCTGGCTGGCGGCATGGCTCGGCTTTTATCGCCGACCGCGCGAGAAGAAGGGGCTAACGGCAGAGGAACTGGCCTGGATCGAAACCGACCCTGTCGAGGAACAGCGGCCGGTCAAATGGGTGACCCTGTTCCGGCACCGGCAAACCTGGGCCTATATGGCGGGGCGTTTTCTGATCGACCCGGTCTGGTGGACCTTTCTTTTCTGGCTGCCTGACTTCTTCAACAAGCAATATGGCGTCAAGATGCTGGACTTCGGTCCACCTTTGATCGCCGTCTACCTGCTGGCGGATGTCGGATCGGTGGCGGGCGGTTGGGCGTCCTCGCGGTTCATGGGTCGGGGCTGGAGCGTCAATCGCTCGCGCAAGGCGGCAATGTTCCTCGCCGCGCTTTGCGCCGTACCGATCGCCTTTGCCGCACAGGCTCCCAGCATGTGGGTCGCGGTGGGATTGATCGGCCTCGCCTGCGCAGGGCATCAAGGGTTTTCGGCCAATCTCTATGCCCTGCCGGGGGACGTTTTCCCTCGCTGGATGGCCGGGTCCGTGGTCGGTCTAGGCGGGCTGGCCGGTGCGATCGGCGGCATGCTGATGGCGAAATTTGCGGGCATCATCCTGGAAACGGTTGGCAGCTACGGCCCAATCTTCATGGTCGCATCCTGCGCCTATCTGGTCGCCCTTTTGACCATCCATATCATAATCCCGCGTTATCAGGTCGTTGTCACCGATGTCACGCCTGGCCAAGGAGCTTCAGCTTGACCAAAATTTTGCGTCTGCATCCCGACCGCCTGTTTCCGTCCGATTCGGCGACGCGGGACATCGCAAGGCGGCTTTATGGGTCGGTCAAGGACCTGCCGATCATCAGCCCGCACGGCCACACGGACCCACGATGGTTTGCCTATGACCGGCCCTTCGCCAATCCGGCCGAATTGCTGATCATACCGGACCATTATGTGTTTCGCATGCTGTACAGCCAGGGCGTCCCGCTGGAGGATCTGGGCATAGCCACCATGGATGGCAGCCCCACAGCAAACGATCCGCGGGCGATCTGGCGACGCTTTGCCGAACGTTATCACCTGTTTCGCGGAACGCCGTCGCGGCTGTGGCTCGACTGGGTTTTCGCTGAGGCCTTTGGCATAGATGTTCGTCTGGAGGCGGCGACGGCCGATCATTATTATGACGTGATAGATGCCGCCCTTGCGACCGATGCCTTCCGGCCGCGCGCGCTGTTCGAGCGCTATAATATCGAGGTGATTGCAACGACCGAGGGGCCGCTTGACCCGCTCGATCATCATCGCGCGATCCGGGAGTCCGGCTGGAGCGGCAAGGTCGTGACCGCCTACCGTCCCGATCCGGTGCTCGATCCCGACGATCCCAGGTTCATCGATAATGTGAAGCGCTTTTGCGCGATGGCGGGAGAGGATGTCGGCTATGCAGGCTATCTGCGCGCGCATGAAAAAAGACGCGCCGATTTCCGCGCGGCGGGTGCGACGTCGACCGACCACGGCCATCCGAGCGCCTTCACTGTTAACCTGCCCCAGCAGGAGGCCGAAGCTTTGTTCGCCAAAGTGGTCAGTGGGCCAGTGAGCGCCCGGGATGCCGAACTGTTCCGGGGACATATGCTGGTTGAGATGGCGCGCATGTCGACCGAAGACGGCATGGTGATGCAATTGCATCCCGGCGTGCATCGGAACCATAATGACGCAGTGCGCGCGCGGTTCGGCAAGGACAAGGGCGCGGACATTCCGACTGCCGGCGAGTTCGTGACCTCCCTGAAGCCTTTGCTGGACCTTTATGGCAATGATCCGCGCCTCACCCTCATTCTCTTCACATTGGACGAGGACGTCTACTCGCGCGAACTGGCGCCGCTGGCGGGTCATTATCCCGCCTTGCGTCTGGGGCCGCCCTGGTGGTTCCACGACAGCCCAGAAGGCATGCGCCGCTTTCGCGAACGGATGACCGAAACCGCCGGATTCTACAATAGCGTCGGGTTCAATGACGACACGCGCGCTTTTCTGTCGATCCCGGCGAGGCATGACGTTGCGCGGCGGATGGATTGCGGTTGGCTGGCTCAACTGGTCGCCGAACATCGTCTGGAAGAGGATGAGGCATTCGAGCTTGCGCGCGCGCTGGCCTATGATCTGCCGAAGCAGGCGTATAAGCTGTGACGCGACTGTCTCGGCATCATCTGCAATCCCTGCCACATGATGTCCGGCGTCCTTCCTATGACCGCGCGGCGGTGCGGGCGGGCGTCGTCCATCTGGGCATCGGCGCATTTCATCGAGCGCATCAGGCGGCCATTTTCGAAGAGGCGCTCAATGCCGGTGATTTGCGCTGGGGCATCATCGCGGCATCTCTGCGTTCGCCCGCCGTGCGGGACCAGATGGCCCCGCAGGACGGCCTCTACACCATGCTGGTGCGCGACGGTTCGGCGGATCGGGCGCAGGTGATCGGCGCAGTCCGCCAGGTAATCGTCGCGCCAGAGGACCCCGAAGCGTTGCTGGCGGCGCTGACAGCGCCGGATACGCATATCGTCACGCTGACCGTGACGGAGAAGGGCTACAAGCTCGATCCAGCCACAGGAGGCTTGGTTGAGGGGGATGCCCAGGTCGCGGCTGATTTAGTGTCCTTGAAGGCACCGCAGACCGCGCCGGGCTATTTGGTTGCGGCCCTGGCGCGGCGCAAGAAGGAAGGGCTCACGCCCTTTACCGCGATTAGTTGCGACAATTTGCCGCATAATGGGCAGCGGCTGCGCGGTGCGGTCCTGGACCTGGCGCGGAGGCATGACCCTGCGCTGGCGGACTGGATCGCAGCGGAAGGCGCGTTCCCCGAAACGATGGTGGACAGGATCGTGCCAGCGACGACGGCGGATGATGTTGCTGCACTTGGCAGGCGTCTGGGCGTGGAAGACCAGGCAATGGTCAAGACCGAACCCTTTTCGCAATGGGTGATACAAGACTGGTTTTGCGGTCCGCGCCCGGCATTCGGGGCCGGCGTGCAGGTGACAGCCGCGGTCGCGCCCTGGGAAGAGGCGAAGCTGCGCCTTTTGAACGGGGCGCATAGCGGCATTGCTTATCTAGGCGGGCTTGCTGGTATCGATCATGTTCACGAAGTGTTGACGTTGCCTGAGGCGCGCACCTTCGTCGAGGCATTGTGGGATGAGGCGGAAGCAACCCTGACGCCGCCGCCCGAACTGGATGTCGCGGCCTATCGTCGCGACCTGATGGCGCGCTTTGACAATCCGACGTTGCGACATCGAACGCGACAGATCGCCATGGACGGCAGCCAGAAGTTGCCGCAGCGGCTGCTGGCGCCGATCGCGGCCAGGTTGGAAGAGGGACAGGGTGTCGACGCCCTGTCGCTGGCGGTCGCCGCCTGGATTCGCTGGCAGGCGGGTGTCGACGATCAAGGCGCAGGGCATGTCGTGGATGATCCGCTGGCCCGTCCCATCGCTGAGGCGCTGTCCGGCGCAAGCGATAGTCGCGGGCGGGTCGACGCCATCCTTGCGCTGGGCGCGATCGTACCGCCGAAGCTGGCTGAGCATGCTGCGTGGAGAGAGACGTTGATGAAGTGGTTGAGCGTCCTGGAAACCCATGGCGCGCGCGCTGCTCTGGCAAAATTGCGGAGTGAGAAAGATGCGGCTCCGGTCGTCGTTTCATGATGGTTTTGAAAGGTTGAAGATGAACCGTTGGTCCGCCCTTCTCCTGCCGCTCGCACTGTCGGCGACTCCGATCGCGCACGCCAGGGACTGTTCGGCTGACTGGGTTTCCGCCTGGGCATCCTCGCAATTCCGCCCAACCGGCGACGCGGAATTGCCGTCGGGCACATTGCGGGACCAGACCTTGCGTCAGATCGTACGGCCATCGATGGATGGGAACCGGATCCGGGTGCGGTTTTCCAATGTTGCCGGGACCAGGCCCTTGCAGATCGCCGGTGCCAGCATCGCCCGTGCGCAATCTTCGGGATCGCCGACTATCGATGCCGCAACATCGATGCCACTGCGGTTTGACGGGCGGGCTGCGGTGATCATCCCGGCCGGTGCGGACTATTTGTCTGATCCAGTCGATATGCCTGCCAAGGCGCTGGAGACGATCGCGATCTCGCTCCACTATGATGGTGAGCCGGAACAGACATCGCATCCCGGTTCGCGCGCCACATCCTGGCATATGCCAGGCGATCATTTGAGCGATGCGACAATGGCGGGCGCGGCGCATTTCGATCACTGGTTCAATCTTGCGGCGCTGGAGGTCGAGCCCTGCGCGCCGTCCCGGCTGATCGTGGCGCTTGGCGACTCGATCACCGATGGCAAGGGATCGACGACGAACGGTAATGACCGCTGGACGGATGTGCTGGCGAAGCGGCTCCAGGCGGATCCGCAGCGGCCCGGCATCGCCATCGTCAATCAGGGGATTGGCGGCAACCGACTGCTCAATGACGGGCTCGGCCCCAACGCGCTGGCGCGGCTGGACCGTGACGTGCTGGCGCAACCGGGGGTTACGCATCTGATCGTACTGGAAGGAATCAATGACCTGGGAACGCTGACGCTTGAGGCTCCGGTCAGTCAGGCGGAGCATGACGCGCATGTCGCACGGATCATCGGCGCCTATCGCCAGATCATCGCGCGCGCCCGCGCCAAGGGCATCAAGGTGATCGGCGGAACGATCATGCCGTTCGTCGGCAATGGTTATTACCACGCAAACCGCGACAACGAAGCCGACAGGCAGGCGGTCAATGCATGGATCAGGACGCCCGGGCATTTCGATGCAGTGGTCGATTTCGACCGGGTGATGCGGGATCCGGTGAAGCCGGAGCGATTGCTACCGGCCTATGACGATGGCGATGCGCTGCATCCATCGCCCGCCGGTTATCGAGCCATGGGGGACGCGATACCGCTCAACCTGTTCGACTGATCGCGCTGTGGAGCAGTCTGGAGCATTCTTCTGGGGAATCTGTCAGCTGACACAAAGAAAGGTCAAGCAGTAGCGACCCATCGCCCCCGCTATGACAAGCGCGCCACCTGCGGCACCCGGTTCACGCGCAAGGGTGTGCCTCTGTTCCAGATCGGTGGTTGGCTTGACCACTCCGATGCGCGGACGACGGAGCGTTACAGCCATCACCATCCCGATTTTCGAGGGGAGGCACTTGATGCTTTCAACCGCCGAAATTGATAATAGCATGCATATTACCGCACACCCGTGGCTGTGTTGGCTTCGTTCGGGTCGGCTAAGTGATTGAAATAATGGTGCACCCAAGTGGATTCGAACCACTGGCCTTTGCCTTCGGAGCACTAACTACAACGCTACGCCAGGCTTTTCAATCCCACGCCAGAGCACGATAACTCATTGTTTTACATTGATTTATTGACAGAACAGGCATTCCGGGCTACGCAAAAACATTCCACAGCTTCCGATCTGCTGGTGAGTTTTTGGTGAGTTTTCTGAGCCCGCTCTAGCGAGGTAAACATGGCAAAACTGACAAAGACCGTCGTCGACAAGGCCGAGCCGCGAAACCGGCAATATACGATCTGGTGCAGCGATCTGAAGGGCTTTGGCGTGTTCGTGATGCCTTCTGGCACACGAACCTATTTCGTTGATTACCGTAATGCGAACAATGTCCGGCGCCGGATGAAGCTCGGCCGCCACGGCCCCGTTACCGCCGACCAGGCTCGGACACTGGCGATCCAGGCGCTCGCCGATGTCTCCAAGGGCAGCGACCCGCTCGAAGACCGCAACAGTGTCCGCAAGGCAATCTCGGTGAAGGAGCTTTGCGAACTGTATATCGCCGAGCTGGAAGCGGGCCGAATTCTCGGCAAGGGCGGCCGGCCCAAGAAGGCCAGCACCAAGGTCACCGATCTCGGCCGGATCAACCGTCACATCATCCCGTTGCTCGGCAGGAAACGCGTCACCCACGTCACCAAGGCGGATGTGACGGCGATGATGAAGGACATCATGGCCGGCAAGACGCGCACCAACGAGAAGACAAAAAAGCTGCGTGGAAAATCGATCGTCCGCGGCGGTCTCGGGGCCGCGAGCCGCACGGTCGGGCTGTTGGGCGGCATCTTCTCCTATGCGCGCGACGAACTGGGCATCATCGAAATCAATCCCGCGCACGGAGTTCGCAAGCCCAAGGATGCCGTGCGGAAGCGTCGGCTGAACGAGGAGGAGTATCGGACTCTCGGCCGCATCCTTGCGAAGGCAGCCGAGGACCAGCGTTATGCGCGCACCGTCGACATCATTCGGCTGCTCGCCATGTCGGGCTGTCGTCGCGGTGAAATCATCGAAGTGCGAAAGGCCGAAATCGACACGATCGAAAGCGCCTTTCGGTTCGAGGACACGAAGGAAGGCCAGTCCGTCCGTCCGATGGGCCTGCCCATCGCCGAGTATTTCGACGAACGGGACATGGACGGCGACAGCCCCTATGTGTTCCCCGGCGAAAGAAACCCGGACGGGCCGTTTGGCAGCTTCCCCAGGCATTGGGAGAAGATCTTCGCCGAGACCGAACTGGCCGACCTCACCGCCCATGTGCTGCGTCACAGCTTCGCCAGCATCGCCAACGATCTTGGGTTCACCGAGATCACGATCGCGGCGCTGCTCGGCCATGCGTCGGGTTCGATCACGAGCCGCTATGTGCATACACTCGATGCGGCGCTCGTCATGGCCGCCGATACGGTATCGGGATACATTCAGGCGCTTTTGGATGGCAAGTTGCTGTCGCGCAGCCACTATGCGCTTGATCGCGGTTCCCGAAAGGCGGCGTTGGCGCGATTTTTATCGCCTCAATCTGACCCGACCAATCACCCCGAAGGAACGGAGCGCCTGGCAGCCTAATCCTGTTTCCCGCTCATCCGGTAGAATTCGGCAACCTCAGGGATGTCGGCTAGCGACGTCAGGAAGGCGCGATCGACCGAGATCACGGCCTCCATTAGTTTCGCATCGGCCAGTTGAGCGGGATCAGTGCGTTGCCCGAACCACGCGTCCAGCGCTCGCGCGTGGCCGCCACATAGCGCGGGTCGTCCTCGAAATAGGCATGTTCGATAAGCAGCACTTGGAGACCGTTCAGGCGCGCCACCTCTTTGAAGAGGAAATCGATGTGACGGCGCATCGCTTTGATGTCCTCATCCTCCTCGCCGCCGGAGATGGTCTTCTCATCCTCATCGACCGACTGCGCCGGGAAATAGGGGCGGCTGATCTGGTCGAGCACGAGAATGCCTGGCACCGGGGCATCCGTTTCGCCGAAATAGCGCTGCAGGCCGAAGGCGAGCGCGATGTGGATGGCGAGATAATTCTGGTCAGACCCCACATCCGGCATCCGTAGCATCGGCCCCCTGCCTCCGGCCTCAATCACGCGAACCTCCGGCTCCTTTGAGGAAAAATAGAGTTCCGATCCGACACAGGGCGCTACCGTCGGCAGATAGGACAGCGCCTCCGAGGCATATTGCGAGATTTTCCCCTCTGCACGCTTTAGGCGGATCTCCTTGCTCTCCCGATCGACCTGCGCCTCCAACTGCGCGATCTCATTTCGTAGTACGGCCAGATCGACGCCCGACTTCCGCGGCTCGTCCGCGTTCATCTGCAGGAAGAAGGAGATTTTGCCCTGTAAATGGGCCCGCGCCTGCGCGACAGTCGCAAGGCGCTGTGTCTCATCGGTTTGGCGTAGCCAGCTTGTTATCTTTTCGTCCGTCTCCCGCAAGCTTCGGTTGAAGCTGTTGATCTCGGTTGTCAGGGCCTCGTCATGTTCGACTAACTGTGGGCGTACCCTGTCAAACGGCGTTCAAAAGGGACCCCCGATCGGCGTCGAAGAGGGACCCCCTTTTCAGATAATATGATGCTGGTTT
>NZ_JAJGNP010000030.1 GCF_020782245.1 Sphingobium soli
TCATATTATCTGAAAAGGGGGTCCCTCTTCGACGCCGATCGGGGGTCCCTTTTGAACGCCGTTTGACAGGGTACGCCTCACCGGTCACAAGCAACCGATGTTCGTTCGCCAGCCGGCTGACTGGCCGCTTGATGATCCCGGAGACCTTCTCGATTGCTTCATAGAGGTGTTCGACGAAAAATTGGACACGCCGCACCTCGTCGCGATCACCGCCTTGCTGAGTACGCAAGTCCCAGATCGCTGCCGAACAAACACCTAACGTTTCACTCGCCTCATCGAGAGCCCTTACCCACGGATCAAATGGAACTGGATCGGCTGGGCTGATCGACGCCGTCCGGATCAAACTGCTGATCGCCCGAAATCGAACATCCAGGTCCGCAGCTTGCGTCGCGGCGGGGCCACTTGCCAGAATCCTCGCAACGCTATCGGTCGTGCGATGCCGCGCCTCGTCGAGTTCATCAGCGAGGCGCGTCAAACTCTCAATGAAGGCAGGATCACGAGCGATCGCGAGCAGCCCGCGGCGGATCGGGAGTTCAATGTTGAGTTCGGGTGTGTAGCGCGTACCCAGCGCCTTGCGAGTGATCGCGAAGCGCGTTTGAAACCAGTCGGGCGTGAAATGCAGCAGATCGAACCAATAGTGCCGTCGACCCGCGTACTGCGGCTCATTTCGAGAGAAGCGCTCGATGAGCTGGGTCTCATCCCAAAGCTCAATCGTAACGACACGCGGAAGGATTGCGTCGGCGCGAGCTTGCACCCAGCGGTTCCAGCGATCCCTTTCGGAAATCCGATTGCCCACTCGCCCGTCCGATAGGTTGAAGGGTAAGCCGACAATGAAGCGCCCAAGCTGGGGGTGGCGTGCGATCGCTTGGCTTAGCGATTCGGTGAGCTGCGACGCTTCGCTGCTGCCGAACTCGAAGAAATACTTCGCCTGCCAGCCAGTCTCCGATCCATCTGCCTCGACGCGGTAGCATTCGAGGCCAGCGTCAGCCCCAGCGCCCTTACGGTGGAATGGCGCGTCAGGAGCGGTTTCTAACGCGGCGAGTTGACAAATCGCCTCCTCAAAACCGCTATGCTGGCTTCCGTGATGTGGTCGGATGGTGCGAAAATCGATCGTAGGAGACGGCATGGTCGCTCTGATTTTGGAGGTCGCGCCATGCGCGTGTAGATGCATTTTCCGATAGCTTATGCGCAGAGTCGATCCTACCGCGCACTATGGTGCGCGAGCGCGATGTGAATGGTGATTGCCCGGTGATTACCATGCCCGAAACTGAAGGGAAAAATTCCATATTTTCCTATTATAATTCAAGTCGATATACCGGTTCTCGCTCTGAGGTCTGGTACTTCCGGTACCGACGGAAAAGCGTCGGGTAAAAGGAAGGAGGGGGCTGCCCTCCCTCATTCCTGATGGCGCCACGTCCGGTCGCAGACAGCGAACGGAAATCCGCCGCTAAACCACGACCGGCGAGGGGGCATGGCCAGCGGATCCGAAGACCCGCAGATAGCGCTCGATCTCGGCGGGATCGCCGGTCGCCTTGGCGGGATTGTCGGACAGCTTCACCGCCGGACGTCCGTTCGCGCTTGTGACCTTGCAGACGAGGGAAATCGGCTCCAGCCCTTCGTCACCGTCGGGATCGCAGCCGCGAAAATCATTGGTGAGGTTGGTGCCCCAGCCGAAGCTTGTCCGCACACGCCCGTTGAAGTGCCTGTATGTCGCCTCGATCGTATCGACATCCATGCCGTCGGAGAAGATCAGCAGCCTGGTGCGCGGATCGACGCCCTGATCCTGCCACCAGCGGATGATCTGCTCGCCGCCTTCGATGGGCGGGGCGCTGTCGGGGCGGAAGCCGGTCCAGTCCGCAAGCCAGCCGGGCGCATCGCGCA
This sequence comes from Sphingobium soli, assembly GCF_020782245.1. Taxonomy (GTDB): domain Bacteria; phylum Pseudomonadota; class Alphaproteobacteria; order Sphingomonadales; family Sphingomonadaceae; genus Sphingobium; species Sphingobium soli. Next base: position 1,882 of record NZ_JAJGNP010000030.1, read on the forward strand.
GAAAGGCGGTGGTGCCGAAGGCGTCGGGCAGGGCTATAAGCAGATTGCCGTTATAATGCCGTCGCCACGCCTCCAGCACCTGATAGGGCGCGCGGGCGAGCGATGCATCGTCCCCGGCCAGCGCGGCGGTGACCATGGGCAATTCATGCGCGTTGGTGCCGATGGCCTCCAGATCGCTGTCCATGGCAAGGAGGACGTTAGACGTGCCGATGAAGCGGTCGCTCAACCCTTCCTTCAGCGCCTCGACACACCAGCGCTGCCACAGGAAGCCGTGCCGCCGCCGGGTGCCGAAGTCCGAGAGGACGAGATCGGGCAGCAGCTTCAGCCGCTCCACCTTCTCCCACAGCCTGGTCTTGGCGCGCGCATAGAGGATGTCGAGCGCGAACCTGCCCTTGTTGCGCATGGCCGCGCGCGATTTCAGTTCGTTGAGGATGGCGAGCGCGGGAATCTCCCACATGGTCGTGTGCGTCCATGGACCCTCGAAGCAGAGTTCATACTGACCGTCCACCTTGCGCAGCCGATAGTCGGGCAGGCGGAAATCGGCGAGCCAGGCAATGAATTCCGGGCTGAACATCTGCTGCCGCCCATAGAAGCTGTTGCCGGTCAGCCATATCAGCTCCTTTTTGGCGAAGCGGACCTCCCGCGCATGGTCGAGCTGGGCGCGCAGCTCCTCCTCGTCGATGATGTCGGCGAGACGGACCGAGCGGGTGCGGTTGATGACGGAGAATGTCGCCTCCACATCCGGATGAATGTGCCGGATCATCTGGAGCATGAGGAGCTTGTAGAAATCCGTGTCGAGCAGGCTGCGGACGATAGGGTCGAGCCGGAAATTATGGTTGTAGGTGCGTGTCGCGATGTCAGTGACGGTCATGCTGCGATCCTCCGTGCCATGCGGGTTCGGCCACGTCGCGCCGGCGGGCAGCTTCCCTCCGTCATGCAATCCTGTCGAGCAGATCGTCCAGCGAAGGATCAGGCGGGGGCACCGCATAGCCCGCCTCCAGCACCCATCCCGTGACTTGCCGCCTGGTGCTGAGGCTGAGGCTGCTCCGCAGCCGCTCCTGCAGGCCCTGGATGATCGCCATCTTGCGCTCGCGCAGCTTGATGAGTTCACCGGCGGGGAAGCTCATCGCTTCGCGAAGTCCCGTCACTGAGGAGATGTTGCCGAGGTTGCGGCGGGCAGAGTAGACGATGTGGGACACCACCTCCCTGCGGCCGGTGAAGCCGCTTTCCTGAACGAGGCTCAGGCGATGGAGGGCATAGAGGCCAATCACGGCCGATACGAGGAAGAAGAATTCCCAGTGCGTGAACATGACGCCGAGTTCGGCCGCGCCCTCAGGGCTGGTCCATCGCACGGCAAGGGTGAGCTTGCGCGCGGCGAAGAAGTCGCTGGCCCAGCCGCCGATGATGGGCGCCATGCCGGCGGCGATTGCGCCGATAATGGCGTTGGAGGCGAGATAGCCGGTCGCCGCGCCGCCGGGGCTGAGCTTCAGCACGATATTGCCGGAAGCCAGCCCCACGCCCGCCGCCGCCGCGCCCATGATGATGTGCAGCATGACGAGATAGGCGGACCGGGCTGTCATGCCGTCCACATCGCTGGCAAAGGCCATGGCGACGATGGAGAAGATGAACAGTGGCGTGGCCACGCTCAGCACCGACTTGTTGGAGAAATGATCGCTCAGGCGGCCCCATCCCCGGATGACGGCGAGGTTCGCGATCTGGCTGATGAAGCTGAAGATCAGCACGAACCCCATGCCGAAGCCGAGTTCGCGCACGAAATAGACGGTGAAGAACGGCGTTGCGAGGTTCACGGCGAATTGCCAGCTTGCAAGATAGCGCAGCATCTGCCGGAAGTTCCTGTCGCGCAGCGGCCCGGTCAGCAACCGCCGGATCGGCACATCGTCACTGCCGGGGGGCATACGTGGCTCCGGCACGCGGGCGAGCGCGACCGTGCTGACGAGACCGCAAGCGAAGCCGAAAAGGTAGAGGCCGCAGAAGATGCTGTTGCCGAAAGCCCGGTCCGTCCCAGCCTGCTGGAGCGCGTAGGCTCCGACAATAGTAGCGACCGCGCTAACCGCCGTGCCGAACAGGGTCCGCCGGGCAAAGAAACGCCCAAGCTCCTCCTCCGGCACGAGGTCGCGCATCCAGCTGTTCCAGCTACACGCACCCACCGCGTTGAGGCCGTAGTGCAACAGGGCCGCCGCCATCAGGGATGCGGCGGCGACATTACGGTCGGGGATGAACGGCACGACGGCGTAGATGGGCAGGGCGAGCCGCGCGAGAAAAACACTGATGACGGAGATGCGGCGGCGCGTGCGCAACCGCTCCACCAGCGAAACTGCGGGTGCCTGCAAGATCTGGGTGAACAGGGGGATGGCGGCCAATATGCCGATCTGGACCGTACTCACGCCGACATGCAGCGCGAGCGCAAGGAGCACCACGCCGCTGTTAAGGGCGCCTATGGCGGTGGCGAAGGAGGCGTCGACCAGCAAGGCCCTCAGGCCCTGCTGTACCTCCCGTTCGGACACCTCATCCTGCGGTTCCAGCACGCGTGACGTCCATCTGGCTCGTGAAAGGTCCGGCTCACAACGCGCGAGACGGAAAAGGGAGCCGGATCAATATCATGCGTCGGCAACGACGGTCGTTCCGGCGCGCGCGCCGGTGGCTGCGGGCTGGCGGTCGGCATCCCAGCGCTGCTTCAGGCGGCGATAGGTAGCAAGCGCCTGACCGGCCACCTGATCCATGTTATAATAGCGATAGGTCGCCAGCCGGCCGACAAAGCTCACATCGGGCTGGGCGAGCGCCAGCGCTTCGTAGCGCTTGAACAGCGCCTGGTTCTCGGCGCGTGGAATGGGATAGTAGGGATCGCCCTCACCGCTCGGATATTCATAGGTGATGCTGGTGCGCGGCGCGGTCTGGCCGGTCAAATGCTTATATTCGGTAATGCGGGTGTGCGGAACGTCCTCTGACGGATAGTTCACCACGGCCACGGGCTGAAATTGTTCCTGATCCACCGTTTCGTGCCGGAAGTGCAGGGAGCGGTAGGGAAGCTTGCCGTAGCAATAGCCGAAATATTCGTCGATGGGTCCCGTGAAGACGAGGTGCTGATGCGGATAGGCCTGCCGCACTTCGGTAAAATCGACGCCGAGCAGCAGGTCGATGTTCGGATGGTCGAGCATCCGTTCGAACATATGGGTGAAGCCGTCTCTCGGCATGGCCTGGTAGGTGTCGGTGAAATAACGGTCGTCGGTGTTGGTTCGCGTCGGCACGCGTGAGGTCACCGACTTGTCCAGTTCCGACGGGTCCATTCCCCATTGCTTGCGGGTGTAACCCTGGAAGAAAGTCTCGTAGAGTTCGCGTCCCACCGCCGAGATGACGACATCCTCCGACGTGCGGACGATATCCACGGGCTCTGCGCGGGAGGCCAGGAAGGCGGCGGCCTCCTCCTCCGTCCGCAGATCAAGATGGTAGAGGCTGTTCACCGTCGTGCGGTTGATTGGCATCGGTACCAGGCGGTCGCCGACAGCCGCGAGCACGCGGTGCTCATAGCCACGCCATTCGGTGAACTGCGAGAGATACTCGAAGATGTCGGCCGAATTGGTGTGGAAGATATGGGGGCCATATTGGTGGATGAGGATGCCGGCATCGTCCAGTCGGTCATAGGCGTTGCCGGCGACGTGCGGCCGCTTGTCCACGACCAGCACCCGCTTGCCCGCGTCGCGTGCGAGCCGTTCCGCCATGATCGCGCCGGCAAAGCCTGCCCCGACGACCATGACGTCATAGGATTGCGGGCGGTCTCCGTCTGCGCCAATAGGCGACACCACGGGATAGACGTGGCTGCTGCGTTGCACCGCTTCGTCAATGAGGTTGCTCATCGCGCATTGCGTGAGATCCCAGCTCTCCCCTGCGAGCCGCGCGTCGACGGCGGCCAGCCAGCCGTTTGTGCGGGAGAGGGTAAGCGCCGCGTCGCAGGCGGCGACGAAAGCGTCCCGCCCGTCCGCGATGCGCACCGCCTCGACATCGCCATAGCCGCGCACGACGTCACGCACCGGGGTAGAGACGACGGGGCAGCCCGCGGCGAGATATTCGGGTGTCTTCGTGGGACTGATGAAGCGTGTCGCCTCGTTGATGGCGAAGGGCATCAGGGCGACGTCCCAGCCGCGTAGATAGTCGGGCAGTTCGGCATAGCCCTTGCCGCCCAGATAATGGAGGTTGGGGCGGCGGGGCAGGTCGGCGTCGCTGATCTTCACCACTGGCCCCACGATGACGATGGACCATTCGGGCCGCGCGTCCGCCAAACCTTCCAGCAGCGCGAGGTCCATCCGTTCGTCCACGACGCCATAAAAACCGAGGCGCGGGGAGGGGAGCTCCGCCTGATCCTCCGGCTCCGGACCAGCGGCGCGGGCGGTCGAGAAGTGGGTGGCGTCGACGCTGGATGGAAAGGCATGGACCGAAGGATGGCGCGCGGCCTTTGCCTCGTAGAGACTGTGCCCGCCGGTGAAGACGAGGTCGCAGCTGTCGAGCAGCCGCTGCTCAAGCGGGAGAAGCTCTGACGGCGCGCCCTTGAAGTTCGCCAGCTCGTCCATGCAGTCATAGACGATGCAGTCCGCCGCCAGATGGTCGGAGAAGGGCAGCATCATCGGCGTATAGTACCAGCAGATGAGCGGTCGCGCCGGATCGCGGGTGATCGCGCCGTCGAGCAGGGCGCGCAATGTTTCCGTCTCCTCATGCCGGCTGAGGCCGGCGGGGAGGTGCGGGGTGAGGATGGTGACGCCGGAACAGTCGCAGACATGGGTGTCCAACGTCGCACTTGGCGCATCGTGGATCGGCTCTTCCCAAACGATGACCTTCCGGTCCCGGGCGAAGCGGCTCATCAGATGTTGCGGCCGCTGATAGACGAAGTTCCAGCGCAGGTGACTGAAGCAGATGAGCGTGCCGCCGCCCTCCGTCGGGCTGTCGGGGTTGATGGCGTCGACGTCGCTTGGAATGCCGCTCATGTCTGGAACCTTGCTGAATGATGAACATCGGCAACACGCCGTTCATCGCTCCGGTTCCTGTACAAACCGGCCCAAGTTCAAAGAGATAACACAAGATATCAAGTCGAGAGCGGAAACCTGATCCATGTCAGTCGTTCTGGCGAAGGTCTGGGAGATATGTACGATGAAGAGGCATCTGGAATTATGGGGTGGGCCGGAGTGCACCATCAACAGGGTTCGGGATACATATCAGGATCAGTTCGAGCGATGCGGCCACTATGATCGGATCGACGATCTGAATCTATTTGCCGACATCGGCATAACGACGATCCGTTATCCTATATTATGGGAATGCATTGCGCCTGATCGGCCCGGACAGCATCTCTGGCAGGGCGTGGATGCGCGGATCGACCGGCTGCGCGCACATGGCATCGACGTCATTGCCGGGCTTGTCCATCACGGCAGCGGTCCCTCCTACACGCATCTCCTCGACGATGACGGTTTCGCGCGGGGTCTCGCTGATTTCGCGGCCCGCGTTGCGGAGCGCTATTCCTGGATCAACCAGTGGACGCCGGTCAATGAGCCGCTCACCACGGCGCGCTTTTCGGCGCTTTATGGCCATTGGTATCCGCATGTCCGCGACGAGGGCGCGTTCTGGCGCGCGCTCCTCAACCAGATCGACGGAACCCGGCTCGCGATGCAGGCCATTCGCAGGGTCAATCCCGCCGCGCGGCTCGTTCAGACGGAGGATCTCGGCCGCACCTTCGCCACTGCCGAGTTGCGCGAGCAGGCTGCGTTCGAGAATATCCGGCGCTGGGCGACATGGGACCTGCTGTTCGGGCGCGTACGGCGCGGTCATCCGCTGTGGCGGCGCATGGCCGCGCACGGGCTGGAGCACAGGCTGGAGGCCATTGCGGCCGATCCCTGTCCGCCAGACATCATCGGCATCAACCATTATCTGACCAGCGAGCGGTTCCTCGACCATCGCATGCAGCGCTATCCCGCCCATGCGCATGGCGGCAATGACGGGCAGCGCTATGCCGATGTCGAGGCGATCCGGGTGCTGGAGCCGCCCCCGCCCGGTCTGAGGGGCGTGATAGAGGAGGCGTGGGACCGCTATGCGACCCCGATCGCGGTCACCGAAGTCCATAATGGCTGCACGCGCGAGGAGCAGCTGCGCTGGCTGGCGGAGGCGTGGGATTGCGCCGAGGATCTGCGCAATGAGGGCGTGGACGTGCGAGCGATCACGCTCTGGTCGCTGCTCGGCAGTAGCGGATGGAACACGCTGCTGACCGCCCCCGGCATCTATGAGCCGGGCATATTCGACGTCAGTAGCGGAACGCCGCGCGCGACCGCTCTCGCAGCGCTCGGCACGGCTCTGGCCACTGGCGCTGCACGGCATCCGCTTGCAGCGCAGCCGGGCTGGTGGCGTCGGCCGATCCGGCTTGAATATCCCGCCGTCCGCCGTCCTGCCCCGGCCGTGCAGCACCGGGCGGACAGTTGCAGGGAGCGTGCGCCCATGGGTCGGCCCCTCCTGATCATGGGCGCGACAGGAACCCTGGGGCAAGCGTTCGCGCGGGCCTGTACGCTCCGCAACATACCGCATGTGCTGACGGCGCGGCACGCGCTCGACATCACCAGCGAGGCCAGCATCGGGGCTGCGCTGGACCGGCACGATCCCTGGGCAGTGGTGAACGCCGCCGGCTGGGTACGGGTCGACGAGGCGGAAAGCCATGCCGCCCGTTGTTTTGCGGCGAACAGCGACGGCCCGGTCCGCCTTGCGCGGATGGCGGAGGAGCGGGGGCTTGCCACCCTCAATGTCTCAAGCGACCTCGTCTTCGGGGGCAAGGCGGAAGGGGCCTATGTCGAAACCGACGCGCCCGACCCGCGCAACGTCTATGGCGAGAGCAAGGCGCGCATGGAGGAGGGACTTCTCGCCCTGGCGGGGACGCATCTCATCGTTCGCACCGCAGCCTTCTTCTCTCCCCATGACGAGTTCAACTTTGCCGTCGCGGTCGCTCGCGCCCTGACGGCGGGGCAGCCGTTCGAGGCCGCGGCGGACCAGCGGATCACGCCGACCTATGTGCCGCATCTCGTCAGGGTCGCGCTCGACCTCCTGATCGACGGTGAGCAGGGCCTCTGGCACCTCACCAATGAGACGGAGCTATCATGGGCAGAGTTCGCGGAAGCCGTCGCGGACAGCCTGAACCTGCCCCGGCATCTGATCCGCGCCGTGCCGGGCGCCCGCCTGAACCAAATGGCGCCACGCCCCTCCCGCGTACCGCTCGCGACGGGGCGCGGGGCGCACCTGCCGTCTCTTGCGGATGCCCTCGGCGAGTTTGCGCGGCATGAGAAGAGGCAGCAAGCGGTGCGCGAGCTTGCATGACATGCAAACGGCCATGGATCCGAAGACCCATGGCCGCCGAACATTCAGCCGTCTTACATCCAGCCGTCGAGATCGTCGGGGATGTTGCTCAGCGTACCCTTGCCGGTGATGGCGTTCAGATCGAACGGCTGCGCCTCCAGGAAAAATTCCAGCTGGTCACGCGATGTCACAAGCGAATTGATCACGCGGACTTTCAGGCCTTTGAAGTTCGGGCCGTCGATGCGCAGCGCCTTCAGCGTGACTTTCGATCCATGCGGTATCTTCACGAAGCGCGGATAGTTCAGCAGGCGAAAGTCCGGCTGAACGATCTCAAGCTCGACGTCGATCGGGCCAGCATTCGCGATCTCCATCTCGCCTGAGTTTCCGATCAGAAACTCTGACGGCGAATATTTGGTGAACGACATCTTCAGGACCGCGTTCATCACCGTTTGAACATTCTCGCGCGTGCCGAAGAAAGTGTCGCGGAAGAGGCCGACCGTACGACGCTTTTCCAGCGCATCCTTGAAGGCCGCTTCATCCTCTCCCTGCGTCAGGAACAGGGTGGCGACGCGGTGATCCATCCCCGCCGCCTCCTGCTCCAACGCGGTCCCGAGATGAGCGTCCGTAGTCGCCGCGATATAGAGGTTATATTTCAGGGCCACGTCCATCGCGCTGGGGTGGATGAAATCGCTTTGCGCAACCTCAATCCCCGACAGCAGACCCTCTGAAAACATCCGTTCGAGGAACGGCGTCACCACTGCCTCACCAGGGGAGGAGGAGGGGATGGTCGGATGATTCCACTGGCAGATGGCGCCCTGCCGCTTCGCTTCGCGGAACCGTGCTTCCAGATCTTTCTCGTCCGCGCTGGTCCGGTTCCAGTCGACCCGGAGCTGCCCGCCCGTCTGCTTGAAGGTGCTGTAATGGACTTTCCCCGGGTTCAGCGCATTTGCATCCTTGAGGAAGTGACAATTGAAATGCCCGATCGCGCGCGTGATCTCCGACCCGAGCGAGAGTTTCATGCCGCCGAGGCCAAGCATGCCCGAAGAGATGAACGCGCGGCCGATTTCATAGCTGCGGTTCTTGTTGGTGCCGGTGTCGCGGATCTTTGGCGTGATGATGTCATGTTCCGTGAAGGACACGAACTTAAGCCCGTCATGCGCCGCTTCTGCGAGGCGAAGCGTCGGCCAGGCCGAGCCGTCCGAGAATACGGTGTGCAGGTGCAGGTCGCCGGCGAAAATATGATGTCCGTCCTTCGTATCGGGGAAGATCAGACGCGCGGGCGACGGCGGCCGCTGATCGGATTGCGTCACGAACTCGGCGGAAGCTTCTCCGGCGGTGAACAGCCCTGCGAGCATAGCGAGAGCGGAAACCATTGCGCGGAAGTTTCTATGCTTAACCATAAGATCTCCTGATGAAGGTGGTGTTTGATGAATGGGCTTTGATATCGGTCGTGAAATCAGATTCACCGCACCCACATTGCGCTGGGTTCAGAACTTGTATCCAAGCGTGATGCCATAGGTGCGCGGGGCCGCCGGGAGGTCGGTGCTGGTCGTGGCGGAGTTGAATCGGGAGAGCGGATAGTATGTGTCGGTCAGGTTGCGGACCCAGGCCGTGGCGGAGATATTGTTCTGATACCGTAGTTCTACGCGCGCATTGCCTATGAAGCGCGACTTGGTCACGGCGAAGTTGTCGATGTCGAAATAATATTTGGACAGATACTGACCGTCGGACGCGAGGATGACATCCATCGTATCCGAGGCATGGATGGTATATTCGAAAGCACCGTTCAGGCTAACGCCCGGTGTGAACGGAAGCCGCGCATCCGCACGACGCAGGCGTTCGACGGGATTGGTCGAGATGACCTTCTTGATCTCATTGCCGAGATAGGCGCCGGAGATTTCCAGCTTCAGATCGTCGGTCGGCCTGATGGTCGCGGACAGTTCCGCGCCCCAGCTCTGGGCGTCGCCCGCATTGACACGCGTGCCGCCGGACAGGACGCCCGCGGCAGTGGTGATCTGCGTGACCGCCGTCGTCTGAATATCCTTGTAGTCGTTGAAGAAGATCGCACCTTCAAGCTGAAGGAAGGCACGGCGGGGAAGGATCTTGAAGCCCAGCTCATAGGACCAGACCGTCTCGGCACCGAACGGCGCGGATTCGAGGTCGTTGCTGGGCGTGGTGGCATCGAAGCCACCGCCCTTATACCCGCGCCTGATGGACGCATAGATCGACGAGGAAGGGCCGAAATTCTTGCTGCCGTAGATACGGCCGGACACCTGGGACTTTCGGATGTTACGATCGAACTTATAGGGCAAAAGCGGGAAGATGGCCGGGAGAAGCGATACGCCATAGGGATCGAGGCCCTGCGTCAGGCCATTGAAGTCGACCTTGTCATGCGTGTAGCGGAGGCCGCCGCCGATCTTGAATCCGGAGTCGAACGCCCAGGTTCCATCCCCGAAGACGCCGAAGCTTGTCCGCTTTTGCGTGTAATCGCCCTGGATGATGCCGCGCGTCGTGTCGAGCATCGTAAAGGTCTGGTCGATGCGAACGTCGTCGTGAAATGCCGTCGCGCCCACGATCCAGCTGAACCGCGACGTGTCGTTCTTCTGGAACCGAATCTCGGCATATTCCTGATCGTCTTTGTCGCCGTAGAGGATATTGATCAAACGGATAGGCACCCCGTCCCCATTGTAGATCGCGAGGTGCGAGACATGGCTGTATCCGCCTGTCAGGACGAAGGTGTAATCGTCACCGACGCTCTGCTGCAGACTGCCGGTGATACCATAGCCGGAAACGTTCAGCTTTGTCGGCACGTCCGAATCGACTTCATATCGCGCGTTCGGGGCGAAGCCGTTCTGGGTGACGTTGCGGCTGGGCTGCAATGCCCCGCCGGTCTGCTTCGTACCGTTGACCTTCAGGAATATTTCGGTCCGGTCGGACGGGTTGATCTCTATGATGGCGCGGCCGGCGATGCTTTCGGATCGTGCGACGTCACGGTTCATGCCGGTAACGGGCAGCGGCGGGATGCCGGCAGGCGGCCTGAAGGTCGCGACGGCATTGGCATTGCCGATGTCCGTCATGTAGCCGTCCGTCCTGGTGTATAGCGCGGCGATACGGGCGCTGACGATCGGCGAGATCGGGCCGCCGACCGCGCCCTCCATGCGGGCCGTGCCGAAGGTCGCCAGTTCGGTGCTGACATAGCCGTTCAGCTTGTCGCCCGGACGGCGGGACAGGATGTTGATCGCACCTGCGGTCGAATTCTGTCCATAGAGGGTTCCCTGCGGCCCCTTCAGGATCTCCACCCGCTCGATATCGAAAAATTGGCCGGTCGCGAGGATGGCCGACCCCTGGTAGATGCCGTCGATGTTGAGCGAAGTTGCAGGATTGCCGTTGGGGCGCAAATCGTCAAAGCCAACGCCGCGGATGGTGAAGGTCGGCATGTCACCACCCGACACCTGCACCGTGGCGAGGACGCCGGGCGTCTGGCTCGCCAGGTCGACAAGGCGGTCGGCGCCGCGATTGCGGAGCTGCTCGCCGCCGAAGGCCGACAGGGCGACGGGGACGTCGACCAGGCGCTGCTCGCGACGCTCCGCCGTGACGATGATGTCCCGATCGCCTTCCGCCGCTTCGCTCTCGTCAGCGTCGGGGCGGGACGTGCCGGCGCCGCCGGCGCTCTGCAGGGCGATCGGCATCGCGCGCGGCGACGCCGTGGCCTGCTGCAGAACGACCATGTCGCCGACCAGGCTGGCGGTGTAGCCCGACTTGGCGAGGAGGCGGGCGATGGCATCGGACGCCTTGTACTTGCCCGATATGCCGGCGCTCATATGGGAGCCGACGTCCCCGGACGAGGCGACGACCTGAAGCCCGGTCGTTGCGGAAAACGCCGACAGGGCGGCGGACAGATTTCCGGGCGGAATGGCGAACTGGAAGCTTTTGGCAAAGCTCCCCGCTTCCGCATGCGCTGAACAGGGCGCCGCCGTGGCGGCAATGGCGATGGCGACGTGCAATGCACGGTGAGAAATGTGAGACCCCATGTCGTATCCCCTTGCGAGCACCATCATGTGCTCTCCTTCGAAAGACGCGGGGATCGCCAAAGCCGGACACTGTTTTTTCAGCCCATAGTCTGGCAGGCAGAATTTTCTTATAATGCCTTGTGGAAGCGCAAGATTCCCTGATCGGCCCGTACATCGAAGCCGTTCGCCTTGCCGATGACGGAGAGGAGTGCGGCCGGCCGATCCGTTCGAAAGCGCCCCATGATCGGGATCGCCGCCAGCGCCGCTGGCGGAGCACTGATGACGATCCCGCCCTGCCGGTTCAGAATTTCGACCAGCGTGCCGAGCGTCATGCCGTCAGTATCGATCCATCCTTCCCGCCAGTCGGGACGGGAGGCGTCGAACGGCTTGGGGCGGTCGACGGTGGTGTCGTGGACGAGGCTCTGCCAACCGGCACGCACAGTGACCGCCTGGGGCGACCCGACCGGCTTCAACAGAACCGCTCCGCGCGCCACGGCGAGACTGGTGCTGGCGGATGTTACGTTAAGGTCGAACACCGTCCCAGCACCTGCGCCTCGGCTCGGCCGGCATGGGCGATGAAGGGGCGGCTGGCATCGTGCGCGATGTCGAACCGCGCTTCCCCTGCGATCAGACGGGCGTAGCGGCCCCGGCTCGTTATGGTGACAGTCAGATGGCTTGCGCCGCTGAGTTGCACGAACGACCCGTCTTCCAGCCGGACGTCACGCCGCTCTCCGGGCTTCGTGCTGAACTCCGCGGCCGTATTGACCGGCGACCGAAAGATGGTGAGGCCGGTGATGGCCAGAACGACCGCGCCGAGGCCGCCCGCTATGGCTGCCTTCCGGCTGGCGCGCATCTTGCGGATATCATCATTGGACAGGCGCCCGCCGTCATGGACGCGCGTTAGCGCTTCCTTGAGCGCCAATTCATCGATGGGGGCGTCGCTTCGCGATAGGCTGTCGTCACGCATGGCTAGATCCTGCTCCAACCGGTCAGTTTCCGCTTGGCGAGACCCTGTCTTATGTCGCTGTGCGCACGGAAGACATGCTTTTCCACCGCCGATTGCCGCATGTCTAGGTCGGTGGCGATAACCGCGGGTGGATGATCGTCCAGTCGACGGCGGAGGAAGATTTCCCGTCTGAGCGGCGGCATGTTCTTCAGGATGGCGACGATCGCCTCCACCCGCTCGCGATGAAGCAAGGCCTCATCAATGCGCGGCATGGGGCAGATAAAATCTTCCTCTATGGGGCAAGTGGCAGGCATGCGCGAAAGACGGCGGAAATGATCGTTGATCAGGTTCTGCGCGACAGAAAAACAAAAAGCCTTGAGATTGGCGATCGTGCCGGTCTGCCGGTACCGGTAGATGCGCAGATATGTCTCCTGCACGATATCTTCTTCGTCATTGCCATTGCGCAGTCGCCGGGCGACAAAGCGGGTCAACTCATCGCGGATGTCATCTTCCTGGGCCAGCTCATAGCGAGCTCTGACGGTGGTACGCACGATGCACTCCTCAGAATGCGAAATCTGAAGGGAAATGGCGCGCGCATTTACGCTGCACCGCGGTGCGCCGTTAGACCGGGACCATGACGTCTGAGTGACTACGGTCGCAGACCTGCGATGGATGAAGCCTGATGCGTAGACGGCGGTGCCGACTTGCACATCGCGATCTCGCCCTTTGCCAAGCCCCTTTTTATCAGTGTGCGGACTGGCTGATGAACAGCCCCGCTGAACGCACGGTCGGAGGCACCTTCACGCGCGGAAGGCGGTTCTAAGAGTCATATCATCACGGTATCGAAATAAATTGACCATCACCGATCCACGGATCCTGCCTGATGCCTTGGAGATAGAGAAGGCGGACATCGTGCGCTGGACTTCCGGTTGAAAGCCATTTGGAGCGCTAAGCCATGGCGCGCAAGCTGGGTGCATTACCCGCAGCGCGCAGGCCGTATAGCGCCGCTGCCCTTATCGCTGTTCGACATTTTCGTATGAACCGTGGATCCGGGACCATGCGGCTTCCAGCGTTGAGACCGTCCCATGGTCGGCTGACAAGATGCAAGGACCAATGATGACATCCACATCGCATCTCATTGTCAGAGCGGACGGTCAGGACGCATCCACTTGTTCGGCCTCGTTGCGGGTGGGGTTTCTATCGGAGGGAAGCGGAGACTTTGGCTCCACAGCGATGCCGAGAGCGGAAAGGATCATGGCCCGCACAGCAGTACTCTGGATGACTTCCCTCGAAGCGTCGCTCGCCTCTCCCGGCCGGTGCCAAAGGAGGATGCCGCGGGGCTGGTGATATCCCGTGCCGACGTCGCGCTTGAATCGCTTGATCCCGGCCTCCGCAAAGGAAATCCTCTCCTTCACGCCGCCGCCGGAGGGGCGTTCCACATAATTGTCCATGCCTTCCGGCGGCTGCGCCAATCCGAAATTCAGGGTCCTGTTTACAAGGTTGACCTTGTAACAGAGGCGTCTTCCTCCGGCGAATGTCGCAGCTTCCACCAGCGACGCGAAACGCCCCGCATCCTCCGGCGTGTCGAACTCGAAATTGAAATCCGGGTGCATTGCGAGGTTCGAACGATAATCTCCGCTAAACCCGATTGCCCGGACGAAGGCTGGAACGTCGATGATGCGGGCCTGATCGCCGCCGGAGCGGAAAACGGCTTCCTGTCCCATGCTGCTCGCGACGATCAAGGTTCCATCAGTCCGGGTGATATAGTCAAGCAGATAACCTAGCTGATAATCCGCGACATCCATCGCCCGCTGTATATTCTTCGCCTTCAACCTGTCTTCATCGGAGGTCAAAGTGTATTGGAATTCCTCCGGGAAAGCATGCTTCCAATATCGATGCATCATGCCCGCGACATGATTGGTGAAGAACGTCGTGAACTCCGGTTTGGTCCGATGCAGAAGATGCTTAAAGACATCAAAGGCGATCGGCGCCTGCATGATCGAGCGACGCGACTTGTAAAGTGGATTGATCTTTTCAAGAATGACCTGCCGCGCGAGAGCGAGAACGGTCGACAAAGACAAGCCGATCCGAACCAGGCCGAGCATCAGTGTTGCGAGCTCTCTGCTCGGTTTCACGTCGGAGACGATCCCCCCATCCAGTGCTGTCTGGCGAAGGTTGAGCATCTGGAACGGCCTGCATTCGGGCGGGATCGTGCCCGGCTGCGGCGCGAAAGTGTCGGGGATGTAGAAGGCGTACGCGTCGTCGGGCGGGGGAGGATAGGATTGCAGGCTTGCAAAAACACCGACCCGCTTCCCGGCTTTGGCGGCGGTCTCCCACACAGGCGGGAATTCGCTCGCTCTCGTCAGATCCTGATTAAGGAACTCAATTCCATGGCTGCGATTGTCCACCCCCCGATGCAATGTCGGCCACGTTACCCAGGGATGAAGTTCCCCCACATCTGTCGTAACAGTGGTGTAGGATCTCGACATGCCTAAAATATTCGCGAAGTTCCCATGAGGATTTCTTCCAATGTACCAATCAACAACTTGCCAGGATACCTCATTTAGCTCGTATAGAATGACGGGCGTTCCTGTAACAGGTACATCAAAATTCCCGTCTGTCATGAGACGCGTACCTTCTGCCAAGGTGCATTCATGTTCTTTGTATCAAAAGAAAAACATCTCAGCAATCATTTGTTAAATTTGGTCGCATTTCACTTAATTCCTGCCCTAGCTTGCCGGGAGAGTATGGCTTCGGACGGAAGGAATAACTTTCGATTTCAGGGAGGTTGATGCCAATGCGAACTCCCTCGCCGTTCGGACTGCCGCCTCCCACCCAATCCACAGAACGACGCTTGCCGACATTCCGAATAGCCACATGCCGAACCCACCTTGGGCGGTGACATGCATGATGTCCTCGTAAATCTCGAAGAAGAAGCGGTGCCAGAGAAAGATATGGAGGTTTGCCATGGCGACGATCGTGATGAGCTTGTGCAGGATGGCGGGGACTGCGATGTCCCTTACAAAGAGGAAAATAAGGGTCCCCGCAATGAGGCAGTAGGCAGGTAGTTTGGCGGCCCCGTAAACGAGGAAGCTGCTGGCAATCGCCAGGGCAGCCATCGCGACCCTGTTTCCTTTCGGAGTCCTTGAGGGATCGGCAAAGAAGTAGAAGCACCAGCCGAGGCAAAAATTCCAGAACCGGGAGTAGGGCAGTGTAGGATGGTCCAGACCATCTGAATAGTTGTCCAGATAAAATCGTAGCAACACGGATGCGACAAACAGCAAAACGACGGAATAAGGGAGTAGCTTCCGACCGAAATTCCGGATGAGACCGATGTAGGACAGGATGTAGACGACGATCAGGATCTGCATCATGACCTGCGGATACCAGGTCGGAAACTTGGATATTCGACCGTCCGTGAAGAGGTTTCGGATAAACAATAATTCTAAAACATCGAATTTACGTAAGATGATGAAGAAGAATAAGACCATGAAGAAGCTGGGTAGCAGGATGGATCGCCCGAAGCCGATCAATCGATGCCGCATCTGTGGGAGCGAGGGAGCGTCAAGCACGAACTTCGCAAAAAAATAGCCGGAGAGCGCCATCAGGACGCTCATGCCACCCGAGAAGTTAAATCCCAAAACCTGGTCGATATCGGGGTTGGCATGGTTCAGCGCCACGAGGGATATCGCCGCCGCACGCAGGACGACTCCTGCCTCCATGCGCCGCGTCTTAAACATGGGCGACATGTTTGAGTTCCTCCAGTTCGGCAAGCGAGAGTTGATCCCAGCGCGGGGGGATGAAGCCGAGATATCCTTCCAGTGCGATGCTGGCATTAACGAACGAGAGCGAGTCCGTTGAGATGTCGATAAACCTTGTCTCTCGCCCGATCCTATCTGGGCTCTCCGTGCCAAACTCCTCGAAGATTTCGAAGATGCTGGTGGCCGCGACGTCGAGAAGGAGAATGTCCGCGCAATGGTGCGCAATCCGTCGCGAGGCGAGGCCCAGGAAGGCGGTTAGCTTACGGAGGCTGAACGGTTCGTTGTTGAACCCTTCGAACATCGCCTCGAATGACGGCGCTTTTTCGCGGGATGGCGCGAGACCGTCCATCGCCTTAAAATCATATTTGCCGTTCGACAGGCGCGGCAGGGCTTGGACCTGAACAACGGTGCATGCATGGGGGGGCAGGTGGATCTCGCCCTGCAGAACCTGATCAATGATGGCGAGTTCATCAGTCCGTGCCGTGGTCAGCGTGGTCTGGTGACACGCCTCGAAGAGGAGACCCGGATCGGCAAAGGCGGGACCCTGGCGGCGCAGCTGTCGCGGCTCGACC
>NZ_JAJGNP010000031.1 GCF_020782245.1 Sphingobium soli
ATGATGGGTTTCGCAAGAGAGGCCTTCCAGTGTGGTGCGCGCATTTTGCCGACAGTAATTGCAACTGGAACGTTGTTGGACGGAATGGCCTGACCAACGTCCCGACGAGACGACCGGGCGCCGGATACCGGCGTGATCGGCTATGGTTTTTCCTTCTAGCTTCCTCGTGAACTGGTTTAAGGCTTTGCGTTTGCTGACCTGTCGAACAGCTCGCCAGTCTTCAGCATCTGATGCATTATGACTGCCAGCTTGCACGCGTCGCTCTGGTGCCCCGCAAACGAGCTGCTTCCCGAGCTCTGCGGTCTGGCTGCGCATGCTGCGCCATGCTTCGAGGATGGGCAAGATGATCCGCTCCAATGCAGCATTGGTGCTCAAAAGGCTCCGGACGTGCCCTTCAAAGACTCGTCCGGAACCCTTGGGAATGATCAAACCGAATCAGCAACGGAAGTCGATAATGCATTGCAGCGTCACTTTTGGCGATTATCTGATCCGTCGATCCTCCGTCCCGTTAGCAGGCCTTTGGCGCCCTTGCCTTCGAACTTGAACTCGAAGTCTCTCCAGGTTTTCCTCCAGCGTCGCGCCACGTATCTTTCTCCTGGTCTTGCTGCATCATCGAGCATGATAAGGCCTCCCGGTGCGATACGTTCGAAAAGGCGTTCCGCCATTCCTCGGGTAAAGGGATGTATTGACCAAGGCGGTCCATCTATGACAAGCAGATCAATTGTCTTTGGAAGGTGATGCAAGACATACCATAATCCAGGCCAGGCCTTGTCCCGAAAGTTCAGCGGAGCATGGCTGAAACTTGCCGACAGGTGGTGCTCAGCGAGCCAAATGCCCATCTGCTCAACGAACGGTTCATACTGATCGTAGCTGTATAAATGCCCGCCACCGTGAAGCGACAATGCTTTGGCGATAACCAGCGAAGTTACTCCGGAACCTAATTCCACAACATTTTTCGGTTGTCGGACTTCAATCTCATCAACAATCCTGTGAAGAAGGTAAGTGTCTGCTTTCCAGCTGCCAAGATGAGGCAAGGCGTCCTGTTCAAGGTTTATACGCTCAAGAACAGCATTTTTTTCAGCTTTGTTTCCCCCATAAAGGCTTTTCAACAGCCAAGGCCATTGGATGAGCGCAAAGAATAGCTGGAACAGGGTTTCGCCCTTTGTGCGCGCGGTGCCTGTTTCCTGCGGCATCTTTTTGGCCAGCATGCCGGTCAGATTTTTGGTCGTCAACTTTCGTCACCTTCGTTATGGATAGCAGTCCAGTGAGCGAGGCAGCAGCCAGTTACCGAGTGTCATCTTAGGCAAACCCACCAATGTATGGCGCTCTGCACAGCAAGTCGTCCGACCCTCGATGATCTGGAGCAAAATCTCTTCTCCCATGCTCGTCCCTCTAGGAGGTCGACTGGCGCCCTAAAAAGCCGAGAATTGCGGCAGAAAAGGCGTCGTTTGCATCGCCTGCGACCATATGCGTGGCATCGATTATGTCGGTATATTCAGCATGCGGCGCCAATTCGCGTAGATGTTCGACAGCGCCTTTCGAGACAAGATCACTAGATCCGCCCCTGATCAGATGAAGCGGTAGCGTCAAATTAGCGGCAGCCTTGTATAATATATTGACTTGCTGCTCCTGATGCGCGGTATCGCTGCAATGTGCAGCCACCATATTGCTAATAAATGCTGGATCCCAGTGCCAGTAATAGCGGCCATCCTCTTTATGCCGGAGATAGTGCCGCAGGCCATCACCCGCTCTGCGCTTGCGACGATGAGGCATGTAGCGCGCAATGACTTGTGCAGCTTCTTCCGGAGACGAAAAGCCAGTCTCGACATGTTCTTGCATGAAGCTGACCACCCGCATCACGCCGCCCGGATCGATACGCGGGGCTATATCTACAAGAGTGAGCGACGCGAAGCTGCCTGGGGCGAGGTCTCCTTCGGCTATCATTCCGGCAAGGCCGCCAAGGGAGGCGCCTACCAGAGCCGGTTTGCGATCCATTCTTGATGCTACCGCGACGAGATCGGCCGCAAAGTCGCGCACGTCATAGGCACCTGCGCTCGACCAGTCGCTGTCGCCATGCCCACGCATGTCGATAGCGATAGCGCGAAACCCCGCCTCGACCAGATCTTGCATTACCCGCTTCCAGGCGCGGCGAGTCTGACCCGCCCCGTGGGCAAGCAAGACGGGCATCGCCCCGCACTCGCCCTTCACTTCAACAGCCAGGCTGATACCAGCGGCTCCATCGATTGTGCGATTCTTCCCGGTCATCCACCAGTCTCGGTCTTGCAGGCCCGATTGAAGATAAACCCCTTAGTCCATTTTTGGCGTTGCCTTTGCGCCACTTCAGGACGTTGCATCCACACACGCGCGAAGAATTGAGAGGGTCGTTCTATCGTCCTGACTTCGTGCTTCACAGAAGCTGATTGCGCGCCTGTGCATGAAGACGAGGGTTGGTCCGTTCCTGAGCGGTCGATCGCGATCATCTATTTCCGTTCCTCAGTCGTGGGCCGGTAGT
Organism: Sphingobium soli; assembly: GCF_020782245.1. Lineage (GTDB taxonomy): Bacteria > Pseudomonadota > Alphaproteobacteria > Sphingomonadales > Sphingomonadaceae > Sphingobium > Sphingobium soli. Next base: position 2,513 of record NZ_JAJGNP010000031.1, read on the forward strand.
CAGGTAGTTTGGGAGATCCCAAGCCTTCCCGGTCAATCTTCTTGGCCGCATCGCCCACGCGTCGAACTGGTTCGCGAACGGAGCGGGCGGTTTCGGCGATTTGTTGCGCATCCCCTTCCAATTGCCTGATCCGGGGCCGTGCGTGTGCAATGGATAGGCCCAGAGACCGGGCCTTGCCTTCGGCATCATGCAAGGGCCGGCCGAGGCTGTCGCGAAGACCGCCCCGCGATGCCTCGAGCCTCAGGCGAAGCCTCTCCGCGTCGTCTCCCGCCCGAGCCATCACATTCCCTAGAGAATGGATCCTGTCTTCCTGCAGGACCTCCGCCGCGATTTGACTGGCATCGCTTTTCCAGTCCCGCGAGCGCAGCGCGAGTTGGCCAAGACGTTCCTCGATTGATCGCTGACCGGCAGGGTCCAGCTTCTTTGAGATGCTCTCGGCACCTGACGATATCTTGGCGATCATCTCGCCTGGATTGAGATCACCGCTCAGGAGACCGCCGGTCTTCACTGGCACAAGCGGGAATGGCTGTCCCGCTTGAACTGTAAGTGCCGGTTCACGCTTGTTGCTTCCCGCCAGGCTTATTTCTGCCGATCCATCGAAGAATGATTTATCGATCGACGCTGTCACGCCGCGATGGAGTAAGATGTCCTTGGTAAGGACGAACCGGACCATCACCGTACCCGGATTTGAAGGTTGGAGCCGGACCTGGGTTACTTTCCCGACGGGAACACCAAGAAGGTTGACGCCCGATCCGATTTGAACGCCGTCGACCGATTGTTTAAACTGCACCTCATACGTGGCCCCGTCAGCCTCACGCGACTGGATGAGCCACAGGGTGAACCCAATGACGGCGGCTATGAGCAGGCCGACAACAAGGCTCACCTTCAACCAGTTCGAACGCGTTTCCATGCGACCTAGAAATCCTGGAGCCGGCAGCGCGACAAATAAGCTTTGACTTTTCGCGAGATTTGGAACGTGATCATCGCCGCTTCACTCGTTCGCCAATTGCCAGGGCAATGGAAAGCACCGCCAGCAGCCCGGCGATCATCGGTTCCGAGGCGAAAAGGATTGCAGCACATATTCCCAATGCTGCGGGGTAGAGCTGGGGAGTGGCTCTGCTGTTGCGCTCATCGCCGCGCAATCGTTCAAGATCCCTGGGTGCGATACTGACGGTGATAGACCCGGTACGCGCAACTCTCTCGATCTGTCCCACCAGGCTCGGCGTTGACAAGGCGGCTCTTCCAAGCGCTGCAAATAGCTTGCCCGCTTCGCCACGCAATCGCGCAGGACTCGTTCGCTCGCGCATCAGTTCCTTTGCCAGCGGAGCCAGTTCTCGAGTGATGTCAAATGTCGGATCGATGCGCCGGACAAATCCCTCTGCTGTGAGCAGCGTCCGGAGCACCAGTGCCAGATCGGGCGGGAGCGCGAGATGAAAGTCGCGCAGTATCGCAAAGACCATCTTGAAAATGTCGGTAAGGTCAATTTGCTCCAGCAGAACATTGCTGAAACGGTTGATCAGTTCGTCCAGGGCCTCTTCCAGCCTGACACGGTCAACATCAGGGTCGCCCGCCCAAAGCAGCAGAATATCGACGACCCCGCTTGTGTCCGCCGCCGCGATCGCCAGGCCAAGCCGTACCAATTCCTCCCGGCGTCTCGGCAGAAGCGTCCCCACCGCTCCGAAGTCGATAAGCGCCAGCGTTCCGTCCTCCAGGAAAAAGACGTTGCCGGGGTGGGGATCGGCGTGGAAATGACCATTGATGACGATCATGTGGAGGATCGCCTGCGCATAGGTGCTGGCGAGGCTCGTGAGATCAAGGTCGCCCTGCCGTGCCGCCTCCAGATCGCTTGCCGCGAGGCCTCGAAACCGCTCCTGTATGTTGACACGCCTGCCGGACAACTCCCAGTCGAAGCGAGCCGTTCGCACGCCGAAAGCTTTGAGATACTCTCCGATCGTATCGCTGGCGCGAGCTTCCGCGCCGAGGTCCATTTCCCGATCGATACTTTCAGCGAAGTGGCGCAGCAGTTCGTCCGGCTTGAGTCGCGCGATCTCGGGGATGCGGCGCTCTGCGATCCGGGCGACGCGGCGCAGCAGCCGAAGGTCGGCGTCGACAATCCGCTCGATCCCGGGACGACGGACCTTGACGATAACGTCCCGGCCGTCGAGCAGCGTTGCTGCATGGACCTGAGCGATCGAGCCGGCCGCAATCGCTTCGTCTTCAAACGAGGCGAAATAGCTTTCCACAGTTCCGCCGATCGCCTCTTCGATAAGTGGTCGCACGGTGGCGAACGGCAGCGGCGGAACCCGGTCCTGAAGTTTCGAAAGCGCATCGATCCAATCGGGCTCCAACAGATCACTTCGCATTGCAAGAATCTGCCCGAACTTGACCGCCGCAGGACCGATATCTTGCAGCAGCGCAACGACTGCTTCTGGTCGAGCGCTATCAAATGGTTCCTCACCACCCAGTCTGAGACCTAGCCGGGAGGCCATTCCCTTGAGGCCATGTCGCCCGAACAGAAGCAGGATTTGTGCGAACCGCTCCCGCTCCTTCAATGCGACCGCTTCAGGCCCGTCCATCAAATGAGGATCAGCCATCGTTATGTGCCTTGAGCGTGGGGACCCGACCTTGGCGGAAGCCAGCTTGCGTTTCGAGTTGATCCACGACCTTGTCGAGGTGAAGGATCGCCCTATCCAATGCTTCCAGTTCTTCCGCGGTCAAGCTGCCGAAGGTCTTTGCCACAATGCCATCGTAGAGTGGCAGGGCCTGCTCCAGCATCGCCCTGCCTGCGTCCGTGATTTCCACGAGCTTTACACGGCGGTCCTCTTCAACGGGCGAGCGTGTGACCAGACCATTCTGCTCCAACCAGTCAATCGCCTGGGTTACCGTGCGCGGGGCCTGATCGAAGAAGCTTGCAATATCGGTTGAGCGGCTGGGTTGCTCGGCGAGATATACTAGCAGCTTAAGACGGGCCATCGATGCACCTTGGGACGCAAGGTGCGCGTCGATCAGCCGCCGCATTCTGTACCAGGTCCAGCCAAAGGCCGTCGCGAGCGCGCGCAAATGAACTTCCTGAGGTTCCATATGTTATGTCCTTGCTCAATCTTTGATGGCATGGCAAGAGGAGAGGATAAAGTTATGACTGCGACGAAGCTGACCGCTCTTGGCCTTTGGCGCGCCATTGCTCGATCGTCATCGTGAGACCCCAATGCTTGACCATGGCGTAGTTCAAGATATGCGCTGCGTGGCGTTGATGCCAGCAGCAGCCGAAATCGTCCGCTGTTCAATTCCCATGCTGCCAGTGCGATGATCGCGGCAGATTGGCATATTGACGAGGGTGGCGGCCAGACTCTGCATGTGAGCGGTGACTGGACTTCGCTTGCTTTGGGCGATGCGGAAGGGCGCCTGGATGCCCAGGCGGCCAGGAGTCTAGACGTGCAGCGTCTCGATCTTTCTGCTCTAGGGCGGATCGACACTGCTGGTGCCCTCCTACTTTTGCGGTCCATGGCTCCAGGCGCCGAAATTGACTTTGGCGAAAGAGAGGATTTGCAAAGGCTGATAGACCTTGTTCGACCTGCCCTTGAACAAGAGTCGTCCGGTAAGGCTGGCGTCACTGGTGTTCTAGGATTTTTCGAGCGCTTCGGCCGTCAGGTAATCGGGACCGCCGGTGACGCCTACCAGATGCTGGTGTTCACTGGACAGCTTATTATCGCGCTCGGCCGTACGCTTGGCAATCCTCGCCGATTGCGCATGACGCCGCTTGTCGCTTTCATGCAGGACGCGGGCATTAATGGGCTTCCGATAGTTTTTATCATGACCTTCTTCATCGGCGCGGTCATTGCGCTTGTTGGCACCAACCTTTTGACAACGCTTGGCGTTGAGGTGTTCACGATCCAGTTGGTGGGCGTGGCCATCCTGCGCGAGTTCGGCGTAGTGATCACCGCCATCCTTCTGTCTGGACGTTCCGCATCTTCCTTTGCCGCTCAGATCGGTTCGATGCGGATGAACCAGGAAACCGATGCGATGCAGGTTATGGGTGTGGACCGTTTCGATGCGCTGGTAATCCCGCGCATATTAGCCGCGCTTCTCATGATGCCTCTCATGACCTTCTGCGCGGATATCGGCGGTCTTGCTGGCGGACTGTTGGTCAGTTGGGTGACGATTGATATCAGCCCGGTCTTTTTCATCCAGCGTACGCTCGAAACGGTAGACATTAAGCATTTCTGGATAGGCATGTGCAAAGCGCCGTTTCTGGCTCTGATCATCGCTGCTGCGGGCTGTCGGCATGGCCTTATGGTCGGCGGCGATGTCCAAAGCCTTGGTCAAAATGTGACATCCGCGGTCGTCCAGTCAATCTTCATGGTCATTATGTTCGATGCGATTTTCGCGGTGATCTTCATGGCGCTCGATCTGTGAGCGCGCCTCTGGAAACCGATGCCGAAGACGTGCCCATTCGCGTCAAAGGCCTGCGCACGGCTTTTGGCGACAAGGTCATCCATGAGGATCTCGGCCTTGAGGTCAAGCGCGGTGAGATATTGGGTGTGGTTGGCGGATCGGGTTCCGGTAAGTCGGTGCTGCTCAACACTATCCTGGGCCTCAAGCAGCCCGATGGCGGATCCGTCGAGATATTCGGGCAGGACATCCGCGATCCGCAAGCGCACAGTGAAGTCGAGCGTCGGATTGGGGTGATGTTCCAGCAAGGCGCATTATTCTCCTTTCTCACCGTACAGGAAAATGTCGAGGCGCCACTTCTAGAACATACGAAACTCACACATGAGTATGTGCACGATCTTGCAAGGCTGAAGATCAAGCTTGCTGGTTTGCCGGAAGATGCAGGCTGCTTGAAGCCTGCCGAGCTATCTGGCGGAATGCGCAAGCGCGCGGGGGTAGCCCGCGCAATCGCGCTGGATCCGGATATCCTCTTTCTCGACGAGCCGACTGCCGGCCTCGATCCAATTGCTGCAGCCGAATTCGATGATCTTATCAGAACATTGCGGGATGCTCTTGGCTTCACCGTGTTCATAATCACCCACGACCTCGATACTCTGTACGCGATTTGCGACCGCGTTGCGGTTGTCGCTGACAAGAAAATCGCCGCTGTTGCAACGATCAAAGAACTTGAACGGTCAGATCACCCGTGGATCCGGAGCTATCTTCTGGGACCGCGAGGCCGTGCCGCCAAAAAAGAGAAAGAAAGCTGATGGAACGCCATGCCAACTATGCTCTGGTAGGCGCCGCCTCCATCGCGTTGCTTATCGCCACGCTTGTTTTTGTTGTCTGGCTCGGCGGTTCGGCCAAAGGAAGTGATTCTTACCAGATCGTGTTTCATGGGCCGGTCAGAGGCTTAAGCGTTGGAGGCGAAGTGCAGTTCAACGGCATCAAGGTCGGGGAAATCGGCGGAATCCGCCTCGACCAACGCGACCCCAACCGTGTTATCACGGATATCGAACTGACGCGCGGGACACCGGTCCGCGAAGATTCGGTCGCATCCTCTGAAAGTCAGGGCATCTCAGGGGTCAGCATCGTTCAAATCAGCGCTGGCACGCCGAGCAAGCCCCTTCTCAAGACCAATGATCACGGTAAGCGACCTGTCATCCCCAGCAAGCCCAACGCTATGTCTTCGTTGCTGCAAGGCGGCGGACAGGTGGTGGCAAGCGCGACCGAGGCACTGAGCCGTGTGAACAAGGTCCTGTCTGACCGTAATATCGCCAACATCGGCGGCGCCATTCGCGATGTCCGAATGACTACGGCGGAACTGGCGGCCAATCGGACCATGTTCGCCCATGCCGGTTCTGCGCTCGCCAAACTGGATCGGGCGGCTGACGATATTCAGGGCGCGGCCTCGTCCGTTCGGCAGATTGCCGATGGCGATGGCAAGCGCGCCTTCGCCGACATCTCCCAAGCGGCAAACGAGCTCAAATCGGCAGTTCATGAGGCTCGCGGCGTGATCGCCAAACTCGACACGCAAAGCGCCGATATCGGCACGACCACGATCCCTAATATCAATGCGACTATGCTGACATTGCAAGAAACAGCTGAATCGCTGGACGGGCTAATTCGCGGGATCCGACAAAGTCCCCGCGAAGCTCTGGCCAAAAGCCGGGGTACTGAACTGGAGTTGCCTAAGTGACATTATCAACCAGGAATCGGACTTTTGCACTTCTGTCGAGCGCCTTGCTGCTGGCTAGCTGTGGAAACCTGCTAGGCGGCGGCGAGCGCGCTGACCTTTTCAGGTTTGGCGTGGTTGACCCCACGCCCGTCACCGGGATGCAGGGTGCGCTCCCGACTCGCTCTGTATCTCTGCTTCGCCCCCGGTTCTCGCAGGAGGTGGAGGGCGATCGCATGCTCACCACGCGGGGGGAGCGTGCGCTCTACCTCAAGGGGGTTCGTTGGGTGGCGCCGGTCCCCGATCTTTTCACCCAGGCGCTGATGCGTCAATATGCGGCGCGGGCACCTGACGTGCGCCTGACGGGCGTGAGAAACGCCACCGGGGCATCGCATGCGCTGCAGATTGATATCGAGCGATTCGAAGCAAGGTATGCCCTAGATGGGGGTGAAAAAGCACCGCCCACTGTCATTATCGAAGGCGATGCAACCCTGTTTGATCTTTCTGATCGTCGTCCCGTCGAGGCCAAGCGCTTCTTGGTGCAGGAGCCAGCTTCCGCAAATACCACAAGTGGGATAGTCGCCGCTTTCGATCGTGCAGTAGCTCGCTCAACCACAGAATTGACGGATTGGTCCGCGGATACAGCGCGGAAGCATTCCACAGAGCGCGCGCTAGATACATCCAAGGATCGGATGGATCGCAAGCAGGAGATAAATTGATCATGAGCCTGTCGCCGATCTCAGCAACTTTCGGGCGTAATTGCATGTACAAAATCGCCATGCGCCGGATACCTTCGTAGGTATCTACGAGTTTTGTTTTTATTTGAAGGACCGACCCGATCGGAGCCAAATTAAGTAAGATAGTGAATATCGGGTTCCAGGTCTTAATAAGCGATAGCATATCGACCATGTGATAAGTCAAATCTTGCAATTCCTAATATTTCTATCCGATTAGCCAATGGAATCTGCTGCCGATTCAATTGCTATTGATTTGACAATTCAATTTATGCAATGCGGGTGATGGTGGAACGATTATCCAACAGCATCGTTACGACGTGGTCACGTTTAACGTGATGCGGCCACTTGACCGCTCGCAATCTATTCTACGGAGAAGGTACTATGCTGAAAGTCATTATGGCCGCGGGCGCGCTAGCGCTTTCAGGTTCAGGGGCTCTTGCCCAAGCTGTTTCGCCAACGAACACAGGTTCAATGTCGAGCATGGATACCGGCACGACACCGATAGCTGGACAGAATGAGCCAGCGTTTGTGATGGCTGCATCGGATGCGAACCTCTATCAAATAAAAGCGGCGCAGCTCGCCGTGACCAAGGCCCAGCGTGACGATGTGAAGGCTTATGCCAAACGTGTTCAGACAGAAGCGCAAATCGCCCAGAAAGCTCTCATGGCGGCGCTGCGCAACGATCAGCGGACGATAAAAGCGCCATCGTCATCGCTTTCCTCCGACAGAGCCGCACTCGTGAAGCTGCTCCAGAAGACGCCGCGCGGCAGCTTCGATAATCTTTATCTATCCCAGTCCGCCCAGGTACTGCAGGCGGCATGGGCCATCAACAAAGGCTATGCGCAAGACGGCACCGACCCAGCCTTGAAGCAAGTCGCGGGCACCGCCGTTCCCACACTTGAGCAAGAACTCACCAACGGGAAGGCACTTCTTCCTTCAGCATTGACCGGCGGTCAATGATCATAGTGGCGCCCGTTCTTCACGGGCGCCACTCAATGTGATCGTCATGCCCTTGTGGGCATCTGCTGTTATTTCAAGCGCGGCAACAGTGAACCCCACAGCGGTCGTGTTTATGCTTTCAACCTTGTCTTCAGGATATTTGGCGGATGATGATACTTATTTTTGCCATGGCGGCTCTTGGACAAAGCCCCGAGCAACCCGCCAGAAAAGATGAGACAGTTGACCGCGGTCGGGAAATCGTCACTCAGCCGGCGAAAGATATTGGCGCGGCCAAAACTGAAATTCCAGTTATTCTGGAAAGAGCGCAAGAAAATCCATATGGCCTCTCCGGTTTGAAATCCTGTGCGCAGATCAAGGCCGCAACCACGGAGCTCGATAGCGTCCTCGGACCTGATTTTGCCGTCGGCAACAACAAAAAAGAGAACAGGCCTGGTCGGCTAGCCGAGGCTGGAGGAAAAACTATTGTTAACACAATCATACCGTTTCGGGGCTTAGTTCGGGAGATTTCGGGCGCAGCTCCGGCCGAAAGACGCCTGGCGTCAGCAATCGACGCCGGCTTCGCGCGCCGCGGCTTTCTTCGTGGAACAGCGCTCGCACGGCGCTGTCCGGGTAGTAAAAATTAACGACGAAAGCTGACGCTATTGAATTCAATGCCGCTGTGTGAGGCTGCGCATTATCTCGTGAGCTTGGCATTGCAGGGCAATAACTCCGGCGAGACTAACAAGAAAGTACTAGCGGTCGAGACCGCCCATAATATCGCTGTCGGACAAGGTGACGGCACCCATCCAATCAAAGTGGCACGGCAATTTTCGGATGGCGCTGCTCATATCACGATAGCCCATCGTTGCGCGGATTGAACCTGGACATCGGATCTCGGCTCAGTTTTTATCGACCGTCCTGTAGGCACCAGTAATCTTCTCGCCGAAATGGTGGGCATCATGCGCGTTCAGCTTCTGTATTTGTGCCCCAGCTTAACAAATCGTTCCTCGGTATATTCTGATTCTGACGTGAAGTTGGGGGGAGCTACAGCCTGATAGGGCGGCTGATGGTTAGTACCGGTCCAGCGGCGTCGGGCAAGAGCGAATGATAGGGGCGTAAACGCTGAGGTTCCATATAATATGCAATTGCCGAGCGCCCTTTAATGCTGCAAGAGCAGAACCGCACCGCGCATCATGGGGAATTGTAATTTATATGGCGGACAAGTCGGCCACTGCTTCGGCGGATCCTGAGGGCCTCGGCGAATCGGCAGCGTCCCCGCTTAAATCGCCACGCGTTCGCCTGGCGATGCTCATTAGCGCGATCTTGCTGCTCATTGGTGGCCTTGTCTGGTACTTGGATCATCAGAACCGGGGCCGATACATGCAGGTGACCGACAACGCCTATGTTGCGGCGGATTCCGTCATCACAGCGCCCAAGATCGCCGGATATGTTGAACGGGTGTTCGTTATCGAGAATCAGACGGTTCGGCAGGGGCAGTCTCTAGCTGAACTCGATCCCCGCGAATATCGGGCGCAGACTGAACAGATTACCAGCCAGATCGAAACGGCAACGGCTGCGGGGGATACGACGCGCTCTCAGATTTCCGAACAACAGGCAACCATAGCGCAAGCGCAAGCCCAGCTCGACGCGGCGCGCGCCGAGGCTGCTTTCGCCGCACAGCAGGTTACGCGATATCAGCCGCTTGCCGCATCCGGCGCCGAGCCAGGGGAGCGTTTCGCGCAGCTTCAGACGCAGGCACGGCAAGCTCGCGAGCGAACCAATGCTGCGCATGCCGCGCTGATTGCCGCGCAACGGCGTGTCGGTACACTGAGCGCGCAGGTACGTCAGGCCCAGTCGCAAGCAGAGGCCGCGCGTGCCCAACTCAAGGTGGCGCGCGTCAACGTCGAATCGACAGTGCTTAAGGCTGCCATCAATGGCCGTGTGGGCGACCTGGCTGTCCGTGTCGGGCAATTCGTGCAGCCCGGTACGCGCCTGATGACACTGGTTCCTGTCGATCGATTGTTCATAGAGGCGAATTTCAAAGAGACTCAACTGGGGCTTATGCGCGTCGGCCAGCCTGTTGGCATCGAAATCGATGCGCTCCCTGGCGTCGAACTGACCGGGCGTATTGCCAGTGTCGCTCCTGGCACGGGCGCCCAGTTCTCGGTGCTCCCCCCCCAGAATGCGACCGGAAACTTCACAAAGATCGTACAGCGCGTGCCTGTACGCATTGCAATCGATGCTCCTCTCGAAGTGCGCAGGCTCCTTGTGCCGGGAATGTCGGTTGGAGTAACGGTCGATACGCGTTCAGCCAGAGGAGAGATGGATCGACTCCGTCAGGCCGTAAGCCGGAAGCGTTGACAGTGGTCACGGTCACAGCATCTCCAGACGCAGCTCGTTCCGCGCGTGCGGACTTGACCGCTTGGATCGCTGTGGCTGCCGGCTCGCTCGGCGCACTGCTGGCGACCCTCGACATCTCGATCGTCAACTCGGCACTGCCAACGATCCAAGGCGAAATCGGAGCAACCGGCACTGAGGGAACGTGGATCGCCACCGCCTTTCTCGTTGCCGAGATCGTCGTCATTCCGCTGAGCGCTTGGCTGGAGCGGCTTTTGGGACTGAGAACCCTCCTTCTCATTTCCGTGACTGCCTTTACCGGGTTCTCCATCCTATGCGGCATCGCCACCGACCTTATGACGATGATCATCGGACGAACCGGGCAGGGCCTTATGGGAGGGCTGCTGATACCGACCGCCATGACGATTGTCGCAAAGCGACTCCCGCCACCCCAGCAGCCTATCGGGATGGCCCTTTTCGGAATGACAGTAATCTTGGGGCCCGTTCTTGGCCCCTTGCTCGGTGGCTGGCTGACGGAAAATTTGAGCTGGCATTATGCCTTCTTCGTCAATGTGCCGGTCTGCGGGATACTCCTCTTGCTCCTGTTGCTCGGCCTGCCGCACGAACGTACGAATTGGGTCTATCTTCGCGAGGCCGACTGGTTGGGTATTATAGGCCTGATCCTTGGCCTTGGAGGACTGACGATCGTGCTCGAGGAGGGGCACCGTGAAGACTGGTTCGAATCGACGCTTATCATCCGGCTGACGTTTATAACAGTAGCAGGGTTTGTGATGTTGGGGATCGGACAGATCCGGGCAACAAAGCCCGTCCTTAAGTTGCGAATCGTCATGAGCAGACAGTTCGGCAGCGTCGTTATAATGGCGCTAGCGCTGGGCATGGTGATGTACGGATCGACCTTCGTCATCCCGCAATTCCTGTCGCTTATCGCCGACTATAATGCCCTCGAGACCGGACAGGTCATTTTTCTCATGGGCGTTCCTGCCTTCTTTGTGATGCCATTCGTACCGTTTCTGATGCGGTTTGTCGACATCAGGCTGGCCGTTGGTGCTGGCCTCGCGCTTATGGCTGCTAGCTGCTTTGTGAACACCAGTCTCACAGTGGAATCCGCAGGCGAAGCCTTTACTACCGGTCAGCTGCTGCGCGGGGTGGGGATGATCTTTGTCATGCTCTTTCTGAACCAAGCCGCCATTACCTCAGTCAGCAAGGAGGATGCTGGAGATGCCTCGGGCATCTTCAATGCTGCGCGAAACCTCGGTGGCTCATTCGCTCTGGCGGCCCTGACGTCGTTCCAGGACCAGCGCATGTCACTCCACAGCCGACGGATGGAGGAAACGCTGTGGGCAAACGATCCAAGCGTGCAGGAGTATATCGCGGGGATGTCTCATACTCTGGGAAATATGGACGCCGGCCTTCAGTCGCTCGCTGGCACTATTCAGCAGCAGGCGTTCGTCATGACCTATAACGACATATTTTTGACGATGGCGGTAGCGACTTTTGTGACGCTCCCGTTCGTGTTTTTCCTTCGCCCGCTCCCCAAGGGGATGTCGCTGACGATGCATTGAGGTGGTAATGGCAAAGTTAAGTGGTCTCATCCTTCCGCTGCTCCTTGGTGGATGTGTGGTCGGCCCGGACTATTCCGGACCACCAGAGCTCGGCCAAGCCGCGCCGCGGCCAACATTCGTTCGTCAACCAGCAGATGCATCGACCAGCGAGCCTGAACTCGCCGAATGGTGGGCGACGCTGCAAGATCCGGTTCTCGATGAGCTCGAGCGGCGCACTCTTGTCGCGAATCCCTCGATTGATGTTGCGCAGGCCCGACTTCGCCAAGCCCGTGCGTCTGTACGCCAGGAGCGAGCAAACCGCCTGCCGACGGCTGGTGCTCAGGGCACGGCCATATTTGCCGATCTTCCCGGGATCGATCTCCAGACCAGTCAAGGAAGTACTACACCCACACCTGTTCCGGCGCCTTCATCCGCCCAGGATGCGGACACGTCTCTGCGTTTCTACAACCTTGGTCTGAACGCAAACTGGGAAATAGATCTCGCGGGCGGGCAGGTGCGAAAAATCGAAGCGGCAAACGCGCTGGCGGCGGCAGCGGCGTATAATGTTGCAGACGCAAAGGTCCAGCTCAGCGCTGAAGTCGCGCAGACCTATACCAATCTTCGTGACCGGCAGCAGCGCGCCGCCGCTTTTCGCGAAGGTCTCGACATTCAGCGGCAGCAGCTCGCCCTAGCCCGGCAGCGTTTCGGGCAAGGCACAATCCCGGCCTTTACTGTCGGCCAAGCGAACCGCGCGGTTCAGGCCACGATCAGCGATCTCGCCGCAGCCGATGCTGAGATCGTAATATATATGAATGCGCTAGCGGTTCTCGCCGGTGAAGCGCCGGGATCTCTCGATCCGCTATTGACGCCACGGCGCGATATCCCGATGCCCCCTGCGCGGGTGTCGATCGGAGACCCTTCGGCGCTCCTGCGTCGCCGTCCCGACATCCGCGCTGCGGAGCGCAGTCTCGCTGCCACAACTTCCCGGATAGGAGTCGCGGAAGCAGCTCGTTTTCCGAAAATCAGCTTCATGGGGATTCTCGGGATTGGCGGCACGTCGATCGGAGACCTGGTAGATCTGGGCAATATTTCCAACATCGCCGTCCCTCAGCTGCAATGGGGCTTGCTCGATTTTGGACGAACGTCAGCGGCGATATCACAGGCACGCTCTGGTCGCGATGAAGCCGAGGCACAATATCGGCAGGTAGTGCTCGGCGCGCTTGAGGATGCGGAGACGTCGCTTGCGCGCTTTGCACAGCAAAGGCGAAACGTCGCCGCTTTTGCCGAAATCAAGCGGTCAGCAGATGAAGCGGCAACGCTGATGCGGCAGCGCTATGCGCGGCAGGTCATTTCGAGAGGCGACGCTCTTGAGGCTGACCGCCAGCAGCGGCTTGCAGAGGCAAACCTGCACAGTGCGGTTGCGGCCCTCACCGCCAGCTATGTTGCCATACAGAAGTCGCTTGGACTGGGATGGACAGAAGCTGGGAGTCAAGCCTCAGCCCTTATGAGCAAATAATGATGGTATCTGTCCGGACTTGCCAATACAAGAATCGGCGGCCCTGCCCACCGCCAATGATGACTTTTGGCACAGGGCAACCCGCCTGTTCGGCATCCATCCTGCGGCCCTTGCGATTATACAGAGTTTCGCGGGGTAACGCGCCCCGGGGCGATTGCGATGTGTTTGACGGGGGTTGCCCCCGATAGGATGAAATACGGATTCACGACCGCATAGCCGGACGCAACATCGGACCGGAGACAACCATAGAGCAGTTTATCGGCCTCGACGTGTGATTGAATAGAATTTTCTGTCCGACGAAGATCTATCCCGCGGGGAGTTGTCCTGACCGCGTATACGACCTTGTACCCGACAGACGGCATCACCCGCAGACGGAAGATGGGGGCGCTTGTAAGACCAGCCAAGCTTACGACCTCACGACCATAGATCGACGAA
>NZ_JAJGNP010000032.1 GCF_020782245.1 Sphingobium soli
GTATATTAAGCTCATAGATAAAGTGAGTTTAATATGAAGGTATTATTTGACGAGTCCCCCGCTGGCGCTGGAAAAACTCGCGACGCCATCCGGCGCATCGTGGCTTCGCCTTGCAAGACGCTTTTCATCACCGAGCGCACCAATGCTTTCTCCGAGTTAGAAGAACGGTTTCGCGCGGCTTCGCGAGAGGCGAACGCGGCCCTAACGATCCGCCAAGTCCATAGCGGCAATCACGGCGGTCGCGGTGTGATAAAGCGCATCTCCGAACTGCCCGACGAACACAGAGACAGCGAGCATGTGGTAGTTCTTGCCACCCACGAGGCCCTTCTTCGGAGCGATTTCAGCCGCTTCGGGGGCTGGCGGATTGTGATCGACGAGGTGCCCCGCTTCCTCGACTTTCAAGAAAAAAGCACCGCGCTGGACGCAGCCTTTTTCCAACAACATTATATTCTGCACCCAATAAACAACGACTGGAGCACGGTCGAGCCCACCCGTTCTGGTCGGGCTCTTACCGTTGCCGACGTTCGGAATGATCAGTCTCACGCCCACCTCGAAATCTTCCACGCTCGGGTGCTGGAAGCAGATCGCCCTACCGGCACCCGGAAGGTGATGTGCAACCTTCCCAAATGGTCGAGCATGAATGGCAGGAAGGTGAAATGGTGTTGGGCCAGCGTATTTTCGATGCGCGCACTTGCAGCCTTTGATCGCGTAGAGTTGCTGGGAAACCGTTTCTCTGACGACATTGGAAGCCGCATCACTGCTTCCATCGACAAAGAAACCGTCGAATGGGAACCGTTGCCACCCCCACGGGCCGAAGGCGATGTTCCCGCTAATCGCTCGGTCACCATTCACTATTTCAGCGACCGTCCATCAGCAAAAAACTGGTTTGCCGGTGAGAGCGGTCAAAATGTGTTGCGTGAAGTGGGGCGTCACCTTGCCAACGCTCTGCCGCCAGAGGCGATTTGGACGGCGAATGAGACCGCCGAGCAGAACAAGCCCTCACCAAAAGAACTGCTGGCGCTCGATGCTGCCTCATTCGTCAAACCCAAGCAAGCGGGAACCAACCGGTTTCGCAAACTGGATCACGCCGCAATAATCTACGCTGCCAAACCCTGCACCAATCTCCTATCTCTGCTGAAGTTGCTGGGCATTGATCCTCGTCTCTGGACGCGAAGCGTTGAGTTTGAGACCGTCCTTCAGTTCGCGACGCGGACCAGCGTCCGTGATGCTGACAGCAGCGCCCCTGTGTCGCTCTGGGTCTTCGATCGAGAACAAGCCTCCTATCTCAAAGACTACTTCGACGCCCAAAGGCATATCATGGTATCGGTCGAGCGTGTGCCTCTGGCGATTGCGATCCCGCCGAAAGGGAAAGTCGGCCGCCGACCGGTGGTGCGCACTCCCGCCGAGGAGGCGACGGTCAAGTCAGACAAACGGAGGCGCGATGCCGCACGGAAGAGGCAGAAGCGGATGCAAAAGCGGATGCAGCAGCAGATGCAAGCGCTGAACGTCTTGCCCCCGCCCGTCTAGATACCGCACGGATGGCTGCTTTGACGGCGAGGGCAACCTTTAGATCGTTAAGCTGATGAGCCACAGCGTCCAGCGCGCGCGGTTGACCCGGCTTATCGTCGGGCTGGCGGGCGCTGGCGCATAGGGGTCAGACAAGATGCCCGGTGGTTGGGCAGGAGCGCCTTCATCTGCGATGCTCGGCTCGCCGACGTTGGATGTCGATCCTATCAACGCCCGCCAACTTACACTCGAGGAAGTCGGGAAGCCCGATAGCAGCCTATGCCAAACCCGAGCAGCGGTAGAAAGATTGCCATGAAGAACGCCTGACCCGCGCCTTCATCTTTCAACATATCTTGGAATGAGAGCACCGCCACGGCGAAGAATCCAACGGCCCACTTCTTAATCGTGCGTGCCACCGCTCCGTCTCGTCCGTATTTCAGAACATAGGCCACTCGTTTGTCGTGTGCGCGTTGAGCGTCAGCTTCCTGACCTGCTTTGAACCTGACCCTGTCTTCATTGGCGCGCATACGATGCCATTCGGCTTGCTCGATAAAGCGCCTCGTTTTCTCGTCCATCATTTCCCCCTTTTACCGGTGGCTCGACGCCATGACCCGACCACGCCTGTCGGCGTCGTCGAGCCTTGCTTGTTAAGCGGTATCGGTTAAGATAACCGGTATCGGTTAAACGTCAAACGAGATCGGTTCGTGAGGGCTGGATGAAAGAAAGCGATACCGCTATTCGTGCTTATGTGACCAAGCCCAAGATATTCGACGAAGCGATCCATCTGCGTGCCCGCGAAGGCACGAAAGCGCGCATCGACGCTTTGCGCGGCACGATGAGGCAAGGTGATTTCATTCGCCTCCTCCTCGAAGAGGCTCTTGATCGCCGAGAAAAGGAAGCACGCGAGGGCCTGTCCGACAGCGAATGATTTCGCGTCTGCCGTGCCGGTGCCGTCCCGAGAACCCGTCTGGCCCCGCCTAAATATTGAATGGACGACTATTTTGACGACGAGGGCAACCTCTCACTATTCAAGCTGATGAGCCCCCACGACCCTGCGCGTGCTGCTGATCCAGCTACCCGTTCATTCAGATGGGCGCTGGCAGAACAAAGGTTGGCGCAGATGGCGGCAGAGGCGGAGGAGAGGGTTCGGGTTTTGAAGTGGCTCGGCTCACCGGAGTTCTAACTCGGTCCTATCATTGCCCCTAGCGGGGATAACCGGAGCAGCCACTCTCATCGTCGCTGACAGCGCGCTGGTCATTCGCTATCACCTGTCATAGTGTTGTTGGGGCGGGGTTTTCTGTGTCTTCTGCTATTCGTGATCTGCTGGAACGCTATCGCTCGGGTGCCAAGTCCGAGCGCGAAAAAGGCACGTATTTCGAGCGCTTATGCGTCGAGTTCCTCAAGCATGATCCCGAGATGGCGCAGCAATATGAGGATGCTTGGACCTTCCGCGAGTGGGCTGAAACCGCTGGGTGGAAGCAGACCGACACAGGTATCGACCTTGTAGCGAAGCTGCGCGATGATGGGGGCTTCTGCGCGGTCCAGTGCAAGTTCTATCGCGCCGACCACCATATCCAGAAATCGGATATCGATTCGTTCTTCACCGCGTCGGGCAAAGCCCCCTTCACCCGCCGCCTGATCATCGACACGACCGAGGTGGCGTGGAGCAAGAACGCCGAAGACGCCCTCGACGGCCAGAATATCTCGACCACCCGCATCAGCATGGAACGGCTTGAACAGAGCCCGATTGACTGGCGCACCTATCTGGCCGACGACCAGATCGTGCTCGCGCCCAAGAAGGAGGTGCGACAGCATCAGCGCGAGGCGCTGGAGGCTGTCCGCGAGGGGTTAGCGGAAGCTGATCGCGGTAAGCTCATCATGGCCTGCGGCACCGGCAAGACGTTCACCGGGCTGAAGATCGCAGAAGACCTCGCCGGTCCCGGCAAGTTTGTGCTGTTCCTCGTGCCATCTCTCGCCCTCATGAGCCAGACGGTGCGGGAGTGGTCGCTCGATACCACCACGCCGCTCCGGGCCTTCGCGGTCTGCTCCGACGCACAGGTGGGCAAGCGCAACAAGGGCAACGACGATATCGGCGACATCGACGTTCACGATCTCGCGCATCCCGCCACCACCGATCCGGCGAAGCTCGCCAACAAGGCGAAGGCACCCGCCCCGGACGAGATGACGGTGGTCTTCAGCACCTACCAGTCGATTCAGGTGATTTCGAACGCCCAGAAGCAGCACGGCTTCCCGGAGTTCGATCTCATCATCTGCGACGAGGCGCACCGCACGACCGGCGCGACGCTGGAAGGTGAGGACGAGAGCAACTTCGTCCGCATCCACAATCAGGATTTCATCGCGGGCAAGAAGCGCCTCTACATGACCGCGACGCCGCGCATCTTCGGTGACGCCGTGCGGTCGAAGGCGAAGGAGGTTTCCGCCGAGCTATGCTCCATGGACGACCCCGCGCTCTACGGCGAGACACTGTTCCAGCGCGGCTTCGGATGGGCGGTCCAGAATGACCTTCTCACCGACTACAAGGTGATCGTTCTCGCCGTCGATGAGGCGATGGTCAGCACCTCGATCCAAAACCGCCTCAAGGACGAGGACAACGCCCTCAAGCTCGACGACGCGACCAAGATCGTCGGATGCTACAAGGCTCTCACCAAGGCCGATCTCGCCGCCGACGTGGCGACCGACACCGGGCATATGCGCCGCGCGCTCGCCTTCTGTAAGGACATTGCTTCCTCCAAGCTGGTGCGTGACGAGTTCTCCGCTGTCGTGGAGGAATATCTCGCGTCAGCCGCCAGCGGTGATGAGGAGCCGCCCCTCGGCTGCGAGGTCCACCACGTCGATGGCACCTTCAATGCGAAAACGCGCACCCGTGAACTCGAATGGCTGAAGGCCGAGCACGAGGATCATAGCTGCCGCATCCTGTCGAACGCGCGCTGCCTGTCGGAAGGCGTGGACGTGCCCGCTCTCGACGCGATCATGTTCCTGCATCCTCGCAAGTCGCAGATCGATGTGGTCCAGTCGGTCGGTCGCGTCATGCGCCGCGCTCCCGGTAAGAAGATGGGCTACGTCATTCTGCCGGTCGGCATCCCCGCAGGGGTCGCGCCCGAGGAGGCGCTCAACAACAACGAGAAATACAAGGTCGTCTGGCAGATTCTGAACGCCCTGCGTGCTCATGACGAACGCTTCGACGCCACCATCAACAAGATGGATTTGGGTGTCGATGTCAGCGGCCAGATCGAGGTGATCGCGGTTTCCGACAAGCTGCCCACCAAGGCCAAGAAAAAGGCTGGCGGCATCGGCATCGGTCAAGGTGGCGGATCGACCGACAGTGGCGACCGCGATGGCAGCAGCGAGCCCACAGGCGGTGAGGACCAGCTTGCCTTCTCGCTCGACGAGTTCACCACCGCGATCCGCGCCAAGATCGTCAAGAAGTGCGGAAGGCGCGACTATTGGGAAGACTGGGCAGGTGATATCGCCAAGATTGCCCAGACCCATATCACCCGCATCACGGCGATAGTGCAACAGCCGGGATCGACCGAGCGCGCGGCGTTCGAACGCTTTCTTACCGAGATCAGGGACGACCTGAACGAGAGCATCAGCGAGAATGACGCGATTGAGATGCTGGCCCAGCACCTGATCACTCGCCCGGTCTTCGAGGCGCTGTTCGAGGGCTACAGCTTCACCAAGAACAACCCCGTCTCGGTCGCGATGGAAGAGGTTCTCACCGCGCTTGACGAGCAGAATCTCGGCAAGGAAGCCGAGTCACTTGAGCGCTTCTACGCCAGCGTGCGAGTGCGCGCTGCCGGGATCGACAATGCGGCGGGCAAGCAAAAAATCGTCGTCGAACTCTACGACAAGTTCTTCCGCAACGCCTTCCCCCGCATGACCGAGCGGCTCGGCATCGTCTATACGCCGGTCGAGGTGGTCGATTTCATCATCCACTCGGTGAACGAGGTGCTCAAGGCCGAGTTCGGGCAGACGCTGGGCAGCAAGGGCGTCCACATTCTCGATCCGTTCACCGGCACCGGCACCTTCATAACCCGCCTGCTCCAGTCAGGACTGATCGAGCCCGAGGAACTCGCGCACAAATACCAGCACGAAATCCACGCCAACGAGATCGTGCTGCTCGCCTACTACATCGCCGCCATCAACATTGAGGCGGTTTACCACTCGCTATCGGGCGGCGATTACCAGCCATTTGAAGGCATCTGCCTCACCGACACCTTCCAGCTATACGAGCAGGAACGTGACCTTATCAGCGATCTTATGCCGGATAACAGCAACCGTCGTGCTCGCCAAAAAGCGCTTGATATACGCGTTATTATAGGAAACCCACCTTACTCTGTCGGGCAGGACAGCGACAACCGAGATGCTGCAAACCTAACCTATCCCGTGCTGGATAAGCGTATTCAGAGCACTTACGTCGCGCGATCGACAGGGAATCCCCGTAGTCTCTATGATAGCTACATTAGGGCGATCCGCTGGGCTAGCGACCGGGTGGGCGACGCTGGAGTAGTTGGCTTCGTGTCAAACGCAGGCTGGCTCGAAGGGAAGGCGGCTGATGGGCTGCGCAAGTGCTTGGTGGATGAGTTCGCTAATATCTTCGTATTCCATCTCCGGGGCAATCAACGAACATCGGGCGAAAAGTCCCGACGCGAGGGCGGGAAAGTCTTTGGATCGGGTAGTCGCACTCCCGTGGCAATCACTTTGTTGGTTAAAAATCCTACCGCGCAGAGCTTGGGCAACATTCATTTTCATGACATAGGCGATTATCTATCGCGCGAAGAAAAGCTGAACAAAGTCGCCCACTTCGGCAGCATTGCGGGCATTTCAGATGCCGGTGAATGGCAACATATTGAGCCGGATCAACATGGAGATTGGCTCGGTCAAAGAGACAGCAGCTTTGAAGCCTTCCCTCCCGTCGGCGCAAAGCGTGGCGGCGCTTCTTTCACAATCTTTGAGAACTACAGCGCCGGTGTCAAAACCAATCGCGATGCATGGGCCTATAATGCGTCATCTGCGCTATTATCCCAAAACATGCGTAAGATGATAGACTTTTATAATGAATCTTTATCTAACCCCAATAGATCTGACATCAACGATGAATCAAAAATAAGCTGGTCATGGGTTCTTCGCGAGCGCTTTGCTAAAGGTAAGCAAGACTATTATAAAGAAGGTGCGATTACTAGAAGTATATATCGCCCATTCTCTGCGCAGATGCTCTACTATGATGGGTTTTTCAATGAGAACAGATATTTAACGCCTAGCATATTTCCGGATCATTCCGAAAGTAATATGGCAATCTATATGACAGGCCCAAGTGCGCCTAACTTCTCCGTGCTTATGATCGATGCTGTCCCCTGTCTCGATGTCATGTCCAAAGGTCAGTGTTTTCCTCGTTACCTCTTTAAACTGCAGACGAACAAAGCTCGATCGGTTCAACCTGAACTTATTGATGTCGATCACAGTGCCGACTCATGTGAACGTCAAGACGCCATCACCAATGCGGGGTTAGCGTATTTCCAGTCTGCCTATCCTCAAGAGCCAATCACCAAAGACGACCTGTTTTACTACACCTACGGGCTGCTCCACTCGCCGGATTACCGAGAGCGCTACGCCGACAACCTTTCGAAGGAGTTGCCGCGCATTCCTGCCGTGAAGGGCATCGAGAGCTTCCGTGCTTTCGTTGCAGCAGGGCGGAAGCTGGGTGAGCTTCACGTCGGCTATGAGAGCGTTGAGCCCTATCCGATCTCGATTGCGCAGGGCGATCTGCGCCTCGCGAACATCGACGATCCCGAGAGCTTCTACCGGGTCGAGCAGATGCGGTTCGCGGGCAAGCGCCCCAAGCTCGACAAGACCACGGTGATCTACAACGCCAACATTACCATGACTGGCATACCGCTCGACGCCTATGCGTATGTGGTGAACGGCAAGCCTGCACTGGAATGGGTGATGGAACGCCAGTGCGTGAAGACCGACAAGGCCAGCGGCATTGTCAACGACGCCAACCGCTACGCCATCGAGACTGTAGGCGATCCGGCCTATCCGTTGCTCCTTTTCCAGCGGGTAATCACCGTCAGCTTGGAGACAATGAAGATCGTCCGGTCGCTGCCGCCCCTTGGTGACCTTGCGTGAGCAACGTCAATATCAAACGACTCGTCGAAAACATTCGGTCGGGAACGAACAGCTACACGCCACTAGTCGAACTGGTGGTAAATGGCATCCAAGCGGTCGAGCAGAGGGGAGCCGGGGACGGCTTGGTCGAAATCGACGTGCTTCGCAACGGCCAGCCAGACCTCACCGACCGGCTCGAAGAGGTCGATGGGTTTGTGGTGAAGGATAATGGTGTTGGCTTCACCAAGCGCAATCGAGATGCGTTTGATACGCTCTACACCGATCTGAAAGCCGCTGACGGAGGTAAGGGTTTTGGGCGGTTCACCTGCTTGAAGTATTTCGAGCGCGTCAAGGTCAAGAGCACTTTTGCTGAAGACGGTTCGTTCTTCGACCGCTCCTTTCGGATGGGGCTCGGCAACGAAATCGTCGTCGATGAAAAGGTCGCTGCTTCCGATGCTACTGACACGGGATCAGAGGTTGAGATTTCGGGCATAAAATCCGTCAAGTTCCCGGATAAGGGCTTGGACGTTATCAGCAGGGTCGTGGTCGAACGCCTGTTGCCCTATTTCGTAGACAAGGAGCGTGTTTGTCCTCGCATCGTCATCCGGGACCATCGCTCGACGACACCCATCGCGCTCAACGATTACCTTGCTCGCGATAATACACAAATCATTGAGCTTGCAGTCGAAAATCCGACCTTCAGTTTCCCATCGACGGATGGCGATCGCACCTTCCATGTGAGGGTCTTCAAGTTCTTCGCCCCTAGGGCGAGCAAAAGCAAAGTGGCGCTGGTGGCGCACCGCCGTGAAGTCACCGAAAACCCTCTGCAAACATACATACCCGAGTTTGCGGAGGAGTTTTTTGAGCCTTCGCCAGATCAGGGCGACGCGAAGGGGCGCAACTTCGTCATCAAGGCGTATGTCTTTGGCGATTATCTCAACGAAAACGTGTCATTGGAGCGTGGTGAGTTTCGTTTCCAATCTGACTCGGACCTGCTGAACGGCATCTCACAGACGCAGATCGAGCAGCGCGCCGCCGAGATAGCGCAGTCGGCCGTTGGAGCGGAGATTTCCGAGCGGCGTCTGCGAAAAGACGCGCGGATTGCCAAGTATGTGGAAACGCAAGCCCCATGGCATCGCATTTTGAGCAAAGAGGTCGATTTTAGCGGTCTGCCGATGTCCCCCTCTCATCAGGAGATCGAAATATTCCTTCAGAAGAAGAAATATGAACGTGAAGTTTCGACAAGAACGCGTGTTTCTGCAATACTTAATGCGGATGAGGGGGACGATTTAGGCGATCAGATCAATAGTGTGATTGCTAGTATTTCTGAAACTAGCAAAAGCGATCTAATCCATTACGTCTCTATGAGACGTTGTGTGCTAGATTTATTTGGCAAAGCGCTGGAGCTTGGCCCAGATGGAAAGTATCGATCGGAGGGAGAAGTCCACGACATTATTTTCCCCAGACGAGCGGACTCCGATGGTCTCGATTATAACGACCACAATCTCTGGATGCTGGACGAGCGGCTCAACTTCGCCTCTTACGTGATCTCCGATAAGCCGACGGAGGCATCAAGTTTAGATCGCACGGACGTGACGGTCTTCAACCGCCCCGTCGTATTTCGCGCCGAGAACGAGCCCAGTAATCCAGTCACGATTTTCGAGTTCAAAAAACCGCAGCGGGACGACTTCGTAAACCCGTCCTCCAAGGAAGACCCGGTCAATCAAATAGTTCGCTATGTAAATCTGATCCGAAACGGTAAGGTGAGGAACAGCAAAGGGCGAGAAATCCGCGTCAGCGCTACTACCCCCTTCTACGGCTATATCGTCTGTGACCTCACGCCAAAGGTTAATGAGTGGCTGGAGTTTGAGCAGAACTTCACACCTATGGCTGACGGTATGGGTTGGTTCGACTGGAGAAAAAATATTCACCTCTACATGGAGGTTATTAGCTGGGATAAACTCCTACGCGACGCCGAGATGCGCAACAAAGTCTTCTTTCACAAGCTGGGGATTGACTGATTGCGGCCTGCGTGAGCACCTGTGGCATTAGGAATGGCGAACGGCCGCTTTCTCGGTGAGGCCGATTTTCATGGCCCCAACCGCCTCGCGGATCATCTCGTCGATTGTATCAGGACCGCCACCTTCCGGCGTAAGGTCCATCATGTGCATGGGCTGCTGATGGCGTCCGAAATAGCCCCACCCCGTGTTCTGCGAGAGACCACTCTCACGCCACTGACCGCTCATACCGGCACACCGCAAGCGCAGACCACGGGCCGATACATTGCGGGCAAGCCGCCACAGGGCAGCGACAAGTGATCCTGAATCTTCGCCTGTGATTTCCTCATCCTCACTCATGGTGACGGTGATGAAATAGCCCGCGAAAACGCGGCTGCTGCCGGTCTCGATGATGCCGAGTTGATAGCTGATGCGCTCCCGGTCTCCCTCGGGCCTCACCACGGTGCATTCACCTGTATCGCGCGCCACGTAGTGCCGCCAGTTCTTCGCCTGCTTTTCCATGGACATATTTATCGCGTTTGCGGCGCATCAGAAGAGCGAAAGCTGCTCCTCGGCGATCTCGGCGTCAGCCGTTTGCCGTGCCGTTCGCCGCTGTCGGCGGCCCGTTCGCACGACCGATTTCAGTTGGAGCCTTTCTGGGACCGGTCGATCCTCATAGGTCTGCCCACGCAAATCAGCGGCAAGTCGCAGTGCATCGCGAATGGCGGATGCCCGCTCATTCGTCGCTGTTTCTTCTTCGGTCGCAAGGGCCTTCCGCGCAGCAGGATCAGCATAGCCCATTTTGAACCTCACGATCGCCATTGCGATTTCGAACTCGCGTTCTGCCTCATCAATGAGACCGATGTGGATGTCGAACAGGCGACGCACTGATTCCGAACGCCATATCTTTTTCTGTCGTCGCGTGAGAATACCGTTTTCAGTGAGCCACCGCGCGTATGCGTCTTGAGACGGTTCTCCGGTGTCCGCATAAATCGGGAGTTCTCGACGCGCTTCCGCAAGCAGCGGAACGAAGCTCGCCGCCCATTCGGCGGTGGCAAGCCGCCTTTGTCTCAACCCGATGATTCTGCCGCGTTCGCGCTCTTCCTGCATCGGAAGGGTTTGAACTCGCCCACTAAATGTGAAGTTAACGACCACATCTAAACGTGAGGGCTGGAGACGAATCACTGCGAGGAGCGATATCTGGTCGGTCGCCCCAAACGACGAGGTGACGCATGACCCAACCGATCCACGATATCCTCACCCAACTTGGCGCGGCCATCACTGCGCAGCTTGATGCCGCCAATGACCGCGCCACTTCGGCTGAAAGCCAGTATCAGCGCCTTTTCGACGGGCTGCGGGCGCTGGTCAATCAGCCCGCCGCCAATCTTCCCGAGGCGGCGAATGACGCGGACGAGATCAGCGTCGAGGTTGTGGAGTATCCCAGCACGCCGCCTCGTGGCAGCACCACGACCACTCGCATTGCTATCCCTGATGATCTGTTCCTCGACGCCCTCTGCACCGAATGGCGGAGCGCGCATGCCATCCGCGCCGAGATGGCCTCCGAGGGACGGCAGGTTGCTTACGGCACGGTCTACAAGCGTCTTGCCAAGCTGGAGGTCGAGCTTCCCGACCTTATTGAGGCTGCCGATGCTCCTGTCCGCTGGCGGCTCCGTTCGCCTCGTTCCAAGCGCCGGCCCGACGATGCGATTGTCCTCGAAGCCACTACCGGTAGCACTCGCCGCGCGCGTGCTCGCGGGGCAATGCCGCCCGACGCGATCACCGACGTGCGCCAGCGTGTGGCCGATGCCCCGGCTCCTGTCGAGAAGTTCACGCCCGTGCTGCACCGGGGGGATTGCTTCGAAATCATGAAGTCCATGTCGGATGGTTCGGTCGATCTCATCCTTGCCGATCCGCCCTATGCGACCACCGGCCTCGCAATCGACCCTACTATCGATCTGGAGGCAATGTGGGCGGAGTATCGCCGCATCATCAAGCCGACCGGCACGATCATCCTTTTCGGCTCCCAGCCTTTCTCATCCAAGCTGGTTTGTGGCGCATTCGACCTGTTCAAGCAGAACCTCATCTGGATCAAGAATCGCGCCACTGGTAATATGTCTGCGAAGGATCGTCCGTTGAAGCAGCACGAGGATATTCTCGTCTTCAGTCTCGGGACTACGATTCAGAGGAGCCGGTCGGCTCGCCGCTACACCTACAATCCACTTGGACAGACCTCGGCGGGTATGAAGAAGGTCAGCGCCGCAAAGCAGACCAAGTATCTGCATGGCGTGAAGCACAATCCCGGTTTGGAATATGAGGGCACGACCAGCAATCCTCGCAGCACGCTTTATTGCCCCAAGGATGAGAGCCATCACCACGTCTTCCAGAAGCCGCTCGCCTTGCTGGAGTATCTGATCCGCACCTACTCCAATGAAGGCGACGTGGTGTTCGACAGCTTCATGGGCAGCGGAAGCACCTGCGTTGCGGCGTTGCGTTCCGGTCGGCGTTCCATCGGCGTCGAAATGACCGATGATTACTTCCTCACCGCGCAGGAACGTGTCGCTGCGACGGCCGATCAGGCCACGCCCGACGTGACGCCAATCGTCCCCCCGGTCGAAACTATTGCCAAATCGGCCAACGATAACGCCCATGCGCTGTTGCCCACGGCATCTTCGAACGAGGTCACCATCTATAACGGCGACTGCCTCGACACTATGCGGCGGATGCCGACCGGCTCGGTCGATCTGGTCTTTACTTCACCTCCCTACAACCTTGGTCGGTCGAGCGACGGGAAGGTTCGCGGTGTCGCAAGCAGCGGAAAGTGGAAGGGCATGGACTTGAGCAACGGATATGCCAGCTATGATGATGCCCGCGATCCCGCTGGGTATATCGAGTGGCAGAAGGACGTGCTGCGTGAGTGCTGGCGTTTGCTGGCCGACGATGGTGCGATCTACTACAATCATAAGCCGCGCGTTCAGAACGGCGTGCTCCAAACGCCTCTTGATCTCAATCCGGGTTTGCCCGTGCGGCAGATTGTCATCTGGGACCGGGGAAGCGGATTCAACTTCAACCAGTCTTTCTACCTTCCTTGCCATGAGTGGATCGTGATCTTCGCCAAGCCGGGATTCCGTCTGCGCTCCAAGGCGGCATCGGGAATGAAGGACGTGTGGAAGGTGAAGCACGAGCGCAACAACAGCCATCCTGCACCCTTTCCGGTTGAGCTTGCCGAGCGCGTGATCGAGACCACTTCTGCAAAAATCATCCTCGATCCGTTCATGGGTAGCGGTTCGACCGGAGTGGCAGCGCTGCAATGTGATCGGAAGTTCATCGGGATCGAGATCGACCACAGCTATTGCATGGATGCGGCGAGCCGAATGGGCTTGGAGGGAAAGTCGATGGCCGCTTAAAGCAATGGGAAAAAGG
>NZ_JAJGNP010000033.1 GCF_020782245.1 Sphingobium soli
CTGTCTCGCAGCCATACTGGCCACCGTCAGGCAGAAAATCCACTTATCTCAATGTTTAGTTTTGCCAGGCCACCTCTTTCCCCTAAAGGCGACATTGCGCAGCCATAACATCACATTACCTTCTCGCACCTATCTTAGAGTGGCGACCGCCCGAGTTATGGCCAACGTTTCCGAGCCAAGGGGAGTAGGACTGCGTAGCCATCTGATTTGACAAAAACCGGAACGCCAATCTCAGACAGGCACTGTTTCGCAAAGTTCGCGGATTTGCAGATTTGCGTCCGCAAATCTTCGCCTTTTCAGCCGTTTTCCGCGCTTCGCGCATGCGGATAATGCGCAGATGCTTTCAAATCGACCCGAAAAAGGCCTCGACCTGCTGGACGCCATGGTGACCGCTGCGGCCGACCGAGCGTCGTTGCATCTGCCGGGGGCCATTCGCTTCGCGAAATGCGACGGCCTGCAGATCAACGAAGGCTTTTCCCCTCCCGATGTCGAGATAGAGGCGTGGTCTCTATCCGCAGACCAGCAGGCGATCATCGTCTCAGTCTTTGCGACCGGCGCACGGGAAGACGGCGGTCGCACGACGGCAGCGACCGGGCGCTTCACCTTCACGACATTGACGGGCCAGCGGGAATATCGGGCATGACGATCCTGGCGATCCGCACGTCCCCGCGTCAGCCTGATGGCGCAGTTCGCCCTTCGGCGCTCGCCCGCTGCCTTTTCCTTCCACTGACCAACTGTCCGAGCCTCGCCGCTTCGGCCGGTATTATTTGACGCAAGAGGAATTTATGGCCGAAGTAGCATTCAAGCCGAAGAAATCGGTGGCCTTGTCCGGTGTTGCAGCCGGCAACACCGCGCTTTGCACCGTGGGCAAGTCGGGCAACGACCTGCATTATCGCGGCTATGACATTCTCGACATTGCAGAATCTGCGGAGTTTGAGGAGATCGCGCATCTACTGGTGCATGGCGAACTGCCGACGCCGTCGCAGCTCATCTCCTATAAGGCAAAGCTCAAGGGACTGCGCGGCCTGCCGCATTCGGTGAAGAGCGCGCTGGAGGCGATCCCGGCGGCCGCCCATCCGATGGATGTGATGCGCTCAGGCGTTTCCGCCCTCGGTTGTGTCCTGCCCGAGACGCACGACCACAACTTGCCCGACGCGCGCGATATCGCCGATCGGCTCATGGCGTCACTCGGTTCGGTCCTGCTCTACTGGTATCACTTCGCCCATCATGGCCGCCGCATCGAGGTGGAGACCGACGACGACAGCATTGGCGGCCATTTCCTCCACCTCCTTCATGGCAAGGCGTCATCGGCGAGCTGGGTGCGTGCCATGCACACCTCGCTGATCCTCTATGCCGAGCATGAATTCAACGCCTCGACCTTTGCCGCGCGCGTCATCGCCGGCACCGGTTCGGACATGTATTCGGCGATCGCCGGCGCCATCGGCGCGCTGCGCGGTCCCAAGCATGGCGGCGCGAACGAGGTCGCCTATGAGATCCAGAAGCGCTACGCGACGCCTGACGAGGCGGAAGCCGACATCCGTCGCCGTGTCGAGGCCAAGGAGGTCGTGATCGGCTTCGGCCATCCGGTCTACACCATCTCCGATCCGCGCAATGTCGTTATCAAGCGTGTTGCCAAGAGCCTGGCCGACGAAGCCGGTGCGCAGCGCCAGTTCGCGGTGGCGGAGCGGATCGAGAGCGTGATGTGGGACGCCAAGACCATGTTCCCGAACCTCGACTGGTTCTCGGCGGTGTCCTACAACCTCATGGGCGTGCCGACGGCGATGTTCACGCCGCTCTTCGTGATCGCGCGCACCAGCGGCTGGGCGGCGCATGTGATCGAGCAGCGCGTCGACAACAAGATCATCCGGCCCTCGGCCAATTATACTGGCCCGGAAAATCTCGAATTCGTGCCGCTCGCCGAACGTA
This sequence comes from Sphingobium soli, assembly GCF_020782245.1. Taxonomy (GTDB): domain Bacteria; phylum Pseudomonadota; class Alphaproteobacteria; order Sphingomonadales; family Sphingomonadaceae; genus Sphingobium; species Sphingobium soli. The sequence goes on from NZ_JAJGNP010000033.1 coordinate 1,927, forward strand.
GCGAAGCGCACGCTTAAGGAGGCATCATGCCCTATCTGATTGCAGACGAACTTCCCAACACCAGCGCCGGTCAGCGTTTCCGCGAAGCGCTCGCCCGTCCGGGCATCTACCAGCTTCCCGGCGCGCATAACGGCCAGGCAGCGATCCAGGGAAAGCAGGCGGGGTTTGAGGGACTCTACCTTTCGGGTGCGGCGATGACCGCATCGATGGGCCTGCCCGACCTCGGCATCATCACTGTGGACGAAGTCGCCTTCTTTATCCGCCAGATCGTGCGCGCCTCCGGCCTGCCGCTCCTGGTCGATGGCGACACCGGCTATGGCGAGGCACTGAATGTCATGCACATGGTCCGCACCTTCGAGGAAGCGGGCGCGGGAGCCGTGCATCTTGAAGATCAGATCCTGCCCAAGAAGTGCGGCCATCTGAACGGCAAGAACCTTGTTCCGCCGCATGACATGGCGGCCAAGGTGGCGGCAGCCAAGAAGGCGAGTCGCGATATCGTCATCGTTGCGCGGACCGATGCGGCTGCGGTCGAGGGCTATGATGCCGCAGTTGCGCGCGCGAAGCTGTATGTCGAGGCAGGGGCCGATGCGATCTTCCCCGAAGCGTTGATCACGCGCGATATGTTCGAGAAGTTCGCGCAAGATCTGCCCGGCGTGCCGCTCCTCGCCAACATGACGGAGTTCGGCAAGACGCCTTTCTACACGGCGACCGAGTTCGAGCAGATGGGTTACAAGATGGTGATCTGGCCCGTCTCGTCCCTGCGTGTCGCCAACAAGGCGCAGGCCGAACTCTATGCCGCCATCAAGCGCGACGGCGGAACGCACAACCAGGTCGAGCGCATGCAGACCCGCCAGGAGTTGTACGACACCATCGGGCTCCACGCTTTCGAGGAACTCGATGCGTCGATCGTGAAGACGATCGTGCCGGAAGGCATTCCTCAGACCTGAGCCGACATTCTGTCGATGACCGGTGACCGCTGGCCTTCCCGCGCTCGCGCGCGTCGGGGAGGCCGACACGCGCCGCACAAGCAAGAGAAAGATATTCGATGACAGCGACAGGCAGTGACAGCCTCGGCACGCGCGACCGGCTCACCGTCAACGGGGAGACATTTGCCTATTATAGTCTGCCCAAGGTGGCCGCGAAATTCGGCGACGTGAGCCGCCTGCCTTTCAGCCTGAAGGTTCTGCTCGAAAATCTCCTGCGTTTCGAGGACGGCGCCAGCGTGACAGTCGATGACATTCGCGCACTGGTCGACTGGCAGAAGGATCGACGGTCGGATCGCGAAATCCAGTACCGGCCCGCCCGCGTCCTGATGCAGGACTTCACCGGCGTTCCCTGCATCGTCGATCTGGCCGCGATGCGCGACACGATGAACCGTTGGGGCGCGGATGCATCACGCATCAATCCGCAAGTGCCGATCCATCTCGTCATCGACCATAGCGTCATGGCAGACGAGGCCAGCAGCAGCCATGCGTTCGAGCGCAATGTCGAGATCGAATATGAGCGCAATTCCGAACGCTACGCCTTCCTCAAATGGGGTGCGAGGACACTCGACAATCTGAAGGTTGTGCCGCCCGGCACCGGCATCTGTCATCAGGTCAATCTGGAGCATATCGCCCAGACTATCTGGACCAGTACGGATGCGAAAGGCGTCACGGTCGCCTATCCCGACACCTGCGTCGGCACGGACAGCCATACCACGATGGTCAGCGGCCTCGGCGTCATGGGATGGGGTGTGGGCGGGATCGAAGCCGAAGCGGCTATGCTCGGCCAGCCGGTATCGATGCTGATCCCCGATGTCGTCGGCTTCCGGCTGTCCGGCACGTTGACCGAAGGCGTGACAGCCACCGATCTCGTCCTGACAGTGACCCAGATGCTCCGCGCGCACGGCGTGGTCGGCCGCTTCGTCGAATTTTATGGGCCGGGGCTCGACGCCCTGCCGCTCGCCGATCGTGCCACGATCGCCAACATGACACCCGAATATGGCGCCACATGCGGCTTCTTCCCGGTCGATGACGCCACGATCACCTATCTCCGTCTCACCGGCCGCAGCGAAGATCGCATCGCGCTCGTGGAGGCCTTTGCCAAGGCGCAGGGCATGTGGCGGGATGCCACGACGCCCGACCCGGTATTTACCGAGACGCTTGAACTCGATCTCGCGACCGTATTGCCGTCGGTGGCCGGACCCCGTCGTCCGCAGGACCGGGTATTGCTGACCCAGGCCGCGGAAGGCTTTCGGACCGAGCTGGCTGCTGGATATGGCAAAGGCGACGAGCTGGACCGACGGGTCGCTGTGGATCAGAAAGATTTCAGTATCGGCCATGGCGATATCGCGATCGCGGCGATCACGAGCTGCACCAATACGTCCAATCCCTCCGTCCTTGTCGCCGCTGGACTGGTGGCGCGCAAGGCGCGCGCGCTTGGCCTCACACCCAAGCCGTGGGTTCGCACGACGCTGTCGCCCGGCAGCCAAGTCGTTACTGACTATCTGGTGCGATCCGGTCTCCAGGAGGATTTCGATGCGCTCGGCTTCAATCTGACCGGTTATGGCTGTATGATCTGCATCGGCAATTCGGGTTCGCTCGATCCTGCCGTCTCCCAGACGATCAACGACAATGGCCTCGTGACAGCGGCGGTCCTGTCCGGCAACCGGAACTTCGAGGGACGGATTTCACCCGACGTGCGCGCCAATTATCTGGCTTCGCCGCCGCTCGTCGTCGCCTATTCGCTGCTCGGCACCGTCTCGCGCGATATCGCGACCGGGCCGCTTGGCACAGGCGCGGACGGGCAGCCCGTCTATTTGAAAGATGTCTGGCCGACCAATGCGGAAGTGCAGGCCACTATGTCCTCGGCCATCGACGCCGAGATGTTCGCCCGCCGCTATGCCAATGTCTATGCGGGCGACGATCGCTGGAAGGCGCTCGAGGTGAAGCAGGGCGACACCTATGACTGGCCGACTGCATCGACCTATGTCGCCAATCCGCCCTTCTTCGATGGACTGGAACGCGAGGCCGCGCCGGTCGCTGATATCGTCGAGGCCCGCACGCTCGCCATCTTCGGCGATTCCATCACGACCGACCACATCTCGCCGGCCGGCTCGATCAAACCGGCTTCGCCGGCCGGGCAATGGCTCATCGAACGACAGGTGCAGCCTGCCGATTTCAACAGCTATGGCTGCCGCCGGGGCAATCATGAAATCATGATGCGCGGCACCTTCGCCAATATCCGCATCCGCAATGAGATGATGGGCGGTGCAGAAGGCGGCAACACGCTGTTCGACGGCGAGACGCTCCCGATCTACGAAGCAGCCATGCGGCACAAGGCGGCGGGAACGCCTCTCATTATCCTCGCTGGCAAGGAATATGGCACCGGCTCCTCGCGCGACTGGGCGGCCAAGGGCACGGCCCTGCTAGGTGTGCGCGCGGTTATCGCGGAGAGCTTCGAGCGTATCCACCGTTCCAATCTCGTCGGGATGGGTGTGCTGCCGCTTCAGTTCGCCGAGGGCGTCAATCGCCATACTTACTGGCTGAAAGGAAACGAACAGTTCACTATTACCGGCCTGTCGGACCTGCAACCGCGCCAGACCGTCATGGTCGAAGGCCGATGGTCGGACGGATTATCCTTCCGGCTCCAAACATTATGTCGGATCGACACCGCCGAGGAACTCGCCTATTTCCAGAATGGTGGTATCCTGCCCTATGTGCTGAGAAACCTCGCGGCATAGTGTGATCGCGGAAGCGGCGAAGTCTTTTGCTGCTGGTGCAGATGCTGGCAACCCTCATTCCAAGACGAGCAGCAGATCCTCTGCCTCGATGCTGTCGCCCGAGGAGGGCATGACTTTGACGATATCGCCGAACAGATCATTGGCTTCGCGATAGGCGCTCCACTTCGTGCCAGCGGCTGGCGAGGCCCAGCGAGCGGGCCTGTTCCTTCAGGTTCGTGAACCGACCGCCAGGCATTTCATGGAGATGACCGCCGACGCGCCTGAGCGCAGATCGCTCTCGAACGGCGCATAGAGCCCGCGAACACCCTCCCAATAGAAGCTGATCCGCCGGATTGCCTCGGCGTCGAGACCGGTGTCACGGTTGTGTAGCGCAGCGCTTCGACCACCGATCCCAAGCAGGGCTGTCATCCGTCGCGACATCGATCGCATCAACGCCCGCCTCGGCGGTGGCGATAAGGGTCGCGCCTGCGATGCCGGAGGTGTCGTGCGTATGGAGGTGGATCGGCAAGTCGGTGACATCGCGCAATGCAGCGATCAACGCTCGTGCCGCTGGGGGCCGTATCAGACCAGCCATATTCTTGATCGCAAGAACCTGGCACCCGGCCTTCTTAAGATCGCTCGCTATGCCGGCATAATAGTTCAGCGAATATTTCACGCGCCGGATCGAACAGGTCGCCCGTGTAGCAGATTGCGCCCTCGGCGATCTTGCCCTTCATCATTGCTGCCTTGCCGTAGAATTCTTCATGGCTTCGCAACATCCGCATTATCTGCTACGCTAGAAATGACTGAATGTGCGAAGATTTGCGGATGAAATGCTGCAAATTAGCAAAGTTTGCGAAGATTGGGCAGGAACATGCGGAAAGCCTTTATGGGGGTGCGGCTGCGGCGGCTGCGCGAGGAACGGAAGCTCAAGCAGGTCGACCTGGCCAACGCGCTCGGCATCTCGTCGAGCTATCTCAATCAGCTCGAACAAAACCAGCGGCCGTTGACCGTCCCGGTGCTGCTCAAAATCAACGCGGTCTTTGGCGTCGACGTCCAGCTCTTTTCAGAGGATGAGGAAGCGCGCCTCATCACCGAATTGCGTGACGCGCTGTCCGATAGCGCGGAGGCGATTTCGGTCGCGGAAATCCGCGAGCTGGCGACGAACATGCCCGCGGTAGGCAGGACGCTCATATCGCTGCACCGCCGTTATCGGGAGGCCGCCGAGCGCAGCGAAGCGATGGCTGCCCAGTTGGGAGACGATTGGATCAGCGGCGGTCCGGCACGGATGGCCTTCGAGCAAGTGCGCGACTTTTTCTATGCCCGGCACAATCATGTCGAGCCTCTAGATGAGGCAGCTGAGCGGATATATCGAGAGGCCGGCCTTGCGCCCCACTCGGTCCACCCTGGTCTCGTTGCGTGGCTGAAGGACCGTCACGACGTTCAGATTGTCTGGGGTGAGAGCGATACGGCTCAGCGCCGCTATGATCCTGCGACTCGGACATTGCACATCTCCGCCCGCCTGCATCAGGGCCAACAGGCCTTCCAGATGGCGACCCAACTGGCATTTCTGGAGCTGGGCAGCGTCATCGACCGGCTGGCCGATAACAGCCTACTGTCGGGCGACGAAGCGCGGAGACTGGCTAGGGTAGGTCTAGCCAACTATTTCGCGGGAGCACTCATCCTGCCCTATGGTGATTTCCTCGCTGCCGCCGAGGCCGAGGCCTATGATATTGAGAAGCTCGGGCGCCGGTTCGGAGTCGGCTTCGAGACGATCTGCCATCGGCTTTCGACGCTCCAACGCGCCGAGGCCCGTGGCATCCCCTTCTTCTTTGTGCGGGTCGATCGTGCCGGCAATATCTCCAAACGACAATCGGCAACCGATTTCCATTTCTCCCGTGTCGGCGGAAGCTGCCCACTGTGGAAGGTCTACGAGGCTTTCACGCAACCAGGCCGGGTCCTCCGTCAGATCGCGCAAATGCCTGACGGCCGTACTTACCTGTGGATTGCGCGAACGGTCAGCAGTGGCAACGCAGGCTTTGATGTGCCGGGCAAGACATTTGCGGTCGGACTGGGCTGCGACATTCGTCACGCCTCGCGGCTTATCTATTCGCGAGGACTGGATTTGGACGATCCAGCAGCGGCGACGCCGATCGGAGCTGGCTGCAAGGTCTGTGAACGTCCAGCGTGTCCGCAACGCGCCTTCCCTGCAATCGGGCGGGCGGTGGCGGTAGACGAGAATCGAAGCACCTTGGCCCCTTATCCCGCAGCCTGATTCGCAAGCTACATGATTGTTGAGACGGTGATGACAAGGCCCCTAATCCATCTCAAATGGCTGAACGCTCCGAACGCGATCCCCACCGGCTCGGTTTTGGCGGCCGAGCGCATTCTTGCCGATCACGCAATGCTGGCTCGCTGGCGGGAAGGCGACCGAATGGCCGAGGCCTGACCAGGAGATCGCCGCCGCCTCTAGGCTGGGGCCTCGGCCTTTCGAATTGAAAGGCGCTCCGTTTCCAACCGGAAATAGAGCGCTCAAGACTCCCCTCAGCAGAAGCATATAAAGAAATCTTTATATGTCGCTTGACAGCAGCCTCCCGATGCTGTTGAAGGAGCCTGTCGAGGTTCCCCGCTTCAGGCATGACGGCGGGGCTAAGACGGGAAGCCGGTGGTGCCCTTTGGGCAGAGTCCGGCGCTGCCCCCGCAACTGTAAGCGGCGAGTGGTGGCTCCATTTTGTGTCACTGAGCTTTTGCACGAGGCTCGGGAAGGCCGGAGCCATTGCGATGACCCGCAAGCCAGGAGACCTGCCTTCGACGGCATAACGTTCCTCGGACGGGGGTTCCTCCGGCGGATCGCGCTTGAAGAAGGCTCGTGGCATATCGCCATCCGGGCCTTATACGTCCGGCGCGCTCTTCCTACGACCCTACCGCCCGGCAAAGCAGGTGATCGGTCGATGTCTTCAATCCTGTTTCGCTCCGTCGTCTTTCGACGAATGCGCCTGCGTGCCGTGCTGATCTTCGGCTGACGCGGCGCGCGCCCCAATCCCACACAATTCCAGAACCATGACGGACCGGTCGACGCGCTGGCCCGAAGGAGACCTCGCATGCCTGTGACTAGCGTGAAATTAGGACATGACGCCATGGCGCACCAAGACTTTGAGTTCAGCATCAGCCGCATTGCTTTCGACGAGAATTATCGTCCTGCCGAGAATACGCGTATCACGACCAACTTTGCCAACTTGGCGAGGGGGGAGAGCCGCCGGGAGAATTTGCGCAATACGTTGCGGATGATCGACAATCGATTCAACTCCCTGGCGCATTGGGACAACCCCAAAGGCGACCGATATGCGGTCGAGCTTGAGATCATTACCGCCGAAATGCGCATCGATTCAGACGACAGCGACACTGTCTTCCCTCTGATCGAAATCCTTCAGACGACGATTATCGATAGCAAAACGGGCGAACGCATCGCCGGCATGGTGGGCAACAATTTCTCCTCTTATGTGCGAGACTATGATTTTAGCGTCGTTCTGCCGGCGTATATGCAGAGCCACCCCGATGCGGGCGCTCCGAACGATTTTGGTGACCTGCATGGAAAGCTGTTCAAGCATTTCCTGAATTCGCGCGCCTATCGCGACAATTTCGGCAAGCCGCCGGTCATCTGCCTGAGCGTGTCAAGCAAGGAGGTCTATCACCGGACCGCGAACGAGCACCCCATTTTAGGGATTGAATATCGCAACGACAAATTATCCATGACTGATGAATATTTCGCAAAGATGGGCATGAAGGTCCGCTACTTCATGCCACCGAACAGTGTGGCACCCTATGCCTTCTATCATATCGGCGAACTGCTCGGCGACTACTCCAGTCTCGAGCTGGTCAGCACGATCAGCGTGATGGAGACGTTCCAGAAAATCTATCGGCCCGAGATTTACAACGCCAATTCCGCGGCGGCTGAGCATTATCAGCCCAGCCTGAAGTATCAGGACTATTCGCTCACCCGCATTGTCTATGACCGGGAGGAACGGAGCAGGCTGGCTGTCGAACAGGGGAAGTTCGCCGAGGAGTGCTTCATCAAGCCCCATTGGGCCGTGCTTGAGCAATGGTCCGCCGCTTTCGCCCTTTGATCATTCGAGAATATAAGGTCATACAATCCATGAAAACATTGTTGCCCACATCCACCGCTGGCAGCTTGCCCAAGCCGTCCTGGCTTGCGCAGCCCGAGACGCTTTGGTCGCCCTGGAAGCTGGAGGGCGAGGAACTGGTTGGGGGCAAGCAGGATGCCTTGCGCCTGGCCGTGGAAGATCAGCGGCAGGCGGGCATCACCATCGTCGGCGACGGCGAGCAGACGCGCCAGCATTTCGTCACGACGTTTGTCGAGCATCTGAGCGGTGTCGATTTTGAAAAGCGCGAAACCGTCAGAATCCGCAATCGCTATGATGCAAGCGTGCCGACGGTCGTTGGCGCTGTCTCCCGTCCCAATCCGGTTTTCGTCGAGGACGCGAAGTTTCTTCGAGCACAAACCGATCAGCCGATCAAATGGACGCTGCCAGGCCCCATGACGATGATCGATACGCTCTACGACGCCCACTATAAAAGCCGCGAAAAGCTGGCATGGGAATTCGCCAGGATCCTCAATCAGGAAGCGAGGGAGTTGGAGGCTGCGGGCGTCGACATCATCCAGTTTGACGAGCCGGCGTTCAATGTCTTCTTTGACGAGGCAAACGACTGGGGAATCGCTACTCTGGAGAAGGCGGCCGAGGGGCTAAAGTGCGAAACGGCGGTCCACATCTGCTATGGCTACGGCATCAAGGCCAATACCGACTGGAAGAAGACGCTGGGATCGGAATGGCGGCAGTATGAGGAAACCTTCCCCAATCTACAGAAGTCCAGGATCAATATCATCTCGCTGGAATGCCATCATTCCCATGTTCCGATGGATCTCATCGAACTCATCAGGGGCAAAAAGGTGATGATCGGTGCCATCGACGTGGCGACGGATACTGTCGAGACGCCGGAAGAAGTGGCCGACACCCTCAGGAAGGCACTGCAATTCGTAGATGCCGACAAGCTCTACCCCAGCACCAATTGCGGCATGGCGCCACTGTCCCGTCGTGTGGCGAGGGGTAAGCTCGATGCTCTGGGCGCAGGCGCGGAAATCGTCCGACAAGAACTCGCTGCCTGAGGCGCTGTTGGAGAAGACGTCGCTGGCGTTTGGCGACAAGCCCTGAACCCCATCCGTTTCGATCAATGTCAGCACGTCGTGATCCAGCCCTGTTGTGAAAGGACAGGATGGATCGCGACGTAAGGCTGGCCGCTTCCCCTTCCGGAGAACGCTGAATGCCTCGATCGTACACGCCGGTGATCAATTGCCCGGACCGTCCCGGCATTGTTCATCATGTCAGCGGACTCATTTTTGGGCATGGCGGCAATATTCTGGAATCGCGCCAGTTTGAAGACAGGGAAACAGGGCGCTTCTTCCTCCGCACCGTCTTCGAAAGCGATTGCGAACGATCGGTGATGGCAGACGGGGTTGCAAAACTCGATGATGAATTTGCCATGGACTGGAAGCTGGTGCCAACCGGTCAGCCCGTCAAAGTCCTGATCCTGGTGTCCAAGTTCGATCATTGCTTGGCCTATCTGCTCGTAATAGCGCTTTTGTCAGGCCTGCTGTTGACGGTCGTCCTTTCCTTCAGCCACTTTCTTGGGCGCTGGCTGGGCTTCAATTGAGAAGACCGGATCGTCCTTCAGTTCTGCGGGTCCAAGAAGAGTCTCGCCTCCGGCGTGCCCATGGCCGGCGTCCTGTTCACCACGTCGCAGGTGGGCGCCATCATCCTTCCGCTCATGTTCTTTCACCAGATCCAGCTCATGGTCTGCGCGGTCCTGGCGCGGCGCTACGCCGACCAACAGTTTAGCGCCGTCACATCACAAGCGGGGTAGGATTTCGCAATCTTCGCGACTTTGCTGAATCGCCCCCAGCAGGGTTCGCCAATTCAGCTATGGTCATCGGCCAGGGGCTGTGATTTCACGCGCTCTTGTCGAAGGAACCCTGGAAATGACAGAGTTGGAAACACATCCTGCCGCGTCGGAGACGCGATTGTGCGAAATGGTCTTTCCCAGGCCAATCACTATGGCATGCTCTTTGGGGGCACGGCGCTGAGCCTCATGGGCAAGGCTGCCTTCATCGCGGCAAGCCATCATGCACGCGCTGCCGTGGTCATGGCGCGGTCCGAGCAAATCGCGTTTCACCATCCCGTCTCGGTCGGCCAACTCGTAGAGCTGCACGCCTATGTCACGCGGGACGGGCGTTCCTCGATGACCGTCGAGGTTGAGATGATCAGCGAAACCCTTTCGACCGCTCATCGCAGCCAAGCGGTGAAGGGCCAGTGTTGATTTCCACTGAGAAGTGACCCGGGTTTTCCATCGAGAAGTGACCCGTCTGCGGATTATGTTTCGGGTGTCAC
>NZ_JAJGNP010000034.1 GCF_020782245.1 Sphingobium soli
AGGAAGCCCTGGCGCGCTACGGCAAGCCCGAGATTTTCAATACGGATCAAGGCAGTCAATTCACCAGTCACGCCTTCTTCAGCGTGCTGCACCGGGAGGAAATCGCCATCAGCATGGACGGCCGGGGCGCTTGGCGCGACAATGTGGTGGTCGAGCGCCTGTGGCGCTCGGTGAAATATGAGGAGGTTTACCTCCGCGCCTACGTCGCGGTCAGCGAAGCCCGGATATCGATCGGTCGTTATCTGAACTTTTACAACGCAAGGAGGCCGCATTCGAGCCTTGGCGCCCGGACCCCGGACCAGGCATATTTTGACAACCTGCCAATGGCGATGGCAGCATGAGTTTGGCCGCCGATACGGGGCGTCACTCCGGTCGGGCTTCGCCCTCCCTGCATGACGCCCCGTATCGGCAGTTCGATGATGAAACCGGCAGATGATCCACTTATCGAATGCCGATCCGTGTTCAGACTACCCCGGCCACCTCTCACACCTTGACGCCCCCTCCCCTCCCCCACATACTCCACCCATGACCACGCACATCGTCATCGACCCCAATGTCTGCGGCGGGCGGCCGATTGTCGCCGGCACCCGGATGCGCGTCAGCGATGTGCTCGATGCGCTCGCCTCCTCGGTCAGCGTCGAGGAACTGCTGGAAGACTTCCCCTATCTCACCCGCGAAGACGTCCACGCCTGCCTCGCCTATGGCGCGCGCGCGGTGGACCATACGGTCATCCAAGCCGCCTGATGCACCTGCTGATCGACGCGCAACTGCCACCCGCCCTGTGCGGATGGTTTGCGGAGCGCGGCCTGATCGCCGCCCATGTCAGCACAGAACTGGGCGGCCAGACACCCGATGCCATTATTGCGGCCCATGTCGAACGGCACGGCATGATCCTTGTCACGAAGGACGACGATTTTCTCCTGCGTCACCCGCCGGTCAAATCCCGTCTGCTCTGGTTCCGCTGCGGCAATATCAGCAATCGCGGCCTGCGCATTTGGCTCGACGTCCGCTGGCCGATGATCGCCGAGCGTCTCGATCAGGGCGATCGGGTCATAGAGGTGCGCTGACCAGTCGCGGAATGATCCGCTATGGAGGCAACTCCGTCCCCAATCTGGATAAACCTCCGCCGCCCTGCTATTCTCTCCCCATGACCAAACTCACCCCCATCGAGTCCGAGTTTGCGACGACCGAGGAAGCGGAAGCCTATGACGCATGGTTTCGCGCTGAGGTGGAAGCCGCCATGGCCTCGGACCAACCCGACATCCCGCATGACGAAGCCATGGCGAGGATGCAGGCCATCATAGACCGCCGCAAAAAGGCGGACGAACGCAAGACCGCCTAGTGCTGCCGGTCGTCTGGAGAGCCAGCGCACTCCGAAAACTCGAACAGGTCATCGACTATATTGAAATGCGGAACCCGACGGCGACCGACCGTATCGGCGCTGCCATCCGCCATGCTGCCGATCGCCTGCCCGACCATCCTTACCTTCATCGTCCAGGCCGCGTCCCCGGCACGCGCGAAGCGGTCGTTCATCCCAACTACATTCTTGTATATCACGTCATGACCGACCGCATTCAGATATTGGCGTTTCTTCACACCCGCCAGCAATATCCCTAGCGCCCACCTGTAACGCCCGCTAACCCCTTGTCCCACGGCCCCGACTCCCGTCGCGCGCCGTTTCAGGGGGGACTTTCATGAAATCATTTGCCGCCACCGCCGCGCTCTGCGCCGCCTTGTTCATCGCGCCTGCGGCCCAGGCCAATGATGGCGATGACAACGCCTTCGTCCTCATCAACAAATCGACCGTGGACGCCATCCAGTTCTTCACCAAGCGCAAGGATGGCAGCTGGTCGAAGGACTGGCTCAAAATGCCGGTCAAGCCCGCCGCCACCCGGTCGCTCAAATTCTTCGAAGGCGATGAACGCTGCGAGGTGCAGACCCGAATCGTCTTTTCCGACGGCAGCGAATTTGACAGCCCGGTCGATTATTGCGGCGTGACCAATCTGGTCGTCACCGACAAGAATATGTTCACGCAATAAGAATGGCCTTCCCCGCCCCCTGACGCCTTCCGGGGCGGTGACAAGGGGGCGGGCATGGCCGCGCAACCACGCGCGCGCCCAAAATCCTATTGCCCTGTCCTACACCCGCCCCATCTGCCTACCCTTTCGGCAAGCCTCATTCTGGAAACAGGAGCCTTGCCATGACCGCGATTGTGCCGCCGCCCGTCCCCTCGCTCCCCGATGACCTCCCCACCCCGGCCGATGCGACCCGCGCCGATGGGTGGACGCCCGCGCGGCAGCGGCGCTTCCTGGAAACGCTCGCCGCCACCGGCGTCATCATGCTCGCCTGCGAAAGCGTGCGCATCACCGCACGCAGCGCCTATAATCTGCGCATCCGTCACGATGGCGCGGCCTTTCGGCTGGGCTGGGACGCGGCGATCCTGATCGCGCGCGACCGTCTCGCGACCGATCTGCTCGCCCGCGCAATCACCGGGCAGGAGGAGGTCATCCGCCGCGATCCCGACAATTATGAGGTGCGCCGCCACCGCCATGACAATCGCCTCGCCATGTCGATGCTCTCGCGGCTCGATCGCATGGCCGATGCGCCCGCCGAAGGCTCCGACGCCGCGCTCGCCCGCATCGTGGCGCAGGATTTCACCGCCTATTGCGACATGATCTGCCCCTATGCGGTCATGCTGGACGAAGTGGCGCGCGACGAGTTGCCCCTTGCCGGTCAGGAACCCTCCGCCCGCGCCAGCGCCGACGCGCAGACCCTGCTGGGCGAACGGCCCGGCGATCCCGACCCGGTCGACGACGAGGCCGCCGCTCTGGTGACGTCCGCCGCCTCCGTCGCCATGTTCATCGCGGTGCGCCGCAACCTTCTGTCCACCACCGCGCAGGGCAGCGTGCTTGGCCCCGTCGCCCATGGCGAAACCGGGCTGAACCCGCCCTTTTCCGCCGCGCATGAACGGTGTGAACTTCGCCCGCCTCAGGCCTTTCCTCACCTCATGGACCTGCCGCCGGAGGAAGCCGCCGCCGGGCTGCGCGGCGTGTGGTGGGACACGCTCTACAACGCCTGGCGCACCGATTTCCCCCCGCCGCCCGACTTCACCGGCGAGGAATCCGACGAGATGTATGATCCCGACGATTATCAGCGTGAACTGACCATAGACGAGGAACAGGCCGTCGCCCGGCAGCTGGAGGCGGAATATCGGCCCTATAAGGAAGCGGCGATCCGCGCGCGCGACATCTATTTCGGCTTCGATGCGGCGGCGGCCGGGTGCGACAATGCCGCCGATTCGGCCGAGCCCGCCGGCGCGACCCGCGCGGCGGACCCTCCGCACTGATCCTGCCCCTGTCGTCCTTCGCCGGCCCCAAATGCCGCGCCGCCCGGTACCGCGATTTGCTATTGCACGCCTGATGCCCTATATGGGACGGGCTACAGTCGCAAATCGACGGTCTTCGGCGCTTTGCGGCACCAACTTCCTTCTTTCCCTGCCTCTCTGGCCCTTGGCCCGCCCATACGGGGCGCGCCGCAAACAAGAAGGAATACCCAATGGCCATCACCGGCACCGTCAAATTCTTCAACGCCGACAAGGGCTATGGCTTCATCGCTCCCGATGACGGCACCCCCGACGCGTTCGTCCACATCACCGCCGTCGAGCGCGCTGGCCTCGCCACGCTGCGCGAAAAGGACCGCGTCTCCTATGATCTGGAGCAGGACCGTCGCGGCAAGATGGCGGCTGTGAACCTCACCCACGCCGAATAAGGCGTCCGGGCGGATCGCGCACGTCGCGTTCCGCCCATCGCTGAACGGAAAGGCCCCTGCCCGCCCGGCGTTCGCGCTGAGTGGGCAGTGCGGGCCGGCCGGGTGTCCATCCCATGATGCCCGGCCTTCTTCCCTGGGGATGCGAAGGACAATTATCCGTGGCCAATCCCGACTATCGCGCGCTCGCTGACAAGGCCCATGCCGAAGCGGACGCCGCCCTGCTCGACAATGTACGCGACCGCTGCCTGCGCTCCGCCGCCGCCTTCACCGCCATGGCCCAGCGCCAGGACCTGGGCGACCGCAACCGCGCCCGCCGCGAAGCCGAACTCGCCGCCACCGCCACGCCCGAAACCCCGGCCTGACCCCGTAAACGGCACGAAAATATAGGAAAATGGTGCGCTTACGAGAGCGGATGCGACTGTTCGAGGAGTTCCGGCCGAAGGCTTACGTCTGTGGCCAAGGTGGCTTTGGATCTTAGTTCGAAGCTCAGTTTGCCGACGATTTGGTCGTGCTCGAGAACTTGTATGGCAACGCCGTTTATCTGCTCTGCCAGGATTGGAGCGATATATCTCAACGATCGCGTCTTGACCTTCTTCGCGACCAAGACGCTCACTTTGATCGGGTCGTTCATACGGATGGCTGGCAAGCGCGGCTGACTGCCTGCTCCACGATAAGCTGTTCGAGCGCGGATTGCGAAGGAGACGGAACGGCTATCGTCCAAAGCGTCGCGGTCGATACTGATCAGAAAATGAGCGTCTTCTTTTAAGAAGTCGAAAGGCAGTGCTGAATGGCGGAACGTAGCGCAACCCGGTCACGCGGAACGACCAGCTCCCGACCGCGTCATAGCGGCATGAGTGTTGATTTCCACTGAGAAGTGACCCGGGTAGGGCGTAAATTTCCACTGAGAATTGACCCATGTTGAACTCGTCCC
>NZ_JAJGNP010000035.1 GCF_020782245.1 Sphingobium soli
GGGGGCGTTTGCGGGAGGGGGCGGAATCCTACGCCAAGCTCGCCCAGATAGCCGGCGCGAGATCTTACTTGTTGCTGCCTTCTACGGTCGCGCCAGAAAGGCGACGGCTCAGTTCTATCCGGCGATGGCTACGCATTTTGAAGGTGTCTGGCCCAACGCGCCGATACTCAATGAAGCCGAGAGAACGCCAAAATCGCTCTGCCGCTTCATTCGCTTCCAGCACGGCCAACCGAATCTCTGTGGAACCTCTCGCAGCGGCCCAGCTTTCGACCGTCGAGTAAATTGAGCGTCCGACGCCACGACCACGCTGTGCGGCATCTACGATCATGAAGCCGAGATACCATGTGCCATCACGCGGATAATCGCGGAGGATGGCCGCGATTGCATATAGGCCGCCAGGCCCCTTCCATCCCAGGACAGCTTGATTGTGGGCGCTCTTTTCGGGCGGCACATCGGAGAAAAGCTCGCGAGCATCGTCCAGCGTGGGCGCGGCCCCGTCCTGCAACAGGAAATAGTCGCTGCAACGGTTGTACAGGTCTGCAACGTCTGCGGCGTCCGCTTGGGTAAGTTTGATCGGGGCTCCCGTCATCATCATCGCGTTTTGGCAGCAAGCACGCGCTGACCGTAATCCCGGAGTTCCCCGTTGGGACCGACATAGCGGTAGAGAGTGACGCGCTCGATCCCGAGTTCCTTGCAGAGGTCGGAAACGGACGTGTCGCGTTGGGCCATAGCAGCCTGAGCGAGCCGCACCTGGGCCTTGGAGAGGGCGAACTTGCGGCCACCCTTGCGTCCCCGCGCGCGGGCAGCGGCCAGGCCAGCCATGGTGCGCTCGCGGATCATATCCCGCTCAAACTCCGCCAGTGTGGCAAAAATGCCGAACACCATCCGGCCCGATGGCGTCGTGGTGTCGATCTGCGCGCCCTTGCCGGTGAGCACCCGCAGACCGATACCGCGATCCGACAGATTCTGCACCGTGCTGACCAGGTGGGTGAGCGTTCGGCCGAGCCGGTCGAGCTTCCAAACGATGAGGACATCGCCGTCGCGCAACGATTTCAGGCAGGCGGCAAGACCGGGGCGATCATCACGGCTACCGGATGCACGATCATCATAGATATTGCCTGGCTCGACACCGGCAGCGCGAAGGGCATCGTGCTGCAGGTCGAGCGACTGCGAGCCGTCGGCTTTGGACACGCGGGCGTAGCCGATCAGCATGGATCACAAACGAAGGTTTGAGGCGGTGACGAACATGAGCACATAAGATTGGGCTATTGTGTATCTTAACCAGCATCTCAATCAAGCTATCTCAAACCGTAGCTCGGAAAGAATAAGGAGCATGTATGCCGCGTCGCGTGACCCTGACCGATCGACAGCGCGAGGCGCTGCTTCACTTGCCGGTCGATCAAGGTGAGCTGCTGCGGCACTATACCCTCAGCGATGAGGATCTCGGGCATATCCGCCAGCGCCGGCGCGCCCACAATCGTTTTGGCTTCGCGCTGCAACTGTGCGTCCTGCGCTACCCGGGCCGGGTGCTCGCTCCTGGCGAGTTGATCCCGGCGCAGGTATCGGATTTCATCGCGGCCCAGCTCGGCCTGACCAGCGACGATCTACTCCTCTATGCCGCGCGCGAGGAGACCCGGCACGAGCATCTGGCGGACCTTCGCCGAATCTACGGCTATCGCTCCTTTTCGGGGCGGGGCGCACGGGATTTGCGCGAATGGATCGCTCGGGAAGCCGAGGCGGCGACATCGAATGAGGATCTTGCCCGTCGCTTCGTTGCGGAGTGTCGCCGCACCCGCACGATCCTTCCCGGCTCCTCGACGATCGAGCGCCTTTGCGCCGATGCGCTGGTTGAGGCCGAGCGCCGGATCGAGGATCTTATCGCCCATCGCATCACGCCAACCCTGAGCGAGAATTTGGCTCACCTGTTGGAGGATACGGTGGATGGTCGCGTCACGCGCTTCGTATGGCTGCGACAGTTCGAGGTTGGCGCAAATTCAGCAGCCGCTAACCGGCTGATGGATCGACTGGAATATCTTCAAAGGTTCGATCTTCCGGCGGATTTGCTGGACGGCGTGCCGGCGCATCGTGTGACCCGGCTTCGCCGGCAGGGCGAGCGCTATTACGCCGACGGCATGCGTGATCTGCCCGAAGACAGGCGGCTTGCGATCCTCGCTGTCTGCACCCTGGAATGGCGGTCATCGCTGGCCGATGTCATCGTGGAGACCCACGATCGCATCGTAGGCCGTCTCTATCGGGCCTCCGAACGCCTTTGCAACACCAGGATCGCCGACGAAAAGGCGGCCGTTCGGGACACGCTGAAGTCCTTTGCCGAAATCGGTGGTGCTTTGCTTGGAGCGCAGGACGATGGCACGGCCCTGGACGGGATAATCGCCACCGGGCCTGGCTGGGAACGGTTCAGAACCCTTGTCGCCACGGCCTCCGCGCTGACCAACGTGCTCGCGGCCGACCCGCTCAGCCGTGTGCTGGACGGCTATCACCGTTTCCGCCTCTACGCGCCCAGGATGCTGCGCCTGCTCGACATGCAGGCGGCGCCGATCGCCACGCCTCTTCTGGCGGCCGTTGCGATGCTGCGTAACGGGATCAAGGTCGATCCGCCGGTGGATTTTCTACGTCCCAACTCGAAATGGCATCGTCATCTTCGCGCTGAGCCCAGCGGCGACCACCGGCTTTGGGAAATCGCGGTGCTGTTCCACATCCGCGACGCCTTCCGGTCCGGTGACATATGGTTGGCGGGATCGCGCCGCTATGGCGACCTCAAGCAGCTTCTGGTCCCGCCACAGGCGATAGAGCAGACCGCGCGGCTCGCCGTGCCGCTGCGGCCCGGCGAATGGCTGGCCGAGCGCAGGGCTCGACTGGATACACGGCTGAAGGAGTTTGGCCGCGCGGCGCGAACCGGCACGATCCCAGGCGGCATCATCGAGAACGGCAAGCTGCACATCGACAAGCTGAGGGCCGACACGCCCGAAGGGGCCGAGGATCTCGTGCTCGATCTCTATCAACAGCTCCCGCCCGCGAGGATCACCGATCTGTTGCTGGAAGTCGATGAGCGAACCGGATTTTCCGAGGCGTTCACGCATCTGCGCACCGGCGCGCCCTGCAGCGACCGGATCGGCCTGATGAACGTGTTGCTGGCGGAAGGCGTCAATCTCGGTTTGCGCAAGATGGCGGCGGCGACCAACACGCACAGCTTCTGGGAATTGCTGCGGATCGCGCGCTGGCATGTCGAAGGCAGCGCCTATGATCGGGCGCTCGCCATGATCGTGGAGGCCCACGCCGCCCTGCCCATGGCCGCCTTCTGGGGACAAGGGCAATCGGCATCCAGCGACGGGCAGTTCTTCCTTGCTACCGAGCAGGGCGAGGCGATGAATCTGATCAACGCGAAATATGGCAACGTCCCGGGCCTCAAGGGATACAGCCATGTGTCCGATCAATATGCGCCGTTCGCAACCCAGGTGATCCCGGCAACGGTCAGCGAGGCTCCCTATATCCTGGACGGGCTGCTCATGAATGACGCGGGCCGCCGCGTTCGCCAGCATTTTGCCGACACGGGCGGCTTCACCGATCATGTGTTCGCCGCCTGCGCCTTGCTCGGCTACAGGTTCGCCCCCCGTATCCGCGATCTCCCTCAGAAAAGACTCTATGCCTTCACGCCCAACGCGACGCCGGCCAATGTGCGAGCGCTGGTCGGAGGTAAGATCAATGAACCGCTCATCGAGCGCAACTGGCCCGACATCCTGCGCATCATGGCGACGATCGCAGCGGGGATCGTCGCCCCCAGCCAGATTCTTCGCAAGCTCGCCTCTTACCCGCGCCAGAATGAGCTGGCCCTCGCATTGCGAGAGGTGGGCCGCATCGAGCGAACCCTGTTCATGATCGACTGGATTCTTGATGCCGGCCTCCAGCGCCAGGCTCAGATCGGCCTCAACAAGGGTGAGGCCCACCACGCCCTAAAGCGCGCCATCAGCTTCCACCGCCGAGGTGAAATCCGGGATCGATCCGGCGAAGGCCAGCACTATCGCATCGCCGGAATGAACCTGCTCGCCGCCATCATCATATTCTGGAACACCATGAAGCTCGGCGAGGTCGTCAATACCCGGGCCGCCAGCGGTACCCATATCGCGCCTGATCTACTCGCCCACGTCTCGCCGTTGGGATGGGAACACATCAATCTAACCGGGGAATATCGCTGGCCCAAATCCTTAGCGTAGGATTCCGCCCCCTCCCGCAAACGCCCCC
>NZ_JAJGNP010000036.1 GCF_020782245.1 Sphingobium soli
TTAGCGCGAGCGTTTACACCAGATTTTCCGTGTGGTCCCGATCTGTCGCGGAACTTACAAGTTTTGCGAAACCTCGCGTCCCTGGCGCGGCAAGGCTACGCTTACTGGTTGACGGGAGTGAGTCGTATGGCCCGACGCGACCTTCTGACAGGAGACGAGCGCCGAGCACTGTTCGGCGTACCGCTCGACCGCGCCTCGCTCGCCAAGTTCTACACCGTCATGCCCGAGCATCGGTCGCTGATCGAGGCGAGGCGTGGCGACGCCAACCGGCTTGGCTTCGCGCTCCACTTGGCGCTTCTGCAGTATCCAGGCTTTGGATTACGACACGACGAGGTGGTGCCCGACTTTCTGGCCCATTACATAGCGGACCAACTCGGCTTGCGATCGAGCACGCTGGCTGGCTATGCCCACCGCGCACAGACCCGGCTCGAGCACGCCTGGGAAGCAATGGGAAGTCTGGGCCTGCGCGGCTTCGAGCCCGGCGACGTGGGGCGCGCACTTGACGTCGCGACCGAGGCGGCGAGAGGAACCGAGCGCGGCATGGCCATTGCGACTGCGATCATCGACGACCTTCGCGCAGGCCGCATCGTTCTTCCGGCGCCAGCCCGCATCGAGCGGATCGGGATCGCAGGAAGGGCAAGGGCGCGCAAGCTCGCGGCCGACATCGTGGTGGCCGCACTCACGCCAGGGCAGGTCGGCGCCCTCGACGCTTTGCTGGTCGCCGATCAGAAAAGTGGGGTGACCCCGCTCGCGTGGTTGCGCGACACGGGCGACAGCCCATCCGCCCGAAATCTCGCCGGCATCCTCGCTCGCCTGTCCTACGTCCGCGGCATCGGCATCGACGCGCGGGTGGCCGAGAGCATCCACGAGCGCCGATTTCGCCAACTCGTACGTGAAGGAGCAGTTGCGCCGGCATTCCTCCTCTCGGACTATTCGCTCCGTCGCCGGCGAGCGACCTTGGCCGCGGCCATGATCGACCTTGAAGCCCGGCTCGCCGATGCCGCGATCGAGATGTTCGCCAAGCAGACCGGGCTCCTATTCGCCAAGGCGCGAGCCTCGCAAAAACGCCGCTACGAGGCGACCACCAAGGACGTCGGCCGCCTCATGCGAATGTTCGGATCGACGATCGGTACGCTTCGTGTCGCGCGCGAAGACGGGCTTGATCCTTGGTCTGCGCTCGAGACCGGCGTTGGCTGGGACCGGTTGATGGGTGTGGCCGATGAGGTGTCCGCGATCGCCGATCTCGCTCGTGACGAGCCGTTGGTCAGGGCGTCCGACAAGTACATGACGCTTCGTCGATATGCGCCGGCTTTCCTGGACGCATTCCGGTTCAAGGCCACGGGGTCGCGCGATGGCGTGCTCGCGGCCGTAAAGCTGGTGCGCGAGTTGAACGCGACCGGCAAGCGCGAGGTGCCGATCGACGCACCCATGCCATTCCCGAAGAGCTGGAAAGCCGCGATCACGGAGGGCGGAAGCATCGATCGGAGACGATATGAGACGGCAACCGTCGCTATGGTGCGCGAGCGGCTTGGCTCGGGAGACCTGTGGGTGGAGGGTACCCGCGACCACCTTCGCTTCGATGCCTATCTGCTGCCCCGCTCCGAGGCCGCAGCAATCGCCGGTAATCTGCCTTTCGACACCGACGTGGACCGCTACCTCGACGGACGTGCCAAGTTGCTCGACTGGCGGCTGCGCCGGTTCGGCAATGCACTGAAGCGCGGCACGCTCGACGGCGTCGAGCTGAGGGGCAACGAATTGCGCGTCACCCCGGTCGCGGCAACGACACCCGCGGCAGCCGACCAGCTCGATGCACTCGTTGATCGGATCATGCCTAAGGTCCGCATCACCGAGCTTCTGGCCGAGGTGGCGAGACGCACCGGCTTTGTGTCAGCTTTCCCCGAACTCCGTTCGGGGCGGACGCATCCCAATCCCGAGGCCCTTCTTGCGGCCATCCTGGCGGACGCGACCAATCTCGGGATCGAGCGAATGGCTAACGCCAGTCAGGGTATCAGTTACGCGCAGTTGGCGTGGACACACAGCTGGTATCTCTCGGACGAGAACTATGCGGGCGCGCTGCGCCACCTGATCGATGCGCAGGCCGCCCTGCCGCTCACCCGGCTCTGGGGAGACGGCACCACGTCGAGTTCGGATGGGCAGTTCTTCAGGAGCGGTCGCCGCGGGTCCGCCGGTAGCGTCAACCTGCATTACGGCTCGGAACCCGGGCAGAAGATCTATACCCACGTCGCCGACACCTATGCCCCGTTCCACGCCCGGCTGATCTCGGCGACCGCGGCCGAGGCGCCCTACGTCCTCAACGGTTTGGTCGCCCACGGAACCGGCATCGAACCGGCCACCCATTACGCCGACACCGGCGGCAGTTCCGACCATGTGTTCAGCCTGGCGCATCTGCTCGGTTTCCGGTTTGTCCCGCGCCTGCGCGACTTGGCAGACCGCAAGCTCGGCACATTCGAGGGCCAGAGTCGCTACCCTTCGCTGGCGCCCCTGATCGGCCGCCCGATCAACACCTCGGTGATCCGCGAGAGCTGGGACGAGCTGGTCCGTCTGGCCGCATCCATCAAGGCCCATGCCGTGCTGCCGTCGGTCATGCTGAAGAAGCTGGCCGCGCACCGCCGTCAGAACCGTCTCGATTTCGCGCTCCAGGAGGTGGGCCGCATCGAGCGCGCACTGTTCACAATCGACTGGTTGGAATCGAAGCAGCTCCGGCAGCAGTGCCAGGCCGGACTGAACAAGGGCGAAGCGCGGCATTTCCTCGCCCAGGCCGTCTTCGCGCACAAGCAGGGCCGGTTGCGGGATCGCACGTTCGAGGACCAGGCGCTCAAGGCATCGGGGCTGAACTTTGTCACCGCCGCCATCATCTATTGGAACACACTTTATATGGGCCGGGCAGTCGATCACCTACGCCGATCGGGCGAGCCTGCCCCCAACGAGTTGCTTGCGCATGTCGCGCCGCTGGGCTGGCGGCATATCAGCCTCACCGGCGACTATCTTTGGCAGAACACCGGCCATGGCGTCGATAACGACGGCTTCAGGCCGCTCAATCTTGGCGTCGAACCCATCGACCAAGTTGCATGAAGGGGGTCGAAGCTCATCTGACCCCGCAATGTTGCCTCTATGTTCAACTTACCGCTGTCCGTGTAACAAACCTTGAAGTGCCCCC
>NZ_JAJGNP010000037.1 GCF_020782245.1 Sphingobium soli
GTGTAAACGCTCGCGCTAAATGGCGGCGTTCTGATCGCGCTATTTGTCAGTTGCCGGGTCCGATGACGAGGCAATCGCGCGCGGCCTGAACGATGTCAGCGGTGACCTCCTCGACGCGGTTGAGGGTCATGATCCGCCGCATCTGCGCGAACAGGCGCTCCATGAGCCGGAAGTTGCCGCGCGTGATGCGGATCACGGCTGCCTGCGCTTCGATCGCGTCGAGTTGGGCCGGGTCGAAGCTGATCCCGAAATCGCCGGCGTGGGTCGCGAGCAGCAGCCGCATTTCGGTCTCGGTAAGCGGTTTGAACTCGTGGACGAAGCCGATCCGCGAGTAGAGCTGGGCATAGCGGGCGAGGCGCTTCTCCAAGCCCGGCATACCCATCAGGATCAGCCCGAAGCCGTGGCGATCGGCCATGTCGCGGAGATGTTCGAGCGACTTTATGGTCAGGCGGTCGGCCTCGTCGACGATGACGAGGGGGCAGGCGATGCGGGCGGCGTCATGGGTGATTTCGTCCTGCGAGCCGCCCGCGACCGTCAGCCGGGCATAGCCCAGCTTAATGAGGTTGAGGCCCAACACCGCGTCGATCGTCTTGGGCGTGTTGCTGACCGACACGGTGTAGAAGACGGCGCGGCAGCGAGCGACCTTTTCGCCAAGGAGCGCGGCAATGGGACGGAGCGCGGCATATTCCCCCAGGTCGGGGAAGCTGGAAAACTCGCGCGCCGATCGCGTCTTTCCGACGCCCGGCCGGCCATGACACACGCCGATATAGCGGTAGTGCGCGCAGGCTTCGGCAAACTCGACGAACCGGGCATGTTCGCGGGTCGCCAGGAACGGCTGCTCGACCAGGAACTCAATCGTCAGCGGCGTAGAGCCGGAGCCCTCGGTAGGTGGTGGGCCGGGAAGCCGTATCCTCTTGGTCGCCATCGAAGGTCTCCGTGGGGGCAGGCACCTGCTTGTCGCGCTCCTTCGCGCCGCGCCGGGCGCGCTGGATCGCGCGCAACGACGGGTGCCCAGCGTGCTCGGAGCTGAGCGCACGGCAGACGAACCGGCCCTGGTGGTAGACGTGGATCTCGGTCAGGTCGCGGGGGTCATAGACCGCCTCGACCTGCTCGCCGACGAAGGCCGCGAGCGTGGGTTCGACATAGCGCCTGCCCATCAGACGGATGCCGTCGCGCAGCACTTTACGGGGCTTGGGCACGTGCACGAGCAGCATGTCGAGCTGTTCAAGGCTGTCGGGCATTGCGGGCAGGAACCCGCCCTTCTGCCAGCGCGTGATCGGCGGTTCGCCGGTGCTGCCATGCGGGCGACGATGATAGACGCCGCACACGAACGCCTCGAAGCGGGCGCGCAGCTCGTCGAGCGTGAGCACTGGCGCCGACAGCGGCTTGCCCGCGATCAGGTGGCCGGGCAGGTCGGGCAGGAACATGTCGTTGATGGTGCGGAACAGCCGCTCGATCTTGCCGCGCCCGCGAGGACGCCCCGGCAGCGAATGGATGAGGCGGATTTTGAGGGCGATGCACGCCTGCTCGATATGCTCGGAGATGAAATCCGAGCCGTTGTCGACGTAAAGCTGTTCGGGAATGCCGCTGACGATCCATTCGGGATTGGGCTTGCGCCAGATCGCCTGCCGCAAGGCGAGCGCCGTGTTGAGGGCACTGGGGGCATCGAGGCTGAGGAAGTAACCGGCGATGGCTCGGCTGTGATCGTCAACGATGACGGTCAGCCAAGGACGCACCGGGGTTCCGGCATCATCGAGCACGAGAATGTCGAGAACGGTATGATCGGCCTGCCACATCTCGTTCGAGGTCGCGGCTTCGCGCCGATGCACTAGCTCGTGCTGGTCGCGGTAGACGGCCGGATCGGAGGCTGCGGCGATCTGGCTTGCCGGTATCGCCCTGACGACACGCGCGACGGCCGCATAGCTGGGGGTTCGGTGTCCATGCGCGATGGCGAGTTCCTGCACCTTTCGGTGAATGGCGGCGACCGGGGGTCGCGGGCGCTTGGTGGCGAGAGTGCGGGTCAGTTCGACCAGATGTTCCGGCAGGTGCAGCCTGCCCCGATCGTTGCGCGGCAGACGCGCGAGACCGGCAAGTCCTTCGGCACGGTAGCGCCCGAGCCAGCGCTGCAACGTCCGCTCGCTCAGCGTGCCGGTGCGGGCGAGGTCCGCGAGCGGGATGCCATCGGCGAGGTGCGGTTCAAGGACGCGGTAGCGCTCGATCGCCAGCGGCGGGACAAGCGCCGGATGCGTCACCGCCGACGGTCCGTGTCGCAGGTAAGGAAAACGGAGATTTGCCTGCCCATCGCCATGCGAGTCCGCTCGCGTTGCCAAACCGGCCTGTTCGACGTAAATCTACCCGGTAAAGAAAACTAGGGCAACATAGACCTGCCGATGACGACTTTCTTCCCAAACCGCGCCCGATCGGGGCGCCACCGGCCCTACGCATGAAAATCGGTTACGCCCGCGTATCGACCGCCGAGCAGAACCTGGACCTCCAGCGTGATGCGCTGAAGGCTGCCGGCTGCGAGAAGGTCATCACCGACAAGGCCTCCGGGGCGACTGCCGCTCGCCCTGGATTGGAAAAGGTGAAGGAGCTGCTTCGCGCCGGCGACACACTGGTGGTCTGGCGCCTCGACAGGCTCGGCCGCTCGCTCCGTGATCTGATCGGATGGATGACCTACCTCGACGAGGAAAAGGTCGGGCTGCTGAGCCTGCACGAGGCGATCGACACGACCACCACGTCGGGCAAGCTTACCTTCCACCTGTTCGGGGCATTGGCGGAGTTCGAGCGCAACCTGATCCGCGAGCGGACCCAGGCCGGTCTCACCGCAGCCCGCGCTCGCGGCAAGAAGGGTGGCCGGCCGGCCGCACTCGGCAAGGACAAGCGCGACCTGCCCGTCAGGCTCTACCACGAGAACACGATGCCGATCGCCAAGATTTGCTCGATGCTCGGCATCTCCAAGCCAAAACTCTACGCCTATGTGCGATCGGCCGAGACCAAGCCGGTAGCCGCGTAGCGACGCTCGCCGACAAATAGCGCGATCAGAATGCCGCCACTTAGCGCGAGCGTTTACACC
>NZ_JAJGNP010000038.1 GCF_020782245.1 Sphingobium soli
ATGTATCAAAAGCGCGAGCTTCAATGCCTGGCGACGCCCTACTCTTCCGGGGCTTGAGCCACAGTACCATCGGCGCAGTCAGGTTTCACGTCCGAGTTCGGGATGGGATCGGGTGGGTCACTGACGCTATGGTCACCAAGCAATGGAGCTGGCGCTTTTGAATTTGGGTTTAATCGATGCCCGTGCGTTTGGGTAATCTGGTATCTGGCTTATGTTTTCTGACCACCATGGCAAGGACAGTTTTATCAGGACTGTCGTTGATGGTGGGGCTCTGCGGTTCAATGAAGAACCGTTTAAGCGCGAACAGAGCAATTAGGACCGGTTAGCTCCATGCGTTACCGCACTTCCACATCCGGCCTATCAACGTGATGGTCTATCACGGCTCGATGAAATCTTATCTTGAGGGAGGCTTCCCGCTTAGATGCTTTCAGCGGTTATCCCGTCCATACATAGCTACCCTGCTGCGCCGTTGGCACGACGACAGGTACACCAGAGGTATGTTCAACCCGGTCCTCTCGTACTAGGGTCAACTCCTCTCAAATTTCGACGCCCACGGCAGATAGGGACCAAACTGTCTCGCGACGTTCTGAACCCAGCTCACGTACCACTTTAATTGGCGAACAGCCAAACCCTTGGGACCTGCTCCAGCCCCAGGATGTGATGAGCCGACATCGAGGTGCCAAACGATTCCGTCGATATGAGCTCTTGGGAATCATCAGCCTGTTATCCCCGGCGTACCTTTTATCCGTTGAGCGATGGCCCTTCCACGAGGGACCACCGGATCACTATGACCGACTTTCGTCTCTGCTCGACTTGTCAGTCTCGCAGTCAGGCGGGCTTATGCCATTGCACTCTAACAGACGGTTTCCAACCGTCCTGAGCCCACCATCGCGCGCCTCCGTTACTCTTTAGGAGGCGACCGCCCCAGTCAAACTACCCGCCACAGAGGGTCCCTGCACCGGATAACGGTGCGAGGTTAGACATCAGAAAACAACAGGGTGGTATTTCACCTATGGCTCCACGACAACTGGCGTCATCGCTTCAAAGCCTCCCACCTATGCTACACAGTTCTTTCCTAATGCCACTCTGAAGCTGCAGTAAAGGTGCACGGGGTCTTTCCGTCTAACCGCGGGTACTCCGCATCTTCACGGAGAATTCAATTTCGCTGAGCATATCCTGGAGACAGTGGGGAAGTCGTTACGCCATTCGTGCAGGTCGGAACTTACCCGACAAGGAATTTCGCTACCTTAGGACCGTTATAGTTACGGCCGCCGTTTACCTGGGCTTCAATTCAGAGCTTGCACTCCTCCTCTTAACCTTCAGGCACCGGGCAGGCGTCAGGCCCTATACGTCGTCTTGAAGCCGACTTAGCAGAGCCCTGTGTTTTTGCTAAACAGTCGCTACCCCCTGGCCTGTGCCCCCCACAAGAGCTTGCGCTTATGTGGGGCCTCCTTCTTCCGAAGGTACGGAGGCAATTTGCCGAGTTCCTTCAGGATACTTCTCTCAAACGCCTTGGTATACTCTACCATTCCACCTGTGTCGGTTTAGGGTACGGTCTATACGGTGGGGCTATTTCCTGGGACAACTTCCCTGCCCGGACCAATCCAATAAGGCCGAACAAGTTACGCCATCCGTCACACACCACCAGGCCCACGAATATTAACGTGGTTCCCATCGACTACCCCCTTCGGGCTCGTCTTAGGGGCCGGCTTACCCTGCTCAGATTAGCTTTAAGCAGGAACCCTTGGAATTTCGGCGAGAGGGCATCTCACCCTCTTAATCGCTACTCATGTCTGCATTCGCACTTCCGATACCTCCACGGTCGGTTACCCTCCCGCTTCAACGGCCTACGGAACGCTCCGCTACCGCTCAGTCAAAAGACTGAACCCTAAGCTTCGGTGCACGTCTTGAGCCCCGTTACATCTTCGCCGCAGGATCTCTTATTTAGACCAGTGAGCTGTTACGCTTTCTTTAAAGGATGGCTGCTTCTAAGCCAACCTCCTGGTTGTTTTGGAAATCCCACATGCTTTCCCACTTAGACGTGACTTGGGGACCTTAGCTGTAGGTTAGGGCTGTTTCCCTTTTGACGACGGACCTTAGCACCCGCCGTCTGTCTGCCGGACTAGACTCGTTGGTATTCGGAGTTTGGTTAGAATTGGTAGATCTCGCGACCCCCGCATCCATCCAGTGCTCTACCCCCAACGGCAATCATCCGACGCTCTACCTCAATAGATTTCGCGGAGAACCAGCTATTTCCCGGCTTGATTGGCCTTTCACCCCTAAACACAACTCATCCGATAATTTTTCAACATTAAACGGTTCGGCCCTCCAGTGCGTGTTACCGCACCTTCAGCCTGGTCATGCCTAGATCGCCGGGTTTCGGGTCTAATGCATCATACTCATGGGCGCCCTATTCAGACTCGCTTTCGCTGCGCCTACACCTAACGGCTTAAGCTTGCATGATACACTAAGTCACAGACCCATTATGCAAGAGGTACGCGGTCAGGTCTCAAGGACCCTCCCACTGCTTGTAGGCATCCGGTTTCAGGTACTGTTTCACTCCCCTCATCGGGGTGCTTTTCACCTTTCCCTCACGGTACTGGTTCGCTATCGGTCATGTACGAGTATTTAGGCTTGGAGGGTGGTCCCCCCATGTTCAGACAGAGTTTCACGTGCTCCGCCCTACTCAAGTCCTGATATTTCGCTTTCACATACGGGGCTGTCACCCGCTATGGCCGAACTTTCCAGATCGTTCTGCTAACTAAATATCAGGCGCTGGCCTGGTCCGCGTTCGCTCGCCACTACTAACGGAATCTCGGTTGATGTCTTTTCCTCCGGGTACTGAGATGTTTCAGTTCTCCGGGTTCGCTTCACCAAAGCCTATTTTATTCAGCTTAGTGATACCTCTCCCATTTAAC
>NZ_JAJGNP010000039.1 GCF_020782245.1 Sphingobium soli
CATGAGTTTGGCCGCCGATACGGGGCGTCACTCCGGTCGGGCTTCGCCCTCCCTGCATGACGCCCCGTATCGGCAGTCCGATGATGAAACCGGCAGATGATCCACTTATCGAATGCCGATCCGTGTTCAGACTACCCCGGCCACCTCTGGCGGCGCATGTTTCTGCAACGACAGGAGAAAGGATGGCGATGCGCCACATGACAATCTGGCTCGCAGCTCTGGCTGCATCCTCCGCAATGACGGCCTCGGTCGCAGCGCCTCCTTTCAAGAACTGGGGTGGCGGTGAAATTCTGTGGGACAGCTTTGGCGTGCCGCACATCTACGCTAAGACGGAAGAAGGCGGCTTTTACGGCTTTGGCTATGCCCAGGCCCAGAATCACGGCAACCTGCTGTTGCGCATATATGGTGAGAGCCGTGCCCGCGCTGCGGAATATTGGGGTCAAAAATATGAGAGGCAGGACAAATGGCTCGTCGCCAATGATGTGCCGGCCCGCTCTATCCTGTGGTTCAATCAGCAGACCCCGCAGATGCAGAAGAATCTCGATGCCTTCGCGGCCGGTGTGAATGCCTATGCGGCGGCGCATCCCGATAAGATCGCACCCGACGTAAAGGTCGTCCTGCCGCTCAACGGCGTCGACATCATTGCTCATGCCCAGCGCCTCATGAATTTCGGCTATATCGCATCCGACCGCAAGGTATTGGTTGATCCGTCGACAAACGAAGCGGGTGGCTCCAATGCCTGGGCGGTGGCACCGTCTCGCTCGGCGAGTGGCAAGGCCATGCTGCTCGCCAATCCGCACCTTCCCTGGGCTCCGAGCCAACTCACCTATTTCGAGGCCCAGATTACCACGCCTGGCCTGGCCGTCTATGGCGCGACCCAGGTCGGCCTGCCAGTGCTGCGCTTCGCCTTCAACAAGGATCTGGGCTTTACCAATACGGTCAATACCATGCTGGGCTTCACCAGTTACAAGCTGACGCTGAAAGGGAATGGCTATCGTTTTGACGGCAAGACGCTGCCTTTTCGGGTCGTGACCAAAACCTACAAGGTCAAACAGTCAGACAATACGCTCAAGACAGTCAGTTTCGAGCAGAAGAGCACGGTCCATGGTCCCGTATTCACCCTGCCTGACGGCAATACGACGATTGCACTCAAGGTCGCGGGCCTCGATCGGCCGGGTGTGCTGGAACAATATCTCGCCATGGGTAAAGCGCGCGACTGGGGGGCATTTGAAAAGGCGCTGCGCAAGATGCAGGTGGTGATGTTCAACATCATCTATGCCGACCGCGCGGGCCATATCCTCTATCTCGACAATGGTCTTCTGCCCAAGCGTCCGCAAGGCGACCTGGCCTATTGGTCCGGTCTGGTGCCGGGCGACACATCGGCTACGCTGTGGAAGGACGTCCACAGCTATGACGACATGCCCAAGCTGCTCGATCCGGCGACCGGCTTCGTCCAGAACGCCAATGATCCGCCATGGCTGGCTACCTGGCCCCGCGCGCTCGATCCCAAGAGCTTCCCTGCCTATGTGGCGCCGGTCGGGCCGATGAGCCAGCGGGCACAGATGTCGGTCAAGCTGATGAGCCAGACGCCCAAGATCAGCTTCGATGATTTCGTATCGCGCAAGTTGACCACCACGTCTTTGATGGCAGAGCGGATGCTACCCGACCTGTTTGCGGCTGCTGCCAGTTCGACCGATGCCGACGTTCAGGCGGCGACGACACTGCTCAAGGGATGGGATCATCGGTTCGAACCAGACAGCCGCGCCGCGCTGCTGTTCGAGACTTGGGCCGGCCTCTTCGCGCCCAAGAATTTCACCAACCAGTCTAACTATGCCGTCAAATGGACGCTGGACGACCCGCTGGAAACGCCACGCGGCCTGAAAGACCCGGTGGCAGCCGTCGCCATGCTGAAGGAAGCGGTGGGGAAGACGAAGCAGCTATACGGCGCGATCGACCGTCCGTTCGGCGATGTCTCGCGCTTTCATATCGGCGATGTCAGCGTGCCGGCCAATGGCGGCTTCGGCAATACCGGCGTGTTTCGCACCATCACCTGGGGGCCGATGAAGAATGGCGAGCGCACGCCCGTCCATGGCGAGACTTGGGTTTCCATGGTCGAATTCAGCACGCCGATGAAGGCGGTGGGTCTTATGAGCTACGGCAATAGCAGCCAGCCCGGTTCCCGGCACAATAGCGACCAGTTGCAATTGCTGGCCGACAAGAAGTTCCGCACCCTGTGGATCGACCGTGCGGACGTGGAAGGGCATTTGGAAGAAAAGACAGCGTTCTGAGGAGTATCGCGATTGCTGGAGTGTAGGCACTGCATTCCAGCAACCGACATTCCGACCCATTCCAGCCATTTAGTGATGATTTTTTCAATCTCAGCAGCGGACCGTCAGCTAATTGCTGCGGTGGCGATAACTGATAAGCGCCGCGCGAATAGATTAAGATTCGGACGGGAGATATTCAACAACTGCAAGACAGTGTCGCACTGGCGATAACCCGGTCCTCCAAGAAGCCTGGCGCGCACACATTGAAGCGTGGCAATCCGCCGATCAAAACGTGATTGAGGTGTCGCTCGGCTTGCTGATGCCATGATAGTCTACCTCATAGCTTCCGGTCGTGTCCCGCGGGGTGGTGTAGGAAGGTTTCCCTGAGAGGGTGGCCACCGTCGATCTTCTGGTAGGGTTCGGAT
>NZ_JAJGNP010000003.1 GCF_020782245.1 Sphingobium soli
TACATATACTGTGGATATGTATTGAGACATATGAACCGGCTTAAGCTTTTACGATAATCCAGCGCCCTAAAGAAAGCGCCAGACA
This sequence comes from Sphingobium soli, assembly GCF_020782245.1. Taxonomy (GTDB): domain Bacteria; phylum Pseudomonadota; class Alphaproteobacteria; order Sphingomonadales; family Sphingomonadaceae; genus Sphingobium; species Sphingobium soli. The sequence continues at coordinate 86 of NZ_JAJGNP010000003.1, forward strand.
CCGAGCCGCCGCCCACATGTCCCTTCATCTAATCTACAATGTCAAAGAACCAGCCAACACTCTTAGGGGACAGAGAACCTTCCTCGAAACTGCTTCCGAGGGAGAGTGTCCCGCAAATGTTGGCGACCGTTCCGTCAGCGCCTCGTAAAAGGCAGCGTCCCGTCCGGTGAGGCGGCATATATGGGTGGCTTTCCGAACCGTCAAACCCTTTTTGCAGTTTTATTTCAGAAATTTTTGGCACCTTCCCTGATAAAGGCTCCGACCAGCGATCAGGATCGAGGAACGGATAGCGATATGGGTTTGCAGGATGCGGATGCGAATGACGCGGGCTTTGGCGCGCGGATACGCAGCGCGATCTTCTGGCGTTCGGGTAGCCAGATCGTGTCGCAGATGATGAGCTGGGTGGTGACGCTCGCCGTCATCCGCCTGCTCGATCCGGCCGACTATGGCCTGTTCGCGATGACGCAGGTGATCCTCAATTTCGCGACCTTCCTCAACGGCTATGGCCTGGTGAGCGCGCTGGTGCAGTCGGACAGCGTTGAACCGCATCGGTTGCGCCAGGCCTTTGGCATCATGCTGCTGCTGAACGGATCGCTCGCCTTGCTGCAACTCGCCATCGCGCCCCTGGCGGCGGACTATTATGACCAGCCCATGGTCGCCGACCTGCTGCGAGTGCAGGCGCTGCTCTATTTGTCCACCCCGTTCATCTCGATTCCCGAAGCGATCATGGGCCGCGCGCTGGACTTCAAGCGGCCCGCGCTGGTCAACCTGATCGCAGCGGCCGCCTCCGCCGGCGTCGCACTTACCGGTGCCCTGTCAGGCTGGGGTGTATGGACGCTGGTCTTCGCGCCGATCGCCGGCTTCTGGGTCAAGGCGGCGGGCTATGTCATCGTTACCGGATTCCGCCCGATTCCCAGTTTCGATTTTCGCGGCACCGGCGCGATGGTCGGCTATGGCGCGTCATTGCTGGGCGGCCAGCTGTTCTGGATCGTCCAGAGCCAGGCGGACATCTTCATCGGCGGCCGCGTGCTCGATCCCCATGCGCTGGGCCTTTACGCCGAAGCGCTGTTCCTCACCCAGATTTTCGTCAGTAAATTCGTGCCCCCTCTCAACGACGTCGCCTTTCCCGCCTATGCGCGAATGCAGAAGGATGTGAGCCGCGTCTCCTGGTCCTTCTGCAAGGCGGTGAAGCTGCTGCTGCTGCTGACCTGCCCCATTTACCTTGGCATGGCGGTGACGGCAGGACCGCTGGTGGAAACGCTGTTCGGGGAAAAATGGCTGGCCATGGCCCCCTTCGTCACCATATTGGCGCTCGCCATGCCGTTCATGACGGTGCAGGTGATGTTCGCGCCGGTCAGCAATGCGCTCGGCCGCCCCGGCACCACCGCGCGAATCGCCGGAGTCGGCGCGGTGTTGATGCCGGCGGCCTTCCTGATTGGCATCCAATATGGGGCGATCGGCCTGACCTGGGCCTGGCTGGCCGCCTTTCCGCTGCTGACGCTGGTGACCGCACGCCTCGCTGGCGCGCCCATGGGCCTGCGCCTCGCCGACCTCGCACTGGCGGCGGCGCCGGGCCTTGGCTGTTCGTTGCTGATGGCCGGCGTCGTGCTCGCCATCGATTCTGCGCTGCCGGTTCTCCCTGCCCCGCTGCGGCTCGCCATTCTGGTTCCGGCCGGCGGCCTCGCCTTTCTGGGCGCGCTGCTGCTGTGCGCGCGCGGGACACTTCGGGAACTGATCGCGCTGGTGATCCGCCGCAAGCCGCCGGTTCAGGCCGCGGCCTGATCCGGCAGCCCTCCGGCGATCAGACGGTCTGGATATAGTCGCGCATCGCCGCGGCTTCCGATTCGATGCTGTCGATGCGGAATTTGACCAGATCGCCGATCGAGATCATGCCCGCCAGCGCGCCATCGACCACTACCGGCAGATGACGGATGCGTCGCTTCGTCATCAGCGACAGGCCTTGCATGACCGATGTCTGTTCATCAATGGTGATGGCCGGCGCGGTCATCACGTCGCCGACGCTGTGGTCCAGCGCGGACGGGCCATCCTGCGCCACGCGGTACACCAGGTCGCGCTCCGAAAAAATGCCCACCACCTGGCCATCCGCGACCACGGGCACACAACCGATTCGCTGGTCCGCCAGCAATCGGACGGCGCTCAGCACGCTGTCGCTGGGCTCGACCTGGATGACGTCGTTCCCCTTGCGCTGCAAAATCGTTGCAATGGTCATGGCCTGCTCTCCTTGTTCGCCTGCGTCCGCCGGTCCTGTTATTCTGTTGCGCGATGAACGAGCCGCCAGCCGGGCGTTGGCGACCCAAATCGCGTCCGGCGCTTGATGATCCCACGATCACGCCCCAAAGAAAAGGGATGACACGCAAGCAAGCGCTCGACGACCCGCAGATCGCGGCGACGGCCTGGGGCCGGTTTCGCCGGATCATGGCCTGGATGGCGGCCGGCGGCGCGGCCTGCGTCGGCGCGGCGCTGCTGTTTCTCTATTGGTGGACGGGTTCGCTGCCGATCCATATGGCGATCGCGACCACATTGGGCGTATGGCTGACCTTCATGCTGGGGACGGGGCTGATGGCGCTCGTCTTCCTGTCCAGCGGGACCGGGCATGACGAACAGGTAATTGACAGGGCGAAGGACGAGGTGCCGCTGGATGACTGAAACGACGAAAGACGACCGGGGCGAAGCCGTGCTGCGCGTGATGCCGCGATTGGCCGATATCAACGCCAACGGCCATATTTTCGGTGGCTGGGTGCTCAGCCAGATGGATATCGCCGGCGGCATCATCGCCCATCGCCTGGCGCAGGGACCGGTCGCCACCGTCGCGATCGAAAGCATGAAGTTCATCGCCCCGATTTTGCTGGGCGATATCGTGTCGGTCTATGCGCGCGAAGAGCGGCGCGGACGGACATCGCTGGCGATCCGCATCGACGTCGTGGCGACGCGCGGAATCGCGCAGGAAGAAGTGCCGCTCACCAGCGGCGTCTATACCTTCGTGGCGCTGGACGCCGATCACCGACCCCGGCCCTTTCCGACCGCCTGACGGTTCAGCGGTCGAACCGCTCATCATAGCGATAGTCTGCCTTGCCGTTCGCCGGCACGACTATGCGCCAGATCCAGCCACTGCCGCGCCGCTCCAGCCCTTTTGGCCGGGGCGTAATATCCTGCGTCAGGGTGACTTCGGCGGTCACGGGCTGCGCCCGCGCATTGCTGACGCTGACGATCCAGCGTCGGCGCTTGGCGCTTTCCTGCGCGATTGTCGCGGCGATCCGCACATCGGGGCTCTGCATCAGGTCATAATCGATCCGCTCGCCCGCCGCCTTGTCCGCCACGTCCGCCTCCCCCGCCAACAGCCGTTGCCCCGCCACATGCTCGAACAACGCGACGCGGCCTGCGGGCATGGCGATTCCCAGGCCATCCTCCGCCCGGTTCCGCAAGCGCAGGCGCAGTGTCATCGGCAGCGATGGCGTCGCCCCGCGCACCGTGGCGGCATAAAGCCGCTCTGCCGCCACGCCCGGTTGCCTTAGCAGGGCCACCTGCTTCTGCCCGCTCGGCGCGACATCGACGGCAAAGGGAATGCGGTAGAGTTTCAAATCGCCGACATCTTCGGGCGGTGGCGGAGGTGGCGGAGGCGGCGGAGGTGGCGGCGGTGGAGCCGGCGCCGCCAGCCGCGCGCTCGTCACGACGATATCCTCCGCCCGCTCCATCCGCTGCGCCATCGCCACCGGCGGCAATCCCCAGCGCGGGTGGGTGCTGGTGCCGTCCATCGGCCAGCAGCGTAAGCTGAGCGCACCGGCTGCCTGCCGGCGCAGCAACGCCCGCGCCTCCCGATTGGGATGCCCGGCGATCACCGCGACCTTCGCATCGGCAAAGCCCGTCACGCCACCATTGGCCAGCGTCAGCCACGCCATCAGGTCGATCCGGCCATCCGAGCGCCGCTCCGCGACATAATTGGCCGCCCAGTCGAACCCCTGCGCCAGATAGGTCAGCTGCACGGTCGCGCGCGTAGGCCGATCGGCAGTCGCGATCACCGACAGCGTCGGGCGCGCCGACAGGTCGGCGGGGGCCTGCGGGTAAAGCATCCTTTCGGGCAGGCCACTGCACCCCAATGCCTCATAACCCTGCGCCGTGCGCACGATCACGCCGCCCGCCGGCCCTGCGGTGATGACCGCATCCTGCTGCGTCACCTTGCCCGTGGCGCGATCGGTGCGGCGCAGCGTCACGCTGCGCTTGAGATAGGCGTCGACCAGTCCTGCGGGCGACAACAGCCGGTCGTCGCGATTTTTCTCCCGCACCCCCTGCGGCAAGCCGGACAGCACGGCCGTTTCCGGCATCAACCCTTCGGCCACGCCCTCGAACCGGATCACGCTTTCGCCCTGCGGCAGATCGATGGTGCGGGTTTCCGTGACGAGCGCATAGCCGCGCGGCCATTGCGGGTCGATCGCGCCGCGCGTGCGGCCGGGCTGGCGATAAATGGTGAGCGCCACCGTATCGGGCCGTGGCGACACCAGCGTTTGCGCCCGCGTCATCGCTGGCACCACAGCCGCTAACGCCAGCGCAAGGACAAGGATCAGCCGCCCGGCCATCATGTCGTCGCGCTCAATAGCGCGAATCGAACGTGACCAGCAGTTCGGCCGACCCATTGGCCGCCACGGGCACGCTCCATTCCATCCGCTCCGCTGACACGCGCCGTCCCTCCAGGCTTTGCTGCACCACGCGGGTGTCGCCCCACAGGCCCAGCTGCGCCAGGTCAACCGTCACCGCCTCCGGTCGCGCGTTCGTCAGCGTATAGCGCATGCGCGTTTCCCACCGGTCCGCGCCCTTGCGGGTGCGCTGCTCGACGGTCGGGCGGACCTTGACGTCGAAGGCCTCGCCGGTGCGCAACGCCATGGATGATCCCATCGGCGTATGGTCGATGCGATTCTCGCCGATGAACTGCGGATCGCCGCGCGCATCGCGCATATAGACGCGGATCGTCCCGGCGGGCAGTTGGTCGCCCAGGCCGCCCTGTCTTGACGTTGAAAATTTGAGCACGCTCGACGCGCTCATCGGCTCGGCGGAACTGCCCAGCCACCCGTTTACATATTCATAGGTCGCCCGCGCCGGTGTGCCCTGCACATCCAGAAAACTCACCTGCTTCTGCTGCGCATCAGCGATCGTCGTGCGGGCAGCCAGCGGATAGAGATAATAGTCACCCAGCCGCTCGCGCGTCCCGCTTTCGGTTCCGGCGGCATCGATCGCGCCGGCGCCCGGCGCAAAGCCGCGTTGCCGGCCGCCGCCACTGGCGGGGTCGCCGGCCACCAACAGGGTGCGCGCGTTGGTGAAGGTCGTGCCCGTATTGTTGGTGAGCGTCACCCATCCCTGCATGTCCATCGCCTGCTTCGCCGCGTCGAACATCGCGACATAATCGGCGGTCCAGCCCAGATTGGGCGTCAGGTAGGACAGGCGGGCGGGCACGGTCCCGGCGCGGTCCGCTTCCACCGTCACGGACAATGTCGGGCGCGCGCGCAAATTGGGCGGCACCCGGTCGAACACCACCCGCACCGGCAGGCCGTCGTCGCGCAGCACTTCGATCCGGCTGCCGATCTGAAGCACGATGCCGCCATTGGCCGCCAGCACCTTAGCCCGTTCCCGCGTTTCCGCCCCGGTCGCGACATTGGTGCGCACCAGCGTCACCTCCTGCCCCACCGCCTTGTCCATCAGCTTGTCGGGCGACAGCAGGTCGAAATCGAAATTCTGCTCGACGATGGACAGGCCCGGCCCCGACAGATTCACCGTTTCGGGCCGGATGCGCGCCGATACATCGGGAAATTCGATGCGGTTGCGGCCCTGCGTGACCGGCAGTCGCCGTTCATCCTGCACCAGCGACTGGCCGCCATTATAGATGGTGACGGCAATATCCCCCTGCGCGCTGGCGCCCACCGGGTCGCTTGCGACCTGCGCATGGGCGCTTGCCGACATCAGGGCCAGCAGCAACGGGACGGGCAGGCGCGCAGCGATCATCTCTCTCTCCGGTCTTTGCGTCCGCCTTGTGCCGGATCGCGCGCGACTTGGAAAGCGGGCAGCAAAAAGGGGACGATGCGCGCTCGCATCGTCCCCCGATGTCGCCGCCAAATAGCGGGCGATGCTGTTATTCAGCGGCCTCGGCCGCCTTCGCGCGCGGCCGGCGCGTGCGCTTCTTGGGTGCGTCTTCGGCTGGCGCGTCTTCATCATTGTCCGCCCGCGCGATCGAGGGCGGCAGGATCGTGGCGTCCATCCCATGCGCGTCATCGGCGGCCTTGGCGGCATCGACCTTGCGCGGACGGCCGCGACGCGGCTTTGGCGCTTCGGTTTCAGCGGCAGGAGCCGCAGCGGGCGCGGCCTGCGCAGCCTCGCTCATCGCGTCGGCGGGGGTGCCGGTCGGGCCTTCGACGCCGCGTTCCATCCGGGTCGATGCATCGACGTCACCGCCCTGCTGATCGCGGCGGGTGCGGTCGCGCCGGTTGCCGCGCGCTTCGCGCTCGTCATCCTGCCGACCGTCCTGGTCTCTGGCCTGATCCCTGCCCTGATTGCGCGATTGATCGCGGCCCTGATCCCGCGCCTGGCCCCGGCCCTGATCGCGCGATCCGCGCTCGGACTGGTCGGCGCGTCCATCGTCGCTGCCATAATCGGCGCTGTCGAATTCATCGCCGTCTTCGCTATAGTCATCGTCATTGCGACGATAACGCTGCTGCTGTTCTTCCTGGCGGGCGCGATTGTCGGCCAGCACGCGGAAATAATGATCGGCGAACTGCAAATAATATTCGGCATTCACGCGGTCGCCGGCCATCTGCGCATCGCGGGCCATATTCTTGTATTTCTCAAGAAGCTGGGCCGCATTGCCGCGCGCGCGGTTGTCGATGCGGTTGCCATTGTCGCCGCCGCCCCGGTTGCCACCATTGGGTCGACCGTTATTGTTCCGGCCGCGATTGCGACGGCCGGATTGCCGGTTGTTGATCAAGACATGGTCCTTGCGTTCGCTATGTCAAAACTCACTGAAGACACTGTTCAGTCGCCATCCCCAAGCACGGCCATCCATTTGGCCGAATATGGCTCCGCCGGGCCTGGCCGGATGATCCGGGCCAATTGCCTGGCCGCCACCGGCGCTAGCGCAGCGAACGCCGTCATGACTTTAAGGAGCGTAAAAAACGGCCTTTTCTGTCCATGGCCATAGTAGCCAGATCACGAGATGGAGCCGTTCCTTGACCCGATGTAGTGGCTTTCCCGGCATAAACCAAGCGATTTTCGTTTTCCTGCGCGTAAATCGCCCATTGCCCATCATGTCCGCGTGGCGATGACGCAGCGATCAAGCCCCGCCAGGTCGCAGCGGATCGCGACGTTCAACCCCTGCGCCGCCACCAGCGCGCCGACGCTGTCGCCCTGCCTGTGGCCAATCTCGATCGCCGCCATGCCGCCCGGCGCGATCAGGCGTGGCAGGTCGGGCGCGATGCGGCGATAATCGTCCAGCCCGTCCGCCCCTGCAAACAGCGCACTGGCCGGTTCGCGCAATACATCGCCGCTCAGCGGCTCATCCACGCCAATATAGGGCGGGTTGATAAGCAGCAGGTCGAACACCCCCTCCACCCCTGTCGCCCAGTCCCCGGCGCGAAATTCGGCGCGCGCGTCCAGATCCAGCCGCGCCGCATTGCCCCGCGCCACCAACAGCGCGCCCGCCGACGCGTCGATCCCCAGCCCGCGCGCCTGTGGCCACTGCGCCAGCGCCGCGAGCAACAGCGCGCCAGACCCGGTGCCCAGGTCCAGCACCGTCTGCGGACCCTGCGCCCCGAAATAGTCGACCGCCGCCTCGATCAGCGTCTCGCTGTCCGGGCGCGGGATCAGCGTGTCGGGCGTCACAGCCAACGTGATCGTCCAGAAATCGCGCGTGCCGATGATATGCGCGACCGGCTCTCCGGCCGCCCGCCGCGCGATCAGCGCCGCGAAATCGGACGGCACGCCCAAATCGCGCTGCCGCATCAGCATGTCACCACGCGACAGGCCCAGCGCGTGCGCCATCAGCAATTCCGCGTCCAGTCGCGCCGTGTCGCTGGAACGGGCAAGACTATCGGTGGCGGCGCGAAGCGCGTCCGGGATGCTCCCGCTCGTCAGGCACAGGGGGGAAGACCCCGTCAACTCACCCCGTCCAACTGCGCCAGCCGCGCCGCTTCATCCTCGGCCGTCAGCGCGTCGATCACTTCGGAAAGGCCCGGCCCTTCCAATATTTCGGGCAGCCGATGCAGCGTCAGGTTGATGCGATGGTCGGTGACGCGCCCCTGCGGGAAATTATAGGTGCGGATGCGTTCGGACCGGTCGCCCGATCCCACCATCGCCTTGCGCGCCCCGGCCTGCTCATTCTGCGTGCGTTCGCGCTCGGCTTCGTACAGGCGCGCGCGCAGCACCTGCATCGCCTTCGCCTTGTTCTTGTGCTGCGACCGTTCATCCTGCTGCGTCACTACGATGCCGGTCGGCACATGGGTGATGCGCACCGCCGAATCGGTGGTGTTCACATGCTGCCCGCCCGCGCCCGACGCGCGATAAATGTCGATCTTGAGGTCCGCGTCGGCGATTTGCACGTCCACCTCTTCGGGTTCGGGCAGCACGGCGACGGTCGCGGCGCTGGTGTGGATGCGCCCGCCGCTTTCCGTCACCGGCACGCGCTGCACCCGGTGCACCCCGCTCTCGAACTTCAATTTCGCAAAGACGCCCGCGCCATTGATGCTGGCGACCACTTCCTTGAAGCCGCCCTGTTCGGACGCATTGGCCGACAGCATCTCCATCTTCCATCCCTGTGTATCGGCATAGCGCTGATACATGCGGAACAGGTCGCCGGCGAACAGGGCCGCCTCGTCCCCGCCGGTGCCGGCGCGGATTTCCAGCATGGCGGGCCGCGCGTCGGCCGCGTCGCGGGGCAGCAATTGCAGCGCCAGCGCGCGCTCGGCGGCGGGCAGCTGGCTTTTGAGCAATTGCATTTCCTCCTGCGCCATGTCGCGCATGGCCGGGTCCGCCTCCTCGCCGCCGGTCATCATTTCCAGCGCCGCCAGTTCCTGCCGCAAGCGCCGCAATTCGCGCGCCGCCGCCGCCACCGGCTCGATCTCGGCATATTCCTTGGACAGCCGCACGAACTGATCGGGCGCCAGATCGGCGCGCGTCATCGACGCCTGCACCTCGTCCCGGCGCGCCTCGATCTGCGCAATGCGTTCAGCGGAAATGTGCATCAGGCTTTCAGAACCACGCCATAATCAGCCCAGCATTTCTCATCCTTGCTGAGAGGGACTAACATCGCGGACTTCTGCAAAATCTCTCCAGCCAGCTTTTCGATGTATTCGCTGTCCTGCTCCATCGCTCCACGGCCACGTTTCACATCAACGAAAATCGGATTCCAGTTTGGGCGGCCTTCTACAGCTTCACGGACTACCAGCATAATTTGGGGTAGCTTGCTTTGCGCTTTATCGAATCGTTTCTTCGGCGATCCTCCAAAAACCGTATCAGTTGCGAATCCAGCCCGTCGAAGAGCCGCCGTAAGGCTTGTGACATTCGCATCTTGCGAATTACTTTCACTAAATACAACGACGAGCGGCCGATCAATATCAGGCATATCCACCAGCATCGCCAGCCGCTCGATCCCCGCTGCCCAGCCGACCGCCGGCGTGGCGGGGCCGCCCAGATTCTCGATCAGCCCGTCATAACGCCCGCCGCCCAGCACCGTGCCCTGCGCGCCCAGCCGATCGGTTACGAACTCGAACGCGGTGTGGCGATAATAGTCCAGACCGCGCACCAGCCGCGCGTTGCGCTCCCACGCCACGCCAGCCGCGTCCAGCCCCGCCGTCACCTTTTCGAAAAAGCTGCGCGCCTCATCGGTCAGATAAGCGTCGATATCCGGCGCGCTGTCGGCGATCGGCCGGTCGCGCGGGTCCTTGCTGTCCAGGATGCGCAGCGGGTTCTTCGCCAGCCGCTCAACGCTGTCTTCCGACAAATCGCCCCGGTTTGCCTCGAAATGCGCGATCAGCGCCGCGCGCCAGGCGTCCCGGCTCGCCGCGTCGCCCAGCGTATTGAGCGTCAGCGTCACGCCCTCGATCTTCAGCTCGCGCAGCAACTGGTCGCCCATCACCAGCAATTCGACGTCCGCGCCCGGCTCGCCCGCACCGATGATTTCCGCGTCCAGCTGGTGGAACTGGCGGAACCGTCCCTTTTGCGGCCGTTCGTAACGGAACAGCGGCCCGTGCGTCGCGACTTTGAGCGGCGCATATTGCTGCCAGCCTTCGGTGATGTAGGCGCGGCTGATCCCGGCGGTGAATTCGGGGCGCAGGGTGATGCTGTCACCACCGCGATCCTCGAACGTATACATTTCCTTGGACACGACATCGGTGCTTTCGCCCAGCGACCGGGCGAACACTGCCGTCGCCTCGAACACCGGCACCTCGACCCGCTGGAACCCATAGAGCCGGCGCACGCGATCGAAGGTCGCGACCACATGCGCGAACCTCTCCTGGAAAGCATCGGGCGTGCCGCCCAGCATGTCCTGCGTGCCGCGCACCGGGCGCGGGGTATCTATTCTGGCCATGGGGCAGCGCCTTTAACGGCATTTCAAGTCCAAGGAAACGCGGTTTTTCGGTCCCCTGCCCTTGAGGGCGTATCCCCGTTCGGTCAGGGGTGGACGCGCGCGCGCGCAGCCGCCATGCTTGGGCCATCCGGGCCGACCGGCCTGTCCATCTTTCGGAGACCTCCATGATCCGCAGCCTTGCTGCCGCCCTTTGCCTGTCGACAGGCCTCGCCACCGCGATCGTTACGCCGCTCCACGCGCAGGACGCGCTGCGGTCCAAACCGACCGCCCTGCCCGTCAACGACGCGACGCCCGCGCCACGCGACACGCCCTATCCCGGCACGATCAGGCTGGAGGTAGACGCGACCGACACCATGCAGCGCATCTACCGCGTCAAGGAAACCATCCCCGTCGCCCAGGCCGGGCCGATGACGCTGCTGATGCCCCAATGGCTGCCGGGCAACCACGCCCCGCGCGGCCAGATCGAAAAGCTCGCCGGCCTCACCATCACCGCCAATGGCCAGCCGATTGAGTGGGTGCGTGATCCGCTCGACGTCTACGCCTTCACCATCGACGTGCCCCAGGGCGCGAGCGAGATCGTCGCCTCCTTCCAGTGCCTGTCCGCCACCCAGCCCAATCAGGGCCGCGTCGTCATCACGCCCAAGATGCTGAACCTCCAGTGGGAACAGGTGTCGCTCTACCCGGCGGGCTATTATACCCGCCAGATCCCGGTGCAGGCGACCGTCACCTATCCCGCCGGCTGGCAGGCCGCGACCGCGCTGCGCGGCACGAAGACGGGGGATACCGTCGCCTATGAAACCATCGACTATGAAGCGTTGCAGGATTCGCCCGTCTTTGCCGGCCGCTATTTCAAGCCGGTGGACCTGGGCCATGACGTGACGCTCAACATCGTCGCCGACGATGCCGACGAACTCGCTTACAAGCCCGAACAGATCGCCAAGCATAAAAAGCTGGTCGACGAAGCCGGCGCGCTGTTTGGCGCCTATCATTTCAACCATTATGACTTTCTGCTCGCTATCACGGACGAAATGGGCGGCATTGGCCTGGAACATCAGCGCAGCTCGGAAAACCAGGTCGAACCGGGCTATTTCAAGGATTGGGATTCGGACAAGGCGCTGCTTGACCGCAACCTTCTCCCGCATGAATTCACCCATAGCTGGGACGGCAAGTTCCGCCGCCCCGACCTGCTCTGGACGCCCGATTTCCGCACGCCGATGCAGGATAATCTGCTGTGGGTCTATGAAGGCCAGACGCAATTCTGGGGCTATGTGCTGGGCGCGCGGTCGGGCATGTTCACCAAGCAGGAAACGCTCGACGCCTATGCCAATATCGCCGCGCGGCTCGACACGGCAGTCGGCCGGCAATGGCGTCCGCTGGAAGACACCACCCATGATCCCATCATATCCGCGCGCCGCCCCAAGGGCTGGAGCAGCTGGCAGCGGTCGGAGGATTATTACAATGAAGGCCTGATGATGTGGCTGGAGGCCGACGCCATCATCAGCAAGGCAACCCGTGGCCGCAAGGGGCTGGACGATTTCGCGAAGGCCTTTTTCGGCATCAAGCCGGGCGACTGGGGCCAGGTCGTCTATAATCGCGACGACGTCATCGCGACGCTCAACGGCATCGCACCCTATGACTGGGCCGGCTTCTTCCAGAAATATGTCGATCGCCCCACCGGCGAAACGCCCAAGGGCGGCTTCTTCATGGGCGGCTACAAGCTTGTCTACACCGAAGAGCCCAACAGCTTCACCAAGGCGGCCGAAACAGCGGGCAAATATGTCGACCAGGGGTCGGGCATCGGCGCGATCGTCAAGAATGACGGCGATATCAGCAGCGTCATCTGGGACAGCGCGGCGTTCAAGGCCGGTCTAGTCGTGGGCGCCAAGATACTGGCGGTCAACGGCAACGAATTTTCGCCCGAAGACTGGAAGGCGGCAATCACCGCGGCAAAGGACGGCAAGACGCCGATCCAGATCATCGTCAAGCAGGACAAATATTACCGCACTTTGTCGCTCGCATATTCAGGTGGCTTGCGCTATCCGCGCCTCGAAAAGACAGGAGAGGGTGAAGGCAGCCTCGACCGGCTGCTCAAGCCAAGAACATGACTCACCCGCAGCGAAACGTGTAGGAAAAAGGCGTTTTCATGAATATCGAACTGATCTCCGTTGGCGATGATCCGCCCAACAACCTCAATGTCGTCATCGAGGTGCCGGTGGGCGGCGAGCCGGTCAAATATGAGTTCGACAAGGCGTCGGGCGCGCTGTTCGTGGATCGCATCCTGCACACGCCGATGCGCTATCCGGCCAATTACGGCTTCGTGCCGCATACGCTGTCGCCCGACGGCGATCCGCTCGACGCGCTGGTCGTCGCGCGGTCGCCCTTCATCCCCGGTTGCGTCGTGCGCGCCCGTCCGATCGCGGTGCTGAACCTGGAAGACGAAGCGGGCGGCGATGAAAAGCTGGTGTGCGTGCCGGTGGATTCGACCTTCCCTTATTATTCCAATGTGGGCGAACGCGACGACCTGCCGGAAATCGTCTTCCAGCAGATCGAGCATTTCTTCACCCATTATAAGGATCTGGAGAAGAAGAAGTGGGTGCGCATCGGCACCTGGGGCGGCGCGGAAGACGCACGCCAGATCACGGTGGAAGCGATCGAGCGCTATCAGGCGGCGAAAAAGACCGCCTGAACCACGCCCGTCAGGTTTAGACAGAAAGGCCGCGCGGTCCCGCACCGCGCGGCCTTTTTCTGTCTAAAGCGCGCTGCGCGCCTTAAATCAGCCGGTCCGCCTCCATCGCCAGCGCGAAACTGTCGCGCCCGCGCGGCAGGCGCGCATGCAGCCGCGCGTCCGCCTCCACCAGCCGCGCAACCCCCGCCTCCAGCTGGCCCTCGTCCAGCGTGAAGGGCAGGCGCAGGAATCGCTCGAACGCGCCGCCCACGCCAAAGCGCGGCCCCGCCGCCACCCGCACGCCCAGGCTTTCGGCCAGCGCGGCGAGCGCGGTCGCCTCCGCGCGCGGCAATTCGGCCCAGAGCGACAGGCCGCCCGCCGGCGATTCGACCCGCCAGTGCGGCAGATGCGTGGCGATCAGGCCCAGCAGATGGTCGCGCCGGTCGCGCAGTGTCTGCGCCCGCGCGCCCAGCCCGACATCCGCATCGATCAGCTGCGCCACCGCCAATTGCTCCACCACCGGGCTTGCCATATCCATCGTCGTGCGCAACCGCCCCAGCGCCGCGACCGTCTGCGCGTCCGCCCGGATCCATCCGACGCGCAACCCGCCCCAGAAAATCTTGCTCGCCGACCCCAGCGAAATCACCTGCCGCCCCGATGGGTCGTGGCAGGCGACCGGCGGCGGCGGCGCAAAGTCCAGTCCCATCGCCACCATCGTTTCATCGACGATCAGCGGCGTGTGCGTGCGCGTGGCCGCCGCCACCAGCGCGCGCCGTGTGGCCGGGTCCATCGACCGCCCGGTCGGATTGTGGAAATCAGCGATCACATAGGCAAAGCGCGGCGCGGTCTGGCGGAACGCCGCCTCCATCGCGTCAATATCCCACCCCTGTTCGGGCAGGCCGACCGGCACCGGCACGACATGGGCGCGCTGCAACGCCTGGATGACGTTATGATAGGTCGGATGATCGATCACCGCCCGATCGCCCGGCCCCGCCAGCCACTTCAGCAACAGCGAAAATCCCTGCTGCGCACCGTTCGTCACCATGATCTGGTCGGGCGATGTCGGGCAACCGCGCCGCTCATAATGGGCGGCGATCGCGCGGCGCAGCACCATCAGGCCGAAAGGATCATAGCCCAGATCGCCCAGATAGGCAGGCAGCGCCTCGACTGCATGGGCATAGGCGCGGGCGACACCGGGCGCGGCGGGCAATGCCGCGTGGGTCCAGTTGAGCAGGTTGCCGCCGCTCGTCCTCTCCGGATCGGTGGCCGGCGTCGTCGCATGTCCGGCGGGCAAGCGGGTGACGCTGCCCGACCCCTGCCGGCTTTCCAGAAACCCTTCGTCGCGCAGCCGGTCGAATGCTGCGGCAATGGTCGTGCGCGACAGGCCCAGCGCAGCGGCCAGTTCCCGCTCGCCCGGCAACCTCACATTCAATCCGACCCGCCCGTCCAGCACCAGCATCCGCAGCGCCTGCGCCAATTGGCGATAGGCCGGCTCCGCGCTGTCCTGCGCGCGCCATGCGCCGAGCAGGCGCAACAGGGACGGCGGGCGAAGCAGCGAAGTGGACATGAACATTCCTCCGACTGAAGGGTCTATCCTGTCCACTTATCCAAAACTGGCCTTGATGGAAAAGGCCAGTTGCGCCAAAGCTGCCCTTTCTCTCAAGCCATGATCGCCGGTCTCGTGCACGATCCTTGACGCCGGCCTGACCGCTGGCATGATCCCCTAACCTCGCGATCCGGGAGCTACCCCATGCGCCGCCTGCTTGCCCTCCTCCTCGCCCTGCCGCTTCTCGGCGCGACCAGTCCCGCGCCCGATGCGCCAATGCCCGCGCGCCCCGCGCTCGCGCCGCTCGCCTTCGAACAGATCGCGCGCCCCGGAACGAAAATGCCGCGCTTCATGGTCGACGCCGCCTGGCCCGCCATGCCGCCGGACCTATTGCTGGGGCAGGTGAGCGGCGTCGCGGTCGGCCCCGACGACAGTGTCTGGGTTGTCCATCGCCCCCATTCGCTCACCGCCACCGATACGGGCCTGGCGCAAGACCCGCCAATCGCCGTCTGCTGCAAGCCCGCGCCTCCCGTGGTGCGCTTCGCCAGCGACGGCCGCTATCTCGGCGGATGGGGCGGCCCCGACAGCGCGCCCAGCGTCGATGGCGTCACGCAGTGGCCCTCAAGCCTGCACGGCATCTTCGTCGACAAGGCCGGGACAATCTGGTTCGGCGGCAATGGCAAGGGCGATCATGTCGTCCTGAACTACAGCGCCGATGGCCGCCATATCCGCAGCTTCGGTCGTCGCGGCAGGACCGGCGGCAATGACGCGACCGACCTGCTCGGCAACCCGTCGGACGTCAATCATAGCGAGGACATGGTGCTGATTTCGGACGGCTATATCAATCGCCGCGTCATCGGCTTCGACGCGAAGAGCAACGCCTATAAGGGCCGCTGGGGTGCCTATGGCAAGCCGCCGGTCGCCCCCACCCGCACCGGCGATTTCGACCAGAGCCATGCCGTCGACCCTAGCAAGGTCGCCGATCCCAAGGCCCCCATCTTCGCCGATATCGTCCATTGCGTGGTGCCGACCCGCGACGGCCATGTCTATGTCTGCGATCGCAACAACAACCGGGCGCAGCTGTTCAAGCGGGGGAAGGACGGCAGCCTGACCTTCGTGCGCGATCTCGTCATCGCAGGCGACACCGGCGGCACCCACAGCGTTACCGACATCGCCTTCTCGCCCGACCCGGACCAGACCTATCTTTATGTCGCCGATATGATGAACGGCCGGATCTGGATCTTGCGCCGCGCCACCCATGAGGTGCTGGGCGCAGTCGGTCGGATCGGCCGGCAGGCGGGCCAGTTCACCTGGCTGCACAGCATCGACACCGACAGCCAGGGCAATCTCTACGCGACCGAAGTCAATACCGGCCGCCGGGTGCAGAAACTGGTCTTCACCGGCATCGAATAGAGAGGCATTGGACAGGCGGCTGCGGGCGACCGGGCGTTCCGGCCGCCCCTGCCACTCAGGCCTTCTTGGCGGTCAGATGCTGGCTCAGATGCTTGTTCATCTCGAACATGCTCACTGATTTCTTGCCGAAAATCTTTTCCAGCTTGGCGTCGGCATTGATCTGGCGCCGGTCCTTGGCGTCCTGCAGGTCATGCTTCTTGATATAATCCCACACCTTGCTCACCACCTCGCTGCGGGGCAGGTCCTTGTCGCCGACAATTTCGGCCAGCTCCGGGGAGGGCGTGACCGGCGCAGTGATGCCGCCGCGCGCGCCGCCGGCCTTCTTGCCGGTCGCCTTGACCGTCTTCTCGGCGGCCTTGGTCTCGTCCTTGCCGCGTTTTTCCGCCGATTTTGCCACGTCATGCTCCTCACCTTGGGGGGTCGATAGCCATATACGCGGCGCACCGCCATTGGTTGCGGCCCGTGCTGCCGCGCCTATTTATGGACCAGCGTGCCCGCGCCCTGATCGGTAAAGATTTCCAGCAGCATCGCGTGCGGCACCCGCCCGTCCAGGATGACGGCCGCATCGACCCCGCCCTCGACCGCGCGCACGCAGGTTTCCAGCTTCGGGATCATGCCCCCGCTGATCGTGCCATCGGCTTCCAGCCCGTGGATCGCTGCCGGATCGAGGTCGGACAGCAATTGTCCCTGCTTGTCGAGCACACCCGCCACATCGGTCAGCAGGAAGAAGCGCGACGCCTTCAATTCCGCCGCGATCGCGCCCGCCATCGTGTCGGCGTTGACATTATAGGTGTGGCCGTCCGCGCCGATGCCCACCGGCGCCACCACCGGGATGATGCCGTTATTGGCCAGCGTGTCCAGGATCGACCGGTCAACCGAAACCGGGTCACCGACAAAGCCGAGGTCAACATTGCGCTCGATGCCCGAATTGGGGTCCGCCTCACGCTTGCCCAGCACCTTTTCGCAGACGACCAGGCCGCCATCCTTGCCCGAAATGCCCACCGCCTTGCCGCCGGCACCCGCGATCCAGCCCACGATTTCCTTGTTGATGGACCCGGCCAGCACCATTTCGGCGATCTGCGCGGTTTCCTTGTCGGTGACGCGCAGGCCGCCGATGAACTGCGATTCGACGCCCAGTTTCTTCAGCATCGCGCCGATCTGCGGTCCGCCGCCATGGACGACGACGACATTGATGCCGACCGCCTTCATCAGCACGACATCCTCGGCGAAATCGCGCGCGGCTTCAGGGTCGCCCATGGCGTGCCCGCCATATTTGACCACGAAGGTCTTGCCGGCATAACGCTGCATATAGGGCAGCGCCTCCACCAGGGTTTCGGCCTTGGCCAGGAGCGCGGGATCGGGGGCGTGCTTGCTGTTCATGCGCGCGCGCATAGGCCGATATGCCCGCACCCGCAAGAACCGCCATTCCATTAGTTAGCTAACTAATCAAAAAACCCGTCTCTGGATATGTCGGCTTTGCTGTCGTTTTCAGCTCTGCCGGTCCAGCCGCCGCCCCAGCCCGACCAGCAGATAGATGACCGGCGGCACCAGGATCGCCGACAGCAGCACCTTGGCCAGCATCTGCCCCAGCAGCAATTCGCCGATCGGAAAGATACCGTAAAAGGCGATGGTCACGAACAGCAGCGTGTCGACGATCTGCGACAATATGCTTGCCGTCGCCGCGCGCAACCACAGCAGCCGGCTGCCCTCCCGCCCCTTGAGCGCCGCGAACAGCGTCACGTTCAGCGTTTGGGAAATGCCATAGGCGATGATCCCGCCCAGCCATATGCGCGGCGTGCCACCCATCATCAGCGCGAAGGCATCGGCCCGCGCCGGGTCCATGTCGCCGGCCGCCGGGGCCGCCAGCACCAGGATCGACAGCAGGATCGACGCGATCAGCGGCAGGAAGCCGATCTGCACCAATCGTGTCGCCACGGCACGGCCATGCAATTCCGCCACCGCGCTGGATATCGTGACCAGCAGCAGAAAGGCAAAAATCCCCGCCTCCACCGCCAGCGGACCCAGCCCTACCATCGGCCCGATGCTCGACAGCGGGCCAAGCGCCACCTGCTTGTTGCCCAGCACGCCCGCGATGCAGACCATGCCGCCATAAAAGATGGAAAAGAAGAAGAGCGATCGGCTGATGGGCGCGGGCGAAGTCGTCATCGGCCGCCCATATCGCCATTTGCGCGGCGGGGAAAGAGAGCGGGGCTTTACGCCCCCGCTCAAAGCCTGCCGATCAGAAGACCGGACCCTGCACCGGTCCCGACGGCTTGGCCGCGCCGCTGTCCTTCGCTGCGTCCAGCGCATCGGCCAGCCCCGGCGTGCGATTGTCGCGCGCCGCATAGTCGCGCGCCGACATGCCCGCCAGGCTGTCGCGCTTGTCGACATTGGCCCCCTGCGCCACCAGCAGGCGCACCAGCCCCACGTCACGCAACTGCACCGCGCGGATCAGCGGCGTCTCGCCATTGTCGTTTGGCTTGTCGACCTGCGCCTTATAGGCCAGCAACGTGCGCACGCCTTCCTCGAACCGGGCCTGCACCGCGTCCATCAGCGGCGTGTTGCCGTCATTGTCGGTCAGGTTGGGATTGGCGCCCTTGGACAGCAGGAATGTCAGCCAGCTATTGTCGCGCCGCGCCACCACGATGTGCAGCGCATTTTCGCCGCTGGTGACGTCGCGGCTGTTGATGACGGTGGAGCCGGGCTTCTGGATGAAGTCCGTCACCTTCTGTCCGTCGCGATCCTTCACCGCTTTGAGAAAGTTGTAATTATCCGAAAACTGCGCCTGCGCGACGCCGGGCGCCATCATCGCCATAGCGGCCGGAACCAGGAAAGCGGAAAGGAAGGTCTTCGTCATGCTGCGCCCTGTCTATTTGCAAATCGGCTTCTAGCAGGGCATGGCTGGCGATGCCATGAACAAAGCCATCTTGACCTGCGCCCTGCCGATGCTCGCCCTGCTTTCCGCCTGCGATATGGGGGGCGGCAACGCCGCATCAAACAATGGCGCAGCCCAGGGCGACCTTGCCGGCGCGCGCATCGGCGGCCCTTTCACCCTTACCGATCAGGACGGAAAACAGGTCCGCTGGGATGACTTCAAGGGCCAGTATCGCCTCGTCTATTTCGGCTATACCTATTGCCCGGACATCTGCCCGGTCGACCTGCAACGCATCATGCAGGGCTTTGCCCAGTTTGAAAAAGCCAGTCCCCAACTGGCCGCCAAGGTGCAGCCGATGCTGATCAGCGTCGATCCGGCCCGCGACACGCCCGCCGTGCTCAAAACCTATGTGGCCGCCTTTCACCCCCGCCTCATCGGCCTTACCGGCACGCCGGACCAGATCGCCAAGGTCGCTAAGGATTTCGCGGTCATCTACGGCAAGGAAGAGAGCGCGAGCGCCAGCGACTATCTGGTGAGCCACAGCCGCACCCCTTATCTGTTCGGTCCGGACGGTCAGCCGATCGCTCTGGTCCCGGTGGATGACCCCGCCACCGCCGACGTGGACGAAGGCGCGCCGGACAAGGTCCGCGCCTTCCTGCACCAATGGATCAAATGACCCCCTTCTGGGAAAAGCCGCTGGACCAGCTGGATCGCGCGCAATGGGAAGCCCTGTGCGACGGCTGCGGCAAATGCTGCCTGCACAAGGCGGAGGATGAGGATACGGGGCGCATTTATCCCACCAATGTCGCCTGCCGCCTGCTCGACCGCCAGAGCGCCCAGTGCAGCAATTACAAGGACCGCCGCCGCTTCGTGCCCGATTGCGTGCGGCTGACCCCGGCCAAGGTGCGCAACCTCGGCTGGCTGCCGCGCACCTGCGCCTACCGGCTGCGTGGGGACGGCCTGCCCCTGCCCGACTGGCATTATCTCGTCAGCGGCGACCGGGAAGCGGTGCATCGCGCCGGCGAATCGGTGCGCGGCTGGACCGTGGCGGAGGCGGATGCAGGCGACTGGGAACATCATCTTGTCGACCGCGAGCTTTGAGGGCGATGCCGCGATCCTGATCGATGGCGCGCCCGTGCCGGTGCGCATCCGCCGCTCGGCCCGCGCCCGCGCCTATCGGCTGACGCTGGACAGCGCCCGTGGCGGCCTTCGCCTCTCGCTGCCCGCGCGCGCGAACCTGAAAAAGGCGCTGGCCTGGGCGCAGGACCATGAAGCATGGGTGCGCGCGCAACTGGCCAAGCAGCCCGCCATCACCCTACTCGCCGATGGCGCGACCTTCCCGCTCGAAGGGCGCGATGTCACCATCTGCTGGATCGCAGGCGCGACCCGCACGATTCGGCTGGAGGGCGACCGTCTCCTGCTGGGCGGCCCGGCGGAATCGGTCGGGGCGCGCGTGCAGCGCTGGCTGGTCGCGCGGGCGCGGGCCGTGCTGGAAACCGAAAGCCATGCCATCGCGCGCGATCATGGCCTCATCGTCGCATCGGTGGGCGTGGGTGATCCGCGCAGCCGCTGGGGCAGTTGCGCCGCCTCTGGCGCGATCCGCTATAGCTGGCGGCTGATCCTCGCCCCGCCCGACGTGCGCCGCGCCACGGTCGCGCACGAACTGGCGCATCTGCTTCACATGGACCACAGCTCCGCCTTCCATGCCGCGCATCGCCGCATCCTGGGCGCTGATCCCCGCCCCGCGCGCGCCTGGTTGCGCGCCCATGGCGCCAGCCTCCACCGCTACCGCGCCTGATCCATGGCCCGCCGCAAACGCTATCTCGTCGCCACCATGGCCGATGGCTATGTGAAGCGTATCGGCCCTACCGCCGACCCGCTCACCCATTATTGGCGGATCGTCGCGCAACTGGAAAATGGCAGGACCGAGGTGTTCTGGGGCCACACTCGCTCGCTGGCCGAAGCGAAGAAGCTGAAAGCGCCGGCCGCCGATGGCGCGAAGATGCGCGGCTGGGCCAGCTATGTCTTCGAAATCGCCGAACTGGTCGAAGAGCCGCGCTGAGCGCGGGAGGCTCCTACCCCCGATGCGGCCAGGCGCCCGTTTCGTCCCCGGCGCACATATGCTCCCCCTCGCGCGGATAGGGCAGGCCGCAGGCGGGGCAGGCGACATGGTTGCCCGGTTTCAGCCCATGGCCCACCGTCACCCGCTCGTCGAAGACATAGCATTCGCCCTGCCAGCGGCTGTCAGCTTCCGGCATCTCCTCCAGATAGCGCAGGATGCCGCCTTTCAGGTGATAGACATCGTCGAAGCCGCGCGCCTTCACCAGCGCGGTCGATTTCTCGCACCGTATCCCGCCGGTGCAGAACATCGCGATCTTGGGCGCCCGTCCCTTGGCGCGCAGCCGCTCCGCCAGCCCATCGAACCAGGCGGGAAAGTCGCGAAAGGACCGCGTCGCCGGATCGATCGCATTTTCAAATGTACCGCAGGCCACCTCATAGGCGTTGCGCGTGTCGATGACGATCGTGTCGGGATCGGCGATCAACGCGTTCCATTGCGCCGGGTCCAGATAATCGCCCGCCTGGGTCGCAGGGTCCAGATCGCCCGCGCCCAGCGTTACGATCTCCGCCTTCACCTTGACCTTCATGCGCGCGAACGGCGCGGCATCGGCGCGCGCATATTTGACGTCGAGATCCGCGCAGCCCGGCAGGGTGCGGATATGATCGACCAGCGCGGCGATGGCGTCATCGCTGCCTGCCACCGTGCCGTTGATTCCCTCGCCCGCGACGATCAGTGTGCCGCACGTGCCAAGATCGCCGCACAGCGCCCGCAACTGCACGGCGATCGCATCGGGATCATCGAACCGGGCGAAGCGATACAAGGCGGCAATGGCGTAGGCGGACGGGGTGGCGGGCGATGTGGCGGGCATGGCAGCGCCTATAGGCCTGTAGGCCGCCACTTGAAAGCCGCGACGGACAGGCGCATAGGCGCTGGATGGTTCCCCTTTCGTTCGCAGGAGAGGCGTTTCTGGCCCTGCCCGAAGCCGCGCTCTATTGGCCCGCGCGCCGCGCGCTGCTGGTCGCCGACCTGCATTTCGAAAAGGCGAGCTGGTATGCCCGTTTCGGCCAGTTCCTGCCCCCGCATGACAGCCATGCCACGCTCGACATGATCGACGCGCTGGTGGCGCGCACGGGCGCGCAGGCGGTCTACTCGCTGGGCGACAGTTTTCACGACAGCGACGGCGCCGCCCGGCTCGACCCACAGGCGCGCGATCGGCTGGCGGCCCTGACCGGTCGGCTGGACTGGACCTGGATCACCGGCAATCATGACATTGGCGTGGCCGCAATGCCCGGTGGACGGCGCGTCGCCCAGGCGCAAGTCGGCGGCATCTGGCTGCGGCATGAGGCGCAGGCCGGTGATCCCGACCCTGAAATTTCCGGCCATTTCCACCCCAAGCTGCGCCTATCGCTGCGCGGCCGCCATGTGTCGCGCCGCTGCTTTGTCGGATCGGCGACCAAGCTGATCCTGCCCGCGCTCGGCGCGCTCACCGGCGGGCTGGATGCCGGCCATGGCGAGATTCGCCGCGCCGTCGGGCCGGGTGCGGCCGCGCTCGTGCCCGTCGCGGACCGCCTGCTGCGCTTTCCGCTTTCGTAAAGCGACGTTACGGAAAGCAAAGCGCAAATGTTGCCACTGTGCAACAGCGCCGACATGGATGCATCTCGCATCTGCGTAAAAGCCCCGGAAAAGCGGGCAACTCTTGCCAATCCCCTGCTGTGGCAGCATAATCGCACCCGAACCCGAAGCGCCGAAAAGCCGCGCGGGCCAGGAGAGGATGATATGATGCTGACAGACAAGAGTCTCTGGCTGACCACCACCGGCGCGCTGGCGCTGGGCATGCTTGCCCCCGCCGCGCTGGCGCAGGACGCCGCTATACCGCAGGCCGCGGCCGACGATCCGGCCGCTGACATCATCGTCACCGCCACCCGCCGAGCCAGCCCGCTGTCGGACGTACCGATCGCGGTGTCGGCCGTGGGCGCGCAGGCGATGCAGAATAGCGGCGCCAGCGACATCCGTACGCTGAACCAGCTCGCGCCCTCGTTGCTCGTTTCCTCCACCGGCTCCGAAGCCAATGCCTCGGCCCGTATTCGCGGCATCGGCACTGTCGGCGACAATCCAGGCCTGGAAAGCTCGGTCGCGGTCTTCATCGACGGCGTCTACCGCTCGCGCACGGGCGCTGGCCTTAACGAACTGGGCGAAATCGAGCGGGTGGAAGTGCTGCGCGGGCCGCAGGGCACGCTGTTCGGCCGCAACGCATCGGCGGGCCTCATCAACATCATCAGCAAAGCGCCCGAACGCGAATTCCATGCCAAGGGGGAAATCACCTACGGCAATTATGATTATTGGCGTCTGTCGGGCCGCGTCACCGGGCCGATCAGCGACAGCATCGCGCTGGCGCTCGACGGCGTGTGGAGCAAGCGCGACGGCTTCTACAAGCTGGTCGACGGCACCGGCGCGACCGTGGGCGACACCAATGACCGCGACCGCTATTTTCTGCGCGGGCAGGCGCTGATCGAACCCAATGACGCGCTCTCCATCCGCCTGATCGGCGACTATACCAATCGCGACGAAAGCTGCTGCGGCGCGGCCTATATCGAATCGCGCGAACGGCTGCCCGCCGCCGGCGGCGGCTACACCGACGCGCCCTTCAACCGCATCGCCGCGATCCTGGCGGGCCAGGGCAGCGTCATTCCCGCCGATCCCTATGATCGCGAACTGTCGATCACGCCGGGCCGCGACTATGTCAGCAAGCTGAAGGACTGGGGCGTTTCAGGCGAAATCAACTATGATTTCGGTGGCGCCAAGCTGACCAGCATCACCGCCTATCGCGACTACAAATCCCGCGACTATGGCGATTATGACTATAATCGCGCCGACCTCCTCTATCGCGATCCCAACACCTATCGTCAGTTCAAGACCTTCACGCAGGAATTGCGGCTGCAAGGATCAGCGTTCAGCGACGCGCTCGACTGGCTGGTAGGCGGCTATTACGCCAATGAACGGCTGACGTTACAGGACAATATCCGATTCGGCGCCGACTATGGCCGCTTTGCCGCCTGTCGCTTGATGGCCGGGGCTGGCGCAACCAGCAATTTCACCGCACAGCAACTCGCCGCCTGCGGCAGCGGCCTTGCCACCCAACCGCTGATCACCGGCACGCAGGCCAATCTGAATTCGGGCCTGACCGCGTCCTTCATCAATGCCGGCCTGCCCCCAGCCCTTGCCGCGGCGCAGGCGGGCGCGATCTCGACCGGCCTTGGCAATGGGTTGCGCGCGCTCGCCGCCATTCCCGGCGGCACCGGCGACACCGCGTCCATCTACCGGCAGAAGAGTGAGAATTGGGCGCTTTTCACGCATAATATCGTCCACCTCACCAACCGGCTCGATCTGACACTGGGCCTGCGCTACACCCATGAAAGCAAGCGCTTCTCGGCCGATTTCAATAATAACAATGCCACCTGCGCCGCGCTTCAGTCGTCCGCGCTGCCGGGCATCGCGACCAATCCGCAACTGGGCAGCGCCGCCGCATTGGCCGGCGGCATCCTGACGCTCGGCTGCCTGGGCAACGGATCGACCAGCCTCAACGCGCTCGACCTCAACGACCGCATCAGCGATGGCGAATTTTCCGGTACGGCCGTGCTGTCGTGGAAGCCGATCGACGATCTGCTGCTCTATGGCAGCTATTCGAAGGGGTATAAGGCCGGCGGCTTCAACCTTGATCGCTTCCAGCTGGGGTCGACTGGCCTCAACGCCATTCCCGCCGTCTTCGCGCCGCGCACCAATGCCGATGTCACCAGCCTGCGATTCGCAGCCGAAAAGGTCGACGCCTTTGAAATCGGCCTCAAATATGCGCAGCCCAAATGGAGCGCGAACATCGCCGCCTTCCGGCAGGAGTTCAAGAATTTCCAGCTCAACACCTTCAACGGCACCAGCTTCGTCGTACAGAATATCAATGGCTGCGACAGCGCGCTCAGCGCCGCGCGCACCTGCGACAGCGGCGATGTGGGGCCGGGGCTCATCAGTCAGGGCGTGGAACTGGAATTGTCGGCAAGCCCCGCGCGCAATGTCCGCATTTCCGGCGGCCTAACCTATGCCCGCGCCAAATTCGCCAACCGGCTGGTCGGCAGCGGCGACGGCAGCGTCCCGCTCGATCCCGCGCTGTTCCTGCTGCCCGGATCGATCAATTCCAACGCGCCGCAACTCGTCACCACCGCCAGCGCCGCCTGGACGCCGCAGCTTGGGTCCAGCGGCCTTTCCGCGCTCTTCTATGTCGATGGCCGCCTGACCAGCGACTATAATACAGGCTCTGACCTCTTCCCCGAAAAGCGTCAGGATGGCTATGCCATCGTCAATGCGCGCGTCGGCATCCGCGGCAAGGATCAACGCTGGGCGATCGAATTCTGGGGCCAGAACATCTTCAACCAGGATTTCACCCAGGTCGCTTTCTCCAGCCCGCTCCAGTCCAGCAGCCCGGCGACATCGACCACGGGCCAGTTCGCTGCTGGCGCACCCATGGCGAACCAGCTGATTTCGGCCTATCTCGCCGAACCGCGCACCTATGGCATCACCCTGCGCGGCAGTTTTTAGAGTCGCCATCCTCCCCTGGCAGGGGAGGTGGCAGGGCGAAGCCCTGACGGAGGGGTGTCCTGCTTTTTAAGAGGGTGGCACCCTTCCACCACTCCCCACCATGGGGAGGATCGAAAGACGGGCTTATCCTCCTGAATTGCGGATCATCCCCCGCCCGCTCCCCGGCACCGGGCGGGCGGGCGCGGGGCGCTCGCCGAACAGCGCTGTGCCCACGCGAATGTCGGTCGCGCCCAGCATGATCGCGGTTTCATAATCGCCAGACATGCCCATGGACAGGCGCTCCAGCCCCTCCTCCCGCGCCATCTTGGCCAGCAGCGCGAAGAAAGGCGCCGGCTCCACATCGGCGGGCGGCACGCACATCAGGCCCAATATCGGAATGTCGGCATCGCGCGCCGCCGCGATCAGCGCGGGCGTGTCGGCGATCGGGCATCCGCCCTTCTGCTCTTCCGCGCCGATATTGACCTGAATGAAACAGGGCACGCGCCTGCCCTCCCCGTCCATCGCCCTGGCCAGCGCGGTCAGCAGCGACGGCCGGTCCAGACCATGGATCACGTCGAACAGCGCCACGGCCTCGGCCGCCTTGTTCGATTGCAGCTGCCCCACCAGATGCAGTTCGATATCCTCCTGCGCCTCGCGCAGCGCCGGCCATTTCTGCTGGCTTTCCTGCACGCGATTTTCCCCGAACACGCGCTGTCCGGCGGCTATCAAAGGCCGAATGGCGTCGGCGTCATGCGTTTTCGACACCGCGATCAGGCGAATGTCGTCGGCGCTGCGGTCGGTCAGGCGGGCGGCGCGGCGCATGGCGTCGCGCACGGCGGCCAGCCGCTGGGCGGCCGGATCGGCGGGGATGCTGGCGGTCGTCATGCGCGCTGCTATAGGGATGGCCATGCACCGCCGCCACCGCAAATCGCTGCCCGGTCTCTGGCTGTTGACCGACGAACGCGTGGCCGATGACCGGTTGCTGGCCGCCGCCCGCGCGCTGCCCCGTGGCCGGGCGGGCATCATCCTGCGCCATTATCGCACCCCGCCCGCGCAGCGCCGCGCGCTGTTCGATGCGCTGCGCGCCATCGCCCGGCGGCGGCGGCTCATCCTGCTGCTCGCAGGCCCAGTGCGCGCGGCGGCGGCCTGGCGTGCCGATGGCTGGCATGGCCGCGATTCCCGCCGCCCGCCCCGCCCCTTGCTGCACAGCGCGCCCGCGCATGACAGCCGGGAAATCAGGATGGCGCAGCGCGCGGGGTCCGACCTTCTTTTCCTCTCCCCCCTCTTTCCCACCCGCTCGCACCCAGGCGCGCGGTCGCTCGGTCGCGCGCGTTTCGCGGCGCTGGCCCATGCCACGCCCCTGCCGGTGATCGCCCTGGGCGGCGTGACCGCCCGGCACCGGCGCAGCCTCGCCGCGCTCAGCGCCGCGGGCTGGGCAGCGATCGATGGACTGACAAACAACTGAACCATCACGCCGCCATCCCTGCAAAGTTTCTTGCGCCAGCCGACAGTTTCGCATTGCATTGCAACAAGGCGTGGCGTTTGATCGCGCCATGCTCAAGGCCGCGCTGCACCACCTCACCGCTTATTCCTACAGCCGGCCGATCCGGCTCGGCCCGCAGGTTATCCGCCTGCGCCCCGCGCCGCACAGTCGGACCAAAGTACCCAATTACGCGCTGAAGATCGAACCGGCGAACCATTTTCTCAACTGGCAGCAGGACCCGCACGGTAATTGGCTGGCGCGCATCGTCTTTCCCGATCCGGTCGATCATTTCTCGATCGAGGTCGACCTGCTCGCCGACCTCGACATCATCAACCCGTTCGACTTTTTCGTGGAGCCTTATGCGGAAAATTACCCTTTCGCCTATGATGACCAGCTGAAGACCGACCTTGCCGCCTATTTCGACGTGGAGGATCAGGGGCCGCTGTTCGAGGCGCTGGTCGCCGAACATCAGGGGCATGAAGGCCGCACCGTCGATTTTCTGGTAGAGGTTAACCGTCGCCTGCAAAGCCAAGTCGGCTATGTCATCCGCATGGAAACCGGCGTGCAGACGCCCGAGGAAACGCTGGACATCGGCACCGGCTCCTGCCGCGATTCCGCCTGGTTGCTGGTCCAGTTGCTGCGTCGGCTGGGGTTCGCCGCCCGCTTCGTGTCGGGCTATTCGATTCAGCTGGTCGCTGACGTGGAACCGATCGAAGGGCCAAAAGGGGTGACGCAGGACGTGGTCGATCTTCACGCCTGGGCCGAAGCCTATGTGCCGGGCGCGGGCTGGGTCGCACTCGACGCCACCAGCGGCATGTTCGCGGGCGAAGGCCATATCCCGCTGTGCGCCACGCCCCATTATCGCTCCGCCGCGCCGATCAGTGGCATGGCCGAACCAGCCGAAGTCGACTTCCGCTTCGAAATGTCGGTCAGCCGCATTGCCGAAGCCGTGCGCATCACCAAGCCCTTCACCGACACCCGGTGGGACGCGGTCATGGCGCTGGGCGAACGGGTCGATGCCGACCTCCGGCGCCAGGACGTGCGCCTCACCATCGGCGGCGAACCGACCTTCGTCGCGCAGGATGGCGGGGACGCGGGCGAATGGAATGGCGACGCCGTCGGCCCGACCAAGGCGGCTTATGCCGACCGGCTGATCCGCAAGCTGCGCAGCGACTTTGCGCCCGGCGGCCTGCTGCATCATGGGCAGGGCAAATGGTATCCGGGCGAAAGCCTGCCGCGCTGGGCCTATGCCGTCTATTGGCGGACCGACGGCGTCCCGCTGTGGCGCGATGAAAGCCTGATCGCGACGGATGACGCCCCTGCCGACGCCCGGCCGACCACGGCGCAGGACGCGCAGGCGTTCCTCACCGCGCTGGCCGCCACTATGGGCTTTTCGGCCGATTATACCCATCCCGTCTATGAAGATCCGGCGGTGTGGATGGTGAAGGAGGGCGATCTTCCCATCAACACCGACCCGCAGGATCCGGCCATCGCCGATCCCGAAGCGCGCGCACGCATGGTCAAGACGTTCGAACGCGGCCTCGATAAGCCGGTCGGCTATGTCCTGCCAGTCCAGCGCTGGCAAAGCCAGGCTGCGACGCCGCGCTGGCAAAGCGAAATCTGGCAGCTGCGCCGGGGCAAGCTGTTCGCGGTGCCGGGCGATTCGGCGCTCGGCTATCGCCTGCCGCTGGGGTCGCTGCCGCATGTGCCCGAATCGGACTATCCCTATATCCATCCCCGTGACACGAGCGAGCCGCGCGGGCCGCTCGCCGACGCCCGCGCGCAGGTCAGCGAAGCGGCCAGCCGTGAGGAAGCGCAGCGCGTCCAGCGCGTCGCCGATGCCGAAGGCGGCGCAGCC
This sequence comes from Sphingobium soli, assembly GCF_020782245.1. Lineage (GTDB taxonomy): Bacteria > Pseudomonadota > Alphaproteobacteria > Sphingomonadales > Sphingomonadaceae > Sphingobium > Sphingobium soli. Next base: position 29,130 of record NZ_JAJGNP010000003.1, read on the forward strand.
GCGCAGGACCGGGTCGAACAGGTCATCATCGAAGGCGCGGTGCGCACCGCCATCACGGTCGAACCGCATGGCGCGCACCTGTCCGTCTTCCTGCCCCCGGTCCGCGAACTGGAAGATTATCTGGAATTGATCGCGCAGGTGGAGCGCGTCGCCGAAGCCACCCGCATCCCCGTCAGGATCGAAGGCTATGCGCCACCCCCCGACCCGCGCCTCAACGTGCTCAAAGCCACGCCCGACCCCGGCGTGATCGAAGTCAATGTCCACCCCGCCGCTAGCTGGCGGGACACGGTCGATATCACCGAACGACTCTACGCCGCCGCGCGCGAATGCCGGCTGACGGCCGACAAATTCATGGTCGATGGCCGCTCGATCGGCACGGGCGGCGGCAATCATATCGTGCTCGGTGGGCCGACCCTCAATAATTCGCCCTTCATCCGCCGCCCGGACCTGCTCAAGAGCTTCGTCCTCTACTGGCAGCGGCACCCCTCGCTCTCCTATCTCTTTTCGGGCCTGTTCATCGGCCCGACCAGCCAGGCGCCGCGCATCGATGAAGCCCGGCATGACGGCCTCTACGAACTGGAGATCGCACTCGCGCAGGTGCCCGATCCGACCCGCGAGGGCGAAGACAAGCTGCCGCCGCCCTGGCTGGTCGACCGTCTGTTCCGCAACCTGCTGGTCGATGTGACCGGCAACACCCACCGCACCGAAATCTGCATCGACAAGATGTTCTCGCCCGACGGCCCGACCGGACGCCTCGGCCTGCTGGAATTTCGCGGGTTCGAAATGCCGCCCGAGGCGCGGATGAGCCTTGCGCAACAATTATTGCTGCGCGCGCTCACCGCCTGGTTCTGGCGTCACCCGCAACAGGGCGGCTTCGTGCGCTGGGGCACGGCGCTGCATGATCGCTTCATGCTGCCCCATTGCGTCTGGTCCGACTTTCTGGAGGTGCTCGCCGACCTGCGCGGCGCGGGCTATGATTTCGACCCCAACTGGTTTGAAGCGCAGCGCCAGTTCCGCTTCCCCGTCCATGGTCAGGTGGATGCGGGCGGCGTGGGCATCGAAATCACCCATGCGCTCGAACCCTGGAACGTGCTGGGCGAAACCGGGGCGATCGGCGGCACGGTGCGCTATGTCGATTCATCGACCGAACGGTTGCAGGTACGCGCCACCGGTCTGGTCGCGGGGCGCCACATCGTCGCCTGCAACGGCCGCCGCGTGCCGATGAGCCCCACCGCCGTGCCGGGCGAAGCGGTGGGCGGCGTGCGGTACAAGGCGTGGACACCGGCCAATTGCCTGCACCCGCAACTTCCGGCCAACGCACCGCTTACCTTCGACGTGTTCGACAGCTGGAGCGGCCGGTCGCTGGGCGGCTGCGTCTATCATGTCGCGCATCCGGGCGGGCGCAATTACGATACATTGCCGATCAACGGTTATGAGGCTGAATCCCGGCGCAAGGCGCGATTCCAGGATCATGGCCATACACCCGGACCTGTCGACATGCCGCCGGCCGAACTGCCCGGCGAATTCCCCATGACGCTCGACCTACGCCTGCCCCGCCAGCCGGGCGCATGAACCAGGCGGACGCCCTCGCGCCTTCGCTGGGGGCAGGCAACTGGGCCGACGCCTATCTCGCCGCCGCACCGCGCGGCGACCTGTTCGCCGATGCCGACCCGGACACGGCCGGGCACTGGCGCGCGATGCTGGACCGGCTGTCCGCGCAGGCGAAGGGCGATCCGGCGACGCTGGCCGATCATGTCGCGCGTCAGGCCGCCGATCAGGGACTTGCCTTTCGCCTCACCGGCGATGAGCAGGAACGCGCCTGGCCGCTGGGGCCCCTGCCGCTGCTGATCGACGCCGGGCAATGGACTCACATCGAATCGGGCCTCATTCAGCGCGCCCAGTTGCTCGAGCGGATCGTCGGCGACATTTATTCCACCCAGTCGCTGGTGCGCGACGGGCATCTGCCCGCCAGCGTCGTCACCGGCAGCACCCATTATTGGCGGGTGATGACGGGCACCGCGCCGCCCAACGGCCATGTCCTTCATTTCTACGCCGCCGATATCGGCCGCGGACCGGGCGGCGAATGGCGCGTGCTCGCCGACCGGGTGCGCACGCCCGTAGGCGTCGGCTATGCGCTGGAAAACCGCCTCGCTTTCTCGCGCGCCACCGGCGACCTGCTCGGCGCGATGAACGCGCGCCGGCTCGCCCCCTTCTTTTCCGACCTGCGCCGGGGCCTGGCCGCCGACTGTGCCCGCTCGGACCCGCGCATCGGCCTGCTCACCCCCGGCCGCTTCAACCAGAGCTATGCCGAACAGGCGCATCTTGCCCGCTATCTCGGCCTCATGCTGGTGGAAGGCGACGACCTCATCGTCTCCGATGGGCGCCTGTTCGTCCGCACCATCCAGGGGTTGAAGCGCGTCGATGGCCTGTGGCGCTGGATGGACAGCCGCTTTCTCGATCCGCTCGCCTTTGACGGCCAGTCGCGGATCGGCGTCGCCGACCTGTATGACGCCTGCGCGCGCGGCGGGCTGATGGTCAGCAACTGGCCGGGCGCGGGCGTCATCGAATCGCGCGCGCTCGCCGCCTTCCTGCCGCAACTGGCCAGGGCCGTGCTGGGCGCGGACCTGATCCTCCCCAATATCGCCACCTGGTGGTGCGGCCAGCCGCGCGAGCGCGATCATGTGCGCGCCCGGCTCGATCAGTTGGTGATCGGCTCCGCCTTCGATCAGCCCGCTGCCGGCCTACCCGAAGCGCCGTTCCTGCCCGGCGCGACGCTCGACGCCGACCAGCGCGCGCGCTTGCTTGACGCGCTCGACCGGCGGCCGATGGACTATGTCGGGCAGGAAATGGTGAAGCTGTCCACGACGCCTGCAATCATCGACGGACAGCTCACCCCCCTGCCCTTCACTCTGCGCATCTTCGTTGCGCGTGACGGCGCGGGGCAGTGGCGCGTCATGCCCGGTGCCTTCGCCCGGCTTGCCGCCCATGGCGACATCCGCGCGGCGCTAATGGGCCGGGGCGACATCTCCGCCGACATGTGCGTTATCGATCGTCAGCCGGCGTCCGCCGAAAGCCTGCTGGGGGGCGGCACGCCCGCCATTCGCCGGATGGGCGGCATGTTGCCAGCCAAGGCGGCGGACAATCTCTTCTGGCTCGGCCGCTATATCGAACGGACCGAGGCGACGCTGCGCCTCATCCGCGCGGTCGCCGGCGGCTCGATCGAGGCCGATCTTGGCCCCTCGCTCGCCAGCCCAACCATGGGACGGCTGGTCGGCCTGCTTGCCGCCTGGGGCGCGGTGCCCGCCGGCTCGGGCGCGCCGGGGGCCGCCATCGGCGCGCTTTGCGCCACGGCGCTGGGCGATGCGCGCCAGGCCGGCAGTGTCCGCGCATTAATGGCAATCGTCGCCAATATTGGCGAAGGCCTGCGCGATCGCCTGGCGAGCGACGTCTGGCGGCTCGTTCGCCTGCCGCTGCCCGCCTTCGAAGGCGCGGTCACGGAAACGCTGCTCGACGCCTCGTCCCGCATGATCGAGCGTATCTCGGCGCTCTCTGGCCTCGCGGCGGAAAATATGGCGCGCGGCGATGGTTGGCGCTTCCACGACATGGGCCGTCGACTGGAGCGGGCGATCAACGGGTGCCGGCTCATCAACCAGTTCGGTGGCGATCAGGCGTCGGACGATGATCTCACTGTCCTCCTTGACCTGATGGACAGCCAGATCAGCTACCGTACCCGCTATCTTGCCGGTCCCGCGCTCGCGCCGGTGCGCGACCTCATCGCGCTGGAGCCGTTCAATCCCCGCGCGCTGGCCTGGCAGGCGCTGCGCCTCGCCGAGCATGTCGCCGCCCTGCCAACGCTGCGCGCCGACGGCATGCCCGAAGAACCGCGCCGTATCGCCGACGCGCTGGTCGCGCAGCTTAAACCGCTGACCGGCGACATGCTGACAATGGATCATATCGCGGATGCCGAACGCCGGCTGCTCGCCCTTTCCGACGCCATCGGGCAGCGCTATTTCCTTCAGCTTCGCAAAACGGAAAGTGCCGAGATACTGGCATGATCTACCAGGTCCGCCATCGCACGATCCTGCGCTACGCCGCGCCCGTGCGCCTCGCCCGCTTCAACCTGCGCCTGCAGCCCGCGCCCTGGCCCGGCCAGTGGACGTCCGACTATCGGCTGGATGTCGATCCTGCCCCTGCGCTGGTCGAAACCCGTCCCGGCGGCTGGCCTGTCACCGTTGCCCGCCTCGTGATCGAAAGCCCGATCCGGCAGCTCAGCATCGAAAGCCGGTTCCGCTGCGGCGTGCAGGGCGGCGACATCACGCCGCAGGCCGCCGATCCGACGGTCGGCGCAGTGGCGCAAGCGGCGCTGGTGGACCGCACTATGGGGCCGACAGCGCCCGCCCATTATCTTTATGCCGGCGCGCGCACGCCGATGCTGGCGGCAATCGGCGATTGGTCGCGTGCACACCTTGCGGCCGATGCGCCCATTGTCGCCGCCGCGCTGGACCTCGCGCTGCATATCCAGCATGCCTTCGCCTATCGCCCCGGCGTCACCGATGCCGACACGCCGGTCGCCGACGCCTTCGCCGCGCGCCATGGCGTGTGCCAGGATTTCGCCCATGTGATGGTGATCGCGCTGCGTCTGGCCGGCCTGCCCGCCGCCTATGTCAGCGGCTATCTGCGCACCCTGCCGCCGCCGGGCATGCCGCGCCTGGTCGGGGCCGACGCCATGCACGCCTGGGTCATGCTCTGGTGCGGGCCGACGCGCGGCTGGATCGGCTTTGATCCCACCAATGGCTGCATCACGGGCGACGGGCATCTCTTCGTCGCCATGGGCCGCGACTATGCCGATGTCGCGCCGATGGACGGCCTGTTCGTCGGCGGCGCGGGCCAGAGCCAGTCCGTCATGGTCGATGTCGCGCCGGAAGACGAACCGGCGCTCAGCTGATCGGCGTAAACAGCAACGGCATGCCCGTCCGGGGCCGGATCGTCAGTCGGCTGATCGGTTCGGGCGTGAATCCTGCCGGCACGCTGATGGCGAAGCGCCGCACGACACTGGCGATCACCGTCATCACCTCCTGCTGGGCAAAGCCTGCGCCCACGCACACGCGCGGCCCCCGGCCGAAGGGGAACCAGGCCTGCTTCGCCATCTCGGCATTGGCCGGATCCTCGAACCGGTCGGGATCGAACGCATGCGGACACGCCCAATTATCCTTGTTCCGCTGTGTCAGCCACGGCGCGACCACCAGCATCGCGCCCGCCTCCAGATGCTTGTCGCGCATGTCCACCGGGCACGTCACCTCACGCGGGAGGAAGGACACCGGCGGATAAAGCCGCAGCGTTTCCTTGAAGATATTGCGCAGCTGGCCCATGTCCTTGAGCATCGCGCCGGTCAGCGGCTGGCCGCCCGCCAACCGCGCCACCTCCTCGCGCACCCGCGTCTGGATGTGGCCGCATTCGCCCAGCATATAGAGCGCCCAGGTCATGGTGCTCGCCGACGTCTCATGCCCCGCCAGGAAAATGGTCGATACCTGCTCCATCACCTCTTCGCAGGTGAAATGCGCGCCCGTTTCGGGATGCTTCGCCTCGATCAGCGATTGCAGGATGTCCCGCGTCCCGGCCTCTCCCCGGCCATGAAAACCGGCATAACGCGCCTCGACGATCGGCCGGAACACGTCATGGATCGCCCGCGCCGGACCTTTGGACCGTTTCTCGAACCAGCCGGCGGGCAGGCCATAAAGCCGCAGCATCGATGCTGAATGCGCCAGCCGCTGAAACCGGCCGAAGGCTGTATGGATGATGTTGGATCGCTCCGCGTCCAGCGTCTGGCTGAACAAGGTGCGAAATATGATATCAGCCGCCACATGGGTCATCATGGGGTCGATATCGACCGGCCCGCCGTCTCGCGCCGCCGCCTCGATCCGCGCGACCAGATCATCTGCCGCCGCGACCATCAGCGGCATCGACCGCCCGAGCGCGGTATGGGCAAAGGCCGGATTGACCATGGCCCGCTGGCTTTCCCAATCCGCGCCATTGGCCGAAAAAACCGAATTGCCGATCAGCGGATCGAGGTTGCGGACCAGTTCGCTATGCTTGGGAAAGGCAGTGCCGCCGCGCAATATCCTGTCCACCAGCGGCAATTCGTTGGCGATATACATGGTCCGCCCCGGCAGGCGAATCTCGCCCATCTTCATGGTATAGCTTTTGTCGAACAACACATGGATCCAGCTGTGCCAGCCGCGCAGGAATCGCTTCACCAACCCCCGCTTGTTCCTGGGCGGCCGGGGATAGGGCGGGGTGAAAATCTCGGTCATGCGATCGTCCTGAAGGCTTCGACGGCCTCATCAACGGTGCGGCGGCCCGCGGTCAGGCTGATGAAGTCCAGCGGCGACAGCCGGTCGCCCACGCGCAGATAGTCGAAATGCGCCTCATATTTGTTCGACCAGCCGCCATGATAATTGTGCGGCTCGTAAAAAAGATGGAAGCGCGGCGAGAGCATATCGACCCGCGCCGCATAAGCGGGGGCGACCAGCCGGAACGGGTTCACGTCGAAATAGGCCGCGCCATCGGGCGGCGAACTGATGTCGACATAACGGAACGGCGCATCCGCCAGTGCTTTCAGATCCTCATGATACCAGCGCGCGTCGCGCCGCAGCGCAATCACCGGCACCACCTGCCCCAGCCCCAGCATCACGAACCGGTCGGGCAGCGTTCCGCCGCGCAGGGCGATCACCCGGCGCAACAGCCGCATGCCCAAAATCGTGCCGGCGCTGTGCGTCACCAGCTGCACCTCGTCCCAGTCGCCATCCAGCGCCGCCGCGATCCGCTGCGCGAAGGCGTCGATCCGCCCGTCCAGCGCCGCGCCCGGCCCCTGCGCCGCCAGCGCGCCATGATAGGTCATGAACCGCAACAGCCAAGGCACGACCAGCTTGGCCAGAATGCGCCCGGACAATAGCGCGCTCAGAGCGATGCCGATGATCGCCGCCGCCCACCAGGGCAAGGCCAATGCCAGGATCAGCGCCGGGACCAGCGCCAGCATCAGCGGGATCAGCACCGCCAGGATTGGCGGATAGAGGATGGTGATGACCGGCCCCTGGCGCAGCCGCCGCATCCGCGCAAAATCCATGTGCCGGGCATGGCCCGCATAGGCGCGCGCCGATTTGAGCGCGAGCGCCAGGGGATTGCGGATCCACACCTTGCCGATCACATCTTCCCAGCGCAGATATTCATAGTCAATTTCGACCCCGGCGGTCGCGTTCTCCACGCTCCAGCGCGCCGACACAGCCGCGCCCGCATCGCCCGCCTGCCGCCCGCTTACCGTCACGGCTTCGCCGGTCAGCGCGGCATAACGCACCGCCTGCTCGCGATAGAGCTGGTGATAGAAACGGACGCCGCGCGGATCGAAACCGCCGAGGTAAAAGACTTTACGCTTGAACTTTTCCAACACCGCCGCCCTAATCGGGGCATGAACACGCCCGAACGCGATTACTGCTATTTCATCGACCACCGGAAATACAACCGCAATGTCGGCTGCCGGCGTCATGACAATCTCTATGGCATCAATGGCGGCGGCAGTGAGCGCGACCGCTGGCGCGCGGATCTGGAATTTTATCGCCATATGAAATCCAATGGCGATCCGATGGCGCTGCCCTCGCTGCTCGCCTGCCTCGCCTTTGGTTGGTTTTGCTGGAATTATCATCCCGGCAAGGGGCTGTGGCGCGGGCAATTGTTGCGCCGCTTTGCAAAAGCGCCCAAATGATCGCGCCATGACCACCCCTCGCCATGTCGCGGTCGGCCCGATCACCATCGGCAACGACCTGCCCTTCGTCCTCATCTCCGGCCCCTGCCAGATCGAAAGCCGCGACCATGCATTGTTCATGGCCGATGCGCTGGCGCGCGCCGCCGAGCAGGCGGGCGTGCCCTTCATCTTCAAGAGCAGCTTCGACAAGGCGAACCGCACATCGGTATCTGGCAAGCGCGGCGTCGGCATCGATGCTGGCCTCGCCATCCTGGCGGAGGTCAAGGCGTCGCTCGGCTGCCCGGTGCTGACCGACATTCACGGCCCCGATCAGGTGGAAGCCGCAGCACAGGCGGTCGATATCCTCCAGATTCCCGCCTTTCTCTGCCGCCAGACCGACCTGCTGCTCGCCGCCGGACGCAGCGGCGCAGTCATCAACGTCAAGAAGGGACAATTTCTTGCCCCCTGGGACATGGCGGCGGTGGCGCAGAAGGTCGCCTCGACCGGCAATGATCGCATCCTGCTCACCGAACGCGGCGCAAGTTTCGGCTATAATACATTGGTCAGCGATATGCGCGCGCTGCCGGTGATGGCGCAGACCGGCTATCCCGTGATATTCGACGCCACCCATTCGGTTCAGCAACCCGGCGGGCTCGGCTCAGCATCGGGTGGCCAGCGCGACTATGCGCCGCTTCTCGCGCGCAGCGCCATGGCGGCCGGCGTCGCCGCCATCTTTGCCGAAGCGCATGATGATCCGGATAATGCGCCCTCGGACGGCCCGGTCATGCTGCCGCTTAATTGGGTCGGCCCGATGCTGGACAAGCTCAAGGCGATCGACGCGATCGCCAAAGCCTGATCCTATGATTCGTTAGCTAACTAACGAAATGCCCTATGCTTCTACATGTCGCGCTTGCTGTCGCGACAACCTGCTCGCGGCTCAGGGACGAACCTGCCCCGTCCCCCGAACGATCCACTTATACGTCGTCAGCCCCTCCAGGGCGACCGGCCCGCGCGCATGCAACCGCCCGGTCGAAATGCCGATCTCGGCGCCCAGCCCGAATTCGCCGCCATCGGCGAACTGGGTCGATGCGTTCCACATCACGATGGCGCTGTCGACCGCGTTGAGGAATCGCTCGGCCCGCGCGCCGTCATCGGTGATGATGGCGTCGGTGTGGTGGCTGGCATGGGCGACGATATGGGCAATCGCATCCTCCACGCCATCCACCATCCGGATCGACACGATCGCGTCCAGATATTCGGTATCCCAGTCCGCCTCCTGCGCCGGCTTCACTCGCGCGTCCATGCCCTGCACCGCGTCATCGCCGCGCACTTCACATCCCGCCCCGATCAGCGCACGCACCAGCGCCGGCGCTTCGCGATAGGCCCGGTCGATCAACACTGTCTCGGTCGATCCGCAAATGCCGGTCCGACGCATCTTGGCGTTCACCACCAGCTTTTCCGCCATCGCCGGGTCCGCCGCGCCATCGACATAGCTGTGGTTGATCCCATCGAGATGCGCCAGCACGGGCACCCGCGCTTCCTCCTGCACCCGCGCGACCAGGCTCTTGCCCCCGCGCGGGACGATCAGGTCGACAAACTCCGCCGCCTTGAGCAGCGCGCCCACGGCCGCGCGATCGGTCGTGGGGACCAGTTGCACGACTTCGGCCGGCAGGCCCGCCGCAACGATCCCCTCCAGCATCGCGGCATGGATGGCGCGATTGCTTTCCTTCGCCTCGCTGCCGCCGCGCAGGATCACCGCATTGCCCGCCCGCAGGCACAGCGCCGCGGCGTCAGCAGTCACATTCGGCCGGCTTTCATAAATGATGCCGATCACCCCCAGCGGCACGCGCACCCGGCTTAGCTCCAGCCCGTTGGGCCGCACCTGCCGATCAATGACCGATCCCAGCGGGCTGGGCAGCGCCGCGACCTGTTCCACGCCCGCGGCCGCGCCCGCAATACGATCCTCGACCAGCTTCAGCCGGTCGAGCATCGCGGCGGACAGGCCATTGGCGGCGGCATTATCCATGTCCCGCGCATTGGCGGCGATGATCGCCGGCGCCTGGTCCCGCACCGCCTGCGCGGCGCGGCGCAGTGCATCGGCCTTTTGCGCGTCACTTGCCTGCGCAATGGTCACAGCCGCGCGGCGCGCCCGTGCGCCCATCGTCGCAATCAGCATTTCGGGGGTCTGTGTCAGGTCATTCATCGCATGTCTCGCCGGTCCATTGCGCGGCGGCTTAGCATGAAAGGCAGGCGAGCCAAAGGCCGGCGGCCGGACCATGGGTCGCATATGATCCGGCTGCCGACAGACAGCCAAGCTGTCACGCAGACTCTCCTAGCGATTCGCGCAGGCTTGCGCATACCCCAATGGGGGTAAGGCCCGCATCGCTACTGCGTCAGAAGACCCACGAGCCGCACCAGCTGCGCCTCCCGGCCGCATCCGGTCTTGTCGTAGATGCTGCGCAACTGCACCTTGAGCGTCTCCGCGCTCACCATCCGCGCGGCGGCCACCTGCTGCCGGCTCTGGCCGGATGCGATCCGCACGGCAATATCCGCCTCTGCCGGCGTCAGTCGGAACATGCGGATCAGGATCTCCGCCTGACGATTGGCAGGCGCGCCGGTGCGCGCGACGATGATCGCGCGCGGAGCGAAGGGCAGTGCCCATGGGCGCGCAGGGAGCGGGTAGCATTCGATCGACAATTGAACATTGCCCTCCCTATCCGTTAGGATAACCGGATCTCCAGCCCGTGCCGGCACGCCCAGAACGGCGCGCACCGACTGGTTCAGCGCGCGGCTGTCTTCGCCTCGGTCGCACGACAAATATCCTTCGGCCAGCCGCAAGGCACCGGCGCACAGCAGCGCGTCTGCCGCCGGCGTCATGCCGCCTACCCGGCCAGCCGCGTCGATCAGCCAGCAGGCGCGGTCCATCGCCTCGAACGTGCCCGCCAGCAGCGCAAATCCTTGCCGTTCGACCGCCTGCTGCAATCGCACGGCCGTGCGGGCGTGATCCGCGATCTCCCCGAACAGGTCACGTTGTTCCTGCGTGGTGCGGCCGTCCTTCGCGGACCGCAGCAGGGCCAGCCCGATCATCGCGTCCCGCCCCTGATGCAGACGCGTCTGGCATCCGTCGAAAATGTCGAAATCGGCGCACAGGTCCAGATAGTCCGCTGCGTGCAAGCCTTGGCGCGCTATGTCGTAATGCGCTTCATGCACGATATCTGGCCTGTCCGGCAGCAGGTCGGCGCCGACCCGATAATTCAGGCCCGGCGATCCATGATCTATGGAAAGGCTGGCCGGTATGATGGCCGGATCGACATCACTGATCCAATTGAACGCAGCGCCCGCCGGACCAAAGCCCACCATCTGGCCATGGTGCGATCCGGTGGCCCGCGCCATGGCGCTCAGCGCCTCTTCCCACCGATGCGGCTCCAGCGCGGCGCCTAGAAAAATGTCCGCCCATTGCGCGTCAGTCCCGACAGCCGATGCCATCGCCAGCCCCACATATTGCCCCGGACCGTCGTCCTCCACATAAAAGGCCGAGTCAATCGTTATGGCGGCGCGAACGTTGAAGCGGGCGTCGAGGAATTTTTACGGTGTTAGGCCGCCTGGGCCAGCGCCTCGTCACTGGTTGCGCGAATGACGCGGCAGGGCGGAATGTTACGCCATTCCAGCCGATCGCTGATCGCGCCGAAGACCGGGGTCAAAAGGCGCATCACAAAGCGGGAATATTGATAGATCAAAAACTCTCCGCCCGGCCGAAGCGCCGCACGCGTCTCGGCGCAGATCGCCGCGCCCACCCCGTCGGGCAAGGTCGAAAAGGGCAACCCGGACACGACATAATCAGCCTGCTGATACCCTGCTTCGCGGATGAAGCGGCGCACATCGATTGCCGACCCATGCACCACGCGCAGCCGGGGGTCGTCTATCTGAGCGTCAAGCCAGGCCACGAAATCCAGATTGAGGTCGATCGCGATCAACGTCGCATCGGGGTGCATCCTCTCCAGGATCGGGCGGGTGAAGGTGCCGACGCCCGGCCCATATTCCACGAACAACCGCGTCCGTTCCCAATCTACCGGTTCCAGCACAGCGTCGACCAAGGCGCGGGACGACGGGATTACCGAACCGATCATGCCGGGATGCTTCAGGAACTGGCGGAAGAAGATGTTCCACTGCTTCAGGAAGGAGCCACTGCGGGTGCTTTTGAAACCTGTCTTATGCTTGTCCTTGAAGGGAAGGGACGCCATTAAAACCGCCTGTCTGTCATTTTCGTTCGGACTCGCAAAATCGGAGTCCGCTGGCAAGCGGCTTTGCGGGTCATGGGGCGGTAACGTATGGACGACAGAAGTGTTCATTCCGTCGTCCTCCGCGTTCTAACGTTCGCGTGCGCGCAACATCCCTGGCGCCACGAAGCCGATCGGATCCAGTTGCATCGCGTTCTGCTTCAGCGTCGCCTGGATCTGTTCATATTCCCGTTCCATCTCCGGCGTGACGGACGCGCGAGTTTCGTCCAGCGCCGCTTCGAAATGCGCCATTGTGACCGCATCGACGGACAGCGACTGACGCAGCGCAATCAGCCCCGCGCGCCGCGCAAGGTCTTCCAGGTCCGCGCCGGTGAAGCGCTCAGTCCGATGCGCCAACGCATCCAGATCGACATCGTCGGCCAGCGGCATCTTGCGCGTATGGATGTCGAGGATGCGACGACGGCCCGCTTCCTGCGGCACCGGAACATAGACGAGCTCGTCGAACCGGCCGGGCCGCAACAGCGCAGGATCGACCAGGTTCGGCCGGTTGGTGGCGCCGATCACGACCACGGATTGCAATTCCTCCAGGCCGTCCATCTCGGCCAGGATCGTGTTCACCACCCGCTCTGTCACCGCCGGTTCACCAAGCCCGCCACCCCGTGCCGGGACAAGACTGTCCAGTTCGTCGATGAAGATGACCGTCGGCGCCACCTGCCGCGCGCGCGCGAACAGGCGGGCGATCTGCTGTTCGCTTTCGCCATACCATTTGCTGAGGAGATCGCTCGACTTGGTGGCGATGAAGTTCGCCTGCGCCTCGCGGGCCACCGCCTTGGCCAGCAACGTCTTGCCGGTTCCCGGTGGTCCGTAGAGGAGGAAACCCTTGGCCGGACGAATGCCGATCCGGCGGAACGCATCCGGGTCCTTGAGCGGCAGTTCGACGCCTTCCTTGAGGCGCATCTGCGCATCGTCCAGCCCACCGATGTCAGCCCAACCGATGTTGGGTGCCTGCACCATCACTTCCCGCATCGCCGACGGCTGGACGCGCTTGATCGCAGACATGAAATCCTCGCGCGTAACCGACAGTTCCTCCAGCACGTCGGCCGGGATCGTGCCTTCCTCCAGATTGAGGCGCGGCATGAAGCGGCGCACCGCTTCGATCGCGGCCTCGCGCGTGAGTGCCGCCAAGTCGGCACCGACAAAGCCGTAGGTCATGCGCGCCAGTTCGGTCAGGTCGACCCGATCGCCCAGCGGCATGCCGCGGGTATGGATCCCCAATATTTCCCGGCGTCCGCGCTCATCGGGAACGCCCACCACGATCTCCCGATCAAAGCGACCGGGCCGGCGCAATGCCTCATCGATCGCCTCGGGCCGATTGGTCGCCGCGATGACCACCAGATTGGTGCGCGGCTCCAGCCCGTCCATCAGCGTCAGCAGTTGCGCGACCAGCCGCTTTTCCGTCTCGCCGGTCACATTGCCGCGCTTGGGCGCAATCGAATCGATCTCGTCGATGAACAGGATCGAAGGCGCGGCCTTGGCCGCTTCCTCGAAAATCTCGCGCAACTTCTTTTCGGACTCGCCATAGGCCGAACCCATGATTTCCGGGCCGTTAATCAGGAAAAATTCGGCTTCCGATTCGTTGGCGACCGCGCGCGCAAGCCGGGTTTTGCCTGTCCCCGGCGGCCCGTGCAGCAAGACGCCCTTTGGCGGGTCGACGCCCAGCCGTTCGAACAGTTCAGGATAGCGCAGCGGCAGTTCGACCATTTCGCGCAACTGGTCGATCGTCTCGGCCATGCCGCCGACATCGTCATAGGTTACGTCGGCGCGACGGGATTCGCGCGGTTCCTCATATTCGGCGCGTAATTCGACTTCGGTGTCCGCGTCGATGTGAACGATGCCCTTGGGCGTTGTCGACACCACAACCAGCCGGATTTCCTGCAGCGCATAGGCCGGCGCGGCCAGCATCTGGCGCAGCTGAGGCGGCATATCGCCGGGCGGCACCTGCTGCTGGCCGGCGGTAGCGACAACATCGCCCGACGCGAGCGGACGTTGGTAGAAAACCCGCTTCAAGGCCTCAGGATTGCCCTGAAGGCGCAGATTATTTTGTGCAGGCGCGAACACAACGCGCTGTGCCGCCCTGGGTTCGGCCTTGCTGATCTGGACGAAATCGCCGGACCCAACGCCCGCGTTTGCGCGCTGCAATCCATCGAGACGAAGAACGTCAAGCCCTTCATCCTCTTTGTACGGCCGCACCACGCGCGCGGGCGTATTGCGTTTGCCGACGATTTCGATGACGTCGCCTTCGCTCAACTGCAACTGGGCCATTACCGCCAAGGGCAGGCGCGCCAATCCGCGCCCCGCATCCTCCGGCCGCGCATTGGCGACCTGTATCCTGCGTCCTGTTTGTTCCTGATCAGCCACGCGGCTTCCCCATCGTTCGTGTCGAAACGAGATAGGGAACGCAAAGCCGGTCGGAAAGACCCTGTCGCCACCAAGAGAACGAACAAAAAAAGGGCCAGCCCAATGAGCCAGCCCGTAAAGTTTTAGGAGAGGATGCCTGAAAGGCTCATCCTATGTGCGTCGCAACGAGATATTTCGCAAGTGCGAAATGAAGGATCAAGTTGCAAAAAATGCATCTTGCCATTTTTCGCATTTTCCTGCTCATTGTCGACAGGATGCTTGGAACCGGGAAGCGCGCCGTTCGATAAAGAGAATTGACGCGGCGCAGCGGATCGGCTTCGGAATAGTAACATAGTATGCGCAGATTGCCGCCCCTTACGGCCCTGGAGGCCTTTGTTCAGGTCGCTCGCCTTGGCTCCGTCAAGGCTGCTGCGGAGGAACTCGCCCTGTCGACGCCCGCGCTCAGTCGCCGGGTTCAGGCGCTCGAGCGATTCATCGGGCGGCCTTTGTTCGACCGCAAGCATCAGGCGTTGGAGATCAACATCGATGGCCAGCGGCTGCTCGACGATATCGCGCCAGCGCTGGATTCCCTCAGCCAGGCGCTGGAAAATATCCAGAGCGGCGGCAATCAACTGCGCTTGCGGCTGGCGGTCATGCCGCTGTTTGCGACACAGCGCCTGTTCCCACATCTTGGTCGGCTGCGTCAGCAGCATCCGCAGTTGCACATCGACATCGAAACGACGCCCCACGCCGTTGCGCGGCTGGGTGAAGGACTGGACGCCGCGATCGTCCTGATGGCCAAAGACATCGACTCTGCGCTTTACGCGCATGAGCTGGACCATGAGCAGGTGTATCTGATCGGTCGCCGGCAGTTGCTGGAAGGGCCGCAGGCGCTCAAGTCCCCCGAGGAACTGGCGCAGCAGACGATCCTGCTTCACCGCGACATGGCCTTGTCCTTTGACGCCTGGAAGGAAGCGGCCGGCCTGCCCGACCTGCAACCGCTGGCCGTGGACAATTATGACTCGGGCCAGCTTATGCTGGAAGCGGCAGCGCAAGGGCTGGGCGTAGCCGTCATGCACGCCAGCCATTTCGAGCAGTCCAGGGACCCCCGGCTCGTGCGGCTGTTCCCCATTCATGTCGAAAGCCCCTATCGCTATTTCTTCGTGTGTCGGCCCCGCGCGCTTCAGACGCGCGCGGTGCGCATCTTTCGCGACTGGCTGGTGGCCGCTGAAATCTAGGCCGCACCAGGCAACAGGATTCTTGTTGCCGCGCATTTAAGCCTCTCCTTGCGCGGCCGTTATGAAGGTCATGATCGGGGCACCACCTTCCACCGCCAATGCGCAACATGGGCTGACCGACCGCCTGACCCGGTGGGCAAAGGGACTTTCCGGGCGAGCGGAAGAGTCGCAAGACGTAGAAACTGCGCCCCGGCCGCGGGCCGGCACCGCCGCCAATCGCGAAATCAACCGACGGCGCCAACTTTATGCCGACATTGGCGACTTCCTCTTCGCCCATGACCTGGATCTGACCGCCATAAATTTCAGCGTCGCGCTCGATTATCTGACCGGCGCGAATATCGGCGTCGAAAAAGCCATCCGCGCCGTCATGATGGAACGCGGCAAGATCACCAACGGCTGGCTCGAAACCCTGGCCGCTGAACAGCGCGCGGATGAGGTCACGCCCGAATCGCTCGCCACCATGTTGGACAAGGTGGAGGAAAATCTCGATCAGTTCACCGGCCTCATGCACGAATCGCGCAAGTCAGCGAAGGACTATGGCGCGGCATTGCAGGAGCAGGCGAAGGATCTGGCTGACGTTGCCGAGGGCGAGCCGGTGCTGGCGCGCCTGGTCGGGTTGACGCGCTCGATGGTGGAAAAAACACGGGCCGTGGAAACACAGCTGCGGGAAAACCAGAAGCAGACGCAGGCGCTTAAATCCAGTCTGGAAACCGCGCGCCGCGCCGCGGAGCAAGACCATCTGACCGGTCTCCCCAACCGCCGCGCCTTTGAAGCGCGGTTGCGGGACGAAGTGGCGGAGGCTCAGGCTGCGGGCGAATCATTGTCCATCGCCTTCTGCGACATCGACCATTTCAAGGTGATCAACGACACGCATGGTCATGATACCGGCGACCGTGTGCTGAAATTCGTGGCGGGCTTGCTCGCCAAGGTGTCGGATGATCGCTGTCATGTCGCGCGCCATGGCGGTGAGGAATTTGTGATGCTGTTCCGGGGCAAGACAGCAGCGGAAACATGCGAAGCGGTGGATGACGTTCGCGAAGACCTAGCCAGCCGCAGCCTTGTCAATCGCACCAATGGCGAGCGGATGGACAGGGTCAGCTTTTCGGCGGGCGTTGCCAATGTGCTGGCCTATGACGATCCCCGCGCCGCGCTCAAGGCTGCTGATCGCGCGCTCTATCTGGCCAAGGAACATGGCCGCAACCGGGTTTACCTGGCCGCCGAAACAGAGTGACCATCCTCTCGGGCAGCAACGAAAGCCGCGAGGGTTTAGAAATCAGGCTTCTCATAATGCGGCGGCGGCGTGATGACCTCCATCCGTTCGGATAGAAGCGGACGGAAAGACGGTCGGGACTTGAACCCGGCATACCAGCGCCGCACCGGCTCATGGCCGGCCCAGTCGATGCCCCCCAGATAATCGGCGACTGACAGATGCGCCGCGGCGGCGATATCCGCCAGGCTGAGGGTGCCGCCGGCCATCCAGCTGCGGTGATCGAGCAGATAGTCCATATAATCCATATGGACGTTCGCTCGCTTCATCGCTTCGCGCAATACTCGGGCGTCGGGCGGCGCGCGTTCGATCAGCCTTTTCTTCATGCGCTCATGCAAAAGCGGGCCGACCACGTCGCCATAGAAACTTTGGTCGAAAAAGGCGGTGAGTCGGCGGACTTCAGCGCGACCGGCAGCGGTGCCGGAAATCAGCGGCACTTTCTCCACCGTCTCTTCGAAATATTCGCAGATCGCCTGGCTGTCGAGCAGGGTAATGCCCCGTTCCTGATCCGTCATGACCGGAGTCAGGCCGGCGGGATTAAGATCCAGAAATTCGTCGCGCATCGCCCATGGCGATTCGCGCACCAGATCATAGCCGATGCCCTTTTCGCCCAGCAACAGCCGGACCTTGCGGGAAAAAGGACAGAGAGGAAATTGATAGAGCAGCCACATAGAGACTGTCTGTTAGGCGCACGAGCGCTGCGGGGGAAGCCGCAAAGCGACGGCTGGCGTACCCTCCTGACAAGGACATTGGCCAAAAGGATGGCGGCCAGGGTCTGCCTCGCCCCTTTCGGCGAGGGAAAGCCGACGATAGAAGGGCAACGAAAACCGGTTTTGCCTTGGAAAGGATAGCTGATGCCCGAAGATTTCTTCCCCGTGCCGCAAGCCTGGGCCGAGGGTGCCTATATGGATCGGGGCAAGCGCGAAGCCGATTACGCCCGTTCGGTCGAGGACAGCGACGGCTATTGGCTGGACCGCGCAGGGCGGCTGGACTGGATGACGCCACCGACGCTGGCCAACGAAAGCAGTTTTGCAGAAGCCGATTTCGGCATCAAATGGTTCGCGGATGGCGTTTTGAACGTCAGTGTCAACTGCCTCGATCGGCATCTCGACGAGCGGGGTGACCAGACCGCGATCATCTGGGAACCCGATTCCCCCGATGCCGAACCGCGCCGTTACAGCTATCGGCAGGTCCATGCCGAAGTGTGTCGCTTCGCCAATGTGTTGAAAGCAGCCGGCGCGAAGAAGGGCGACAGAATCACCATCTATCTGCCGATGATCCCGGAAGCGGCATTCGCTTTGCTGGCCTGCGCGCGGATAGGAGCGATCCATTCGGTGGTTTTCGGCGGCTTTTCCCCCGATGCGCTGTGTGGCCGCATTCAGGATTGCGACTCCACCATCGTTGTGACCGCCGATGAAGGATGCCGGGCAGGCAGAAAGGTGGCGCTCAAGTCCAATGTTGATGCTGCGCTGAAGGACTGTCCGAGCGTCAAGTCGGTGATCGTGGTAAAGGCGACCGGTGGTGACGTCGTCATGGCGGAAGGCCGCGACGTTTGGCTGCATGAAGAAGCCGAAAAGGTCGCGGCCGATTGCCCGGCCGAACCCATGCAGGCGGAAGATCCGCTGTTCATCCTCTACACCTCCGGGTCCACCGGGAAGCCCAAAGGGGTGCTCCATACGACCGGCGGCTATCTGCTTTGGGCCAGCCTCACCCATGAACTGTGCTTCGACTATCGGCCGGGGGATGTCTATTGGTGCGCCGCCGATATAGGCTGGGTCACGGGCCACACCTATATCGTCTATGGGCCGCTCGCCAACGGGGCGACGACGCTGATGTACGAAGGCGTACCCAATCATCCTACGTCAGCGCGCATCTGGCAGATCGTGGACCGGCATCAGGTCCGGACCCTGTTCACTGCCCCCACCGCGCTGCGCGCGCTGATGAAGGAAGGCGACGATCATGTGAAGGCGACCAGCCGCGCATCACTACGCCTGCTGGGGACGGTCGGTGAGCCGATCAATCCAGAGGCCTGGCGCTGGTATCATCATGTGGTCGGCGAGGATCGCTGCCCGATCATCGACACCTGGTGGCAGACGGAAACGGGCGGAGCGATGATCGCGCCCATGCCCGGCGCCACCGACCTGAAGCCCGGATCAGCGACCCTGCCCATGCCTGGCGTGGTGCCGCAGATCGTCGATTCCGAAGGCAAGGTGCTGGATGGCGCGACCGAAGGCAATCTGGTCATCGCGCAAAGCTGGCCGGGGCAGATGCGGACGGTCTGGGGCGATCATGATCGCTTCTTTCAGACCTATTTCACGACCTTCCCGGGCAAATATACGACCGGGGACGGCGCACGGCGGGATGCCGACGGCTATTATTGGATCACGGGCCGGGTCGACGATGTCATCAACGTATCGGGTCATCGCATGGGGACGGCGGAAGTCGAAAGCGCGCTGGTGCTGCACGAAAGCGTAGCGGAGGCGGCGGTGGTAGGCTTCCCCCATGATATAAAAGGTCAGGGCATTTATGCCTATGTGACGCTCAACAATGATGATGAAGCCAATGACGAGCTGCGCAAGACGCTGATAAATTGGGTGCGCCGGGAAATCGGCCCCATTGCCACCCCGGATGCGATCCAGTTCGCGCCGGGCCTGCCCAAAACGCGGTCGGGCAAGATCATGCGCCGTATCCTGCGCAAGATCGCCGAAGGTGAAGTATCGGCGCAGGCGTTGGGCGACACCAGCACCCTTGCGGACCCTTCAGTGGTCGATAATCTTGTCGCCAATCGTCAGGGCGGGTGAGCGATCATGCCGATCACGGCCTTGTTGGCCCCGCCTGACACAAGAAGCGTGACGTGACCCGTTACAAAGGTGTCGCGCGCGCTATGCACTGGATCATGGCAATGCTCGTCATCGCCAATCTAGTGCTCGGGTTCGCGCGTCAGGCACCGCCACGCATTTAGGGTGTCATGCCAGTGCACAAAGTCGATCGGACTTATCGTGCTGGCGCTCACGCTTGGTCGCATCCTTTTGCGCCTTACGCATTGGCAGCCGCCCCTTTCCGAAGGAAATACCCTTATGGGAGAGGGGCGCGGGCGTCAGACCCGTTCGCCGGCGAGCAGGCGCGGGAGAGCGCCCGATTGACCCCGGGCTTCTGCCATGAACCGCCCCTTGAGCATGGGCGTGCACTGGACAGCCGCCAATCCCGCCCGACGGACAAGGGAGGGCAATTTGCCGGGAATGTCGAACAAACGCACCAGCCCGTCCATGGCGACGCTGGTCATCAAAGCATCCAGTCCGCGCCAACGCTGGTAGCGCGCGAGCAGTTGCGCATCGCCGGGGTCAAGGCCCAGGCGCATGCCCTCGACCAGCACCTCCACCAATGCGGCGACGTCGCGGAAGCCCAGGTTCAGCCCTTGACCCGCGATGGGGTGGATCGCATGGGCGCTGTCCCCGACCAGAGCCAGTCGCGTATCGGTGATGCGCGCGGCGTGATGAAAGCCCAACGGGTAGGAGGAGCGCGGTCCGGCGAGCCTGATGTCTCCCAGAAAACCGCCCATTCGCTTCTGAGCCTCGGCCAGCCAGGCGCGTTCCGACAATTTGAGCATGGCTGGCGCCTGGTTCGTCGGAACGGTCCAGACAACGGCCGACCGCGTCCCCGGCTGCATCGGCAGCAGGGCGAAGGGGCCGCCGACATAGAAAATCTCGTAGGCGGTATTGGCGTGCGGCACGTCATGGTCGATCGCCGTGACCATAGCCGTGTGACTATATTGCCAGCGGGTCGTGCGAATGCCGGCGGCTTCGCGCGTGGGGCTGTTGCGCCCTTCAGCCGCAACCAGCAAGGGCGTGCAGATAGTCGCGCCATTCTGCAACGTCAGTGTTACCCCATCGCTGCTCCGATCGACGGTCGTCGCGCGATCGGGCTGATAGAAGGTCAGATTGTCGGCCTCCGCCGCCGTCCGCGCCAGCGCGATCCGCAGATCTCGGTTGGGAAACATCGTTCCCATCAGACCGTCATCGGCATCGGGCACGAAATCCAGTGCGCCCGGTTCCAGTCCGTCGCTGACCCAGATCCGATCGATCGGGCAACCCTTGCCATCCAGATGCTGCGCCACGCCAATCGCTTTGAGCATCGCATAGCTTGTCGAACTGATCGCCGAAACCCGTCCGTCAAAACCCGCGGCGGTCGTATCAACAGGATCCGCAGGATCGACAATGGCGGTTTTCACGCCATGGCCGGAAAGGGCGATGCCCAGGGTGAGGCCGACAAGACCCCCGCCCAGGATGACGACGTCGTAGCGTTCCATGCCTTGTATCTAGGTCCTGACGCCGGAAATGGGAAGACGGCCCCGCAGCGGACTTCGAGAAATCAGACCATGTGCACCCAGCCGGCCGGATCAGCGACGGTCCCGCGCTGAATACCGGTCAGTTCGGCGCGCAGCTTTTCGGTCACGATCCCGCCATCGCCGTTTCCGATCGTGAACTCACCGCTGCTGCTCTTGACCGTGCCGATCGCCGTGACGACTGCCGCCGTACCACAGGCAAAGGCCTCGCGTAGTCGGCCACTGGCGGCATCATCGCGCCATTGCATGAAGCTGTAAGGCTCTTCGCGCACATCATGACCGTTGGCGCGGGCCAGATGAATGATCGAATTGCGCGTGATGCCGGGCAGGATGGTGCCACCGAGCGGGGGAGTTATGATCGATCCGTCGTCCATGACGAAAAAGACGTTCATGCCGCCCAGTTCTTCGACCCACTTGTTCTCGGCAGCATCGAGGAAGACGACCTGATCGCAGCCATGGCCGATCGCTTCCTTCTGCGCGATCAGGCTGGCGGCATAATTGCCGCCACATTTGGCAGCGCCCGTCCCGCCCCGCGCGGCACGGCTATAATGTTCCGACACCCAAAGGGTCACAGCCTTGCTGCCACCCTTGAAATAGGCGCCGGCGGGTGAGGCGATGACGCAGAATATATATTCATTGGACGGGCGCACGCCCAGGAACGTCTCGCTCGCGAACAGGAAGGGGCGCAGATACAGGCTGCCCTCGCCTTCGGGAATCCAGTCCGCGTCGATCTTCACTAGTTCGGCGACCGCTTCCAGAAACAGGTCCTCGGGCAGCGCCGGCATTGCCATGCGCTCAGCCGATTCCGCGAAACGGCGAGCATTTTCCTCTGGCCGGAACATGGCAATTTGGCCATCGCCCAGGCGATAGGCTTTCATGCCTTCGAATATTTCCTGTGCATAATGCAGCACCGCGCAGGCAGGATCGATCTGGAACGGTTCGCGGGGACCCACCATGTGGCTGTGCCACCCCTGCCCTTCCGTATAGCGGATGGTCACCATATGATCCGTGAAAATGCGGCCGAAGCCCGGATCGGCAAGCAGGATCGCGCGCTGGTCCGCTGCTACAGCCTGGCTGCTGCGAGTGACGGTGAAGCGCGATTTCTGCTCGACGTCCATGGAGAGGGCTCCTTGTGCATGGATTGGATGGGCCGCCTATGTCACAGAGCGGCGCGGGAAACAATTGGTCATCTATACTGACCTAATGCCCAGGGGCAGGGCCACCCCGTTCCCGATGGCCCCTTCCCGTCCGGCGGCCTGCTCGCTATCGCAAAACCATGCACTTTTTTTCCGATAATGCGACGCCTGTTTGCCCCGAGGTGATGGCCGCCATTGCGGCTGCCGACAGAGCGGATCATGGCTATGACGGCGACGCGTGGAGCGCACGGCTTGACGATGCCTTTTCCACGCTCTTCGAAACCGAAGTGCAAGCATTGTGGGTTGCGAGCGGAACGGCAGCAAATAGCATCGCGCTCGCCTGTCTTTGCCCCCCTTATGGCGGCGTGATAGCGCATGAAGAGGCGCATATCGTCGTGGACGAATGCGGCGCGCCGGGTTTCTTCACCCACGGCGCGACGCTGATGCCGCTGCCGGGCGTCGGAGCGAAACTGACGCCGGACAGTGTGCGCGATCGGCTGAAAACGATCAGACCAGATGTGCATCAGGTGCCGGCGCGCGCCATCAGCATTACCAACGCCACTGAATACGGTCTCGTCTACGCGCCAGAGGAGGTCGCGGCGCTGGGGGATGTCGCCAAGGCGCATGACCTGGGGTTGCATATGGATGGCGCCCGGTTCGCCAACGCCGTGGCACATCTGGGCTGCGCACCGGCAGACTTGACGTGGCGCGCAGGCGTGAACGCCCTGTCCTTTGGGTGCGTGAAAAATGGCGGCATGATCGGTGAGGCGCTGCTCTTCTTCGGCGCCCAGGCGCAGGATCGGGCAGCAGAGGCTCGGCGCTGGCGCAAGCGCTCAGGGCATCTGTTTTCGAAGGGACGCTATCTTGCCACGCAACTGCTGGCGATGATCGAAGATGGCCTGTGGCTTCGCAATGCCAGCGCCGCCAATGCAGCGGCCCAGGCCCTCGCCAAAGGGGCTGGCAAGCGATTGATGCACCCTGTCGAGGCCAACGAGCTGTTCGTGCACCTGACGGCAGAAGAGGCCGCGAATTTGCGTGCCCAGGACTTTGATTTTCACAACTGGGGAGAAGGCGCGGCGCGATTGGTCACGAACTGGTCGCAGGACGTGGCCGCCGTCGCACCGCTCGCTGCGGCGCTGGCCCGGCTTTGACTGTGGCTGACGCGGCTCCTGTGTCAACAAACACAACCAGAGGGATCTTGCTGCCCTTCGCGCTCGTCACGCTGATCTGGAGTTCGACCTGGATCGTAATCAGGGATCAGTTGGGCACCGTCCCTCCAAGCTGGTCGGTCTGCTACCGCTTTTTGCTGGCCGGCATCGCCATGGCGATATTTGCACGGATACGGGGCGTTTCGCTTCGCATCGGCGGGCCGGGCATGATGTTTGCCGGCCTGCTGGGCACCGCGCAGTTCATGCTCAACTTCAACTTCGTCTATCGCGCCGAACAGCACCTCACATCCGGTGTCGTGGCCGTCATCTATGCGATGTTATTGATCCCCAATTCGTTACTGGCCTATATCGCCTTTCGCCAGCCGGTAACACGCGGCTTCGTTCTCGGGTCGGCGATCGCCATGACGGGAATCGTCATGATGCTGGTCCACGAATATCGCGCTGCCGATGTCGCGCCGGACACTGTGCTGCTGGGCGCAGCCTTCTCGATCCTGGGGCTGCTGAGTGCTTCGGTCGCCAATGTCATGCAAGGCACCGACATTGCCCGGCGGCTCCCCATGATGGCGGTGCTGGCGTGGGCGATGCTGATTGGCGCGGTGGTCGATGCGGGCTTTGCCTGGGCCACGGCGGGCCCCCCTGTCATCGAGTTGCGGCTTGGCTATCTGGCCGGCATCGCCTATCTGGGCATTGCTGGATCGGTCGTGACCTTTCCGCTCTACTTCCGGTTGATCCAGACGATCGGCGCGGGACGGGCTGCCTATACCGCCGTGCTTATCCCGGTGATCGCGATGCTCATCTCCACGCTGCTCGAGGGGTATCGCTGGACCGGCTTCGCTGCGCCAGGAGCGGTGCTGGCCGTAGCTGGCATGGTCGTCGCCATGCGCTCGAAAAACCCTTAGCGTCGTCCCGGCTGATACCGTTGCTTGGCCCTATTCACCCGTTCGATGAGGGTGGATAGGGAGGATCCCTGCATCGTCCTGGCCTGCTGGGCCGACGGCATAAGCATCCGGTCAGAAATTGCGGCGAATGCCTGGTCGAAGCGGGTCATCATGCTATCCTTCTGAAGCGATGTCCGCTTGTCGCCAGAAGAGGTTAACAACGGCTAAACCATGTTCCGCCTGTCAGAGGCAGGCGCGCAAGCCCTCGACATAGGTCGGATAGTTCGGCGTCCAGCCCAAAAGACGCTTGGCCCGCCCATTGGCGACACGGCGGTTTTCGGCGTAAAAGCCCCGCGCCATGGGGGACAATTTCGCCGCGTCGAGGGACTGGAGCGGTGGCCACGGCAATGTCGTGAGATCACACGCCAATTCGATGACCCGGTTTTGAGAGCAAGGCAGATCGTCCGCCAGATTATAGACGCCGGGCGGCCCTCCAAACGAGGCGATAATGCCCTTCGCGATATCATCGACATGGATGCGGCTGAAAATCTGATTGGGCAGATCGATCCGATGCGCGCGCCCGGCGCGGACCCGGTCAAGCGCTGAGCGGCCCGGGCCGTAAATGCCCGGCAGACGGAAACGCCGCATGTCGGCCCGCAACGCGCCCCAGTCCTGATCCGCCTGCACCCGCGCAGTGCGGCGGCCGCGCCCGATCGGCGCACTTTCATCCACCCACGCCCCGTTCGTGTCGCCGTAGACGCCAGTTGAGGACAGATAGCCGGTCCAGATGGCAGGCGCGGTGGTGATGGCCGAGCCGTAGCGGTGCAGCACGGGATCCAGATCGCCTAAGGGCGGCACGGACGACAGAATGTGACTGGCTGTGGCGATAGCGCAGAGCACGGCGTTGTCGTCGTCAAATGCGAGGATGCCAGCCTGAACGTCAGCGGCACGCCGAACGCCGGTGACGCGCCAGCCATCCCCACGCAACCGATCCGCCAGTCGCGATGCGCTATATCCCATGCCCAGGATAAGCATGTGCGGCATCAAACAGTCAGCCGTCGAAGATCAGACCGTGAAGCTTTCGCCGCAGCCGCAACTGCCCTTGGCATTGGGATTGTTGAAAACAAATCCAGCGGTGAAGTCGTCCTCCACCCAATCCATTGTCGATCCGACAAGATACAGAACCGACGCGCCATCAATGTAGAAGGTGCCGCCGGGCGTTTCGATCTTCTCGTCGAACTTCGCCTCTTCGGTCACATAATCGACCGAATAGGCAAGGCCTGAACATCCCCGACGGGGGGTCGACAACTTGACGCCAATCGTGCCCTCGGGCGCCTGCGCCATCAGGTCGGCGATCCGCGCCTCGGCATTGGGAGTCAGGATGACGGCCGCGGGGCGGGCGCGCGCTTTGGTGTCCGTCGTCATTACAGCATTCCCAGTTCGAGCTTGGCCTCATCGCTCATCTTCTGCGGGTCCCATGGCGGGTCCCAGACGAGATTCACTTCCGCGTCGCCAACCCCCGGCACCGCGCCGACGCGCAGTTCGACTTCGCCCGGCATGGATTCGGCCACCGGACAATGGGGGGTCGTCAGCGTCATGGTGACGGCGACATGGCCTTCGTTGATATCCACGCCATAGATCAGGCCCAGATCATAGATATTCACCGGAATTTCCGGGTCGTAGATTTCTTTGAGCGCATCGATCACCGCTTCATAAACGTCGCCGCCCGGCTCACCGACGGGCTGCGGCGCGGGCGCCTGCGTTAGAAATCCGTCCAGATAGTCGCGCTGGCGGGGAGCAGGCTCCGCTGCATCGACCCGCGCCTTGGGCGGCGCGTCCACGGCGTCCACTTCCTCGACCATGATCCTGCGTTCGTCGGTCATCCGAAAATCTTCCTTACCCGCGCCAGGCCCTGCACCAGCGCGTCCACATCGCTATCATCACTATACAGGCCAAAACTGGCCCGCGCAGTCGCCTCCACGCCCAGATGACGCATCAGCGGCTGGGCGCAATGATGGCCAGCCCTGATGGCGACGCCGCCTTCGTCCAATATGGTGCCGACATCATGCGGGTGCACCCCCTGAACCTCAAAAGAGAGGATTCCAGCCGAGCTTTCCGGCCCGAACAGCCGCACGCTGTTGAGGTCGTCCAGGGCGGACCGCGCCTTGGCGACGAGCGCGCATTCATGAGCGTGGATCGTCGCCAATCCGATGGCTTGCACATAATCGATCGCGGCTGACAGACCGACCACGCCTGTGATATGCGGCGTCCCCGCCTCGAACCGGGTTGGCGCAGGCGCATAGGTGGTCTTTTCGAACGTCACCTTGTCGATCATGGACCCGCCGCCCTGATAGGGAGGCATGGCGTCCAAAAGGTCCTGCCGCGCCCACAGCACACCGATGCCGGTCGGGCCGTAGAGCTTGTGGGCGGAAAAGACGTAGAAGTCGCAATCAAGCGCGGCCACATTCACGGCGAGGCGCGGGACGGCCTGGCATCCGTCGATCAATATTTTCGCGCCCGCCCCATGGGCGATATCGGCCGCGCGGCGGCAGTCGAGCACGCTTCCCAGCACGTTCGAGACATGGGCCAGCGCCACCATCTTGTGCGCGGGCGTGATCATCGCCGCCATGGCGTCGAGGTCTATGCAGCCATCCCGCATCAGCGGCACGACATCGATCTGCGCGCCGACCCGCTCGGCCACGATCTGCCAGGGAACGATATTGCTGTGATGCTCCAGCGTGGACAGCAGGATGCGGTCGCCGGCCTTGAGTTGCGTGCCCGCCCAGCTTTGCGCGACCAGATTGATCCCCTCGGTCGCGCCACGGACATAGACGATCTCAGCATCCGACGCCGCGCCGATGAACTGCGCGACCTTTCGCCGGGCGGCTTCATAGGCCAGTGTCATATTGGCCGACCGTTCATAGACGCCGCGATGCACGGTCGCATAGTCGGCTCCATAAGCGCGGGCGATAGCGTCGATCACCGCCTGGGGCTTTTGCGCGGTCGCGGCGCTGTCAAGATAATGCCAGTCACCGACACCGGGGAAATCGTCGCGCAGTCGCAGGCCCTGGGCGAGGTCGGTCATACCAGCGTCTCCAGCTTCGCGATCGCGGCAGCCTCCAGCCGGTCCTTCACCGCTTCGTCGCTCACATCGTCAAACACGCCGGCGACGAACGCCTTGAGCAGCAGCGTCTTGGCCGTCGCCGGGTCCATGCCGCGACTTGCCATGTAGAACAGCGCCTGGCGATCCAGTTCACCGACCGTCGCGCCATGGGCGCATTTGACGTCGTCGGCAAAGATTTCCAGTTCCGGCTTGGCGTTGGCAGTGGCCGTGCGATCAAGCAGCATCGCCTTCACCGACTGGAACGCATCGGTGCGCTGTGCGTCTCGGGCGACATTGATGCTGCCCAGATAACTGCCGGTAGCGCGCTGGCCCAGGATCGACCGGATCGTCTGGCCACTGGTCGCGTCGGGCCGGGCATGGGTGACCTGGGTCACGATCTCCAGCGTTTGATCGCCGCCCCCGATGATCGCGCCATTAAGTTCGAAATGGCTGCCCTTCCCCAGCGTGACGGCGAAAGTGACTCGTCCAAGCCTGCCGCCGATATTGAGCAGGTGGAAATCGAACCGCCCACCGTCCGCAATATCAATGACATAGTCGTGCACTGCCGCCGCACCGGTGGCGGCGTCCTGCAACAGATGCCCATGCGCGCTTTGGCCGGCCGTAACCGTGATCCGGGTCGCATCCGGCACTGGCCAGACACTCGCGAGCGCATCCAGATCGCTATAGCGCCAGGCTTCGTCGCGG
Source organism: Sphingobium soli (assembly GCF_020782245.1). Lineage (GTDB taxonomy): Bacteria > Pseudomonadota > Alphaproteobacteria > Sphingomonadales > Sphingomonadaceae > Sphingobium > Sphingobium soli. The sequence goes on from NZ_JAJGNP010000003.1 coordinate 57,338, forward strand.
CGCGTGGGAAGAGCGAGCGCGGTCACGCGGCCACGACCTCCGCATAGCCTTCGCGTTCCAGTTCCAGCGCGAGTTCCGGACCGCCCGATTTCACGATCCGGCCGCCGGCAAGGACATGGACGAAGTCGGGCTTCACATAATCGAGCAGCCGCTGATAATGGGTGATGAGCAGCACTGCCTTGTCAGGCTTGCGCATGATCGCGTTGATGCCGGCACCCACGATCTTGAGCGCGTCGATGTCGAGGCCGGAATCGGTTTCGTCGAGGATCGCGAGCCGGGGATCGAGAATGCCCATCTGCACCATCTCGGCGCGCTTCTTTTCGCCGCCTGAAAAGCCGACGTTCACCGAACGCTTGAGCATGTCCATGTCGAGGCCCAAGAGCGCCGCTTTCTCCTTGGCCAGGCGAATGAACTCGCCGCCATTGAGTTCAGCTTCGCCGCGTGCGCGCTTCTGGCTGTTGAGGCTCTCGCGCAGGAATTGGAGGTTCGACACGCCGGGAATTTCGACCGGATATTGAAAACCCAGGAACAGCCCGGCAGCCGCACGCTCGTGGGGGTCCAAGCTGAACAAGTTCACACCGTCAAAGGAGGCATCGCCGCCCGTCACCTCATAGCCGGGACGGCCACCCAAAGTATAGGCCAGCGTCGATTTTCCAGCGCCATTCGGTCCCATGATCGCGTGGATTTCACCCGCCTTGATGGCGAGCGACAAGCCCTTGAGAATAGGCTTTCCGTCGATTTCATTGGTGAGGTTGTCGATCGTCAGCATCTTTTATCCCTTGTGCGCGCGCTGGAGCGTCCGCGCGGTCCAGAAGGCCATGTCGCGCACGTCGCCCGGCGCGGGGAACAGCGTATCGATATGGCGCTTGATCGGCATATAGGGCCACCAGTCCGCGCCCGGTTCCGGCGCGCCCTTTTCCAGCACGCCGCTCACGAATTCGGTCACTGGCTCCATGCGGGCCAGATTGGGGGCCTTGGCCTTGTGGAAGGCCTTGTCGGTCTTGAGCCGCTCGGCAAAGGCGGCGTCGCCCTTTTCCAGCGCAGCGCGACATTCGGCCTGATAGGCGTCGAGATCGCCAAAATCCTTGCGCGCGCGGGCTTCCAGCTCGCCTTCTTCCAGCTCATAATCTTCGGTCAGGATGCGGATGGCGGCCGTCCATGACTGGCCGTTCCCAACATCCTCCGCGAAATCGGCGAGGGCATCCTGGATATCGTCTTCGTCGCTCAAAATATCTATCCTCATTGTCCCGTTTTGCCGCCCCGGACTTGATCCGGGGTCCCGCTGCCACAGAAGACAGGCAGGACGCCGGATCGGGCCCGGCTGACGTGCATTATTTATCCCACGCTGCCCTCAAGGCTGATGCCCAGCAGCTTCTGCGCTTCCACCGCGAACTCCATCGGCAGCTGTTGCAGCACGTCCTTGGCGAAGCCGTTGACGATCAGCGAAACCGCGCTCTCCGTGTCCAGCCCGCGCTGCATCGCGTAGAAAAGCTGGTCGTCCGAAATCTTGCTCGTCGTCGCCTCATGCTCGATCTGCGCCGAGGGGTTTCGCACCTCGATATAGGGCACGGTATGCGCGCCGCACTGATCACCCAGCAGCAGGCTGTCGCACTGGGTGAAGTTGCGCACCCCTTCCGCGCCCGGCGCCACGCGCACCAGCCCGCGATAGGTGTTGTTCGACCGACCCGCGCTGATCCCCTTGGACACGATGGTCGAGCGCGTGCCCTTGCCATTATGGATCATCTTCGTGCCGGTATCGGCCTGCTGCATGTTGTTGGTGAGCGCGACCGAGTAGAATTCGCCCACGCTATTCTCGCCGTTCAGCACGCAGCTGGGATATTTCCAGGTGATGGCGCTGCCGGTTTCCACCTGCGTCCACGAAACCTTACTGTTGCGCCCTTGGCAGAGCGCCCGCTTGGTCACGAAATTATAGATGCCGCCCTTGCCCTGCTCATCACCGGGATACCAGTTCTGGACGGTCGAATATTTGATCTCCGCATCGTCCAGCGCGACCAGTTCGACCACCGCGGCGTGGAGCTGGTTCTCGTCGCGCATCGGCGCGGTGCAGCCTTCGAGATAGGAAACATAGCTGCCTTCATCCGCGACGATCAGCGTGCGTTCGAACTGGCCGGTATTTTCCGCGTTGATGCGGAAATAGGTGCTGAGTTCCATCGGGCAGCGCACGCCCTTGGGAATGTAGACGAAGGTGCCGTCGGAAAAGACCGCGCAGTTGAGGGTAGCGAAGTAATTGTCGTGCATCGGCACGACCTTGCCCAGCCATTTCTGCACCAGGTCGGGAAATTCGCGCACCGCCTCACTTATGGAGCGGAAGATGACACCGGCCTCCTCCAATTCCTTGCGGAAAGTGGTCGCCACGGAGACGCTGTCGAACACCGCGTCCACCGCAACCTTGCGGCTGCCCTTCACCCCAGCGAGCATTTCCTGCTCGGCGATCGGGATGCCCAGTTTCTGGTAGGTGGCGAGGATTTCGGGATCGACCTCATCAAGGCTGTTCAGCTCCGCCTTCTTCTTGGGCTCGGCGTAATAATAGGCATCTTGATAATCGATCGGCGGGACGTTGAGCTTGGCCCATTCCGGCGACTCCATCGTCTGCCATTGGGCAAAGGCCTTGAGCCGCCAGTCCAGCAGCCATTGCGGCTCCTGCTTCTTGGCGGAAATGAAGCGGACGGTATCCTCGTTCAGCCCCTTGGGCGCGAAATCCTGCTCGATCGCGGACGACCAGCCATGCTCATAGGTGGACGCACGCTCGGCGGCCTCCAATGCTTCCTGATTGCGTATGGTCGTCACGTCGTCGGTCATGCCATCTCTCTCGTCAAACTCGCGATCGTCACTCCAGCCAGCGCCTGGCGGATCGCATTGTTCGCGACATTCATATGCGGGCGGATGCGGCAATCCCGTTCCAGATTGCAGTCATGCGCGCCCATTTCGGCGCAGGCGGTCATGGCAATCGGCCCTTCGACCGCTTCCACCACATCCGCCAGCGTAATCGTCGCGGGCGGGCGGGACAGGCGGACGCCACCGCCCGTGCCCCGACTTGATTCGAGCAGTCCAGCCCCCGACAACCGGCTCACCAGCTTTTGCGCGGTGGGCAGCGGAATGCCGGTTTCGGCGGCCAGCGTTGTCGCGTTCATCCGCGCGCCGCCACAATGGCGCGCGGCCGCGCTCATCAGCACCACGGCATAATCAGCGAAACTCGACAAGCGCATTGCGAACCATTCTCAAATCGGATCGAATCCATCCGATTGCGCATGTGGTCCCCTGCGCTACGGGAATCAAGGGTATTTATGACAAGCGATTGAGAATCGCGATGTCGCTCCCCAAGGATCGACGCAACAGCGTCAACTGCGCGACCGCCGACGGTTCAGTCTGCAATTGATGCGGGGTAAGACCGATGAAATGCTTGATTTCGCGAATAAAATGCGACTGATCGTAAAAGCCGGCCTCCTCGCATAATTGCTGCCAGCTTTCGCCATCCAGCGCGATCCGGGCGGAGCAGCGCAGCGCCCGATATTTGCGCGCCAGCAATTTGGGCGGCGCGCCATAATAGCGGTTAGTGAGCCGCGCGAGCTGGCGCTGCGACAGGCCGGTGGCTTCCGCCAGCGCTTCGATACGCGGCGAACCTTCGCCGATCAGCCAGGCATCGACGGCGGCGAGCAATTCCCAAGTCGCCTTCCGCAATGGCTGCACGATCCGCCCAAGCTGGGTCCAGACCAGATCCGCCATGGCATCGCCGTCAGCCGCGTCCATATCCCGCAGGCGATCGAGCAAGGCGGCAAAGACGCCTTCGTGCACGTCAGTAAAGTCGAGCAGCCGGTCGGCAAGGTCGCTTGCATCCTGTCCGCACAGCGACCTCCAGCCAGCAGGCAACAGGGAAATGCCCAGCACGCGTGCCGGGCCATTCAGCACGAACCGGGTTGCCCCCATGGTCGGTCCGAGCAGGCACACGGTCGGCGTTGCGACCTTCGCGCCGTCCTGAAACTGGTAATGACCATTGCCGCTGAGCATGAACCGCAATTGCGGTACATCGGCGCGCGTGGCGTCGGCGTAGGAATCAGCGGTCACGCTGAAATGATAGAGCGAACCGAAATAGAGACGCAGCCGCTCGGGCGGCGGCATATAGTGCAACCGCACCGGTCCCTGCGCCGCAGCCACCGCATAGGACAGTGGACCCCGCTCATCCGGCAACGCAACCGCGCCCGCCGGCTTAGATGCCTGATGCGACCCCATATTTCACCCCGCCGCCCACTATGCGCCTGACGTCACAATACGCAAGGGCCATGAAGTCCAATGGCGACCCGCGCCAGCAATGGCAGAGGGGCAAAAAAATGACCCGACGGTTTTCACCGCCGGGTCAGGAAAAGGTCTCGTTGGCCATAGGGCCTAGGAGCCTTCGGGTCGCAGGAGCGCTTTACGCCCGAATCATTGAAAGTTTATTGGACAGAACGGACATTTCTGCGTCCGAAACGGTCTCAATGATGACGTTTACTGTCATTAAGTAACGCGGAGTCGGAGCGTGTGGCGCGGCTGTCACAGTGACTCGACGGCGATGGGCGGCGCTGGCATAGCGCCACCATGTCCTATCGCCTGATCCGTCCGCTGCTCTTCGCGCTGGACCCTGAACGCGCGCATAATCTGTCGATCGCCGCCCTGCGCATGACGCCGACGGCGCACCCGCTGCCTGCCGACCCAATGTTGGAAAGTCAGGTTGCCGGTCTGCGCTTTCCCAATCCCGTTGGCCTTGCCGCGGGCTATGACAAAGACGGACGGGTCGCGCACAAGATGCACAGCCTGGGCTTTGGCTTTGCAGAATTGGGCACGCTTACGCCGCTGGCTCAGCCGGGCAATCCTCAGCCCCGCCTGTTCCGCCTTGTCGAGGACCGGGCCGTCATCAATCGGTTCGGCTTCAACAATGGCGGCCAGGGCGCAGCGGCCGACCGAATCGCCCGCTATCGCCGGCCCAAGGGCGAAGGTCCGGTGATCGGCATCAATATCGGCGCGAACAAGGACGCGACGGCGGCGGACCGGGGGATTGCCGATTATGTCACGGGCGTCACCTGCATGATGCCGCTCGCCGATTATCTGACGGTCAATATCTCCTCGCCCAATACGCCGGGACTGCGGGCGCTTCAGGACCGCGCGGCGCTCGATGATCTGCTGGGGGCGGTGATGGCGGCGCGCGGCGTGGGCCGGACGCCCATTTTCCTTAAAGTGGCGCCCGATCTGACGCCCGCGGACATGGAGGACATTGCCGCTGCCTGCACCGATCACGCGATAGACGCGCTCATCGTGTCCAACACCACCACCAGCCGGCCACCGCTGCGGTCCGTTTATGCAACGGAGGCCGGTGGCCTGTCGGGCGCGCCGCTCAACGACCTGTCATTGACGCGGCTGCGCGATTTCCGGCGGCTTCTGGGCGATCGGCTACCGCTGATCGGCGTGGGGGGCATCGCAAGCGCGGAGCACGCCTATGACCGAATCCGCGCCGGCGCATCGCTGGTGCAGATCTACAGCGCGCTTGTCTATGAAGGCCCCTGGCTGGCGCGGCGCATCAATGCCGGGCTGAAGGCGCTGATGATGCGCGACGGGGTGCGCACCATCGCCGAATTGGTGGGAAGAGACGCCTGATCCGTTCAACGGAGCATGATGACGCTATCGAAAAGGTTGCGGCATGTCGCAGAGCGCTTAGGGTGCCGGTCATGACGTTCCGCCTCTCGGCCGCACTGGCCCCGCTCGCCCTTCTTACCACCACCATAGCGGTTCCCGCGCCGCTGCTGGCCCGCACACCGGTCGCGCTCAACGCCACCGTTTCGGCGGCCGACCCGCGCGCGGCTCAGGCCGGGCAAGAGATATTGCGCCAGGGCGGCAGCGCCACCGACGCCGCGATCGCGATGATGCTGACGCTGGGCGTTGTCGAACCCCATAATAGCGGCATCGGCGGCGGCGGCTTCCTGATGCATCATGATGGCGGCACCGGCCTGCTGGAATCGATCGACGGGCGCGAAACCGCGCCGGCCGCCGCGCGGCCCGACCGCTTCCTTGGCCCTGATGGCAAACCCCTGCCCTTCATCCAGGCCTGGCCGGGTGGCTATTCGGTCGGGGTGCCCGGCAATCTGCGGCTGGCATGGGAAGCGCATCGCAAATGGGGCAAGCTGCCCTGGGCCGACCTGTTCCAGCCGGCGATCAAATTGGCGCAGAATGGGTTTGAACTGGGGGAGCGCACAGCGACCGCGCTCAACCGGTTGAAGGATATCTGGAAGGATTTTCCCGAAATCCAGTCCTATTTCTGGGTTGATGGCGCGCCGCCGCCGGTAGGCACGCTGCTCAAGAACCCGCCGCTCGCCGCGCTCTACAAGCGGGTAGCTGTGGAAGGGCCGGACGCCTTTTACCTGGGCGAAAACGCGCAGGCCATCGCCAGGGCGGTGACGGACGCGCCCAAAAATCCGGTGCCGATGACGACCGCAGATCTGGCCGGCTATACCGCCAAAATGCGCAAACCCGTGTGCGGCAAATATCGCGCCTATACCGTGTGCGGCATGGGTCCGGCATCAGCCGGCGGCGTGACCGTTCTCGAAATATTGGGCATGGTCGAACGCTTCCCGCTGGGCCAATGGGGCAAGGATGATCCACGCAGCTGGCATGTGATCGGCGAAGCGATGCAGCTGGCCTATGCCGATCGCGATACCTGGCTGGGCGATCCCGATTTCGTGTCGGTGCCGGTCGCCGGCATGATCGACCCCGCTTATTTGAAGCGCCGGTCCGCCATGATCCGGCTGGATCGGTCGTTGCGCACATATGAACCGGGCACACCGCCCGGAGCGCAGCCGCGCACCGCGGCAGGGCCGCAGCCCGAGGCCGGCACCAGCCATTTCGTGGCAGTGGACCGCAATGGCGATGTCGCCAGCTGGACCTCCACCATCGAAAGTTTTTTTGGCAGCCAGCTGGTCGCCAATGGCGTGATCCTCAACAATGAACTTACCGATTTCAGCTTTGCGCCGGAAAAGGACGGGAAGCTGGTCGCCAACCGCGTCGAGCCTGGCAAGCGACCGCTGTCCTCCATGTCGCCGACCATCGTGTACGATGACAAAGGCGTGCCGATTTTCACCGTGGGCGCAGCCGGCGGGCGGACCATCATCATGCAGGTGGCCAAGGCGCTGATCGCGCATTTCGACTGGGGGCTGTCAGCGCAGGACTCGATCGCGCATGGCCTTATTTATTATAACAAGGACGGTCTGGTGCTGGAGCAGGGCACATCGCTAGAGGCCATGAAGGCGCCGCTCGAGAAGCTGGGCCATCATGTGACGCTGAGCCCGCTCGGCCTCAAGGCCAATGCCGCCGAACGCACCGCCGATGGCCATTGGGTCGGCGCGGCAGACCCCCGCAGTCCGGGCGTATCTTTGCAGGAATGAAGGGATAAGGTCTGCCACTGCGACCTATCCGATAGGCCTTCCAAATAGCTGCGCCCGATCCGCGAGCGGACCGGGTGCAGCCATGTTCATAAAAGCCAGACGGATCAGTTACGAACGTCGGCTTCCGTAACCGGCGCGATCTTTATTTCGACGCGGCGATTGGCGGCCTTGCCCTCCTCAGTTGCGTTGGACGCTATGGGCTGCGTTTCACCAAAGCCGCGCGTGCCGATACGCGCCGACTGGACGCCCCGGCCGACCAGGTAATTGGCGACTGCCTGCGCACGCCGTTCCGACAAGGTCTGATTATAGGCGTCCGACCCATCGCTGTCGGTATGCCCATATACGTCGATATAAGTCTTGGGATATTGGGCCAGGACGCTGGCGACATCATTCAACGTCGGCTGGAACTGCGGCTGCACGTCGGCGCGGTCATAGCCGAAGGTAATGCCCGACGGCATGCGCAGCAGCAGATTGTCGCCGTCACGGATCACATCGACGCCGGTGCCGGCCGTTTCCTCACGCAGCTTGCGCTCCTGCGCGTCCATATAGGCGCCAATACCCGCGCCCGCGACAGCGCCGATGCCTGCACCCAGAATCTTTTCGGTGCGATCATTGCGGCCGCCGACCAGATCGCCCAGCAGATAGCCGCCCAGCGCGCCGCCGATGCCGCCAATCGCCGCCTTGGAAATCGACCGCTGACCGGTGTTCGGATCGGTCGTGCAGGCGGTGGTTGCCAACATGGCGGCCAGACCCGCCGCGCCCATGATGCGATGAGAAATCCTCATAATATCCGTTCCCTTGTCTTTATCCGCCCGCAAAAGGAGCGCATGGCCCCCCAAATGGCCAAGCCTCGATCTTTGTTCCACAGCCGAACTGAACTACCGATGATGCTGATGTTGTGAAATTGAAAGAATAGGCGCTATAGGGGGCAACTGACCACCATGGCCACGATCCCCTCCCCAACTCCGACGCCCTTTCCTTGGGTCGACATCGTCATCATCCTGGCGCTGGTTGCGCTCAATGGCGTCTTCGCCATGTCCGAGCTTGCGATCGTATCGGCGCGGCGGCCCCGGCTGCAGGCGATGGAAAAGGCGGGGCGCCGGGGTGCCAGGGTCGCGCTCGACTTGGCGGCTGATCCTGGCCGCTTCCTGTCGACCGTACAGATCGGCATCACGCTGATCGGAATCGTCGCAGGTGCCTATTCAGGCGCGAGCTTGGGCGGTCCCGTTGGCCAGCGACTGGAGGCTCTGGGCCTGGCTCCTAATATCGCAGCCACAGCCGGCTTTTCGCTCGTTATTGGCCTTACGACCTATGCCTCGCTGATCGTGGGCGAACTGGTGCCCAAACAGTTTGCGCTGCGCGCGCCGGAGACGATTGCCCTGCTGGTCGCGACGCCAATGTTGTGGCTGGCTAGGCTGACCGCGCCGCTGGTCTGGATATTGGATGGATCGAGCGCGCTGATCTTCAAGCTGTTGCGCATGGATCGCGAATCCGAAAATCACGTCACAGCTGAAGAATTGCACCTGATCGTTGCGGAAGCCAGCCGGTCAGGCGTGATCGAGGAAAGCGAACGCGCGATTATTTCGGGCGTGGTGCGCCTGGCCGATCGGCCAGTGCGCGAGGTGATGACCCAGCGTATGGATGTCGACTGGATCGACCTGAATGCCGACGAGGAAACGATTCGCGCCCGGCTGCTGGCGACGTCCCATACCCGTCTGCCGGTCGGGCGCGGGTCGGTCGAGGATATTGTCGGCGTCGTCCAGGCGCGCGACATCATGACTGCCCTGTTTCGGGGGGAAGCGTTGACGCTCGACATATTAATGCGCCGGGCGGAGATCGTACCCGATCAGGTCGATGCCATGGACGCGCTGGAAGTGCTGCGCCGGTCGGATGTGCCGATGGTGATGGTGCATGATGAATATGGTCATTTCGAAGGCATTGTGACGCCGGCCGACCTTATGTCCGCGATCGCGGGGCATTTCGCGTCGGACCGCGACGCCTTTGACGAGCCGGACTTGGTGGAGCGGGAGGACGGCAGCCTGCTGGTGTCGGGCCAGATGCCGATCGACCAACTGGCAGACCGGATCGACATCAGCCTGTCGGAAGACCGTGATTATGCGACGGTGGCCGGCCACGCGCTCTGGCTGATGCGGCGCCTGCCCGAGGTAGGCGATTTCGTGGATGACCAGGGATGGCGTTTCGAGATTGTGGACATGGACGGGCGCAAGATCGACAAGCTGCTGGTGGCGGCATTGCCCTGAGCGGCTGAGGCCGATGAACAGGAAGGTGGGCGGTTGAACGCCATCGACATCGCCACGGCAATGATCGCGCGGACCCTGGCGCAGGTGTTCGATCCGCTGATGATCGTGGGGATCGCCGGCGCGCAGGGCAGCGGGAAGTCCACCCTTGCCGCAGCCATCAAGACACGCATGAACAACGCGCATGTGCCGACCGCGCTGCTGTCCATCGACGACCTGTATCTCACCAAGGCCGAGCGGACCGCGCTGGCGCGAGATGTGCATCCGTTGCTGCGCACGCGGGGGGTGCCGGGCACGCATGACATTGGCCTTGGCGTTGAGGTTATCTCGGCTCTTGAACGCGGCGTGGCTGCGGCGCTCCCGCGCTTCGACAAGGGCAGCGATGACCGCCTGCCGCAGGCGCAATGGGATCACGCCCCGACAGGCACGCGCCTTTTGCTATTGGAGGGGTGGTGCGTCGGCGCCCGGGCGCAGTCGATTGACGCTTTGGAAGCGCCGATCAACACCTTGGAGCGCGACGAGGATGCGTACGGACACTGGCGTCACTTCGTCAACACGACATTGGCAGGACCCTATCAACGGTTGTTTGACCGGATCGATTGCCTTGTCTTTCTGGCCGCGCCCGATTTTTCGGTCGTTCATCGATGGCGCAGCGAACAGGAAGAACCCCTGCGCGCGGCCGGCAAAGGGATGGACGACGCTGCCCTGTCCCGCTTCCTTCAGCATTATGAACGGATCACGCGCCACATGCTCGACCATATGCCGGCGCAGGCCGACTTGCTGATTGAACTGGACGCGGCGCGGGCGGTTGTAAAGGCGCGGGGAAAGGCTGCTACCAGCCCAGTTCCGTGGCATGATCCGGGTCAGCCAGCGCGGTAAGACGGCGGGCCGCACGACGGGCAAAGCGCAGGGTTTCCGCCTTGCGCCGGGCGGCGGCAAGGGGTTCGACCGGCGCAGGGCGTACCAGTTCGGCGTCATATTGGTCGGCGACGATCAGTCCCGTGCGCCCCGGCCAGAGCGATTCGCCTTCAAATGGGCTAAGGTCGAAACCTGCTGGCACAGCCCAGTAGAAACGATCACAATAGTCGAAATAATCGGGCCATTTCATGTCGCCCAGCAAATCGGCGCGGCTGCATTTGATTTCAACGATGGTCAGTCGCCCGGCGCTGTCGATCGCCATGATATCGGCACGCCGGCCATTGGGCAGCGGCACTTCCAGGATGCCGCTCATGTCATGCCGAAAAAAGAGACGCAACGTCCCGCGCGCGACCGCCATGGCCGTGCCGTCGGTAAGCGCGGAGCAGCCGTCTTGTGCAATGCTATTCATGCCCAACCATTAGAACAATATAGGAACAAAAGAAAAGCCGATTCGGGCAGTCCGAACCGGCTCAGTCTTTTGTCTTGTCCGCAAATCCGGCGGGATCAGCGGTAGAAGATATGATTGTCGATCGAGGCCAATTTGGTTTTGCCCCAGCCCGGCGAAACCCGGCGGGCGTGGAAGAAGAGCGCACCTTCAGCCCGACTGTCCCAGCTGTCCTCCATCGCGATTTGCGCAATGGCGACGGCCTGGCGCCAGCTGCGGCTTTCCATGCGGATCGGCGGCATCGACCCGCGGCGCACGAAGCTGAACTGGCTGGGCTGATAGATGACGCCGCACAGGCTGTCAGCGAAACGACCGGACTTGGCGCGGTTGATGATCACGCGCGCGACGGCCAGCTGGCCTTCCAGGCTTTCGCCCTTGGATTCGAAATAGACCGCTCCGGCCAGGCATTGCATGTCGCCGTCCAGCTCCTCGGGTGCGCCTTGGGCGTCGACCAGAGCAGCGAGGCTGGTTGCCGAAAAATCGGAGTCGGAAGAAGAAGAGGAACCGGCCACATGGTCGGAATCCAGCGGCTGCGCGGTTTCGCGCGGAGCGGCAAAGACGACCGCAGGCTGCGTGGCAGCGTGTACAGTGTTTGGCAAGGACGTCACCGAGGCGATGGATTCGCCAGCGATCGACATTTCAGAAGCGGACATGGCGGCGGCCGCGGACAAGGCAAAGGCTGCGACGATCGCAGCTCTCAAACGAAAACTCATTTCAGCTCAAAAACAAGCGGTTCTTGGCCGGGGCGTCGTCTATTGTAACCCTATTGTCGCGACGACCGGCCGCCTCCCGTCTGCGTGTTTACCAGACCCGCCCCCCATGGACGAAACGGCAACCTGCGCAATGGCGTCGCGCGCCTCTGCCCGGACCATGACGGTCTGTCAACGATCAGCAAATTGTTTCAGCGGCGAACCGTTCCGCTTGCGCGACATCGAGTTCGACTACCCACAGGTCCGGGTCAGACCTGCGGCGGCGCTCGATATAAGCCGATAGCGCTTCGGGCCCTTCCGCCGGGGCGGGACCACAACGCATTAACGCATATCCGCCATCAAGGTTCGGCACTCGTTCAAAAAGTCCTGTTTCCCGTCCGCGTTCCACCGCCTGGACAAGGATGACGCCGCTTATCTCATCGCCTTTGACAAGAATGGTGGCGAATCCGCCCGCCTCCACGACTCGCCGTCGCAGCGCTCCGACCAGCATCGCGCTGGTCAGGCGGGGATCAGGCGGCATAGCCGGGAAGCGAGGACAAGGGGAATTGCGAGCGCATGAAGGTGCCCGTTCCCCGACCGACCTCTTCTCCGTCCGAACCGATCAGGCTAGCTTCGGCGACATAGACCCGCCGCTTGCCGCTGATCCAGCGCCCCTCCGCGCGTATCCGTCCCGGCCCGATCGGGCGGGTGAACAGCAGGTTGAAGGCGGTCGTCAGCAGGAAGCGATCGCTGACCAGACTGTTAGCCGCGTAGAAGGCGGCATCGTCCAGCATCTTGAAATAGACGGTGCCATGCACTGCGCCGGCCGCGTGGAACTGGCTTTCATCGACATCGAAGTCGATGCGGGACCGGCCTGCTTCTGTGATGACGAGGTCGGATCGGAACAGGCGGTTGATCGGCGCGGAACGATAAAGCTGCTCCAGCGCGCGAAAATGCGCGGCTTCCCCGCTCGGACTTTCAGGCTGCGTCACGCGTCCCGCTGCCTGCAAGGAGCGCATAAAGTGCTTCGGCCGAACTGGCGCCCCGCAGGCGCGCCACATTATGATCGTCACGCAGGTAACGCGACACGCGCGCCAGAGTCTTCAGATGCTCGGCGCCGCTATCCACCGGCGAAAGCAGAGCGAAGATGATATCGACCGGCGCCTCGTCCACGGCATCGAACGGCATGGCGGGGTCGGCCAGAATGACCAGAGCGCACATGCGGGCAAGGCCGGGGATCTTGGCATGCGGAATGGCGACGCCGCCGCCAAATCCCGTCGACCCAAGCCGCTCGCGGTCGAACAGCGCCTCGGCCACGATCGCAGCATCGAGGCCATAGGCATCCGCCGCCAGCGCCGCGATTTTCTGAAACAGCTGTTTCTTGCCATTGATCGTGAGCCGCGCGGCCAGCGCGTCGGGCGAGACGATATCGTTGAACTGTACCATGACCATTCCGAACCAGCCGAGCCGCGCTCAGCCAGGGGGAAGATTATGCGCGTATGCTCGGGGACTGTGAAGCCCGGCCCCATAAGCCGCCCGACCCGGAAGGTCAACAGCAGCGGGGCCGGGCGCAAGGGGTCAGGCGCGGGGCTCAACCCAGCCAATCGTCCCATCCTGGCGACGATAGACCATATTATAGGTCGATGTGCCCGCATTCATGAAAAGCAGGGCATTGGTGTTGCGCAGATCAAGCATCATCACCGCATCCGATACGCTCGCCTCTGGGATGTCGACGCGCGTTTCCGCGACGATCAGGGGCGCGTCATCGGGTTCTTCCTCTTCGCGGCCGCCGGCAAAGATGGTGTAGCCTGCGCCATCGACATCATCCAGACTGAAGCCGTTGGCGCGCTGCGCTTCAGCGGCTGCTGCCTGCTGGCTGCGGTCCTTCAGACGGCGCATATAGCGGCGCAGCTGCTTTTCTATCCGCTCGGCCGCCTGGTCGAAGGCCGGATGCGCCTCCTGCGCTTCGCCCGCGCCCTTGAGGATAAGACCGGTCATGACATGACAGACGATGTCGCAATGGAAAGCGCCATGCGGCGCGCCGCGGAAGGTGACCTGGGCGGAAATCGTGCGGGAAAAATATTTCTCGGCCATCGCCTCGAGCCGATCCCAGACATGCTGCTTGAGCGCGTCGCCCGTTTCGACCTGATGCCCGGAAACACGAATATCCATATGCCTTCTCCTTATTCTTGCCGAACCGCCGGGAGGGCGGCCGGGTTGGCGTGAAGGCACAGGTCCTTGATGGGCCTATGCCTCCTCCAGCCAGAGCGGCCTGTCCAGCGTCGCGACGAACGCGGCGTGCCGTTCCAGCTCCTGCGCGCTCGCCATGAAGACGCGCGCAGGACGAACAGGGCGAACAACGGGACTTTCCGTCAGTTCCACCCTGACGATCTCTTTTGCCTCCTCCTGTGCCAGACCCAGGCCGATCTGACGGCCGCCGGTCAGTTCGATATAGAGTTGCGCCAGCAATTCCGCGTCCAGCAGCGCGCCATGCTTGACGCGATGGCTGCGATCGATGCCGTAGCGGGTGCAGAGCGCGTCCAGACTGTGCTTGGCGCCCGGATGGAGTTGACGGGCAATCGCGACGGTGTCGATCATGCGGTGCATGCCGACTTGCGGATGGCCGCATAATGTCAGTTCATGGTTGAGGAATCCGAAGTCGAAGCGCGCATTGTGCGCGACCAGCGGACTGTCCTCCAGAAAATCGAGCAGTTCCAGCGCGCCCAGTGAAAAGACCGGATGCTTGGCCAGGAAATCGGCGGACAGGCCATGGACCGCAAAGGCGGCCGCCGGCATGTCGCGTTCGGGGTGATAATAAGCGTGGAATGTGCGTCCGGTGGGCACACGATTGACCAGTTCGATACAGCCAATCTCCACCATCCGGTCGCCGGATGCAGGGTCGAACCCTGTCGTTTCGGTATCGAAAATAATCTCGCGCATTGCCCTCGCAATCGACTCTGTGGGCTAACCCTTATCTGCCTGTCTGGCGGCCAAGGCAAGCGACCAGACGGCGAACCTGTGCGGCCGTTTCGGCCAAGCTCGTGCCCGTATTGATGATATAGTCAGCCCGCGTCCGCTTTACAGCATCGGGAGTTTGCAGGTTGACGATCTGCCGGAATTTGGACGCCGTCATTCCGGGCCGGGCGAGCACGCGCCGACGCTGCTTCCACGCCGGTGCGGTAACGACAATCACGCCGTTCAGCCGCCTTTCGCCACGGGTTTCGAACAGCAACGGTATGTCGAGGATGACGAAAGCGCGGGCGCGGTGGCGTTTCAGGAACCGCTCGCGCCGGTCGTGGACGGCCGGATGGACGATCGCCTCCAGCGCCTTGCGCGCTTGCGGATCGCCGAAGACGGCAGCGCCCAGCCTGGCACGATTCACGCCCTTGGGACCCGTGGTTCCGGGAAATCGGGCTTCGATAGCGGGAAGCAAGGGGCCGTCCGGGCCTTGCAACCGGTGCACCTCCGCGTCGGCATCGAATACCGGCACCCCGGCCCGGCGGAACATGGCCGCGACGGTCGATTTGCCCATGCCGATCGAGCCGGTCAGGCCATAGACCTTCATGACTGGGCGGCGAGGAGCCGTTCGCGCAATTCCCCGTCCAGTTCGCGAGGCGGCTGCGCGTCGAAGAATATGTCGAAGGCCAGAGCCGCCTGTCCAATCAGCATTTCAAGGCCATCAAGCGTCCGCAAACCCCGCGCGCGCGCAGCTTTGAGCAAGCCGGTTTCCAACGGGGCATAGACGATGTCGTAGACGATAGCCTTTTCGGGCAACGGCGTCAGGTCGAGATCGAGCGCGGGCTGCCCGACCATGCCGAGCGAGGTTGAATTGACCAGCAGGTCAGCGGCCGGCAGCGCGTCGGCCATGCCAAGCACCCTGCCCTTCACCCTGGCGCGATCAAGCAGCGCCTGACCCTTGGCGGCGTCGCGCGCCATGATGCTGATGTCGGGGACGCCAAGGCTGGCCAGCGCGAATAAAATCGCCCGCGCCGCGCCGCCCGACCCGATAATGACGGCGCTCTGGCCCTGCCAGCCGTCGCGCAGCAATGGCTGGAGGAAACCGCCCGCGTCGGTGTTGGTGCCGATCAACGGTCCGCCGGTTTCCGAGGCAATGGTGTTGACCGCCCCGATCCGGTCGCGCACGCCGCCCGGATCATCGACATAATCGAGTACTGCGATTTTATGCGGAATGGTGACATTGCAGCCGAGCCAGTCCGGGTCGGCGCGCCGCTGAAGGAAATAGGTGCTGAGGCTATCGGCTGTCACGTGCGTCTTGCGATATTCCGCCTCAATATTGAGGGCCTCAAGCCAGAAATTATGGATGAGGGGCGACTGGCTGTGCGCGATCGGATCGCCGATTACCTCGGCATAGGGAAGTTTGTCGGTCATGCTTTCAGAACGCCACGCACGCGCAGAAAGTCAAGCAGGGGAAGAAGCGGCAGACCCTGGATCGCGAACTGGCTGCCTTCCACCCGGCTGAACAGTTGCGCGCCCGGTCCTTCGATCCGGTAGCAGCCCACGCACCAGCGGCATTCGTCCCAGTCGCTGTCCAGATAGGCAGTAATAAAGTTTTCCGACAACGGCCGCACGGTCATGCGCACCCGCTCGACATGCCGCCAGATCGGATCACCGTTCAGCACGATCACCGCAGCGCTGTGAAGATGATGCACGCGGCCCGAAAGCTGGCGCAGGATGCGCTCCGCATCGGCCCGATCAATCGCCTTGTCGATCATCTCGCCCCGTTCCGCGCCGTCGCCGATGCTGAGCGTCTGGTCGCAGCCCAGCACCAGCGCGCCAGGCACGCGACGCGACACCTTCAGCGCCTTCAGTTCCGCCAGGGCATCGGCGAGCGCGCGGGCGTCCAGCCCGTCGGCGCGCAGCGCCGCCTTGGCGGCATCTTCGTCCACGCCGGGGGATAGCGCCTCGAAGGGCACCTGCGCCGCCGTCAGCAGCGCCCGGCGGCTGGCGCTTTGCGAGGCAAGGACGATCATGCGCCGTCTCCCTCCGCGAGCACTCGGTCGTTGAAGAGGTTGATGATCGCCGCGGCGGCTTCCTCGATCGACCGCCGCGTCATGTCGATGACGGGCCAGCCATGGTCAGCGAACATGCGCCTGGCAAAGGCCAGTTCATCCTGCACCTTGTCGATATCGACATAAGCGGTTTCAGGCGCCTGGTTGAGCGAGAGCAACCGGTTACGCCGAATCTGGATCAGCCGTTCGGGACTGACGGTAAGCCCCACGACCATGGGATGACGCAGCGTGTAGAGACTGCGCGGCGGCGGCGATTCCGGTACGAGCGGGATATTGGCGGTCTTGTAGCCGCGATTGGCGAGATAGATGGAGGTTGGCGTTTTGGACGCACGCGAAACGCCCGCTAGGACGATATCGGCCTCCTCCCAATTTTCGTGGCCGACGCCGTCATCATGCGCGATGGTGAACTGGATCGCCTCGATCCGCGCGAAATAGGCTTCGTCCAATATATGTTTGCGGCCTGGCCGGGTGCGGGTTTCCTGCCCCAATATGTTGGAGAGGGCGTCTGCCACGCTGTCGAGCGCCGCGACATGCGGCAGACCAAGCGCGCGACAGCGGGTTTCCAGCCGCCGCCGCAGCATATGGTTCGTCAGCGTGAACAGCACGAGGCCCGGATTGGCGGCGATATCCTCCATGATCCGGTCAAGGTGCACATCCGACCGCACCATCGGCCAGAAATGGCGGATTGCCTCGACATTTTCGAACAGGCCGATCGCCGCCTTGGCAATATTTTCAAGCGTTTCCCCGGTGGAATCTGATAGAAGGTGGAGGTGGATACGCGCCATGTGCCCATCTGTGTGGAAGGGCTGTGGATAAAGCAAGGGAGGAATCAGTGGATGAAATCGCGGTTTTGGTCCCTCCCCACTGACCGGACTCTTATCCACACCCCTCCCACAGGCGCTGGATTTCATCCACAGCCTGTGGATAGCGGGGGCAGATTGCCTGACTCGGACGCGATTGCGTCAATCGCCAGAGTCAATCTGTTGGCAATTCCGGGCACAGCGCATTAACCCCGCTGCCAACGCACCAACATCTGCATCATCCTTTTTGAATCTTAATTAAGTGAGAGTCTGATGAGCCTGAACGCCCCGGCCCATGGCGCCGACAAGAAACTTCTGGGCGTGCTCCGGGGTGAACGTCCGGCAGTGCCGCCAGTCTGGCTGATGCGCCAGGCAGGCCGCTATCTACCGGAATATCGCGAGTTGCGTGCCGATAAGGGCGGCTTTCTGGAACTGGTCTATGACAGCGCCGCCGCGGCGGAAGTGACGCTGCAACCGTTGCGCCGGTTCGGCTTTGACGGAGCGATCCTGTTTTCGGACATCCTGATCGTGCCCTATGCCATGGGGCAGAGTCTGTGGTTCGAGGCCGGCGAAGGCCCACGCCTCGCGCCGATCCTGGCGGAGACGGACCTGTCGGCGCTGACGCCCGAATGGTCGCGTTTTGACGCCGTCTATGACACGGTGCGCCGCGTGAAGGCCGCGCTGAACCCCAATGTCACCTTTCTGGGCTTTGCCGGCAGTCCCTGGACGATCGCAACCTATATGGTGGCGGGCCAGGGCAGCAAGGATCATGGGGCTGCGCGGCGCATGGCCTATGGCGAGCCCGATCGCTTTGCTGCGCTGATCGACGCGATCATCGCGGCGACTGTCGAGTATCTCAGCGGCCAGATCGCGACCGGGGTCGAGGCCGTGCAATTATTTGACAGCTGGTCCGGCAGCCTGGCGCCGATCCAGTTTGAACGCTGGGTGATCGACCCCAACCGCCGCATCGTCGCGGCGCTGAAGGAACGCCATCCCGATATTCCGGTCATCGGCTTTCCAAAGGGGGCGGGCGCGAAGCTGGCCGATTATGCGGTGCAAACCGGCGTCGATGCTGTTGGCGTGGACGAAACGATCGATCCGCATTGGGCGCATGGCGCCTTACCGGCGGGCATGCCGGTGCAGGGCAATCTCGATCCCCTGGCGCTGATTGCTGGCGGGCGCGCGGTGGAAGAGGCGGTGGACGCGATCCGCGCTGCCTTTGCCGATCGCCCGCATATCTTCAACCTTGGCCATGGGATTTTGCCCGACACGCCCATTGCGCATGTCGAGGCGCTTCTTAGCTATGTGCGACAGCAAGGAGATTGCAGCTGATGGTCTATCTTGGCGCCGCTTATCTGTGGGTGAAGGCCGCCCATCTGATCTTCGTCATCTTCCTGATGGCGGGCTTGTTCATGATGCCGCGCTTCTTCGTCTATCATCAGGAAACCGTGCCGGGGTCGCCAGAGGACCAGCGCTGGATCGAACGCGAAGGCCGCTTGCTCAAGATCATCCTCAACCCCTCGCTGGTGCTGGTCTGGGTGCTGGGGCTGATGCTGATGGTGGAAATTGGTGCGTGGCAGTTCGGCTGGTTCCACCTCAAACTGCTCTTCGTGCTTGGGCTGACCGGCTATCATGGCTGGATCGCGAGCTACACGAAGAAGCTGGCCAAGGGGCAGCGGCCGCTTGGCGACCGGCAGTTGCGGTTGCTGAACGAAATTCCGGGGATCGCGGCGGCCGTGATCGTGATCGCGGTGATCGTGAAACCCTTCTGATCCCCCTGCTTGCGTTTAGGCAGGATCGACTGCGATATTGTCGATAAGGCGCGTGGAGCCCAGTTTCGCCGCGCCGAGCAGCCGCGCCGGCCGATCAAGCCTATGTATCGGCTCGAGCGTTGTCGCGTCGCACAAGGTTATATAGTCGATCGGGCCAAAACCATGGGCCGACAGCGTCGCTATCGCCTGCGCCAGCGCGCCATCGACTGGATCGCCGCGTTCCATCTGTCGCTTGGCTTCGCCCAGCGCGCGCGGCAGCGCCAACGCCTTTTTGCGTTCGTCTTCGGTTAGATAGGCATTGCGCGACGACAGGGCGAGGCCGTCCTCGGCCCGCTGCGTCGGCAGGCCGACAATCTCGATAGGCAGGTCAAGGTCGGTCACGAAACGGCGGATGACGGCAAGCTGCTGATAATCTTTTTCACCAAAGATCGCGACATCGGGCCGGACCTGGTTGAACAATTTGGTCACGACCGTGGCGACGCCGTCGAAATGACCGGGCCGCGCTGCGCCATCCAGTCCTTCGCTGATGCCGGACACGCTGATATTGGTGGCAAATCCGGCGGGATACATGACGTCGACGCTCGGCGCCCAGAGAATGGCAACGCCGGCTGCCTGAAGCAGCTGCGCGTCCTTGGCTTCGCGCCTTGGATAGGCGTCCAGATCCTCGTTCGGACCGAATTGCCGGGGATTGACGAAGATCGACACGACGACATGGCGTCCGTGGCGGCGCGCTTCCTCCACCAGGGCCATATGCCCGTCATGCAGCGCGCCCATTGTCGGCACCAGAGCAATCGGCCGGCCATTGCTGCGCAGGGCATCGACAGCGGCGCGGAGAGTGGAGATATCACGCAGCGTTTGCACGGAAGGATGGGCTCCGATAAGGGCGAGGAGATAATGGCGTCCTGCTATGCCGGTGCCGGCGCGAGCGTCAATCATCATTGCGACAGTCAACGGGGTTATCAGGGGCAATGGGCAATCCTCAGCCGCATCTCATCATCTTCGCCAATGAAAAGGGCGGTACGGGCAAATCGACGACGGCCGTTCATACCGCCATCGCGCTCAGCGCCCTGGGGCACCAGGTTGGCCTTATCGACCTCGATCCGCGGCAACGGACGGTCACCCGCTATATGGAAAACCGCGTTGAAACCGCACGTCGCCGCGGCATTGACCTGCCAGTGCCCGATTTTTCGGTCTTTACCGGCGACAGCACCGACGCGCTGGACGATCAGGTGGTGGAGATGGCGCAGGGCAAGGATTTCCTGGTCGTCGATACGCCGGGACGCGACGATGTCTTCGCGCGCCATCTGGCGCCCCACGCCAACACGTTGGTGACGCCGATGAACGACAGTTTCGTTGATTTCGACCTCATCGGTCAGGTCGATCCTGAAACCTTCAAGGTGCGGCGCCTATCCTTCTATTCGGAACTGATCTTTGACGCGCGCAAGACGCGGGCAAAGGTGGACGGGGTCACGATCGATTGGGTGGTGCTACGCAACCGCGTCCAGCATCATGATGCGCGCAACAAGAAGCGGGTGGGCGATGCACTGATGGAATTGTCGCGCCGGGTCGGTTTCCGGGTCATCCCCGGTCTGTCGGAACGCGTGATCTTTCGCGAGCTTTTCCCGTCAGGCCTGACCCTGCTGGACAAGGGGCATCTGGGCGAACTGGGTGTCAGCCACATCGCCGCGCGGCAGGAACTGCGCGAGATGGTGGCGGGCTTTGCCCTGCCGACGCAGGGTGGCGCCGCCTCTGTGGATCTGATCGGCGCGGCCTGATGGGCGTGTTGACGCTGCTGATCGCAGCACTCGCCATCTGGCTGATCTGGACCGGCAAGCTGCAACGCATGACCGCGAAGGACGGGATTGCCCTGAGCGCAGCGCTGGTGGGGGCGGTGCTGGCGGCAAAGGGCAAGCCAGTGATCGGCGCGCCGCTGCTGATCAGCGTCGCACTGTTCTTCGCGCAACAGGGGCAGGCGCGCGCGCGGCGGCGCAAACGGGCAATCCCTCCTGCCCCGACGGCTGATCACGCCGACATCGCGCGCGCGCGCGCGCTACTTGGGCTTGGCCCGGATGCCGATGCCGATGCGATCCGCGCGGCGCATCGGCGCCTGATCGCGTCTGTTCATCCCGACAAGGGTGGGACAGAGGCGCTGGCGGCGCAGATCAATGCCGCGCGCGATCTGCTGCTGCAGGAGCGGGCAGGGCGGTGAGCCATCGCTTCGATCCCACGCTGCTGCGCGACTATGACCTGCGCGGCACGGTGGGACGAACATTGCATGAGGCCGACGCCTGGGCGCTGGGGCGCAGTTTCGGGACGATCGTCGCGCGCAGCGGCGGGCGGCGCGTCGCGGTGGGCTATGACGGGCGGCTGAGTTCCCCGATGCTGGAGGCGGCTCTGGTCGACGGCCTGGTCGCGACCGGAATCGATGTGGCGCGTATCGGCCTGGGGCCGACGCCGATGCTATATCATGCCGAATATACGGGCGATGTGGATGGCGGCATTCAGATAACCGGCAGCCATAATCCCGCCGATCAGAATGGCTTCAAGCTGGTGAAGGGGCATGCGCCTTTTTTCGGGGCTGAGATACAGGCGATGGGCGCTCTGGCTGCGGCGGGGGACTGGGATGAGGGCGTGGGCTGCGTTCAAAGCCGTCCTGTTCTGGACGCTTACGTCGCGCGACTGATGCAGGGCTTTGACGGTCCGGCGTGCCGTGTCGGTTGGGATGCGGGCAACGGCGCGGCCGGGCCGGCGGTGGAGCGCCTGACGCAGCTGCTCCCTGGTGAGCATCATCTGCTCTTTATCGATATAGACGGTCAATTTCCCCATCATCATCCCGATCCCAGCAAGGATGCTAATCTGGCTGACCTGCGCACGCTGGTCCTGGAGAAGCAGCTCGATTTCGGCGTGGCTTTCGATGGGGATGGCGACCGGATCGGCGTGATCGACGGACAGGGCCGTGCGATTCCCGGCGATCAGTTGCTCGGCCTGTTCGCCGAAGAGGTGGTCAAAGCGCGGCCTGGCGCGCCGATCGTGGCCGACGTCAAGACCAGCCAGACCGTGTTCGACCGGATCGCCGCGCTGGGTGGCCAACCCGTCATGTGGAAAAGCGGCCACAGTCATATCAAGTCCAAAATGAAGCAGATTGGCAGCCCGCTGGGCGGGGAAACGACGGGCCACCTCTTCTTCGCCGATGATTATCCTGGCTATGACGATGGATTATATGCCGCCGTCCGGCTGATCCGCGCCGTTGGCGGATTGGGGCGGAGCGTGACCGATATGGTTGAAGGCTTGCCCCGAAGCATCATCACGCCGGAAATCCGCATATCGGTGCCGGAAGCGCGCAAATTTGCGGTGGTGGATGAGGTGCGCGGACGGCTGGACGCCAAGGGCGCCGACCTCAATCTGGTTGATGGCGTACGCGTGCGCGAACCGCTGGGATGGTGGCTTCTGCGAGCGTCCCACACGGAAGCAGCGCTGGTGGTCCGGGCAGAGGCCACGGACGAATCTGCTTTGGCCGATATGCTCATGATCCTCGATTCGCAGCTGAAAAAGTCTGGGATCCACAGGAATCTGGCCGGGGAAGGATGAGGTGGGTGTATCCGAACGGCAGAATGATGCAGATCTTAACGCGACTTTCCCCTAGGGAAAGGAGGCAAAAATCATCCAGTTGCAGAAAATGCAATCATCGATGATCCATTCGCATTTGCGATAATCCGTGCTGCACCGCAAACAGAACAGGCCTTTCAGGCATCCTCTCCTAAAACTTCAAGGCCGCCTTTCCGGGCGGCTTTTTTTTTGCCTTCGTTGCCGGGCTTCATCGTCTGGCAGCCGTAGCGTCAGTGAGGTGCGCGCCTGCGCGACCACCTGCAAAAGTGCGATGAACGACGGCGCATATACTGGAAATTCACGACATCTTTGGTAAGTCGCCTGCGTCATAAGCCCGGTTCGCGCGTTGCAGCCAGCGTCCGCCCGGGACCGAAGAAGAGTCGCCAACAATTAGAGGATGCACCCCATGTCTTTAAACCGCCGTCTGCCTTGGTCCCTTCTTGCAACCGCCGCACTCGCTTTGCCGGTGCCCGCGCTCGCCGGCGGTTTCTACCTGCAGGAACAGTCGCCGATCGAGATTGGCCGCGCGCTTTCGGGCGGCGCTGCGGCCGGGGACGACCCGTCCACCATCTATTTCAATCCCGCGGCGATGACGGAACTTCAGGGCGTGCAGCTGTCGGCTGGCGCATCGGCGCTGATGGCGTCGGCGCACCAGACCAATCGTGGCAGCTATCGTTCGGTCCCCGGATCGACCGTGCGCGTCCCCGTGACGGGCGGCGATGGCGGCAATCCGTTTGAAAGCGTCATTCCGGTGCCCAGCTTTTATGCCAGCGCGCAGGTGACGGACAAGCTGTGGCTGGGCCTGGGCGTCAACGCGCCCTTTGGGCTGAAGCTGGAATATGCTGATGATTTCTTCGGCCGGTATGATTCGCTCTACACCGACCTTAAAACCTACAATATCCAACCATCGGCCGCCTATAAGCTGACCGACAATCTGTCGATCGGGGGCGGCGTCGACGTGCAATATGTGAAGGCGACGCTGACCAATGCACTGCCACAGGTGTCGCCGCTCGTCCCGACCGATGGTTTCACCAGTCTGAAGGGCGATGACTGGTCGGTGGGCTGGAATGCGGGTCTGTTCTACACCACGGGGGACACCAATTTCGGTGTCCATTATCGCTCTGGCATCAGCCACAAGCTGCAAGGGACACAGATCATTTCCGGCCTGGCCGCGCCGCTGACGGCCGCCAATGGTGAATTTGCCGCGACCGCGCCGCTCGATCTGCCCGATATCGTCACCGTCAGCATGATGCACCGCCTGACGCCGCGACTGCGCGCGATGATCACCGGCAAATGGTATAATTGGTCGAAGTTCAAGGGCATCGCGGTCACGTCCGCGACCGGCACGACCAACAAGGAACTGGATTACAAGGACAGCTATTCGGTCAGCGTCGGCGGCGAATATGATGTCAGCCCGGCGCTGACGCTGCGCGCCGGCACGATGTTCGACCGCACGCCCACCAATCCGCAATATCTGACCACGCGCGTGCCCGACGGCGACCGCGTCTGGCTGACCGGCGGCGCGACCTGGAACATGTCGGAGATGATGGCGCTGAACCTCAGCTACGCGCACACCTTCGTCGAAAAGGCGAACATCATCCGCCCCGACAGCTATTTCCCGACACCCGCCACCGTCACCGCGACCACTTTGGCGCAGACCAGCGGCAATGCCGACCAGGTCGCGGCCTCTCTGACCGTCCGCTTCTGATCCGGGCGCGCGATTGTGCGCGTCGGCGGTTTCAACCCGGCGCGTGAAGGACTATAGGGGCTTCGTAACCACGGAGCCCCTTTTTCATGTCCGATCATAATCCCGGCCTGCGTCCCTGGCGCGATATCGCCCGTCGCCAATGCCGGCAGATCATGGTCGGCAATGTGCCCGTGGGTGGGGGCGCCCCGGTCAGCGTCCAGACGATGACCAATACGCCCACCCACGACGTCAGGGCGACGATCGACCAGATCCGGCGCTGCGAGGAGGTGGGCGTGGACATCATCCGCGTGTCCTGCCCCGACGAGGCATCGACCGCCGCCTTGAAACAGATCGTGCGCGCCGCGCGCGTGCCGATCGTCGCCGACATCCATTTCCATTACAAGCGCGCGCTGGAAGCCGCCGATGCGGGTGCGGCCTGCCTGCGGATCAATCCCGGCAATATCGGCAGCGAAGCGCGGGTCAAGGAAGTGGTGGACGCGGCCAAGGCGAATGGCTGCTCCATCCGCATCGGCGTCAACGCCGGCAGCCTGGAAAAGGATTTGCTGGAAAAATATGGTGAGCCCTGCCCCGAAGCCCTGGTCGAAAGCGCGCTCGACCATATCAAGTTGCTCCAGGACCAGGATTTCCACGACTATAAGGTTGCGGTGAAGGCCAGCGACGTGTTCCTGGCCGTCGCCGCCTATGCGAGCCTTGCCGAGGCGGTCGATTGTCCGCTGCATCTGGGCATCACCGAAGCGGGCGGCCTGATCGGCGGCACGGTGAAAAGCGCCATCGGCATCGGCAACCTGCTCTGGGCCGGCATCGGCGACACGATCCGCGTGTCCCTTTCCGCCGAACCGGAGGAGGAAGTGCGCGTCGGCTATGAGATATTGAAGTCGCTCGGCATTCGCACCCGCGGGGTGAAGGTCATCTCCTGCCCCTCCTGCGCGCGGCAGGGTTTCGACGTGATCCGCACGGTGCAGGCGTTGGAGGAGCGGCTTCAGCATATCCATACGCCGCTCTCGCTCTCCGTCCTTGGCTGCGTCGTCAATGGTCCGGGTGAAGCGCGCGAAACCGACATCGGCCTGACCGGCGGCGGCGCGGGCAAGCATATGGTCTATCTGTCGGGTGTCACCGATCATACGGTTCAGGACGCCGATATGGTCGACCATATCGTTCGCCTGGTGGAGGCCAAGGCAGCCGAGATCGAGGCGGCGAAGCTGGAGGCCGAAAGCACCGACGCCGGCAAGATCGAAGCGGCGGAATAGGCAGCGCGCGACCATGGACGCCTCGCCGCGTGGCGTCGCGGCCCCCTTTGCCGTCTGCTGCCTGGGTGTCGCGCTGTTTTCAGTGATGGACGCAACGATGAAGGGGCTGGGGCTGGAGATAGGTCTCTACAATGCCCTTTTCTGGCGGGCGCTCGCGGGGACCGTACTTGGTCTTATATTGATGCTGGGAACGCGGCAGCGTTGGCCCGGCGCGGCAGTGCTACGGATCCATCTGCTGCGCGGCGTCGTCGTCGCCGCCATGGCGGCGTTGTTCTTTTGGGCGATCCTGCGCCTGCCGCTGGCCGAGGCGATCGCCCTGTCCTTCATCGCGCCGTTGATCGCCCTGTATCTGGCTGCATGGCTGCTCAAGGAAAGTGTCGGGCGGCGCGCGATCGGCGCATCGCTCCTGGGTGTGATTGGGGTCGCGGTCATCCTGTCGGGCCGGTTGCAGGGGCGCTATGAACCCGATGCGCTGATCGGGGCGCTGGCGGTATTGGGCTCGGCGGTCCTCTTCGCGTGGAACCTTATCATCCAGCGCAGGCAGGCGCAGCTCGCCTCCCCGATCGAGGTCGCCTTTTTCCAGCATCTCATCATGCTGGGCGTATTCACGCTGGCGGCGCCATTCTGGCTGACCGTGCCTTCGCTGGATGCTGTCCCGCTGATAGTCCTTGCCGCGACCCTGGCCTTTACCTCGCTCGCGGCGCTGGCCTGGGCCTATGCGCGGGCGGAGGCGCAGCGCCTGATCCCGGTGGAATATAGCGCGTTCATCTGGGCCGCGATCATCGGCTGGCTGGTATTTGGCGAACCCTTGACCATACCGACGCTGGCGGGCGCCTTGCTGATCATTGCCGGCTGCCTTATCGCGGCGCGCTCGAAACGGGCGGCAATCGCCCATGTGGAGGCAGGAACGGCATGAGCGCCATCATCATTCGCGCGGCACAGGCCGAAGACATCGATACGATACAGGCCTTCATTCGCGCGCTCGCCGATTATGAACGGCTGGCGCATGAGGTGAAGGCCGATCGCGAAACGCTTGGCCGCTATTTGTTCGGACCCCGCCCGATGGCTGAGGTACTGATTGCGGAGGCGGACGGGTCGGCGGTGGGCTTTGCCCTGTTCTTCCATAATTTCTCGACCTTCGAAGGACGACCCGGCCTGTATCTGGAGGACCTGTTCGTGCTGCCGGAGGCACGCGGGCTGGGCGCGGGCAAAGCGCTCCTGTCCCGCCTTGCAGCGCTCGCGATGGAACGCGACTGCGCGCGGTTGGAATGGTCGGTGCTCGACTGGAATGAACCGTCCATCGCTTTCTATCGAGCCTTGGGCGCGCGTGCGATGGACGAATGGACAGTGCAGCGGGTCGATGGGCAGGCGCTCGTCCGCTTGGCCGCGCTCCAGCCCTAGACCACGGATCGTTACGGTAGATCGACGGGGCGCGGACTTGACGCGGACTCCCCGCTCGGCGCATTGTGCCGAAACGGAACATTTGGGGGACATGGGTAAGTTATGGCCGTCGGCCGCACCGTCAAACGCACGCCGGAATGGCGTGAAATGCTCAAGCGCAGCCTGATACGCAGCGGCGCGCTGATCGGCGCGATCGCGCTGATGCTGGGAACCTTGTTCCTGGCACTGGCGCTGCTCAGCTATGCGCCGAGTGACCCGTCGATGAACACGGTGGCCGGCGATCATGTCGCCAACATCATGGCCTCGCCCGGAGCTTGGGCGGCCGATTTCCTGCTCTGGCTGCTGGGTGTGCCGGTGGCCTTGATCCTGCCGCTGATGGCGGTCACCGCTCGTCGCCTCTGGGGCGATCAGGACATGGCGGGGTGGAAGGGCCAGTTTGGCAAATGCCTTTTCGGCATCATTCTGGTCGGAATCGCCCTGGCATTGTTCCAGACCGACCCGCTGGTCGGCCTGCCCGCCGGCTGGGGCGGGGTGATCGGCCTGGTGACGGCCAAGGGGATTGGCAGCCTGCTGGTGCAGGCTCCCGCCGCCGCGCCGTGGATCAAGGGCGGCTTGATCGTCCTGGCACTGATCGTCGGCCTGTTCACCTGCTATCGCAGCCTGGCGCTGGAAAAGCCGATCATCGCGCTGCGCCGCCCTGCGTTGCCGCGGCTGAACCTGCCGCGTCCCAGGCTTGCGCTGGCGGGAAGCCCGGCCGCCGACGAACCCGTGTCGCAGGATGAGGAGGATGAGCGGATCATCGCGCCGCGCCGGCAGGTGTCGAATGAACCCAAACCGCCGATCACGATCCAGGCGCCCAAGCCGGCGCCGGTGCAGCGCGCCATGGCTCCCGTCAGCCAGGACGATCTGTTCGGCAACAGTTCGCTGCCGTCACCCGATTTGCTCAACCCCATTCCTGCCAATCAGGGCGGCAAGATCGACAAGGCTGCGCTGGAGCGCAACGCTCGCCTGCTCGAATCCGTGCTCGACGACTTCCATGTTAAGGGCAACATCACCGAAGTGCGGCCCGGCCCGGTCGTCACCATGTATGAACTGGAACCCGCGCCCGGCATCAAGGCGAGCCGCGTCATCGCGCTGGCGGACGATATCGCGCGCAACATGTCGGCGCTGTCGGCTCGCGTGGCCACGATTCCCGGACGCACCGTCATCGGCATCGAACTGCCCAATGCCAATCGCGAGGGCGTGTCCTTCCGCGAACTCATCACCAGCGAGCAATTCGGGCAGGAAGCGACGTTGCCCATCATCCTGGGTAAGAATATCTCGGGCGAGCCGATCATCGCGGACCTGGCACCCATGCCGCACCTGCTGATCGCGGGGACGACCGGGTCGGGCAAGTCGGTGGGCTTGAACGCGATGATCCTGTCATTGCTGTATCGCATGACGCCCGATCAGTTGCGCCTGATCATGATCGACCCAAAGATGCTGGAACTGTCGACCTATGACGACATCCCGCATCTCCTTTCGCCGGTCGTGACCGAACCCAACAAGGCCATCCGTGCCTTGAAATGGGCCGTCGAGCAGATGGAGGATCGCTATCGTATGATGGCGTCCATCTCCGTGCGCAACCTTGCCAACTATAATGAGAAGGTGCGCGCCGCCAAGGCGAAGGGCAAGCCGCTCGGCCGCCGCGTCCAGACCGGCTATGATCCCGAGACCGGCAAGCCGATCTATGAGGAGGAGCAGCTCGATTTCCAGCCGCTGCCTCAGATTGTCGTGGTGGTGGACGAGCTCGCCGACCTCATGATGACGGCGGGCAAGGAAGTCGAATTCCTGATCCAACGCCTCGCGCAGAAAGCGCGCGCGGCGGGCATTCACCTGATCCTCGCGACCCAGCGCCCCTCGGTCGACGTCATCACCGGCGTCATCAAGGCGAACCTGCCGACCCGCATCAGTTTCTTCGTCACCTCCAAGATCGACAGCCGCACGATCCTGGGCGAACAGGGCGCTGAACAGCTGCTGGGCAAGGGCGACATGCTCTATATGCATGGCGGCAAGGGGCTGACCCGCGTCCATGGTCCCTTCGTGTCGGATGACGAAGTGCGCATGGTCGCCGACCATTGGCGCACGCAGGGCCAGCCAGACTATATCTCCGCCGTCACCGAGGAGCCGGAGGAAGGCAGCTTCGCGCTTGATGGCGTCGATCTGGGCGATGACAGTCCCGACGCGCAGCTGTTCCGCAAGGCATGCCAGCTCGTGTTCGAGAATCAGAAGGCATCGACCAGCTGGCTCCAGCGTCAATTGCGCGTGGGTTATAACAGCGCGGCGCGCCTGATCGAACGGATGGAGGAGGAAGGGCTGGTCGGCCCGCCCAACCATGTCGGCCGCCGCGAAGTGCTGCGCGACGAAAATGGCAATCCCATCTGAGGCGGTTGCAGGACGTGCAATCGTCATCGAATGCTTCGCATTTGAACGCAGGCGCGCGTGAAGGCATAGGGAAAAGGCCTTTCAGGCATCCTCTCCTAAAAACTTTCAGGGCTGGTCTTCGGACCGGCCCTTTTTTTCCGCCATTGGAGCGGCGGAAATTTGGCTTGCAGAAATCCTTGCAGTTTCGGAACGAGCGGGTTCACAGCGGGTTCAAGCCGCGCCTACTAGGCCATAAGGCCATAGGAACGAACCGGAGTTAGACGCCATGAAGCGCATCGTTGCGCCCCTTATGCTGGCCCTTGCCGCTGCGCCGCTGGTCGTGCCGACCCTGCCGGCCGCCGCGCAGCAGGGCGATGCCGACCTGTCGCGGGTCAATGCCTATATCCGCGCGGTCACGACCATGACCGCTGATTTCAGCCAGACCGACCGGAATGGTCAGACGCTGACCGGCAAGCTGACGCTGAAGCAACCTGGCAAGATCCGCTTTCAATATCAGAAGGGCGTTCCTTTGCTGATCGTGGGCGATGGCAAGGCGCTGACCGTCATCGACTATGAAGTGCGGCAGGTGCAGCGCTGGCCGATCGGAAATTCGCCGCTGGGTGCGCTGATTGATCCGAGCAAGGATCTGTCGAAATTCGGCAAGGTGATCCCGACCGATGATCCCTCGATCCTGTCGGTGCAGGCGCGCGATCCCAAGCGACCGGAATTCGGCACCATCACCATGATTTTCAAGCGTGACGCGGCCAGCCCGGCTGGCCTTCAACTTTATGGCTGGGTAGCCCTCGATTCGCAGAATAACCGCACCGCCGTGCGCCTGACCAACCAACGCTATGGCGCGCCGGTGGAGGATTCCGCCTTTCGCTGGACCGATCCGCGCCCGCGCGGCAGGTCGGCCGGCGGCTGACCGGAGCATCGGGCGCGATGGATTGAAAAACTTTCCAATCCGTTCATCTGCCGCTCATATCGGCAGCGCTAATCAGCATTTCACGGCGGAAGGCTAAGCCGGGATTTCCCCCCTGTTACCCGGTCCCCATCTTTCGCCGCGAAGCGCTTCAAGGGCGCGATCGAGACCCCCGTTCCACGCCCCCGGAGCGGGGGTCTTACATTGTCCGGTATAAGCGCCGAAGTCCGCCGCTTGCGCAACGACCCGCGGGCTTTTAGGGCATCGTCATGGCCCAAACCCTTTCCGTCTGTTCCTGGAACATCAACAGCGTTCGCGCCCGCATCGACATCGTCGAACAATTGCTGCGAGAGGAAACGCCCGACATCCTGTGCCTTCAGGAAACCAAGGTGGTGAATGAGACTTTCCCTACCGAGATGTTCCGGCGGCTGGGCTATGTCCATCAGGTGTTGAACGGCCAGCGCATGCATCATGGCGTCGCGATCCTGAGCAAGGTGCCGATCCATGAGGATGACCGGCTGGACTGGCAGGCCAATGGCGAGGCGCGCCATGTCGGCGTGCGACTGGACAATGGCGTGCGGATCGAAAATGTCTATGTGCCTGCCGGCGGCGATGTGCCCGATCGCACTGTGAATCCCAAATTCGGCCAGAAGCTGGATTTTCTGGAGCGGATGATCGAATGGTCGGCCGCTCTGGAGGACAAGCCCACCATCCTGACCGGCGATTTCAACATCGCGCCGCTGGAATGCGATGTGTGGAGCCATCGCCAGTTGCTTGACGTGGTCAGCCATACCCCGATCGAGTGCGAGATATTGGGCCGGTTGCAGGCGTCGAACGACTGGGTCGATATCGGCCGCCATTTCCATCCTGCACCCGCCCGGCTCTACACCTGGTGGAGCTATCGGGCGAAGGATTGGGCGGCGTCGGATCGCGGGCGGCGGTTGGACCATATGTGGATGACCCGCGACGTCGCGGAAAAAGCTGTCGGCCATCGCGTGATCGAACCGGCGCGCAGCTGGATTAAGCCGTCGGATCATATTCCGATCATCACGGACTTCGCCTTCTGATGGCAGGCAGCGTAGGGCGCAACGCCGCGCGCGCGATCGACGCGCTGCGCCGGGGCTGGCCGGTGCGGCTGGTCGCGGACGATGGCGCGATCCGGCTGATGGCGATCGAGGGTGCGGACGCCGTGACGCTGGCCGACTTCGATCCCGACGCCAAAGCCGACATTTTGATCTCCGCCGCCCGCGCCGAGACGCTCAACCTCGCCAACCAGCTGGCGGCCGCCGACCCCGAACGCCCAGTGCTGATCGCACGCACGCTCTGGATCGACGCCGACGTCGCGACCAGCATCGCCGATCCCGTGCTGGATCTGGGCTCGCCGCTCAAGGGACCTTTCCGGGCGCGGCCGCTCGTCAGCCCCCATGCCGCCCAGGCGGCGCTTCGGCTGGCGCGGCTGGCAGGTATTTTGCCGGCCTATTTTGTGAGCGCTGCTGACGGCGATGCGGAGGCGGAAGCAAGCGCTGATGATATCGCCGCCTATGACGATGCCATCCATCTGGCCATCGCGACACGCGCGCGTCTGCCGGTCTCGGCGAGCGAGACCGCGGAGATCGTCGCCTTCCGCAGCCCGGACGAGCCGCGCGAGCATGTCGCGCTGATTGTCGGCAAACGCGACAGTTCGCCTCCGGTCGTCCGCCTGCACAGCGAATGCCTGACCGGCGATGCGCTGGGCAGCCTGAAATGCGATTGCGGGCCACAATTGCATGAGGCGCTGCACAGGATCGCGGACGCGCCATGGGGCATCTTGCTCTATCTGCGGCAGGAAGGGCGCGGCATCGGTCTGGTCAACAAGCTGCGCGCCTATGCGATGCAGGATCAGGGGTTCGATACGGTTGACGCCAATGTGCGGCTGGGCTTTGCCATCGATGCGCGCGACTTTTCGGTCGCGGCGCGGATGCTCGACCTGCTGAATGTGGGTGCGGTGCGATTGCTGACCAATAATCCCAAAAAGGTAACGGGACTGGAGGCGGCGGGAATCACAGTAACCGAACGCCTGCCGATCATCCTGCCGACCAATCCGCACAACGAACGCTATCTGGCGACCAAGCGGGACCGGACCGGCCACCAGCTATGAGCGTGATCCGCGTCGATTGCGCCGCAGGGCGGCTTACCTTCGGCGAACTGGCGATGGACTGCACGATCGGGCGAGGCGGCGCCCGCCCAGCGGCCGACAAGCGGGAAGGGGATGGGTGCACGCCGGTCGGACTTTGGCCGATCCGGGGCGTGTTGCTGCGGCAGGGCAGGGTGGAGTCGAGCGATATCCATCTGCCCTGGCGCTGGATCCGCAAAAGCGACGGCTGGTCCGACGATAGTGCGGACCCCGCCTATAATCGTCCTGTCCGGTTGCCCCGCGCCTTTTCCGCAGAGAGCCTGATCCGCAGCGACGATGCCTATGATGTCATCATGGTGCTGGGCTATAATGACGCGCCGCCGGTCGCAGGGCAGGGGAGCGCCATTTTCTTCCACCTGTCGGAAGGCCGGCCGACCGCCGGATGCGTGGCGGTGGAACGGTCAGACATGCTGCGCCTGCTGCCGCTGTTGCGGCCCGGCGATAGGATGGACATCCGGCGCTAACGATCTTCCGCTTTGCCGTTGGGCCCTTATGCCCGTTGCAGCGCCTCGCCCACCTCGCCACCGGCCGCAGCCAGCAACCGGCGCTCAAGCGTCTGGAGCCGCGCCTTGCTCTCGATCTTTCCGCCGATCAGGTCGGTGATGTAGAAGGTGTCGACCGCGCGCTCGCCATAGGTGGCGACATGAGCGCTGTGGACGGTGACTTTCGACTGGAACAGCGCGTTGGCGAGGCTGAACAGCAGCGCTGGGCGATCGCGGGCATTGACCTCGATCACGGTGAAGCGGTTCGACGCCTTGTTGTCGATCAGCACATTGGGTTCGATGCGAAACGCCTCGGCGCGGGTGCGGGGCAGGGGCCGCGCCGCCAATTTGGTAATGAGGCGGTGTCGGTTCGACAGGGAATCCTCGATCGCGCTGCGAATGCGCTTCAACTGCTCGGGGCTGTGAAACGCGCCGCCGAGCGGGTCCTGTACCAGGAAATTGTCGATGGCGACGCCGTCGCGCGTCGTATGGATGCGCGCGTCGATGATATTGCCGCCGGCCAGATGGATGGCGCCCGCGACACGATAGAAAAGACCCGGATGGTCGGCTGCATAGACCGTGACCAGCGTCGCGCCGCGTTGCGGATAATATTGTGCGGCGATCGACAGCGGCGAATCGCCCGATTCCAGGATATGCTGGACGTTATGGATCAGGATGTCTTCAGGCTCCGCGATCCAGTAGGATTCGGGCAGGCGGCTGCTGAGCGCGTCGAAAGTCTCCTCGCTCATGCCCAATGTCTGGCGCAGCATATCCTGTTTCGCGGCGACCCGTTCGCTACGGCCCTTCTGTTTGTGGCCAAGGCGAAGCACCTCCTCTGCCGATTCGTAGAGATCGCCGAGCAGTTGCCGTTTCCAGCTGTTCCATACGCCCGGCCCCACCGCGCGAATATCGACGACGGTCAGGCATAGCAGCAGGCGCAGCCGCTCGGCGCTTTGCACTACCTCCACGAAATCGAGGATGGTCTTATAGTCGGCGAGATCGCGCTTGAAGGCGGTGGCCGACATGAGCAGATGATAGCGCACCAGCCAGGATACGGTCTCTGTCTCCGCCGCCGTCAGGCCAAGGCGCGGACAGAGCGTGTCGGCGATGTCCGCGCCCAATATGCTGTGGTCGCCGCCCCGACCCTTGGCAATGTCATGCAGCAGCACCGCGACATAGAGGACGCGGCGCGACAGCAATTTGCCCATCAGGTCGGTAGCGAGCGGGTGGTCGGTGCCAAGCTCTCCCTTTTCGATGCGCGCGAGAAGGCCGACAGCGCGGATCGTATGTTCATCGACTGTGTAATGATGATACATGTCGAACTGCATTTGCGCGACGACGCGGCGAAAGTCGGGGATGAAGCGACCAAAAACCGTCGATTCATTCATCCAGCGCAGCACCGTTTCGGGATCGCGCGGCGACGTCAGCACGTCCATGAAAAAGCCGTTGGCGCGCGCGTCCTTGCGCACCTTGTTGGTGATAAGGCCAGCATCGCGGCTGGCGGCGCGCATGGCGCTGGGGTGAATCTGAAGCCCGTGCTTGTCCGCCAGCGCGAATATCTCCAGCAAACGCACCGGGTCCGCCTGGAAAAAATCGTCGCTCGGCAGGCTCAATCGCCCGCGATCCAGCACGAACCCTTCCAGCTTCTTGGGCCGGCGGAACAGGCTGGGGATATAGCGTCGACCCTTGGGGCCAAGCTGGTCGTCGAGATGCGCCAGGAAGACGGCGGTCAGATCGCCGACCGTTTTGGCGTTCAGGAAATAATAGCGCATGAAGCGCTCGACGCCCGACCGACCGGCGCGGCCGGTGAAGTGCATCCGGGTCGCGGTTTCCAGTTGCAGGTCGAAGGTCAGCCGATCCTCGGCTCGGCCGGTAATGCTGTGGAGATGGCAGCGAACCGCCCAGAGGAAATCCTCCGCCTTCTGGAACTGGCGCAGTTCCGCTTGCGTCAGCAAACCCACGTCGACCAGTTCCGCGACCGAGCGGACGCGATTTACATATTTGCCGATCCAGAAGAGGGTGTGGAGGTCGCGCAGCCCGCCCTTGCCTTCCTTCACATTGGGTTCGACGACATAGCGGCTGTCGCCCATGCGCCGGTGCCGTTCGTCGCGTTCCTCCAGCTTTTCGGTGACGAAGGCGCGGGCATTGCCCTGCATCACTTCGGCGTCGAACCGGGTCGAACTTTCCTCATACAGCGAGCGGTCGCCCCAGATATAGCGCGCTTCCAACAGGGCGGTGCGGACCGTCAGGTCGCTTTTGGCCATGCGGATCGTCTCATCGACCGACCGGCTGCTATGCCCGACCTTCAAGCCGAGGTCCCAGAGCGAATAGAGCATGGATTCGATCACCTGCTCGGTCCAGCCGGTCGGTTTCCAGGGGGTGATGAAGCCGATATCGACATCGCTGTGCGGCGCCATTTCGCCCCGGCCATAGCCGCCCACGGCGATCAGCGCGATCCGCTCGCCCGTGCTGCGATTGCCGGCTGGATAGAGGTGATGCGTCGTCGCGTCATAGAGCAAGCGCAGAATCTGGTCGATCAGGAAGGCAAAGGCGCTCACCGTTTCGCGTCCACGCGTCGGCCGCTCCTCCAATCGGCGCGCAACATCCGCCCGGCCATGGTCGAGCGCATCTTTGAGTTCCTGCACGATCAGGCCGCGCAGCCGCATGGGATCGCCGCGGTGCTCCAGCGCCAGGGCGTTGATCCGATCGGAAATGGCGCGCCGGTCGATGATCGCGCGACGCGATCCTAAGGCGGGAAACTGCATGACCATGCTGCGCTATCTAGTCGTGCTGCTCCTGCACGACCAGTTGTTTCAATCGATAGATGTGATCGAGCGCTTCACGCGGAGACAGGGCATCCGCATCGATTGCTTCGATCGCCTCGCGCAACGGGTCGACCGGCTCATCCTCCTGCGCCGCGGCCGCTGCGAACAGGGGCAGGTCGTCAAGGCCCGCCGCAATGCCGCCGGTCTTCGCCTTGCCTGCTTCCAGCCGCGCGAGAACATCCTTTGCCCGTTTGAGCACCGCGGGCGGCAGGCCGGCGAGCCGCGCAACCGCCAGGCCATAGCTGCGGTCGGCCGGCCCCTGCGCAAGTTCGTGCAGCAGGACGAGGTCGCCCTTCCACTCACGGGCGCGGACATGGTGCAGCGAGAGCGAGGGGAGAGTTTCCGCCAGCCGCGTCAATTCGTGATAATGTGTGGCGAAGAGGCAGCGGCACTGGTTGACCTCATGCACCGCCTCCACCACGGCCCAGGCCAGCGCTAGCCCGTCATAGGTCGATGTGCCGCGCCCGACTTCATCCAGAATGACGAAACTCCGCTCGGATGCCTGCGCCAGGATCGCGGCGGTCTCCACCATTTCGACCATGAAGGTGGACCGGCCCTTGGCGAGATTGTCCGATGCGCCAACACGGCTGAACAAGCGGTCGACCAATGTCATCGTCGCCGACTGGGCGGGGACATAGCCACCCGCCTGCGCCAATATCACGATCAGCGCATTTTGCCGCAGGAAGGTCGATTTGCCCCCCATATTGGGGCCTGTGACCAGCCACAGCCTATCGCTTTCGCCAAGCCGGCAATCATTGGCGACGAAGGGCTGGCCTTCCTTACGCAGCGCATCCTCCACGACCGGGTGGCGCCCGCCGACGATGTCGAGACATTGCCCCCCATGACCACCGACTCCATCGGCAGCGACGAAATGGGGCCGCTGCCATCCCCCCTCTGCCGCGCGCTCGGCCAGCGCAGCGGCGACGTCGAGCCGAGCGAGCGCATCGGCCGCGCGGGCAATATCGGCCTTGCGATCGAGTACGGCGTTGGTGAGGTCCTCTAGATGCGCGGCTTCGGCGACCAGCGCATGCGCGCCGGCCTGGGCGACGCGCCCGGCTTCTTCATGCAGGTCCACCGAATTGAAACGCACCACGCCGGCCAGCGTCTGGCGATGGGTAAAGCCGCTGTCGGGCGCCATCAGCGCGTCGGCGGCGCGGGCGGGGACCTCCACATGATAGCCGAGCACGCCATTGTGCCGGATCTTGAGCGCGCCGATGCCGGTTTGCTCGCGATATTTCGCCTCCAGCGCGGCGATGGCGCGGCGGCCGTCCCCGGCCATGCGGCGCAGTTCGTCCAGCGCCGCGTCATAGCCATCGGCGATATAGCCGCCATTGGCGGTTTCGGTTGGTGGCGCAGGGATGAGCGCGCGCGCTAAGGCGTCCACCATCTGCCCATGGCCGTCGAGCGCAGGGAGCAATTGTTGCAGCAGCGGCGGCTGGTCGGGCAGACGGCCCAGCCGTTCGCGCAGCATCCGGGCTTCGCCAAGGCCATCGCGCAACTGGCCCAGGTCGCGGGGGCTGCCCCGGCCGACCGCGACGCGCCCCAGCGCGCGGCCAATGTCGGGCAGGGCGCGCAGGGCGCCGCGCACTTGATCGCGAAGGCCCGCATCATCATGGAACATCTGCATCAGGCCCAGCCGCGCTTCGATGGCGGACAGGTCCATCAGCGGCGCGGAAATATCCTGCGCCAGCAGTCGCGCGCCCGCGCCCGTGACTGTCCGGTCGACGGCGGCGAGCAGGCTGCCTGCGCGCGTGCCGGCGGTGGTGGCGACGATCTCCAGGCTTTCCCGCGTGGCCGCGTCAATCGCGACATGTGCGCCGCTCGCCTTGCGCATCGGGGGCGCAAGGAAAGGCAGTGTGCCCTTGCCGGCATGATCGAGATAGGCGACCAGCCCGCCCATGGCGGCAAGTTCGGCGCGGTCGAATTGGCCAAAGCCATCAAGCGTTGCCACGCCGAACAGCCGCTTGAGCGCAGCTTGCGCCCGGCTGCTGGAAAAGGCTGCGCGGTCAAAGGCTGTGGCGCCCGGAACATCCATCGTTGCGCCGTCCGCCAGCACGGTTTCGCTCGGCCGCAACCGGGCCAATTCGGCGGGCAGGTCGACGATGGGGCAGGTCAATGTCTCAAACCGGCCAGTCGATATATCGGCGGCAGCGATGCCGACCTCGCCCGACGTCTCGCCCCCCACCTGCGCCAGCGCCACCAGCATATTGTCGTGCCGCGCGTCGAGCAGCGTTTCTTCGGTCAGCGTGCCGGCGGTGACGTAGCGAACGATGTCGCGCGTCACCAGCGCCTTGCTCCCGCGCGCCTTGGCCTGCGCAGGGGTTTCGGTCTGTTCGGCGATGGCGACACGGTGGCCGCCCTTGATCAACCGCGCGAGATAGGATTCGGCACTGTGCACCGGAACACCACACATCGGGATCGGTGCGCCTTCATGATCGCCGCGGCTGGTGAGCGCTATGTCCAGCGTCGCGGCGGCCAGTTTTGCGTCGTCAAAGAAAAGTTCGAAGAAGTCGCCCATCCGGTAGAAGAGCAGGCAGTCCTGCGCCTGCGCCTTGAGCGCCAGATATTGGGCCATCATCGGCGTGGGCTGGGCGGTCGTGTCGCTGGATTTCGCCATGGCGCAGCCGATAGCCCGAACGCCGGCCTGAAACCAGAGCGTCGCGAAAGGTGCGGGAAAATTGCGTATCTCGCACTTGCCCACAAGATAGGCGCACCGCTAGGGCCTGTTCATCTTTCCAAAAGTTCCAATAGTTGGGAGCCCATGATGTCCGACCGATCCAATGTGGAATTTTCCGAACGCGAGGCGCTGTTCTTCCACGCAACCGGGCGGCCTGGAAAGATCGAGATCATCGCGTCCAAGCCAATGGCGACGCAACGCGACCTGTCCCTTGCTTATTCCCCCGGTGTCGCCGTTCCGGTCCGCGCCATCGCGGCCGACCCCGCAACCGCCTACGATTATACCGCCAAGGGCAATTTGGTTGCAGTCATCTCCAATGGCACCGCAATTCTTGGCCTTGGCAATCTGGGGGCGCTCGCCTCCAAGCCGGTGATGGAAGGCAAGGCGGTGCTGTTCAAGCGCTTTGCCGATGTCGATTCGATCGACATCGAACTGAAGACCGAGGATGTCGACCGCTTCATCGATGCGGTCGAGCTGATGGAGCCGAGCTTTGGCGGCATCAACCTGGAGGATATCAAGGCGCCCGAATGCTTCGTTATAGAAACGACGCTGAAGGAGCGGATGAATATTCCCGTCTTCCACGACGACCAGCATGGCACCGCGATCATCGCCGCTGCGGGCGTACTCAATGCCGCACTCCTAACGGGCCGCGACATGAAGACCATGAAGGTGGTGGTGAATGGAGCCGGGGCCGCATCGATCAGCTGCACCGAACTCATAAAGGCGCTGGGCGTGCCGCACGACAATGTCATCATGTGCGACAGCAAGGGCGTGATCTACCAGGGCCGCAGCGAAGGCATGAACCAGTGGAAATCGGCCCATGCGGTCAGGACCGACGCACGCACGCTGGCCGAAGCCGTGAAGGGCGCGGATGTGTTCCTGGGCCTTTCGGTTGCCGGCGCGATGAGTCCGGAAATGGTAGCGTCCATGGCGGACAAGCCGATCATCTTCGCCATGGCCAATCCCGACCCCGAAATCCTGCCTCCCGATGCCAAGGCGGTGCGGCCGGATGCGATTGTCGCGACCGGGCGGTCCGATTTCCCCAATCAGGTCAACAATGTCCTGGGTTTCCCCTTCATCTTTCGCGGGGCGCTGGACGTGCGGGCTACCGGCATCAATGAGGCGATGAAGCTGGCGGCGGCCAAGGCGATCGCTGAACTGGCGCGCGAACGCGTGCCTGAGGAAGTGGCCAAGGCCTATGGCCGGTCGCACAGTTTCGGGCCCGATTATATCATTCCTGCCCCCTTCGATCCGCGTCTGATGGAAGTGGTGCCGGCCGCTGTCGCTCAAGCGGCGATGGAAACCGGCATGGCGCAGCGACCGATCGAGGATCTAGGCGCCTATCGCCAGTCCCTAAAGGCGCGGCTCAATCCCACGACATCGGTGCTGAACAGCGCCTATGAAATCGCCAAGGCCAATCCCAAACGCGTGGTCTTTGCCGAAGCGGAGGAGGAGGTGGTGCTGCGCGCCGCGATCCAGTTTCGCGAACTGGGCTATGGCGTCC
Organism: Sphingobium soli; assembly: GCF_020782245.1. Lineage (GTDB taxonomy): Bacteria > Pseudomonadota > Alphaproteobacteria > Sphingomonadales > Sphingomonadaceae > Sphingobium > Sphingobium soli. The sequence continues at coordinate 97,625 of NZ_JAJGNP010000003.1, forward strand.
CCGTCCTGGTCGGGCGCGGCGACGTGGTGGACAAGTTGCGCGCGCTGGGCGTGCGCGATCCCGAGAGCTTTGAACTGCATAACAGCGTCAATTCGCCATTGGTGCCCGATATGGTCGACATGCTCTATGCGCGGCTTCAGCGCCGGGGCTATCTGCGCCGCGACTGCGAGCGGATGGTGAACCGCGATCGCAATATCTTCGGCACCTTGCTGGTGAAGATGGGCGTTGCCGACGCGATGCTGACCGGCATGACCCGGCCCTATGCCCAGACCCTGCGGGAGGTAAAGCGGGTCATGGACCCGGCGGCCGGCCGCACGCCCTTTGGCATCCATGTCATGGTGGCGAAGGACAAGACGGTGTTTCTGGCCGACACGACGGTGAACGAGCGACCGAGCGCGGCGGAACTGGCCGACATCGCCATGGGCACAGTCGCGGTTGCGCGCCGCATGGGCCATGATCCGCGCGTCGCTTTCCTGTCCTACGCCAATTTCGGAAACCCGCCCGGCAGCTTCCTCGACAATATTCGCGGCGCGGTGAAGCTGCTGGACGAACGAGCGGTCGATTTCGAATATGAGGGCGAAATGACGCCTGACGCGGCGCTCAATCCGGCGGTGATGAAAAATTATCCCTTCAGCCGGTTGTCGGGTCCCGCCAATGTCTTGGTCATGCCGGGCCTGCATTCCGCCAACATCTCGGCCAAGCTGCTGCGTGAACTGGGTGGCACCTCGATGATCGGCCCGCTGCTGGTGGGGATGGAAAAATCCGTCCAGATCGCGACTATGTCCTCCAACGCGTCGGAATTGCTGACTTTGGCGGTGCTGGCGGCGGGCGGCGTGGCGCTCTGACCGGCTCTCTGTCGCTTTTCGCTTGCGCCAGAGCGTCTCGACGCGACAGGGAAGGCGCGACAATAGCAATGGGGAGCGTGACGCCATGGGCATGACCGGTTTTGACAGCGCGACCTTTCGTCGCGTGCTCGGCCATTACCCGACCGGTGTGTGCGTCGTGACCGCCGTCGAAGCGGATGGCGCGCCGGTGGGCATGGTGGTCGGTTCCTTCACCTCCGTCTCGCTCGATCCGCCCTTGGTCGCCTTTTTTCCGGCCAAGACGTCGAGCAGCTGGCCCCGCATTGAAAAGGTCGGCCGCTTTTGCGTCAATATCCTCGCCAGCGATCAGCTGCCGGTATGCCGTCAGATCGCCGCGCCCGGAGTCGATAAATTTGCCGGCATCGCCCATCGCGTATCGGCCCACGGCTCTCCGATCCTGGACGATGTCGTCGCCTGGATCGATTGCACGCTCGATGCGGTGCATGAAGCGGGCGATCACCACATCGTGCTGGGGCGCGTAGTCGCGCTGGAGGTGGAGCGGCCCGAGCGGCCCCTGCTCTTCTTCCAAGGCAGCTATGGCGAGTTCGCACTGCTCGATTGACAAAATCGGGCCTCCATATTGCGCAGCGGCGCGCATGCCGACATATCCCGGACATAATACGGCTCCTTAACGCATTGCGCTTACAGGAGCAGGACACTCTGGCCGGATCACCGCATGACCGCGTTGCTCATCACCGTCGATACCGAGCTGTCCGCCCTGTTGCAGCAACGCGGGCTGAGCCTCGACGAAAATCTGCGACGATCGATCCATGCCGAAACAGGTGGCCGGGCCTGTGGCATTGGCTGGCAGATGGATGTGCTGGATCGCCATAAGCTGACAGGCGTGTTCTTCCTCGACCCGCTGCCTGCGCTGGTTCATGGCGCGGCCTTCCTTACGCCGATCGTCGGCGAGATCGTCGGTCGCGGGCATGAGGTGCAACTGCATATCCACACCGAATGGCTCGCCTGGGCCAGGGACTCGCCTGTCGAAGGGCGTCAGGGGCGCAATATCGGCGATTTCTCGCTAGGCGATCAGGTAACGCTGCTCGGTTTGGCCAAAGACTATCTGGAGCAAGCCGGCGCGCCGCCGATCACGGCCTTTCGCGCCGGCAATTTCGGGGCCAATGACGATACGCTGCGCGCACTGGCGGCTGTCGGCATCGACTGGGACAGCAGCGTCAACCCGGCCTATCTGGGCGGCGACTGCCGCATTTCGGCAGATCATGGACAGATTGGCGCAAAGCGTATCCATGGCGTGGCCGAATTGCCCGTGTCAGGCATTATCGACCGTCCCGGCGGATTTCGACCGGCGCAGATTTGCGCCATGTCGGCGGACGAGATGCGCGCCGGCCTGCGTCACGCCGTTCGCAACGGTCATGACGCCTTTGTCGTGGTGACCCATAGTTTCGAAATGCTGTCGCGCGATCGCGCGCGGCCGAACGGGGCCGTGATCCGCCGGTTCGAACAGCTGTGCCGCGAAGCCGCTGGGTTGCCGGGGGTGCGCGGCATGGGCTTCCGCGATCTTTCACCGGCGCTGGCCGACGCGCCTGAACGTCCCCTGGATCGCGTGCCGCCCAGCCGGTGGCGCACCGGAATGCGCATGGCGGCGCAGGCACTGGCCACGTGGCGCTACGAGCATCGGCTTATCCCTGCGTGAGCGCGCTGCCCGGCGTTCTCCTCCTTGGCATGGAAAATGCCATCGCCCTGACGATCACGCGAGAGTTGGGGGAGCACGATGTTCCTGTGCATGGCGTCGCGCGTGATGCGTCCGCCATCGCTGTCGCCTCGCGTCATTGCCGGGGCTGGACCCGGCGCCCGGACGGGTTGATCGCATCCTGGCTGCCCGATCTTATCGCGCGGACAAGCGCGCGCGCCGTGTTGGCGATCGCTGAATCCGACCTGATGGAATTGGCGACGATGCCGCCGATGATCGGCGATTGTCATATTCTCGCGCCTCGGCTCGATCGCCTGGCGCGCGTGCTGGACAAGCGGCAGACGCTGGAGGCCGCAGCGGGGGCGGGCCTGCTTACGCCGCAGACATGGCAACCCGTGCCTGGTGAGGATTTCGCCGCGCGCCTTGCGGACATGCGCTATCCCCTCGTCGCCAAATGGGCGAACCCGCAGGCGATCTTGCCCGTGCTGGAGGCCGCGGGCCTGGAGTGGCGCAAGACGGATTATCTACATGGTCCCGAAGACCTCCGCGCCTTGCTGGACCGGTTTGCGCCGATCGGCCGCTGGCCCCTGATCCAGCAATATTGCGCCGGTCATGGCCTGGGGCAGATGCTCTACATGCAGGGCGGCCGCGCCACGCTGCGCTTTCAGCATCGGCGGTTGCATGAATGGCCGCCCGAAGGTGGCGTATCGACGCTTTGCCGGGCAGAACCGATGGACCGCCATGACGCGCAAATGGCGCTGTCGGAAAAATTGCTGCGGGCCATTGGGTGGGAGGGTCAGGCAATGGTCGAATATCGTCATGATCCTGACAATGATCGATATTGGCTGATGGAGGTCAATGGCCGCTTCTGGGGCAGCCAACCGCTTGCCTGGCATTGCAGCGCGCATTTCGCGTGGGAGGCCTATCGCCGTGTCGTCCTGGGGCAGACCGATCCGGCTCGGGCGCCCCGCGACGATCTGCGCGCGCGGTACATGGTGCCCGAAACCAAGCGGCTGGGGCGCATTCTGCTGCGGCCGCGCACGATCGACGATCCCTATTTCCGTCGGCGGCCGCTGGCGGAGCTGGCGGGCTATCTGATGGGATTTCTCGATCCGCGATCGCGTTATTATGTGTGGTCCTGGCACGACTTCCGGCCGTGGCTGCGCGACATGGCGCAGATCGTCAGGAAAGCCGTGCGCCGGGAAGGCTGACAGCGATCCGGGCGACCGCCCTTTCGATGCGGGTCAGGCACTGCACCATATATTCCTCGTCCAGCCCATAAGGGTCGTGCAGATGCGGCGTCATCGGTCGGGTCCATCGGCCCAGCAATGTGCGCGGCACGTCGCGCAGGCGCGGATCTGCGGCCAACCGGGCCAGTTGCCGCACTTCCATCACCAGCAGCAGGTCGCCCGGCTGCGGCTGATAATCTGCAAGATCGGTGGCGCGATGGGCGTGGAGGTCGTGGCCAAGCGCGTGCGCGGCCGCGATTGCGGGCGGATGAGCGGGGCGACCGGGCGTGGTGGAAAGGCCCACGGATACCGCGCGCAGGCCGGCACGACGCGCTACCGCCTCGGCAAAGGCGCTGCGGCAGATATTGCCCTGGCAGACGAAGACCAGTCGGCGCACGCAGGCGGGATCGAACGACCTGCCCGTGGACAGGCCCAGAAACATCTGTGGATAGGAGAGGGCAAGCCGCACCAGTCCGCGAAACGTGCCGAAGTGCCGGCGAATCATCGGCAAGGGTGAAGGCGGGGGGGCATCACTACGTTGATAGCCAAGCCATGGATGGGATCAACCAGGTTGGGGGCCGTTCGTGGTTCAGATTCACGCAATACCGCGTTGCGGAAACCCGTGCCGCGCATTGATCACCGGCGCGAATCGATCCACGGCCAAGCCGTCAGAATTTGAAGCTGGTGCCCAGATAGACGGCCTGACTGTCCTGCCGGTCGTCGGTCATGGGGGTCAAACGACCCACGACATTATTGTTGTAGCGCACGCCCGCCGTTACGTTAAGGTTACGGGTCAGCGAATAGGAGCTGGCGAGGTCCAGCGAATAATCCTTCTCAGCCGCCGGGTTGCGCGCGGCGCTCGGTTCGCGACGGCTTTCGATCAGTACCTTGGTGCTGAAACGGTCCTTCTTGCCATCATCGAGGGAGAAATTCTTGGCATCAACCATCGTTTCGACCGGCACCGGGTCAAGCGCCTTGCGGCCCACCGATTCGGGCAGGGCGAATTTGCGCCAGTTATGCGCGCCGTTCAGGCTGAAGGCCATGGGCTTGATATCGACGGGCGTCTCGGTCTTGTCCGAGCCACCGCGATCGCTTGCGCGGACCATGATGGTGATTTCACGCTGGCCGCTCAGCGATCCGCTGGTGGGCGTGAAGCGGAAACCCTGCCGGCTGGCGGATGCTGCGATCTTGGCGTAAGCCGCAGCAAGCTGAGGATCCTTGGTGGTGGGGGTGAAGGAGGAAATGCTGCCGAGCGCACCCAGCGATACCGGCGCATCGGGGCGCAGCGGCGCCAGATCCGTCGCCGCGCCAATGGCGGGAGACAGCAGGAAGCCGGCAACGGCAATTGCCGATCCTGCTACCGCTAAATATCCCCTGTTCATGCGCATGACCCGAATCTCGTCCCCGCCAACTTGTATTTGTTAACGCATTACACCGACAAAGCCGCCACTGGCTAGAGGCCCGGCGGCTTTTTATCGAAGCTGTTGCTCCAAACCCACATGTTTGTCGAAGGTGCCGGCGGCGCAATAATTTCGCGGTCAACGCCCGCGCGCGACGGACTGATCCAGCGCCCCTTGCCCAATGGCGCGCGGACACTATAGAAGCGGGCTGATTTTCGTCTTTTCAAGCTAGGACATGCCTGATGGCCCGTCGCCTTCCCGCCCCTGTTTCCGCCGGTCTGCTGCTGGCTGCGCTTCTGCCGCTCGCGGCGTGCGGCGGTGGTTCCAAGGACCGGCCCAAGGCGGATCTCGCCGCCTCTCGCGTGACGACGATCGGCGTCAACGCCTATCTGTGGCGCGCGACGCTCGACACCTTGTCCTTCATGCCGCTGGCGCAAACCGACTCGAACGGCGGCGTGGTCGTCACCGACTGGTATATCGATCCCAATACGCCCGGCGAGCGAATGAAGCTGACCGTGTCGATCTTGGATCAGGATCTGCGCGCCGATGCGGTGCGCGTCGCTGCCAGCCGCCAGGTCAGCCAGAATGGCGCCTGGGTCGATGCCCCGGTCAAGGCCGCCACGGTGCAGAAGCTGGAGGAGATCATCCTCACCAAGGCGCGCGACCTGCGCCGCATGGCGATCGGCTGACCCTACCCCAATTTCCAGGGGCCGCGCGGCGCGGCCCGTTTTTCAGCATCCGGGGCTGGGCTTCATCGCAGGCCCAGCCCCGCGCGTATGTGTAAGGATTAGAGATGCAAAGGCGCTTCAACCCGCTGGAGGCCGACGCCCGCTGGCAGGCGGTGTGGGACGAAAAGCAGAGCTTTCGCGCGAACGATGCTTCGCCCAAGCCGCGATCCTATGTGCTGGAGATGTTTCCCTATCCATCGGGGCGCATCCATATCGGCCATGTGCGCAACTATTCGATGGGCGATGTGCTGGCGCGGTTCCGGCGGATGACCGGGCATGAAGTGCTGCATCCGATGGGCTGGGACGCCTTTGGCATGCCGGCCGAAAACGCCGCGATGGAAAAGAAGGTGCATCCGGGCGACTGGACCCGTTCCAACATCGCCAACATGCGCGCGCAGCTGAAAAAGCTGGGCTTCGCGATCGACTGGAGCCGCGAACTCGCCACCTGCGAACCGGACTATTATGGCCATGAACAGGCGCTGTTCCTGGACATGCTGGAGGCTGGCCTCGTCTATCGCAAGGAATCGTCGGTCAACTGGGACCCGGTCGACATGACCGTGCTGGCGAACGAACAGGTGATCGACGGCAAGGGCTGGCGATCGGGTGCGCCGGTCGAAAAGCGCAAGCTCAACCAGTGGTTCCTCAAGATCACCCAGTTCGCCGACGACCTGCTGGACGGGCTGAAGAGCCTCGACCAATGGCCCGAAAAGGTGCGGACCATGCAGGAAAACTGGATCGGCAAGTCGGTTGGGCTCCAATTCCGGTTCGACTTCGCACCCTTCCCGGAACGCGAAGCGCTGGAGGGTCTGGACGCGGGCGCGGGGATCGCGGTCTATTCGACCCGGCCCGACACCATCTTCGGCGCCAGTTTCGTCGCGATCGCCGCGGATCATCCCGTGGCGCAGGCGATCGCCGCCAACAATGCGGACGCCGCCGCCTTCATCGAGAAATGCAAGGAAGGCGGCACCACCGCGGCCGAGCTGGAGACGGCCGAAAAGCTGGGTTTCGACACCGGCCTGTCGATGGTTCATCCGTTCGACCCGGACTGGCAGCTGCCCGTCTTCATCGCCAATTTCGTGCTGATGGACTATGGCACCGGCGCGGTCATGGGCGTGCCAGGCCATGACCAGCGCGACCTCGACTTCGCTCGCAAATATATGCTTCCCGTGGAGCGCGTGGTCGCCGCCGAGGGTGAGGCCGACAAGCCCATTCATGACGAGGCCTATACCGGCCCCGGCCGTCTGGTGAACTCCCGCTTCCTTGATGGAATGGCGGTGGAAGAGGCCAAGGCCGCCGTCATCGCCCGCGCCGAGAGCGAAGGCTGGGGCGAGGGCAAGACCGTGTTCCGCCTGCGCGACTGGGGCGTGTCGCGTCAGCGTTACTGGGGCACGCCGATCCCCGTGATCCATTGCGACGGCTGCGGCGTGGTCCCGGTACCCAAGGATCAGCTGCCGGTCGTGCTGCCAGAGGATGTCAGCTTCGACATTCCCGGCAACCCGCTCGACCGGCATCCGACCTGGAAGCATGTCGATTGCCCGGCCTGCGGCAAGCCCGCCCGGCGTGAGACGGACACGCTCGACACCTTCGCCGATTCCAGCTGGTATTTCATCCGCTTCGCCAGCCAGCCCAGGGACAGGCCGTTCGATCGCGCCACGGTCGAGCAATGGCTGCCGGTCGGCCAATATATTGGCGGCGTCGAACATGCGATCCTGCATCTTCTCTACGCCCGCTTCTGGACGCGCGCGCTCCAGCATATGGGGCAGCTGGGCTTTGCCGAGCCGTTCACCGGCCTGTTCACCCAAGGCATGGTGACGCATGAAACATACAAGGCCGGCGATGGCAGCTGGCTGTCGCCCGTCGAGGTGAAGAAGTCCGGGGACGACTATACGCATATCGAAAGCGGCGCGCCCGTTACCGTTGGCCGCGTCGAAAAAATGTCCAAGTCCAAGAAAAATGTCGTCGATCCCGATGACATCATCGAACAATATGGTGCGGACGCGGTGCGCTGGTTCATGCTGTCCGACAGCCCGCCCGAGCGCGATCTGCCCTGGACCGACAGCGGCATCGAGGGAAGCTGGCGTTTCGTCAACCGTGTCTGGCGGCTGTTCGCTGAGGCCGATGCGGCGGCGGAAGGCCAGGACAAGGCGCTGGACCGCAAGCTGCACCAGACGATCGACGGCGTGGCGAAGGATATTGAATCGCTGGGCTTCAATAAGGCGGTCGCCAAGATCTACGAACTGGTGAACGCGGTCGAAAAGGCCAGGCCATCGGCCAGCCGCACCACCGCCATTCGTACGCTGGCGCTGCTGGTTGCGCCGATGACGCCGCATCTGGCCGAGGAAGGCTGGGCGCAGATGGGGCAGGACAATGGCTGTTCCGGCCTGATCGCCGAGGCTTCATGGCCGGCGGTCGATCCCGCGCTGCTGGTCGATGATGAAGTCACCATCGCCTGCCAGGTCATGGGCAAGCTGCGCGACACCATCACCGTGGCCAAGGGAACGCCCAGGGACGAACTGGAAAGGCTGGCGCTCGCTGCCCCGAATGTCGCCCGTATCCTGGACGGTGCCAGCCCCAAGAAGGTGATCGTGGTGGCCGATCGGCTGGTCAATCTGGTCATCTGAATCGAACCCCGTCGTTCCCGCTTTCGCGGGAACGACGGAAGGTTTAAGGGTCCGGATCATGAAGCGCATCCTTCCCGTCATCGTCCCCCTTATCGGCCTTGCGTCCCTTACCGCCTGCGGGCTGCGGCCGGTCTATGGTGGGGGCGGCGCTGGGCCGGTCGCGCGGGCGCTGGGCAATGTCGAGGTCGCCCCGATCGAGGGCAAGGCGGGCTGGCTGGTCCGCAATGCCCTCAACGATCGGCTGGCCGCGATGCAGAGCGGCAGCGGCCCGCGCTACCGACTGGTCGTCAAGCTGGACGATAATATTGCGGGCCTTGGCCTGCGCGCCGACGCGGCGATCACGCGCGAGCGGCGGACGCTGCGCGCGCGCTATCAGCTGGTGGATGAAAGCACAGGCGCGCAGATATTGGACGACACCGCCGGGTCGGACGCGGGCATCGACGTCACCTCCAGCGAATATGCCACGATTGCCGCCGAAGATACCGCGCTGGAACGGCTGTCGCAGACGGTCGCTGATCAGATTATCACCCGCCTTGCTCTCTATTCGCGCAAGGCCGCCAATCCTTGAAGGCCAATCGCGGCCAGATGGAAAAGGCGCTGGACGCCCCCGGTCAGGGTGCGGCCGCGAACACCCGGTTCTTCCTGCTCTACGGCCCCGATGAGGCGGGCAGCCAGGCGCTGGCGAAGCGTCTTGAACGCGCCATGGGGCCGCAGGCGGAGCGGATCGACCTCGACGCGCCGACCCTGCGCGAGGATCCGGCGCGCCTGTCCGACGAAGCGGCGGCCTTTTCCATGTTCGGCGACAAGCGTTGGATTCGCGTCAACGGCATTGGCGATGATTGCCTGCCCGCCCTCAACGCCTTGCTGGACGCCGAAGCGGCGGGCAACCCGGTGATCGCGGTCGCCGGCGCGCTCAAGCCGACGTCGAAGCTGGCCAAGCTGGCGCTCGATCATAAAGGCATATTGGCCTGCATCTCCTATCAACCCGACGGGCGGGAGGCGGAGCAGATCGCCATCGGTATCGCGCGGGACGGCGGGCTGCGCCTGTCGTCTGACCTGGCCCGGCGGATCGTCGACCTGTCGGGTGGGGACCGGGCGCTGATGGCGGGCGAGATCGAAAAGCTGATTCTCTATCTCGACGCGGCGCCCGACCGGCCGGCCGAAGCCACGGCGGAAGCGCTGGATGCGCTGTCGGCGGATAATCCTGAAACGGAAGTCGGTCCCCTGGTCAACGCCGTGCTGGGCGGCGACCTTCGGGCGATGCATCGCGAATTGACGGCATTGGCGCAGGCGGGCGCCGCAATGGCGGCTGTGATCCGCCCGTTGCTCACCCGCGCGATGCTGCTGGCGACGATCCGTGACGCCTTCGACGCCAGCGGGCGGCTGGAGGCGGCGGTCGATCAGGCCGGCCGCGCGGTGTTCTGGAAGGAAAAGGGGCTGGTGACGCGGCAGGTGCGACTTTGGGACGCGCCCGGTATCGCGCGCGTGATCCAGCGATTATTGGCGGCCGAGCGATCGAGCCGCGGGGGCAGGGGCCTGGGCGACCTGATGGTGCGGCATGAGTTGCTGGCCATAGCGCGGCAGGCAGCGCGGGAGCGGGCTTGATCCGCCTTCGCCCCATGGCCATATTGCCGCCATGGAAAAGATCAGCCTCACCGACGCCGAATGGCGCCAGCGCCTGACCCCCGAACAATTTCATGTGCTGCGCGAAGGGGGCACGGAGCGGGCCTTCACCGGCAAGCTCAACGCCAACAAGATCGATGGCGTCTACTATTGCGCCGGCTGCGGCGCGGAACTGTTCGATGGCGAGGAAAAATATGATAGCGGATCGGGCTGGCCCAGCTTCACAGCGCCCGTCGACATCGACGCGGTCGAGGAAATTCGCGACACCAGTCACGGCATGATCCGCACCGAAGTGCGCTGCGCCAAATGTGACGGGCATCTGGGCCATGTCTTTCCCGATGGCCCCGGCGTCAATGGCCTGCGTTACTGCATGAACAGCGCCAGTCTCGACTTCAAGCCGCGCGAACAGCATCCATGATCGTTCATCGCTGGTAAAGCGCGTATCGCCATGGAAGGGGCGAAGCGGTCCATTTCGAATGCCGGACGCATGATTTGCGCTGGCCCGGACCAGGTTTAGCGCGTATCCGGGGCGGCACAGATGGCAGGATCAGGCAAGAGCAAGGGCACGCCCCGCGGCGTCAGGAAATGGCTGATGCGCGGGCTGAAGATCGGCCTGGCGGCAGCGGTCGCGGCCATGTTGGCGCTGGTGATCGCTGTCGTGATCGCGCTTCAGTCGTTGCCCGACTATGAAAGTCTCAAATCCTCGCCCAATGGCCAGATGATCCGCGTCCATGCCGCCGATGGCAGCGTGATCGTTTCGCTTGGTCCCAGTTTCGGCCGCTGGATGACCTATGATCAGATCCCGGCGGTCATGGTTGACGCGATGGTTTCGACCGAAGACAAGCGTTTCTACATGCATCCCGGCATCGACCCGGTGGGCATGGCGCGCGCCGCCTGGGTCGCGGTGGAACGGCGCGGGTCCGGCCGCCGCCTGCAGGGCGCATCGACCATTACGCAGCAGGTGACGCGCAATATCTTCCTCAACAACAGCTATAGTTTCGGGCGGAAGATCCGCGAAATGGTGCTGGCGTTGGCGATGGAACGCAAATTTTCCAAGCGGCAGATCCTCGAACTCTATCTCAACAAGGTGTATTTTGGCGGCGGCGCCTATGGCATCGACGCCGCCAGCCGCAAATTCTTTGGCCATCCCGCAACGACGATCGACTTGCCAGAGGCCGCGATCATCGCCGGACTTGTCAAGGCGCCTTCCAGCTATTCCCCCACCGCCGACGCCGAGGCGGCGATCGGCCGCGCGGGCGTCGTGCTCGACCTGATGCAGGATAATGGCAAGATTTCAGCATCGGAGCGCGCCAGTGTAGACCTGGACGACGTCAAGATGGCGCCCGAACCGCCGCAGAACAGCGTGCGCTATTTCACCGACTGGGCGTTGCCGCAGCTCGACCTGCTGATCGACGAACCCAATGAGCCGCTGGAGGTCTATACCACGATCGACCTTGGCATGCAGAGGGCTGCGACCGCAGCGGTGCAGGCCAACGCGCCCAAGGGCGCGCAAGGCGCCATGGTCAGCCTGGATCGCGACGGCGCCGTGCGTGCGATGGTCGGCGGCCTTGATTATGTGTCGTCCAACTATAACCGGGCCGTCACCGCCACCCGTCAGCCCGGTTCCGCGTGGAAGATCTTCGTCTATATGGCAGCGCTCGAGGCGGGCTATACGCCCGACACCGGCATCACCGACGAGCCGGTAACGATCAACGGGTGGAGCCCCCGCAACAGCAATGGCCGCTTCGCCGGCGCGATCGATATCCGGACCGCCTTTGCCTATTCCATCAACACGGTCGCGGCCAAGCTGGGCGTGGAAGTGGGCTTTTCCACCGTCGCCGACATGGCCCGCCGCTTTGGCATATCGACGCCGATTAACACCCATCCTTCCATGGTGCTGGGCACGTCCGACGTGCGCCTGATCGACATGACGCGCGCCTTTGCCTCGATCGCGCGCAAGGGGATCGCGGTCACGCCCTATGGCATCACCAAGGTGACGACGGCGGACGGGCGACTGCTCTACGAACATCAGGATGACACCAGCCGCGTGCTGGTCGCGCCCTGGGTGGCGGCGGGCATGACCGACCTGATGCAAACCGCGGTCAGCACCGGTACGGGCCGCGCCGCACAGATCGGCCGGCCAGTCGCGGGCAAGACTGGCACCACCAGCAGCAACAAGGATGGCTGGTTCCTGGGCTTTTCCAGCGGCATCACCACCGGCGTCTGGATGGGCCGCGATGATGCGCGTGCGGTGGGCGGATTGCAGGGGGGCCGCGCCCCGGCCCGCGCCTTCGCGGACTATATGAAGGTCGCCGTCGCCAAGCGACCGGTCGAAAAGTTCGACACCGAAGTTACCTTGCCCGAATGGCAGCTCGAACCGGATGAAGAGGCCTATTATGAGGGCCCCGACAATGGCGCCTATGCCGGCGGCATGATGGTCGATGAAAATGGCTATCCGATCGAGCCGCCAGCCCCCGCGCCTTCGCAGGGCTATGAGGATGAGCCGGATATGGAGATCGACCCGCAGGATCGCCCGCAGCCGCCGCGGCTCGACCAGCAGTGGATCGACAATGTGCTGGGCCGCGACCGCGCGCGCCAGCCGGCGCAACAGCCGCCGTCCAACCGGCCGCCATCGCAGCAGCCCTGAAACGCGGCTCAGCCATCCGCCGGTTGGTTCGCCGCCAAGCGTGTGGGCGTGATCGCACTGGCGTCGGGTAACAGGAAGTCGACCTTCCCCCGCGCGAAATCGATTGCCACCCGGTCGAACACCCGCAGCGCGCTGATGCCCAGCAGCAAGGCGGGCTTGTCCTGCATGCCCAGTTCCGCAAAGGGGCTGGCGTCGGCAAAGATCACCGGCACTTCGGTCAGGTTGACGCGGCCCAGCGCCACCGATCCTATGCGGCCGACTTCCCCGATCAGCGTGCCGCCCGTGACGCTGGTGAGTGTCGCGGTCAGCAGGTCGGGCGCGCGCTTTTTGCGCAGCAGCTTGTCGCGTAGCGCCAGGTTGCCGATGCTGTAATGGCTGCCGGTATCGAGCATGATGTTGACCCGCATCCCGTTGACCCGCGAATCCAATAGAATCAGCTGCCCGCGCTTGCGCCGCGCTTCCACCACGATCGTGTCGGGATCGGTTGGAAATGTCCGTCGGCGGCCACTGTCGGCAATGTCCATCGTGCCGCTGCGGAAATTCAGGACGACGCGCCTGTCGTGCAGGCTATCCAGCCCCAACAGGCCCGCCGCGCCCAGATGCTCCCCCTCCAGCACAGGCGCTTCGATATCGTCGATCACGCCCGCACCGAATGTCAGGCGCGGCAGGGCGACCGTTGCGACCTGGGACCGTCCGGTCATGCTAAGGATCGTGACATCAGCGCGCGGCGGCAACCCCAGGCGTTGAGCCAGGTCGCGCGCGATCACCGTGCGCTGCGATCCAGTATCAATGACGAAGGGCCATGGCCCCTTGCCGTCGATGGAAATGGGGATGGTGACGCGATCGTCCAGGCTGGCGGTGCGCACGAGCGCGGGAGGTACTTGTGGATCGAGCGGCGGCGTTTGCGCAGCCAGGGGCGCGTTGCCGAACGCCAGCATGATCGCCAGCAGGGCAGGGAGCCGTCCCATATCCTCATCCTCTTCGTGTCTTCTGCCGCCCTTATAGCATGACAGGCGACAATCGCGCCATGTGCACCGCTGACCGCGCCATTGGCGAACGGGCCCCAGATTTGCGGATTTTGGATGCCTGTCCCAGCTTGACGGAAGGATGCACGGCCCGCTACACGCAAACAACCTGTCCACGCCCTTCCGGAGCGCGGAGTCCCGGCGGTCCTCGCCGGCTAAATCCTTCCTTTCCGGCCTTTTCCTTCTTCACCTCATCGGACCGACTCGCTCATGCACCTCAAGGACCTCAAGAAAACCGTCCCCGCCGACCTCGTCACCATGGCGGAGGAACTGGGCGTAGAAGGCGCATCGACGTTGCGCAAACAGGACCTGATGTTCGCGATTCTGAAGGCCGAGGCGGAAAATGGCGAACAGATCATGGGTGAAGGCACGATCGAGGTGCTGCCCGATGGTTTCGGCTTCCTGCGCAGCCCGGAAGCCAATTTCCTCGCTGGTCCCGATGACATCTATGTTTCGCCTAATCAGGTCCGCAAATTCGGCCTGCGCACTGGCGACACGGTGGAAGGTGAGATCCGCGCGCCCAAGGATGGCGAGCGCTATTTTGCCCTCACTAAGCTTACCACGGTCAATTTCGATGACCCCGATGTGGTTCGCCACCGCGTCAATTTCGACAATCTGACGCCGCTCTATCCGGACGAGAAGCTGCGGCTCGATACGCTGGACCCGACCGTCAAGGACAAGTCGGCGCGCGTCATCGACATCGTTTCCCCGCAGGGCAAGGGCCAGCGCACGCTGATCGTCGCGCCGCCGCGCGTCGGCAAGACGGTGATGCTGCAGAATATCGCCAAGGCGATCACCGACAATCATCCCGAAGTCTTCCTGATCGTGCTGTTGATCGACGAGCGGCCCGAGGAAGTCACCGACATGCAGCGCAGCGTGAAGGGTGAGGTTGTCTCCTCCACCTTCGACGAGCCCGCCACTCGCCACGTCCAGGTCGCAGAAATGGTGATCGAAAAGGCCAAGCGTCTGGTCGAGCACAAGAAGGATGTGGTGATCCTGCTCGACTCCATTACCCGCCTTGGCCGCGCCTACAACACGGTCGTCCCTTCGTCGGGCAAGGTGCTGACCGGCGGCGTCGATGCGAATGCGCTCCAGCGTCCCAAGCGTTTCTTCGGCGCGGCGCGCAATATCGAGGAAGGCGGTTCGCTCTCCATCATCGCCACCGCGTTGATCGACACCGGCAGCCGTATGGACGAAGTCATTTTCGAAGAGTTTAAGGGCACCGGCAACTCGGAAATCGTGCTGGACCGCAAGGTTGCGGACAAGCGCATTTTCCCGGCGCTCGATGTTGGCAAGTCCGGCACCCGCAAGGAAGAATTGCTGGTCGACAAGCCGACGCTTAGCAAGATGTGGGTGCTGCGCCGCATCCTCATGCAGATGGGCACGATCGACGCAATGGAGTTCCTGCTCGACAAGATGAAGGACAGCAAGACCAACGAGGATTTCTTCGCGACGATGAACCAGTAACCCCGCTGGGGGGTTCCTCCTTTGAGGACATGGGGCGCTTCGGGCGCCCCATATTGTATCGGAGCGCCGGATCATGCGATGGTCCGGCGTTCTTCCTATCGACGACAGGGACGCAAGGGCCGCTATGATCGACCTATTCGCCACCGCCGCTTCGGCTGTTCAAGGGGTCGGCTCACCTGCCGAAATCTGGCAGCATATCATCCATGATTTCAGCAATATAACGTCGCCATCCGCGCTGTCGGCCTTTGTCCAGGTGTTGATGATCGACGTGCTGCTGGCGGGCGACAATGCGATTGTCGTCGGCGCGCTGGCGGCTGGCCTTCCCGCCGCCCAGCGTAAGAAGGTGATACTGATCGGCATCCTGGCCGCTCTGGTGCTGCGCATCGCCTTTGCGTTGGTGGTCAGCCAGCTGATGCAGATTGTCGGCCTCATTCTGGCCGGCGGTCTGTTGCTGCTCTGGGTCAGCTGGAAGATGTGGCGCGAGCTGCATCCTGCGCGCGGGGCGGATACGCCCGACGATCCCAGCGATGACGACGTGTCCGGGCTGCGCCCCGCCAAGAGCTTTGCGGCAGCCGCCTGGGCCGTCGCCGTGGCCGACGTGTCGATGAGCCTCGACAACGTCCTGGCCGTGGCCGGCGCGGCGCGCGACCATCCCGGGATCCTCATGATCGGCTTGGTCCTGTCGGTCGCCCTGATGGGCATCGCGGCCAATGTCATCGCCCATTATATCGAGCGTTTTCGCTGGATCGCCTATCTGGGCCTCGCCGTCATCATCTATGTGGCGTTGAAGATGATCTATGAGGGGTTTGTCGATCAGCAAGTGGGCCTGCTGACCCTGTTTTGAAAGCGCTCCGCAGAAGCAAATGGTGACACTTGGACTTTCGCGGTCTTTTTGGCGCATGCACTTGATTGTGCGGCATGGGAATGTTTACCGCTTCACATCATCATGTAGCGGAAGAATAGTTAGGGATTGTAAGTGACCGAACTTTCTCAAATTTATGATCTCATGCGCGCCTCCCCCATGAACGACTGGGTTGGAGGATCAGACCCCGAGAAGGTCGGCGATGCCTGTGTTAATGTGCTGCGCCGTCATGTGCGCCTTAATGGTGCATCCAAAGTCCTCGATTTTGGCTGCGGGATAGGCAGGGGATTGGTTTCGCTGCACAAAGCCGGTGTCCGTCCCACAAAAATTGTGGGCATGGATATCATGCCCCCAGTTATCGAATTTTGCGAACAGAATATTGCTCCAACAGTACCAAATACGACATTTGAACTGATTGAGGGCATGAACGATCATTATGATCGCTTCATTGATGAGCGAGATCGTGCAAGCCATGACGATCTAAGAAAGAAATACCAAGGTTACTTCACGGATGGCTACGCGTTTTCTGTTTTTACGCATGTTACCCAAGATGATTTCCAGAAGTTGTTAGACTTTGTGTCTTCTATGATGAAACCCGGTGGCCGCTTCTTATTCACCTGTTTCGAGCTTAATGCCTTTTCACGGCACATGGTGTTATCAGGGCAGTCGATGTTTCCTCTCGACCGCCAAAGAATGATGGATGCGCAGGACGTTTTCATTGCTAACGCAGACGATCCACTCTCCTTCATCGCGTTCGATGCCGATTTAATCAGAGATATGGTGTGGAAAGCGGGAATGACCATAACCCGGGTCAGCTATGGGTGCTGGATGGGAGGCGGTATCGGTGAGAGCCTTCAGGACGTTATCGTTTGTACCAAGTTGCCTGAACTTAAGAAGATTGACGATGTTGAGATGACGCCACTGGTGCGACGTGAACCTGATCGCCCAATGACGCCACCGTGGCCAAAGCGCCTGCGCCGATATCTAAAGCGCCGACTGGGCTGAAGCGATATTCGCGGGGCTCCTTCAGGGGATTAAAACGGTAGAGCCAATTGTCTGCCTTGCTTCGAGCGTACGATGTGCCTGCGCGGCTTCGGTCAGGGCAAAATGTTGGCCAATTTCGGCCTTGATGATGCCTTGGGCCATGCGGTCAAACAGTCTTTGGGCCGTATGCGTCAGCGCTTCGGGCGTAGCCACATAGTCGAACAACGTCGGTCGCGTTACGTACAGTGATCCACCGCGGCTTAAATCGAGCAGATTGACCGGCGGCACAGCACCTGAGGCATTGCCATAGCTGACCATCATGCCGCGACGTTTGAGGCTGGCGATCGACGCGTTCCAGCTCGCCTTGCCCACGCCATCATAAACGACATCGACACCATGTCCGTCGGTGATCGCACATATATGATCGGCGAGCGTCTCCATGGGATCATGCAGACTATGGTCCGCATCGACCTTCGCAGCTTTCTGCGCCGAGCCGCTGTGGGCGATGACGATGACGCCCTTGTCCCGCAGCCAGGGAACCAGCACCGATCCCACGCCACCCGCGGCGGCATGAACCAATGCCACCTGCCCGGCTTTCAGTGGGAGCACGTCTTCGGCCAAGTAGCAGGCGGTCATGCCCTTCAGCATCATCGCCGCCGCATCCGTGCTGTCAATAGAATCGGGCAGGGCGACCAGCTGGTCCTGCGACACGACCCAATGGGTTGTGTAGCTGCCCTTGCCCGTGCCGCTCGCCACCCGATCGCCGACGGAAAAGGCGGTGACCCCTGGACCGACCGCCGCTACCCGCCCGGCGCCCTCATTGCCCAATGTGAGGGGAAGATCGCCGGGATAAAGGCCAGTGCGAAAATAGGTGTCGATATAATTGAGACCAATGGCCTCGGTCGCCACCAGCACCTGGCCATGGGCCAGAACGGGAGTGTCCATGTCCTCCCGCTCGATCACATCCGGCCCGCCATGCTGCCGGACGATCATGCGATAGGCCTGCGTCAAGACAGATGCTCCGCGAAAAAATCGGCGGTGCGGCCATCGGCCAGAACGGCTGCGGCATCATTCCGGCGCTGGCCCATTTCAGTGGCAAAGCCATGATCCAGGCCCTCATAATCATGCAACGTCACATGAACATTGTCCTTCAGTCCCTCATGCATCGCTTTCTGCACATCGGGCGTGACGAAATGATCTGCTGTCGGGACATGAAGCATGGTCGGTTTGCCGATCGCGTGTTGTTCACCCAGCAATCCATCGATGCCGACGCCATAATAGCCGACGAAGGCGTCGCCGTCGGTCCGACATGCGGCCATGAACGCCAGACGACCTCCCAAGCAATAGCCTACCAGCCCTACCTTGCCGCCGCCGGCCGCGACCCGCGCCGCCTTGATCGTGGCTTCAAGGTCGCGAATACCCTGGTCCTGATTGAACTTCGGCATCAACGCCAAAGCCTGGTCCATCTCGTCGGGGACATCCGGATCAAGTTCGATATGCGGATCGATGCGCCAGAACAGGTCGGGCGCATAGGCGACATAGCCTGCTTTTGCCCAGCCATCGCATTTGCGCCGGATGCCTTCATTGACACCAAATATCTCCTGGATAACGATGATTGCCGCCTTGGCCTCGCCCTCGGGCTTGGCGACATAGGCGTCAAATTGCGCGTCGCTGTCCAGCGTGTCGACAGGAATGAATGCACCCATTTCTTGATCCTTTCGCAACGAGTCCCGCACGCATATTGGCCCTGCCGTCGGGCGGCACAACCATCGATTCGCCCTAAAAATTAGCATTTGCGCGTCTAACTATCGCATGACAGATGATGTGCATGCATATCAGCCGGAAAGGGCAGGGACATGAAGGTTACCGTTGACGTGGATTGCACCCCGGCGGAGGCCCGCGCCTTTCTCGGATTGCCGGATGTGAGCCCGATACACGACAAATATATCCGCACGATGCTGGATAGTTTTGATGGCATTGGCAGTGTCGAGCAAATGGAAACGTTGCTCAAAAGCTTTTCGCCATTGGGCGACGCCAGCATGCGGATGTTCCAGCAGATGATGAATGTCGGGCTGGCCGGTATGGGCGGCGGCAAGGATGACACAAAGTAGCCGTGCGCGGACCGTCGAGGGATACGATTTTCGCTCTTTCCAGCGGCCCGCCGCCGGCAGGGATTGCCGTCATTCGGGTAAGCGGTGCGCTAGCTGGGACGGCGATGGAGATGTTGGCGCATCGAATGCCCGCCCCCCGACAGGCGAGCCTGGCCTTGCTGCGCGATCCGACGGGCGGAATGCCGCTCGACCGATCCCTCCTTCTTTGGCTGCCGGGACCTCATACTGTCACTGGCGAAGACATGGCGGAGTTTCACTGTCACGGCGGTCGGGCGGTCATCGACGCGGTCGAAGCCGTACTGAGCGCCATTCCCGGACTGCGGCGCGCTCAGCCCGGGGAATTCACACGCCGGGCATTCGACCATGGGCGCATGGATTTGAACGCGGTGGAGGGATTGTCGGACCTGCTTGCGGCGGAAACGCAAAGTCAGCGCAGGGCGGCCTTGTCCATGGCGGAAGGGCATTTCTCACGACGGATTGACGATTGGCGTGCACGGTTGCTCGCGCTGTCCGCCATGGCGGAAGCGGCTCTGGACTTCTCGGACGAAGATGACGTCCCCGACGCGAGCATCGAAGACGATATCGCGGAGCAATTATCGCTGTTGGAAGGCGATGTTCGAAACGTCCTTGCTGCGCCGTCAGCGGAACGATTGCGGGATGGTATTCGCGTCGTACTGGCGGGTCCGCCCAATGCAGGGAAATCGACCCTGCTCAATGCTTTGGTCGGCCGGGATGCCGCCATCGTGTCGGCCATTGCCGGAACGACGCGCGACCGGATCGAGGTGCCGGCCGCGATTGATGGTGTCGCCTATCTCTTCACCGACACCGCCGGGCTGCGAGACGATGTCGGTGATGATATTGAGGCTATCGGTATCGACCGGGCGCGGGCTGCGCTTGAGGCGGCGGATGTCATTCTTTGGCTAGGGGCTGCGGATGCGATGCCTCGACCCGACGCTATCCTTATAGCTGCCCAGAGCGACCGACAGAATAGTACTCGGCCCGGCTTGCCGGTATCGGCCCTGACCGGCGAAAATATGGGGGCATTATTGGCGGCGCTCGCAGCGCGTGCCGCCACTCTGCTGCCAGGCGAGGGGGACTATGCCCTCCACCGCAGACAACGCGATCTGGTGGTCCGGTTGGCCGATCACCTCCGCGCGGCGCGCGCGCATCATGACCTGCTCATAATCGCGGAAGAATGTCGGCTTGGACGCGCAGTCCTTGACACGCTGACTGGTCAAGCAAGCACGGAGGATATGCTCGACCGCCTTTTTTCGGGTTTCTGCATCGGGAAATAATAATGTTCCACGTGGAACGCTTTTGACCAAATAGCCCCGACTCTGATAAGGGCGACGCATGCATAAACCCTATGATGTGATCGTGGTCGGTGGTGGCCATGCCGGCTGTGAGGCGGCCGCTGCTGCTGCACGCAAGGGCGCTACTGTAGCATTGCTGACGTTTGACCGATCGACTGTCGGAGCCATGTCCTGCAACCCTGCCATTGGCGGTCTGGGCAAAGGCCATCTCGTGCGCGAAGTCGATGCGTTGGACGGCCTCATGGCCCGCGCTGCAGATGCCGCTGCTATCCATTATCGCATGCTCAACAGCAGCAAGGGTGCTGCGGTTCAGGGACCGCGCGTTCAAGCCGACCGTGTTCGCTATCGGGCCGCCATTCACAGGCTGATCGATGATCTGGATGGTCTGACGATCATTGAGGGTGAAGCGCAGGAACTGCTGCTGGACGCCGGGCAGGTCACTGGCGTCCGGATGGCCGATGGACGCGCGCTGAACTCATCTGCAATCGTGCTGGCGACTGGCACTTTCCTGGGCGGCAAACTTTTCTGCGGCGATACTCAGGACGTTGGCGGGCGCGTCGGGGAAAGGGCGGCTACCAGTCTCGGAACGCAATTGCGGCTGTTGGATCTGCCGATCGCGCGGTTGAAGACTGGTACGCCACCGCGGATCGATGGCCGGACGATCGACTGGGCTCGTTTGGAAACTCAACCATCGGATGACGACGGGTGGACGATGTCGCCCGTGACGCCAAACCGCATATTGCCGCAATTGGCCTGTGCCATCACGCGGACAAATGATCGAACGCATCGGATCATCCGAGATGGGCTAGGGCGCTCGCCTTTGTTCAGTGGCGCGATTGAGGGGCGGGGACCGCGCTACTGTCCCTCCATTGAGGACAAGGTTCTTCGCTTCGGCGATCGTGACGGGCATCAGATATTCCTCGAACCGGAGGGGCTCGACAGCCCGTTGGTCTATCCCAACGGTATTTCCACCTCTCTGCCGGCTGATATCCAGCGGGACATGATCCAATCAATGGTCGGTCTTGAACGCGCGAAAATCGTCGTAGCGGGCTATGCCGTGGAATATGATCATGTCGACCCGCGTGCGCTCACCAGCGCTTTGGAGCTGCGGGCGGTATCGGGTCTTTTTTGCGCGGGTCAGATCAACGGCACAACGGGCTATGAGGAGGCGGCGGCGCAAGGGCTGGTTGCCGGTGCCAATGCTGCCGCTTACGCGCTAGGACAATCGCCGATGATCTTGGACCGGGCCAGCTCCTATATCGGCGTTATGATCGACGACCTGGTGCTGCAGGGTGTTACGGAACCCTATCGCATGCTGACTGCGCGCGCGGAATATCGCCTCCGCCTGCGCGCCGACAATGCGGAGACCCGCCTTGGCTCCCTGGGTCTTGCCCATGGCCTGATTGGACCGGATCGTGCGCGACGTCTGCAGCTTCGGTCGGATTGGCGCTCGCGGGTTGAAACTGCGTTGGCCCGGTCTATGACGGCATCTGAAATGGCGAAGGCCGGCGCGGCCGTAAGGCAGGATGGGGCGCGCCGCACGCTGACCGAATGGGCCCGCTTCCCTGAGGTCCCTCGGCGCTTGCTCATGACGCTCGCGCCCAGCCTGCAAGATGCGCCGGACGATGTGCGAAACGAATTGCTCGAAGATGCCCATTATGCGCCGTATCTCCTTCGCCAAGAAGCGGAAGTCGCAGCATTGCGGCGGGACGAGCGAGTGATCATTGCCGCCGACTTTGACTTTCGATCAGTAGGTGGATTGTCCAGCGAGATGATCGAACGTCTGGAGGCCGCCCGTCCGGATACGTTAGCGGCTGCTGGCCGTATCCGCGGTATCACCCCTGCGGCCTTGGCTGCCATCCTGGTTCATACCCGCCGGATGGCCGCGTGACCGAAGAAGAAGCCAGGGCGTGGCTCCGTTCTCATTTTGATGTTTCACGTGGAACATGGGACCAGCTTGAACGCTTCGTTGCAATCCTGCTGTCCTCCATGGACGAACAGAACCTTATTGCGGAATCGACGCGTGCCCAGATCTGGGCAAGGCATATCGTCGATTCTGCCCAGTTGCTGCTTTTGGTCGAAGGCGCTGCTACAGGTACGTGGGTTGATCTGGGTGCGGGGGCGGGATTGCCCGGCATCGTGATTGCATGCCTCGGTAAGCAGCCAGTCCTGATGATCGAAGCCCGCCGCAAGCGCGTGGATTTCCTGAATGCTGTGATCGCAGAGCTTGGCCTGCAACATGCGGACGTGTTCGGCGGTCGCGTCGAGTCCGCGCCGGCAATGCATGCAGCCGTCATCAGCGCGCGCGCTTATGCCCCGCTGGACAAATTGCTGCATTCGGCGCTGCATCTTTCCGACAGGAACAGCCTTTGGGTGTTGCCAAAGGGACGAACCGCGAAAAATGAACTGGAGGCCGTGCGCCCATCGTGGCAAGGTGTGTTCCACGTGGAACCGAGTGTAACGGACGCGGACAGCGCCATCATCGTTGCCCGGAATGTCGCGCCCGCCGGCAAGAAGAAAGGTCGTTCATGATCCGCATCGCTATCGCCAACCAGAAGGGTGGGGTTGGGAAGACGACCACGGCGATCAATCTAGCTACCGGTCTTGCCGCCACCGGACTTCGCGTTTTGCTGGTGGATCTTGACCCGCAGGGCAATGCATCGACCGGCCTGGGGGTTGATCAGGCAGCACGCGAGCGCTCCAGCTATGACTTGCTGGTGGGCAATTGCGCGTTGGACGACAGTATCGTGACGACGCGCGTGCCGAAGCTGGATCTGGTGCCCGCAACCCAGGATTTATCCGGCGCTGAAATCGAACTGATCGAATATGAAGAGCGGACGCACCGGCTCGAGCGGGTATTGTCGGAAGCGCAGCCGGGGCGTTGGGATATATGCCTGGTCGACTGTCCGCCATCATTGGGATTGCTGACCATCAACGCCATGGTGGCGGCGCAGTCGCTGCTCGTGCCATTGCAATGCGAATTTTTCGCGCTCGAAGGTTTGTCGCAATTGCTGCAAACCGTTGAACGCATCCGGGGACGTTTCAACCCTGGCTTGTCGATCATGGGCGTAGCACTCACCATGTATGATCGCCGCAATCGATTGACCGATCAGGTCGCGGATGACGTCCGGGCCTGTTTGGGCGATCTGGTCTTTTCAACCGTCATCCCTCGTAACGTCCGACTGTCTGAAGCGCCCAGCCATGGCGTTCCGGCGCTTATCTACGACTTCCGTTGCTCGGGGTCGGAAGCTTATATGCGTCTGGCGCGCGAGCTGATCGCGCGCCTGCCCCCAGAGGAGGTTGCGGCTTGAGCGAGGATATGACCGAAAAGCCCAAGACGGCAAAGCGCCCCCAAGGATTGGGTCGTGGCCTGTCTGCTCTATTGGGCGACGTTGCTCGCGAAGAACCGGTTTCTCCCTCTGCGCCCCAGGTCAATGGCAAGGCGGTGCAGAGCATCGAAGTCGCGCTCATCCATCCGCATCCCGAACAGCCGCGCCGCCATTTTGACGATGGCGCCTTGCAGGAACTGGCCGACAGCATCGCCAAACGCGGCGTAATCCAGCCCATCATCGTGCGCCCGCATGGCGGGGGTTTTCAAATCATCGCTGGCGAACGTCGCTGGCGCGCGTCGCAACGGGCGCAACTCCACCGTATTCCTGCGATCGTCCGCGACTTCGACGAGCAGGAAACGCTTGAGATCGCGTTGATAGAAAATATTCAGCGTGAAGACCTAAACCCTATCGAGGAAGCGGAAGCTTATCGAAAGCTGATCGCCGAGTTCAACCATAGCCAAGAGGCGCTCGGTCGTATCGTCGGCAAATCCCGCAGCCATGTCGCCAACCTGATGCGCTTGCTCGACCTGCCGCAATCAGTGCAACAGCAGGTTATGCACAGCAAGATCAGCATGGGCCATGCCCGGGCGCTGATCGGCGCGCCCGATTGTGAACGGCTTGCTGGCCAGATCGAGGAGAAAGGCCTGTCGGTCCGCGATACCGAACAGCTGGTTCGCCGCGCCAAAACCGGCAATGATGCGCCTGCGGCACGCTCGATGCGGTCCGATCCCAAGGATAAGGACCCCGACATTGCGGCGCTGGAGCAACATCTGGCGGACATATTAGGCCTGAAAGTCGAGATTGCCCATAACGGTGCAGCCACCGGGGGCACCTTGTCGATGCGCTACTCGAACCTGGACCAGCTCGATATGCTGTGCCAGCGGCTCTCGGGCGAACGCATCTGACGTTGCTCCTCGCAAGCATTTGAAGCGCCTGAAAAGAGGAGGACGCCGGCCGCTCACTTTTCGAAGTGACTGGCTTTTTCCGGTTGCCGCCCTAGGTTGGCAGCATGGATATACACGCTGCCGCCGCCTCGCCTGCCGTCATTCGTCGCTCGGATTATCGTGTGCCGGACTGGCTGGTGCCCGACGTTACGCTTGATTTTGATCTTGATCCTGCGCTCACGACCGTTCGTGCGAAACTCGCCGTAGCGCGCAACGGCGGTCATGACCGACCGCTGCGTCTCGATGGCGACGGACTGGTGCCCTTGGAAGTCAAGGTCGATGGTCGGTCCCTGACGCAGGCGGAATGGCATCTGGAAGCCGGCGCGCTCATTCTGCCCTTGCCGGGCGCCGCGCATGAGGTGGAAACGCTCGTCGAACTCGCCCCTGAACGAAATAGCAAGCTGATGGGGCTGTATGCCAGCGGCGGGCTGCTATGCACCCAATGCGAGGCGGAGGGGTTCCGCCGCATAACCTTTTTTCCCGATCGGCCCGATATATTGTCGCGCTACAGCGTGCGCATGGCGGCGGATAAGGCATGTTTCCCAATCCTGCTCGCCAACGGCGATCCAGTAGAGCAGGGTGATGGCGAAGATGGCCGCCACTGGGCGATCTGGAACGATCCCTATCCCAAGCCCTGCTACTTGTTCGCCCTTGTGGCGGGCGACCTGTCCTGCAACCGGGACCGGTTTGTCACCATGAGCGGCCGCGACGTACAGCTTGGGATATGGGTAAAGGACGCCGACCTTCCCCGCACCACCCATGCCATGGAGGCCCTTAAAAACAGCATGGCCTGGGATGAGCGTGTCTACGGCCGTGAATATGATCTCAATGTCTTCAATATCGTCGCTGTGGCTGACTTTAATTTTGGCGCGATGGAGAATAAGGGCCTCAACATCTTCAATTCGCGTTATATTTTGGCTGATCCGGATACCGCGACCGACATCGACTATGACGGCGTAGAGGGCGTGGTCGCCCATGAATATTTCCACAATTGGTCGGGGAACCGTGTCACGTGCCGTGACTGGTTTCAGTTGTCATTAAAGGAAGGCTTTACCGTCTTTCGCGACCAGAATTTTTCGGCGGATATGGGCAGCCATGCGGTCAAGCGGATCGAGGATGTCCGCATCCTGCGCGCGGGCCAGTTCCCGGAGGATTCAGGCCCGCTCGCGCACCCGGTGCGGCCTGAATCCTACATGGAAATCAGCAACTTCTACACTGCGACCATCTATAACAAGGGTGCTGAGCTGATCCGGATGATGGCGTTGATGCTTGGACCTGAACGCTTTCATGCCGGCACGGACCTGTATTTCGACCGGCATGACGGGCAGGCCGCAACCTGTGAGGATTTCGTCCGCGCCATGGAGGATGGGGGCAACATCGACCTCACTCAGTTCCGGCTTTGGTATGAACAGGCCGGCACCCCGCGCGTGCGCGCGCTTCTGTCGCATGACGCCGCCACCGGTCGCGTCAATCTGGTTCTGAGCCAAATCATCCCGCCGACCCCAGGTCAGCCAGAAAAACGGCCGATGGCGATCCCAATCCGCGTTGCCCTGTTCGACCGGGAAAGCCGGGCCAATCATGGCGACGAGACTCTGATGCTGACCCGGTCGGAGCAGCGCTTCACGTTCCAGAATGTCGCCACCGCGCCCGTGCTGTCGATCAATCGCGGCTTTTCCGCGCCGGTGATCGTGGATACCAACCGCAGCCAAGCCGACCTCGCCTTTCTGTCAGCGCATGACGATGATCCGTTCGCCCGCTATGAAGCGATGCAGCAATTGATGGTCAATGTGCTTGTGGGCCAGATCGGCGGCCAGCCGGTGGACGAGTCGGCGGTGGTCGATGCGGTCCGCCAGACGCTGATCGACCCGGCTTTGGACTCCGCATTCGTGGCGGAGGCGATCCGTTTGCCCAGCGAAGCCTATCTGGGTGACCAGATGCCTATCGTCGATCCTGATGCGATACACGACGCCCGGGACGCGCTTCAACATCGTATCGGCGCGGAACTGGAGCCGCTATGGCGTGATATGCATGCCCGGCTGCGCGCGAACAGCTTTTCCTTGTCGCCGGCGGCCAAGGGTGCGAGAAAATTACGCAACGCGGCGTTACATTATCTGGTGGCATCGGGCGCGGCGGACGGCCCATTAACGGCCTTTGAGCAGTTCGACAGCGCCGACAACATGACCGAACGTCAGGCCGCACTGGGCATATTGGCGAACGGGGAAAGCCCCGAACGCATCGCTGCCGTCGATATTTTCTATAACCGTTATTGCGCCGACGCGCTGACGCTGGACAAATGGTTCCAGACCCAAGCCTTCGCTTTGCACCCTGATACGGTGGACCTTGTGGAGAAACTGGGCCGACATAAGGATTTCACCCTCAACAACCCGAACCGAGTTCGCGCGCTTTATGGCGCTTTTTCGGGCAATCAGTGGGCGTTTCATCATCGCTCGGGCAAGGGATATCGGCTCGTCGCCGACTGCATCCTCGCCCTGGATCCCATCAACCCGCAGACAGCAGCGCGCTTGGTGCCTCCGCTTGGCCGCTGGAAAAGGTTCGATGCGCAGCGTGCCGCCCTGATGCAAGCGCAGCTTCAACGCATTCTGTCTCAGCCGGGCTTGTCGAAAGACGTGATGGAACAGGTCCGCAAGAGCCTGGATTGAGAAACTTGGCAGGATGTCCCGGCGGCCTGTGCCTTAGTCCTTCATCGCCGCAACCCAAGCGGCGACATCAGTCGCCACCTGATTGGCCGCCGCATTGAGCGGGGCACCGACGCTGGTCGCATTGATCTTCCCGCCGACCGGCGCGCTGGCGGTAAATCGCTGACGCGCCAATGCGACCCCGCTCGGCGTCATCAGCATCGCATCATAGGTTACGATCGCGCTCTGCTGTGCTTCGTTGATGCCGAAATCGATCAGTTCGCCGGTGAGCCGCTGGCCACCATCGCCCGAAAATTGGCCCGTATCCAGAACCACGCGGTTGGTCGTGGCCGAAATCGTCTCCGCCAGCAGACGGCGGAACAGGTGACGCGGCGTATCGGCCCATTGCACATCGGTCACATAGGCAACTGACGTCGGGCTCGTCTGGACAGGCACTCGAACCGTATCGACTGTCTTTGGCGCTTCAGGCTCGGTCACGATCAGCGTCCGCCCGTTCCCTGCGACGCGCGGCGTGCCGGACGGCACCTTGTGCGCAGCATCGAGCGACAGCAGCCGCTCGGGCGGTTTCCCCCCGAAGGATACGCAGCCCGACAGCAGGAAAGCCGCGGCCAGCACCGCCGTGACGCCATGGGGTTTCGCGTGGAACATGCGCCTCATCCTTATCTTCCTCATGGCTTGTAATCGGGCAATTTGGGCGATCCGACGATCGACCCGGCGCCTTGCTGGTCGAGCTTTTCAGCAACGCCGCGGAACGCGCGCGACATTTCCCGCAGGTCGCGCACCAGCTGATTGACTTCCGGCATGGTCTGCGTGCTGAAACTCTTCACGCCAGGCTGCGCCTCGCCGATCGTCTTGTCGAGTGTGTCGATGCTGCGGGTTGCGGACTGCACGGTCTTGCGCAGGTCGGCCATCAACGGCTTGCCCTGTTCATTCAGCAGCGAATCCGTCGTCGCGGCCAGCTTGCCGATCTGCTCGACGGCAACACCGGTACGTTGGACAGCAATGCGCGCTTCCGCCAGGGTCGCGGCGATTTCGGGGCTGCGGTCGGCCAGCGATCCCGAAATACGCTCCACATTGGCCAGGATGCCCGCAATCGATTGCTGATTCTTGTCGTCGAGCAATTCGGTGAGGCGCTCGGTCAGTGTGGACAGACGCTCCAGCAGCTGCGGCGCATTGTTGAGCAGTTCGCCCAGCGCGCCGGGCTTGGTTGGTATGACAGGCACGCCATCCGGGCAGGCCGCCGGGGCATTTTGTGCGGGGCACTGGATGGGCGGGGCGCCCTTCACAGCGCCGTCCAGCACGATCTCACTCACCCCTGTAAAGCCAACGCCCTGAATCGTGGCGGTGGTGCCTTGCAGGATAGGGGTGCCATCCCGGACGGAGATACGCACCTTCACGAAACTAGGGTCGCGCTTCCACAATTCGATCTTCTCGACCTGGCCGGACGGCACGCCGGCATAGTTGACGCCCGATCCTTTCGCCAGGCCACTGACCGACTGCTTGAAAAAGATGTCATATTCCTTGTTGTCGCCTTGCGACAGGCGCGAAAACCAGAAGGCGGCAATCATAATCGCGGCCAGCAACAACAGCGTGACCGTGCCGACCAGCACATGGTTGGAGCGGGTTTCCATATCCTATTGCCTTCCCTCGGGCGACGCGGACGCCACCTTGTTCTTTTCGCGTTCCACCGCCGCTGTGGCGGCCCGGCCTCTTGGACCATTGAAATATTCCTGGATCCACGGGTGATCCAGCGCCAGCAATTCCTCGATCGTGCCCACGGCGATCACCTTCTTGTCCGCCAGCACGGCGACCCGGTCGCAAATCGAATAGAGCGTGTCGAGATCATGGGTGATGAGGAAGACGGTCAACCCCAGTGTCTGTTGCAGCTTGCGAGTCTGATCATCGAACGCGGCCGCGCCGATCGGGTCCAGGCCAGCTGTGGGTTCGTCCAGGAACAACAAATCGGGGTCCAGCGCCAATGCGCGCGCCAGCCCGGCGCGCTTGCGCATGCCGCCGGACAGTTCGGCCGGATATTTGGGTCCAGCCTCGGCAGGCAGGCCGGTCATGCGGATCTTGTAGGCGGCGATCTCCTCGCGCAGCTTCGGCCCGATATTGGGGTAATATTCGCGGATCGGCACCTCGACATTTTCCGCGACCGTGAGCGTTGAAAACAGCGCGCCGCCCTGAAACAGAACGCCCCAGCGCTTGCGGACCGCCAGCGCTTCATCGTCCAGGCGGCCGACCATGGCCTCGCCAAACACGCACACATCGCCTTCATCCGGGGTCTGCAATCCGATGATGGACCGCATCAAGACGGATTTGCCCGTGCCTGATCCGCCCACGACCCCCAGTATCTCGCCCTTGCGCACGTCGAGGTCGAGTTTTTCGTGCACAACCTGATCGCCGAAACTGTTGCGCAGGCCGCGCACGCGGATTGCAACCCCGTCTTGCGCGATGGCGTCATCGACGCGCCGTTCGTCGGCCTGCTGCATGTCCATCTCGCTCATCAGTTCCACCCGACCCAGGTGAAGAAGACGGCGAAGAAGGCGTCGATCACGATAACGAGGAAAATTGCCTGAACCACGGCTGCGGTGGTGCGCAGGCCGACTTCCTCAGCATTGGCCTTGACCTGCATACCTTGATAGCAGCCCGACAGCGCGATGATGATGCCGAACACCGGCGCCTTGATCAATCCGACCCACAGGTCGGTGATCGGCACGACTTCGCGCAGCCGCTGGACGAAGGTGATGGGCGGAATGTCGAGCGCAACGGCGCACAGGAACCCGCCGCCGATGACCGCGACGATGGACGCGTAGAAACCCAGCAGCGGCATCATCACCACCACCGCCAATGTGCGCGGCATGACCAGCGCTTCCATCGGCGACACGCCGATGGTGCGCATCGCGTCGATTTCCTCGGTCAGCTTCATCGTGCCAAGCTGTGCGGCAAAAGCCGAACCGGATCGGCCAGCAACCATGATCGCGGTCATCAACACGCCCAGTTCGCGGAACGTCAGGCGTCCGACCAGGTTGATGGTCAGCATTTCCATGCCGAACTGCCGCAACTGCACCGATCCTTGCTGGGCGATGACGATGCCGATCAGGAAACTCATCAGGCCGATAATGCCCAGGGCCGACACGCCCACCACTTCGAACCGCTGGACGACCGCATTGACGCGAAACCGGCTTGGATGCCGGATCAGCCCCCATGCCGCAACCAGGCTGGCGCCGAAAAAGCCGAGCAGGCCCATCAAGGTTGTCCCGGCGCTGATCACCGCATCGCCAATCTGGCCGACGACGCGCGTCAGCGGCGACACCTTATCCGGGCGGAGGGAAAACGGCTCGTCCAGCGTACCGACCGCCTCTATCAGCCTCTTTGCATCTTCGTTCGCGCCGGTGATTGGCGCGTTCAATCGCTTGGCCGCGCTATGCACGGTCCATGCGCCGATCGTGTCGATATGATCGACCTGCGACACGTCGACAGCATTGATCGGCCCCTGCACAGCGTCCAGGCGGGCAGGCAGATCATGAAGGCACGCTATGGCCAGGTTTCCCGAAAGCCGTATTACCGTGCCGCCATCGCGTTGCTCTTCTGTGAGTTCGGCGGCTTTGTTCATCAGGGGGATTTAGTGGTCCATTATCGGTTGCACGGCAAGCCGAAACGGCCCATCCGCAGGTCAGAACGAAGGGCTGGGGCAAAAGTTTCGGATACGGCATGACGCATCATCTGGCGATCTACGACATGGACCGCACGGTCACGGTGACGGGCACCTATACCGGATTCCTGATCCATGTCGCGCGCGCCATGGCGCCGTGGCGGCTGATCCTGCTGCCCTGCGTCGTTTTGCTGATGCTGGCCTATGTCGTGAAGCTCATCAGCCGCCAGCGGCTCAAGGAGCTGAATCAGGCGCTGATGGTCGGCTACAATGTCGAACGCGCCCGGTTGATGCCGCATGTCGAAAGCTACGCCGACAAGGTGATCGCCACCAATGTGCGCAAGGGCGCGCTGGCGCAGATCGCGCAAGACCGCGCGGACGGCTACACTCTGGTGCTCGCCACTGCATCCTATCGCCTCTATGTCGAACCGATCGCCCGCCGGCTGGGGTTCGACGCCGTCATCGCCACGGATCATCTCAGCCAGGATCTGCGCTACGTCCGTGCCAAGATCGCCGGCGAAAACTGCTATGACACCGGCAAATTGCGCATGATCAAGGCATGGATGGCGGCCCAGGCGATCGACCGCAGCGACGCGCAGATTCGGGCCTATTCCGACCATGTCTCGGACGCGCCGATGCTGGAATTTGCCGACCTGCCCTTTGCCGCCAATCCCCACCGCCGCCTTGCCCTGCTGGCGCAGGCGCGCGGCTGGCCGCGGGTAGACTGGGACTGACCACCTATACCACGCGGGCCGGCAGCGGCTCGCCGGCGAAATGCGCGGCCAGATTGGCGCGCAGCGTTTCAAGCATCCGGCCCACCGCCTCATGCGTCGCGCCGCCGGTATGGGGCGTCAGCACGATGTTCGGCACGTCCTTCCACCGCGCGGGATCGGTCGGTTCAGGATCGAACACGTCCAGCGCCGCGCCGCCCAGCCGCCCCGATGTCAGCGCCTCGACCAGCGCCGCCTCCTGAACCAGCTGACCCCGCGCGACATTGACCAACAGCCCGTCTGCGCCGACCGCCTCCATGATCGCAGCATCGATCATGCCGCGATTGCTTTCGTCCGCTCGGCACGCGACGATCACGATATCGCTTTGCCGGGCCAGCGCCATCAGGCTGTCGGCGCGCGGCCAGGCCAGGCCCGGCTTGGGGCGCGGTCCCCACCAGCCGATCTGCATCTTCATCGCCTGCGCCCGTTCCGCAATGGCGATGCCGATTGCGCCCATGCCGACAATCCCCAGCCGCGCGCTGCCCATCGACCATGTGCGTGTCTTCGCCTTGATCGTCCATTGGCCAGCCCGCAGATGCCGGTCGCCGCCGACGATCCAGCGGCGATGCGCGATCATCAGGCCGATCGCATGGTCGGCGACGTCATCGGCATTGGCTGCGCCCGCATGGGCAACGGCAATGCCGCGCGTTCGCGCCAGGTCCAGGTCCACGCCGTCATAGCCGACAGTGAAGCAGGCGATCAGGCGCAGCTGCGGCATCGCGTCGATCAGCGCCCGATCGAGCGGGAACTCCCCGGCCCACACGATCGCATCGACGCGGGCGAGCGCTGCCGGGTCCGGGTCGTCCCACAGCGCGATCACATCATATTCGGCGCGCAGCACGGGCAACAACGGCGCCAGCAGCGGCTGCCCCACCAACAACAAGGGTCTGGTCATGCCGCTCAGCCTATCTGCCGCAGCGCCTGCGCGAAATCGGCGATCAGATCGTCGGCATCCTCGCAGCCGATCGAAATGCGCACCATATTGTCGCCGATCGCCAGCGCCTTCTTGCGCTCGGCCGGCACCGACAAATGCGTCATCGCCGCCGGGTGGCTGGCCAGCGTTTCAGTGCCGCCCAGGCTGACCGCCAGCTTGGCGATCTTGAGCGCGTCGAGGAAGGCGAAGGCTTCGGCTTCTCCGCCTTTCAAGTAGAGCGAAAAGGTCGATCCCGCGCCGGTGCAATGCCGCCTGTAAATGTCCGCTTGGCGCTCGGTTTCGGGAAAGCCCAGATAGACGACCTTTTCCACCTGCGGCTGGTCGCGCAGCCAGGCGCACACCTTGGCGGCATTCTCGCCCGCCCGGCTCATCCGCAGTTCCAGCGTCTCCAGGCTGCGCAGCAGCATCCAGGCGCTGTGCGGGTCCAATATGGTACCGATCGTGTTGCGCATCAGGCGGATGGTATTGATCAGCGCATTGCTGCCCAGCACGCCGCCCGCCACAAGATCGCTATGGCCGCCGGCATATTTGGTGAGGCTGTAGATGACCAGGTCCGCGCCATGGGCGATCGGCTTGTGCCATAGCGGACCAAGGAATGTATTATCGATGGCGATCGGCGGCACATGGTCCACCCCGGCGAACACGGAGTCGCGCCGCGCGACTACCGCTTCTAAATCGACCAGGACATTGGTCGGATTGGCAGGACTTTCCAGATAGATCATCGCCACCCGGCCCAGTTTCTTGGCCTGCTCGATCACCGCGCCAATCTCCTGCGCGGTCGCGCCGGCCGGGAAGTCGACCCATTGCACGCCGAACTTGCCCAGAATGCGCCCGATCAGCGATTCGGTCGCGGCATAGAGCGGCGCGCTGTGGACGATGACGTCGCCCGGCTGCACCAGCGCCAGCAGGGTGGTGGCGATCGCCGACATGCCGCTGGAAAAGAGCAGCGCGTCCTCGGCTTCCTCCCACACCGATAGCCGGTCCTCGCAAATTTCCTGATTGGGGCCGTTGAACCGCGAATAGACCAGCCCCTCCGCGCCGCCGGGGCGGATGCCCGTCACGCCCTCGAAATGCCGCTTGCCCGCCGCGGCGCTTTCAAAGGCAAAGGTGGAGGTGAGGAAGATCGGTGGCTTTAATGACCCTTCCGACAGGGTCGGGTCATAGCCATGGCCCATCATCAAGGTCGCGGGCTTGAGCTTGCGGCCGTCGATTTCCAGGATGGACGCCTTGGGACGGCGGCGGTTGCCGGTGGCTTCGACGCCGCTCAGGTCGGCTTCGGTGACGGGGGGCGGGGTTTCGCCGGTCATGATCATATCTCCTGCTTCGCGACGTCTGCAGCGACGCTGATGATGGACCGGAGTGTAACGCAGGAGCGGGGGCGGGGGCCAGAGGGTCGGGACATAATATTTCGCTGCCAAGCATGTTAATTGCCAAGGACGGATGGCTGGACGAGAGGGTGACGAAGGCCATAGGCGTACCTACATTCCCGACGATGCCCGTCACGCTCCCCCCCATTATCGGCAACTGGTTCGACGCGCGCGGCTGGCGTCCGCGCCGGCATCAGATGGAAATGCTGGCGGCGGCACGGCAGGGCGATCATGCGCTGCTGGTCGCGCCCACCGGCGCGGGCAAGACGCTGGCCGGCTTCCTGCCGACGCTGGCTGATCTTATCGACCATCCCACCGAGGGCCTGCACACCCTCTATGTCTCGCCGCTTAAGGCGCTAGCCGTCGATGTCCGGCGCAACCTGCTGACGCCGATCGAGGAAATGGGCCTGCCCATCCGCGTGGAAACCCGCACCGGCGACACGCCCTCCGACCGAAAGGCGCGGCAGCGCGCCCGCCCACCGCAGATATTGCTCACGACGCCCGAATCGCTGTCCCTGCTGCTCAGCTATCCTGACGCACAGATCATGTTCGCCCATCTGCGGACAATAATCGTCGATGAAGTTCATGCCTTTGCCACCCAGAAGCGCGGCGACTTGCTCAACCTGTCGATGGCGCGGCTTCAGACGATCAACCCCGATCTGCGCCGTGTCGCTCTGTCCGCGACGGTCGCCGATGTCGATGCCTATCGCGCCTGGCTCGCGCCTGATGGCGATATCGGCACGGTGACGCCGGTGCTGGGGGAGGCTGGCGCGGACCCCCATGTCGCCATCCTCATTCCCGAAGGTCGCGTTCCCTGGTCGGGCCATTCGGGCCGCTATGCCGCCGCGCAGGTCATGGCGGAAATCCAGTCACGCGGCACCACCCTGATCTTCTGCAACACCCGCGGGCTTGCCGAACTCATCTTCCAGGATCTCTGGTCGGCCAACGACGCGAACCTGCCGATCGGCATCCATCATGGCAGCCTGTCGATCGAGGCGCGACGCAAGGTGGAGAGCGCGATGGCGGCGGGCAAGTTGCGCGCGCTGGTCGCGACCGCCTCACTCGACCTCGGCGTCGATTGGGGCAATGTCGATTGCGTCATCCAGATGGGCGCGCCCAAGGGCAGCTCGCGCCTGCTCCAGCGGATCGGCCGCGCCAATCACCGGCTCGACATGGCCTCGCAAGCGATCCTCATCCCCGGCAATCGCTTCGAATATCTGGAAGCGCGCGCCGCGCTCGACGCGGTGGAGGCGGGCGAACGCGACGCCGATGATTTCCGTCCCGGCAGCCTCGACGTGCTGGCCCAGCATGTCATGGGGCTTGCCTGTGCCGGGCCGTTCCGCGCGGAGGATTTGCTCAAGGAGGTGCAATCCGCCACGCCCTATAGCGCGCTGACCGCCGAAGCGTTCGATCATGTCCTTCACTTCATCGAAGGCGGGGGGTACGCCCTGCGCGCCTATGACCGGTTCAAGCGGCTGACCAGAGAACAGGACGGGACCTGGCGTGTATCCCATCCCCGCTTCATTCAGCAGCACCGCCTGAACGCAGGCATCATCGTCGATCAGCCCGCACTCGCCGTACGCTTCGCCAATGGCCGCAAGCTCGGCACTGTGGAGGAAGGCTTTGCCGCGCAACTCCGTCCCGGCGACAGTTTCTTTTTTTCCGGCATGGCGCTGGAGGTCGTGCGCATGGACACGAGCGACCTCACCGTGCGCGCCACGTCAAAACAGGCGCGCGTGCCCAGTTGGGGCGGGTCGCGCATGGCGATGTCCACGCGCCTGGCCGACCGCGTGCGGCATTTCCTGGCCGAACCGCAGGAATGGCATCGCTTTCCGCAGGACGTGCGCGAATGGCTGGAAATGCAAGAGGCCCGCTCGGTCCTGCCGCAGCCGGGGCAATTGCTGATCGAAACCTTCCCGCATGAGGGGCGGCATTATCTCGTCTGCTACAGTTTCGAAGGCTGGAATGCGCACCAGTCGCTCGGCATGTTGCTCACGCGCCGCATGGACGCGCAGGGGCTGATGCCACTGGGCTTCGTCGCCAACGACTATGCGCTGGCGGTCTATGGCCTCAAGCCCGTCACTGACCCCAGGAGCCTGTTTTCGGCTGACATATTGGACCATGAATTTATCGACTGGGTCGAACAGTCAAGCCTGCTCAAGCGCGCCTTTCGGGATGTGGCGGTCATTTCGGGCCTCATCGAACGGCAGCATCCGGGCAAGCGCAAAACCGGGCGGCAAGTCACCTTCTCCACCGACCTCATCTATGATGTGCTGCGCAAATATCAGCCTGATCATCTGCTTATCAAGGCGGCCTGGGCGGACGCCCGCGCGCGCATGACCGACGTGGGGCGTCTGGGCGACCTGATCGACCGCGCGGCGACCACGATGCTGCATATCACACTGGATCGCGTCAGCCCGCTCGCGGTGCCGGTGCTGATCCTGATCGGGCGCGAGCAGGTGGCGCAACAGGCGGCCGAGGACGCGCTGCTGATGGAGGCCGAAGCGCTGGTCAACGAAGCGATGCGCGCGGATTAAATATTCTATTACAATCCATTGATAGCTGCGAAGGGATCGTCGCTCGCGTCCTCGTTCCAGCGATATTCGGCCCGGTCGGCGACCCATTGCGCCAGCACCTTGCCATAGAGCTTGGCGATCAGCGCGAGCGCCATGTCGGTGCCGGCGGACACCCCCGACGACGTGATGAAGCGGCCATCCTCCACCCAGCGCGCATGGGGCACCCAATGCACCTCCTTGCCTTGCGCGGTAGCCCATTGCCACGCCATCTTGTTGCTGGTGGCGCGCACACCGTTCAACAGCCCTGCCTTCGCCAGCAGTCCCGATCCGGTGCAGATGCTCGCCACTTGCGGCGTCGCCTCCGCAAGCCGCTTCATCGCGCCCAGGAACGCCGGATTGTCGACCTCCCGCCGCGTGCCCGATCCGCCCGGCACCATCACAATGTCCAGCTTGGGCGCGTCGGCAAAGCTCACATCGGCAACGGTCTTGGGACCAGTGCGGCTCGCGACCGGCCCCGCCTTCTCGGCAATCAGCACCGTATCGACGCGGTCATTGATCATGCCGAACATTTCCAGCGGCCCGAACACATCGAGCAGCTCAAACCCCTCGAACACCACCATGCCCAGCGTCTTGCGCGGCCCTTGCGGCGGCACCGGCGGCGTGCCGGTAACGGGCGTGGCGGCGGTCGACGGGGTCGGCGCGGCCGCCATCAGCGCGGACCCGATGAGCAGGTCGCGGCGCGACGGGGTGATGGGCGGCATGGGCATGATCGCATCTCCTTTCCTTCCTCAACGATTGGCGGATCAGAAACCGCGATCCTCTTCGCGGTCCCCTCCGCATCCCTTGTACACGCCCTGCGCAAAGGCGATCTGCACCCGGTCGGACCAGAGCGCGTCGCTCATTCCGTCACTGCACGGCCCCTCGCTGATCGTCATGGTAAAGCCGTCGCCCAGATAGCGCAGCGACTTGCTGTCCATTTCCTGGCGCACGCCGTAGCGGAGAGGCGGTGCATCTGGCCGCTCCAGCACCGCCGTCGCGCCCCGCACGGTTACAGCCCAAAAGGGTTCGGTGCCAATGGCGCGATAGTCGGGCGGAGATGGATCGCGCGCTGATGTTCCACGTGAAACCAAAGGCTTGGCCGGTGGCGCAACCGACGTCGACCTGTCGCCTTCGTTGTCGGACTTTGCGGGCTCCGTGGTGATCGGCGCGCGCACCACTTCCGCTTCGCGCTCGATCCCGGCCGCGTTCACCACCGCCCTCGGCTCGTCCCCGCACCCGGCCGATAGCGCCAGCAGCAGCAGAGCCGCCAGCCTCATCCCGCCACCGCCTCGCGTCGGAAGCAATCCGCCGCATGGTCGTTCACCAGCCCCGTCGCCTGCATCCAGGCGTAAACGATCGTCGGGCCGACGAATTTGAAACCGCGTTGCTTCAGATCCTTGGAAATAGTCTCCGACAGCGCCGTTTTCGCCGGAAAGGATCGCCCATCATTGCGGATCGGCTGCCCGTCTACGAACGCCCAGGCATAATCCGCGAAATCCTCGCCGGAATCGCGCATCGCGCCAAAGATGCGCGCGCCGGCAATCGTCGCTTCTATCTTCGCGCGCGCCCGCACGATGCCGGTATCGCCCATCAGCCGCTCGACATCGGCCGGGCCGAACGCCGCCACGCGGTCTGGATCGAACCTGGCAAAGGCAGCGCGAAAGGCGTCCCGCTTGCGCAGGATGGTGATCCAGGACAGCCCCGCCTGAAACCCCTCCAGCATCAGCATTTCCCACAACATGCGGGAATCGCGCTGCGGGACGCCCCATTCCTCGTCATGATAGGCGCGATAAAGCGGGTCGGTGCCGCACCAGCTGCACCGGACCGGCCCCATCTCAAACGTCCAGATTGGCGACGTTCAGCGCATTGTCCTGGATGAACTCGCGGCGGGATTCGACCACATCGCCCATCAGCTGGCTGAAAATTTCGTCGGCAATGTCCGCCTGCTCCACCTCGACGCGCAGCATCGACCGGTTGTCGGGGTCCAGCGTGGTTTCCCACAATTGCTCGGCATTCATCTCGCCAAGCCCTTTATAGCGCTGGATCGACAAGCCCTTCCGCCCGGCGGCCAATATCGCCTCCAGCAGATCGCTGGGGCTGGTGATGGTCGCGCCCTTGGCGGGGGCCGCCGGCAGGTCGTCCTCGCCCGCATCTTCCGCCGCCTGCGCCGCCTTGGCCGAAACCAGCCGGCTGATGCTCTGGTAGCTCGCCGCTTCCTCGCTGGCGATGGTGTGCAGCTTGCGCGCTTCGGCCGACCCGATGAAGCCACCCTCGATCATGTGGTGATCGGTGACGCCGCGCCACAGCCGTTCGAAATGGAAACCGCCCTCCTGCGCAATACGGCCCGACCAGCGGCCTTCGGAGTCATGGGCGCCCAGCCAGGTCACGGTCGCGGCCAGCCGCTCCGCCTGGCTCTCTTTCGACAGTTCCGGGTCGAGCGCGCCATTGATGCTCAGCGCTTCGATGATCTGCGGATTATAGCGGCGCGGCACATAGCGCATCACCGCACGCATCCGCCGCCCATGCTCGATCAGGCCGCGCAGGTCATCGCCGCCGCGGGCACCGCCGCCGGTTTCCAGCACCATCGTCTCGACGCCATTGTCGACCAGATATTGCTCCAGCGCCGCCTCGTTCTTGAGGTAGACTTCCGACCGGCCCCGGCTCGCCTTGTAGAGCGGCGGTTGCGCGATGTAGAGATGCCCCGCCTCGATGATCTGCGGCATCTGGCGGTAGAAGAAGGTCAGCAGCAGCGTGCGGATATGCGCGCCATCGACGTCGGCGTCGGTCATGATGACGATCTTGTGGTAGCGCAGCTTTTCCAGGTTGAAATCGTCGCGAATGCCCGTGCCCATCGCTTGGATGAGCGTGCCCACCTCCTTGGACGACAGCATCCGGTCGAACCGCGCCCGTTCGACGTTCAATATCTTGCCCTTCAATGGCAGGATCGCCTGATTGTGGCGATTGCGCCCCTGCTTGGCCGAACCGCCGGCCGAATCACCCTCGACCAGGAACAGTTCGGACTTGGCCGGGTCACGCTCCTGGCAGTCGGCGAGCTTGCCGGGGAGCGACGCGATGTCCATCGCGCCCTTGCGCCGGGTCAGCTCGCGCGCCTTCTTCGCCGCCTCGCGCGCGGCGGCGGCGTCTATCACCTTCTGCACGATCATCTTGCCGTGCGCGGGATTTTCTTCCAGCCACTCGGCCATCTTGTCCGCCATCAGGCTTTCGAGCGGCTGACGCACTTCGGACGACACCAGCTTGTCCTTGGTCTGCGACGAGAATTTGGGATCGGGAAGCTTCACCGACACGATCGCCGTCAGCCCCTCGCGCATATCCTCGCCGGTGAGGGACACCTTCTCTTTCTTGAGCGCGCCCGATTTTTCCGCATAGTTGTTCAAGGTGCGGGTCAGCGCCGCGCGGAACGCGGCCAGGTGCGTGCCGCCGTCGCGCTGCGGGATGTTATTCGTGAAACACAGCACATTTTCATAATAGCTGTCGTTCCATTCCAGCGCGACGTCGATGGTCACATCGTCGCGCGTGCCCGCGATCGCGATCGGATCGGGCATCAGCGCATTCTTGTTGCGATCCAGATATTTGACGAAGGCCGCGATCCCGCCTTCGTAGAACAGCTCGACTTCCTTCTTCTCCTCATGCCGCGCATCGACCAGAAACAGGCGCACGCCGCTATTGAGGAACGCCAGCTCGCGATAGCGATGCTCCAGCTTGTCGAAATCATAGTCGGTCTGGTTCTTGAACGTGCCGCCGTCGCCGGGCGCCTTCTCGGTCGACGCCAGGAAAGTGACGCGCGTCCCCTTCTTCCCTTCTGGCGCGTCGCCGATCACCTTCAGCGGCGCGGTCGCATCGCCATAGGCGAAGCGCATATAATGTTCCTTGCCGTCCCGCCAGATATTGAGGTCCAGCCATTCGGACAGGGCGTTGACCACAGATACGCCCACGCCGTGCAGGCCGCCCGACACCTTATAGGCATTATCGTCACTGGTATTCTCGAACTTCCCGCCCGCATGCAGCTGGGTCATGATGACCTCGGCCGCCGACACGCCCTCTTCCTTGTGGATGCCGGTGGGGATGCCGCGGCCATTATCCTCGACGCTGACGGAGCCATCGGGGTTGAGCGTGATGACGATCCTGTCGCAATGACCGGCCAGCGCCTCGTCGATCGCATTGTCGCTGACCTCGAACACCATATGGTGCAGGCCGCTGCCATCGTCGGTGTCGCCGATATACATGCCGGGCCGCTTGCGCACGGCGTCCAGACCTTTCAGCACCTTGATGCTGTCGGCGCCATAATCATTTTTGTTGCTGCTATTCAGGGGTTCTTCGCTCATGCCAAGCCTATAGGGAATGCGCCTATGAAACTAAAGCGAAACATGGCGTCTTTCCCCCGCGTCCCGCCCGGTCTATCACGCTTTCCATGCGCATTGTCCCTGCCCTGATGCTGGTCCTCGCCGCCTGCTCGCAAAGCAACGACGTCTATGAGGAATTGCCCAACAGTTCGCTCGCGGGCGCGCCGCGGGAGGTGGTGCCCGACAGCCGGATCGAATCCACGCTGGCGCGGCTGGTGACGATCGGCGAGGATGGCCCGCGCCTCGACGCTTGCGGGGTGATGGGGCAGGTGACGCGCGCGGGCGGCAATGGTCTTGCCTTGCGCGCCGCGCCTTTTGCCGAAGCCAAAAGCGTCGCAACCCTGGAGGAGGGCGCGCGGCTGCATGTCTGCACGCGCAGCATCGACCAGAAATGGCTGGGCGTCGTCGTGCGCCCGGCTCCGGCGGACGGTGACGGCACCCCGGCCGTCGATTGCGGCGTGTCCTCGCCGGTGGACCGCAAACAGGCCTATGAAGGGCCGTGCGCCAGCGGCTGGGTCGCCAGCGCCTATGTCCGGCTGATCGCGGGATAGGCGCGGGCCTGCCCTTCGCCAAAAGAGCCAGCACATGGCTTGTCCCGGCCCCTGCGCCTCGGCTAGAGCCGGGGGCAACGCTTTTACGGAGACCCTTGTGGCCTACGCGCTTTATCAGATCATCGTCATCCTGCTCGACGTGCTGTGGTGGATCATCATCATTCAGGCGATCATGAGCTGGCTGATCGCCTTCAACGTCGTCAACATGGGCAATGACTTCGTGCGCACCGTCATGGTCGCGCTCGACCGGATGACCGCGCCCATCTACAACCCCATTCGCCGGGTGATGCCGGACTTGGGCGCGCTCGACCTGTCGCCGATGGTGGTGCTGCTCGCCATCCTGATCATCCGCCAGGCCATATTGCCGCCGCTCTTCGGCTTCGTGTGACGGCCTGGAGCCGATCGGGCGCGGATCTGCTGCTGGCGATCCGCCTGACGCCCGGATCGGCCCGGCAGGAGATCGGTGGCGTCTGGCGTGATGACAGGGCCGCGCCGTGGCTTACCGCAAGGGTGCGCGCAGTGCCGGAAAAGGGCCGCGCCAACGCCGCGCTCATCGCCCTGCTGGCGCAGGCGCTGGATTGGCCGAAAAGCGCAATTATGCTGGAATCGGGTGATAGCAACCGGCTAAAGCGGCTGCGGATCATCGGCGGCGGCGGGGCGCAGGACCGACTGGTGGCCTGCATCGAACAGTGGATGGAACAGATATGAGCATCGGCAAGATCATCGACGGCAAGGCGTTCGCCGCCAGCCTGCGCGAACGGATCGCGCAGGCGGTCCCGGTTTTCGTGGAACAGGCGGGACGTAAGCCGGGCCTGGCGGTCGTGCTGGTGGGGGAAGACCCGGCGAGCAGCGTCTATGTCCGCTCCAAGGGCAAGATGACGGTCGCGGTCGGCATGGACAGTTTCGAGTTCAAGCGGCCCGCCACGATCGGCCAGGACGATCTGCTCGACCTGATCGAGGAACTCAACCAGGACGAACGGGTCGACGGCATCCTCGTCCAGCTGCCGCTGCCCAACCATATCGACGAAGCCGCCGTGATCGCCGCCATCGATCCGGCCAAGGATGTCGACGGTTTCCACGTCGTCAACGCCGGCCGCCTCGCCACCGGGCAGGAGGCGCTGGTGCCCTGCACGCCAATGGGCTGCATCATGCTCCTGAAGGATGAACTGGGCGACCTCAGCGGCAAGGAAGCGGTGGTGATCGGCCGGTCGAATATCGTCGGCAAGCCGATGGCGCAATTGTTGCTCGCTGAAAACGCGACCGTCACCATCGCGCACAGCCGCACCCATGATCTGGCCAGCGTCGTCCACCGCGCCGACATCGTTGTCGCCGCAGTGGGTCGCCCGGAAATGATCAAGGGCGAATGGATCAAGCCCGGCGCGACCGTGATCGACGTGGGCATCAACCGCGTCCCCGATGACGAGGATACCGGAAAAAGTCGTATTGTGGGTGATGTCGCCACGGCCGAGGCGCTGGCCCATGTCGGCGCGATCACCCCCGTTCCCGGCGGTGTCGGGCCGATGACCATTGCGGTCCTGCTGCGCAACACGCTGGTCGCCGCCCACGCTCGCGCCGGGCTGGCGAAGCCGGACGGCCTGTGAGCGCGCGGCTCGCCCTGCTGGCGATCGGTGCTGCGGCCCTGGTCGCGGCCCGCCCGCCAATGCGCTATCAGCCCGATCCCAGCTCTGTGATCGCCGCCGAAATCGCCTTCAACCGGCTGGCGCAGGACAAGGGACAATGGACCGCCTTCCGTGAAACCGCCGCCGACGATGCGGTGATGTTCGTGCCCGACAAAGTGCTGGCGAAGGACTGGCTCAAGAAACAGGCGGACCCGCCGGCATCGGTCAATTGGTCGCCCTCCACCGTCTATGTCTCGTGCGACGGGCGGCTCGCGGCCAGTACCGGCAACTGGAAGCGCCCGGACGGATCGGTCGGCTATTTCACCACCATCTGGCGGCGCGACAAGAAGGGGCGCTGGCAGTGGATCCTGGATCATGGCGACACGCTCGCCACGCCGCGCCCAGCGTCCGATATCCTGTCGGGCAAGGTCGCCACCTGCAAGCGCGCCACCCGGCCCGACGGCCCGCCCGCTAAGGACGGCAAGGACGCGCCGCCTGCCGATGACAGCCTGCTCTGGACCGCTGAAGTCGCCCCCGACAAAAGCCGCCGCGTCACCGTCCGCATGTGGACGGGCGCGGCCTATGAAACCGTCATCGACGATAACGTAAAGGCCGGATCATGATCGCCCTGTTCCTGTCCGCCTTCGTCACCTTGTTCGTGGTGATCGACCCGCCCGGCTGTGCGCCCATCTATGCCAGCATCACCAACGGCGCCAGCGCGGCGCAGCGCCGGGCCATGGCGGTGCGCGCGGTGGGCATCGCCGCCGCGATCCTGCTGGTCTTTGCTTTGTGGGGCAAACAGCTGCTCGGCATGCTGGGCATCGAACTCGACAGTTTCCGCATTGCCGGCGGCATCATGCTCTTCATCATCGCGATGGACATGGTGTTCGAAAAGCGCACCCAGCGGCGCGAGGATCGGGCGCAGAAGATCGCCGATACGCCCGAGGTGGAGGATGTCTCCGTCTTCCCCATGGCGATGCCGATGATCGCCGGGCCGGGGTCGATTGCGACGGTGATGCTGCTGATGTCGCGCACCGACGGCTTGATCGAACGCATGGTCGTGCTGGGCGCGGTCGTCGTGACGTTGCTCCTGATGCTTGGCGCACTGATCGCCGCGGGGCCGCTGATGGCGCTGCTGGGGCACAAGATCGAAGCGGTCATCACCCGGCTGCTGGGCGTGCTTCTGGCGGCCCTGGCGTCCCAATTCGTGATCGATGGGCTGAAAGCCAGCTTCTGACCCCGCGCTCGATCGTTGAATGAAAAAGGGCGACCCGTCTGGGCCGCCCTTTTTCTTGTTACCGCTTGCCCGCAAACCAGCTGGCGAGCGGGGCCTTCAACCGTTGCCGCGTTTCGACCCGCGTCTTGACCGACGCGATGGCGCGGTCAACGACCTTGCGCGATTCCGGCGTCAGATATTGGGTGGCATAGGCGTCCAGCTTGGTCGCCATCGCCGGGTCGGCCGAACCGCCACCCAGCCGCGCGAGCGCCTGGCTGCGCGCCGACACGTCGATCAGCGCCTCATATTGCGCCCGGTGCG
The DNA here is from genome assembly GCF_020782245.1 of Sphingobium soli. Taxonomy (GTDB): domain Bacteria; phylum Pseudomonadota; class Alphaproteobacteria; order Sphingomonadales; family Sphingomonadaceae; genus Sphingobium; species Sphingobium soli. The sequence goes on from NZ_JAJGNP010000003.1 coordinate 142,434, forward strand.
CCAGCACGAAGTCCACCGCCTGCATCGGATGCGCATAGCCGACCTGGCCGATGATCGCTGCGCTGGTGGTCTTGCCCGGCTCGTCAGTCAGCGCCAGGTCCAGCGCCTGCGCGGCCAGCTTTTCGTCGCGCGCACCGCCCAGCAGCGCATAGAGCGTGCTCTTTTCCAGGTCGGTCTTCGCCGCCTTGGCCATGGCGCGCAGTTTGTCCCAGGTCGCCTGATCGGCGTTTTTGGCGATGATGCCCAGCCACACATTGCGCAGCGGGCCGTCCAGGGCGGTCGGGTCGCTGTCCAGCGCGGCGAAGCGACGATTGGCTTCGGCCACCACGGCCTTGTCGCCCATGTCGCCCAGCGTCGATATCAGCGCGGAGCGCAGCACCGGCACCTGCGATCCCTCGCCCGCCTTGGCGTCATAACCGATCGCGTTGAGGACAGGCGTCAGCTTGCGCGAACTATAGGCGACGACCCGGTCCTGCGCCGCCTTGTCGCTCTCCAGCATGTCATAGGCGCTGCCCAGATAGCCGGGCACTTCGGCCAGCACGGCGGGACTGGCGCTCGCCGGCACCGCGTCGACCAGATCGAGCGCCAGCCCGATCGGCTGATATCCGCCCAGGCCCAGCGCGAAATTGTCGGCCAGCAGGCCGGTCTGGTCGATGCTGGCCAGCTTCGTGAAGTGCTTGGCCAGCGCCTTCACATTGGCCTCCGGGTACAGCGAGCGATAATAGCCCGTCTGGCCCGCATTGACGACATAGGCGCCGCATCCGGGCAGCGTGACCTGTCCCTTGCCCTGCAGGATCAGGCGCTGCGCCTCGCCACCGATCGTCTGCGCCTTGACCGGCACGTTCCAGCTGAGCGGCGTTTTATTCTTCTGGTCTCGGCTAAATTCACCCTGGCTGAGCGACAGTACGGTCTGGCCGCCCCGGCACTGGGCGCTGTCCACCTTCACCAGCGGGATGCCCGGCTGGCTGGTGAAGTCATGGGCGATGCTCACCAGCCCCTTCGCGCCCGCGCCCTCGACCGCCTTCCATAGGTCGTCTGTGACGGTGTTGCCATAGGCGTGGGCCTTCATATAGGCCTGAATGCCCGACTTCCACGCATCCTCGCCGGCATAGCCTTCCAGCATGGTGATGACCGCTTCACCCTTCTGATAGGTGATGGCGTCGAACGCCTGGTTCACCTGATCGACGGTGGTGACCTTCTGCACGACCGGATGGGTGGTGGCGAGCGAATCGAGGCTCATCGCCGCCTCGCGCCCGTCGACGCGGGTCAGCAGCATTTCCCAGTCGGGTTGCAGCTTGTCCGTCACCTTGGTCGCCATCCAGCTGGCAAAGCCTTCATTCAGCCACAGATCGTCCCACCATGCCATGGTGACGAGGTCGCCGAACCACTGGTGCGCCATTTCATGCGCGACGGTTTCGTAGATGCGCCGCTTGGTCGCTTCCGACGTGAAGCGCGGATCGACCAGCAGCGCCCGTTCGAAGGTGAAGATCGCGCCCCAATTCTCCATCGCGCTGAAAAACTGGCTCTGGCCCGGTCCCGCCACATTGTCGAGCTTGGGCAGGGGGAAGGGCACGCCGAAATAGTCGTTGAAATAGGGCAGGATGCTGGCCGACGCGTCGAGCGCCAGCTGCGCCTTGCCGCTATTGCCCTTGCCGGTGATGACGCCGACTTCGGTCTGGCCGGCCATCTTGGTGGCGCGTTCCAGTTCGCCCAGGCCAAAGAACAGCAGATAGGTCGACATTTTGGGACTGGTGCCAAATGTCACGCGGGTCTTGCCACCGCCCATGTCCGCCGTCGATTTGACCGGCATGTTGCCGACCGCCATCAGGCCCGTGGGGATGACGGCGCTCAGGTCGAATGTCGCCTTGTAGCTCGGCTCGTCCCAGCTCGGCACGAAACGGCGCGCATCGGGCGCTTCGAACTGGGTGAACAGCGCGCGCTTCGCCTGACCGTCATTATTGGTATAGTCGAGCGCGAAAAGGCCGTTCGCCTGTTGGTTGATGACGCCGGCATAGGCGATGGCCAGCCGGTAATTGCCCGGCGCGACCGGCTTGCCGAAATCCAGGCTGACGGTCTGCGCCTGCGCATCGACCGTCGCCTTGCCCTTGATCGCCCGGCCGCTCGACGGTGTCAGCGTCACGTCGCCAAAGCTCAGGTCGGCGGCGTTCAGCACCAGCTGCGGCATGGTCTGGGTGACGGTCACGTCGATGACGGTGTTGCCGGTGAAGCGCAGGTTGGCCGCGTCGGGCGTCACCTCAATGGTGTAATGGCTGGGCACCGCGCCATGCGGCAATTGCGTGGTGATGCCGGCCGCCGGGCCAGTGGGGGCGGCGCTCTGCGCCAGCGCGGGCGTGGCAAGGGCGACGGGGGCAGCCGCGATCAGCAGCGGCAGGATTTTTGCAAAGCTCATGGGGTGACAGACTCCGACACGTCTTGAAGGGCGGCATGAGATTGTATCTCTCGCCCAATGAACGCGGGATCAACCGTTTCGTCGCATCGGTCAAGCGATCACGCCGCGCATCCCTGTCGTTGGTCGATGTCTGTTGCCCGTTTGTCAAACAAGCGGGCGCATTGGTCAGCCTCGTCCGCGATAGCCCGGCACGTCCTGCGGCGGCAGCCACATGCCCATAGGCGGTTCGCCGGACTGCCAGAAGACGTCGATGGGAATGCCGCCGCGCGGATACCAATATCCGCCGATGCGCAGCCAGATCGGCCGCATCTCCGCGAACAGCCGCTCGCCAATGCCCACGGTGCAATCCTCATGGAAACCGGCATGGTTGCGGAACGCGCCCAGGAACAGCTTGAGCGATTTGGATTCGACGATCGTGTCGCCGGGCGCATAATCGATTACCAGATGCGCGAAATCGGGCTGGCCGGTCACGGGGCAGAGCGACGTGAACTCCGGCGCGGTAAAGCGCACCAGATAGGGGCGGCCGGGCCGGGGATTGGGCACATAGTCCAGGACGGCGTCCTGCGGCGAAGCGGGCAGGGCACTGGCCTGGCCCAAATGAATCGGGGTCGTGGGAAGGTTGGTCATGACCGCGCATCTACGCGATCGCACGGCTGATGTCATCGCCGCGCATTGTTCACTTGCGGTTCAGTGCGTCTTGTGCCTTGGCTTGCCTATGGGGTCTCTTATTCGTTCGTTCTGGATTGCCGCGCCATTGCTGATGGCCGCGCCGCTCGCCGCGCAGGAAACGCAGCAGCCGAGCGGCGGATTTTCCCTGCCGCCGTCCCGACCCGCGCCCGACCCCAATCGGCAGGGTCCCGAACTCGACGTCTATCGAGATCCGGTAACGCCGCGCGCCAATCCGCCCGTAACCGCTCCCTCCACAACGACGCCGGCCGTCAGCGCGCCACCTGTAACCGCGCCAACCGTGACGCCCCCGCGGGCCACGGTCCAGCCCGTGCCCTCGACGCCCCGGCAACAGGCGTCGCCGCCCCGAGCGCAAGCGCCTCGCACAGCGCCATCGACCGAGCGCGACACCTCGACCCGCGCGTCCCCGCCGTCCGAACCCGTCGAGCCGGAACCACAGGCGACGCCAACCCCGTCCAACGACGCTGCGCCCGCCCCAGCGCCAGCGTCGCCTCCTGCGCCTGCGGAAAATGCCGCGACGCCGGATGTTGCCCGCGAACCACCGCCCGCGCCTGCCCCCCAGCAGGAGGCGTCAGCGCTATCGTGGATCATCGGCGTCGTCGTAGCTCTGCTCGCCCTCCTTGGCGCCATCCTCCTGCAACGCCGTCGCCGATCGTCCGACGCAGCGCGCGCTCCTCTCGCTCCCGCGCCCGAACCAGTCGCCGACGCGCCCCCGCCGGCGCGCCCGCGGCCTGCCACCCCGCCGCCCGCTCCAGCGCCACCAGCGCCCGCTGAACCGGTATCCCCGCCATCCGACCGTCCCTGGATTGCGATGGACCTGGTCGTCAGCCAGGCGCGCTATTCGCTGATGGGCGTGACCGTCGCCTACGTCCTCATCCTCCATAATCGCGGCACAGTGGCTGCGCAGGATCTGCTGGTGCGCGGCGTCATCGGCAATGCCGGCGCGCAGCAGCAGGCCTTGTTGCAGGACTTTCTCGCCGGGCAGGAAGGCACGCCACTGCACAGCGTGGTGACGATCGCGCCGGGCGAAACGCGGCAGCTGACGGGCGAACTGCGCCTCACCCCCGATCGGATCGTCCCGGTGGCGATGGGCCAGCGTAGCCTGCTCATCCCGCTGGCCGCGTTCGACGCCGCCTATCGCTGGGGCGGGGTGGAAGGTGACGATCTCCCGTCGGGACGGACCGCGCGCGCCTTCATCGTCGGCCAGGAACAGGAACCTCCGACCGATCGGCTCGCGCCCCTGCGATTGGATCAGGGCCCGCGCCAATATCGCCGACCCGCCGCGCGCGCCGCCGCCGAACTGGCGCCGGCCTGACGCCTCTTTCCACGGCCGCTCCATCGCCCTAAACCGGGATTGGCTTATAAACTCTCCGGGAAAGGCGCCGCATGACCATTTTCGTGTCCACCGACTGGCTGGCGGACGAATTGGGCAAGCCCGATCTCGTTATTCTGGACGCCAGCCTGTTCCTGCCCGGCACGCCGCGCGACCCGCAGGCCGAATATGCCGAAGCCCATATTCCGGGCGCAGCGTTCATGGATCTTCCCAGCCTCAACGATCCCGATGATCCGACGCCGGGCATGCTGCCACCCGACGCGATGATGACGCAGCGCATGCAGGCGCTGGGGGTGAACGCGAACAGCCGGATCATCGTCTATGACAACAGCCCGACGCACAGCGCCGCGCGCGGTTGGTGGATGATGCGCGTCTATGGCCTGGGCGCGTCGGCCGCGATCCTCGACGGGGGTCTGCCCAAATGGCGGGCGGAAGGGCGGCCGGTGGAAAGCGGCCTGCCGACGATCGCGCCCGGCAACGCCGTCGCCCGGCTCGATCGGACACAGGTCCGCACCAAGGCCGATCTGCGCGCCAATCTGGAGAGCGGGCGGGCGCAGGTGATCGACGCGCGCGGCGCAGGCCGCTTCACCGGGGAAGAGGCGGAGCCGCGCCCCGGCATGGCGTCTGGCCATATCCCCGGCAGCCGCAACCTCCCATCCTCCGCGCTGTTCCTGCCCGACAACTGCATGAAGCAGGGCGACGATCTGCGGCAGGCGTTTGCGGATGCCGGCACCGATTTCGATCGTCCTATCATCACCAGCTGCGGCAGCGGCGTCACTGCGGCCATCCTGCTCGCGGGCCTTGAATCGCTCGGCAAGCACGACGTTAGCCTGTATGATGGCAGCTGGTCGGAATGGGGCTTCGATCCCGCCACGCCCAAGGCGGCCGGCCCGGCATGAGCGGCAAGGACAAGGGAAAGGACGGGCGCAAGCCCCTGACGCAGCTGGTGCAGGCGGGCCGCAAGCCGGAATGGACCGGTATGCCCGGCCAGCCCGGCGGCATCGTCAGCCCGCCGGTCTGGCGCGCCTCCACCATCCTTTATGACGATGTCGCGCATCTGCGCCAAGCCGCCGCCAGCAGCACGCATGAACGGCTCTTCTACGGGCGCAAGGGGACGCCGACCGCCTGGAGCCTGGCCGACGCGCTCACCGAAATGGAGCCGGGGGCGGCGGGGACGATGCTATTCCCGTCGGGCGTAGCGGCGATCGCCTGCGCGCTGATGGCTGTGCTGAAACCTGGCGATCGGCTGCTTATGGTCGACAGCGCCTACGATCCGACCCGGTCCTTCTGCACCCAGATGCTCAGCCAGCACGGCATCGAAACCGTCTATTACGATCCGCTGGCACCTGGCCTTGACGCGCATCTCGCCAGCGGGCCGATCCGCGCCATCTTCCTGGAAAGCCCCGGAAGCCTCACTTTCGAGGTGCAGGATGTGCCGGCCATCACCGCCTGGGCGCGGGCGCATGGCGTCGTCACGCTCATGGACAATACCTGGGCGACGCCGCTCTATTTCCCGGCCATGGCTCATGGCGTCGACATCGCCATCCTCGCCTGCACCAAATATATCGTCGGCCACAGCGACGTCATGATGGGTAGCGTCACCGCCAACGCCGACTGGTTCGGCAAGATTCGCCAGACCGCCTATCTCTTCGGCCAGATGGTCAGTCCCGACGACGCTTGGCTGGCGGCGCGCGGGCTGCGCACGCTGGGCGTCCGGCTGGCGCAGCACCGCGATGGCGCATTGGCCGTGGCGCGCTGGCTGAAGGATCAGCCGGGCGTCGCGCGCGTCCTGCATCCCGCCCTTCCCGACTGCCCCGGCCATGCCCATTGGTCGCGCGATTTTTCCGGGTCGACCGGCCTCTTCACCTTCATCCTCGATGGCGGGGATGACGCCGCGCGCGCCGCCCTTATCGACGGGCTGGCCCATTTCGGCATCGGCTATAGCTGGGGCGGCTTTGAAAGCCTGGCGCTGCCCGTCGATCCCGCCCGCTACCGCAGCGCCACCCGTTGGCAGGCGGCTGGGCCGGCGGTGCGGCTGCATATCGGGCTGGAGGACCCCGCCGACCTCATCGCCGATCTCGACGCCGGCCTCGCGCGCTTCAGGGCGGCATGCTGATGCGGCTTGTCCCGCCCGAATTGCTGGCGCGGCTGGAGCGCAGCACGGACTGGATCGAAGCCGGCATCGCACTTGGCGTCGCGATCGGCCTCTATATCCTGTGCGCCGCGGTGGCGCGAATGATCGCGCGGCGCATCGAGCCACATTGCGCGCATCTTGGCCCCACTTTCACGCCGCATGTGCGTCCGCTCGTCCGCCACGGGCTGGCGACGCTGCTCGTCGGGATCGCCACGGCAGTCTGGCCGACCGGCACGACCGCCAATATCGTCCTGGCCTGCGTCATGGGCTGGGCGCTGGCGATGGTCGCCAATCATCTGCTGCGCGGCGTGTCGATCCCGCTCTGGGCGACGGTACCGCTCTCGATCCTGATCTTCGTCATGCTGCTGTCGGGCAGCACGGGGGGCATCACCCCGCTGGCGCAGATGATGGACAGCGTGGGCCTGCAACTGGGGAAGAGCCGGATCTCGCTGCTTGACGTCACCTCGGTCGCGGCGATTGGCGTCGGCCTGTTCGGTGCCGTGCGCCTTGCCAATCGCGTATTGGCGCGCAGCATATCCCGCTCGCGCGGACTGGACGCGACCCAGAAATTGCTGGCCGAAAAACTGGCGGGCATCGCCATCATCGCCGCCGCCTTCTTCTTCGGCATCGACGTGCTCGGAATCGACCTCACCGCTTTCGCCGTTTTCTCCGGCGCGCTGGGCCTGGCGGTCGGCTTCGGCCTGCAAAAGACGGTCGGCAATTTGATCGCAGGCATCATCCTGCTGCTCGACCGGTCGATCAAGCCGGGCGACGTCATCGTCGTGGGCGACAGCTTCGGCTGGGTGAACAAAATCGGCGTGCGCGCCGTCAGCGTCATCACCCGCGACGGCAAGGAACATCTGATCCCCAACGAAAATCTGATGACGCAGGAGGTTGAAAACTGGTCCTATTCCGACCGCAATGTGCGCATCCATATTCCCGTCGGCATCGCCTATGACAGCGATCTCGACCTCGCACAAAAGCTGATGATGCAGGCCGCGCTGGAAAGCCCGCGCGTGCTCAAGGATCCCAAGCCCAATGTCTGGCTGACCGGCTATGGCGACAACAGCGTCGATCATGAAATCCTCGCCTGGATCGCCGATCCCGAAGCCGGCGTCGGCAATGTCAAATCCGATGTGCTCGGCCGGCTGTGGCACCTGTTCCGCGATCACGGCGTCACCATCCCCTTCCCCCAGCGCGTGGTGCACATGGCAAAGCCACCGGCGGACGACTGACCATCCGTTGCTTTACGGGGTCGCATAGTGCGCCGGCCATGCCTATAAAGGCATCATGTCGCCACTGCTGCTTCTGCTCATCTTCGTCGCTACCGTCGCTGCGATGGAGGGTTTTGCCTATGTCATGCACCGCTGGGTGATGCATGGGCCGGGCTGGTTCCTGCATGCCAGCCATCACCGGCCCCGCACTGGCAACTGGGAAGCCAATGATCTGTATTTCGTGATCTTCGCCTTGCCTTCCATCCTGCTGCTGCTGGGCGGCGTTCAGTGGAATTGGGGCAGCTGGGCAACGGCGGTCGGGGCGGGCATTGCGGCCTATGGCGCTATCTATCTCGGCTTCCACGACATCATCGTGCATCAGCGCGTACGCAACCGCTATGTCGCCCGGTCGCGCTATATGAAGCGGATCGTGCAGGCGCATCGCCTGCACCACGCGGTGGAGACGAAGGACGGCACGGTCAGCTTTGGCTTTCTCGTCGCGTCCCATCCCGCTGCACTCAAGCAGGAACTGGCCCGCCGTTCGCGGGCCGGGGTGCGAAAGCCCGTCAGCCCGGCAGGTCCAGTCCTGCCACGTTGAACCGGAACCGGGTGGTTTCATCCTTGGTCCCGGTGATCAGGTCGACGTCGATGGTCCTGGCGGCCTTGATCGCCTCATAGGCCTTTTGCGATGGCGGCAATTCGATCCCGTCGTCGGTGGTGGTCATCCGACCCTTCCACTCCATCGGCTCCCCGCCATCCGCGCGCGCCGTTACCGCGCAATCGGACAGGTCGCACCGGAAAGGCGCGCCGACCAGCTTCACGCGCACCGTCTTTTCCCCATTGCTCATCGGCTGGACCAGCAAAACCGAAAATGTGTCGGGTGCGGTCATGGTGGCGACGCTGTTCGCGCTGCCGACATAGGCCAGCTTCGTTCCCTCGGCCTCTTCATATTTCCAGCTCTGGCCGATCTGCTCGCGCTGGGTCGGTGTCTTCGCCTTTTCCCCTGCCGAACAGGCGCTGATGAGCGCAATGCCGGCCATTATGATGACATGACGCATGGCAACGTCCTCCTTTTGACGAAAGGCAGGAACGCGCAGGCCGTCAGGCCGGTTTCATGCTGCCCGTCTTACCCCGCGTAACGCGCCGCCGTTTCCCGGATCAGGGCGATCATGTTGGGAATGCCCTGCGTGCGGTTTGAACTCAGCTGGTTCTTGAGGTCGAAGGGCGCCAGCGCGGCTTCGATATCGGTGCGCGCAATCTGCGCCGGGGCACTGTCCTGCACCGTCAGCAGCACCAGTGCGATGATCCCCTTGGTGATGGCCGCATTGCTGTCCGCCAGGAAATGGAGCCGGCCTCCCGTTTCCGAATCGCCGTCCAGCACGGTGGGATAGACCCACACGGCGGCCGAACAGCCCCGCACCAGCGTCGCATCGGTCTTGAGCGCGTCGGGCATCGGCTCCAGCGCGCGCCCCAGGTCGATCAGCAGCCGATAGCGATCGTCCGCGTCGAGAAATTCATATTCGTCCTGAATGTCGGCAAGTGCCGGGGGGGCAGCGGGCATATCGGTCATGGCCGCCCATATAGGCGCAAAAGCGGGCGCGGGAACCCCGTTACAGATCGACTCCCGCCGCGATTGCTTCCAGCTTACGAATACGTTCCTTAAGGTCCGCTACCTCGATCCGGGCGGCGGCCGATGGCGGCGCGGCGTCTTCGCCCTGCCGGCCCAGTTCCGCGCGCTTGAGGTCCAGCCAGCCATTCCAGCCGCGCAGCGCCGCTGTGGTCAGGATAGCGATGCCCGCCAGGGCCGTCGTCGCCAGCGTCAGATAAATATAGGGGTCGTGCATCTTGGCCTCCCTGTCGCACCGCGCTCAGTCGCGGCTGCGCAATTTGTCGAATTCCCGCTCCAGCGCGGTCGAATCATCGGTGGCGAGCCGTTCCAGCACGGCCACCCGGTCCTTGAGCGCCTTCACTTCGGCGCGCAGCCGGTCGGCTTCCGGATCGGGGCCGCGATGGATGAAATCCTCGCCCTTGTGGCGGTTCACCACGCCCATCCGGGCCTTCACCACCTGCGCGATCATCACGATGGCGATGATGGCGACGACCATTTCAAACGGATTCATGTCTCTTTCTCCCTGTTGGCGCCTCGTGCCACCGCATCTCAGTTGGCGGGGCCGCGCAGCCTTTCGATGTCGCGGGTCAACTGGTGGCTTTCATCAGTGACGATGCGCTCCACCACTGCCAGCCGGTCCTTCATCGATCCGATCTCGGCGCGCAGCTGGGCATTTTCCTGGCTCAGCAATTTGATGCGCTCGACCATTTCCTCATTCTTCTGCGGGTAGACGGCCTGGCCCCATGCGCCGTCCAGCGGATAGCCGTGGCGCACGCGCAACCACGTGGTGAAAATCCAGCCGCCAATCGCGATGATCGCGATGAACAGCCCGGCGCCGATGATCCACGGCAGGTTGGGCATGATGATGGCGTCCACCATATCGGTCTTGTCCATGGTCCCTTACTTCCCTTGGCTCACACCGGCTCAGCGCAGCGCGTCGATTTCACGGGCCGTCCGGGTGGCGGGATCGGTGGCGATCCGCTCCAGCACGGCGATGCGTTCCTCCAGCCGGCTGATCCGGCCCACCAGCTTTTCGTTTTCGCTGGACAGAAGGTCGATTTTTCGACCGGCGTCGGGATCGGTTCGATGAACGGTGTTTCCGTTATCATCCGTAACCGGATAGCCGTGCTTGACGCGCATCCAGGTTGTGATGACCCAGGCGCCCATGGACAGGGCGATGATGGCGATCACGAAATTGGGTCCGGCAAAAGTCATTGGCTCTCTCCTCCCTTAAGGATGCGGGGCTCAGCGCAGACTGTCGATTTCGTCAGCCAGGCGCGTGTTGCGGCTGGTATAATAGAGTTCGATGTCGGCGAGCCGGCGGTCGATGTCGCGGAATTTGGACCGGACGTCGCGGGTGGAACGGGCCGGATTGGCGCGCACCCCTTGCCAGAATTTCTCGTCGTCCCGGTCGCTGTAGAGGTCATTGGGCTTGGTGTCGGCGACAAAGCCGATCACGAAATAGCCCAGCAGGGTCCAGCCCACGATGAAGAAGGACAGGACCATCGCGACGCGAACCCAGACCACGTCGATCCCGGTATAGTCGGCGATGCCGGAGCACACGCCCATGAACTTCCCGTTCTTCTTGTCGAGATAGAATTTGGTGCGGCGGGCGCTCATGTCAGTTCCTCCGGTCGAAAGTGTAGCTGTCGTCCTGTGCCGGACGTTGCGGGCGGAAATCGGGATTGTCGGCGGCGACGATCCGTTCGACCGTCTGCAGCCTGTCTTCCAGCCGGCGGGCGAGAAGGTGGAGTTCATCCAGCAGCTTCTCGTCCTCGTCGGTGATCTTGGGGGCCTGCTTCCACTTGGTGACATAGTGGAAGATCAGCCAGGGCATGCCGATGAACAGCATGCCGCAGATCATGATGGGCAGGAACACCTCTTCCATCGGGTCAGCCTTCCTTGTTCATGCTGGCCTTCAGAGCGGCGAGATCAGCATCGACTTTGTCGGCCGACTTCAGCTCGGCAATCTCTTCCTCCAGCGTCTTGGGCTGCTGGCCCAGGCCCATGGCGTCGGCGCGGCCTTCGGCCATGTCCACGCGGCGTTCCAGCATGTCGAAACGGGCAAAGGCGTCGTTGACCTTCTCGCCGGCATAGGCTTCGCGCACCCGCAGGCGGTTCTGTGCGCTTTCCATACGGCTCACCAGGCTGTTCTGGCGGGCGCGGGCTTCGCGCAGCTTGCCCTGCAACTTGGCGATATCCTCTTCCGAAGCCTTCAGCGCCTCGTCCAGCGTCTCGATCTCGTGCGCCAGATGCTCGGCCATGTCGGCCGCTTTCTGCCGCTCGACCAATGCCGCCTTGGCCAGGTCCTCGCGGTCCTTCGACAGGGCAAGCTGCGCCTTCTCGGTCCAGCTGTCCTGCAACGCGGTCAGCTTGGCGATGTGCCGGCGCATTTCCTTCTGGTCGGCGATCGTGCGGGCGGCGGACGCGCGCACCTCGACCAGCGTCTCTTCCATCTCAAGGATGATCATGCGGATCATCTTCGCCGGGTCTTCCGCCTTGTCGAGCAAGTCGGTGACATTGGCGGCGATGATGTCTCGGGTGCGGGAAAAAATACCCATGTCTTGGCTCCTGGTGCGTGTTCTTGTGGTTTGGCCCTTGCCCTTACGCCAGATAACGGGCGGGGGCGGGCATGTCGCTCGACGCGAGGATCGGCGCTTCGCTGGCGCGGGCCGGGCCGACCGCCGACAGGATCATCGTGGATCCGAACAGGACGGCGGCGATGGCGACTGACATCAGCTGGCCGATTTCGCGCATATTGGTGGTCTTTTCCATGTTTCTTGCTCCCTGAACCTTGGCCTTCATATGATTTCCGCATCTTGCTGCGGATTGCCGATAGCTTTGCAGGGGGCGTGCCAATTTTCGAAAAGTGGCAGAATTGCGCGCCTTCGGGGCGTTTTAATCTAGTGCCGGCGGTATCCCTCTTGCCAAGGGGTGGGAAATTTCACCATAAGTTGGCGCATGGAGAAAAATACGCAATTTATCGGCCAGAGCTTCGCCTTTCTCGATGCGGTGGAGCAGGCCGGGCGCGCTGCCGAGCTCAATCGCCCGGTGCTGGTCATCGGTGAACGCGGCACCGGCAAGGAACTGATCGCCGAACGCCTGCATCACCTCTCCCCACGCTGGGGCGAACCGCTCATCACCATGAATTGCGCGGCGTTGCCCGAAACCTTGATCGAGGCGGAGCTGTTCGGCCATGAACAGGGCGCCTTCACCGGCGCCAACCGCGCGCGCCCCGGCCGGTTCGAGGAAGCCGATGGCGGCACGCTCTTCCTCGATGAACTCGGAACATTGTCGATGGCGGCGCAGGAAAGGCTGCTTCGTGTGGTGGAGTATGGGGAGGTCACGCGCATCGGGGCATCGAAACCCGTTCGGGTCGATGTCCGCATCGTCGCCGCCACCAATGAAGACCTGCCCGCCGCCGCCGATGCCGGCCGTTTTCGCCCCGACCTGCTCGACCGGCTGAGTTTCGAGGTCATCACCCTGCCGCCGCTGCGCGCGCGCGAAGGCGATGTCGCGGTGCTTGCCGATCATTTCGGCCGCCGTATGGCCGCAGAAATCAACTGGCCGCAATGGCCCGGCTTCACCGCTGCCTGCGCCGCCGAACTGGAAGGGCATGGCTGGCCCGGCAATGTGCGTGAACTGCGCAACGTGGTGGAACGCGCGGTCTATCGCTGGGACGATCCCGCCCGGCCGATCAGCCGTATCACCTTCGATCCCTTCGCCTCTCCCTGGAAACCGCGCGCGATGATGCCGCGCCCTGAAACGCGCGAAGAAGCCCCCTCCCTCCCGCCAGCCGCGCCCGCATCCTTATCCTCGCCCTGTGACGGCATCAGCGACCTCAAGGCCGCGGTCGACACCTATGAAGCCGCCATCGTCCGCGCCGCGCTCGAACGCTATCGCTACAACCAGCGCGCTACCGCCAAGGGCCTTGGCCTCACCTACGATCAGCTGCGCCACTGCATGAAAAAACATGATTTGAGCGCCGGGTGAGCGGGGACATTAACAGGTTGGATGGGGGGCGTACCTACCCATGAATGGCCAGCTACATTCAGCATCGAACTCCGGCATGCCCTATTTCATGCAAAAGCCGAAGGTCGGTCATGTAGATCGCGGTGCGCCGACTTCATAAACCTGCAAGTGGCGCTCTCCGATGCCAAGGCTCGCCCATGTAGATCGCCATTCATGGAGATGGGCAGCGTTGAAGTGACGGTCGAGGGCGAGCTGGTCGGCCCACATCTCCTTGACGTGAATGAGGCCAGGCTCGAACACATCTTCGGCGTAAACATAGTCCATGCAGCCCGCTTCGCCTCGGCTGATTTCAGCCATCCGCTTCATGGCAGGGCGGGCCGCCGCCCTATTCTCGGGCGGCAGTCGAATCGTTCCGATAATCAGCAGCATGACTGCAGCATAGGCTGCGTAAAGGACCAGAGGAATCCTCATTTCTATCGCAAGCAGCCAGCTGAAACCTTCGTTGGCTGAGAATAAGGCATTTTGCGCGCAGCACGATGATTGGCAAACGCAAGTTTATGCCAGCGCCTTCACCCGCTCCCCGATCACTCGCAAATCCTCGACGAACCGCGCGCGTTCTTCCGCCTTCTTCGCTTCGTCGGGGATGCGCAGCAAATAGCTGGGGTGCACCGTCACCCATCCTTCCGCGCCATTGTCCAGCGCGATCGAGGAGCCGCGCGTGCGGCTGATCGTCACGGCCTTGCCCAGCATCGCCCGCGCCGCCGTCGCCCCCAGTGCCACGATCAGGCGCGGCCGCACGATGTCGAGTTCCTGAGTCAGCCACCATCGGCACGCCTGCACCTCGCCCGCATCGGGGGTCTGGTGGATGCGCCGCTTGCCGCGCGCTTCGAACTTGAAATGCTTGACCGCGTTGGTGACATAGGCGCGCGCCCGGTCCACGCCCGCCTCGATCAACGCCTGATCCAGCAACTGACCCGCCGGCCCCACAAAGGGGCGGCCGGCCTGATCCTCCTGATCGCCCGGCTGCTCGCCGATGAACATCAGCGGCGCGTCGAGCGGTCCTTCGCCAAACACGGTCTGCGTTGCTCCCTGATGCAGCGGACAGCGGGTGCAGCCCATCGCCTCCTCGCGCACCGCCGCCCATGCCGCCTTGCTGTTGCTGCCCGCGCCCGCCTTGCCGCCGCCCTCCCCACCGCCACCCGGTTGCGCCGGCGCACGCGGCGCGCTCGCGATCATCGCCGCCTCGCGCGCCTGCGCACCCGCAACCAGGTCGGGGATGAGCGCCGCCTCTGGCAGGTTGCGCCAATATTTCTTGGGCATTTCCGACAGCATGGCCCCGGTCTTGAGCCGCGCCGGATTGAAGATTGCGGCATAATAGCCCTTCCACAGCGCCTCGACCGGGTCGCCCTCCGGCGCGTCGGCGCGTGTCGCGCCCGGTCCTTCGCGCAGCGTCTCACCTTCCCAGTGAATGCTGATGTCCGGCGTCAGGATCGACCAGCGCATCGTGGCGAAGCGGCGCACGAAAAAACCTGCATTGGCGCGCACGATATGATGGTCCGGTTCGAACCAGGCGACGAAGCGCGCCGCGCCGTCCTCTTCCACTTCCCGAAACCGGACGAAGGCGCGCATCTTGTGGATATCACGCCGCACCGCCTTGGCCAGCATGTCGATCCGCCGAAGCAACGGATCGGCCTTGTCCTCCATCAGACCCGGCTGATCGCGCAGCCGTGTCAAAAGCTGATAGAGCAAGGCGAAGCGCTCCGCGTCGCTATGCAACACCACCGTCTCGGCCAGGGCGACGAACGCGCGCGGTACGGAAAAGGCCGCCCGGTCCGGCGCAGGGGGCAAAGGCGCGTCGCCGAACAGGTCGCCGCTCTCGCCCCTTATCTGCCAGGTCACATGATCCGGTTCGACTCCTGCAATCGCCAGCCGCCGCGCGGCATCGCGCCAGCCTTCGAAATCATCGGGCGCATCCAGCACTACGCGGTGCATGGATACGCCCTGATGGCCGGCGGGGCGGGGCAGGGGTCAGTCCTCGGCCTTGGCGCGTTCCAGTTCGGCAGGCTTGCGCTCGGCGAACTTGGCGCCCAGTGTCTTTTCCTCTTCGGCGGTCAGGTCCTTGGCCGCGTCGGGGAACATCTCTTCCTCTTCCTCGTCGATATGATGCAGGTAACGCTTCTTCAGCTGCGCGAACGTCTCGCGCCATTCCTTGCCGTTGAAGTCCTGCTCTTCCATCTCTTCCAGATAATCGTCGATTTCCTTATGCTCGGACACGCTATGCTGGGCATCCTCGCGCAGGTCGGGGCGAGCGAGCATGGTGGCGTAAAGCGTTTCTTCCTCCGCCGCGGCATGGGCGGTCACTTCGACCCTGAACTGGTCGAACAGCTTTTTCAGCCGATCATCATCGCCCTGCGCATCGTCCATCTTTTTGAACAACTGGCGGTGGCTATCATGATCCTGTTTCAGGCGGTGGAATATGGTGGCGTCGGCCATGGTCGCTTCTCCTCTTGTCGAGGGGGAGAACGACGCGCGCGCGGATTGGCTCCGACTTTCAGCCGAACAGGAACCGAAAGATGATGGCGACGGGAATCCACAGCAACGCGCCGATCACGCAGGCGCCCCAGAGCTGCACCAGATCGCGGCGAAAGCGCAAGGCAAGCCCGCTATGCGACAAGCCGCTTGCGTCCAGCATCTGCCAGCGGCGCTCCAACCCGCGCGCCGCCACCGCATAGCCGCCGATCGCGACGATGATACCCAGGTGCAGCGCGAGCGATCCGCCCATTTTCGCGACAATGAAAATCTGCGCCAGGCAAAAGACCACGAGCGCCGCCGCCAGATGGCTGCTGATCCGCTTGGCGAAGCCCTTACGCTCCGCCCGATGGCCCAATGTCGTCGCCACGACCCGATCTCCTTGTCCGACCTTGTCAGCAGTATTTCGTACAGGGCGCTGTCAATCAACCCGAAATTGCCACGCGGCAGGGATAAATTGACGTTCGTCGGATGGCTGGGTTGGGTGGATGGCAGGCACAACTACCGTTCGTCCTGAGTAGCCATTGAGCTTGTCGAAATGGCGTATCGAAGGACCGATGACACGCGCCGGCCCTTCGATACGGGCCTTCGGCAAGCTCAGTCCCTATCAGGGCGAACGGTTCATGGGAATGTCCGCTTCTGGTCGTTTGCAGACCATCCAAATTCGTCCCTGCCCTTACGCCGCAAACAGATCCAGTTGCTTGGCGGGCGGGGCCAGCCTCGCGCGCAGATCGACGCTGTCGGTCAGCGTCATCGGCCGCCAGTCCGCCGCCACCAGGAAAGGCCGCAATTTGGTGATGGAGACGGTCAGCCGCGCGACATCCT
This sequence comes from Sphingobium soli, assembly GCF_020782245.1. Lineage (GTDB taxonomy): Bacteria > Pseudomonadota > Alphaproteobacteria > Sphingomonadales > Sphingomonadaceae > Sphingobium > Sphingobium soli. Next base: position 159,147 of record NZ_JAJGNP010000003.1, read on the forward strand.
CCAGCCGCAAGCGTCGGTGCCGCCGGCTGGCAAGGATGCGATCCACCGCTTTCACCCCCAGTCCCGGCACGCGCAGCAGCGCCTCGCGCGGGGCGCGGTTGACGTCGACCGGGAAATGGGCGCGATGGTTGAGCGCCCAGGCGAGCTTGGGATCGATGTCGAGCGGCAGGCAGCCGGTCGCCGCATCGGTCGCTGCCGCGATCTCCTGCGCGTCATAGCCATAGAAACGCATCATCCAGTCCGACTGGTATAGCCGATGTTCGCGCAGCAATGGCGGTCGCTTGAGCGGCAGGACCGCGCTGGGCGAAGGGATGGGGGAAAAGGCGCTGTAATAGACCCGGCGCAGCCGATGCCGGTCGTAAAGGCTGCTCGCCCGCGTGATGATGGCGCGGTCGTCTGCCGCATCCGCTCCCACGATCATTTGCGTCGATTGGCCCGCCGGCGCGAAGCGGGGCGCGTGGCGATATTTCCGCCGCGCCTCGCCCTTGTCTTCCATTTCGGTGCGCAAATGCCGCATCGCCCCTTCGATCCGCGCGCTGTCCTTCTCCGGCGCCAGCCGCTTGAGGCCCCCTTCCGTCGGCAATTCGACATTGATTGACAGCCGGTCGGCATGCAGCCCCGCCTGCCGCAGCAAATCTGGGTCGGCGTCGGGAATGGTCTTCAAATGGATATAGCCGCGAAAATCATGATCCTCGCGCAGCGACCGCGCCACTTCGACCATCTGCTCCATCGTATAGTCCGACGACCGAATAATGCCCGACGAGAGGAACAGACCCTCGATATAATTACGGCGATAGAAATTGAGCGTCAGGTCTACCACTTCCCTGGCGGTAAACCGCGCGCGCCGCACATCGCTCGACCGGCGATTGATGCAATAATGGCAATCGAAAATGCAGCTGTTGGTCAGCAGGATCTTGAGCAGCGATATGCATCGGCCATCGGGCGCATAAGCATGGCAAATGCCCATGCCCTCGGTCGATCCGATCCCCTTGCCGCCGCGTGAATCGCGCTTTGCCGTCCCGGACGATGCGCAGGACGCATCATATTTGGCGGCGTCCGCCAATATTTCGAGTTTCTGCCGGGTGGACATCTGCGCCATGATGTTCCTTCTATGTTCGCATTTGACGCTTGTCCATGATCTGGGTTGTGTCGGATCATTTTGTGGCGAACAGTCGGCGGGATTTGGCCGCCTGCTTCGTTGTTGGCGGTGGCGCAGCATGAAGGGATGATCATGGACAGACGGCATTTTCTGCGCGCGGGCATGGGTGGCGGCGCGCTGTCGCTGATGGCCGCGCGGGCGGGGGCGGTGTCGCCCTTCAACGCCTTGGCCGGGGTCGAACCGATCCGCGCCAGCGTGGACCGCATCTTCCGCACCACCGTCTGCCTGCGCCCCTTTCGCGCCGCCGGCCCGCGCATCGAAGTGGAGCAGGTCGGGCGCAAGCGCGTCGTCCACAATTATGGCCATGGCGGCAGCGGCTGGTCGTTGAGCTGGGGATCGGCGCAGCTGGCGGTTCCGCTCGCCATGGCTGATGGCGTGCGCGACATCGCCGTCATCGGCGCGGGCGCGCTTGGCCTTGCCGCAGCCTTGACGGCGCAGCGCGCCGGCGCGCGCGTCACCATCTACGCCAAGGAGCAGTTTCCCGATGTCCGCTCCGCCCGCGCCACCGGCACCTGGTCGCCCGACAGCCGCATCGCGATGGCGGGCGCGGTCGATGCCGGGTTTGCCGACCGGTGGGAGACGATGGCGCGCACCTCCTTCGCTCGTTATCAGAGTTTTCTCGGCCTGCCGGGCGATCCGGTCGAATGGACCGACCGCTACATCCTGTCCGATCCGCCAGCCGCCACATCGACCATCGCGCCAGTCGCGCCCGCGCCCCCACGCTCTCACGATTTTCTCCGTCTGGAAGGGCGGCTGCGCGACATCACGCCGCGCTCGGTGGAACTGCCGCGCGGCGCGCATCCCTTTCGCGCCGACCGCGTCCGCCGCAATTCCTCGCTCACCTTCAACGTCGCTGATCTCGCCCATCAATTGACCAGCGATTTCCTGATCGCGGGCGGGCGGATCGAATCGCGCGTCTTCCACGCGCCCGGCGACCTTGCCGCACTTCGCGAAAAGGTGATCATCAATTGCACCGGCTATGGCGCACGGGCGCTGTGGCGCGATGAGAGCATTGTGCCGGTGCGCGGCCAGATTGCCTGGCTGATCCCGCAGCCGGGCGCGACCTTCGGCATCTATTATCACGGCATCGCGCTGCTCGCGCGGCGCGACGGCATCGTCGTCCAGCCGGTCGGCGAGGATGACTGGTTCGGCTATGGCGACGCCAACGAAACGCCCGATCCCGCCGCGGCGCGCGCGGCGGTGGAGGAGGTGGCGACCTGGTGGGCCTGACCCCGCCGCTCAGTCCTCGTCGGGCAGGCGGCTGACGCGGATCGACTGGGCGTTCATCTGCCCGCCACCGAAGATGGTCATGAAGGCGATGTCGGTCGCATCCCGGCCCACGGCGATGCGCGCCATCGTCTCAACCGGCGCCAGCCCGGTCGCATCGATAAGGTGCCAGGCCCCGTCCAGCCAGACCTCCACCACCGCGTGGAAATCGGGCGGGTCGAGATCGAGCGCATAGACCGACACCAGCCGCGCGGGAATGTCGCGCGACCGGATCAACGCGGCCGTCAGATGCGCGAAGTCGCGGCACACGCCCTGCTGCGCGACGAAGGTGTCGGCGGCCGTTGTCGTGACGGTCGAACTGCCTGACACATAGGCGACATTGTCGCGCACCCAATCGACCAGCGCCTGTACCAGCGCCCCGCCGTCCAGATCGGGAAAATGGCCGCCGACAAAACTGCCGAAGCGATCGGCCTCGCAATAACGGCTCGGCCAGATGAAGGGCAGCACGTCTTCGGGCAGGCTGGGCAGCGGGCTGCGGGGCAGGTGACGAATCTCGATCGGAGCGCGGTCGATTGCCATGGTCGCGCGATAGGTGCTGACCATGCGTCCCGTGCCGGTGCGGGTCCAGGTCCGCCGGCCGATGCCGCTGCCGCCGACCTTGTTGGTCAGCGGGCCTGCATTGTTGATGATATGGGATTGTGTGAGCACGCGCTGGTCGGGCACCGCCGCGGCTTCGACCGCTAACAGCACATCGGTGGGGCAGGCGAAGTCATAGTCGAGAATCGCTTCGATCGCGATACGCATGGGGATGGTCCAGATTTGGAGAGCGGGCGCGAATCGGCCCGTGCCGCGCAGCTTCGCTGTCCTGCAGGCCCGACGCAAGCGCCATCGATCAAGGCGATCGGGAGGGAGCGACCTCAGGCATCTTGGAGCCGTTCGCCTGCGGCCCGAGCGGGGCGGGCGGCGCCAGCGTGACGGCAGGGTTGAAAGGCTGGGGATGCGTCGGACGATATGGACAGCGGCCGTGGTGTCAGCAGAATTGGTGCGCGCTTAATGACGCATTCCCACTCATTCTCTTGTCAGATTGGCGGGACTAATCCTCGTGACATTGCGCCGGTGGCCCACGTCCTTGTCGCAACGACCGAAGCCGACCGCATGAGCCATCTTTCCGCCACCGGCGCATCGATCCCTGACGACGAGCCCGCTATCCTGTTCACTCCGTTTAACGCCGTGCGGGCTGGCCCACGCACATAGCCTCCCGAGGTCACAACCGCCGCTGCCGCTGCCCGTAGCGCAGTGGTCGACACGTTCGAGCGATTTGCGTGGCTTGCACCCACCAGCGCGCCACTCGACTGGGGCCAAAGCAGGAATTTTGCGGACGCAATCGCCATCGTGGCGGGAAAGGCCACCGGGCGAAATGCGGCGGCCCGATCCGGCGATTGCCAACGGTAAAAGGCCCGCAGCGCGGGGGGCGCGGCGGGCCTTTTCGGTGCGTGATGCGCCAGGCGGGCGAGTCATGTTCGAACGGCGCCCCGGTTGATCCGGCCAGCGCGCCTGTCCGGCTTATTCGCCATCATCCTCCGCATCGGGTCCGGTCATCATCCCGTCGGCCACTTCCTCGGTCTTGCCGCGGATCGCCTTTTCCAGCCGATCGGCCAGTTCGGGATGCTCTTTCAGATAGGTCTTGGCATTTTCACGACCCTGACCAATGCGGATCGAGTCATAGGAGAACCAGGCACCGGATTTCTCCACCAGCCCGGCCTTCACGCCAATGTCGAGCAGTTCGCCGATCTTGGAAATGCCCTCGCCATACATGATGTCGAATTCGACCTGCTTGAACGGCGGGGCGACCTTATTCTTGACCACCTTCACGCGGGTCGCATTGCCGACAATATCGTCGCGATCCTTGATCTGGCCGGTACGGCGGATGTCGAGTCGGACCGAGGCGTAGAATTTGAGCGCATTGCCGCCGGTCGTGGTTTCCGGATTGCCGTACATCACGCCAATCTTCATGCGCACCTGGTTGATGAAGATCACCATGCATTTGGAGCGGGAAATGGAGCCGGTCAGCTTGCGCAGCGCCTGGCTCATCAGCCGCGCCTGCAAACCGACATGGCTGTCGCCCATCTCGCCCTCAATCTCCGCGCGCGGCACCAGCGCGGCGACCGAATCGATCACCAATATGTCGATCGCGTTCGACCGCACCAGCGTGTCGACGATTTCCAGCGCCTGTTCGCCCGTATCGGGCTGCGACACGATCAGTTCGTCGATATCGACGCCCAGCTTCTTGGCATAGGCCGGATCCAGCGCATGTTCCGCATCGACGAACGCGGCCGTTCCGCCCGCCTTCTGCGCTTCGGCGATGGCATGCAGCGTCAGCGTCGTCTTGCCCGAGCTTTCCGGCCCGTAAATCTCGATGATGCGGCCCTTGGGCAGGCCGCCAATGCCCAGCGCGATATCGAGCCCCAGCGATCCGGTCGAAATGGATTCGATCTCGATCTTTTCGCGCGACCCCAGCTTCATCGCCGAGCCCTTGCCAAAAGCGCGGTCGATCTGGGCGAGCGCGGCATCCAATGCTTTTTGTCTGTCCATATTCCCCGTCTTCTTGGAATCGATAAGTTGCAGCATTGCGGTCATCGGCCCATCCCCTGTCAAGCGGATCACGCCGAATCTGCCGGCGCTGGACGATGATGTATCCCATTTGTTCTCATGGAACAAGGGGGGAACGGAATTTTCCTATCGGCCGGAAAAATCCCGCCTCAATCGCCTACAATCCGGCCGAGCACCCGCTCCACCGCACCCACGGTAAAGGGCTTGGCCAGCGTCGGCCGATCGGCATGGGCGGGCGGCAGGTCGTCGGCCATGCCCCCGGTCGCAAAGGCGAAGGGAATCCCGGCCTGCGCCAATATGTCGGCGATCGGCCAGCTTTTCTCGCCCTGCAAATTGCAATCGAGCAGCGCGCCGTCAAAGCCGCCGCGGCGGGCCTGCTCACATCCTTCATCCACCGTCGCGACCAGCGCGTGCAGCCGATAGCCGAGTGCGTCGAGATAATCCTCAAGCATCATGCCGATCATCGCTTCATCTTCGACGACGAGGATGGATTTTGCGTCCGACATGCCTGTTTCCTTTGTTCGACCGGGGCTTCGCTAGCCCAATGGCGCGCGCTTGCCCAGCCCCCACGCCGTGATCGGGCGCAAGATCATTCGGCGGCGGGTTGCATCGCCATGGTGTCGCGCGCTGCCTGCGCCAACTGGTTGACGGAAAAGGGCTTGGGCAGGAAGGCAACATTGGCGATGTCGATCGACTTGCGCAGCTGTTCCTCGGCATAGCCGGACATGAACAGCACGGGCAGGTGCGGATGACTGACGCGCGCCCGCGCCACCATCGCCGGACCATCCATATTGGGCATGACCACGTCGGAAATCAGCAGGTCGATGCCGTCATGGGCGGCCAGCACCTCCAGCCCCTGTTCGCCGTCATTGGCGGTCAGCACCGTATAGCCCTGCCGTGTCAGCGCCCGTTCGGCGACCGCGCGGACCATATCCTCGTCCTCGACCAGCAATATGGTGCCCGATCCCCAGGTTTCGGCGCGTTTCACCGGCTCGCGTACCGGCGTCTCCTGCTGTGCGTCAGCACCGGCATAGACGGGCAGGTAGATGACGAAGCTTGCGCCCCGGCCCAGTTCGGATTCGGCAAAGATATAGCCGCCCGACTGCTTGACGATGCCATAGACGGTAGAGAGGCCCAGGCCCGTGCCCTTGCCCAGTTCCTTGGTGGTGAAGAAGGGTTCGAAAATCTTCGCCAATATATCGGGCGGAATGCCCAGGCCGGTGTCCGACACGCGCAGTGCGGTATAGTCACTGATGGGCAGGATCTGCTGGCGCATCTCGCGCGCCTTCGCGGCGGGCACGGCATAGGTCTGGATGTTGAGTGTGCCGCCTTCGGGCATGGCGTCGCGCGCGTTGACGGCCAGGTTGACGATCACCTGTTCCAGCTGCCCGGGATCGGCGCGCACCGCGCCCAGATTGCGACCATGGCTGACCTCCAGCCGGACATTTTCGCCCAGCAGCCGCTTGAGCAGGTTCGACACGTCCGACACGATATCGGGCAACTGCAATATCTGCGGCCGCAATGTCTGCTGCCGAGAAAAGGCAAGCAATTGCCGCGTCAGCCCCGCCGCGCGGTTGCTGTTCGACTTGACCTGCTGGATATCGTCATAATCGCTGTCGCCCGGCACATGGCGCATCAGCATCAGGTCGCAATGGCCGATGATGGCGGTCAGGATATTGTTGAAATCATGCGCCACGCCGCCGGCCAGCTGGCCGATCGCCTGCATCTTGGTCGCCTGCGCCACCTGCCGCTTGAGCTTGCTTTCCTCGCTATTGTCCTTGAGCGACAAAAGCACCGCCGCCTCGCCCAGGCCGCGCACGCCCGCCAGGCTGAGCGCGGTCGGTTCGTCGGGCTGGTCGCGCATGCGCACCACGATGTCGCCCGACATTTGCGGGCCGACGGCAAAGCGCCGCACTGCGTCCGCCACCGCCGCCTGATCCTCCCGCGCGACCAGATCGCCCGGATAGCTCGGCTTGTCGCCGGACTTGAGGCCCGCGGCGCGCGCGAACGCCTTGTTGACGAACAGGATGCGCCCGTCGCGGTCCGCCATCGCCAGGCCAAAGGGCAGCAGAGACAGCAGGGTTTCGATATAGGACAGCGCCGACGTGCCGCCCCCGCCGGTCGGCTCGTCGATCAGCAGCAACAGCATCGGCCCGTCCTGCACCGTCGCCTGCGTGGCGCCGGGCTGGCTCGCGCGGCGCAGCGGCACCTGGAGCAGGCGCAGCGGCAGGCCGCCATTTTCCTCGCGCGCCAGGAACAGCCGGCCCTTGTCGTCCACCCGCATATGCGCGGCAAAGTCGCGACCGGTGATATTGGCGTCGATGCGTCCCGCCGCGCGCAGCAGGAAGGCGCCATTGGCGGCGCGAATGCGCCCCTCTCCGCCGATCATCGCCGCCATGATGCCCGCTTCGCCCAGTTGTCGCCCGGCCTCCCCGGTCAGGAAGCGATGCACGTCGTCCAGCGCGCTGGGCTGGCGCACGGGGGTGAAGCGCCAGAGCAGATAATCCTCGGTCCGGCCAGTGCGGGCAATGTCGACATCCAGCCGCAGCGCCCCCATCGCCAGCCCCTCCAGCTTGCCGTCGCCGTCGCGCCAGGCCGCGCGCGCAGCCTGCGACAGGCTTTCGGTCAGGCCCGCGTCATTGCTGACGCCCGGTGGGGTGGGATAGCCGGGAAACCATTCGCCGAACAGGTCGCTGGCGCAGACCAGCCGGCCCGACCGGTCGGTGACGGCGATGGCGATGTTGGATGCGTCGGCGGCGGCGCGCGCGACCGTCCAGTCGGGCGTCGCCTCCCGGTCCGACAGGGCAGGGGCATAGAGGTGGCGATACCAGCGCATCAGGCCCGCAATGGCGATCACGCTCGCGGCAAAGCCCGCGGCCAGCACCCCATTGCCCGCCGCATAGAGGACGAGAGCCGCCGACAGCAGGGCCGCGCCCAGCAGCATAGGCAGGACAAAGGGGGACGGTGGCTGGCCCAGCCACGCTTCCTCGTCCGTCTTCAGCCGTGCCGCCATGACCGGCCAACCCCCTGCATCGCCATCGAAACCTGCGGCCGCGGCGTCAGGCGCCGGCCGCCTTCTCCAATGGCCTGCTTTGATGGACCTTGCCAATCCTCAATTTGCGCGCCCGCCATTTGCGGCCCATGCGATGGCGCCAGAACCAGTCGGCCAGGACATAGCCGATCGCGGTGCACACCAGCGAAATGATCAGCAGGCCGATCAACATGGCGGGCGCGGCTTCCGACACCAGCCAGGCGGTCCATTCGCGCACGCTCGCATGCCCGTCGACCAACGCCATGAAGCCCGACGCATCGGCGCTGCGCCCCAGCATCCAGTTGCCCAGCCACACCGACGCCATCAGGATCAGCGGCGTCGTCGCTGGGTTGGACAGGAATGTCATGGCGGCGGCGACCGGAATATTGGCGCGAAAAGGCAGCGCCAGCAGCGCTGCGCCCGCAATCTGCACGCCCGGGATCATCAGGAATATGCCGACGAACAGGCCCAGCGCCACGCCGCGCGGCACCGACCGGCGGGTAAAGCGCCACAGCGATGGTTCGAGCACGCGATGCGCGACCGGGGCGAGGATGCGGCTGCGCTCCATCGACTCGCGGGTCGGGCAATTGGCATGCCACCAGCGGGTCAGTCTGCTCATCAGCTATGCGCCTTCATGATGCGCTGCTGGTCGCGCTTCCAGTCGCGCTCCTTGATCGTCTCGCGCTTGTCATGGGTCTTCTTGCCCTTGGCCAGCGCCAGCTCGACCTTCACCTTGCCGCGGCTGTTGAAATAGAGCGCCAGCGGCACCAGCGTCATGCCCTTGCGCTCGACCGCGCCGTGCATCCGGGCAATCTCCCGCTCGTGCAGCAACAATTTGCGGGGGCGCTTGGATTCATGGTTGAACCGGTTGCCATGGCTGAATTCGGGAATGTTGCTGTTGACCAGCCATACCTGATTGCCCTTCACCTCAGCATAGCTTTCGGCGATATTGCCTTCGCCAAAGCGCAGCGATTTGACCTCGGTGCCTTGCAAGGCGATGCCCGCCTCGAACACATCCTCCAGGAAATATTCGAACTTCGCGCGCCGGTTTTCGGCGACGATCTTCTTCTTGTCGAAGGTTTCGGGACGGGGGCGGGCCATTGGCTTATCAAATTTCCGTTCGGTTCGAGCCTGTCGAGAACCCTGTCGTTCCGGTTCCCGACAGGCTCGAACCGAACGGATGTAGGGATTTAAACCAGTCCCGCAATCTCCAGCGCCCGGTCCACCGCCGCCCGGCTCGATTCCGACGGCCAGGTAATGGGCAGTCGGACGTCGCCGGGCATGTCGGGGCGAACCCGCGTGAGCGCATATTTAACCGGGCCGGGTGAAGAATCGCTGAACAGGGCATCGTGCAGCGGATAGAGACGATCCTGGAGCGCCAATGCGCCATCCCAGTCATGGCGGGCCATCGCCGCCTGGAAATCGGCGCACAGGCGCGGCGCGACATTGGCGGTGACGCTGATGCATCCCTTGCCGCCCATCGCGTTGAACCCCAATGCCGTTTCGTCATTGCCCGACAGCTGGCAGAAGTCCGGGCGGCAGGCCAGACGCTGCGCGGTGACCCGCCCCAGATTCCCGGTCGCGTCCTTGATCCCGACGATGGTCTGAAACTCCTCCGACAGGCGGTGGATCACCGGCACGCCGATGTCGGTGATGGTGCGGCTGGGCACATTATACAGGATGATGGGCAGGTCGCAGCGTTCGGCCAGCCAGGCGAAATGGCGATAGACGCCGTCCTGGTTGGGCTTGTTGTAATAGGGCGCGACCACCAGCGCCGCATCCGCGCCCGCGCCCTGCGCCGCATACATATGGTCCAGTGCGATGCGCGTGTCGTTGGACCCGCATCCCGCGATCACCGGCACGCGGCCTGCTGCCTGATCGACGCAGATGGCGATGACGCGGTTATGCTCCTCAACGGTCATCGTCGCGCTTTCGCCAGTCGTCCCGCACGGCACCAGCGCGCTCGATCCATCCGCAATCTGCCAGTCGACGAACGCGCGAAAGGCGGCTTCGTCGATCGTCCCGTCGCGGAACGGGGTGACCAGAGCCGGAATCGAGCCCGAAAACATGATGAAACTCCTTCAAATCTCCGGGCTGCCGGGGCATGATGGGACAAGCGGCGCGCTATAGCGCGTCATTCAGGGCCTGATAAGGACGCAAATGCGATTATGTCCAGCATGCGCACCCCTCCTCCTATCGAAAGTTATCTGATCCGCATGCCGATTATTGCCTTGTTGCTGATGACCGCGGGCGCCAGCGCGCAGACCGAGGACGCGGCGCGGCCTTCGCCCACCGGCGCGATGGTGCAGCCGGTGCCGCCCGAATATGGCCAGCCCAGCCAGTGGAACCAGGTCCAGGCGCAGATTGGCCAGCCGACCGATAGCTCGATCGCCGGCACGATCAGCCAGTGGCGCGCGCTGCAACAGAGCGATGGGCTGGGCTTTGCGCCCTATGCCAGCTTCATCATGGCCAATCCGGGCTGGCCGGGCGAAGACCGGATGCGCCGCCTGGCCGAAACCGCCATCAATCCCGACAGCTATGCGCCCACGCAGGTCGTCGCCTTCTTCGCGCAATTTCCGCCGCGCACGCCCGTCGGCCACGCCCGCAACGCGGTGGCGCTGATGCAATTGGGGCGGATGGACGAAGCGCGAATCGCCGCGCGCAACGCCTGGGTCGGCGGCACGTTGCAACCCAGCGACGAAGCGCGGCTGCTCTCGCTGTTCGGCTCGGCCTTCTCGCCTGCCGACCATGATCTGCGCGCCGACATGCTGCTGTGGAATGGCGACGTTGCCGGCGCGATGCGGATGCTGCCCTATGTCAGCGCCGCGCGCCGCCCGGTCTTTTCCGCGCGTATCGCCTTCAAGCGCAAGGCGCCTGAAGCGACCGCGCTGATGCAGTCGGCCGATGCGATGGGCGCGGCCGATGCCAGCTATGTCGCCGACAAGGCGGCCTGGTTGCGCGACAGCGGCAACTGGATCGCCGCGCGTCAATATCTCGCCAATCGCCCCGCCGCCACCTATCGCCCCGGCGATCCGGAAGAATTTTACGAAGTCCTGCTCAACCAGGCGCGGGGCGCTGCCAATGATAGCCAGTGGAGCTTCGCCTGGGGCATCGCCAGCAAGATTGATGACGCCGTGCCGCCCGGCTCCGACGTCAGTGACCAGCCGATCGGCGTGCGCGACGATTATACCAGCCTTGCCTGGCTGGCGGGCACCACCGCCTTCTACAATCTCAATCGTCCCTCGGACGCGGTCGGCATGTTCCGCCGCTATGCCGACGCGGCCAAATCGCCCCAGACCCGGTCGAAGGGCTATTATTGGGCCGGCCGCGCCGCCCTCTCCGCCGGCGACAGCGCCAGCGCGAACAGCTATTTCGCCCAGGCCGCCAATTATGGCGACCAGTTTTACGGCCAGCTGGCGCTCGAACGGCTCGGCCGTCCGGTGCCCGCGCCCGCCACGGTCGAACGGCCGGTGCCGATCTCGGCGGCCGAACGCGCGGCGTTCAACAACCGCTCGGTCGTGCGCGCGGTCAAGGCGCTGGGGCAGATGGGCTATTGGGCCGACCAGAGCAAATTCGCCCGCGCCATCGCCAATAATGCCGACAGCGACACCGATCATTTCCTCGCCGCTGAACTGGCGCAACAGATCAATCGCCCGGACATGAGCGTGATGGTCGGCCGGCGCGCCGTCTCCAGCGGCCTCACCGGCTATGGCGACAGTGCCTTTCCCCGCGTGCCGGTGCCCAGCCAGGCGCAATATAACTGGACCATGGTTCATGCCATCGCCCGGCAGGAAAGCCAGTTCGACAAGCAGATCGTCAGCCATGCCGGCGCGCGCGGCCTGATGCAGCTGATGCCCGGCACTGCGCGCGAACAGGCGGGCAAGCTTGGCATGAGCTACAATCCCGCCTCCCTCAATGATCCCAGCTACAACATCATGCTGGGGTCGGGCTATTTTCAGCGCATGCTCGATTATTATGGCGGCAGCTATCCGCTCGCGGTGGCCGCCTATAATGCCGGGCCGGGCAATGTGAACAAATGGATTCGCGCCAATGGCGACCCGCGCCTGCCGGGGTCAGACATTCTGCGCTGGATCGAGAATATCCCGATCTACGAGACGAAAAATTACGTCCAGCGTGTGCTCGAAAACGCTGTCGTCTATGAAGCGATGAACCCGGAACGCGCCAAATTCCGCGGCAGCAACGCGGTGCTCAGCCGCTATCTGGGCAAGCAGACGCCGGGCTGACCCCCTTACGCGGAGTCGGGACGCCCGTCTCGACTTCGCTCCGCCCGAACGGCTAGGAAGGGTCGGCCATGGCCACCCCTTATCCCAATTATATCACACCCGAAGGCTTCGCGAAGCTGCGCGCGGACTATGACCATCTGCTCGGCGTCGAACGCCCCAGCATCGTCGAGGTGGTCAGCTGGGCGGCGGGCAATGGCGACCGCAGCGAAAATGGCGACTATCTCTACGGCCGCAAGCGGATGCGCGAAATCGACGGGCAGTTGAAGCGCCTGTCGAAGAAGATGAAGGATGCCAAGGTCGTCGATCCCCGGCAGCAGCCGGACAAGAGCCGCGTCTATTTCGGCGCGACCGTCACCATCGCGGATGAAGATGACAATCATCGCACTGTCACCCTTGTCGGCAATGACGAAACTGATGTCGATGCTGGCCGCATCGGTTGGGGCTCTCCCATCGCCCGCGCCCTGCGCGGCGCGGCGGTCGGCGATTTGCGTCGCGTCATGCTGCCGGCGGGCGAACGTGAATATGAGGTAATAGCGATCCGCTATCCTGATTGAAAAAGCGCCATTTTCGCGCACTCATGCTCTTTGGCGAAAGAGCATCCATTGACTCGCGCCGTTCCTGCGCAGAAATAGAACATAACAGGAACATTCAATGGCCGAGTCGATCCCCAGCCTCGCCGCGCTCAGGCGGCATATCGCCTCGCTGGACCGGGCGCCAGCGCGGGATGCGTGCGTCCGCTTCGCCACCGGCCATGGCCCGCTTGACGCCATGCTGGGCGGCGGGCTGGCGCGCGGGCGCGTGCATGAAGTCTTCGGCGCGGGCGGGGAGGAGGGGGCGGCGACCGGCCTTGCGCTGCTCTGGGCGCAACTGGCGGGGGGGAACGCGCCTTTGCTGTGGCTGCGCAGCGACGGCGCGGCGCGGATCGGCGGCCTTCCCTATGGCCCCGGCCTCGCCGCGCTAGGCCTTGATCCTGCGCGCCTGTTGCTGGGGGCGATGCCCGATGACGCCATGCTGCTGCGCGCGGCGGTCGATGCGCTGCGCTGCCCGGCGTTGGGCGGGCTGGTGATGGAATTGCGCGGCCGGGCGCCCTTGCTCGATTTGACCGCCAGCCGCCGGCTGGCGCTGGCGGCCGAAGCATCGGGCGTCACCGCGCTGCTGCTGCGCATCGACGGAGCGCCGGTGCCCAGCGCGGCGGACACGCGCTGGCAGGTGGCGGCCGCCCCGTCCGCCCCGCTGCCCGGCAATGCGCCGGGACATAGCGCCTTTGACCTCACCCTGCTGCGCCGCCGGGCGGGACCGGACGGGCAGGCGTGGCGGCTGGTGTGGGACACAGAAAGACGATGTTTTGGAGATGTGGGCGATGAACGCCATGGCGATGGACGGGATCGGGCAGACGCTGCCGCGCCGTTATCTGGCGCTGGGCTTCCCCTTCCTGCCGATCGATCGGCTGCGGGTCGCGCGGCCTGATCTCTGGGCCGCGGGCGAAGGGCCGGCGGTGGTGGTGGACATGGTGCGCGGCGCGATGCGGCTGGGGTGCATCGACGCCGACGGGCTGGCGATCGGCCTGATGCCGGGCATGACTCTGGCCGACGCGCGCGCGCGCGAACCGGACCTGCGCGTGTTCGAAACCGATCCCCATGCCGATCAGGACTGGCTGGAACGGCTGTGCGACGGTTGCGCCCGTTATACGCCCAATGCCGCGCCCGATGGCATTGACGGGCTGATGCTCGACATCAGCGGCTGCGGTCATTTATGGGGCGGCGACGACGCGCTGGCGGCGGATGCTGTGGAACGGCTGGAGCGGCACGGGTTGCGCGTCCGCCATGCCCTTGCCTCCAGTCCGGAAGCGGCGCATGCGCTCGCCCGCTTCCCCGGTCCCCCCGCGCCGGACGAGGACGCCGCCGTCCGTCGTCTGCCGGTCGAGGCGCTGGGGCTGGACCCGGACAGCGCGGTGGCGCTGCGCCGCGCGGGGCTGCGCACCGTGGGTGATCTCGCCGCCCGCCCCGCCGCGCCGCTCGCCGCGCGCTTTGGGGAAGAGGCGATCGACGCGCTCGACGCCTTGCTGGGCCGGGGGCATCGCCCGCTCGCGCCGCGTCGCCCGCGCGCGGCCGTACGCATCGACCGGCGCTTTGCCGAACCGATCGGCAGCACCGCCTATGCCCTCAAAATATTGGAGGATATGGCGGCCGAAGCGGGTGATCGTCTTGCCGAACGGGGGGAGGGCGGCCGACGGTTCGAAGCGATCTTCTTCCGCAGCGATGGCCTCGCCTTCCCGCTGCGCGTCGAAACCAGCCTGCCGATACGCGACGCGCCCGCGATCCTGCGCCTGATGCGGGAACGGATCGACGCCCTGTCCGACCCGATCGATCCGGGCTTTGGCTTTGACATGCTGCGCCTCACCGTGCCGCAGGCGGAAAAGCTCGCCCCCACCCAATTGGCTCTGGAAGGGGGGGAGGCGCGGCGGGAAGACAGCGTCGCCGCGCTGGTCGATCGCCTGTCGATCCGCGCCGGGCGCGCGCGCATTCAGCGGCTCGCCCCGCGCGACAGCCATATTCCCGAACAGGCGCAACTGGCGCTGCCGGCGGTGGAACCGCGCGCGCCTGAACCCTGGCAGCAACTGGGCGATGCCGCCGCAGAGCCGGGCGACCCGCCGATGCGCCCGCTTCATTTGTTCGATCCGCCCCAGCCGATCGAGGTGATGGCCTTGCTGCCCGACGGTCCGCCGCATCGCTTTCGCTGGCGCCGGGGCCTGCATGACGTCACCCGTTATGAAGGGCCGGAACGGATCGCGCCCGAATGGTGGCATGCCAGCGATGGCGCCATTGCCGGCGACGCCATCGGCCGCACGCGCGATTATTACCGCGTGGAGGACGCGCGCGGCCGGCGTTACTGGATTTTCCGTCACGGCCTTCAGGGCGCAGAGACGCCGCACCCCGCCTGGTATATCCACGGCCTGTTCGCATGAGCGGGGGGCGCAAAAGGCGCGGCTATCCCGATCCCGCCCGGCCAAAATCCATTGACCGGCGCGAACGGGACGCGCTGGAGGCCGCGCGCGCGCAAAGCAAGGATGCAGCCCCGCCGCCTCCGCCGCCACCACCACCGCCCCCGCCGCATGATCCTCCATCGCCACGCGATCCTGCGCCCGCCTTCGCCGAACTGGTCGCCGCAACCAACTTCTCCTTCCTGCGCGGCGCGTCCCATGCGTCCGACATGGTCGCCCGCGCGATGGAGCTTGGACTGGCGGGCATCGGCATTGCCGATCGCAATACGGTGGCGGGCGTGGTGCGCGCCCATGTCACCCGCAAAAAGGCACAGGAGCGCGCCCGCGCCGCGCTGCTGGAGGCAAAGGCGCAGGCTGGCCTGCCGCCCGACCTCAGCGCTGACGAAGAGGCCGCCTGTCGCATCGACCTGCGCCTCGTCGTCGGCGCGCGGCTCGTCTTTGCCGACGGGACGCCCGACATTGTCGCCTATCCCGCGACCCGGCGGGGGTGGGGCGAACTCACCAAATTGCTGACGGTCGGCAATCTGCGTGCGGTCAAGGGCGGCTGCATTCTCCACTATGAAGATCTGACTGCCTATCTTGATGACCTGTTGCTGATCGTGCTGCCCACCTCCACCGCGACCGAGCAGCAGGTCCATCGCAATCCGGTGGACTATGACTTTGCCGATCGCCCGCCGGGGGAGCTGGTGCAGCATGGCCATCTCAGCCTTGTCCCGCCCCCCCGTCCGGCCGACCTGGCCGCCTTGCTGCGCCGGCTGGCGCGGCTGGCGCCGGGGCGCGTATGGCTGGGCGCGCCGCTGCGTCGCGATGGCTGCGACGCGCGGCGGCTGGCCCGCTTCCAGCGCCTGTCGGATCGGGCCGGGGTGCCGCTGCTCGCCACCATGGACGCGCTCTATGCCAACCCCGCGCAGCGCCCGCTTCAGGATGTGCTGACCTGCATCCGCGCCGGCGCCACGATCGGGAAGGCGGGGCGGCGGCTGGAGGCCAATGCCGAACGCCATCTCCACGATCCCGCGGAAATCGCACGCCTGTACCGCGCCTGTCCCGACGCGGTGGCACAAACCACCGCCTTCCTGGGCCGCATCCATTTCACGCTCGACCAGCTGCGCTATGAATATCCGCACGAACCCGTGCCCGAAGGCTGGACCGCGCAGCAATGGCTGGAGGAACTGACGCTCAGCGCCGCCCACGCCCGCTACGGCCCGCATATCCCCTATCAGGTGCGCCAGCTGCTGGACGAGGAATTCTCCCTGATCGCCAGGCAGCGTTATGCCTATTATTTCCTCACCGTCTACGACATCGTCGCCTTCGCCCGGACGAAGGGTATCTTGTGCCAGGGGCGCGGGTCCGCCGCCAATTCGATGGTCTGCTTCCTGCTCGGCGTCACCTCCGTCGATCCGCAGAAGCATGACCTGCTCTTTTCCCGCTTCGTGTCGGAGGAACGGGACGAACCGCCCGACATCGACGTCGATTTCGAACATGAGCGGCGCGAGGAGGTGATGCAATATATCTATGATCGCTATGGTCGCCATCGCGCCGGCATCGCCGCGACCGTCATTCATTATCGCTCGCGCAGCGCGATCCGCGAAGTGGCCAAGGTGCTGGGCCTGTCCGACGATATCGTCGCCCGCCTCTCCAGCACCATATGGGGCAGCTATTCGCGCGACATGAATGAACAGCGGATCAGCGAAGCGGGCTTCGATCTCGCCAATCCGCAGATCGTGCGCCTGCGCGAACTGGTGGGGCAATTGCTCGAAGCGCCCTTTCCCCGCCACCTGTCCCAGCATGTCGGCGGCTTCATCCTGACCCAGAACCGGCTCGATGAAACCGTGCCGCTGCACCATGCCGCCATGGCCGACCGCAGCTTCATTGAATGGGACAAGGATGACATAGACGCGCTCGGCCTCATGAAGGTGGATGTGCTGGCGCTCGGCATGCTAACCTGCATCCGCAAGGCGTTCGATCTGATGCGCGACCATGGCCTTGGCGATCACCAGCTGGTGGTGGACCTTAATGCCGACGACCCCGCCGTCTACGACATGCTCTGCCGGGGCGACAGCATCGGCGTGTTCCAGGTGGAAAGCCGCGCCCAGATCAACATGCTGCCGCGCTTGCGCCCGCGCGAGCTGTACGACCTTACGGTCCAGGTCGCGATCGTGCGCCCCGGCCCGATCGAAGGCGACATGGTCCACCCCTATCTGCGCCGCCGCGCGGGGCTGGAAAAACCCGAATTTCCCTCACCCGATCCGCCGCACAACCCTAATGAACTGCGCGATCTGCTCAAACAGACCTATGGCGTGCCGCTGTTCCAGGAACAGGCGATGAAGCTGGCGATCGTCGCGGCCGAATTCACCCCGTCGCAAGCGAACCAGCTGCGCCGGTCGATGGCGACCTTTCGCCATGTCGGCGGCATGGACCGGTTCCGCGAAAAGATGATCGGCGGCATGGTGCGGCGCGGCTACAAGCGCGATTTCGCCGAACGCTGCTACAGCCAGATCGAAGGGTTCGGCAGCTATGGCTTCCCCGAAAGCCATGCGCTCTCCTTCGCGCGGCTCGTCTATGTTTCGGCCTGGATCAAATGCCACCAGCCCGCCGTCTTCGCCTGCGCCCTCCTCAACTCGCAGCCGATGGGCTTCTACGCGCCTGCGCAGCTTGTGCGCGACGCGCGCGAACATGGCGTGGCGGTCCATGGCGTCGACGTGAATATGAGCCGGTGGGACAATCATCTTGAACCCTTGCTGCGCTCGCGCCGAAGCGACCGGGGCGAAGGGGCGGGGCGGGCGTTGGCGCTGCGCCTCGGCTTTCGTCAGGTCGATGGATTTCGCGAAAGTTGGGCGACGCAACTCGTCGCGGCGCGCACGGATGGCGGCCTGTTCACCAGTATCGAGGATCTGGCCCGGCGCGCAGGGTTGCCGGCGCGGGCGTTGCGCTTGCTCGCCGATGCCGACGCCTGCCGCTCGCTGGGGCAGGACCGGCGCGCCGCTTTGTGGGAGGCGCGGCGCACGCCTTCGGACGAGCTGCCCCTGTTTGCCGCCGCGCGCCAGCGGCAGGGCGATGCGCGCGAACTGGGCGCGGAGCCTGATGCCCAACTGCCCGCCATGCCGCTCGCCGAACAGGTGACGACCGATTACGCCATGACGCGCCTGTCGCTGAAGGGGCATCCCATGCAGTTCCTGCGCCCCGTCTTCGCCGCCGAAGGCGTGCTCAGCTGCGCGCAGGCGGGCGCGGCGAAAAATGGCGCGAAGGTCAGGGTCGCGGGCGTGGTGCTGGTGCGCCAGCGGCCGGGCAAGGGCAATGCCGTCTTCATCACCATCGAGGATGAAACCGGCATCGCCAATATCCTGCTTTGGGCGCGCCTGTTCGAAATGCAGCGCCGCCCGGTCATGGCCAGCCGGCTGATGCTGGTGGAAGGGGAAATCCAGCGCAGTCGCGAAGGCGTCGTCCATCTGATGGCCGCCCAAGTCCATGACCGCACCACCGAATTTGATCGCCTCAGCGAAACGCTGCGTCCGCGCATCGCCCTGTCGCGCGCCGACGAATTTCTCCACCCCCAGCATCCCCGTACCGGTGGCCATCCCCGCGACGTGCGCATCCTGCCCAAGTCCCGCGACTTTCATTGATCCGCCGCAGAGGAAATGGCGCGCACCAATCTCCTATAATTAGGTAGCTAACTAACCTTTTGCACTATCCTTGCATATGTCTCTGTTGCTGTCACTCTTGCGGCACGCCAGCCATCCCGCTAGGTTCCTGTTTCGTTCCAAAAAGGACCCTTCATGGACAGCCCGGCCGCTTTATTCCTGATCCTCGCGCTTCTGCTCGGCCTGGGCGTCGGCTGGCTGCTCCGCACCCGCTCCACCGCGCCCCTCGCTGCCGAACGGGCGGACCTTGCCGCCCGGCTCGAAACCGCGACTGTCCAGCGCAACTCCGCCATCGCGGAATTGGCGGTGGAGAAGGAACGCGTCGCCCAGGCTGCAGCGCAGATCGCCCGGCATGAAGAGGCGCACATCGCCGCTGCCCAGCGACTGGACCAGGTCCAGGCCGTCGCTGCCGATCGGCTGCAAACCGTCCAGGCCGAACGCGAAGTCGCGCTGCGCGACCTCGCTGCGCTTCAGTCCGACATTCAGGCGCGCACCCGCGCCTTTGAACAGCAGATCACCGCGCTCAAGGACGCCAAGGACCAACTGTCCGCCCAGTTCAGCGAAATTGGCGGCCGCCTGCTCGAAACCGCCCAGGCGCAATTCCTTACCCGCGCCGACCAGCGTTTCGCCCAGGCCCATGAAAAAAGCGAGGCCCAGCTCAAGACCCTGCTTTCGCCGGTCGAAACCACGCTCAAACGCTATGAAGAAGGATTGGCGCGCGTCGAAAAGGACCGGGTCGGCAGCTATGCCGAATTGCGCGAGGCGATCGCCATGGTCCATGCGGGCCAGGGGCAGGTGCGCGAGGAAACCGCCAAGCTCGTCAACGCGCTACGCGCTGCGCCCAAGACGCGTGGCCGCTGGGGCGAACAGCAGTTCAAGAACCTCATCGAAACCGCCGGCCTGTCTCCCTTCGTCGATTTTCAGGAGGAAGTATCGGTCACGGTGGAAGACGGCCGGCTGCGCCCCGACTTCATCATCCGCCTGCCCGGCGACCAGCAACTGGTGGTCGATGTCAAATGCTCGCTCGAAGCCTATCTCAACGCCGTCGAATCGGTCGACGGCCCGACCCGCGAGCGATTCCTCGCCGACCACGCCCGCGCCGTGCGCACCCATGCCGATGCGCTGGGGCGCAAGGCCTATTGGGAACAGTTCGCCAAGGCACCCGACTTCGTCATCATGTATGTGCCCGGGGACAATTTCGTCACCGCCGCGCTGGAAGCGGATATGGAATTATGGGAACGCGCCGCGCGCAACCGCGTCATCATTTGCGGCCCCGCCACCTTCCTGCCGCTCGCCCGCACGCTGGCCGGCCACTGGCGCCAGGCCAAATTGCAGGATCAGGCCAAGGAAGTCGCCGATCTTGGCAAGCAACTCTATGAGCGGCTTGCAACGGCGGCCACGCACCTAAAACGCCTTGGCTCGGGCCTCAGCAGCGCCGTCGATAATTATAACAAGTTCGTCGGCAGCTTTGATCGCAGCGTCCTGCCCGCCGGCCGCCGCTTCCGTGATCTCAATGTGGAAACCGGGGGCAAGGATATCGAAGCGGTGGAACCCCTGGAACTGCTCATTCGCGACTCACAGTCGGACGAAGCCCGCGCTCTGCCGACCGCCGAGTGACAGGGCGGCGTTTGCGCCCGACCGCTTCAAAGGGCGGACGGGACGCTCAGAAAATCCCCAGGAACTTCTTGTTCTGGCTCTTTTTCTCCGCCTTGCTGCCCTTGCCTTCCTCATCCTTGGCGGTGGTGCCGCGGCCGACATCGTCGCGCGCCTTGCCGCCCTTGGTGCGTTGCGCCTGCGCGGTGGCGCCGGCCAGCACCGGGCCGCACGCCGCACCCTTCGCATCGCCCACATCGACGAAGGCCAGCACCGCCGCCAGCGGGGTAGCCGCGACGCCCAGCGCAGCAGCCGCACCCCCGCGCGCCATCAGGTCCGAACTGACCGCATTGATGCGCGGCTGCGCGAAATAGCCGCCAATACCGACTGGCGACTGGCCGGAAAGCAGGCTGATCTTCTTGCCATCGGCGCGGAAGGCCAGGTCCAGCCGCTCGTTGCGGAACGAAAATCCGCCCCGGCCGATCATGACATTCTTTTTCGTGTCGATCAGGATCGGGTCCGCCGCCGCCACGCCGTTGCGCACGGTGAAGGCAATCAGCCCGCAATTGATCTCCACCGGTTCCTTGAGCTTATTCTCAAACATCTTCGTGATGAAGGTGCCGACGTCGATTTCCGACAATTGCACATTGCGCGCCCACATCGTGCCGGCGGGCAGGATCGCGGCGATGCGGCCATTGGCGCTGCCAAGCGAATCATGCAGCGAGTCCCCGATGCCGGTCATCTGAACCCGCCCCTTGACCGTGCCGTTGGTGCCCGATTCCGCCACGCCCCATCGCGCCAGCAACGTGCCCATGGGCGTGGGCGCCAGGCGAATGTCATAATTCGTGTGCGCCGGCCTTTGCCGCGCGTTGATCCTGATGTCCGACGCGACATGCCCGCCCGCCATATCGAATGTCAGGGGCGACAGGGTAAGCAGGCTCCTGTCCAGCTTCACCGTCACCGCCGCATTGGAAATCGGCACATTGGGCGCACGGATCGTCTTGACGCTGTAGCGGACGTCGGCATCGAAATTGCGGATCGCCTCGACCCGCAATGGCGTGTCCGGCAAGACGCGCGGCGTGCCCGATACCGTCTCGATCGCCCCGCCTGCGCCCTGCGACGCCAGCTTTTCGGGGTCATAGCCGATGAACGGCCCCACATCGATAATGTCCAGCTTTTGCGTCGCCAGATCGCCCTTGATCAGCGTCCGCCCGCCTGGCTGCGACACGGTGAACCGCCCTGCCAGGTCGCTGTCGCCGAACCGGCCCTTCAAGTGGGTGAAGCGCCACTCCTCGCCCACCTTGGTAAGGTCGCTGGTAAAGCGATAGGTGCGCGTGGGGGGAATCACGATGCCCACAAAATCGAACAGCCGCGCCAGATTGCGTCCTTGTGCCACCATCTGAAGGTCGCTGCCCTCCAGCTGCGTGGCGCCCGGCAATGCGCCTGACACATCGACCCGCGTCGCGCCGGCCTCCATCCGCGCGGCCAGCTGATTGCGTCCCCCCGTCACCGTCTGATCGGGGGACAGCAGCCCGCCCTTCAAGGCAAAAGGCAACGCGCGCATCGTGCCATCGCCGGCAAAGCGCACTTCGCTCACAAATTGCGTATCGCGCGCCTTCACCGTCTCGAACCTGATATCGACGCCCAATTGCATCCGGGGATCACGAAAACGCAGCGTCGTCCCGGTCAGCAGCGCCCGGCTAACCAGCGGCAGGTTCAGCGGCTTGCCCTTTTTCGTGGGATCGCCAAAGGTCCATGTATTGTGCTGGTGATCGCGCGACCATTCCAGATCGACCGCGCCATTGCGCAGCTCCAGCCAGCGCACCCGCACCTTGTCGCCGAAGATCAGGCTCAGCGGCGCGATCCGGCTGTCGATGCGGTCGGCGCGAAAGATATCGGGGCGGCTCGCCCAGCTGGTGTTGGACACGCGGATGCCCTCGGCCAGGAATTTGACCGTGATCGGCGCGAAATAGAGCTGGAAATCCCCGTCCACCCGGACCTGCCGATTGAGGCTGTTGCCCACAACATGCTCGAACGGCCGCTTGAGGAACCGCCCCTTGGTCACGAACAGGATCAGCCAGATCGCGAACAGGATGCCGACAAACGCAATCGCGATGCGCGCGGGTAGGGGGAGCGCGCGCCAGCGATCGCGCGCGCGCGCGATATGGCGGCTCGTGCCGCCTGCCGCTGCAATCGTCCTTACCTTGGGCGCGTCGGGTTCAGCATCGGCCATCGAGCACCAACGCCAGCCTCACGCTTTAGGTCCGAATCACTTGCCTTTTGACGCGCGGGCCACTATGGGCCGCCCTTCGCGATATTCAGTGAGACCGCCCGGCTAACTAGGGCTGCCGTGGCTGTCTGTAATCGTCGCGCTGCAAAAGGAGACGAAAATGCCCAAGATGAAGACCAAGAGCGGTGTGAAGAAGCGCTTCAAGTTCACCGCCACCGGCAAGGTCAAGCACGGCGTCGCTGGCAAGCGTCACCGCCTGATCAGCCATAATGCGAAATATATCCGTCAGAACCGTGGCACCAGCGTGCTGTCGGATTCCGATGCCGGTCATGTGCGCCTGTGGGCGCCCTATGGCCTCAAGTAAGGAGTTCTGACCCATGGCACGTGTCAAACGGGGTGTAACCACCAAGGCGAAGCATAAGCGGATTCTGGATCAGGCGAAGGGCTATTATGGCCGTCGCAAGAATACCATCCGCATCGCGCGCCAGGCCGTCGAAAAGGCCGGCCAGTACGCCTATCGCGACCGCAAGGTAAAGAAGCGGACCTTCCGGGGTCTGTGGATTCAGCGCATCAACGCGGGCGTCCGCGCCGAAGGCCTGACCTATTCGCAGTTCATGCATGGCCTGAAGCTCGCCGGCGTCGAACTGGACCGCAAGGTTCTGGCCGACATCGCGATGCATGAAGGCGAAGCGTTCAGCGCCATCATCGCCCAGGCGAAGGCTGCGCTGCCCGCCGCCTGAGCGGAATGATCGCAAGATCGTCCAAAGGGGCGCCGGGGCATCAGGCTTCGGCGCCCCTTTTTGTTTTTGCGGTTTCGTTTGTTCCGAATAGCCATTGAGCAACGTCGAGATGGCGTATCGAAGGACTGCTCAACCCGAACGGGCAAAGATGAAGGTAAAGGACCCATTGTATGTCGCTGCATCTCTGGTGGATCTACGTCACGGCGGTGTTCCTGATCTCGGCGACGCCCGGCCCCAACATGCTGCACGTCATGGCGCAGAGCATCGCCCATGGCCCGCGCAAGGCGCTGGCGACAATGGCGGGACTGATGAGCGCGGTGCTGCTATGCCTTGTCGCGTCGGCGCTCGGCCTTGGCGCGTTGCTCAAGGCCTCGCCGCGGCTGTTCGACGTGCTGCGCTATGCCGGCGTCGCCTATCTGGTCTGGCTCGGCATCAAGGCATGGCGCGCGCCAGTGGGCATGGGCGATGCCGCGCGTCCCGTCAAATCCGACCATGCGCTCTTCGCCACCGGGCTATTGACAGGCCTGTCCAATCCCAAGCTCATCATCTTCGCCGCCGCGCTCTTTCCGCAGTTCATCGTCCTCGATCGGCCCTTCTGGACGCAGCTTGCCATATTGATCGCCAGCTTCGTGGTGATCGAAAGCTTCTGGTATGGTGTCTACGCTCTGGGTGGCGGCCGGATGAAGCGCTGGCTCGCCCCCGCCAATCGCCAGCGCCTGTTCAACCGCGGCACCGGCCTGCTCTTCATCGGCTTCGGCGGAGCGCTGCTGGGGGCGCGGGCCTGACCCTTTCCATGCGGCGTTCGCGTCGCTAAGGCACAACGCGACGCTTTGCCATCACGGCCCATGGGAATGATATGACCGAAATTAGCGCACTCAAGACCGGCCTGATCGCCGACATCACCGCCGCCGACACGCTCGACGCGCTGGAGGCGTTGCGCGTCGGCGCGCTGGGCAAAAGCGGGGTCGTCACCGGCCTCTTGAAAACGCTCGGTCCCATGTCGCCGGAAGAGCGGCTCGACAAAGGCCCACCGATCCAGGATTTGCGCGAAAGCGTGACCGCCGCGCTCGCTGAACGCAAGGCGCAACTGGAGCAGGCCGCGCTCGACGCGAAACTGGCCTCCGAAAAGGTCGACATGACCCTGCCCGCCGACATCGGCCCGCAAGGGTCGGTCCATCCCGTCAGCCAGGTGATGGACGAACTGGCCGAGATTTTCGCCGACTTGGGCTTTTCCGTCGCAACCGGGCCGGAGATTGAGGACGACTGGCATAATTTCACTGCGCTCAACATTCCCGAAACCCATCCGGCGCGGGCGATGCACGACACCTTCTATTTTCCGGACGAAGACGGCCAGAAAAAGATGCTGCTGCGCACCCATACATCGCCGGTGCAGATCCGCACGATGATGGATCAGCCGCCGCCGATCCGCATTATTGCCCCCGGCCGCGTCTATCGCAGCGATTCCGACGCGACCCACACGCCGATGTTCCACCAGATCGAGGGGCTTGTGATCGACCGGGGCATCACGCTTGGTCACCTCAAATGGACGTTGGAAACCTTCCTCAAGGCCTTTTTCGAGCGCGAGGATATAATCTTGCGCCTGCGGCCGAGCTATTTCCCCTTCACCGAGCCTTCGGTCGAAGTGGACGTCGGCTACACCCTCGCCAACGGGCAGCGCATCATCGGCGGCGATGGCGATGCGGCAGATGGCGGTTGGCTCGAAGTGCTGGGCAGCGGCATGGTCAATCGCCGCGTGATCGAGGCGTGCGGGCTGGATCCCGATGAATGGCAGGGCTTTGCCTTCGGCACCGGGGTCGATCGGCTCGCCATGCTCAAATATGGGATGAACGACTTGCGCGCATTCTTCGACGGCGACCTGCGCTGGCTCAAACATTATGGCTTCTCGGCGCTTGACGTGCCGACGCTGAGCGGGGGAGTGGGCGCATGAAGTTCACCCTGAGCTGGCTCAAGACGCATCTCGACACCGATGCGGACCTTACCACCATCCTCAAGACGCTGAATGCCATCGGCCTGGAGGTAGACGGCGTCGAAAATCCGGCCGAAAAGCTCGCCGGGTTCAAGATCGCCAGGGTGCTGACTGCCGACAAGCATCCGCAGGCCGACAAATTGCAGGTGCTGACCGTCGATCATGGCGACGGCCAGCCATTGCAGGTCGTGTGTGGCGCGCCCAATGCCCGCGCGGGCCTGGTCGGCGTCTTTGGTCTGGAAGGCGCGGTGGTGCCATCCAACGGCATGGTGCTCAAGAAGACCGCGATCCGCGGCGTCGAATCCAACGGCATGATGTGTTCGACACGCGAGCTGGAGCTGGGCGACGATCATGACGGCATCATCGAACTCGCGCCCGACGCGCCGGTCGGTCAGGTCTATGCGAACTGGGCCGGGCTCGACGATCCGCTGATCGACGTGTCGGTCACGCCCAACCGGCAGGATTGCATGGGCGTGCGCGGCATCGCCCGCGACCTGGCGGCGGCGGGCCTGGGAACGCTCAATGCCATCATCGTGCAGGAGATCGCGGGCGCGGGACCGGGACCGGATGTGCGCACCGACGATCCTGACGGCTGCCCCGCCTTCTACGCCCGCACCGTGCGCGGCGTCGCCAATGGCGCGTCGCCCGAATGGATGGCTCGCCGCCTGAAGGCCATCGGCCAGAAGCCGATCAGCGCGCTGGTCGACATCACCAACTATATCATGATCGACCTTGGCCGCCCGCTGCATGTCTATGACATGGCGACCCTGAAGGGCGGCCTCGTCGCGCGCAAGGGGCGCAGCGGCGAGCAGGTGCTGGCGCTCAATGGCAAGACCTACACGGTCGACGAAACGATGACCGTCATCGCCGATGACGAAGCCGTGCATGACATTGGCGGCATCATGGGCGGCGAACATTCGGGCGCGCAGGCCAGCACCACCGACGTACTCATCGAATGCGCCTATTTCACTCCCGAACGGATCGCCGCTACAGGTCAAAAACTGGCGCTCACCTCCGACGCGCGCGGCCGGTTCGAACGCGGCGTCGATCCCGCCTTTCTGGACGATGGCCTGTCGATCGCGACCGATCTGGTGGTCCGGCTGTGCGGTGGCACCCCCAGCGAAGCGACGCGCGCGGGCACGCCGCCTGTCGCTTTGCGCACGCTCGCCTACTCGCCCGATCAGTGCCACGCGCTCGCCGGTGTGGATGTGCCGGCTGACGAGCAGAAGCGCATCCTGGAACGGCTGGGCTTTGGCGTGTCGGGCGACGCGAACAGCGTCGAATATCAGGACGGCATGCCGGTCAGCGTGCCGGGTCACTGGACCGTGACGGTGCCCAGCTGGCGGCGCGATGTCGATGGCTGGCCCGACATTGTCGAGGAAGTGGTGCGCATCGTCGGACTCGACCATGTGCCCTCCACCCCGCTGCCGCGCACGCCCGGCGTCGCCCGCCCGACCGCCACGCCCGAACAGCTTGTCGAACGGCGCGTGCGCCGCACCGCCGCCGCGCGCGGCCTGGCTGAAGCAATCAACTGGTCCTTCCTTTCCGAGAAGGAAGCAGCGGCCGTGGGCGGCGGCGACTGGATATTGGCCAATCCGATCTCCGAGGATCTCAAGGTCATGCGACCCTCGCTGCTGCCAGGCCTCCTTTCCGCAACGAAACGCAATGTCGATCGCGGTGCCGCGTCTGTGCGCCTTTTCGAGCTGGGCCGGCGCTATTTCAAACAGGGCGAGCGGGCGACCGTCGGCTTCGTGCTGGCGGGGGAAAAGGTCGCGCGTGGCTGGCAGTCGGGCAAGGCGCAACCCTTCGACGCTTTCGACGCCAAGGCCGAAGTGATCGCGCTGCTCGCAGCGGCCGGCGCGCCGGTCGCCAATCTGCAAGGCTTTGGCGAGGCGTCGGCCGCCTATCATCCTGGCCAGTCCGGCACCTTGCGGCTTGGCCCCAAGATGGTGCTGGCCGAATATGGCGTGCTGCACCCCAGCCTGGCGCGGCAGTTCGGCCTCTCCGGCGCGGTGGTGGCGGGCGAGATTTTCCTCGACGCCATTCCACCTAAGCGTAAAAGCGGGGCACTGCGCGCGCCCTATGCGCCGCCTGCGTTGCAAGCGGTCAAGCGCGACTTCGCCTTCCTGGTGCCCGCCGATGTCGAAGCGGACGCCCTCGTGCGCGCGGTGCGCGGCGCGGACAAGAAGGCCATTGTCGATGCGCGCCTGTTCGACGTCTTTGTGGGACCGGGGGTCGAGGATGGGCACAAGTCGCTCGCGATCGAAGTCACGATGCAACCCGGAGACAAGAGCTTTTCCCAGGATGAGCTGGAAGCGATCAGCGCATCGGTGGTGAAGGCCGCGGCCAAACTGGGCGCGACGCTGCGGGGCTAGACGCCAAGCTCCGTTCGTTTCGAGCATGTCGAGAAACGGGACGCACTGTCACCGTTTCTCGCATGTGCGCGAAGCGACCGGAACGTGGCTACTTGTTGCCGCCCTTCGCTGCCGGCTCCGGCGCGATCGGCGCGATCTTGCACGCCTTGGCCGCCGCCATGCCGCGAATATAGCCGCGGCGTGCAATGCCGGCGGTCACCGCCGCCTGCAACCGGCGCTCGGCCGGCGCGGCGCCACTGATCTCGCGCACCAGCCCGCGAAACGGGATCAGCGAATTGACCACCGTCTTGCCCACCGCCTCCGCGATCTTGCCGGTGCGATTCTCATTGGCTTCCTTGTCCGCCGTAAAGTCGTCGCCCAGCACCGCGTTCAATGCGCCCAATTCCCGGTTCAGCCCCTTGCAGCTGCGACTGGGTGGCGCGGCATAGGGATTGTCGACCGCTTCTGTCAGGATGGGCGGAATTTCGTCCTTGTCCAGGCCGATGTCGCGCGCCGGCTGGCTCGCGATCCGGCCGGCCTTGTCCATCGTGTCGTCCCTTTTTTCCTTTTCCTGCGCAGACGCTGTTCCCGCGAGCAGCGTAGCGGCCATCAAGGCCAATCCCATATATTTCATCGTTCGATCCTCCGGCGGCAGAACCGGCGACGAGCCCCTCTGGTTCCAGAAGCGAAACGACATGGTGGCAGACAGGATCAAGGGGCGCTGTTATGCGGTCGGGATTCACTTTGGAGGTCCCGCTTGTCCGATCATCCCCTGATCATCCGTTCGTCCGACCTGACCGTCCGGATCGACCGTCTAGGCGCGGAACTCCGCTCGATGCGGGACGGGCAGGGTCGCGAGGTGATGACCGACGCCGATCCGCGCTGGTGGACGGGGCATGCGCCGCTGCTCTTTCCCTTCGTCGGGCGATCGCGCGGTGACGCGTACCGAATGAACGGGCGCACCTATTCCATGCCGCAGCATGGCTTTGCCCGGCGCGCCGATTTCGCGCTGGAGGATCATGCGCCCGACAGGCTGCTGCTGCGGCTGGAAGCGGACGCGACGACGCGCGCTGTCTATCCCTTCGACTTCCGCCTCGACATGAATTTCACGCTGGAAGAGGCGATGCTGCGCATGACCGCGACCATCAGCAATCGCGGCGAAGCGCGCATGCCTTTTTCCTTCGGCTATCATCCCGCCTTCGCTTGGCCGCTACCCTTTGGCGGCACGGTGGAGGATCACCGCATCATCTTCGACAAGCCGGAGCCGGCCCCGATCCGCAGGGTGGGGGACGAACCTGGCCTGATCGCGCGCGCAAGCGAACCCTCGCCTGTCCAGGGCGACAGGCTTGCCCCCACCTATACAATGTTTGAAGGCGACGCGCTCATCTGGGACGATCTTGCCAGCCGCTCGCTCACCTGGGGCGTTCCCGGCCGACCGCACCTCAAAATCGACTTTCCTGACACGCCCTGGCTCGGCCTGTGGCAAAAGCCCGGCGCCCACTATCTGTGCGTCGAACCCTGGGCCGGCATGGCCGATCCGGTGGGATTTGACGGCGACGTCTGGGACAAGCCTGGTATCATGGCGCTGCTGCCCGGCCAAAGCCGCAGCTTCCGCATGGACGTGACGCTGGTCGGCGTGTAACGGGCGCACTTAAAGGATTCCGTTCGGGCTGAGCCTGTCGAAGCCCTGTTCTTCTCTTCCACAAGAAAAGTGCAGCCCTTCGACAGGCTCAGGGCGAGCGGTTGTTTTCAAGAGCCGATCGACATGACCATCCCATCCCGTCGCACCTTCGCCATCATCTCGCACCCTGACGCGGGCAAGACTACGCTGACCGAAAAGCTGCTGCTCGAAGGCGGCGCGATCCATCTCGCCGGGGAGGTGAAGGCGCGCGGTGCGAACCGGCGCGCCCGGTCCGATTGGATGAAGATCGAGCAGCAGCGCGGCATTTCCGTCACCTCCTCGGTGATGACGTTCGAGCGCACGCGTGATGGCGAAACCATCACCTTCAACCTGCTCGACACGCCGGGCCATGAGGATTTTTCCGAGGACACCTATCGCACGCTGACCGCCGTCGACTCCGCCGTCATGGTGATCGACGCGGCAAAGGGCATAGAGCCGCAGACGCGCAAGCTGTTCGAGGTCTGCCGCCTGCGCAACGTCCCCATCATCACCTTCGTCAACAAGGTCGATCGCGAAGGCCGCGAAATCTTCGGCCTGCTCGATGAAGTCGCCGACCAGTTGCAACTTGACGTCTGCCCGATGAGCTGGCCCGCAGGCATGGGCGGCGAATTCGAAGGCATTTACGACTTCGCCACGAACCGCCTGCGCCAGCCGACCGGCCCGTCGCGCGAGTTCGAGGGCAAGGAAACGCATGTCTCCGGCCTCGACGACCCGAAGCTGGGCGAACTGCTTTCCGATCAGGCGCTCGACAGGCTGCGGGAGGAAGCGGAACTGGCGCAGGGCGGCTATGCCGAATTCGACCTTGACCGCTATCGCGCCGGCGATCTGACGCCTGTCTATTTCGGCTCGGCGCTCAAGCTGTTCGGCGTCACCGAACTGATCGACGCGCTGGGCCAGCACGCCCCCCCGCCGCGCGCCCAGCCTGCCGAACCTGCCGCCGTCGAACCCGATCAGAGCGAAGTCACCGGCTTCATCTTCAAGGTGCAGGCGAATATGGACCCGATGCACCGCGACCGCATCGCCTTCATGCGCCTCGTCTCGGGCAAGTTCCGCCGGGGCATGAAGCTGACGCCATCCGGCTCGGGCAAGCCGCTCGCCGTCCATTCGCCGATCCTCTTCTTCGCGCAGGACCGGGAACTGGCCGACGAGGCGTTCCCCGGCGACATCATCGGCATCCCCAACCATGGCGCACTGCGCGTGGGCGATACGCTCTCGGAAAAACCCGGCCTGCGCTTCACCGGCCTGCCCAATTTCGCGCCCGAAATCCTGCGCCGCGTGGCGTTGAAAGACCCGACCAAGACCAAGCAGCTGCGCAAGGCGCTGGACGACCTCAGCGAAGAAGGTGTGATTCAGGTCTTCTACCCCGAAATCGGCAGCCAGTGGATCGTCGGCGTCGTCGGTCAGCTTCAATTGGAAGTGCTGATTTCGCGGCTGGAGGCGGAATATAAGGTGGCGGCCGGCCTTGAACCCTCGCCCTTCGACACCGCCCGCTGGATCAGCGGCGACGAAGCCGCGCTTAAGGATCTCGTCGCCTATAATGGCGCCAACATGGCCAAGGACCGCGACGGCAACCTTGTCTTCATGGCCAAGAGCGCCTGGGACATCGGCTACCAGCAGGAACGCCACCCCCAGGTAAAGTTCAGCGCGACCCGCGAGCGATAGGACGCTTTAAGCCGCGACCCAGTCGCGGCGCAGCGCCTTGCCCGCCAGCGCCATGAACAGGCCGGCGAGCAGGTAAAAGCCCAGTGCCACGACGATGGCGTAGCGCAGCGCCTCATTCCCATAAGCCGGCGTCAGCGCATCCGACAGGCTACCCACCGCCCAGCTGCCCAGGCCCAGGCCAACGAGGTTGTTGATCAGCAGGAAGCTCGCCGCCGCACTGGCGCGCATATGGGCGGGAACGAGGTGCTGGACCGCGGTCAGTACCGGACCCAGCCAGACATAGACCAGCGCCTGCGGGATCAGGAACAGCGCGAAGGCAAAAGAAACGCTGTCGGACAGCACGCCGATCACGAACAGCGGCATGCCGACCACATAGCTGACCGCGGGCACCCAAGCATAATAGGCCTTGTCGCGGCCGCCCAGCCGGTCCCCCAGAAACCCGCCGAGCAGCACCCCCGCCACGCCGCCGATCAACAGCAATCCGCCCAGAAACTGGCCCGCGCCTATCAGGTCCAGGTCGAAACTGCGCATCAGCAGGCTGGGCAGCCAGAAGGCGACGCCATAGCCGCACATCGAACTGCACGCCGCGCCCAGCGCCAGCAGCCAGAAGCCGCGCTTGGCCGCCAATATGCCGAATACGGCGCTGACCGGCACGGCGTCGGCGGCCTGAACCGGCCGGGCGGGTTCGCGCACGACCAGGCGGAAAACCGGCGCGATCAGGATGCCAAGCAGCCCCACGACGATGAAGGCGGTGCGCCATTCGACCGCCTGCGCGATATAACCGCCCAGCAGCACGCCGCCCGCCGACCCCAACGGAATGCCCAGTGAATAAATGGACAGCGCCCGCGCGCGCTGATGCGGCGGGAAATAGTCGGAAATCACGGCATAGGATGGCGCGACCCCGCCCGCTTCACCGACGCCCACGCCGATGCGGAACAGGAACATCTGCGCGAAGCTGGATGCCACGCCACACAGCGCCGTAAAGCCGCTCCAGATGGCGAGGCTGACGGTGATGACCCAGGTCCGGCTGGTGCGGTCGGCCAGCAGCGCCAGTGGAATGGCCAGCGTGGAATAGAGCAGGGCGAAGGCAATGCCGCCCAGCGCGCCGAGTTGTGTATCGGTGAGCTTCAGGTCCGCCTTGATCGGCACCGCCAATATGCCCAAAATCTGCCGATCGAGGAAGTTGAACGTATAGACCAGCAACAGCATCGCCAGCACGACGGCGCGATATCGGGGTGAAGCGGTTTGTTCGGTCATGGCTTGCATCCATCTCCGTTCAGTTCGAGCTTGTCGAGAACCATTGCGCGAAGGGTCCTCGACAAGCTCGAACCGAACGGATGGGACTCATCAGAATTTGATCGATCCCGTCACGAACACCTGCCGTGGATTGCCATAGAAGGCGGTCAGCGTGCCTTCACGGCCCAGCGACGGTGTCGGGAATCCAGCGGCATTGTTGACGATCGCGCCGGTCGTGGGATCGGCCAGGACGAAGGTGTAGCCCGACGTCTTATATTCCTTGTCCAGGATATTCTTGCCGTGCAGGCCAATGCTCCAGCGGTCGTCAGGCGCGGTATAGACGATGCTGGCGTCCCACAGGGCATAGCCCTTCTGGTCGATATAGGGGTTGGGGATTTCGAACTGATAGGTCTTGGACCGCCACGATACGGTGGTATCGGCATAGATGCTGCCGTCGCCCACCGGCGTCTGGTAGGATAATGTCCCGCTCGCCGTCCATTTGGGCGTGTTCTGCACTTCGCGGAAATCGGCGACGTCGGTGGGCACGCCGCCGATATTGGTGATATATTCCTTATACTTCGCGTCGATGAACCCGATCGCGGTCTGGAGGTTCAGCCTGTCGCCCGGCGTCATCAAGTCGCGGCCCAGCCGCGCATTGCTTTCGAACTCGACGCCCTTGAACGTCGCCTTGCCCGCATTGGACACCACGCCGCAGAAAGACGGGATGCCGCCGACGTCGCATGCGACCGATCCGGGGATCTGCACATCCTTGTAGTCGGCATAGAAACCGGCCAGCGCGACATAGAGCGCGCCATCCATCAGGTTGCCCTTGTAGCCCACTTCATAGCTGTCGACTTCCTCCGGCGCGAAGCTCAGGAACGACGCGACCTCGCTGTCCTGGCGGATGCCGTCGCCATTGAGGTCGGGTGCGTTGACGCCCACGCCGCGCGGGTCGAAGCCGCCGCCCTTGAAGCCCTTGGACCAGCTGGCATAGATATTATGGTCGGGCGTCGGCTTGTAGCTGACCGACAGGCGGGGGGTGAATTTCTTGAATTCGCTTTCGCCCCGGAAATTGGTGCTGGGTGCGCCGAACGCCGTGCCCTCGCCGCCAAAGACAGGCGATCCGCCGCCCAGATAATTTTGCCGCAGGATGTCGGCGCGACGCTTGTCCCAGGTATAGCGCCCGCCCGCCGACACGCTCAGCTGCTGGGAAATGTCGAAGGTGAAATCGCCGAACACGGCATAGGTTTCGGTATCGACATTGGCCTGGGTGAAGGCGGTGAGGCCCGGCATCGTGGTGAACAGACGTACATCGAACTGCGTGTCGGCGCTGGCGTCGAGATAGTAGAAGCCCACCATGCCCTTCAGCGGCCCATTGTCGTAGAGCAGTTGGAATTCCTGGCTCAACTGTTCGTTGAAATAATAGGCCGGCACGTCGACATCGACGGCGGGCAGAGCGTCGAAATCGATCGGCGACGCGCTGTCATCCTTGCGCCAGGCGCTGATCGACCGCAACGTCACCGCGTCCGACAGCTCCGCCGAAATATTCATCGAAAGCCCATAGGACTTCACATATTGCTTGGGGTCGGCAAGGCCGCCGCGCGTGTCGAACACATCGTCCAGCACTGGCGCGCCCGAAACCTGCCCCGGGATCAGGCGATGGCCGCCGCGCGCATTGCTGTTATCCTTGGTATAGTCGCCGGTGATCCGCATCAGCACCGGCTCGCCATAGCCGCCCATTTCGAACGTGGCGCGCCCGGCCCAGATATCCTTGTTGTAATTATCCTCGCCGGTGGTCAGGTTCTTGCCAAAGCCGCCGCGCGACAGGCGGGCAAAGGCGCCGCCGACGCGGATCAGGTCGCCTACAGGCGCTGAGGCGCTGATGATGCCATCGGCCTGATCATAGCTGCCATAGGTCCCCTTCACTTTCAGCGAAAATTCCCGCGGCAGCATCCGCGTCACATATTTCACCGCGCCGCCAATGGTGTTGCGGCCATAGAGCGTGCCCTGCGGCCCGCGCAGCACCTCGATCCGCTCGACGTCGTAAATGTCGAGCAATGCGCCTTGCGGCCGGTTGAGATAGACATCGTCCAGATAGATGCCGACGCCCTGCTCGAAGCCGGACACCGGGTCCTGCTGGCCCACGCCGCGAATGAAGGCGGTCAGCGTCGAATTGGTGCCGCGCGATGCTTCCAGCGTGGTGTTGGGCGTTACATTGGCCAGGTCGCTGATGTCGATCGCGCCGCTGCGTTCCAGCGCCGCCCCGGAAAAGGCGCTGACGGCGATCGGCACGCTCACGAGCGTTTCTTCGCGCCGGCGGGCGGTGACGACGATGGCGCCATTATCCTCTTCGCTTGCGGCAGCAGGGGGTTGGGCGGCGTCCTGCGCCAGCGCGGGGAGCGCGACGAGGCCGCTCCAGGCGGCCGAGGCGAGTGCGAATGCACGGATGGTCTGACGGGCCTTCATGGGGGACTCCTCTCCTGAATCTGGGGCGCCCGGTCTGCCGGATCGCGTCCTCGACGTGATTCGATAATGAAAGTTGAACCAGCTTTCAACTTCAAATAAGGAGGGTGTCGTCGGCGCGGCATGACTGCGGTAAAAAGAACACAGAGAGGGAGAGGCAGATGAGCGCTGGCGAGGCCGCAAAGGATGACAAGGCGCCACGCACCGCGCGTGGCGAACGCACCCGCCGGGCGTTATTGTCGGCGGCGGCGGCGGAATTTGGCGAGAAGGGCTTTCACGACGGGTCGATCAGCGGCATCACCCGTCGCGCAGGCTGCGCCTTGGGCAGTTTCTACACCTATTTCGACAGCAAGGACGATATCTTCCGCGCGCTGGTCAACGACATGTCTGGGCAGGTGCGCGACTATGTCTCACCCCGGATTGCGCAGGCGCGCGACGGCATCGATGCGGAACGCATCGGCCTTTTGAGCTTCCTGGAATTCGCGCGGGCGCACAAGGAAATCTATCGCATCATCGACGAGGCCGAGTTCGTCGATCAGGCCGCCTATCGCGCCCATTATGAAAATACCGCCAGCCGCATGGCGGCGCGCCTTGCCAATGCGGCGGCGCGCGGCGATGTGCGGGCGGATGTGGAGGAGGTTCATGCCTGGGCGATCATGGGCATGAACGTCTTCCTGGGGCTGCGCTATGGCGTGTGGGACGACAGCCGCCCGGCCGATGAGGTCGCCGCCATCGCCAATGCGTTGGTCGAGCGGGGGATCGGCCGGAGCGACTAAGGCCGCCTATTTCTGCTTTGACGCCTTCCCCTCCAGCTGCTGGCTGAAATAGACCATCTGCATCGCCTGCAACCGCGCGCCCTGTTTGATATCGGCATCACCCGAATGGCCGCCGGCGGTGTCCTCGTAGAAATGGTAGGGAATGCCATATTCCTTGAGCCGCGCGGCGAATTTGCGCGCATGTTGCGGGCCGACCCGGTCGTCCTTGGTTGTGGTCCAGATATAGGGCGTGGGATAATCCACGCCCTTCCGGATATTGGCATAGGGCGAAATCGTCTGGAGAAACGCCTTTTCCGCCGGCACGCTGACGCTGCCATATTCGTCGACCCATGACGCGCCGGCTGCGATCTGCTCATAGCGGATCATGTCGAGCAACGGCACCTGGATGACCACCGCATTCCACAGGTCGGGATGCTGGTTGAACTCGACTCCCATCAGCAGGCCGCCGTTCGACCCGCCATAAATGCCGAATTTGTCCGGGCTGGACAGTTTGCGCGCGAAAATATCCTGCGCCACCGCCGCGAAATCATCATAGATGATCTGGCGCTTGGTCTTGAGGCCCGCCTCATGCCAGGCCGGGCCGAACTCGCCGCCGCCCCGGATATTGGCGAGAACAAAGCTGTTGCCGCGCTCCAGCCACAGCTTGCCGGTGATCGCGGCATAGCTGGGCGTCATCGGAATTTCAAAGCCGCCATAGGCGGTCATGATCGTCGGCGTCGATCCGTCCTTCTTCATGTCCCTGGCGTGGACGATGAAATAGGGGATTTTCGTGCCGTCGCTCGACGTCGCCTCGAATTGCTCGACCACCAGTCCGTCGGCGTCGAACCGGGCGGGCATGGCCTTCACCTGGGTTGGCGCGGGGTTCGCGGCATCCATCGCCCACAGCGTCGTGGGCGCCAGAAAACCCGCGACCGACAGATAGGCCTTGTCGCTTTTGTCGCTGGCCGAAGCGATGGAGATGGTGGCGTTGTCGGGCAACTCCACGGGCGTTTGCGACCAGCGGTCCGCGCCCGGCGTCAGCACCATCACCCGTCCGCGCACATTGTCATTATAGGCCAGGATGACATGGCCCTTGGTCGCCGCCACGCCGTCGATCGACTGGCGGGGGGAGGGCGCGAACAGGATCTGCGGTTTGAGCGTCTCGCCCGATTGCAGCGCCTTCAACGGCACGGCAACAAGCGACCCGGTCGGCACGCTGACGCCGCCGCTCTGCCACGCTTCGCTGGTCTGGATCAGCACCTGGCCATCCACCATGCCCTGCAAATTGCTCTTGGCGGGCAGGGGCAGCCGCTTCACTTCCGCGCCATCGACCAGATAGGTTTCGTTGCTAAAGAAGGTAACGCCGCGATAGAGGAAGGCGGCGCGGTTGCCCGATCCGTCGGACAGGATCATGGGGAAGGTGCCGACCTGGTCGCTCGGTGCCCCGCGATAGATTTCCCGCGCGCCCGACAGCGGTTCGCCGCGCTTCAGCGTCTTGACCACGAAGGGGTAGCCCGATTTGGTCATCGTGCCATCCCCCCAGTCGCGGGCGATCAGGATGGTTTCGCGGTCCAGCCACGCCTCATTCTGCTTGGAGGTGGGAATGGCAAAGCCGCCGTCCACAAATTTGCCCGTTTCCAGGTCGAATTCGCGCAGGCTGACCGCATCCTCGCCGCCGTCCGACAGGTTGATGAGCGCCAGCCGCTCGTCGGGGTCGAGGATCGCCGCGCCCTTCCATACCCATTTCTTGCCTTCGGCCTTCGACAGGGCGTCAAGGTCCAGCACGGTGGTCCAGTTGGGCGCGTCGGTCGCGTAATCGGCTTCGCTCGTCCAGCGCCAGATGCCCTGGGGATGATCGGCGTCGCGCCAGAAATTGTAAACGCGGCCATGGACCTGCATCGGCATGGCGATCCGGTCCTTGGCCGACGCGATGGCAAGCGCGTCGCGATAATAGCCGGCATAGCGCGGGTCATTCTGGAAAGCGGCTTCCGTCGCCTTGTTTTCGGCCTCCACCCACTGCATCGCGCGCGGACCGGTCCAGTCTTCCAGCCAGATATAGGGGTCGTCGGACGGATTGGCCGTGGATGCGGGCGGCGCGCCCGCGCCGGTCAGCAGGGCAGCGGAAACCAAAGTCAAAATCCTCTTCATGCTCGGTCAGTCCCCCTAGATAAAGTCATGCGCCCCCGGCGATAGCGCCGCCGCAGCAGGGCAGCGGCAACCAGCAGGGGTAACGCCATGGCGATCAGCATGATCCCCAGCACAGTGGGCGACCAGCCGAAAATATTGTGCAGATCGAGCGCCGAAGGCAGGATCATCAGTAGCGCGCCCGCCGTCAGCAGCCACAGCCCCCAACGGCGCGGCCGCACCGCGACCATGCGCATTTCGTGGCGGAATGCCTTGCGGCCCGCTTTGGTGCCAAGGTCCGGGATGCTCTCGTCGCTCATAAGCTGCTGGACCTTGTGCGCCCAACCCCCTATCATGTCCAGCATCCCCGGGGGACCGTCCACAGACGGTTGAGAGGCGGCTGACGTGGCCGCGACCCGCTGAACCTGATCCAGTTGACACTGGCGTAGGGAGGGTAGCGCGCCTTCACACCGCCCGCAGTCTCTCTCTCCGTCGCAAGGAGAGCATAGCATGGCAGACGTCCCCGCCCGCACCGAAATGCGCGTGACCACTGGCCCCATTCGCGGCAGCCGCAAGATCCATGTCGGTCCGCTGAAGGTCGCCATGCGCGAAATCGACCTCGAACCCTCCAGCGGCGAGCTGCCCGTGCGCGTCTATGACACGTCCGGCCCCTATACCGACCCGCAAGCCCGCATCGATATCATGGCGGGCCTGCCGGCGCTGCGCCGCGACTGGATCATGGGGCGCGGCGATGTTGAGGAATATGA
Organism: Sphingobium soli; assembly: GCF_020782245.1. Lineage (GTDB taxonomy): Bacteria > Pseudomonadota > Alphaproteobacteria > Sphingomonadales > Sphingomonadaceae > Sphingobium > Sphingobium soli. Next base: position 197,649 of record NZ_JAJGNP010000003.1, read on the forward strand.
CGCCCGCGCCGTAAAGCCGGAAGATAATGGCCTCAAAGGCCCCGACCGGACCGGTGGCGTCCAGCCTTTCCCCAACGTGGTGAAGCGCCCCCTGCGCGCAAAGGCCGGCGGCAACGTCTCCCAGATGCACTATGCCCGCCGCGGCATCGTCACCCCGGAAATGGAATATGTCGCGGAACGCGAAAATCTCGGCCGCGCGCGGCTCAAGGAATATGTCCGCGACGGTCAGAGCTTCGGCGCGTCGATCCCCGACTATGTGACGCCCGAATTCGTGCGCGATGAAGTCGCGCGCGGCCGCGCCATCATCCCGTCCAACATCAACCACCCCGAATCCGAACCGATGGCGATTGGCCGCAACTTCCTGGTCAAGATCAACGCCAATATCGGCAACAGCGCGGTCGCCTCCGACGTCGCGTCCGAAGTCGACAAGCTCGTCTGGTCGATCCGCTGGGGCGCGGACACGGTCATGGACCTGTCGACCGGCCGCAATATCCACGACACGCGCGAATGGATCCTGCGCAACTCGCCCGTCCCGATCGGCACCGTCCCCATCTACCAGGCGCTCGAAAAGGTCGGCGGCGTCGCCGAGGACCTGACGTGGGAGATTTTTCGTGACACGCTGATCGAGCAGGCCGAACAGGGCGTCGATTATTTCACTATCCATGCGGGCGTGCGGCTGGCCTATATCCCGATGGCGGCCAAGCGCGTCACCGGCATCGTCTCGCGCGGCGGATCGATCATGGCGAAATGGTGCCTGGCGCATCACAAGGAAAGCTTCCTCTACGATCATTTCGACGAGATCACGGAGATCATGAAAGCCTATGACATCGCCTACAGCCTTGGCGATGGCCTGCGCCCCGGCTCTATCGCCGACGCCAATGACGAAGCCCAATTCTCCGAACTCTACACGCTGGGTGAACTGACCCACCGCGCCTGGAAACAGGATGTCCAGGTGATGATCGAGGGGCCGGGCCATGTGCCCATGCACAAGATCAAGGAGAATATGGAGAAGCAACTGCAGGTCTGCGGCGAAGCGCCCTTCTACACGCTGGGGCCGCTCACCACCGACGTCGCGCCGGGCTATGACCATATCACCAGCGCGATCGGCGCGGCGCAGATCGGTTGGTATGGCACGGCGATGCTCTGCTACGTCACGCCCAAGGAGCATCTGGGCCTGCCCGACCGCGACGATGTGAAGGTCGGCGTCGTCACCTACAAGCTCGCCGCCCATGCCGCCGACCTCGCCAAGGGGCACCCGGCCGCGCAGGTCCGCGACGATGCGCTCTCTCGCGCCCGCTTCGAATTCCGCTGGCGCGATCAGTTCAACCTGTCGCTCGATCCCGACACGGCCGAGCAATATCACGACCAGACGCTGCCTGCCGAAGGCGCCAAGACCGCGCATTTCTGCTCCATGTGCGGCCCTAAATTCTGCTCGATGAAGATCACGCAGGAAGTGCGCGACTTCGCCGCGAAGAAGAACCAGCCTGCCGATGGCTTCCTTGAAGCGGGCCTCACCGGCGCGGAAGTGGCAGAAGCTAGCAAGGCGGCGGCGCTCAAGGGCATGGAGGAGATGAGCAAGCTGTTCAAGGAAACGGGCAGCGAGCTCTATATGGGCGCAGGCGGCCGCGACCACGACTGAAGAGGGATAATGGTCAGGCGGATGGCGGCTGGGGCCCGCCATCTCCTGCGGCGACCGGGAAGGCTCAGGCACCGTGTCTGACTGACCGAAAAGGCCGAATTTTCGGGCTGCCGATAAACCATATGCCGCGCCCCCGCGTTCCGCCTCCGGATCACAGCAAGGAGCGTCCCCGATGGCCTATGACTTCTGGTACTGGCCGACCATTCCCGGCCGCGGCGAATTCGTCCGGCTGACGCTGGAGGCTTGTGGCATCGCCTATCGCGACTGCGCGCGGGAAGAAGGGGGTGAGGCGCTGATGGCCGACATGGCAAGCCATGATCGAGGCCCCGCCTTCGCGCCGCCCTATCTCGGCATCGATGGCGCCACCGTGTCCCAGACCGCCAATATCCTTCTCTATTTGTCCGAAAGGCATGAATGCGGCCCATCGGGCATGAAAAGCCGCTACTGGCTGGCGCAGCTTCAATTGACGATCATGGACATGGTCGCTGAAGCGCATGACGTGCATCATCCTGTCGGTGTCCATCTCTATTATGCGGATCAGAAACCGGAAGCGCTGCGCCGCGCCCAGGGCTTTCGCGATGAGCGCATTCCCAAATATCTCAGCTATTTCGAGCGCGCGCTTGGTTCTGAACCGGGCAGCTGGCTGGCCGGGGCACGATGGAGCTATGCCGACCTCTCGCTATTTCAGCTGGTCGCCGGCCTGACCTACGCCTTCCCGCTGCGCTTGGCGTCGCTCGATGGGCGCTTCCCAGCGGTCATAGCCCTGCACGACAGGGTTGCGGCCTTGCCCGAATTGCAGGATTATCTCGCCAGCGACCGGCGGCTACCCTTCAATGAAGACGGCATCTTCCGTCATTATCCCGAACTGGATGCGGCATGACCTTCGACGACCTCATTGTTCAGACCATCACCCCCGTCAGCCATAATCTGGGCGACTTCAAGGTGCACCGATCCCTGCCGTCCAAGGGGCGCACGATGGTTGGTCCCTTCATCTTCTTCGACCAGGCCGGGCCGGCGCAGATCGCGCCGGGGCAGGGGATCGACGTGCGGCCGCATCCGCACATCAACCTCGCCACCGTGACCTATATGTATGAAGGCGCATTTCTGCATCGCGATTCACTGGGGACCGAGCAATTGATCGAGCCGGGCGCGGTCAATCTGATGACGGCGGGCAGCGGCATCGTCCATTCCGAACGATCGCCCGATGAAGACCGGGCAAAGGCGTCCAAATTGTCGGCCATCCAGACCTGGCTGGCGCTCCCCAACCGGGTCGAGGAAATGGATCCGGCGTTCGAGCATGTCAGCGAAGGTGGGCTGCCCGTCATCGAAGACGGATCGGCGCGCGCGCGCGTCATCATGGGGACGCTCTGGGGCGAAACCTCACCCGTCACCACCTATGCCGACACCATTTACGCCGACATCCAGCTTGCGCCCGGCGGCCGGATCGCCATTGACCCATCCGCCGACGAACGCGCCCTCTATGTCTCGGGCGGCGATGCTGCGCTGGATGGCATGACCCTGACGCCACAAACGCTCTATGTGCTGCGGCCCGGCGCCTCCGCCACCTTGATGAGCGTCGATGGCGGCCGGATCGTGCTGTGCGGCGGCGAAGCCTTTTCCTCGCCGCGCCATGTCTGGTGGAATTTCGTCTCCTCGCGCCCGGACCGGCTGATGCAGGCGCGCGAGGACTGGGACGCGATGCGCTTTCCGCTCATCCCCGGCGACGACCAGGAATTCATCCCGATCCCGCAGGGCCGGCCCAAGACGGTCAGCTATCCCTGATGGTCAACGGCGCGCCCCATTCTGGCGTGCCCTTTACTGAACGAAGGTGAGCGAGAGATTTTCGGCGTTCTTGGGAATGTCGATCCGGCTTTCGTTGATCGACGCTTCCTCGCCCGGTTTCAGCCGCGTCTTGTCCGCCTTCGTCGTCCAGCTGAAGACCAGCCGGTTCTGCCGGTCGCGCAATTGCACCAGCACCGGCGGCACGGGCAGCGCCTGCGTCCCGCTGTTCACGATGCGCGCGCCGAAGGCGAAATATTCCTCCCCGGTCGGCAGCTTGCGGCGCTCGGCGGGCTTCGACAGGTAGAAAAGCAGGTCCGGGTCGCCCTCTTCGGGCACCAGACCCATCGCCACCATCCAGGATGGCGGCCCATAATAATAGAGCGCGCCGCCCGCGGCGGCGACGACGAAGAAGAAGGCTGCCGCGGCGTAGGTCCACAGCTTGACTGGATTGCGACGCGCGCGGGTCGGAACCGGCGGCGCGTAGCTCTCTTCGGTGTCCCGGCTGACTGGCGCACCGGCATAAATGTCATCGAAGCGATGATCGGCCTGCGCTGGCTCGGGCGCGGCGGCCGGCGGCTCAGCGGCAGCGTCCACCGCAGGGGTCTCCGCCGCCGCGACTGGATTGTCCGCAGCGTCCGCCGCATCGGACGGAGGCGGGGCGAAGGCTTCGGGCTCCGGGGTCGGAGCCGTCGGCGGAACTGGCGCCGCAGCTGGCGGTTCGGACGGCTGTTCGGCCGGCGGTGCTGCCTCGTCGCGCGCGGGCGGGACGGCTGCTTCCTGGAACCAGCTATGCTTGCATGCCGCGCAGCGGACCTGGCGCCCATTGGGGCCGACGGCGCTGTCGGGCACGACATAGCGGGTCGCGCAATTGGGACACAGCAGGATCATTTCGCTTCATAGCCATGGCTTGGACTCGCGCGCAAGCGGCAAGACGCGCCTCGGTTCGCCGCCCGCGACTCGCCACGACAGGCGGGGCGGGCTTTACGACGGCACGCCCCCTGTGCCATGGCTGCGCCTTCGCCAAGCAGGGAGCGCCATCGCGCCATCATCCGTCCATGTCGGCCATCGTCCAGTTCGAAAATGTCGGCCTGCGCTATGGGCTGGACAGTGAGACGCTTTCGGACGTCAGCTTTTCGCTCGCCAGCGGCGGTTTCTATTTTCTCACCGGCGCGTCCGGTGCGGGCAAGACGTCGCTTCTGAAGCTCCTCTATCTTGCGCAGCGGCCTAGTCGGGGTGTCATCCGCCTGTTCGGCGAAGATGTGGTGACTCTGCCGCGTAAGCGGCTGCCGGGCTTCCGTCGCCGCATCGGCGTCGTGTTCCAGGACTTCCGGCTCGTCCCGCATTTGTCGGCCTATGACAATATCGCCTTGCCGCTGCGCGTTGCCGGCATGAAGGAGGATGAGGTCGACGCGCCGGTGGCGGAAATGCTGAACTGGGTCGGGCTGGGCGATCGCGGCGACGCGCGGCCCGCCACCCTGTCGGGCGGGGAGCAGCAGCGCGTGGCGATCGCCCGCGCGGTGATCGGCCGTCCAGAAATCCTCGTCGCCGACGAACCGACCGGCAATGTCGATGCGGACATGGCCCGCCGCCTGCTCACCCTGTTCGAAGCGCTCAATCGTCTTGGCACAACTGTCGTCGTCGCCACACATGATCTGCCGCTGATGGCGCAGGTGTCGGGTGCGCAGATGATGAAGCTCGACAAGGGGCGGCTGGCCGATCCCACCGGCACCCTGCGATATCCCCCGCGCGCGCGCGACGATCAGGACAGGGGTGAGGGCCGATGAGTGGCCGCGCCGAGCGAAAGGCTGCCACCGCCGCGCGCCATCGCCTGCTGCCGGGCGGGCGGGTCGCAGGGCCGATGCCTTGGATCATCGCGATCATGATGTTCGTGACGGTGCTTGCCGCTGCTGCGGGCCTTGGCCTGGGCGCGGCGGTCCAGTCAATGCGCGCCGATCTTGCCGGGCGCGCCAGCGTGCAGGTGGTGGAGGCCGACGCGCAGACCCGCGCCGCCCTTGCCGCGCAAACGCTCAGGGCGCTGCGGGCTGCGCCCGAAGTGCGCTCTGCCGATCCTGTCCCGTCCGCCGTCCTGGCCGATCAACTGCGCCCCTGGCTGGGCGAAGAAGCCTTGAATGGCGACCTGCCGGTCCCCGCGCTGATCGACGTCATGCTGACGCCGGGAGACGCCGGGACGAAGGTCGATCGCCTGCGCCAACGGCTCGCCGCCCTTTCGCCCAAGCTGCGCGTCGATCCGCACGCCGCTTTCCTGACGCCGCTTGCCGGCCTGCTTTCGGCGCTTGGCCTGCTCGCGCTGGGCGCGGTCCTGCTGATGATGCTGGCGACGGCGGCGGTCGTCGTGCTGGCGGCGCGCGGCGCGCATGACAGCCATCGCGGCACCATCGACGTGCTGCATCTGATGGGGTCGACCGATGTGCAGATCGCCCGTCTGTTCCAGCGGCGCATCGGGCTCGATGCGCTGATGGGCGGCGCGCTGGGCTTCTCCTTCGGCATTTTCGTCATCCTGCTGATCGGGCTGCGGCTGGGCGCGACCGGGTCGGAATTGCTCGCGGCGATCACGCTGCCCTGGCAGGGCTGGCTCATCCTTGTGGCCCTGCCGGTCGCCGGCGTGCTGTTGGCGACGCTGACGGCACGCTGGACGGTGCTGCGCGCCCTGGGGCGGACGCTATGATCGTGCGCCTTGCCGCACTGGCGCTGCTCGGCTGGGTGCTGGGCTTTGCCTGGTTTGCCATCTTCCTGCCCGAACCGCTCGACGGTCGCCGCACCGACGCCATCGTCGTGCTGACCGGCGGCCCTGGCCGTATCGACCGCGGCATCGCCCTCATGCAGCAGGGCGCGGCCAGGCGGATGCTGATTTCGGGCGTCGACCGGTCGGTCAGGCCGGGGGAACTGGCCGCCCAATATGATGCGCCCGAAGCCCTGTTCGATTGCTGCATCACGCTGGGCCGCGAGGCCATCGACACCCGCTCCAACGGCCTGGAAACCGCGCGCTGGCTGGCGCGGCGCGATTATCAGACGGTGCGGCTCGTCACCACCGACTGGCATATGCGTCGATCCGCGCTGGAACTGACCCAGGCGCTGCCCCCGCGCATCCACATTGTCTATGACGCGGTGCCCAGCCACCCCAGCCTGTCGGTGCTGATGCGCGAATATAATAAATATCTGCTGCGCCGGATCGCAGCGCTGATCGGCATCTGATCCTGATGAACGCCATCCTGACCGCGCTGCGTTCGCTTGCCTTCATGCTGATCTTTTACAGCGGCAGCCTTCTCTTCGTGCTCGCCGCCATGCTGGCCGGGGGCTTTGACGCCGACATGGTGCCGCGCATCGCCACCGGGTGGAGCCGCTTCCACCGTGGCTGCGCGCGCTGGCTCCTGGGGCAAAGGGTGGTGGTGGACGGCGATCTGCCGCTTGGTCCCTATCTCTACATCATCAAGCATGAATCGATGTTCGAAACCATCGACATGCTGTGCCTGTTCGATCGGCCGGCGATCGGCGCCAAGCGCGAACTGCTCGACATTCCGCTCTGGGGCCTTATCGCCCGCCGCTACGGCCTCATCCCGATCGAACGCAGCGCCGGGGCCAGCGCGCTGCGGACGCTGCGCGCGGCGGCGCGCGCGGCGACCGCGCAGGGCCGGGCCATCTGCCTCTTTCCTGAAGGCACGCGCGTGCCCCATGGCGAAGCGCCGCCGCTCAAATCGGGCTTTGCCGGGCTTTACAGCCTGCTAGGCCTGCCGGTGGTGCCTATTGCGGTGGACAGCGGCCGCGTGTCGCCGCGCGGGCGCTTCATGAAGCGCGCCGGCACGATCACCTACAAGGTCGGCGCGATCGTCCCCACCGGCCTGGATCGCAAGGAGGCGGAACGGATCGTCCACGCCGCCATCAATGCGCTTAACCCGCCACAGGCTTGAAAAGCAGCAGACAATCCCCGCTTAGTGCGACCGGCCGAAGTCCGGCTTGGCGTCATCCTGCCCCTGTTCGATGATCGACCGGCGAATGGCGCGCGTGCGGGTGAACAGGCTGAATAGCGCATCGCCGTCATTCCACCGGATCGCGCGTTGCAGCGCCGACAGATCCTCGGAAAAGCGTTGCAGCATTTCCAGCACCGCATCCTTGTTCGCCAGGAACACGTCGCGCCACATGGTCGGGTCGGACGCGGCGATGCGGGTGAAATCGCGAAAGCCGCCGGCCGAATATTTGATGACCTCGCTCTGGGTCACATCCTCCAGATCGCTGGCCGTGCCGACAATGGTATAGGCGATCAGGTGCGGCAGGTGGCTCGTTACCGCCAGCACCAGGTCATGATGCGCCGGGTCCATCACCTCGACATCCGCGCCCACGCGCCGCCACAGTTCGGCGACCCTTTCGATCGCCGCCGGGTCGGCATCGGCGGGCGGCGTCACGATCGACCAGCGGCCCTTGAACAGCGTGGCGAAGCCCGCTTCGGGGCCGCTATTTTCCGTGCCGGCGACCGGATGGGCGGGAATGATGGTGCGGCCGGGCAGCGCGGTACTCAGCTGCGCCAGCACGTCCGCCTTGCACGATCCCACATCGCTGATGATGGCCTCGGCGGGCAGGTCATCGGCAATGTCTGCCGCCACCGCGCCCATCGCGCGCACCGGCACGCACAATATCACCAGGTCGGCGTCGGTCACGGAAGCGCCCGCCGTGTCGGTAATATCGTCGCACAGATCGATCCGCCGCGCTATGGCGCGCACGGCCGCATCGGCGTCATGCCCGGTCACTTGCACGGTTGGCATGTCCGCCCGGATCGCACGGGCGAGCGAGGAGCCGATCAGCCCCAGGCCGATGATGGTGACGCGGGCAAAGGGTAGCATGGCGTCAGGCGGCCTCCGCCATGGCGCGCAGCCTGGCAGCGACCGCGCGGGTCTGTTCCTCGGTGCCGATGGTGATGCGAAGGCCATTGGGCAGGCCCTGCCCGGGCAGCCAGCGGGTGGCGAAGCCCTCGTCCCACAATCCCTTCATCGCCGCTTCTGCGGTCAGCTTCCCCTCGAACAGGATCAGCAGGAAGTTCGTCTTGCTCGGGATCGCGCGCAGCCCGTGGTTGGACAGCAATCCGACCTCGCCCGCCAGCCATTCGCGCCACTGGTTGTTGTGCGCGCGGTTGCGCTCCACCCAATCATCATCGCCGATCGCCGCGATCGCCGCGGCCTGGCCCACGGTCGTGACGTTGAAGGGCGCACGGATGCGGTGGAGAATGTCGATCACCTCGGGCGATCCATAGCCCCAGCCGATCCGCTCGGCGGCCAACCCATAGATTTTCGAAAAAGTGCGCGTCACGAACACATTGGATGCCTCGCGGGCCAGCGCCAGCCCGCCATCATCCTCGCCCTCTTCCAGATATTCGGCATAGGCCTGATCCAGCACGAACAATATGTCGGGGCGCAGGCCCGCATGCAGACGCGCAATCTCGGCCCGGCTGGTCATGGTGCCCGTCGGGTTGTTCGGGTTGGCAAGGAATACGACCTTGGTGCGTTCCGTCACCGCAGCCAGCAGCGCGTCGACGTCGGTCGCATAATCCTTGTCCGGCGCGATGACAGGCGTCGCGCCGACGCGCCGCGCGGCGATGTCGTAGACGGCAAAGCCGTAGCGCACATAGAGGATTTCGTCGCCCGGCCCGGCATAGCCGCTCGCCGCCAGGTGCAGCAATTCGTCCGATCCGGTGCCATAGATGATGCGCGCCGGGTCCAGCCCGTGCTTCGCGCCGATGGCCGCGCGCAGCTTGCTCGCCGCGGGGTCGGGATAGGTCGCCATGTCGGCGGCGGCGGCCATGAACGCCTCGCGCGCCGCCTGGCCCGTACCCAGCGGATTTTCGTTGGCGGAAAGCTTCACCAGCGGCCGACCATCATCGGTCGCGGCCTTGCCGGGCACATAGGCGTGAATGCCCAAAATCCAGTCCTTGGGCTTAGGATGTGCAACTGTGTCTGTCATGGCCGGGGGCTTTACCCGCTCGACGCGAAAAGGCCAAGCATGGGAGAGAAGATGCCCGGCATCGTCCCAACCGTGGGCGATCATGGCGGCGGGGTGCCACTTTCCGACTGAAGTGGTCAGCAACATATGCGGCAAAGGAAAAATGGCGGAGACGGAGGGATTCGAACCCTCGGTAGCCCATTCAGGCTACGACGGTTTAGCAAACCGCTGGTTTCAGCCACTCACCCACGTCTCCGCACGAATTTGCCCACCGGGAAAGGCGAGCAGTGGCTAGGGAAGGGCCTATAGCGAGCGGTTTGCGGCATGGCAACGGGTCTGCGCGACGATTTTTGCAGCCTGTGTCGCGGCGGATTCGATCCGGCCCGAAATCGACTCGATTGGCCGTTCGTTCATTGTCGTTTCAGCTTCGCGGTTGATACTCTACAGGATGGAATTGAGAGCGGATTTTCGGGGAGTTTCGGGCATGATCGGCATTTCTGGGCGCATGGGCGCCCGCTTGGCGCGCGCGGCGGGGCTGGCGGCAGCGGTGGCCGGCATGGCGCTCACGCCGATCGCTGCTTCGGCGCAGGTCCGCACTGTCGATCCCAACACCGCGATCGACGCCGACCTGGCGCCGCCCCCGCCAGCCAGCAGCGCGCCCACCGATCCCGGCGTCGACCCGACCGTGAATCAGGGCAGTGGCGCGCCCTATGCTGCGCCCGCCGGCGCGCCTCCTCCGGTTAGCAATGCGCCGACGCAGGGCACTACCGCTACCGGCGCGCCGGTGACCCAGGCGTCGCCGCCTGCGGCAATCTCCCCCAGCGAATCCTACCAGGAAGATGACCTGATCGGCGCGGCCGAAGGCGTCTTTGGCAAGGGCGCGGAGGGGCTTGCCGGCATCATCGAGAAAATTCTGAAGGATCAGGGCCGACCCAATGCCTATATCGCGGGCCGCGAGGCGTCGGGCGCCTTCGTCGTGGGCCTGCGCTATGGATCGGGCACGCTCAACCACAAGATCGAGGGCAAGCGCGAAGTCTATTGGACCGGCCCGTCGATCGGCTTCGACGTTGGCGGCAATGCGTCCAACACCTTCGTGCTGGTCTATAATCTCTACGACACGCAGGATCTTTATCACCGCTTCCCGGCGGCGGAGGGCACGGCCTATCTGGTCGGCGGCTTTACCGCCTCCTATCTGCGCTGGGGCGATGTGGTGCTTATCCCGATCCGTCTGGGCGTGGGCTATCGGCTGGGCGTCAACGCTGGCTATATGAAGTTCAGCGAAAAGCGGAACTGGCTGCCTTTCTGAGGCGGCCTTTACAGGGCGAGGGCCAGTTGCGCGTCGCCTTCGCTCTCGTCGTCCCCTTCCAGATTATGGACGCCCAGCCCCAGCAACCGCGCGCCCAGCGGCAGCGGCAATTGCGCCAGCAGCAATTCGCGTCCCGCCTGCGCCAGCTGCTCGGCTGATCGCACCGGGCTCGCAAAGCTGCGCGACCGGGTGATGATGCGGAAATCGGCGAATTTGACCTTCAGCACCACGGTGCGGCCCCATGCCTGCGCCTTTTCGATCCGGGTCCACAGGCTGGCCGAGATTCTGTCCAGCTCCGTCACCAGCGCGTCCCGATCGGTCAGGTCGTCGAAAAACGTGTCTTCCACGCTCACGGACTTGCGCGACTGACGCTCGCGCACCGGACGATCATCCTCGCCGCGCGCCGCGCGATAATAGAAGTCCGCCGCGCTGCCGAAATGCGCCTGGAGGAAGGGCAGGTCGCGCGCGCGCAGGTCCGCTCCTGTTTCGATGCCCAGCGCCTGCATGCGTCTGGCGGTCACCGGCCCCACGCCATGGATGCGCCGCACCGGCATCGCGGCGATGAAGGCCGCGCCCTCGGCGGGTCGGACGACGCAAATGCCATCGGGCTTGTTCTGGTCCGACGCCAGCTTGGCGATCAGCTTGTTGTAGGACACGCCGGCCGACGCGGTCAGCCCGGTTTCCGCGCGGATCATCCGCCTTATCTCCTGCGCGACCTGCGTCGCCGATGCGATGCCCGGCTTGTTCACCGTCACGTCCAGATAGGCTTCGTCGAGCGACAGCGGCTGGATCATGTCGGTAAAGCGCGCGAAAATCTCGCGAATCTGGACGGACACCGCGCGATACACCTCGAAGCGGGGTTTGACGAACAGCAGGTCGGGGCAGAGCCGCCGCGCCCGCGCGCCCGGCATGGCCGACCGTACGCCAAATGTCCGCGCCTCATAACTACACGTTGCCACCACCCCGCGCGGTCCGCCGCCGCCTACCGCGATCGGCAGGCCGCGCAGCGACGGGTCGTCGCGCTGTTCGACCGACGCATAGAATGCGTCCATATCGACATGGATGATCTTGCGCGGCGCGGGCGAATCCATGGCGCATCTCATGCCACAGACAGGAACGAAAGGGAAACGTCAGTCCAGTAGCCGCAGATTGCCGAGCAGAGCCTGCAAATGCGCGCGGCTGATGCGGCTCCAGACATTATAGGTGCATGTCTGGCCCCCGACATGGACATAGGCAATGGATTGCAGCCCATGGCCTTCGGGATTGTCCTCAGGATAAGGCTCCGCACCCGATAAGCCATATCCGGCAAAGGATGGGGCGGGCAGCTGGTTCAGCGCTTGCATATAGGGCCATTGCCGCTCCAGCCGGTCGCGCTGCGCCTCGGCTGGGATTTCGTCATCGGGCAGCACGCCCGGCCCGGCAAAACCATAGGCGCTGCGCAGATTGGGCAGGTCAAACGCAACGCCCCAGCCGCCGCTGAAATCGGCGGCGCGGGGCACGCCATTGGCGCCCGCCGCGCTGGCGAGCGCAAGCGGCGCGCAGCGGGGCTTTTCGCCGCTCTTGCCATCGTCTGACCGCGCCCATTGCGCGCGCGCAACATCCGCGCCGACCAATGCGGGCGCGGGCTGTGCCTTCGTTGACTGTGACGCGGGCGGCGTTGGCATTGCCGATGCCGCCGTTATCCGCGCGACCGTCGCGCCGTCCTGCCTGCGTGCAGGCTCGTCATCGCATCCCCCAAGGGCGATCAGCAGCATGAGGGTGAGCGCGCGTTGCATGGCCTACCGACGCAGGGGCGGGTGGCAAAGTTCCTTAGCCTTCGCCTTTCAGCGCCAGCAGCGCGGCGAAGGGGCCGGCCTGCTCCTCGCTCAGCACCCCGGCCTCTTTCAGCGCGGTATCGGCCTGGGGCGATCGGGGGTAGGGCGTCATCGCCAGCGCCATCGTCTCGGCCACGGCCTCGCCCATGTCGATCTGCTGCCCGTCATAGCCGATCGTGTCGACATCCTCCGCGTCCAGCTCCAGTTCCTCGCCTTCGACCGCGCTGCCCTCCTCGACAACGAAGCGCAGGGTGAAATCGCTGTCGATTACCTCGGGCACCGGTTCGGCGGTGGCGACGCAGGGCTGGGCCAGGCTGGCGCGCACGCGGCCGCGCGCCAGGATCGCGCCGTCCTCTTCGCTCAGCGCATAGTCCGCCTCCAGCCGGTCCAGCGTCACCAGGCCGAACCGTCGGGCCAGTGCCGCCCGCTCGTCGGCATCCGCCGCGATATGCACATCGCCTGTCATGCGGCGGATCTGTTCGGCGCGCACGGGGCGCGAAAATTCGGGTGTCGTCATCCTATATCTCCTGCCAGCAGCGCGTCGCGCGACAGGCAGCCCAGCCGCACCCAGCGTTCCCGCAACGCGCCTTCCACATGGGCCACCGCAGCATCGGGCACCTCCGCGCCGCGATACAGATTGCGGCGCAGCGCCTCGTCCAGTCCCGTTCCTGTCTGCAATGCCGCGCGATAGGCGCTGATCCGGCCGCCCAGCGCGCTCATCATCCGGCCGACATGCTTGCCCACGACCACGTCGCCAATCCCTTCCTGCCGCAATTGCCCATCCATGTCGTCGACGAACAATTCGGTCAGCCAGGCGCTTTCCTGCGCGGCGTTCTGCTGCTCCAGCCGGATCAGAACCAGCGCCATGATCGCGACGATCATGTCGAAACGCCCGTCGATTGTGTCGGGCACCGCGCCGTCCAGATACCAGTGCGGCTGCCGCCCTTCGCCGACAACGGCGTTGTACAGCGGCGCCAGCCCCTCTCGCGGGTCGGACCGGCCCAGCAGGCGCTGAAGGAAGGAGGGGGCATTGGGCATGGCGATCGGGCTTTTCGTGACGGATGGAATGGTCGCGCGCGGCGACCGGTATGCGCTCGCCCCTTGCCGGACCCTGCGCATTTCCATATTGATCGCAGCGCCGCCCAATGCAATGGCGGCGTCACTTTTATCGGGTTCGCGGGCCATGCCCCCGCAGGAGACGTTCATGCCCCAGTTCAGCCGCCATTCCCGCCGTGGGCGCATCCTGATCGCCATCGGCCTTGGCGCATTGCTGGTCGGCACATCGGCCTGCACCCGCATCCGCACGCATCAGGGCTATCAGGTCGACAAGCTGCTGGTCGATTCGGTTCAGCCCGGCATCGACAATCGCGCGTCGGTGGAAGGCACGCTGGGCCGCCCCAGCTTCGTGTCGCAATTTGGCGAACAGGATTGGTATTATGTGTCGCGCGACATGCGCGCGCTCGCTTTCTCCAGCCCCAAGCCGGTCGATCAGACCGTGCTGCGCGTCCGTTTCGATCCTGCCGGCAATGTCGTCGCGGTCGATCGCATGGGCCTGGAAAAGGTCGCCAACATCTCGCCGATGGGCGCGACCACGCCCACGCTCGGTCGCCATCGCAGCCTGTTCGACGAAATCTTCGGCAATATCGGCGCGGTCGGTGCGGCCGGCATGGGCGGCGCAGGCGGTGGCCCCGGCGGCGGCCCCAACGGCAGCTAAACGCCTCTGAAACGCCCGGTTCCTCAGCAGAGGAACCGGGTGTCGCATGTTCTTATCGCCGCAGCAGGAACACAGCATGTTCGGCGAACAGGTTGGCGTTCGCATGGGTGGTTTCCCGGTCGCCCTTCAAAAACCATTGCCCGTCGATATGCCAGCCGCGCTCCTTCACCAGCGCGCGAAAGTCATCCACCGTCACATGGTGGATGTTGAGCGTATCATACCAGGTGTCTGGCAGCAGCCGCGTCACCGGCATCCGCCCCCCCCACATCAGCGACAGCCGCCCGCGCCAATGCGCGAAATTGGGGAAGGACACGAATGCCTGGGTGGCGATGCGCAGCAGTTCCTCGACCACCAGGTCGGGCCGGCGAGTCGTCTGGAGCGTCTGGCTCAAGATCGCATAGTCGAAACTGGCGTCGGGATAATAGGTGAGGTCCGTGTCCGCGTCGCCCTGCACCACCGACAGGCCGCGCCCGACGGCGGCGGCGACATTGGATGCGTCGATCTCCAGCCCGCGCGCATCCGCCTGCGCCCGGTCGCGCAGCTCCGCCATCAGCGCGCCGTCGCCGCAGCCCACATCCAGCACCCGCGCCCCCGGCCGCACCGTCCGCGCGATCAGCGCCAGGTCTGGGCGCAGTGCGCTCATGCCCGGCCGCCGCGCAGGAATCCGTCCACGACCCGATTGAGTTCGGGACATTCCAGCAGGAAGGCGTCATGCCCGAACGGGCTCGACAATTCGACGAAGCTCGCCTGCGCCCCCCCGGCATTGAGCGCATGGACGATCGCGCGTGATTCGGCGGTCGGATACAGCCAATCGGTGTCGAAACTCACCAGGCAGAACCGCGCCCGCGTCGCGGCAAAGGCGCGCGCCAGCGACCCATGGTCCTCGGCAATGTCATAATAATCCATCGCCCGGGTGATGTAGAGATAGCTGTTGGCGTCGAACCGGTCGACAAAGCTCAACCCCTGATGGCGCAAATAGGATTCGACCTGGAAATCCGCATCGAACCCGAACGTCTTGGCGTCTCGTCCCTGCAAGCGTCGGCCGAATTTTTCGGTCAGCCCGGCTTCGGACAAATAGGTGATGTGCGCCGCCATGCGCGCCACGGCCAGGCCCGCGCTCGGCACCATCCCGTCGGCATAATAATCGCCGCCGCGCCAGTTGGGATCGGCCATGATCGCCTGCCGCCCGACTTCGTGGAAGGCGATATTCTGCGCGCTGTGCCGCGCGGTCGATGCAATGACGACGCAGCTTTCGACCCGGTCGGGGAACAGGGTGGGCCAGGTCAGCGCCTGCATGCCGCCCATCGACCCGCCGATCACCGCGCTCAGCCGCTCGACGCCCAGATGATCCAGCAACGCCGCCTGTGCGCGCACCATGTCGGCGATGGTCAGCACCGGGAAACGCATGGCATGGGGTTCGCCGGTCGCTGGATCGACGCTCGCCGGGCCGGACGATCCCATGCAGCTGCCGATGACATTGGAACAGATGATGAAATGGCGCGCCGGATCCACGGGCTTGCCTTGCCCCACCAGCCGCCACCACCAGCCCGGCTTGCCGGTCACAGGATGATCGGACGCGACATATTGGTCGCCGGTCAGCGCGTGGCAGATCAGGATGACGTTCGACTTGTCGGCATTCATCGCGCCATAGGTTTCATAGGCGATGTCGACCGGGCCAAGGCTGGCGCCGCTCGAAAGGGCGATCGGGCCTGCCAGGCGAACCTGCCGGCGCAGGCCGAAACGGCTGTCATCGGATCGGGGAAGGCTGGCCATGGTCGGCCCGCGCTAGGACTGGCGCGAAGGCCTGTCAATCTGGCATGGCGGCGCGACACTGCCTAGATGGATGACCATGACAGACAACCAACGCCCCGCCATCGTCGCCTACGGCCCGCTCTATCCCTATCTGATGCAGCAGCTCGAAGCCCGTTTCACGGTCCATGCGGTGGCGGCTGATGCCGATCTCGACGCCCTGCCGGCCAAGGTGCGGGGCGCCCGCGCGCTGGTCAGCTTCGGCTCCGTGGGCGCGCCGGCCGCCATCATGGACGCGCTGCCCGCGCTCGAAATCGTCGCGCTTTTTTCGGTGGGCTATGACAAGGTCGATGTCGATCATGCGCGCGCGAAGGGCATTCGCGTCACCAACACGCCCGATGTGCTGACCGACGATGTCGCCGACCTCGCCGTCGGCCTGCTCTATGCCACCGTGCGCAATATCCCCGCCAATGACCGGCTGGTGCGGGCGGGCGACTGGGCGCGGGGTAAAAAGCCGCCCTTGTCCGCGCGCGTCACCGGATCACGCATCGGCATATTGGGCCTGGGCCGCATCGGCCGCGCCATTGCCTGGCGGCTGGAACGGCAGGCCGGCGAAATCCTCTATCATAATCGCAGCGAGGCGAAGGACGCGCCCTATCGTTACGTCGCCGATGCGATCGACCTCGCCCGGCAAAGCGACATGCTGATCGTCGCGACATCCGGCGGGCCGGAAGCCGCCGGCCTTGTCGATGCCGCCATGCTGGACGCGCTCGGGCCACAGGGTGTCATCGTCAATATCAGCCGGGGCAGCGTGATCGACGAAGACGCGCTGGTCGCCGCGCTGGCGGACGGGCGCATCGCTGGCGCGGGGCTGGACGTGTTCGCGCACGAACCCCATGTGCCGCCCGCGCTGCTGGCGATGGACCAGGTCGTGCTGCAACCGCATCAAGGCAGCGCGACCGTGCATACGCGCGCGGCGATGGCGGATCTGGTGATCGCCAATCTCGATGCGTGGTTTGCCGGTGAAGCCTTGCCGACGCCGGTGGTCTAAGGGCCGCCGGCAGCCGCCAGGGCAGGGCCGGAAATATCTTTCCTATTGCGCCTCCTTCTGGTTCATCCTTGCCCATGGACCAGACGCCTGACCGCTCGCGCGCGTCCGCGCGCCACCGCCGCGCCTATTGGACGCCCGCGCGCCAGTGCCAGTTTCTCGCCGCCCTGATGGAAAGCGGCAGCGTCGCCCGCGCGGCGCGCACGGTCGGCATGTCGCGTTCCAGCGCGCATCGCCTGCGGCACCGGCTCGCCGGCACCGCCTTCGATCGGCAGTGGGAAGAGGCGTTGGTCATGCATGCCGGATTGACTGCGGACCCGCTGGTCTGGACTGCCGCCCGCGCGGCCATCGACACGGGCACGCGCTGACGGCAATGGCCCGATCCACCCCGCAAGTCCGGCCAGTTTTACCTGTCGCCCACCTGTCGCTTCGGTGTCGCTTCGGTGTCGCTTCGCGGTCGCCTTATGGTCGCTTCGGGCCAAAAAACCGCATATCGAATGAACTTTGACAGGCGGGGCCGGCGTGCCGGATCATTCCTCCAGCAGCACCGCGCTGCGGCGCTTCTGCCAATTCATCGGCACGCCGATCCGCTGGCTCCAGCTGCCGTCCCACCGGGTTTCCAGGCCATGGGCCTCCAACTGCGCGACGATGCGATAGCCGACCGCAATCTGCGCTGCCTCGCCCTGCTCGCACGCGCCATAGCTCATATAGAGGCCATGGCCTTCGACCGCCGCCTCGGTGTCCTGCATATGAAAAAAGGCATAGCCCTGGACCGCGATATCCTCGGCCTGCGCCGCCTCTATCTCTTCCCATATTTCACTTGCGCCGCAATTGGCGCAGCAAGTGAAATTCTGCCGCGCGATGATGCCCTCGGCCTCCAATGCGGCAAAGGCCAGCTCCAGCCGGTCGCAATCGGTCATTTGCGTCCAGCCCTGCTCGGCGGCGCGATGCTCGGCCAACGCCTCGCGCAGCGCCGCCGACGCCTCGCGCCGCAGCGTCGGGCGGGGCAGTTCTTCCTCGAACAGGTCGTGGGCATTGGTCAAAATGGCGTCATCGTCGAAATAGCCGCCCAGCACGTCGCGCCGCATCTGGTCGCGCAGCGCCGTCACGGGATCATAGGGCGCCTCCTCCGTGGGGACGGGCCGTTGCGGCTCCGCTTTCGCTGCTCTGGTCCCGAAAATCCGTTTCCACAAAGCCTCGAACATGCGCCGTCCTGCCTCCTGCGTCGCGTTGCATGGGGTCAACATGCCCATGCGCGCGGCAAAGTTAAAGGGGGGATATCGAACTTTGCGACGGCGCGACGGCGGCGGCGGTCGGCGCGGGCACTGGATTGCCGCGCCGGATTGCTTAAATAGCATGGGATGCCTCCCGAAAATCCTGTCACAGCGCCGCTCCCGCCCGTATGGGCGACGTTCCGCCGTTTCCTGCCCTATCTCTGGCCGGCCGACGCTCCGGCGCTGCGCCGCCGCGTCGTCATTGCGATGGTTCTGGTGGGTCTGGCCAAGGCTGTGACCTTGATCATGCCCTTCGCCTACAAAGGCGCGATCGACCGGATGGCGCCGGGGCTGGAGCCGGCGGTCGGCCTCGCCCTCGCTCTGGTGGTCGCCTATGCCGGCGCGCGCTTCGCCGGCGTGCTGTTCGACAATTTGCGCAACGCCGTGTTCGAAGGGGTGGGGCAGGAAGCGGGCCGGCGTCTGTCCGACGACGTCTTCGTCCATCTGCACCGTCTGTCGCTGCGCTTCCATCTCGACCGGCGCACCGGCGCGGTCACGAAGATCGTCGAGCGCGGGACCAAGAGCATCGACACGATGCTCTATTTCCTGCTGTTCAACATCGCGCCGACCGTGATCGAGCTGGTGGCGGTCTGCGTCATCTTCCTCGTGAAATTCGGTGCCGGCCTGGTCGCCGCCACGCTGGCGATGGTCGCGGCCTATATCTGGTTTACCCGCACCGTCACCGAATGGCGCAACCAGCTGCGCCGCGACATGGTGGACATGGACACCAGCGCCGTCGCCCATGCCGTCGACAGCCTGCTCAATTTCGAAACCGTCAAATATTTCGGCGCCGAACAGCGCGAGGCGGATCGTTACGGCACCGCCATGCGCAACTATGCGCGCGCCGCGATCAAGAGCGAAAACAGCCTGGCCTGGCTCAATGTCGGCCAGTCGCTCATCACCAACCTGATGATGGCCGGGGCCATGGCCTATACCGTCTGGGGCTGGAGCGTGGGGCGCTTCACCACCGGCGACGTGGTGCTGGTCAACACGCTGCTGGCCCAGCTTTTTCGTCCGCTTGACCTGCTCGGCATGGTCTATCGCACCATCCGCCAGGGGCTTATCGACATGGAGGCGATGTATGCGCTGATCGACACGCCGACCGAAGTGGCCGATCGCCCCGGCGCGCCCGCGCTCGCCGTGACCGGGGGGGGCGGTCCAGTTCGATCAGGTGCGCTTTGGCTATGATCCCCAGCGCGAAATCCTGCACGGCATCAGCTTCACCGTGCCCGCCGGCCGGACGCTGGCGATCGTTGGCCCATCCGGCGCTGGCAAGTCCACCATCGCACGCATTCTCTTCCGCTTCTACGACATTCAGTCGGGATCGGTGACGATCGACGGGCAGGACATAGCGGCCGTGACCCAGCAATCGCTGCGCGCCGCCATCGGTATCGTGCCGCAGGACATGGTCCTCTTCAACGACACGATCGGCTATAACATCGCCTATGGCCGCGAAGGCGCGAGCCAAGCGGAGATCGAGGCGGCTGCCCGCGCGGCGCAGATCCACGACTTCATCCTTGGCATGCCCCAGGGCTATGACACGCGGGTGGGTGAACGCGGCCTCAAGCTGTCGGGCGGGGAAAAACAGAGGGTCGCAATCGCCCGCACCCTGCTCAAGGACCCGCCGGTGCTGGTGCTCGACGAAGCGACCAGCGCGCTCGACAGCCGCACCGAAACCGAAATCCAGACCGTGCTGCGCGACATCAGCCGCAAGCGCACGACCCTGGTCGTCGCCCATCGCCTCTCCACCGTGGTCGATGCCGACGAAATCATCGTGCTGGATCAGGGGCGCATCGTCGAACGCGGCGCCCATGCCGACCTCGTGCGCGCCGACGGGCTCTACGCCACCATGTGGGCGCGCCAGGCGACGGAGCGCGACGCGCCAGTCGCTGAAGGAGAAGACGGTGCCGACCGCGAACCGGCCGCGCCACTGCTTTAGGGGATGCCGGCGCTTTGGTTCATGCGGCGCTCGGCAAACCATTGCTCCAGCATCCTGGCGGTGCATCCGGTAAAGCCGTTGCTGCCGTTGACCGAACAGCTGTTGGGCAGGGTGGACCGCTGGACCTGTTCCATCGTCGCTACCTGGCTGCCCCAGCCCGGTCCGCCGGACGGCGCGGGCTTCTCGCGCAGTTTCTTGGGAATGCGATACCGCTCCGCCTCGGGCCGCCTTGCGCACACGACAATTTCATCGCCCTGACTCTGCGGGCACGGATCGTCGCCATAGACCAGCAGGTTGATGATCCGCTCGGGCGGTGGCTCCGGTTGCGCGAGGGCGGCGACGGGGAGGAGGGGGATCAGCATCAGGCCGATCAGGGGAATGGCGCCGTAGCGCATGGCATATATCCTTCTTTCATCCCCTGTGAACGTCCACCCCAGCATGGCACCAGCGCATCGCTGGCCCGGATCAGGACGACGCCCCGCCGCCCGATCCGTCACCATCCTGCATCATCGCTGCGGCGGCGACGTCGTATCCTCGGGCGCGGGCTGCTGCTGCGCCTTGGCTTCGGCGGCCTCCTCGGCCTTCACCCGCGCCTCGATGGCTTCGCTGTCGGCGTCGATCGTCGACAGCCGCTTTTCCCGCTCGGCCGCGACCAGATCCTTCCAGCTGGCGTTGTCGGCCTGCTGCCGCTCCGCCTTGGCCAGGCGTGCCAACTGCGCGAAACAGCCCGTTGCACCGCCCGCGCCCGAAGGCGAGCAGCTTTCGGTGCCCGACCGGCCCACATATTCCATCGACCTTACACGTTCGCCCCAAGCCTGGTTGCTGGGCTTGTTGGGATCACCGCGCAGCGGTTCGGGAATGCGATAGCGTTCCTCCTCGCCCTTGCGCGCGCACACGACGATGTCATTGCCTTGGCTTTGCGGACAAGAATCATCGCCATAGACGATGACGATGTTCACCTTCTCCGACCCGGCCGTCCCCGTTTCGGCAGCTGGCTGCTGCGCCAGCGCGGGCGTCACGGCACCGGTCAGCGCGATGGCGGCGATCATCAGCTTGTTCTTCATCGGTCGATCCTCTTGCAGACGCGCCACGGCGTCAGATACGCTTGGACAGGGCGATGGCGGCGCGACAGCCCAAGCGAATGGCGCCCGACAAAATGGGATAGGCCGGCGCCTGCTCGGCGCCATGGGCGATCGCGGCATCACGATGCTCCACCTCCTCCGCCTGAAAATCCGCAATGGCGGTGGAGAGTTCCGGATCGTCGTTGCCGATCTTTTCCAGCTGTTCGGAATAATGAAGGTCAATCTCGGTTTCGACTGCGGCCGTGCACGCCATCGCGGCCCTCGGCCCCAGCGCGGCGGTCACGGCGCCCAGTGCATATCCTGCCATATTCCAGAATGGGCTCAAGGCCGTCGGCCGCACCCCGCGCCGCACGATCATCGCGTCGAACACCTGGCGATGCCGCTCCTCCTGGCTTGCCATGCCAGCGATGACCCGGCCATAGGGATGACGATCGCCCATCACCGCCAGTTGTCCGGCATAGATGCGGGTCGCGCCAAATTCGCCGGCCTGGTCGACACGCAACATCGCCGCGCGATCCCGGTCGGACAGGCGCTTGGTGGGTCGCGGATAATCGGGGCTGATGCTCATGGCTTCCTCGCTTTCAGCAGCAAAGCCAAGATGGCAAGCGCCGCCGCGCTCGACAAGAGGCCGTTATAGCCCGCCATGGATATGCCCATCAGGCTCCAGGGCGCCACATCGCAGCGCGTGATGGGGCTGGCCATGATCTGGCTGAGCAGGTCTGCGGCATTACCCGCTGCCGGCATGGTCGAACAGGTGGTCAGTCCTTCCCACCAGCCATATTCGACCCCGGCGTGAAACAATCCGATAAGGCCGCTGATGCCGACCGCCAGTCCGGCCAGTCCGACAAACAGCGCGCTGACGCAGGCGCGCGCCCGCACGCCACAGGCGATCAGGGCCAGCGGAACCGCGGCGAAATGGGCATAGCGCTGCCACCAGCACATTTCACAGGGATGCAGCCCGCCCAGATATTGAAAGCCATAAGCGCCTGCGAGCATGATCAAAGGGGCGATCAGCGCAAGCGCGCGGGCAAGGGACAGGCTCTTCATGCCCTTCGCTTAAAGCCTTCTCGCCCTTTCGTCATGCTGAACTTGCCCGGTCGCATCTGAGCTATTTCGCGCCAGGCTTGCGCGCAGCGGCCTGCGCCACCACGGCGCTCGGCGCTTTTGCCAGCCGCGCAATGGTTTTGAGCGCATAGTCCATCTGGAAATCCTCGATGCCCTGCTTTTTCAGCTCGTCGGCCGACATGGCGAAGCGCGGATCGTCTTTCACATCCTCCTCCAGCGCAGCATCGTCGGTCTTGATCTCGTTGATCAGGTGACGGCGTAGATCGCTCTCGCGGAATTTGGGCCGGTTCTTGTAATCGGGATCGGACAGCTGGGGCACACGGATGTCAGGCTGAATGCCGCCTTCCTGCACGCTGCGGCCCGACGGCGTATAATAACGCGCCGTCGTCAGCTTGAGCGCGGTCGTGTTGCTCAGCGGCAGCATCGTCTGCACGCTGCCTTTGCCGAAGCTGCGCTCGCCCATCACCAGCGCGCGATGCTGGTCCTGCAGGGCACCCGCGACGATTTCCGACGCCGACGCCGATCCCGCATCGACCAGCACGATCACCGGCAATCCCTTCGCGTCGTCGCCCGGCTTCGCGTAATAGCGTTCGACATCGCCCTTCTGCCGGCCGCGCTGCGACACGATCTCGCCGCGCTCCAGGAAGGTATCGCTGACCGTCACCGCTTCATCCAGCAGCCCGCCGGGATTGGAGCGCAGGTCCAGCACATAGCCGGTCGGCTTGTGACCCAGGCTCTTGTCGATGCTGCGGATCGCCTGGCGGACGTCCGCGCCGGTGTTGGCGGAGAAGCTGACAATGGTAATGACGCCAATGTCCTTCTTCACCTCCCACTTGACCGGCTTTAGCTGGATGATCTCGCGCGTCAGGGTCAGGTCGATCGGCTTGTCGCGGCCCGGACGCACCAGCGTCAGTTTCAGGCTCGTGCCCGGCGCGCCGCGCATCTTTTCCACCGCTTCGTCCAGCGTGCCGCCATAGATCAGCTGGCCGTCGATATGGGTGATATAGTCGCCAGCTTTGATCCCCGCGCGCCAGGCAGGCGTATCCTGTGTCGGTGCAATTACCTTGACCGCGCCGTCTTCCTGCGTGACCGACAGGCCAAGGCCGCCATAACTGCCCTCGGTCTGGGTCCGCAGATTCTGGAAATCGCGCGCGTCCAGGAAGCTGGAATGCGGGTCAAGGCTGGCGAGCATACCGTCGATCGCGCCCTTGATCAGCTTTTCATCATCGACCTTCTCGACATAGTCGGTGCGGACTTTCTGGAACACGTCCATGAATTCGTCGAGCGCCTTGTAGCTTGACGCTTCCCCGTCCGCGAGCGCGGCCGTGGTGGCAGGGATGAGCGCAAGCGCCCCGAGCGCGATCGCGCCCTGGAGGAAGGATGTCTTCATGGCTGTCCTAGGAGTCCGCATCTGATCCGATCATAGGCCGATTGATCGGCCAACGCAAAAGCACGCTTCGACCAATGTCATCCAGCGGCGATGAGCGTGGGGTGAACGCTGTCTCCGCCCCACGCGCTGGCTTTCAATCGAACAGCGGCGTCACGAGCGGCTGGAACTCGGCAGGCGCGGTCTTGAGACGGGCCTTGGTCTGGTCCCGTTCCTGCTCGGTCATCTTTGCCAGCCTCTCCCGGCCCGATTCGAAAATCGAATGACCTGCGTTTGGGGCGGCATAGACAGCGCGCTGTCGGATTTGCAAAAGCATGTGGGTGGGTTTGACAAGGTTTATCAGTGCCGGATCAAGCATTGCTGGCTGATGGACATAAAGAACCTCTTCAAACGCGTCCGATAATGCATCGGCCAAAGATATGCCTTGCTCGTCACCGAATATCACAAGCTTGCCGAAAACCGGTGCGGCGCTGTTGCGATACACTTGGATATGGCCTTGCCCGGGCATGCGATTGTCAAATGCCAGACGTGACGAGCGATCGTCTCCGAATACGAGTTCAGCACTCATTTCCGGAGGCGTCAGTTTCATTCCCAGATTGCCGGTGCTCCGCTCGATTTTGAATGTCTGCGGTATTGATTCAGGAAGGTTCCAGCGTTTGAGTAGCAACTGCGCGGCAGTAGAGGCCCCGCAGTCGGTCCAATCCGTGCCAGTCGTTTGATAGCTGAGGTTGCGGCGGTTCCATAATTCCCATCGAGGCATGATCACTGGCTTGTCGCCAAAATGCCTCATAAAGTCGTCAAACACCGTGTTTGCTGCCCTGCGGAAAGGATAATGATCGCGCAAGATCTCCTCCTTGGAAGGGGCGACCAGCAGGCTGATTTTCTCAAGCCCGTAATCCTGCTTCCAATTTGGCATCTGAGCAAAAAAATCGCTCCAGGCCGAGCGACTTTCCTCGGGTAGCGAAGCATTGCGTGTGAACTGCCCGACGCTGTCGTCCACATCCCCGGCTAGAAACAAATGCCCCATGCGGCCAAATAATAGTTCGGGGCGGGATGCAGTTGGCAAATTGCGCGGCATTTCGCCCACCAGTGCCATGTCTTGACGTTCCTGATCGACCACCTCCCAGCGGCAAATCACGTCTCTGCCGCGTTCCTCCCGGACCGGCATTTCGATATAATATGTGCCTTTGCGCTTCGGGACTTCGACAATGAAGCCAGGATTGGCGGTGCAGGTCGCCAGCGCCTCAGTGCCGTGAAAAAGGGATACCGGAACGCCCTTTCCTGCATTTGCGACGTGACCGGAAAATACGAGGCGATCCTCCCCAACGGGCAGCGGTTGTCCGATCCATATTTTCCCCAGTTGATCCGTCCCCTGCACCCCATATTGATTGATCGTCCACATCTCCCCAGTAACGGCATCCATATTCGTGACCTTCTTTTCGGTTAAATGTGAACGAGGGTTCGCCATTCTTCGAGGGAGCAGGCTATGAGCAAAAAGCTGATCGCTCAATAATTTAATTGGTTAGAATGACAGCTCCATCATAGGTCTCAATGAAGGTCGATGAGCGGCACGATATCCACCGGCCGGCCATTGCGGCGTAGTTCGACGATGATGTCGCTGCGGCGGTTGTCCGTGACACCCACGGGATCCCCCTGGCGGACATCATCGCCCACGCGCACGGACAGGCGATGCAATCCGGTGATCAATGTTGTCCAGCCGCCGCCATGGTCGATGATGAGAATCTGGCCATAGTCGCGATAGGGACCGGCAAAGGCGACGCGGCCGGCCGTTGGTGCGATCGCCTGCGCGCTGGGCTGGACGGCCAGCGTCAGACCCCTCGCGCGCACGCCGCTATCATTGACCTCGCCCAGGCCTGTGACCAGCTGACCGACGACCGGCAGGCGATAGGGCGGCGGGCCGCTCGCCATCGCTTCTCGTTCCGGCGGCGCGGCCCCGGCTTTGTCTGGCCGGACCGGACGGGGCAGCGGTCCCGACAGTGCTGTAAGCCGTTCGCGCAGGTCCCCCGCCGCCTCCAGCCGATCCATCAGGTCGACGATGTCGCGCGCGCGCTCTCCCAGCGCCAGCGCCCGCTCGCTTTCCATGCCCGCATTGGCGCGATAGTCGCGCGCGGCGAGGCGCTTTTGCGTTTCCAGCCCGGCCAGCTCCGCCCGCTGCGCCTTGCGATCCCGTTGCGCCTGAGCAAGGGCGTCGGCCGCTTGCTGGGCGGTCGCGCGCAGCGCGCGGCTGCGCGCCAGTTCCGCCCTCAGGCCAGCCGTGCGTTGTTCGATCACGGGCAATATCTGCCCCAGAACGGCGCGCAGATGGACGGCGTCGCTGATGCTGCCCGGCTGCACCAGCGCTAGCGCCAGCGGCCGTCGCGCCATCATCTGTAGCGCGGCGGTCAGTCGAACCACGGGCTCCTGCCGCGCCGCCAGGCGCTTTGCCTGTGCGCGTTGCAACCGTGCGATGATGGCGATGCGGGCCTGCGCGGCCTGGATATCGGCTTCGGCCTGCTGGATTCGAGCGGCCACGGCTGCGGCGCGGCGTCTCGCCTGTTCCGCCGCGTCCCGCGCGGCGCTTGCCTGCTGCGCCAGTCGCGCGGCACGGTCGCGCGCCTCGTCGGATTGTCGACGGGCATCCTTAAGCGCCTGCTGTTCCTGCGCCAGGCTGGTGCTCGCCGTGCCAGGAAGCACCAGCGCATCGCCATCGGCGGCGACGAGGCGCGCGCTTGCAAACGCAATCAGGGCCGCGACGCCGCCAGCGATGAGAAGATTTCGCGTCACCCGATATCCCGCCCTTGTCCTGCGGTGACTAGGCAAGATGGCGGCATCTGTCGACCCGTCAGCCTTCGCGGTGATAGGGATGACCGGCCAATATGGAGGAGGCGCGCCAGAGCTGTTCGGCCAGCATGGCCCGTGCCATCATGTGCGGCCAGGTCATGGCGCCGAATGCGATCAGCAGGTCGGCATTGGCGCGTTCTGCGTCGTCGAACCCATCCGCCGCGCCGATCAGGAACCGGCATTCGCGCGTACCAGCATCTCGCCAGCCTTCGATTCGGCGGGCAAAATCCATGGAACCAAGTTGCTTGCCCTTTTCATCGAGCATGACCGTCGCTGTGCCGGCAGCGACGGGCGGCAGCTTGCCGCCCCGGTCCGGCATTTCTGTAACTCGATAAGGCATTGTCAACCGCCTGAGATAGCGGTCGACAAGCTCGGCTTCGGGCGATCGCCCGATCTTGCCGCGCGCAATGATGTGGAGAAGCATCGGCGTCTCCTAGCCGATCATCGCGTCGCTGTCGAAGCGTCCAAGTCTCAGGCGTTGCCCGCGACCGGCGCGTCGACAAAGCCCCACATCCGTTCCAGATTGTAGAAGCTGCGCACTTCGGGTCGGAACAGATGCACGATGACATCGCCCGCGTCGATCAATACCCAGTCGGCGACCGGCAGACCTTCGACGCGTGCCGAGCGGCCGGTTTCCTTCTTGATCTTTTCGGCAAGGTGCTGGGCCATCGCCGCTACCTGACGCGACGAACGGCCACTCGCGATCACCATGTGATCGGCGATGCTGCTTTTGCCTTCAAGGGGAATGGAGATGGTTTCCTGCGCCTGGTCGTCGTCGAGCGACTGCATGACAAGGGCGTGCAGGGCGGCCACGGATTCGGCGCTGGAGGCCGTATCGTTGGCAGGGGCGGCGTTGGTCAATTATACTCCAATCTTCAGTGAACGCATTTCCGAGCCGGACGCCCGCCTGCGGCGGTTCTCCTCGAAATGCTTCATACGACATACCGGCGCGTGAGCGGGTCGCGCACACGCGTTGCTTCATATTCGCGATGCCAGAGGGGGTCCGCCTGCCGCAGCAGGGTCGCCGATCTTGGATCAGGGCGGAAGCGCAATAGCACGAGCGCCGGCACTCTCCAATTCGTCCAGTCTGCACTCTGGCGCGCGGGCCGGACGAAGCGCCGCAGCCAGCTCATGGCCTCAGAGCCATGGGCGACTGCATCATAGCCCGGCCGGGCGATCACCGCAATGGGCATTAGATGGGCGATGCCGCGCCAGTTTTTCCACTGGCTGAATTGCGCCAGATTGTCGGCGCCCATCAGCCAGATGAAATCGTGGCGTGGATAGCGCAGGCGCAGGGCGCGTAGCGTATCGATGGTGTAGCGGGTGCGCAATTGCCGCTCGATGGCGGTGGCGCGGATCGGCGCGCGGCGCGCGACCTTGCGCGCATGGGCGAGGCGCGCGGGCAGCGGAGCCATGCCCTTGGTGGGTTTCAGAGGATTGCCCGGCGATACCAGCCACCATATTTCGTCCAGATCAAGCGCGTCTCGCGCAAAGAGCGAAATAGCCCTGTGCCCGCCATGCGCCGGATTGAAAGAGCCGCCCAGCAGGCCGATGCGTGTCATCCCTACGATCTGCCAGCCCGCGCCCGATGCGGCAACCGCACGTCAGCCGTGATCGTGATGATGGCCATCGCCTGCGCCATGAATGGCCTCCAGCACATCCTCCAGCCGGGCCGGATCACCAAGCGCCAGAACATGCCCTTCGCTTTTCGAGGTCAGCGGATCGCCATTCCAGTCGCACATCACCCCGCCTGCCCCGTCGACCACCGGGACCAGCGCTGCAAAGTCATAGCTTTGCAGGCCCGATTCGATGACGATGTCCAGAAAGCCGGACGCAAGCAGGCCGTAATTATAGCAATCCCCGCCATAGACCGGCCCTTGCCGTGGCGCGCCGCCCGACACCGCCGCGACCAGCGCCATATAATGCGGAACGTCGCCGTCGGCGAACAGGTGCGGGCTTGTGGTCGCGATCCCTGCGCCCTCCAGGCCGCGGCAGGCCCGCGTGCGAACCGGCTTTCCGTTGAAGGTGGTGGACTGTCCGCTCATCCCTGCCCAGCGTTCGCGTGCGATGGGCTGGTCGATGATGCCGATCGTCGGCCAGCCGCTTTGGGTCAGAGCGATCAGCGTGCCGAATATCGGCCGCCCCGCAATGAAGCTGCGCGTGCCGTCGATCGGATCGAGGATCCAGACCCGCTCGGCATCGGTGCGAACCGATCCATATTCCTCGCCGATGATGCCGTCATCGGGGCGTTCCCGCTCCAATATCGCGCGTATCGCGGCCTCGGCGGCGCGGTCGGCCTCCGTCACCGGCGACTTGTCCGCCTTGATCTCCATGTCATAGCGGGTGCGGAAGAAGGGACGAATCGCTTCTCCGGCGGCATCGGCAAGGCGGTTGGCGAGGGCCAGGTCGTCGCGGGTCGTCATGGCGGCATGCCTAGCTGTTGATCCCGCTTTGCGCTACCCTCCTGCGACAATCGCAAGGAGAGGACAATGCCCGGTTCCCCCGTCATTCCATGCCTGCGCTATGCCGATGCGCCCGCCGCTATCGCCTTTTTGTGCGATGCCTTCGGGTTTGAACGTCATGTCATCTATGCCGATGATCTGGACCACAGCATCATTCATCATGCGCAACTGACATTGGGCGAAGGGATGCTGATGCTGGGCAGTGTCAGGGATGGGGAGAGCGAATCGCTCTACACCTGGTCCACCGTTCGCGATCTGGGCGGCACCACCGCTTGTGTCTACATGGTCGTGGAGGACGTCGATGCGCATTGCCTGCACGCCCGCAATGAGGGCGCGGTCGTGGTCGATGAACCGCATGACAATCCTGGCTATCCCGGGCGCGGCTACACAGCCCTCGACCCCGAAGGCAATGTCTGGAGCTTTGGTAGTTTCGATCCCTGGGCGCCGCTTCAGGGTGGCGGCGATTAAGTTTATCGAAACCCCGCCGTCCTACCCTTGGGGTCTGCAAGGAAGTGCATGGCCTAGGGGGACTGCATGGCGCTGATTGGCTGGATATTGAGCTTCACCTGCTTGTTCGCGGGGCTGGCGCTGCGCCAGGATCTGCCGATTGGCGGATCGGTGACGATTTCCAACCTGCTGATCATCTTCGCGCTGCTGGCCTGCCCGATCGTCTGGCGGGAATTGCCGATCGGCGTTTCGCGCAGTCAACGAATCATCGCCGGCCTGGCACTGGTTTTTGCCCTGCCGATCATCCTGTTCCCGACGCACTGAGCCACCGCGCGGCACGGCCTCCGTCGAACAGGCTGCAGACCGAAGAGTCCGGTCGATCGATCCCCCGGATCGACCGCCAGCCTATTCGCCGTTCAGTCGAACAGGCTGGAAACCGAACTTTCGTCGGCGATGCGCTTAATGGCTTCGCCCAGCAGCGGCGCGATGGGCAGGTGGCGGATATGCGTTGCGGTGTTCACCGCGTCCGTGCCCTGGATCGAATCGGTAATGACCAGTTCCAGCAGTTCCGACGCCTCGACCCGCGCGACTGCGCCGCCCGACAATACGCCGTGGCTGACATAGGCGATGACATCTTCTGCCCCTTCGGCCTTCAACGCCGCGGCCGCATTGCACAGCGTGCCGGCCGAATCGACGATATCGTCGATCAGGATGCAGAACCGGCCCTTCACGTCGCCGATGATGTTCATGACTTCCGATTCGCCCGCGCGCTCGCGCCGCTTGTCGACGATGGCGAGCGGGGCATTGTCCAGTCGCTTGGCCAGCGCCCGGGCGCGCACCACGCCGCCGACGTCCGGCGACACGACGGTGATATTGCGGTCAGCGAACCGGGCCTGGATGTCGGCCGACATGACCGGCGCGCCGAACAGATTGTCGGTTGGAATGTCGAAAAAGCCCTGGATCTGCCCGGCGTGCAAATCGACCGACAGAACACGATTGGCGCCCGCCGTGGTGATGAGGTTGGCGACCAGTTTGGCGCTGATCGGGGTGCGGGGACCGGGTTTGCGATCCTGCCGGGCATAGCCGAAATAGGGCACGACCGCCGTGATGCGCTTGGCCGACGCGCGCTTCAGCGCATCGATCATGATCAGCAATTCCATCAGATTGTCGTTGGTCGGATAGGCGGTCGACTGGATGACGAACACGTCCTCGCCGCGCACATTCTCGTGGATTTCGACGAAAACCTCTTCATCGGCGAAGCGGCGAACGCTGGCGTCGGTCAGGGGGATTTCGATATAATCGGCGATGGCGGCCGCAAGCGGCTTGTTGGAATTGCCGGTCATGAGCTTCATGGCCAAAACCCCCAGACTTTAGATGACGTGACGAAATGAGGACGCTGCGCGAGACGCGGCCCCTTTAGCGGGGGGAGCCTGTGGTGGAAAGGCGCTTTTGCGCCTTTGGGTAAAATGCACTAGGGCGCGCGCCATGACCGACAAACTCGTGATCGCGCTTGCGCAGATGACCCAGTCCGTGGGCGACCTCAAGGCTAACGCCGACGCCATGCTGGAATGGCGCGCGCGGGCGAAGGGGGCTGACCTGATCGTCTTTCCCGAGTTGCAGCTGATCGGTTATCCGCCCGAGGATCTGGTGCTGAAACCCGCTCTGGTCACGCAGGCCGATTATCAGCTTGACCGGATGGCGCAGGAAACCGCCGATGGCGGCCCGGCCATGCTGGTGGGCACGGTGGTTGCCGCGCAGGGTGTGCTCTTCAATGTCGTTGCCCTGCTCGACAATGGTGCCGTCACGACGGTGCGCGCCAAGCGGGAGCTTCCCAATTACGGCACGTTCGATGAAAAGCGGCTCTTCGCGCCCGGACCGCTGCCCGCGCCCATCGATTTTCGCGGGGTGAAGATCGGCGTGCCGATTTGCGAGGATATCTGGTTCCCCTTCGTCACCGCACATCTGCGCAGCGAAGGCGCGGAAATCCTGATCAGCCCCAATGGCAGCCCGTTCGAAGTCGACAAGGACGATCGTCGACTGAACGCGGTCGCCGGCACGAGGGTGCGCGAAACCGGCCTGCCGCTAGCCTATCTCAACCGGGTGGGCGGACAGGATGAGCTGGTGTTCGATGGCGCGTCCTTCGTCATGAATGCCGATCTTTCCATCGCGCAGCAGCTGCCCGACTGGGAAGAGGCGCTTGTTCTGACGCAGTGGGAGAAGTGGGATGGCCAATGGGTCTGCCTGCCCGGCGACAGGCATGAACTCGATCCGCGTCCGGCGGATATCTACAACGCCATGGTGCTGGGGCTGCGCGATTATGTGAACCGCAACCGTTTTCCTGGCATAGTGCTGGGCCTGTCCGGCGGAATCGACTCTGCGCTTTCCGCCGCCGTCGCGGTCGATGCACTGGGCGCGGACCGCGTCTGGTGCGTGATGATGCCCTCGCGCTTCACCAGTCAGGACAGTCTGGACGATGCCGTCGCATGTGCGCGCTTGCTGGGCGTGCGCTACGATATCATTCCGATCGAGCCGGCGGTGGGCGCGTTCGACGCCATGCTGGGGCCGGTCTTTGACGGGCGCGCGCCCGACCTGACCGAAGAAAATCTCCAGTCCCGCATCCGCGGCGTGACCCTCATGGCCCTGTCCAACAAGTTCGGGCACATGCTGCTGACCACCGGCAACAAGAGCGAGATGTCGGTCGGCTATGCGACCATCTATGGCGACATGGCCGGCGGCTATTCGGTGCTCAAGGACGCCTACAAGACGACGGTGTTCGACCTCAGCCGCTGGCGCAACGCCCATGTCCCATCGCTTGGGGCGGGCATGGGACCGGCCGGCTCCGTGATGCCCGAACGCGTCATCACCAAGCCGCCCAGCGCCGAACTGCGTCCCGACCAGCGCGATGACGACAGCCTGCCGCCCTATGAGATACTCGATCCCATTCTCTACGGCCTGGTCGAGGAGGAATTGTCGGTCGATGACCTTGTCGCGCGCGGTTTTGAAAAAGAGACGGTCGCCCGGATCGAGCGGCTGCTCTACGTCGCTGAATATAAGCGTCGCCAGGCGCCGCCCGGTGTCAAGCTGGGCATCCGCAATTTCGGCCGCGATCGCCGCTACCCCATCACCAATGCGTTCCGCACCATCTAAGGCGGCAGAAAGCCCATGACCGTCATCACCCGCTTCGCCCCGTCGCCCACCGGCAACCTCCATGTCGGCAACATCCGCGCCGCGCTCCACAACTGGCTGTGGGCGCGCAAGTCCGGCGGCACGTTCCTGCTGCGCCTCGACGACACCGATCTTGAACGCTCGCGCGCCGAATATGCCGATGCGATCAGGGCTGATTTGCAATGGCTCGGACTTCACTGGGACGGCGTGGAGAAACAATCCGATCGTTTCGCCCTTTATGAGGCCCGGTTCGAGGCGCTCAAGGCCTCCGGCCATGTCTATCCGGCCTATGAAACGAGCCAGGAACTGGACCTGCGTCGCAAGATATTGCTGGGGCGTGGCCTGCCGCCGGTCTATGATCGCGCTGCGCTGGCGCTTACGCCTGAGCAGATCGCCGCCAGTGAAGCCGAAGGGCGCGCGCCCCACTGGCGTTTCAAGCTGGACCATGATCAGCCGATCGTCTGGACCGACCTCATTCGCGGCGAACAGCGTTTTGACCCGAAACTCCTGTCCGATCCGGTGATCCGCCGTGCCGATGGGTCTTGGCTCTATATGCTGCCGTCGGTGATCGACGATATCGACATGGGAGTCACCCATGTCCTGCGCGGCGAGGACCATGTGTCCAACACCGCGACCCAGATTCAGATGTTTGCAGCGCTAGGCGCGCCGCTACCGCATTTCGCGCATGAAGCGTTGCTGACCGGCAGCGAAGGTAAACTGTCGAAGCGCCTTGGCTCGCTGGGCGTCGCCCATTTTCGCGAGATGGGCCTGGAGCCCATCGCGATCGCGGCGCTGCTGGCTCGGCTCGGTTCCTCTCAGCCGATCGAGCCCTTTGCCGACATGCAACCGCTGATCGAAAGTTTCGACTTCGCGCATTTCGGCCGCGCGCCGGCGCGCTTCGACGAGGGCGAACTGGCGGCCCTCAACCAGAAAATCGTGCATCAGTTTTCCTATGCGGCAGTGGCCGATCGCCTTCCGGACGGCATGGATGCGGCGGCGTGGGACGCGATCCGGCCCAATCTCGAAACGGTGGCGGGGGCGGCCGACTGGTGGCGGATCGTCACCGGACCGATTGACGCCCCCGAAGTGGAAGAGGGCGATCGAGATTTCCTGGCCACGGCCCATCGCATCCTGACCGATGCGCCCTTCGACGCGGACATCTGGCGGACGCTGACCGGTGCGCTCAAAAACGAAACCGGCCGCAAGGGCAAGACGCTCTTCCTGCCGCTGCGCCGCGCCCTCACGGGCCTCGACCATGGCCCGGACATGGCGCAATTATTGCCGCTGATCGGCAGGGATCAGGCATTGACGCGACTGGCCGGGTAATGATGGAGTAGCTTACGGCTCTCGCCGATGACGCCGCCTCAGCCGCGCGTCGTTTCCAGTGCCCTGGCGACGGCCAATATGCCTTCGGGCGAAGCCGCGAAGCCCATATGGGTGCAATCGACCTCAATTGCGGCGTCCCGTTCCCCTGCGCGTCCTCTGGCGCATTCAGGCAGGATCACCCCGTCGCGACGGGACCATAAAGCGACCGTGGGAACAGGCGGCTTGTCTTCACGCGTACAGGGGAAAGGCGGGCGATCGACAGGGAAGCCCGACACCAGCTGATAGAGTCGCCAGGCATGATTGGCGCGCGGATCCCCTGAAAAAGGCGTACCCATCGTCACCACGCCGCCGACCTTTTCCGTCGCGAACTTGGCATATTCCCGCGCGTAAAGACCGCCCAGACTCCAGCCCACCAGCGTCACCGGCGCACCGGTTTCCTTGCGGATCGCATCAACGCGGCGGTCGATCTGCTCCAGGCTGTCAGGGCGCGGCCCCATATTGCGGCCCATGCCCCAGTCATGCGCCTGATAGCCGCCAGCGGTCAAAATATCGCGCAGCCATCCCATGCGCCGTTCCGACGCCATCAGGCCGGGGATCAGCAGCACATGACGCCCGTCGCCCCTGATCCGACCCGCCAGCGCGGCAGCTTGCGCCTGCGTTCGTTTGAGGTCGAACGGCAGCGACAAATTGCCGAGCAGATGGTTGAGCGATGGCAATTCGGCCGGACGTGGTCCGTCCGCCAGACGGTCCTTCCAGAAATTGCTGACAGCATAAACGTAAGGCGGCACAGAGATAACATTCCAGAAAAGGGCGACTGCCCGAACATGACATTATCGTGACAAACGCCGCTGCCGTCCATCAGTTTCATCGCTTGCGACCAACGGTTTGCCTCAGCCTTGGGCGAGCCCACAGGGGGCAGGGTTCCTTCGGGCAACGCTCCAGGCCATCGCCGCGCCGCCCGCTGAGGCGAAAGGACCAAGACACAGCGCCAACTCCATCATAACACCGGTCGCCGTCCAGCGACGAAATATAAGCAACCGGGTGAGGCCAGGATTTGCAGCTTTGCGAGTAATTCGGGCCGGTGATTGATGATCAGGAGCACGCATCCTGGGGACAAGGGTCCGCTTGGTCCAGGGAAGGGCGTCATTATCGTCACGCTTCACAACGCTGCCACCAACAGTTTGAAAGCCTCCATCCAGCGCATCCCCCGCTCGCCCTTTCCGCCATGGTCTTGTCCGCGCCCATGCCTTAGAAAGCGAGGCCATGTCCGATGAATATGCATTCCTGAAAATGTTACGAAGTCGTATCGTTCATGACGGCGCGCGCGGTTTATTCGATGACGTGGCTGTGTTGCCCGTGGGCGACTCGCGCCTTGTCCTCACCAGCGACACGATCGTGGAGGGCGTGCATTATCTACCCGCCGATCCGCCCGCCGATATCGGCTGGAAACTGGCGGCGGTCAATCTGTCGGACCTCGCGGCCAAGGGCGCGCGGCCGGTGGGCTGTATGCTCAATTATGCGCTGTCGGGCGATGCGGCATGGGACGCAGCCTTTCTTGATGGGCTGCACGAGGCGCTGGACCGCCACGCCATGCCGCTGCTGGGGGGTGATACGGTCAGGATGCCGGCGGGATCGGCGCGCAGTTACAGCCTTACTGCCATGGGTGAAGCGACAGGGGCCATGCCCAGTCGCTCCGGCGCGCAGGCTGGTGATCGCCTTTTCGTAACAGGGCCGGTCGGCGATGCGGGCATTGGCCTTGAATTGGCCCGCTCTGATCCAACCGCGTCCGGACCGCTGGTCGACGCCTATCGCCGGCCCCGCCCGCGTCTGGCCGAAGGGACATTGCTCGCCCCGTTTGCAACCGCGATGATGGACCTGTCGGACGGTCTGCTGATCGACGCGGCGCGCATGGCGCAGGCCAGCGATGTCGCCATCACCATCGATCATGTCCCGCTGTCGCTGGCGCTCGAAAAAGCGCGCGGGGCGAGCACTGCCGTCCAGATTGCGGCCGCACGAGCGGGCGATGACTATGAACTGCTCTTCGCTCTGCCGCGTGGCGCTACGCCTCCTGTGCGCGCCATTCCCATCGGCTATGTGTCGTCCGGCACAGGCCTGACGCTGATGATCGACGGCGCGGCGGTGCCTTTGCCTGGACGGCTAGGATGGGAACATTGACCTAACTCAGGTCAATGGTCCGTTTGAAGCTGCCGACGCGGTCATCTGCGCCGGCGTGGGGTCGCGCTTTTCCGGGCTATCCTTGTGTTGCTGCCACTCTTTGGCGCAGGCTTTGCGCTCTTTACCAAGCATCAGGTCGATATGGCGACCGGTGAGACGAGCGTGCGCGAAGACCCGATTGCGCCTGAGCTCTGATACGGCAGTTTCGCCTGCGCCCTTCTTCCCGTCCATCTTGACGCGCGCCATCGCGCCTGTAGCTTGATCGCCGCCTATTCCTCAGCCCGTTGGAAGGCACGTGCCATGCGTGACGCCCGATGCTGATTGACGCGGAGCCCGACGCCGAACCCGTTTCGTCCGGCCGCCCGCCCTTGCGCCCTTCGTTCGCCCGTCATTCCCTGCGGAGCGGCCGATGACAGCAACAACAGGGGGAGAGGATCAAGCATGGAGATAGTCTTTATCGCCATAGGATGCGGCCTGTTGGCCGTGCTCTACGGCCTTTTCACCGCGCGGCAGGTGCTGGCCGCGTCACCGGGAGACGCCACGATGCAGGCGATCGCCGGCGCGATACAGGAAGGAGCGAAGGCCTATCTGGGGCGGCAATATAGCACCATTGCTGTTGTCGGCATCGTTGTCGCGGTGCTGGTCGCGCTGTTTCTTGGGCTGACGTCCGCCATCGGATTTCTGATCGGCGCGATCCTGTCTGGCGCGGCCGGTTTCATCGGCATGACCATTTCGGTGCGCGCCAATGTCCGCACCGCCGAAGCGGCGCGTACGTCCTTGCAGAGCGGCCTGACCGTCGCCTTTCGCGCGGGTGCGATCACCGGCATGCTGGTGGCGGGCCTGGCGCTGCTGGCGATCAGCGGCTTTTTCTGGTTCCTGACCGGGCCGGCGGGCCATGCGCCCGACGACCGGTTGGTCATCGATTCGCTGGTCGCGCTGGCCTTTGGCGCGTCGCTCATTTCCATCTTCGCGCGGTTGGGCGGCGGCATCTTCACCAAGGCGGCCGATGTCGGCGCGGACCTGGTGGGCAAGGTGGAAGCGGGCATTCCCGAGGATGATCCACGCAACCCCGCCGTCATCGCGGACAATGTCGGCGACAATGTGGGCGATTGCGCCGGCATGGCGGCCGACCTGTTCGAAACCTATGTCGTCACCGTTGGCGCGACCATGGTCCTGACCGCGCTGCTGGTGACGGGCGTGGACAATGGCTTCCTCATGAAGCTGATGGGCCTGCCGCTCATCGTCGGGGGGCTGTGCATCATCACGTCGATCATCGGCACCTATATGGTGCGGCTGGGACGGTCCCAGTCGATCATGGGCGCGCTCTACAAGGGCTTCTGGACCACCGCCATCCTATCGATCCCGGCTATTTACCTGGCGACCAACTGGGTGCTGGGCGATATGACTACGGTGTTCGGCGCCGATCTGGATGGCGTGGGCGGTTATAGCGGCATGGCGCTGTTCTGGTCGATGATGGTCGGGCTGGGCGTCACCGCGCTGATCGTGTGGATCACCGAATATTATACCGGCACCAACTATCGCCCGGTCCGCTCCATCGCCAGGGCGTCGGAAACCGGCCATGGCACCAATGTCATTCAGGGGCTGGCGGTCAGCCTGGAGGCGACCGCGCTGCCGACCCTGGTGATCGTCGTCGGCATCATCCTGGCCTATCAGGCGGCGGGCCTCATCGGCATTGCCTTTGCCGCGACCGCGATGCTGGCGCTGGCGGGTATGGTGGTGGCGCTCGACGCCTATGGCCCTGTCACCGACAATGCCGGTGGCATAGCCGAAATGAGCCATATGGACGAAACGGTGCGGGTGAGGACCGACGCGCTGGACGCAGTCGGCAACACGACCAAGGCGGTGACGAAGGGCTATGCGATCGGGTCCGCCGGGCTTGCCGCGCTGGTGCTGTTCGGCGCCTATACCGAAGATCTGAAATTTTATAATTCAGCGCTGGGCCTGACCGCGCCGGTCGATTTCAGCCTGTCCAATCCCTATGTGATCGTCGGGCTGCTGCTGGGCGCATTGATGCCCTATCTGTTTGGCGCGATGGGGATGACCGCCGTCGGCCGCGCGGCGGGCCATGTGGTGAAGGATGTGCGCCACCAGTTCGCCACCGACCATGGCATATTGCGTGGCGAATCGCGGCCCAACTATGCGCGCACCGTGGACTTGGTCACACGCGCCGCCATCCGCGAGATGATCGTGCCGTCTCTGCTGCCGGTGCTAGCCCCGATCGTCGTCTATTTCGCGATCGCGGCGGTGGCGGGCATTGCCAATGGCTTTGCCGCGCTGGGCGCGCTGTTGCTCGGGGTGATCGTGTCAGGGCTGTTTGTCGCCTTGTCGATGACGTCGGGTGGCGGCGCATGGGACAATGCCAAGAAATATATCGAGGACGGCAATCATGGCGGCAAAGGCAGCTTCGCTCATCTGGCCGCAGTGACCGGCGACACGGTGGGTGATCCCTACAAGGACACCGCTGGCCCGGCGGTCAACCCGATGATCAAGATTACCAACATCGTCGCGCTGTTGTTGCTCGCGGCGCTGGCGCATGGGGGATGATCGGATAGGCTGACTGGCAATCGCCAGTATTTGCTGAATGTGCCGGCCCCTTGCACTGACGGGGCCGGCACGTTTTTATGGCAGGACGCGCACCCTTGCTGCACCTGCGCAGCGGCTTGCTTGCCCCCCTTTCCGGGCGCGCCTATAGCCCGCGCCATGACTGCCGAACCCTTCCGGTCCCAGCTTGCCGCGCTGGAACAACGCGGGCGCCTGCGCCGGCTTTCACCCCGCGCCGGGCGCGATTTTGCGTCCAACGATTATCTTGGCCTGGCTGGCGATCCGATGATCGCGCAGGCGGTGGCCGATGCGGTCGCGCGCGGCGTGCCGCTGGGGTCGGGCGGATCGCGTCTGCTGCGCGGCAATGCGCCCGAACATGAAGGGCTGGAGGCGAAGGCGGCTGACTTTTTCCGTACCCAGGCTTCCTTGTTCCTGGCCAATGGCTATGTGGCCAATCTGACGCTCCTGTCCGCCCTGCCGCAGCGCGGCGACCTGATCGTGGCGGACGAACTGGTGCATGCCAGCGTCCATGACGGCATCCGCATGAGCAAGGCGAGCGCGGTGTTCGCGCGCCATAATGATGTGCAGAGCTTTGCCGACCTGATCGCCGCCTTCCGCGCAGAAGGGGGCAAGGGCCGGGTGTGGATCGCGGTGGAAACGCTTTATTCGATGGACGGCGACATGGCGCCGCTGGCCGACCTGGCCAAGCTCGCCGCCCGGCATGAGGCGATGCTGCTACTGGATGAAGCGCATGGCACCGGCGTGTTCGGCCCATCGGGCCGGGGGCTGTCGGCGGGGCTGGACGGGCTGCACAATGTGGTGACGCTCCACACTTGCGGCAAGGCGATGGGGGCGGAGGGCGCACTGATCTGTGGCCCGCGCATCCTGATCGACTATTTGGTCAATCGCGCCCGGCCCTTCATTTATTCGACCGCGCCTTCGCCACTGATGGCGGTCGCCGCCGCCGCCGCGCTTGACCGGATCGAGGCAGCGGACAATCGCCGCGACCGGCTTTCCACGCTGCGCCAGGATGCCGCCGAAGCGATTTGCGCGCCGCTCGGCCTGCCGCGCCCCCGCAGCCAGATCATCCCGGTCATTCTTGAAGATGACGCCCGCACCATGGCGACGGCCGCCGCCTTGCAGGAAGCCGGATTCGACGTCCGCGGCATTCGCCCGCCCACGGTGCCGGCGGGCACCAGCCGATTGCGCATTTCGCTTAGCCTTAATGTCGGTCGCAACGATGTGCTGGCGCTGGGGGATGTATTGCGGGGCCAGATGCGATGACCGTTTTTGTCGTCACGGGAACGGATACCGGCATCGGCAAGACGGTGTTCGCCGCTGGGCTGGCCGGCGCGCTGGGCGCCTGTTACTGGAAGCCGATCCAGGCCGGCGTCGATCCGGAAGGGGACAAGGAAACCGTCGCCGCCCTGTCTGGCCTGCCTGCCGAGCGCATCTTGCCCGAAGCCTATCGCCTCGCCACGCCCGCCTCCCCACATTTGGCCGCACGGATCGACGGGGTCGACATCCGGCTCGACCGGCTGGCACTGCCGCGCGTCGATGGGCCACTGGTGGTCGAGGGGGCAGGCGGGCTGATGGTGCCGATCAGCGAGACGATGCTGATGATCGACCTGTTTGCCCATTGGGGCCAACCCGTCATCCTGTGCGCGCGCACCGCGCTTGGCACCATCAACCACAGTCTGCTCAGCATCGAGGCGTTGCGCGCCCGCGACGTGCCGATCGCAGGCATTGCCTTCATTGGCGACGAACATGCCGAAAATGAGCGGATCATTCCCGCGCTGGCCAAGGTGCCGGCGCTGGGCCGATTGCCGATGCTGGCCGAAATGACCCCGGACGCGCTGGCGCACGCCTTTGCTCGGCACATCAACCTGCCATAATTTTCGACCAACGACATGGACAAGCCTGTTGCACGGGCGTTCAAGTCCCGCTCATGCCGGGTGTGCCACAGGCGCGCCCAGTCTATGCCAAGCAAGGGACGCTTTGATGACCAAATATATTCTGGGGGCCGCCGTCAGCGCGCTCGCCCTGGCCGCGACTGCGGCCCATGCCGATCAGCCCGCGACTGCGGCCCATGCCGATCAACCCGCGACGCCGGCCACGGCATCGTCCACCACCGCGAAGCCGACTTATGGCAGCTATGGCTTTGACGAAAGCGGCATGGATATGTCCGTGAAGCCGGGCGACGATTTCTATGATTATGCCAATGGCACCTGGGCGAAGAACACGCCGATACCGGCTGACAAGTCCAATTATGGCGCCTTCAATATTCTGGATGACCTGTCGCGCGAGCGGACCAAGGGCATATTGGAAAGCGCGCAGACCGATCCCAACAGCAAGATCGGCAACGCCTATGCCGCCTATATGGACAAGGCCGCGGTTGAGGCGAAGGGCATGGCGCCGATCAAGCCCTGGCTTGCCGAAATCTCGGCGGTGAAGGATCGCGCAGCCTATGCCAAGGTCGCGGCGAAAGCAGCGCGCGCCGGCATTCGCGGCCCGTTCCGCTTCTATGTCGGGCAGGATGACAAGGACCCCGAAACCTATATCCTCTCGATGATGCAGGGGGGGCTGGGCCTGCCCGATCGCGACTATTATCTCGACCAGAGTGAGAAGATGGCCGCGATCCGCACCGCCTATGTCGCGCATCTGGAAAAGATGCTGACCCTGGCCGGCCAGAGCGACGCCAAGGCGCGCGCCGCCGCGCTCATGGCGTTCGAGACGGAAATCGCCAAGGTCCATTGGACCCAGATCGACAGTCGCGACGCCGACAAGACCTATAACAAGATGACGCTGGCGCAACTGGAGCAGGCGGCGCCCGGCTTCGATTTCGCGAGCTATTATGCGGCGAACAATCTTGAGCCCGCGAGCCTGCTGGTCGCGCAGCCCAGCGCCATCACCGGCGAAGCGGCACTGATCGCCAAGGCACCGATGCAGGTGCTCAAGGACGGGCTGCTTCTGTCCAGCCTGCATGCCTATGCTGATTATCTGCCGGACACCGTCGCTGACGCGGACTTTGCCTTCTATGGCACCACCCTGTCGGGCACGCCCGAGCGCGAGGAACGCTGGAAGCGCGGCGTCACCTTCCTCAAGGAATCACTGGGCGAGGAAGTCGGCAAAATCTACGTCGCCAAATATTTTCCGCCCGAAACCAAGGCGGCGATGGACGACCTCGTCAAGAACATACTTGCCGCCATGGGCCGCCGCATCGACGCGCTGCCCTGGATGAGCGACACGGCCAAGGCGCGTGCGCACAAGAAGCTGGCCGCCTTCACGCCCAAGATCGGCTATCCCGACAAATGGCGCGATTATACCGGGCTTGAGATCAAGCGCGACGACCTGCTGGGCAATGCGATGCGGTCCAACGCGTTCGAGTTCGACTATAATATCGGCAAGCTCGGCAAGCCCATCTATCGCTGGGAATGGGGCATGACGCCGATGGAGATCAATGCCTATGCCAATTTCGGCATGGTGGAGATCGTCTTCCCGGCTGCCATCCTGCAACCGCCCTTCTTTGATCCCAAGGCGGACCCGGCTGTCAATTATGGTGGCATTGGCGCGGTCATCGGCCATGAGCTCAGCCATCATTTCGATGATCAGGGCGCGAAATATGATGAAACTGGCAAGCTCAACCAGTGGTGGACCGATCAGGATGTCGCCAATTTCAAGGCGCTGACCGACAAGCTGGTCAAACAATATGACGCCTATGAACCGTTCCCAGGCGCGCATGTGAAGGGCGCGTTCACGCTGGGCGAGAATATTGGCGATCTGGGCGGCCTGGCGGTCGCGCTTGACGCCTATCATGCCTCGCTGGGTGGCAAAAAGGCGCCTGTGATCGACGGCATGACCGGCGATCAGCGCTTCTTCCTTGGCTGGGCACAGGTATGGCGGCGCAATTATCGTGAAGCCAATCTGCGCCAACGGCTGGTGACCGATCCGCACGCGCCGTCGCAATATCGCACTGACATCGTGCGCAATTTCGACGCCTGGTATGACGCGTTCAAGCCGGCACCCAATGGGAAAATCTATCTGTCGCCCGAAAATCGGGTGAAGATATGGTGAGAATAGAGACGGCCGGCGGAGAAATTCGCCGGCCTACTCAATTATTGATCGCCGACAGCCCGTGATTAAAAACGGGTCGGGCGAATGGAACCGGCCAGTCGTCTATCGGATGGCTCGACTCATCCAATAAGGTCTTCCCACGTGTGCACGGGCTGCCCATTTTGTTTGGGTAACACGACGCAGGAGATCGAAGATGAAGGGCCTGATTGAATCCCGTTTGACTAAGGTTGGTCTTGTTTCGGCTGCCTTCCTGGCTGCCACCCCGCTCTATGCGCAGATGAGCCCGGCCGCTCCCGCAGAGCCGGCAGCGCCAGCGGCGACCCCCGCACCGGCTGCAGGGGCCAGCAACTTCACGGATGCCGAGATCAAGCAATTTGCTGCGGCGGCTGTCGAAGTCACGAAAATTCAGCAGGACAGCACAATTTCGGCGGCGGACAAGCAGCCTAAAATGTTGGCTGTGGTGCAGTCGTCCGGTCTTCCGCCTGAAAAGTTCAACCAGATCGGGCAGGCCGCAGCAGCCGATCCGGCGCTTCAACAACGTATCCAGGCGTCGGCTCCTGCCGCGCCCGCTACCCCGGCAAGTCCCGGCACCGCTCCGATGCAGCCCGCTGACCCGGCCCAGCCACCTCAGTAAACTATCGACGACTGCCTTAAGATTGGGCGGCTTCCGGAAGGAGGCCGCCCTTTCGTGTATCTAAAGCAAAAAATTGGTTCCCTTCTCGAACGAAAATATCGGGGGTGACGACGGCGATCCACTCTGACTATGCTCCGCCTCATGCATGACCAGGCCCTATCCATTGCGCTGATCGGAATTTTCGGCATCGGCGCGCAATGGATTGCCTGGCGCACTGGTTGGCCCGCGATCGCGCTGATGCTGGCGGCCGGTGTCATCAGCGGGCCGGTGCTGCATCTCATCAATCCCGAACATGTGTTTGGCGAAC
The DNA here is from genome assembly GCF_020782245.1 of Sphingobium soli. Taxonomy (GTDB): domain Bacteria; phylum Pseudomonadota; class Alphaproteobacteria; order Sphingomonadales; family Sphingomonadaceae; genus Sphingobium; species Sphingobium soli. Next base: position 241,387 of record NZ_JAJGNP010000003.1, read on the forward strand.
TGCTGGAACCGATGGTGTCGGTGGCCGTCGCGCTGATCCTGTTCGAAGGGGGATTGAGCCTCAATTTCCGCGAATTGCGCAAAACCGATGGCGCGGTTACGCGGCTAGTATTGTTGGGCGCGCCGATCGGATGGATATTGGGCGCGGTCGCCTGTTTTTATGTCGCGGGTCTGGTCTGGCCGGTCGCCATATTATTTGCCGGCATTTTGGTGGTGACAGGGCCGACGGTCGTCCTGCCACTGCTGCGCCAGTCCAACGTCGCGGCGCGACCGCGCGCAATCCTGAAATGGGAAGCGATCGTCAACGATCCGGTCGGCGCGCTGCTCGGCGTCGTGACCTATGAATATCTGCGGCGCGCAGGTGAAGGAGGCTCGCTCGCCTCGGTGATCTTTGCGCTCGTCGCGGCGGCGGTGGTTGCGGGCCTGATCGGCTGGCTGGCGGCGAAGGCTTTGGGATGGGCATTCCCGCGTGGCCATGTGCCTGAATATCTAAAGGCGCCTGTTCTGCTGGTCGCGGTGATTGGCGTGTTTGTCCTGTCCAACGCAATCCAGCAGGAAACCGGACTGCTGGCAGTTACGGTGATGGGCGTGGCGCTGGCCAATATGCGGCTCGATTCGCTGCGCGATATTCAGCCGTTCAAAGAAAATGTCACCGTCCTGCTCATATCGGGCGTGTTCGTCATCCTGTCCGCCTCCTTGGATTTCGAGGCGCTGCGCCAGTTCGAATGGCGTTTTCTGGCCTTCTTGTTGGTGCTGATGTTCTTGGTGCGACCTGCGACGGTGCTGATCAGCCTGGCCTTTACCAAGGTGCCCTGGAACGAGCGGTTGTTGGTGGCGTGGATCGCGCCGCGCGGTATCGTGGCGGTTGCCATTTCCGGCTTGTTCGCGCTGCGGCTGGACCGGTTGGGCTATAGTGACGGGTCGATCCTGGTGACCCTGTCCTTTGCGGTGGTGGTAGCGACGATCCTGTTCCACGGCTTTTCGATCCGCCCGGTGGCGCGATTGCTCAAGGTGACGGGCGCGGCCGAGCGCGGCCTGCTGATCGTCGGCGCAACACCGTTCAGCTTGGAATTGGCGACGCAGTTGCGGCAGCTGGAGGTGCCGGTGACGATCGCGGACAATAGCTGGCAGCGTCTGTCCCCCGCGCGTCACGCCGGCATTCCGACCTATCATGGCGAGATATTGTCGGAGGCGACCGACGAACGGCTGGACCTCGCCCAGTTCCAGGTGCTGGCCGCGACGACTGACAATGAAGCCTATAACGCGCTTGTCTGTACCGAGTTCGCGCCTGAGATCGGCCGGGACAATGTGTATCAACTGGGCGACGCGAGCAATGACGAGGACCCGCGCGCCTTGCCCGAATCGCTGCGCGGCCGTGCGCTGTTTTCCGCCGGGCATGGCGTGGAGGACATCATCCAGCGCGAGGAGCAGGGCTGGACCTTCCGCAAGACGCGCATCAGCGAGCAGTTCGATTTCGATGCGGCGAAAGCGTCCTTGTCCGAAGGCGGTGACATGCTGCTGCTGCTGCGGAAAAGCGGCGCGCTGCGCTTCTTCACCCATGCGTCACGGCCGACGCCGCAACCGGGCGACACCATTCTGACCTATGTGCCGCCGTCCAAGCCGAAGCCGAAAGGAGAGGATGAATGACGAAACTGGCTCCAGCCCTCCTGCTGCTGGGCGCATTATGTGCCTGTCAGCCGCCCGAGGCGAATGATCCGGCCAATGGGACCAATGTTGCGGTCGACGATGCCGACAATGCGGTTTCGGTGATGGCGGGTGCCAATGAAAGCGCCAACGCCGCAGAACCGCAGCGATCCATCCTGCGTCCCGAAGTGGCCGAGCCCGAAGAGCCGCCCAAGATCGAGCCGGCACAGGCTGTGATCGGCTTTGGCGAAACGCCGATGAAGTTGGATGACGCGGCCCGGCAGGCGCTTGACGCGTTGATCGTCACGCCTGCGATGAAGGCGGGCGGACCCATAACCTTGCGTGGCCATAGCGATTCGCGCGGGGCCGATGGCGATAACAAGGTCGCCTCAGCCAAGCGGGCGGAACTGGTGCGCGATTATCTGGTCGAGAAGGGCGTGGCCAAGGACCGCATCACCCTCATCGCCATTGGCGAAGGCCGGCCGGTTGCGCCCAATGTTCGGGAGGACGGCAGCGACGATCCTGAAGGTCAGGCGAAGAACCGCCGCGTGGACGTGACGGTCGCCCTGCCAACGGTGATGGTCCCGCCGCCGGTCGCGCCCAACGCCGCCGACCCTGCGGCCAAAGCTGCGCCCAAGTCGCAATAGTCTTTATCCGGACCTTGGATTAAGGGGCGTCCATGACCTCTCCTGTCTGGCACCCCTTTTTCCAGCATGGCCTCAACGAAGCCATCCCCCATGTAGTTCGCGCCGAAGGGGCGCTGCTGCATCTGGCGGATGGTTCGACTTTGATCGACGCCATTTCCAGCTGGTGGGTGACGACGCACGGTCATTGCCATCCCCGCATCGCCGCAGCCATCGCGCAGCAGGCCGGAACGCTCGATCAACTGATCTTCGCCGGCTATACTCACGAACCGGCGGAAGAGGTCGCGCGGGGCCTGATCGCGCTGGCACCCCGTGCGGATAACCAGCCGAAACTGGCGCATGTCTTCTATTCCGACAGCGGCTCCACGGCGGTCGAAGTCGCGCTCAAGATGGCGCTTGGCTATTGGCATAATCTGGCACTGGATGGCCTGGCGCAGCCGCGCAGCCGCATCCTCGTGCTGGAACATAGCTATCATGGCGACACCATCGGCGCGATGTCGGTGGGGGAGCGGGGCGTCTACAATGCTGCCTGGACGCCGCTGCTGTTTGATGTCGACACCATCCCCTTTCCCGCTCCAGGACGGGAACAGGCGTGCCTGGATGCGCTGGAGGCGGCCTGCGCCCGGCATCCCGCGGGCTTTGTCGTTGAGCCGTTGATCCTGGGGGCAGGCGGCATGTTCGTTTATTCCGCCGACGTCTTGCGAGAGATGGCGGCCATTTGTCGTCGCCACGGTGTCCTGCTCATCGCTGACGAAGTAATGACGGGGTGGGGGCGGACCGGCGCGATCTTCGCCTGCGAGCAGGCCGGGGTCGTTCCGGACATCATGGCGGTGGCGAAGGGAATCACGGGCGGGGCCATTCCGCTGGCGGCGACGCTGGCTACCGCACCGATTTTCGAGGCGCACCGATCGTCCGATCGCGCGCGGCTGTTCTACCATTCGTCGAGCTACACCGCCAACCCGATCGCCTGCGCCGCAGCGGTCGCCAATCTGGCGATCTGGCGCGAGGAGGATGTGCTGGGGCGGATCAAGCAGTTAGCGCAAACCATGGCCGATCGACTCGCGACCCTTGCGTGCAGTCCCGCCTTTGCCAATCCGCGTCAGGCGGGCACGATCGTCGCGATCGACCTGGTGACGCCGGATGCGGGATATCTGTCGGATCTGGCGCCCCGCCTGCGCCTATTCTTTCAGGACCGCGGCCTCTTGCTTCGGCCGCTGGGCAACACCATTTACCTGATGCCGCCATATTGTCTCGATGCTCAACAGCTCGATAGGATCTTCGCGGCCCTGCATGCGGCTGGCGAAAAATTCGGTTTGCACGCCTGACTTTCATTTTGCACCGTTTAACGCTATGGCGGCGCGATTTTTCGCATATCCGGGATATTATGGCCAAAGAAGAACTGCTTGAAATGCGCGGACAGGTTGTGGAGCTTCTCCCCAACGCCATGTTCCGCGTGCGGCTGGAAAATGATCACGAAATTCTCGGCCACACGGCCGGCAAGATGCGCAAGAACCGCATCCGCGTGCTCGTGGGTGACGAAGTGCTCGTCGAACTCACACCCTACGACCTGACCAAGGGTCGGATCACCTACCGCTTCAAATAAGCCGCAGACACGATGCGGCTCATCCTTGCTTCGGCTTCCCCCAGACGGCGTGACCTTCTGGGGCAAATCGGCGTTGTCCCTGATGCGGTGGACCCTGCCGATATCGACGAAACCCCTCATAAGGCGGAATTGCCTTCGGTCTATGCTGCGCGCGTGGCGGCCGAAAAAGGCGCTTTGGTCGCTGGTCGCCATGCTGGCGCGCTTGTCTTGTCGGGCGACACGGTCGTGGCGGCGGGGCGACGCATCCTGCCCAAGGCCGAGGCGGAAGATGAGGCGCGCGCATGCCTCAGCCTGCTTTCGGGGCGGCGGCATCGCGTGTTCAGCGCCATAACGCTGATCGATGGCAAGGGCGTGGCGCGCCATCGCCTGTCGACCAATATCGTGACGTTCAAGCCCTTGGACCGCTCCGAGATCGATGCGTATATCGCCAGTGATGAATGGCGGGGCAAGGCGGGCGGCTATGCGATCCAGGGGCGGGCCGCTGGACTGATCCGCGCGATCCAGGGTAGCCATAGCGCAATCATGGGCCTGCCGCTTTATGAAACCCGCGCGCTGCTGAAAGCCGCGGGCTATTCTCTCGACTAGGACAGACAATGGCCGAATGGCTTTATGAAGAAGGAATTGGCGAAGCGCGGGCCGGGCTGATCGAGCATGGTCGGCTGGTCGAGGCGCTGGTCGAGCGGGAAACCGAGGCGGCGCGCGCGGGGGCGGTGGTGCAGGGGCGGCTGATCGCCACGCTGATTCCGAAGAAGCGCGGAGTCGTGCGGCTGCTGTCGGGTGAGGAAGCGCTGCTGGAGCCGATTCCGCCGCGCTTGGCCGAAGGCGCCACTGTGCTGGTCGAAATCCTGCGCGAGGCGATTGCCGAGGAGGGGCGGCCCAAACGCGCCAAGGCCCGCGTTGCGCCGCCCGGCGTCAAACCGCACCCCGGCCCCAGCCTCCTCCAGCGCATTCGCGCGACCGGCGTCCCTGTCGTGCCATGCCCGGCGCATGAAGAGGACCGTCTGGAAGCGCATGGCTGGAGCGAATTGATGGAGGAGGCCATGAGCGGGGAGGTGGGCACCGAAGCGGCTGCCCTGCGCCTCTATCTGACGCCCGCCATGCTTTTGATCGATGTTGATGGGTCCTTGCCCCCGGCGCAGCTCGGCCCCAAGGGCGCCAAACTAGCGGCGCAGACCATTCGCCGCATGGGATTGAGCGGATCGATCGGCATTGATCTGCCGACGATGAACAACAAGGACGAGCGGATGATCGCCGCCGCCCAGATCGACAAATATCTTCCTCTCCCGTTCGAGCGGACGGCGGTGAATGGCTTTGGCTTCCTGCAGATCATCCGCCGTCGGGAGCGAGCGAACCTGATGGAATTGCTGCTGGACAACGTCGTATTGACGGCCGCGCTTGCCTTGCTGCGGCGGGCCGAGCGACACGGGACGGGCGGTGCGGCGACGCTGATCGCTGCGCCCGCCGTTATCGACCTGCTGCGCCAGCGCCCCGACTGGATCGATCTGCTCGCGCGGCGGCGCGGCGGAGAGGTGGGCTTGCGCGCTGATCCGGCCCTGACCATATCGGGTGGCCATGTCGCCTAAACCCGCCACTTGCCCCGTCTGCGCTGCGCCATCTCGGCCAGAAAGCCGTCCCTTTTGCAGTGCCGCCTGCCGGGATCGGGATCTGTTGCAATGGCTGGGCGAAGGCTATCGCGTCGCTGGTCCTCCTGCCGACGATATGCAGCAAAAAAACCGCGAGGAAGGGCTGGACAGCCCCTTCGATTGACGCCTATAGGCACGCCTCCAATCGGCGGACGCTTCGCCGAAACCCCGTGCCCGGGTAGCTCAGTTGGTAGAGCATGCGACTGAAAATCGCAGTGTCGGCGGTTCGACTCCGTCCCCGGGCACCATTTGTCCTTTTTCCCTCATCCCGCAGCACCCACAGCCGTTCAGCGACGGCTTAGACGGGTTTTGAACACCGCGTCGTTTAAGCGAGGGATTGCCCGGTAAGCCCGGCTCAGGAAAATAGGGGTATTGCGCCGGTCGGTTCATCACCATGCCCACCACCTGCATATCGTTCTTGGCTGATGGCTCGACGAAATCGATCGCGATCATCTCGCCGGCGGTGAGAAAATCCATTCTCAGGCGTTTCGCAGAAATGACTGACACGATCGAGACCCTGCAAGCCAGAATGGAAGCCGCAGTCCGTGCCCTGGATTTTGAGCAGGCGAGCCGCGTCCGAGACATGATCAGCCTGATCCGCGGCGGTGCCACAGTGACCGAAGCTGAGAGGGCGGACCTGTCGGGCGTCGAGCGTCAGCGCCCCGGCGCTATGGGACTCGGCACCAACCGACAGCAAGTGACGGCACCGGAGGGTTGGAAGCCCCCTGCCAAGCCCGATCCGATGACTGCGGGGCGGTCGTCGCGCAAAGGGCGCCGGAAGCAGTGACGGCAAGCGCGCGACACACGGTCTTGGCGCTGCTGGCCAAGCGAACGGCAGACGCGACCATATGCCCGAGCGAGGTGGCGCGCGCCATGACTGGATCGGAGGAGCCATGGCGAGACGCGATGCCGATGGTGCACGCCGCCGTTGACGCGCTGCTTGGCGAGGGCCAGCTCAAGCTGAGCTGGAAGGGGGCGGTGCTGACGGAGCGCAATGGACCGTATCGGATCGGGCGCAAGTAATGGCGCGGCTTTTGCTGCGGAACAGCCTATCCTGCCGGTCAGGACGATGGGATCGGGCTTTGCATGCGGTATTGCGCCAGATGGCATACCGGCCCCAGCGACAGCGTCTGGTCGGACCGACGCGAGCCGCCCCTGTGCGCACCAATGCGGCGCCGATGGCGGCGGAGGTCTGAAGGCCGTTTAGCGCAGCGCTGCCCCGCCGTCGCGGATCGTCGCGTCCAGCCCTCGGGCGCGCAGCCGCGCTTCGAGCTCCTTGAGCGCCTCATTCCTGTCCTGCGCGTCTGCGCCAAGGTCGATCAGCACGGACAGCCCGCCTTGCTGCGCATCGATCCGCACATGTTCGGCGCGCCACTGGTCGCCCGGCAGACTGAGGTGGGTGGAGGCCGATGACGGGGCTCCTGCATCCATCCGCTGCACCCACATTTGCGCGCTCGCTGCATCCTGCACGGCCGCGCCGGCAGGGGATGTCGCCACTGGCGCGCCCTGCGCCTCGCCCGTCCGCTGGAGTTGAGGCGCGAGCGCCTGGCTCACCTTGTCATCGCTCGGCCCTGACGCGGAGCCATGCTTTGCCACCCCCAGGGTCTGCGGCGACAACGCCAGCGTCATGGCGGGAGCCGGCGCGGGCGCTGGGGGCGTCGCCGCTTCGTCCGCAGCTTTCTGCTTGCGCAACGGCTTGCCCTCGCCGCCGCCATTCCTGGTCTTGCGCGCCAGCAGGTTGCGAAAATTTTCCGCCGCTTCGGAGCCGGCCGCGTCCTTGGCGACCGTATCCGCCCGCGTCCCTGTGCCCGTGCGCAGTGCCACCGGCTGCGGCGTTGTCGAGTCGATCGCCGCGCTCATGCCAGCATCGCCGGGATCGGGGCGGGACGCACCTCGTCCTCGGCGCGGCGGCCGACCTGGCGCTGCCAGCTCTGCACCGCGCGCTCCAGTTCCTGCAACATCGCATCATGCCGCGCCTGCGCGCGCAGCCATTCGCGCTTAAGCCGGTCGGCCAGCGCACGCGCCTCCGCCAGCGCCGCGCCGGCCTGGGTGCGTAGCAGCTGCGATGCCTCCGCTCGTGCGGATACGGCTTGGCAATGCAGCTGGACCAGCGGGTCGCAGGGCTGGCCGAGCCGCTCCGTCATCGCCGCCGCCCGGCTCGCCAACGCGTCGGCGCAGGCGCGCGCCGCCTGCTCCTCCTGCACCTGCGCGGCGACGATCGCCTGCCGCGCGGCCGCTACATCGTGCGCGCACCGCTCCAGGTCGCGCTTGCGCAGCCGGACGATGGTTTTGAGCTGGTCGATCTGGTCGCTCATCATTCAAATCCTCTCAGGATGGCGCGTGTCATCGGCAAGGACGCCGTTTCATGAGTCGATTGCCGCAGGAAGCCGTCCAGTTCGTCGCGCCGCGCGATGGCGCGGTCGGCCAATGCGTCCTGCCCCGGCTTATAGTCGCCGACCTGCAGCAGCAGCTCGATCTCGTCGAGCTTGGCGAGCATCGCGCGAAAGGACAGGGCGGCGCGGCGCTCGCCTTCCTCCATCAATTGTCCCATCAGCCGGCTCTGGCTCACCAATATGTCGATCGCAGGATAATGGCCGCGCGCCGCCAGCTTGCGTGACAGGATGACATGGCCGTCGAGCAGTGATCGCACTTCCTCGCCGACCGGGTCATCCTCCTCCTCCTCCAGCAGCACCGTGTAGATGCCGGTGATTTCGCCGCGGGCGTCGCATCCGGCCCGTTCAAACAGGCGCGGCAGTTCGGCGAAGACCGAAGGGGGAAAGCCGCGCCGCACCGGCGGCTCGCCCGACGCCAGACCGATCTCGCGCAGGGCGCGGGCGAAGCGGGTCACTGAATCCATGAGCAGCAGGACATGCTTGCCCTCGGCGCGAAAGCCCTCGGCGATGGCGGTGGCAGCATGGGCGGCGCGCGCGCGCTCCAGCGCCGGGCGGTCGGATGTCGATGCAATCACCACCGATCGCGCCAGTCCCTCGCTGCCCAGATTGTCCTCGATGAATTCGCGCACCTCACGACCGCGCTCGCCGATCAGGGCGATGACGATAACGTCGGCCTGGGCTTGCCGCGCCAGCGTGCCGAGCAAGGTACTCTTGCCGCCGCCTGCCGCGGCAAACACGCCGATCCTTTGCCCGCGTCCCAGCGGCAGCAGCCCGTCGATCGCGCGCACGCCCGTTTCCACCTGCCTGTCGATCCGCTGGCGCTCCATTGGATTGGGCGCGGCGGCATAGAGGGGCTGGCTGGCCGGCGTTTCGACCGGCGGCAGCCCGTCGAGCGGTTGCAGCCGCGCGTCCAGCACCCGGCCCAGCAGCGCGCCCGACACCGGCACGCGGTCCTCGCCCACGCGCACCATCACTTCGGTTTCGCCCGACAGGCCGCGCAGGTCTCCCATCGGCGACAGGATCGCTTCATGTTCGGACAGGCCGACCACCTCAGCCAGCAGCGAATGGCGGCCCGCCGGGCTCGCCAACTCGCAAATGTCGCCGATGCGCACGGTGACGCCGCTCACGCGGATCGCCGTGCCGATCGCGCCGCGTACCTTGCCACGCTGCTCGAAGCCCGGCCCGGCCTCCAGCGTGTCGAACAGGGCGGACAGGCGGGTGTCAGAGCGCATCGGCCACCTCCCAGCGCGCGGCGAAGGATTGTATCTGTACGCCCACATCGGCGACGATCCGACCATCCGGGGCCGTTAGCCGGCACTGGTCGTCGGTTAGGCCTTCGCGCGGCCGCACCGCCAGTTCGACCGATGACGGCCGGTCGGCGAATGCGCGCTCGATATGCGGCTGCATCGCGGCGGACACTTCGACCAATATCGGTCCGCGCGACCCCAGCGCCTCGACGGCGCGGCGAGCGATGCCGGCCATTTTATCCTCTGCGGGCAGCGCGCCGACCATCTGGCGCAGCGCCGCCAAAGCAAATGCGGCGACATCCTCGTCGCGGCGGGCGGCATCGGCCTGCGCCTCCTCGGTCAGCGCGACGATCGCCTCGGCAAAGGCAGCGCGGCCCTCCTCTTCACCGGTGCGCCGGCCCTCCGCAGCCGCCGCCTCGCGCGCCTCGGCCAGGGCCTGTGCCTGCCTGTCATGCCAGCCGCGCACTGCGTCCAGCAGCGCGACGGCCTCGGTAATCGGCGCGCGCTCCTGGTCGCGCAGCAGCGGCTTGTCGCTCGCTAGCAGGCTGCGCCCATCGGCGTGGATCAGGTGAAAGGCCATGCGTCCAGTTCCTTGAGAAGCGCTTCGGCCTGGCCCAAGCGTTGGCGCGCCTCGGCGTCCGTGGCCGCCCCGCGCAGCAAGCGCTCGGCTGCATGAGGCAGCACCTCAATTGGGGGCAGTGGATCGCGACCGCCATCTTCCAGCATCCACAGCCGTTCCAGTACCGGCGCGCCCACCAGCATGGCGTAGCCGCGCAGGCGCGCGCCGTCGATCAGTCGCCCCAGCGCCGACTGCGCGCCGATCAGCAGCGCGACCGTCGCGACTCGCTGCTGCCGCGCGGGGGCCAGAGCCGGCCATCGCGGCAGCGCGCGCAACGTCGCAAAATCCGGTCGCGCCGGGCGACCAAAGCGCGCGCCACGGGTCATCGGCCAGCCGCCATGACGCGCCACCTGCGCCAGTTCGCGCCGCGCCGCCGAACCGCTGCTCATGCCTGCTCGCTCTCGACCCGTGCGGGGACCGCGCCGGGGCGCCGCCGACGCCAGAACAGGGTGGCGAGCCCGCCCAGCCCGGCCAGCGCCAGCAGCAAGCGGCTTGCCCAGCTGTCGAAGCTCGCTACCAGCATCGACTGCTCGGGCGGCGGCGCGGCTTGGCTTGGCACCATCACCACCGACACCTTGTCATAGGCCAGTCCTTCGATGCTGTTGGTCACCAGCGACTTAATCGCCCCGGTCTGGCTGCGCAGGTCATAGCCGGGCTGATATTTGACGAAGATGGCGGCCGATGCGGGCTTGACCTTGTCGGACAGGGGGTCGGCTTCCGGCATAGCGAGATGGACGCGCGCCTGGACGACGCCGTCAATCTCGCTCACGGTGTGGCTCAGTTCCTGGCTCAACCCGTAGATCAGCCGCGCCCGTTCCTCCACGGGTGAGGAGACGAGCCCCTTCTTCTCGAACAGCGACCCCAGATTGGCGAAATCCTCGCGCGGCAGGCCCTTGGCCCGCAGCAGCTGGATCGCCTTGGAAAAATCGTCGGGGCTGACGGCGACGGCCCACTGGCCGTCCTTGTCCGCTGATTTGGCGGCATCGATATGCGCGTCGCGCAGCGCCGCGATCATGTCGTTGGCCTGACCCTCCTTCAATTGACCGTAGATTTCCTGGCTGCCGCACCCGGCCAGCGCCAGCGCGGCGACCAAGGCCAGGCCCGACCTTCCGATTCTGGGGATCACCGTCTCTCTCCTCTCAGTTTCAGCCCTGCTGGCGGAACAGCTGCTGCACGCCTTCCGAGCTGCGATTGGCGATGTTGGACGTCAGCTGGCAATGGAACATGAATTCCTGGCAGCGCATCGTCAGCTGGACGACCTCGCCCGGCGTCAGTTCGCCGCCCGTGCCTTCCACCGACCGGGCATAGTCGGCGACCGACTTGGCTTCGCCATTCACCTTGTCCAGCGTGCCCAGCATGCCGCGCAGCGCCGGCGACATGTCGGTGCCGCCGATATGCTCGGTCGCCGCGACCTTGAGCGACGCCGCAAAATCGGCCGCCGCGTCCTGCCCGGCCTGCTGGGGCATGGCCGGGGCCAGCTCCACCTGCCGGGCGGGGATCGCCGCCTGCGCGGTGACGGGATCGACCATCATTGCTTGCGCGCCATGGTTTCGAGCGCCTTGGACACGCTGTCAATCGAACTGTGCGAGCTGTTCGACAGGAAGCTCATCTTCATCGCCTCGGCGGTCAGCATGGTGATCTGCGAGGGGTTATCGCCGCCTTCATTGGCGATCAGGTCGGATTTCTGTTCGATCGTCGCGGCCTGGCGGTCGAGCGCCTTGCCCCAGGCGGAGGCAAAGGCTTCGAACCAGTTGCCGGGCGCGTCGTCCTGGCGCATGCGCGCGCCGGTCAGCGGCGTATTGGCCAAGGTCGCCATGTCGGCGCGGGAAATGCTGTCGGTCATGTCAAATCTCCTTATGTGCGTCTTCAGGGGGTGATGCGTTCCATCCGGCCGTCCTTCTCGAAGGTGACGGCATTGGGGGCGACGGACACCAGATGATGTCCGGTGGGCAGGGTGGCGCCCGGAAACCAGTGCGACCCGTCGGCGGTCACGATATGGGCGGGATCGGCGACGATCGTCGCCAGCCCCGCGCCGCTCTGGGTGAAGAAAGATTGCAGCGGGCTCGCGTCCAGGCTGTCGTCCACGCGGAATCCCACCTGCCGCACGGCGGGCAGGTCTTTGCGCAGGTCGGCCCTAATCTGGGCCTGCCGGTCGGCGGGCATATAGCCCGCGCGCACGACCAGCGCGCCGGGCTGGGCCGGGCTGACGCGCGCAGCGACGCCCTTGCCCTGCAGGATGTCGGTAGCCGCACTGGCGAGTTGCGGGCCGGTCTGGGCATCGACGATCACGCCGTCGCCATGCTGGGGCGCGAGCGCGCGCAGCCGGGCCAGCTCCTCTTCGTCGCGCACCACGCCGCCGATGCTGAGCGCGCCGCCCGGCGCTTCGCCGACCGTGACGCCGCTGAAGCCCGCCTGCCGCACGGCGCGACTCAGGGCGGCCTTGTCGCCGCTCTGGCCGGCGACCAGCGTTCCCAGCGGTTCGGCCGCTGCGACGCACAACAACCCGGCGCAGCCCGCGCCCAGCGCCAGCCGCGCCATCTTGCGGTCGATCCGGCCAACATGCGCGCGGCCCATGTCCAGCATCCGGTCGATCAGGCGCGGCGCCTGCAACGGCCCGACCGCAACGCCGCAGGGTGTATCGGCGATCTTGCTCGCATCGTCCCAGCGCGGCGATACCGGGGCGCCATGCGCGACCAGATATTCGCCCAGACGGAAGGGCAGATAGGCCGGCAGCACCGCCTGCTCGCCCGCTGCCAGTGTGCGGCCCAGCAACTCCACCTGCCCCTGCAGCACGCGCAGCTGCGCCGTTTCGGGGTTGAGCTCCAGTTCGATCGCGCAGTCGCGCGTGCCCGCGCCGCGCAGCACCACGTCATTGGCCAGGCCATGGCCGATGCTGACGCGCGCGCGCCCGTCGAGCGGGTAGGCCTTGCCGGACAGGCGGCCGGACAGGAGTTTGAGCACGCGGTGCGCGACGGCGGTGCCGCGCGGCATGTCGATCCCACGGATCGTTGCAGCGGTCATTGCAGGGTCTCCATCTGCAGACGGGGCGCAGGCGGGGACGCGGGCGCCCCGCCGAACCTGGTTGGCATGGGCGACGTCATTGTCGGCGTGTCCAGCCGGTTGATGCGCGGGGAAATCAGGAAGAGCCGCTCCACATGCTGTCGGCGCTTCGATCGTGACTTGAACAATTCGCCCAGCACCGGGATCTGCCCCAGCACCGGAATGGCGGTTTCCGCGTCCATGTCGGAATTGACGGTCAGGCCGCCCAGCAACAGGCTTTCGCCCTCGGCGATCAGCGCCTGGGTATTGACGCTGGCGCGCTCCACCACCGGAATGCGGTCAACCGTGCCGTCGAGCAGTGCGCCATCCTCGACATTGACGACCATGCGGATGCGCGGCTGGCCATTATCGACCAGCACGTGCGGGTTGACGCGCAGCACCGTGCCGGCAGTCACGTTGAACAGGTCGACCTGCCGATCGCCCGCGACCCGGACATAAAAGGTGCGGGTGCGGTCGAACACCGCCTCGACATTGGACAGGGTGACGAGCTGCGGTCGCGACACCACCTTTGCCGCGCCCTTTTCCTCCAGCGCGCTGATGCGGGCAATGAACTCGTTGTTCGCGCCGATGATGCCCGACAGCGACAGGCCGCGATTGACGCTGCCGGTGTTCAGCGAGTCGGTCAGCGGATTGCCCGTGCGCCGGACGATGTCGCCGCCGAACAGCGCGCCCCAGTCGCCGCTCCGGAAGCGCCAGTTGATGCCCAGCTCGCGCAGCCGATCGACATTGATGTCGATGATCGTCGCTTCCAGCTCCACGATCTGCGGCGCGACATCCAGCGACCGCACCAGCCCCTCATAGGCGGGCATGTTTTCGGGGCGGTCGCGCACGATGACGGCGTTGAGCGAAGGATCGACGGTGATGCGCGGGCCGGCCTGCGGCGCGGGCTGGGCCTGGACCACGATCGGCTCCTGGCCCGGCAGGCCCAGATAATCCTCCTCGTCATTGTCATAAGGGGTGGAGCGCGACGCGTCGGGCGCGACGCTGTCCAGCCCCTTGCCCATCAGGCGCGGCACCGACTGGCGCACCTGCTGCGCGCCATAGCTGCCGCCAACAGTGCCGATCGGCAGCCCGTCGCCCATCACGCGCGCGACGATGGTGGCGACGCCGGGCACGCGCACTTCGCGATCGCCCGTGCGCAGCGTGGTGTCATCGGCGCGGGCGTAGCGCAGGTAGAAGACGCGTAGTTCATAGGGGTCGATGCCGCCGGGCGTCAGCGGCTGGGCGCGACCTGGCGCGATCGCGGCGACCGGCGGCCGCTCGCGCACGGCTGTGCGGGGCTGGGCGCTGGCGATTTGCTGCACTTGGTCCAGAAAACGGGGCACGCCGGTCGCCAGCACGCTTTCGGCCGATGTGATGCGCACACGATTGTTGCCGTCGCTCAATCGCCCGCGCGTGACCGCGCCCGACAGGTCGGCCGCGCGCCCTGTCGCCACGCTCATCGTGCGGCTCTGCACGTCATTGGCGCTGTAGACGGTGACGACCGACCCGTCATAATAGGCGATCAGGTTGAACGCGCTCGCCACCTGCCGCCAGATATCGGCGGGCATGCCCGAAAAACGGCCGTTGATCTTGCCAGACACCGTGCCGTTCACCGCGACCCGCAGGCCCGATGCGGCAAAGAACTGGTTCAGGAAATCGGGGGCCGGCTGATCGCGCGCGGTGATGTTGACCTTGCGGTCGCCAAAGGGCGGCTCGGCGGCATGCAGCGCGGGCGTGGCGCTGGCCAGCGCGAGCGCACAGGATAGGCGCAGCATCCCCCTCATGCCGCGGCCTCCATCGGCGCCTGTTCCTCGATCGCGTCGGGCGTCCGGTCGAGCGTGCCGACAACGTCCAGCGGCAGCGCGGGCGTCAGCTCATTATAGCACAGGATCGGCAAGCCAAAGAGGTCGCCGGCGGTCAACTGCCGCAGCGGCCGGCGCAGATCATAGGCGGTGATGATCGCGCGCGCACCGCATTTGGCGGTTTCGCTGCGGATCATGCCGATCAGCGTGCGCGCTTGGTCAGGCGGCATGGCGAGGTGCGCGACGCCCTCCACCGTCTGTAGATTGTCGCGGAAGAAACGCTCCAGCCGGCCGCCCACGACCAGTACGGGGAAACGGCCATCCGCCATATGGGGTGCGGCGATATAGCGGCGCAGCGCCACCCGCGTGCGGTCCGCGATCGGTACCGCATTGCGTTCCGATTGACCGATTTCGGCGATGGCTTCCAACACGTCGCGCAGATTCCGCAAACAGACCTCCTCTTCGGCAAGCAGGCGCAGCACTTCGGCGATGCGCGGGGATGACACGGCGCGCACGACTTCCTTGACCAGGTCGGGATAGTCGGCGCCCATGCGGTTGAGCATGGTAGTGGTTTCCTGAAGCCCCAGGAAACGGGCGGCATTGCGCCGCAGCAGCGCCTCGATCGCCGGCGCGATCGCCTCTTCGAACGGCCCGTCCACTTCGCCCGATCCGACCGGCGCCTCATAGGCGCTCAGCGTCCAGCGCGGCCGCTCCCCCTCGGGCAGCAGCCGGGTCGTGACTTCGCCCGCCGGCATCGGCAGCCCCAGCCGCGCCTGCACGGCTTCGATCACCAGCACGAAACGGGCGCGCAGCCGTTCGGCCTGCGCCGCGTCGAGCGCTGGCGCGGCGATCTCCAGCACCAGCGGCCGCACCGGGCGCGGCGCTTCGGGCTGTGCCGCCAGCGTTTGCGGCAGCGGCTTCTCGCCTTTGTCGAACCGCGCTGCCTTGCCCATGATCCAGGCGTGCAACACCGGATGCTGCCACGCCGCCGCGCTGCCCAGCGCAAAGGCGATGCCGATGAAGACCGCAGCGGGAAAGCCGGGGATCAGCGCCATCAACAGGCACAGGATCGCGGCGGGCGCCAGCACCTTGGGCTTGCTGCCGATCTGCTGCACGATCGCCGGGCCCAGGCTCCCGTCACGGCTTTCGTCCGTCGTGCGGGTAACCAGCAGGCCCGCCGCCATGGCGCTGAACAGCGCCGGGATCTGTGCGACAAGGCCGTCGCCGATGGTCAGGATCGAAAAGACCTGCATCGCCTCGCCCGCTTCCATCCCGTGGGAAAAGACGCCGACGGCCAGGCCCCCGACTAGGTTGATCAGCACGATGACGATGGAGGCGATGGCGTCGCCCTTCACAAACTTCATCGCGCCGTCCAGGCTGCCGTGCAGCTTGCTTTCCAGCTCCAGCGTCCGCCGCCGCTCACGCGCTTCGTCTTTGCCGATCAGCCCGGACCGCAGGTCGCTGTCGATCGACAATTGCTTGCCGGGCATCGCGTCCAGGCTGAACCGCGCCGCCACTTCGGCGACGCGCTCGGCGCCCTTGGAAATGACGATGAACTGCACCACCGTGATGATCAGGAAGACGACCAGCCCGACGATCAGATTGCCGCCGGCGACCATTTCGCCGAACTGCTGGATGATGTGCCCGCCCTCGGCGGTCGTCAGGATCATGCGCGTGGTCGCGATCGAAAGCGACAGGCGAAACAGCGTCGAAAGCAGCAGCACTGTGGGAAAGGTGGAGAAATCGAGCGGCTTGGTGATGTGCAGCGTGGAAAGCAGCAGCAGCAGGCCGATGGCGATATTGGTCGCGACCAGCATGTCGATCATGATTGCCGGCAACGGCAGGATCAACAGCGCGACGATCGCCACCACGGCGACGATCAGCATCAGGTCGGCCGGGCGCACCGCGCCGCGCGGCAGGCGGGAAATCAGGCTGGCGGCCATCAGCGCGTCGCTCCGCTGCGCAGCGCGGCATAGCGCGCCATCACCTTGACGACATAATCCTGCGTTTCGCGATAGGGGGGGATCTGGTTGCCATAGCGTGCCACCGCGCCTTCACCTGCATTATAGGCGGCCAGGATCAGGTCGAAATCCTTGCCGTAGCGCTTCTGCAGCGATTTCAGCAGCCGCGCGCCGGTTTCGATATTGATGGCCGGATCATAGAGCGCGTCCTGCGCAACACCGAAGCGGGCGCCGGTACCCGGCATGATCTGCATCAACCCCCGCGCGCCGGCATGCGACAGTGCGCTGGCGCGATAGGTCGATTCGGTGCCGATGATTGCGTGCAGGAACAGTGGGTCGATGCGGTGGGCGGCGGCGGTCGCCTGGATATGCGAGTCGAAATCCGGCATGAAGCCGGCAATCTTGACCGGACGATCCAGCATGGCACTGACCCGGCGCGTGCCCGGCGGCGGTTCGGCCAGCGCGGTCTTGCCGCGGCGGCGCTCCGGCTTCTTGGGCTTGTCTTCCTTGACACCGATGATGCGCGCCACGTCGGGCGTCGTGCTGATCGGCGCGCGCGGAGCGACGACGATCCGCGCCGCACAGCCCTGTAACGCCATATAGCCGTTCGTGCTGCCGCCATCGGCGACGCGCAGATTGGCGTTCAGCGGGCAGGACCCGAAATCGATGTCCCGCCAGCTTACATTATCCTCGGCATAGACAATGCTGCCCGCCGATGAAAATGCGAATAGAGTCGCAATAGAAATATTGCGAAAAATTGCGATTGCCATCCTGACGATCTCCTATCTGGTGACGTCCACACACCAAATTCTCGATCAGTCTAAGTCTGTAGTAATCTAACGATATTTGTCGTCATATACTTGTGCTTATCCGCCCAGAGAGCGACGGATTGGCGAGGGCTTTGTCGCGCTACAATTTCGGCGAAGCCACTGTAACGAGACGGATTGTGGCCAAGAGGCGATGAAGTGAAATCAACTGGTCGATTGCTATGGAACCGTGACGAATCAGTCACATAATCGTTACGACTAGATGAATTACCATGTCGAAGTCGAAACATCTGCGAAGATGAACGGCTCGTCCCAATCCTGCCATCGAGGGTTGACGAAGCGACGCTTTGTCTAAACTTTTACTTGGGTCCACACACGCACTTCATGAAGCTGTTTGGCGCCGGTTCCCATTGACTGCCGCACAGCTTCTTCCCGGTTCATGCCTCCAGGCACGGTGTGGAGTTTCCATGGCGCAAAAGAATGACGGCGGTGACAAGACCGAGAAGCCGACTCCCAAGCGACTGCGCGACGCCCGCCGCAAGGGTGACATCGCCAAGTCGAAGGATGTCGGGCCCGCTCTCGGCATGATCATGTGGTTCCTGCTGCTGCTGTTCGCGGCCGGCCATGCCGGCGCGCAGATCACCGGTCTGATGCGCGATACGCTCGGCACGGCGACCAGCATGCCCTTCGATGCGGCCGCGCCCGTACTGGGCTGGGCGGCGCTGCTCGTGCTGGTGTCGGTCAGCCTATTGATCCTGGGGCCTGCCGCGCTGATCGGCGTAATCGCTGAATTCGTACAGGTCGGCGCCCTCGTCACCACCGAAAAGCTCAAGCCTTCACTCGACAAGCTGAACCCGATCGAAGGGCTCAAGCGCATGTTCAGCATGGACAATCTGGTCGAGCTCCTCAAGACCGTCGCGAAGGTTACGCTGATCCTGATGATCGCCGGGGTCATCCTCTGGCGCTCGGCCGATGGTTTCGTCAGCTTGCTGCAGGCGGCGGAATGGTCGCCGGTCGACCATCATGGCGACCAGGTGGCGAGTGCGATGCTGGCGCTGATCCGGTCGGTGTCGATCCAGCTCTTCGCCTGGACCTGCGCCATCTTCCTGCTTGTCGCCGCCGCCGATCGCGCCTGGGCGCAGCACAGCTTCATCAAGAAATTGCGGATGAGCCGGCGCGACATCAAGCAGGAGCATAAGGATAATGAAGGCGATCCAATGCTGCGCGCGCAACGCCGGCAACTCCATGAGGAATGGGCCAATCAAAATGCCGTGGCGGCCGCCGGCCGCGCCAATGTGCTGCTGACCAATCCGACGCATCTCGCCATCGCGCTCGACTATGATCCCGAAGACTGTCCGGTGCCGATGGTCGCGGCCAAGGGCGAAGGGCCGCTCGCCGCCGCCATGCGCGCCGAGGCGGAGCGCGAAGGCGTGCCGATCGTGCGCAATATCGGCCTGGCGCGCGGCGTCTGGGGCGAAAGCGAGGTGGGCGGGCCGATCCCGCGCGACCGGTTTGATGCGATTGCCGAAATCATCCTGTGGGCGCGCCGGGCGCGCGACGGGTTGGAAGCTCCGGTGCGGGAGGATGCGGAATGAACGCGGGGACTTTCTTCCTCAGCCTGCTGGCCGTTGTGCTGGCGCTCGCCGTCGTGCTGGGCCTGGCATGGGTGGCGCTGCGGCTGCTGCGACGGTGGAACGATCATTTCCAGGGCGGCGGCGAAGCAGCCGAGCAGCCGATCCGCTTCCTGCGCGCCATGGCCGTGGGCCAGCGCGAGCGCATCGCCCTCGTCGAGGTGCGGGGCGAGGTCATGCTGATCGGCGTCACTGGCGGCAATATCAGCCTGCTCGCGCGCTGGCCCGAAGGCCGCGCCACGCCGTTCGCCCCGGATGGACGGCCCTGATGACGCCCGAGCCGCCTCGCTTTCCTGTCATGGGTGCGGAGGAGGCGCATCTGCGCCAGAGCCTGCTCGGCGCGCTGTGCGGCCTGAGCGTCGATGATCGGGTACTGCGCGCGCAGCTTCTGCCGCACGGCGACGATGCGACCGCCTGGTTCCGCTGCGCTGACGCCATCGCCTTTCGCCTGCTCCGCTTCGGCGGCCGCGCGCTGTCCATGGATGCCGGCGATGGCCCGGGGATGGCGGCGCTGCTGGACGCGGCCGACGATCTGCTCAGCGCCGTCGAAGCTGCGCTCGGCCTGACGTTGGACCCGCTCGACATCGGTCCATGTCCCGACACCGCCGGGCTGACTGTGCGGATCGGCTCGCTCGACCAGCAGATCGTCCTGCTGCTGTCGGTCCCGTTCGACGCGGCCATTCTGGCCCAGCCCGCGCCGCTCGCGCCATCGCTGCTCGGCCATATCGCGCTGCCTGTCGCGATCGCTGTCGCGGGACCGCGCCTGTCCCCGGCCGACGCGGCGACGCTTTCGCCCGGCGACCTGCTGCTGATCGGGCCGGCTCCCATCGCTGCTACGCTGTGCCCGCCGCACGGCGATGCGATCCCGGGCCGGCTCGATCCGGTCGCCCGCTGCTTCCGGCCGCACTGAGCCGCTTGTTCCCAAGAGGAGAAGATCATGGATGATGCCGATACGCCTGCCATGTCTCCAACCCCCGCCAGCCCGACATTCCCGGCGGACGATTTTTCGGTGCAACTGCGCTTCGAGCTGGACCAGACCGATGTCCCGCTCTCTCGGCTTCAGGCGGTGCAGCAGGGCGGCGTGCTGCCCTTGCAGGATCGCGACGGCGCGCTTCCCGTCCGTATCATCGCGGGCGGCCGCGCTATTGCGGCGGGCCAGATCGTGTCGGTCGGCGACAGCTATGGCGTGCTCATAGAGACGGTTCTCAAGGAGGGCTGAACCCATGGACGTGTCCGCCTTCACGCCCGGCAGCGCTCTTGTCGTCGTCGTCCTCATCGCACTCGCGCCCTTCTTCGCGGTGATGGTGACCAGCTTCACCAAGATCGTGGTGGTGCTGTCGTTGCTGCGCAATGCGCTGGGGCTGCAGCAGGTGCCGCCCAATGTCGTGCTGAACGGCATGGCGCTCGTTCTGTCGGTCTATGTCATGTATCCCACCATGCAGCAGATGGCGGCGGCCTCGGGGCAGCAGGCCGTACCGTCCCAGACCAGCGAGATATTCTCCGCCGCCGACCGCGCCAAGGAGCCGCTGCGCGCCTTCCTCATCAAGCATAGCGCCGCGGACGAGCGTGCCTTCTTCCTGCGCACGCAGCAGCGAGTCGCCAAACAGAGCGGCACGCAGGCGGCGAGCGCCACCGACTTCATCGTCGTCGTGCCTGCCTTCGTCGTGCGCGAACTGACCGTCGCCTTCCAGATCGGCTTCCTCATCTTCCTGCCCTTCCTGGTGATCGACCTCGTGATCTCCAACATTCTGCTGGCGATGGGCATGATGATGCTCTCGCCCGTCACCATATCCCTGCCGTTCAAGATCTTGCTGTTCGTGCTGGTCGATGGGTGGGTGAAGCTCTCGCACGGACTGGTGCTCAGCTATGTCTGACAGCTTCATCCGCATGACGATCGACGCGCTGTGGCTGGTGCTGCTGCTGTCCGCCCCGCCGATCGTTGCGGCCTCGGCGGTCGGGCTGCTGGTCGCGCTGGTGCAGGCGGCGACGCAGCTTCAGGAACAGACGCTGCAATATACACTCAAATTCTTCGCCATCGTCGCCACCATCTTCCTCACCGCCTCGCTGCTGGCGGGCAGCCTCTACCAATATGGCAACACCATCTTCACCCAGTTCCCGGCCATGGTGCGCCAGTGATGGCGGGCGCGGCGGGAGGCATGCAGGGCGTGCCGGGATGGATGATGGAATTGCTGCTGGTCGGCATCGCCTCGGCCCGCTTCGGCTTCGCCTTCGCCATCATCCCCCTGTTCGCGCAAAACACCATTCCCGCCACGGTCCGCAACGCGATCATCCTCACCTTCGGCGGCGTCGCCTTCGCCCTCCAGCCCAATTTCATGGTGCAGGATATCGGCACTTTCGGCTGGGCGATCATGCTGCTGCGCGAAGCCGGGATCGGCATCGCCATCGGCTTCTTCTTCGCCACCATCCTCTGGGCGATGGAGGCGGCAGGCGAGATTATCGACGCCAAGGTCGGCGCGACCATCGGCCAGATATTGGAGCCCAATGGCGGCACCATGACATCGCTCACCGGATCGCTGCTGCAACGGCTCGCCCATGTCCTCTTCGCCGCCTGGGGCGGACTGTTGCTGCTGGTTGGCACCATCATGGAAAGCTTCGTCATCTGGCCGATCGCCAAGAGCTGGCCCGTGCTAGATCCGCAGTCGCTGATCCTGTTCGAAGGGGAATTCGGTCGGTTGATGACGCTGGCGCTGGTCTTCGCCGCGCCGATTCTGGTGATGCTCTATGTCGTCGATGCTGCGCTCGGCCTGCTCAACCGCTTTGCGCAGCAGCTCAACGTCTTTTCCCTGTCGCTCTCGATCAAGAGCTGGGCCGCGACCGCGCTGCTCCTCATCCTGGTGCCGCTGCTCGCGCAGGCGGTGCTGAAGGACCTGTCTACCCGTAGCGACATCGTCCGCGCGGTGGCAAGGACGCTGGCGCGATGACCGACGGGCAGGACGAGGAAGCCCGCCTGCGCGAATTGATGCGCTTGCTGCGCCAGGCCGATGCGCGCGCGGCGGAGGAGGATGTGCCGATCGGCGAGTTTCGCATCCCCCGCTCACGCGTGCCCGAACGGCATAGCCAGGCGATCGGCACGCTCACCCGAACCGAAGTGGCGGTGCTGCGCTTCCTGGGCTGGGGCCGCGCCAATGCCGACATCGCGACCCTGCTGGTCATCAGCGAAAATACGGTGCGCGTGCACCTCAACAATATGTGCCGCAAGCTGGAGCTGGACGGCGTGCGCGAACTCAACGCGCTTGCCGGCCTGCTCTTCCACCCGCTCAGCTAGTCGGATCGCTTAGGACCCTAGTCGGATCGGGGAGGGCGGACGGCTGGCAGGTCGGTCATACAGGATGGCGACGACGGCGGTTCGACCCGTTCGCGCCGCCGTTCAGGCGCCCTTTGAGGGCCGGATTTTCAAGGACAGGAGAATAACGATGTTTGGCATTGGTTCCTTTAACCCCATTTCCCTCCTCGCCACCTCGATGCTCGGCCCGATCGGCGGCGTCGTCGCCCAGTTGGCGCAGCAGGTCTTCTCGCAAATGGGTCAGCAGATCCTGCAGCAGTTCGGCGACAAGCTCGGCTTGCCCCAGGGCATCATCGACATGGCGCAAAGCCAGTTCGCCGGTTCGATCGGCGACTTCCAGGGCGCGGCCAGCAACATCGATGAAGCGATCGACCAGTTCGGCGCCGGTGTCGGCGCTTCGCCCTTTGACATCGCCCAGGCCCAGAATGGCGTCCAGCAGATGATGATGCAGTTCATCGAGGAGATGAGCCAGAGCGAAGAGTTCAAGGACGCCAAGGCTTCGGGCGGCAAGGGCAAGGTCGCTGGCGCCGGTTCGACCGGTGCGCCGGGCTGGCTGATGGCGATGGCGCAGGCGCTGGGCGAGGAACTGGACCGTCTGGGTCAGGACATGCAGAGCCGCGCCGAATCGCTGAAGGGCGACGACGCCAGCGCCTCGGCCGAATTCGGCGTCGTGTCGCAGCAGTTCAGCATGCTGATGAACGCGACCAACAACGCCATCAAGACGATCGGCGAAGCCATGTCGAACACCGCGCGTAAGCAATAATCCGCTTACCCCGCAAAGCAAACGGTTGGAGGCCCATCCCTTGGATCGGGCCTCCGCCTCTTTTATCAGGGGCTTGACAGCACAGGAGGACGATCATGTTCCGAACTGTAATCATTGCGCTGGCGCTTGTGGCACCCGTCGGCGTCGCAACCGCCCAGGATATCGCGCCCGTCATCAGCCCAGGCCAGGCGGCCGAGGGCATATTCCATCGCTCCGTCGCCGAAGGCCAGGCGCGCCGCATCCGCGAAGGCAGATCGAGCGCCAACGCTGCTCCCACGGCTGGCCAGCGGCGCGCGTGCGCCAGCCTGCCGCGCTTCCGGGCGGAACTGGGCGCGAACGAGCCGCGCGTTCGCAAGCTGGAAGGGCTGTGCGCGGGCGCCGGCCTCTAATCGGATCGACTAGGGGACTAGTCGGATAGCGGAGTGCGACGGCGGCGGGCCGCCGCCATCCTGCCGGACACAGGCAGAGACAGGAGACCCGCCATGATGCTCTTGGGCTATCTTACCAATCAGGTCGGCGATTCGGTTCCGCTGCTGGACCGGCCGTTCAACACCATGGCCTGGTATCTGCCGCCCAAGAGTGCGGCGAACCGCAGCGCCAACACCAGCTGCCAGCAAATGGGCCCCGGCATCTACGGATCCTTCGGCAGCGACGTGCACGGCGGCACCGCCTTTCCCCGCATCGCCCGCCATTATGAGGCTGTCGGCGGCGGCCTTGCCGATCCTGAAGCCGCCGGCGATGTGACGCTCGCGCCCGGCACGGGCTGCGCCGCTCTGGACCTTGGCGCCGATTATCGGCTGCTGCTCGATGGCGCGACGAGGCAGGTCCTGATCGAACATCGGCCCAGCGACACGCGCAGCCCGATCTGGGGCGGCGAGGCCGCGCTGCATGCGCAAAGCTGGTTCGGGCTCGACAATGGCACCGCCATCGCGATCGAAGCGGGCGCAGCGGCCGACCATGCCGATGCAGTGGTGCCGGCGCGGATCGACATCACCCGCGACGGCGCGACGCTCAGCCTGTGCGCAGACGACCGGGCGTGAGCATGGGACGACAGGGATGATGCTGCACAGCCTGACCGCGGCCGCCGCCTTGCTGGCGTCGCTCTTCGCGCCCGCAGGACCTCAGCAGGGCGCGCCGCCCGCACGCTTCGATCCGAGCAGCTTGCCGGCGCTCGACCTCTCCCCCGGCCAGGGCGTGGTTGCCGATGTCGATGGCGGCTATCGTCCCGATCCCGCGGTGCGGCGCAAGCTGGCCGACATCATGGGCGAAGCCGCCGGCAGGGAAGGCGCGGCCCAGGAAGCCGAAATGCGGCAGATCGTGCTGTCGGGCCGCGCCGTCGCCGAATATGAGAAAGTGGCGCCACAGCTGGGCTACAGCGCCAATGACGCGATCGACGGCCTTGCCTTCTACATGCTTGCCCAATGGGGCGTCGCCAACGACCATCGGCCCGACATCACTCGCGCGCAGGCCGCAGGGGTGCGGCGTCAGGCGGCCAACGCCTTTGCCCGTGTCGCCGACCAGGTGGACAGCGATGCGCTGCGCCAGGAATTTGGCGAGATGCTGATGATCCAGGGCGCAATCATGGCGGGCACGCATGAGGCGGCCCTGCGCAGCGGAGACAGCACCGCGCTCGCCCGCTATGCCGAAATGGCGCGGCGCGGCGGACGGCAGATATTCCAGGCCGATCCTGTCGACATCCTTCTCACTGACGATGGTTTCCGCCACCGCTAATCGGATCGACTAGCCCCCTAGTCGGATCGCGGAGCGCATTCGCCCGCCCGATCTGCTTTTATGCTCAGCGACAGGACGGCGCGGGCCGTCGACAGGATGAGACAGGACCCATGACGATCGACCCCAATATCAGCAGCGCCAGCGCGATCGGCGCCCTCGGCCAGACGGGTGGCGCTTCCGCTGGCGTTGGCCCGGTCGATCAGGCCCGCGCGCTTGCCAGCCAGATCGTCGGCCAGATCGCTGGTAACTTCGGCCTGCTGCCGATCAGCGCCCCCGGGCAGGGCGACGTCTATGGCCTTCGCGCCTTGGCGGACCAGATAAGCGCGAGTTTTGGCGGCTCGGCCGCTGATGCCGGCGCGCTCACGCGCGCTGTCGAGGATTTCGCCAGCGCCGTCGCGACCGACATGGCGGCCTATGCCGATGGTCGGACGCTCGACCTGGCGGACAGCGCGATCGGCGCTTCGACACTCGGATCGGCCAGCGACATTGCCGGCATCGTTGATGGACTGGATCAGGCGCGCGTCGCTCTGGAAGGCGCGCGTCCCGCATGAACTGCCGGCTTGCGCCGGTTCTTTGCAACGAGAGGGAATGAACATGACAACGATCATCAACAATACGTTCAATCTCAACGTCACGAACAATTTCGGGGCGAACCCGCTGGCCGGGGGAATGACGCTGCAACTCGCCAGCGGCATCATGGCCAGCTATTTCCAGCCGCTCATGGCCAGCGCCTTCGCGTCGGCTGCGCTGCCGATGATGTTCCAGATGCAGGGCGGCACGATGCTGCCGGGCACGGGCGGCCAGGCGTCGAGCTTCGCCCCGACCGAAGGAGCCAGCTGGTCCGCATCGATGGAGAGCGAAAGCCAGGCGTCGATCGATCTGGGCGATGGCTATTCCCTGGAACTGGACGAGCGTAACTCGGAAATTCGCATCTACAACGCCAGCACCGGGGAAACCACGCGCGTCTGGGGTGATCCCCATGTCGACATCGATGGCAAGCATGCCTTCGACTTCTGGGGCACGACCAGCTTCGAACTAGAAAACGGCACCAAGATCACCATCGACACCGAACAATATGCCGCCAACCCCAATGAATATCTGGCCAGCAAGCTGACCATCACCAAGGGCGATCAGGCGATCGTGGTGGACGGCATCAGCCAGAACCAGATTGGCGACCTGTCGATCACTCAGTCGAACAATGGCCAGATGCTCGACATGCTGACTCGCGACGGTTTCGTGCTCCAGGAAAATGCCACCGGCGCTGGCTGGCGCTCGGAATTGACCGGCGACATCGCCACTCAGGCCGATCTCAACCTGACCAAGGTCGGCGCGATTTACGGCCCGGGCAGCGAGATGCCGAGCATGGGCGAGATCACGCAGCAGCTCTCTTCCTTCCTGCTGTTCGGCCTGGTCAACGCGCTCACCAACGCGGCGCGCGGCTGACGCGCATCGCGCGGGGAGCGGCTTCCCCCATCCCCTTCACGCCGCTCCCCCCTTTCTTCAGTCCCAGAGGTATCGAGGGTGTAATCATGGGTACGGAAGCTGCAGACAGCATTGGCCAGGGCTCGGCTGGCATTGGTTCGAGCACGTCCACATCGACAGATGTTGCGGCCGACATGGTGAGCGAACATCGCACCGCAGGCACCCTCGATACAACCGCGCTCGCCGCCGATGTCCGCGCCCATACTCCCGATGATCCGCAGGCCCAGGCGGATCTCGCCGCCGCGATCGAAGCGCAGCTGACCCCGGTCGAACAGGGCCAGTTCAGCGCAGCGATGCAGGCGGCGAACGACAATGCGCCCTTCGGCGTGTCGATCGAGGGACAGGAATTCGCCGTCGGCGACTTCCCCGATGCGCCCGCCGCCGCCACTTGGGGCAGCCAGCCTGCGGGCTTGGGCTACAAGGAGGCATGGGACGCCACCGCCGCGCGGCTCGGCACCACTGATCCCGCCGCTATCACCGCCGCGATCGAAGCGCAGCTGACGCCGCCATCGGACGTCACGACGCTCGCGCCGATCACGATCGAGGCGACGCCTGAACCGACCCCGCAACCCTCGCCCCAGGCCGCGCCGCAGCCGGTCGCGCCGGATGCGACGCTGCAGGACGCGCAATCGGAAGAAGGCGTCGGCGCCTTCTTCGATGGTCTGGTTAAGGGCGACTTCAGCGACAATGACAGCTGGTCGGCGACCGCCGGCCAGGTGGTCGGCGGCTTCATTCCCGTCGTCGGGCAGATTGGCGACGCGCGCGATACCGTCTCCGCGATCGGCGACGTGATCCAGGGCAAGGACGGCGCCTGGGGCAATCTCGGTCTCGCCGCGGTCGCTTGGGTGCCGGGCGTGGGCGATCTCGCCAAGGGCGCGATCCGCGGCGGCGACAAGGCGCTCGATGCCGGCAGCGAAGTGGCGCAGCAGGCGACCCGGCATGGCGACGAGATTGCCGATGCAGCGCGCCCGCGGATCGAGATGGATGGCGGCAGCAAGGGCGACTGGTCGCCCGAACTCAACGCCCGCAATCTAACGCCCAACGCCGATTATGTCGTCAACGGCTACACCTATCGCACCGATGCGCAAGGCCGGGTCGCTGATGTCGAGGGCCAGCTTGATCTCCACACCGCCGACCGCAACAGCTATCAGCAGGGCGTGTCCGGCCGCGAAGATCGCCTGCCCGACGACCAGGGCGGGCATTTGATCGCCTCCATCTTCAATGGTCCGGGTGAGCGCGTGAACCTCGTGCCGATGAATGGCAACTTCAACATGGGCGCGTGGCGCGATCTGGAGCGCACCTTCCAGACCGCGCTCAACGAGGGTAAGACGGTTGATGTGAAGATCGAGGTGAAATATGGGTCCGACAGTCAGCGGCCCGACAATTTTCGGGTAACCTACAGCATCGACGGCGTGCCGCGCACGCGTATGTTCGACAATGTGCCCGGAGGACAGAAGTGAGCGAAGCCGATCCGCATCTGACCATCGCCCGGCAACTGGCGCAGGCTGCGCCGGCGGGATGGCAGAAGCTGTGGACCGAAGGCGAAGTGGGCGACGGCTATAGCGACCTTCTGTTCGCTTATGCCTCACCCGACAAGGACCGCAATTATTTCGTGCCGTCCTATGAGCAGAATGAAACCATTCACGCCGAACTGGCGAAGCTGCGCGATCGCATGCAGCAGCAGGGGCGCGCGAAGTGGAAGCATTTCGTCTTCACGCTTCAGCCCGACGGCAAGTTCAACCTGCACGTCGATTATGACGACTGACGCTGGCCATCTGGCCGGCTCGCGATAGATCGCCCAGCGTTTCGCCTCCTTGTGAACGGCGCGGCGCGCCACACCACCGCCCCCCATCGACCCTGCCTAATCGGATCGACTAGCCTGCCTAGTCGGATCGCCGAGCGCCAATCGCACGCGCCTGCGCCACAACGGGTCCAGTCGCAAACATCACCGGAGCGCCCGCCATGACCGATCCCGTCGGCGATGCCGTCAACACCATTCATGACAAGCTCGATACGTCGGGCTGGTTCAACACTGTCAGCAACGACGAAACCCATGATGTCGTCAACACGCTGACCGCTCTGCCTGCGGACCAGGCCGACCAGGTGGTCGATCGCCTCGCACAGTCGGGTGATCTGGACCGCGTCGCACATGAGGTGATGGATGGCGACTGGTTCGGCAATGGCGGCCTGTCGGGCGACGAGCGCCGCGCCTTCTTCGCCGACATGGCTGGCAAGCTGGACGGCGACAGCCTTGCCGCATTGAGCGATGCCTTTGCCGGCGCGGACAATGGCGGCTTCGATCCCGTCACCGAATTGGGCCAGGCGGTCGCTACCCATGGATCGTCCCAGGCCAAAGTCGATTATATTGCCGCGATGAAGGGCGGCGTCGATGACGCGACTCAGGCGCATTATGGCTTGGGCTATTCCAGCAGCCAAATGCAGGATGCGGAGGCCACGGCGGTGGGCGACGTGCTCGGCTCGCTGCGCGGCAGCTATGCGCAGTTGGGGTTCGAAGCCATTGGCGACAAGTTGCCCGATGTGCTGACGTCCGCCACCGACGGCCAGTTGATGACGATCGCCAGCCAGGCGGGCGCAAGCAACTCGATCAGCTGGAATGCCGACAGTTTCGAAGCGATCATGGGCGCCGCCGCCAGCACCTACGACCCCGATCTCAAGGCGCAGGTCTTCGACGCGGGCGTCCAGACGCTGCGCGCGGTGCGCGACACCGACAGCGTCCTTGGCGGCTTGACCGTTGTCGGCAAGGATGAAACGCTGCGCCAGATGACCGACGGCCTCACCGCCATCATCGACAGCGACACCACAGGCGTCATGCGCGAACTCACCTACAACCAGCAGACGATGGATGGCTCCAGCTTCGCCGCCTATGCCAAGGAAATGCTGAACCAGGGCCGCGAGCAGGAACTGGGCCAGCAGATGGGCCGGTTGCAGGTTGGCAATTATGCGACCGAAAATCCGGTCGACTATCTCAACCAGGTGGAAACCGTCGTCGGCACCGATCAGGAACGGCGCGCCAATGCCGGCGCTCTCGGCTATTTTGTGGGCGGCGTCTATGCCGCAACCACGGCACGGTCCGCCGATGTGGCCGAGCAGCGCGAAACCGTCACCGCTATCCTGAAATCCGCGCTCACCGTGGTGGACAAGGTCGCCTCGCTGGGCGGTCCGACCGGCCGGGTCGTGGCCGGGGGCGCGGCAGTGGGCAAGGAATGGATGCAGATCGCGGTCAAGAACGCCATCGCCGATGAAGGCGCCGCCGCCGGCATCCGGCTGGAGCGCGGCGCGTTGCCGGTCAACGGGCAGACGGGTGAACTTGGTGTCGGTGACGCGGTGGCCAGCGCCTTTGAAGATCGGCTGGCTTCGGTCACCCGGACGGCTCAGCCCTGATCGGACGGTCGGGCCTTGGCTGGGCATGGCTGTTGCCGGCGATGATGATCGCCGCTTGCGACGCTGCGCGGCGGCCCGACCTGCCGCCCGTGCCGGCCGCGCTGATCGCCAGCGACGAATTGCCGCTTGGCGACGCGACCTCCGCGCGGTTGACGCGCGCCAGCCTGGCGGTGCGCGACCGGATCGAACCAGACGCCGGGCCGCTGGAGGCGCGCATCTATCTACTGCCGCGTAAGCAGGTTCAGCCCTTCGTCGCCAGCCTGGCCCAGCCGCCTGCGCCGGGCTGGACCATCGAGCAGCCGCCCGAGCGGCAGGCCGATGGCAGCCTGCTCGCCATCTACGCGCGCGGGGGCAGGGTGCTCGCTTATCTGCTACTGGACAAGGCCGTGGGCGAACGCGTCGCGGTCCAGCGGCTTTACAATGTCGACCATCCTTAGATCAGGGCGTTCCAAGACGCGCGGCGCATCACATTGTGCGCATGCAGCCAGTGACCCTGTTCGCTCACATCACTGGGTCCTGAACCCTAAATTGGCTACGATCCGAAATTTGTCGCGTCGATCACATTCCGCCTCTCGGCCAAACCTCGTCGCACGTACAATTTCGAATGGATACGAAATGGATATGGGCTTGCCAGATCAAAGCGCTCATATCTAACCGCAGGCCCGATCGCATGAGGCCAGAATATTGAAATTCGTCGAAAACTGGAGCGGGCGAAGGGATTCGAACCCTCGACCCCAACCTTGGCAACTTAAACGGCGGCCTACGCCGGGCTTGCCAGTTGTTGTATTTTACACGATTTTTCAGTCAGTTATTGACGTTATCCCTACGACATTGTACCCTTCGATTGGCTGCCAAACGGCGACTTCTGGAGACAATATGGAGACCAGGCCGGTCACGTCTAGCTTTGTCTCCAATCGGAGGATGACCATGCCAACCGCGAAAGTGACCAAGCGTGCCGTCGATGCGCTGGAACTGCCAGCCGAGAAGCAAACAATCCTGTGGGACACCGAGATCAAGGGCTTCGGCGTGCGGGTGCTGCCGTCCGGACTCAAGACGTTCATCATCCAGTATCGCAACATCGAAGGCATCAAGCGCCGCCTCAATCTCGGCCGTTACGGGGTGCTGACTGTCGAGCAAGCGCGCGACCAAGCGAAGATCAAGCTGGGCGCCGTGGCTCGGGGTGAAGACCCGGCCAAGGAGGTATATGAGGCTCGAAGAGACATGAACGTTGCCGAGATGTGCAACTGGTATCTTGTCGAGGCGCGCGCCGGCCGCATCCTTGGACGTAAGAATCTGCCGATCAAGGCGTCATCGCTCGATAAGGACGAGAGCCGGATCAAAACGCACATCAAACCGCTGCTCGGCAAGCGGATCGTGCGACACCTGACCCCCTCAGACATCGAACAGATGCAATCCGACGTAAAGGAGGGAAAGACCGCAAAGCCGCGCGGCCCTGGTCGTGGCGGCAGGGCGACGGGCGGCCCCTCCGCAGCCTCGGGATGCGTTGGAACGATCCAAGCGATCATCGGCCACGCCAAGCATAAGGGCCTGCTCGCCAAGCATCCTACGGAGGGCGCGAAGAAGCTCGCCGGCAGAAAGAAAACTCGGCGCTTGAGCGTCATCGAGATCGAAATGATGGGGAAGGCAATGGCCTATGCCGAGCGCAACGGCGAGAATCCAGTCGCTCTCGGTGCGCTTCGTGCGTTGCTGCTGACCGGATACCGGCGGGAGGAAGGCCAAGCCATGCAGCGCGCGTGGGTCAGTACAGCGGGCGGTTATGTGGCGTTCCCCGACACCAAGGGCGGCGCGCAGATTCGGGCGATCGGACCTGCGGCGGTCAGAGTCATCGAGAGCCAGCCGGAGATCGTCGGCAATCCCCATACCTTCCCTTCGGAACTAGGCTCAGGCGCTTTCACGGCGGTCAGCGCCTGTCTCCAGCGCGTCTGCAAGCTGGCGAGGATCGAGGGCGTTACACCTCACACGCTGCGCCATACTTTCGGCAGCGTGGCCGGCGACCTCGGCTTTTCAGAGTTAACGATCCGGGCCATGCTCGGCCATGCCTCCCAGAACGTCACGCAGGACTACATCCACATCGACGAAGCGCTGAAACTCGCCGTGCGGCGAACCTCCGATGAGATCGAGCGACTGCTCGCACTGGGTGCCGCGAGGCTGGAAACCTTGCAGATACGTCACATGAAAGAACATGAGTGTCTCGCTGCTTGAACAAGAGCGGGACCGCCACCCCGCCCTCGCCGTGGACCAAGCGACTTGCTCGAGAAGCTGTCAGGCCGCCGCTGCGGCGTTGGCACTTACGGATTGGACGACCGCGAAGCGCGGATGCCGAGATAGAGCAGCTACTCGGCACCGGCGATGCGCCGCGCATTGTGGAAGGCCTCGGAGCGCGCCTCCACACCTCGTTCCTGACGTGACCGCCAGCCCCATGCGAGGAAAGAACGTGTTATCCATCTAGTCGTCTGTGAAAAGCGCTGAAGCCCGCAGGGAGGCGTGGGTTTTGGTGGATATGAAGTAATCGAATTTGCAAGGTTTTGGGGAAATCGGGCGAAAAGCTTGCGATTACGCGCGCCCGTGCACGTAGGGGCTTTCCTCGCAAGTCGGGTCGTGGTTCATTGAGTTGGACGAAACGAAGAGGTTTTGCCGATGCCTCCGAAGAAGCCCGCGCAGCGCAGTGACGAGTTGTTCCGCAGTCAGCTCGACAACATGGTCGACATGGAACACGCGCTGGTGAAATTGGCGGGGCTGATCGACTGGTCACGGTTCGATGCGGCCTATGGACGGTTCTACCATGAGAAAGGCCGCCCTGGGCTGTCGACGCGGCTAATGGCAGGCCTGCACCTGCTCAAGCACATGGAGGGCCTGTCGGACGAAGCCGTCTGCGCCCGCTGGGTCGAGAACCCGTACCACCAATTCTTTTGCGGTGAGCAGTACTTCCGCCACAAGCTGCCACTGGATCGCTCGTCGATGACGCGCTGGCGGAACCGGATCGGGGCCGACAAGCTGGAACTTCTGCTCGCCGAGACGCTGCGCGTGGCGATGGAAACAAGGGCAATGCCGCCGCAGGCCTGCGAGCGGGTGACGGTGGACACGACTGTACAGACCAAGGCGATTGCCCATCCCACCGACAGCCACCTGCTGCTACGCGGCATCGAGTGGCTGAACCGGATTGCCCGCAAGCACGGTATCAAGCTGCGCCAGTCATTCCTGCGGGTGGGCCGCCAGGCTCGGCGCGATGTCTCCCGGCTGATCCACGGGCGCGGTCACAAGCAGGCGATGCGTTGGGTGCGCAAACTTCGCACCTGGCTGGGCCGGTTCGACCGCGACATCGGCCGCAAGATCGCCGGAAATGAGGAACTCGAGGCCGCCTTTGCCGTCGTCCGCGAGCGGGTGGCGAAGATCCTCACCCAGAAGGCTGGCAGCACGGACAAGCTTTATGCCCTGCACGCGCCCGAGGTGGAATGCATCGCCAAGGGCAAGGCGCGGACCCGCTACGAGTTCGGGGTAAAGACCTCGATCGCGGTGACAAACGCCCGCACCGCCGGCGGCCAGTTCATCGTCGGCATGCAGGCGTTGCCCGGCAACCCCTATGATGGCCACACCCTGTCCGGGCAGATCGAGCAAGTCGAGCGCCTGACCGGCGTCACCGTTGAGCGGGCTTATGTCGATCGCGGCTACAAGGGGCACAAGCATGGCGGGCAGGCCAGGGTCTATATCGCCCACACCCGCGGGATCACCTCACCCACGATCAAGCGCGAGCTCAGGCGACGAAATGCCATCGAACCGATCATCGGTCACACCAAGTCCGATGGCCTGCTCGAGCGCAATCACCTCGCCGGTGCCACCGGCGATGCCATCAACGCCATCCTGGTCGCCGCGGGGCACAATCTCAGGTTGCTCGTCGCATGGCTGACTGCGCTTTTGCGCGCCCTCATCGCCGCCTGGCTATCCCCAGTCCTGCCCAAAATGGCCGCTGCCTGAAAGCAGCCTACCAGTTCGATAAACCCCTCACGGCACATCGGACGCAATCTACCCGTCGCCGAAACGAACATCGCATTGTTCACGGCCGACCATCTAGGCTTCGCCGCGAAGCAGGTGAAACTCGATAAAGCCTGAGAGGCCGTCGAGATAGGGACAAGACGCCGACAGGGGAATGCCCTGGCCGGATTGTTTGTCAAACGGCGCGCAAAAGGGCCCCCTGATCGGCGTCGAAGAGGGACCCCCTTTTCGGATATGATGTTGGTTTGTTGAGGATGGCCTTGCGCTGCGTGCGGCGGAGGGCGGGCGTAGCCCGACCGGAGGCGCACGCAGCGCAAGATAGATTTTTGCAGGCGCCGAAGGTGGCGGTCAGCTGCGGTTTTTGAAGCACCAGCTATCGTTGCCGGTCTCGACGATATCGCAGTGGTGGGTGACGCGGTCGAGCAGCGCCGTGGTCATTTTGGGATCGCCGAACACGGTAGGCCACTCGCCGAAGGCGAGGTTCGTGGTGATGATGACGCTGGTGCGCTCGTAGAGCTTGCTGACCAGATGGAACAGTAACTGCCCTCCCGAGCGTGCGAACGGCAGATATCCAAGCTCGTCGAGCACGATCAGGTCGAGCCGCGACAGCTGCGCCGCCAGGGTCCCGCCCTTGCCGATCCGGGTCTCCTCTTCGAGGCGTGTCACCACTTTGATGCGCCGAAAGGTGCTTGGCATCAGCCAGCAGGCCTTTGCCTATGATATCGAAATAGAGGGGTTATATTTCCGTATTGTCGAGTGCGTGACCGCGAAGGAAGGATTGTGATTTCCAATCATGACTTTGAGTTGGGGGCATCCTGACGCCTCCTCGCTTGTCTCAGCTTGCGGATAGGCAGGACCGCGCACAATAGATGACACCCGTCCATCTACACGCACGAGTTGGCTGATTATAGAGGCTGTACATTTGGTTGGTTGAGGATCAGCGGTTTGACACGATCCGTCTGGAAATCGGCGAGTTACTCCCAATCCTTAGCCATATTTAGAGATTATAGACTGTCAAAGAGCTGACCCCAGACCGCATGAGCATGGGCCGTGTCGTTATATTCCTTCATGACTCTGATCTTGCTGTCCTCAAGGTAAAAAATGAATACATATTTATTATTATATTTCTTCCCGTCTTTCAGGGTAGCGAAGCATTCAGCCTCAACGGCTACCCGATTGTCCGAACCCGTAAAGGTATTGCGATCCAGTCGCAGACCGTCCTGATCAAGGTTCTCCGCCATGATCTGGCCGATCCGCCCGACCTTGTCCTGGATTTCGCCAAGTCCCGCCGCCCACCAGGTGAAATCCTTCGCGCCGAACTTGGCGATGGCAGCTTCAAATCCTTCCGTTTGCATGACGTCAAAGAAGGAACGAATTACGTCAATATCATTGGTCATGTCGATAGCTGCATCCTGGACGAGGCGGCACAGGCCGACAGGTGCGTTCCGCAAATCGGCTACTCGATCGCAAGACCTTCTAGGTCGCCTTTGGCACGCCACTGCTCCAGAATGGTGAGAAACGCATTCACGCCCCCACCATAGGCCCCCCCGCGTGCGGTGCGGATCGAGAGATTGCCCTCATTGTTGACCCAGCCTGGCGTGCAGTTTTCCACGTTCGCCATCCTTGTCGCGAGGCTCTCGTGGTGCGCAACCCAGGCGGCCTCCGCCGTGGCGGTCACTTCAGCGCGATTGGCACCGCGACGTTCGAGTTCGCCGATCAAGTAGCCGATGTGCTTGCCCTGTTCGAGCAGCATCTGCATGAAGTTGAAACCCCATGCGCTCTGCGCGATGGAAACCATGAAGAAATTCGGGAAGCCGTGAATGTGGAAACCATGCATCGTGGTTGCCCCATCGCGCCATTTGTCTTTCAGCGTCAGTCCGTCCTTCCCAAAGACCGGAAGGGTGACGGGCGTCTCGGCATAAGGGCCGAGTTCAAAGCCTGTGGAATAGATGATGCAATCGACATCATACTGCTTGCCGTTGACGCTGAACCCTTCGGGGGTAATGCTTTCCACACCCCGCCCTTGGGTGTCGACCAGCGTCACGTTATCGCGGTTGTAGACATCGAGATAGCCATCATGGAAGCAGGGGCGCTTGCACATCCGCGGATACCATGCCTTCAGCCTTTCCGCGACGGCCGGGTCGTGAACGACTTCGCTGACCCGAGCGCGAATCCGCTCGGTGGTTTCGAGGTCGACGGCGTCCAGCACCGCCTGGACTTCCCCACTGGCCATATCCGGGCGAATCCGGCGCGCCGCCTCTACCGCTGGCCTGGTCCAGCCATCATCGACCAGATCAACAGTGAACGGCTCCATCGCGGTAACCGTATTGAAGTTGCGAATTCGCTCCATCTGCCAGCCCGGCGGTTGGGATGTATACCAGTTCTTATCGGTCGGGTGTTCGTTGCGCACGTCAATGGTCGAAGGCGTGCGTTGCACGACGTAAAGATGGCCTGCGGACTGCGCGAGATGCGGTATGCACTGGATCGCGGTGGCGCCCGTCCCAATGATCGCCACCCGCTTGCCGGCCAGCCTGGACAGGCCGCCAGATGAGTCGCCGCCGGTATATTCATAGTCCCACCGACTGGTGTGGAAGCAATGCCCCGCAAAATCTTCGACCCCGTCGATGCGGGGAAGTTTGGGCGTCTGCAACGCGCCTGCGGTCACGACGAAATATTTCGTCGTGATGGCATCGCCACGGTCGGTGGTTAACCGCCAGCGATTGGCTTTCTCGTCCCAGCGCGCCTCGGTGACGCCTGTCTGCAACAGGGCATTTTCATACAGGCCGTATTTGCGCGCGATCGCCTGGGCATGGGCAAGGATTTCCGCACCGCTGGCATAGTTCGCCTTCGGCATCACGCCCATCTCTTCGAGCATCGGCATATAGATATAGGATTCCGTGTCACAGGCGACGCCCGGATAGCGGTTCCAATACCATACGCCGCCGAAATCGCCGGCCTTGTCGATCACGCAGACGTCGTCGATTCCCGCAAGCTTGATGTTCAATCCAGAATGAATGCCGGCCCAACCGGAACCGAGGACCACGGCCGTCACTTCCCGCTCGACGCTGGAGCGTTCGTGGTAAGGTGTGTGCGGATCGATCTGGAAGTGGGAAAATTTGCCTTCGAGCCGGGTATAGTGCCGGTCGCTCACATCGCCGCTACGCTTTGCCTTTTCAAGAGCGTAGCGCTTCAGGATTTCATCCTTGTCCAGCGCAGTGTTATTTGACCCGTCGCCCATCTCATCCACTTCCCTAGCTCAGCGGTTCGACATGACTGAGGTCACATTCTTTGCCCATGCGCATAGGCATCGGTGTCGACGCCGGCCACGCATGCCTTAAATCTACCCAATAAAGTGATCATCTTTTTGGATGATAACTTGAATTATACTTCATCAATGGTTGGATTATCGTTGATGGCGATGCCATCATCAAAAACGAACCTTTGATGCCGCATAAATCGACATTGTCGAACCGCGACTGTTTTTACTGAAACGTGTTAAAGTTTTCTATCCCCGCTTTGATGGTGCTGTCAAGTGGATGATTCGGCTCTTGTTGGATCTTTCAGCCAGCGCATCGGCGATCTGGAACGCCCAGGGACCCCAGTGCCCCCACCTCACAGCGGAAGGGGGCATGACATGGCTGCCAACAGGATCGCGCCCATTTCGCGAGCGGCGGTGAAAACGGTGCTGAGCGGCGAAGTCGGTGCTCAGCCTACAGGTCGTTCGAGGGAATGCGGAGGGCAAAGGCCGATGGTGAATAGTGACCCAGGCAAACCTGATGCCACTTCAGGCCAGCAGCCCACCCGCGAGAGGAGCCGAGGGGCCAGGAGTCCTGTCTTCCGATTGGCGGCGCGAGCGCTATGGAACAGGCCGCATCAATGGGTCCACTCAGCAGGTGGCCAGCACATTGTTCGGCCAGGGAAGCTTGCGGTCCTTCAGCCAGTCAAGCGTATCCTTCCAGAAGCCGCTCTCATGATATGCGCGGAAGAGGTCGAAATGACCGATGGTCGCGCGCCCCAGATCGTGGGGCGAGAGCAGGACCGCGGTGCGCTCAGCGTTTCGATAGTAAGAGAGCGTTCGGCATATGGCAGGCACCGTGCCCAACGGATCGTCGGAAACGGCGACTGCCAGGATGCGTCCCCTGACCGCCGCCATTCGTTCAAGCACCGCTTCCCGATCTCCTCTGGGATGGCTGCGCTCAAAGCGCGCCCCCCGGAAACTCCATTCATTGGCGACGCCGGCGGGGAGATCCTCGAGCCAGCCGAGGCGCTTGCCC
This sequence comes from Sphingobium soli, assembly GCF_020782245.1. Lineage (GTDB taxonomy): Bacteria > Pseudomonadota > Alphaproteobacteria > Sphingomonadales > Sphingomonadaceae > Sphingobium > Sphingobium soli. The sequence goes on from NZ_JAJGNP010000003.1 coordinate 279,349, forward strand.
GGAAAGTAACCGAGGAGGGCCGTCAGGACGGGCATGACCAGATGCCATTTGAGAAGCAGCCCGGCGCGTTGGCGAGGGGCATAGTCGCCCCACCAGGCATATTGAGCGCCTACCGTCAGCATTCGCTCGATCTGATCGCCGGATTCTGCCAGGCCGGGGATAAAGCCGCCAATGCTGTGGCCGACAACCTTGAGGGGACTGTCCGGACGGCGCGCTCGCGTGAAGCGGAGGACGGCATCGAAGTCCAGTTCACCCCAGTCTCGCCAGCGATAACCGCAATCCTGCAACCGTTGAGGCCGTGATAGACCAATACCGCGATAATCGTAGGTTATGACGTCGAACCCATGGGATGCGAGGAACCGGGCGTATCGGTGATAATAGCGAGCCACCACGCCCGTTGCGGGATTGATGATAACGCTACCTCCTTCCTGCCCCCCCCCCCCCCCTGCGGTCCAGAGGTGACCGGCAAGCCTGGTATCGTCCTTGCAGAGGATCTCGATGCGTTCTTCTTCAACAGGGGTCATTCGGGCCGAATAATGTGATCGCTCGGCAATGTATATTCGACCTCGGTTGGGTGAGCCTCGCAAAATTGATACCGGCCTGAGGATGACGAGCGACAGGCGATCGCACGTCCGATGCCGCCTCCGGCCGCTTTCAGGGCAGGAGAACAGCCCGGCCTTCGATGCGGCCTTCGCGCAGGCGTTGATAGACATCCACCGCATTCTCCAGCGGGAACGTTTCGACCGCCGCCCTGATGTGGCCCGATTCGGCCAAGGCGATGACTTCGATCAGTTCCGTCCGCGAACCCCAATAGGGGATGCTGAACTCACAGCCGAAGGGCGGCATGTTAGGGGAATAATGCAGCGTCCCGCCTGCCAAGCCGACCACTGAGATCCGGCTCGCCCTTCCCACGATACGGCTGCATAGATCGATTGTCGGTTGCGCCCCTACAAAATCAAGTGCGACGGTAACGCCACGTTCTCCAACCAGGTCAGCGATCTCCTCGGCAGCGAGAGCCCCATCCTGCGTGTTTATAGTCCGCTCGACTCCCAACTGTCGTGCATGAGCGAGTTTAGCTTCATCAATGTCGCACGCGATCAAACGGGCCGACGTTAGTGCTTTCAATATCTGAACGGCTATATGACCGAGACCGCCGATACCCAGCACGACCACGGTTGCATCGGGCGTGAGCAGTGGCAGCGCAGCCTTGATTGCATGATAGGGTGTAAGGGCAGCGTCGCTTAGTGGCGCTGCCATGGCAGGGTTCAGCTTACCCAGGGGAACAAGCAGGCGGGGGGAGGGAACGATCATGTATTCGGCCATGCCGCCGTCCGAACCCAGCCCTCCGCCGTAGGAGGGAATGCTGGCGTGACGCTCACAATAATTTTCGGCGGACGTCTGGCATTGGTGGCAGAGACCGCATCCCCACGGCCCATAGACTGCAACCGGCTCACCTTCCTTCCAGCCCGTCACGCCCTGGCCGAGCGCGGCCACCCATCCGGCATTCTCGTGACCCAACGTGAAAGGACCGGGGATGCCGATGCCGTGATCCAGAACATGCAAGTCGGAATGGCACACACCGGCTCCCGCTATTTTGACGAGGATCTCTCCAGGCCCGAGCGCGGGCTTCGGCACGTCGAGAATTTCAGGCGGGCGTCCTTCCTCGATAAAGCGGACAGCTTTCATTTATCGTTCCTTGATGGAATCCAGGGATAGCGCATGGTCGATCGCCGTCGCCGGCTGCCGCAGATCCTGCGCTGTCCGATCAGCGTCCCCTCTACGGGCAATAGCATAGGCGAGAATCGTCGTCAGGCCGGACAGGATGATCATGACCAGGAACGTGAGCGAAAAGGCCGCGCCGCTTGGGAAATGCGTGGTCGGGTCCGTTGGGCTGCTGACGGTGTCACTCGCGAGCAGCACCGCTACCATTTGGGCGCCGGCCGCCGTCGCCAGAGCGCGAAGAACAGTCATCATCCCCAGCGCTTCGCTGGTGCGGTCGGTAGGCACGGCAGCAATCAGGATGGGTGGCCCGGCCGCATAGAGCATGGTGGTGCCGATGGTGATGAAGCTGAAGCCGAACGTGACGATGGCGAGGCTGTCATGCCATCGCGCCGTGAACAGAAAGCCGGCGGTCATCACAAGACCAGAAAGGATCATAACCGCTCGTCCGCCAATACGTTGAACCAGCATGCCACCTAACGGCGCTGCCGCTAGCGACAGGATTGCGGCGGGTATGGTGGCCAAGCCCGCCGCCTTGGCGGACACGCCGAGGCCGATCCCTGTGAAGGCAGGGGTCTGCATGAGCATCGACATGAGCAATATGACCTGGAATGCTCCGAACGAAGCGCAGATATAGACGATATTGATGATCAGCACCTGCTTGCGCGCGAAAAGGCGCAGGTCGATCAATGGCTGTGGCGTGCGCAAGCTGTGCCGCACCCAAAACAGGGCGAGGAGGATGCTGCCGGCCAAAATTCCGATCAGCGCGGGGTTTGTCCAACCCCAGCTCCGCAGATTGCTGACCACGAACAGCGTGCCGGCGATGGATGGAACGCTCAGCCAGATGCTGATCATGTCCACCGGGCCGCTATCCTTGCCGCGAGGCCCCGCTGGCACGAAGAGCGCCAGCGCAGACCAGGCCAGGGCGGTTCCGATCACGCCAAGGGCAAATACCGCGCGCCATCCATATAGGTCGGCGGCCCAGCCTCCCAGCAGCATGGCCGACAAGGTGCCCGATGCCACGGCTGACAAGACGATCCCTATCGACAGCGGCAGGCGCGCGGGACTGACACATTCGCGCAGGATGCCGAAGGAGAGCGCCATGGCGGCCAGGTGAAGGCCCTGGAGCGCGCGGCCCAGTAGAACGAGCGGATAGAAATCCGTCGCGGCGCCGATGGCCAACCCCAGACCGCCAATGCCCAAAACGACGAGCAGTACCCGCTTGCGACCGAACATATCGCCGAAGCGAGCGGCGACAGGGGTCGCGGCAGCACCCACCAGCAGGAACAGCGTCACCAGCCAACCGATCGAGACCGGATCGCCAAAGGCGGCGATCAACGAGCGTGTCGCCGCATAGGTCATCGAGGAGCCAAAGGCTGCGATCGTTTCCGAAAGCCAAAGGGCGCCAATGAGGGGAATGAGCGGAACACGCTTCACGGGTTCCGCTGTTCCGGTCGGTAGTGGACCTGCGTCCATGACCGTGCTGGCGTCATCTTGGGCCGTCACCACGCCGTCCATCCACCATCGACGATCAGTTCCGATCCGGTCATGAAGCTGGAATCCTCGGATGCCAGAAAGGCGGCGACGCCGGCGACTTCCTCGGGCTCCCCAAGCCGACCCATGGGGGTCTTGCCCTCGAGCGTCGCCATCAGGTCGGTGAGCGCTCCGGATTCGCCGGCTGTTTCGCGTGTTCGAGCCTCCCCCAGAGCCATTTCCGTGCGGATGAAGCCCGGATGGATGGAATTGACCCGGACCGGCCGTTGCGCGGTCGCGAATTCGACCGCGGTTGCCTTCGCGAGCAGCCGGACGGCGCCCTTGCTCGCATTGTAGGCGGCTGTCTCGGCATAGCCTACCAGCCCAAGGATCGAGGACAGGACAACGATGCTTGATCCACCGCGCCGCCCCGCTCCGCTTTCCACAAGCAGGTTCGTCATTGACCGGATGCCAAGGAACACGCCATCCGCGTTCACCGCCATGATGCGACGCCATTCGGCCAGCTCGACGTCGGTCGTCGCGCCGCCGCTGGCGACGCCGGCGTTAAGGACAAGGATATCCAGGCCTTGCCCTGCCTCGCGCAGGCGTTGCTCGGCCGCCCGCCATTCCGTCTCGTCGGTGACGTCGAGATGGAAATAGCGCAGCTCGTTGCCGAGCCGGCCCAGGGCCGAGAGCACAGGCGGCGTGCCCTCCTGCGCGATATCCGTTACCCATACCGTGGCTCCCTCGGCGACATAGCGCTGCGCAATCGCAAGGCCGATGCCCCCTAGGCCTCCGGTGACTAGCGCGACGCGCCCTTCCAGATTTCCCATCGAATGTACCTCAGCCGGTGAACTGGCCGCCGGCCGGGTGCAGGGTCTGGCCCGTCATGAAGCTGCTCTCATCGCAGGCAAGATACAGGCAGGCGTCGGCCTGCTCGCGGGGGGTGCCATTGCGGTTCATCGGCGTGATGCTCATGGCCCAGCGATAGGCGTCGCTGTCCTGGGGGACGTCCCACATGGGCGTTGTCGTGAAACCCGGCCCGACGGCGTTGATGCGGATGCCCGTCTGGGCAAGTTCCAGCGCCATTACCTTGGTTAGCATGATTACGCCGGCCTTGGAGACGCAGTAGGCGGAGGCCCCGGCCACCGGAATCCTCCCTGCGGTCGAGGCGATGTTGACGATCGAGCCGCCTGTGCCCTGCTTGAGGAGCTGCCGCGCGAGCGCGCGGGCGCTCAGCATCACGCCGGTGACATTGATGTCGATCACCTTCTGGAATTTCGCGGTGGTGAGATGGATGACATGGCCGGAATCCTGGGGGTCCACACCCTCCTTCTCATCTTCCGGGAGGGAGGCGACACCAGCGCACATCACGCCGACATCGACATGTCCGAACTGGCGCACCGCTTCGGCGATCATGTTGTCGCAGTCGGCTTCGGACGTCGTATCGACCCTGACGGCGATCGCCTTGCGGCCGAGCTTTTCCACGAGCTGGACTGTCGCATCGCCGGGCTGGAGATCCGCGACGACGATGTCGGCGCCTTCCTCGGCGAAGCGCACCGCACAAGCCTGGCCAATGCCGCTCGCGCCGCCGGTAATTACCGCGACCTTGCCCTGCAATCTATCTCCAATCATTCCCCACTCCTCTTTCGACATGTTGGTTAGTCGGTGAATTGACCCCCTGCCGGATGCAGGATCTGGCCGGTAACGAAGCTGGATTCGTCGCTGGCGAGATAGAGGCAGGCGTCTGCCACCTCTTCAGGAAGGCCCAGGCGCTTCATCGGCGTAATCGCCATGGCCATCCCAAGGGCATGGGGATCGTCTTCGATACCGGCGATAAGAGGTGTTGCCGTATAGCCTGGGCCAACTGCATTGATGCGGATGCCCGTCTGGGCGAGTTCAAGAGCCATGACCTTGGTCAGCATCCAGACGCCGGCTTTGGATACGCAATAGGGTGCGGCGCCGGCCAGAGGTATGCGGCCCGCGGTCGAAGCGACGAAGATGATCGTGCCGCCCGAGCCCTGGCGCAGCATCTGGCGCGCGCCGGCGCGCGCGGTCTGCATCACGCCCGTGACATTGACATCGATGACGCGGCGGAAATCGGCTGCCGCGAGCGTGACCACGTCGCTGGCGCCCGGTGACGCGGCGCGGCTCTGCACGTTGCTGCGGCCAGCGGCCGTCGCGATGCCGGCGGAGGCGACAATGATATTGACCGGGCCAAAAGCTTCCGCTGCCTGATCGATCAACGCCTCGCATTGCTCGGCGTTTGTGGTGTCGGTTGAAATGGCAAGGGCTGTGCCACCGATTTCTTCGACAAGAGCAACGGTTCGACGTGCGTCAGCAAGGTCGGCAATGACAATGGCGGCGCCCTCGCGGGCGAAACGCACCGCGCACGCCTGACCGATACCACTCGCTCCACCGGTGATGACGGCTACCTTGCCGGCTAACCGACCGTCGACGCGCGCCAGCCCATTAGGCTGCGCACGCACTGCGCCTTCCATACTCATCGGCACCTCTCCGTCCCCGATCGGACATAGCGACCGGGATGCCGCGCTATATTTTGACTTTAACGCGTTACAGATTACTATCGAGTCTTGGCAGGCGGATCAACCCCTTTAGGTTGTGCCGACTGAGTGGGACGTGCATCTGGCTTTCAAATGCCTGATAAAGAGCGATTTACAGCGGATTCTCGGCTGATGGTTTAAAGTTGAACCATGTTATATAATTAGAGTGGGAGGGCCTGGTCTTGAGGGAGAAAATGGACGTGATAAATCGTCGCTGGCGGCTGGCGCGCCGCCCGGAAGGGCCAGTCCGGCGCGAAGATTTCGTGCTGGACAAGGCGCCGCTGGCGCCGTCTCCGGGGCCGGGAAAATTGCTGGTGCGGCACGAACTGCTGCTTTGCGCGCCTACCATCCGCAATTGGATAAGCGGCAAGCGTGAAAGCTACTATCCCACTATCGAGATCGGTGATCCTATACTTGCACCTGCGGCAAGCCGGATTGTGGCTTCTGACGATCCGGCTTGGCCGGTGGGCGCGCTTGTCGTTGGCCTCGGCACCTGGCAGGATTATGAATGGGTAAGCCCGGAAGACCGCGGCATCCGACTTATCCCGGACGGCATATCTTCGCGTACCGCAATGGGCTTGTTCGGTATGAACGCGCTGACGGCCTATTTTGGTGTCATCGCCGTTGGGCGGGCCAGGAGGGGCGAGACATTGCTTGTTTCCGGCGCTGCCGGATCGGTAGGGGCGATGGCGGCACAATTCGGACGCATATTGGGCTGTCGGGTCGTGGGCCTGTGCGGATCGCCTGAAAAAGCTCGCTGGCTGCGCGAGGACTGCGGCATTGCTTCAGTGATCGACTATGCGCGCGAGAATGTTCCAGATCGCCTTGCGGCGCTTTGCCCCGATGGAGTGGACGTCGTGTTCGACAATGTCGGAGGTGAATTCCTTCATCAGGCGCTGGCGCACACCAACCGTCATGGACGCATCGTCCTGTGCGGCCAGATCGCCACTTATGATGTAGACGATCCATATGCGGGGCGTCCCCTCGACATGATGCGGATCATTTATGGCAGCATAAGCCTGAACGGCTTTCTGTTGAATGACTTTTCGGCCGATATTCCGGAGGCGCAGCAGAAGATCGGAGAATGGGCGAAGCAGGGCCTGCTTGCCCACCGGGAGGATTTGCGGGATGGATTCGATCGCCTCCCGGAGACGTTTATGGCGCTGTTCAGTGGCAGTAACCAAGGCACGCTGTTGGGACGAATCGCGGACGAGGAAGGGAGGGCCTTGTGAGCAAGGAGCGAAGACGGAGCGCCGTCTTCCTGAAAAGACTCCGTAGGCTCACCACCTGAAAGGCAGGGGCGTTCTTGCAAGGCCGTGCTATGCGCACAAGCCGGAATGCTGCCTATCCGGTTGAGGGGTATGTCGTCGGGAAAGTCCGGTACGGAGACAAATATGGCCGCTCAATCGGCTGTTCCGCCCGTCGTTTCCGTCAACCTTCTCAAGGTCGCATCATGGTCGGCGAAGCGAGCGAACAGTCCTGGCACGGCCTTCTTCGTGGCGACGGGAATCAGGATCAGGCTGAGGCCATAGGCGACTTCGGCGTGCATCTGTTCGAGCGTGATGTTGTCCCGGACCCAATCCAGTATCGAGCCGATCAGCATATGGATGATGTTCTTGGCCATGGCGTTGACGTTGACGTCGCTGTCAAGCAGACCGGTCGCCGCCGCCTCTGCGACGAGCTTTTCCCATGAGCGGATACGGGGCGTGATGAAGCCGTCGCTCAATGCTGAATCAGCGCTCCCGTAAATGGCGCGAAACATCGCCTGGTTGAAGACTGGACTTTCCCCGAAATGTTGCGCTGCCAGGCTTAGCGCCGCGAACATCCGTTCGACCGCGTCGACGCCGAGCGCTTCCAGTTCTGCCTCAAAAACGGCCAGATCCTCCTCATAGATGGCGGAAATGATATTCTGCCGCGATCCGAAGAGGCTGTAGGCCGTAACCACGCTGACCTCGGCCCTTTCGGCCAGCGTGCGCATGGAAAAGGAATCGTCGTGGATCATGCTCCGTGCGGCGGCCATCACCCGCGCGCGGCGCTCCCTTTTGTTGGCTTCTCGCTTGTTCATCCCACGGTCTTATGGGGTTTTTGGCAAAAATGAAACGTGTGCTTCGCCCGTAAGGCAAGTGCCACGGTGATCCGCGAAAAAATCGCCAGATGCCGGCTTGACAGCATTCTGCGAGCGGCTGTATGCCGAACCTGTAACGTGTTTAAGAAAAAAATACTGCAACATGTTACGGTATTGGCGTGGCCGATTTGCGGTTGCACCTTGAGATCGAGATGTACCTATCCCGAACTCATGTAAGAAGTGTAGATGCCAAAAATATAATGATGGTCGCAACATGACGAAAAGTGGTGAGGATGAATTGAACGCCGGGAATCCATGACTTAATGTCGAGGTATTCTATTATTACGGCCTCAAGACTGGGAGGAGATGTTATGAATAGAATGGGAATTTCTATATCGGGTGGTATTTCTCTTTTAGCATTGGCATTGTCGACATCGCCACTTTATGCACAGAGCGCACCCGTTTCCGCGACGCCTCCTCAGGCTAATGAGATTGCCCAGCCGGGTATTCAAGAGATTGTCGTCACAGCGCAAAAGCGCGCTCAGTCGATCAACAATGTCGGCATGTCGATCGCTGCGATCTCGGGGGATGCCCTGATTGAGCGCGGTATTTCGACGGCGGCCGATCTGGTCAAGACGGTTCCAGGCTTCGCCTATGCGGAGACCGCGCTGGGGGTTCCCATCTACACTTTGCGCGGCGTTGGCTTCGTCGATCAGAGTCTGTCGGCTGGTCCGACAGTGAGCGTTTATGTCGATGAAGTCCCGCTGCCCTACAGCTTCATGACCAAGGGCGCCATCTTTGATCTGGAGCGGGTTGAGGTGCTCAAGGGGCCGCAGGGCACGCTCTATGGTCAGAACTCCACGGGCGGCGCGTTCAACTATATCGCGGCCAAGCCCACCAATGATTTCTCGGCGGGCGTTGATGCCGAATATGGCCGGTTCAACACGCTCGACGTGACCGGGTTCGTCAGCGGACCGCTAAGCAGCACATTGAAAGGGCGGCTCGCCGTTCGGACGGTGCAGGGCGGCGACTGGCAAAAAAGCTACACGCGCAATGACAGGCTAGGCCGTCAGGAGCAATGGCAAGGAAGGGCATTGCTTGATTGGGAGCCGACCGATCGATTGTCCGTCCAAATCAACGCCACTGGCTGGATCGATAAGTCCGATACGATCGCGCCGCAGGTGCGCAAGATCGATCCCCAGGTGCCCGCTGGTGTGATCCCGGGGGTCGCCAACTATCCATTGCCGCCTGCTGATCCGCGCGCAGCCGACTGGACACCTGACCGTGACTATGCGCGCGATGACTGGTTTTGGATGGCGGCTGGCCGGATAAATTATGATTTGACCAATGATGTCAGACTTGTCTCGATCACGGCCTACCAGAAGTTCAGCACGAAGGCCTTTTATGACAATGATGGTTATACTTTCCTGACAGGTGATCGCTACGGTACCGGAACCGTCGAGGCATTCAGCCAGGAATTACGCGTTGAAGGGGAAAATGGGCCGATTCAGTGGATTTTGGGCGGCAACTATTCCCATCACAAGGTGCACCAGCTTTTCACTTACTATTTGAAGGACGCTTCCAACGCGCATGGCGTGTTCGCCGGCCTTGGCCCGATCGGGCCGAATGGCGAACTGGGCTTTATCGGGCCGGAGGGCCTGGACTTTGCGACGTCTAATGGCTTGAGTGACAATACGATCAAGTCCTACGCCGTTTTCGCCAATGCCGAGTGGGAGATCACGCCAAGCCTCACCTTGCAGGGCGGCCTTCGCTATACAAAGACCAACCGGGATGGCCGGAGTTGTGCTGTAGCGACGGATGCTTCAGGCGCCGCTCTCAGTCTGGGAACGCAGCAATTCTACACCAATATCGGCACCAAGACCACGCCGATCATGCCTGTTTCGCCCGGTGACTGCACGACCCTGGACGAAAATTTCAACCCGGCGCCATCGTTTGGTCGTCTGCGGGAGGACAATGTCTCATGGCGCGTGGGACTGAATTACAAGACGCCAGGGAGCACTTTGCTCTACGCAAATGTAAGCCGTGGCTATAAGGCAGGCAGCATACCAGCCTTCTCCGCTTCGACATACACTTCCAATATTCCAGTCAAGCAGGAGTCTCTGCTTGCCTACGAAGTCGGCTTCAAGGCGCCGCTATTCGGGCGCACCATGCAGCTCAATGGTGCCGCCTTCTACTATGACTATAGCGACAAGCAAATCTACGTGCTTCTTCAGGATCTGGTGTTTGGCGGCATCCAGCAACTCGTCAACATTCCCAAGTCACGTCTCCAGGGCGCGGAGCTGGAACTGGTGTGGCAGCCGGCGCGCGGCCTGAACATCAGCGCGTCCGGCACCTATCTCGACAGCAAGATCAAGGAATATACCGGCTATAATGCGGGCGGCATCTTTGCCGACTATGCGGGCGAGAGCTTCCCCTATGCCGCGAAATGGCAACTGGCCGGCGATGCCCAATATGACTTCCCGATCTCCAGCAGCATGGAAGCCTATGTCGGCGGCGCGGTGAACTATCACAGTCGTACGACTGCCGCGTTCGGCAACGATCTGCTGATCGCCGGGGGCAAGGGCAATTATGACCTTAATCCCTATGTTCTGGTCGATCTGCGGGCCGGGGTGAAGTCGCCAGACGGCAAGTGGCGTGTGGGTCTTTTTGGCCGGAACATTTTCAACAAATATTACTGGACCACGGTGGAGAAGCAGCAGGACGCGGTAATCCGCTACGCCGGCAAGCCCGCCACTTACGGCATCCAGTTGAGCACGCGGTTCTGATCAGGCGGGGGCGCTCGGCTTCGTACGCCGGTGCGCCCCGCCCAAGAATTTCCAGAGAGGGTGATATGCGGAGAGTCGAAGAAAAAGTGGCCATCATTACCGGAGGTGCCGGTGGTCTGGGCAGCGCGGCGGCGCGGCGGCTGGCGTCGGAGGGCGCGACGGTATTGATCGCAGACATCGCGGTGGATGCTGCGGAGCAAGTGGCAAATGAGATTGGCGGCGGCGCGTCCGCAGTCCATCTCGATGCCTTCGATCCGGCTTCCATCAAAGCGATGGTAGATACCGCGATTGAACGATACGGCCGGCTGGACATCCTCAACAACAATGTGGCCCATACGGGCGGCACGGGTGCCGATACCACCGTTCTCGAAACATCCATCGAGACTTGGGATCAGTCCTTCGCGGTCAATGTCCGCAGCTATTTCATCGCCACCAAGTATGCGCTCCCGCACATGCTTAAAAATGGCAACGGGTCGATCGTCAATATCGCCTCGGATTCAGGGCTTGGTGGTGATTGTGCGTTGGTTGCCTATGGGTCGTCGAAGGCGGCGGTCGTCAACTTCAGCCGCTATGTCGCCGCACAATATGGCCGTCAGGGCATTCGCTGCAACACGATCTGCCCTGGCCCCATCGCCACGCAGGCGCTTCGCGAACATGCGCCGGAAACCCTGAAGTCCACACTCAACGCCGTTTATGTGCCGGAACTCGGCGGACCGGAGCACATAGCCGCGCTCGTTGCCTATTTCGCCAGCGATGAGGCCGCCTACACCAACGGCGCGATGATCAGCTGCGACGGCGGCCTGGATGCCGTTATCACGCCGTGGATGGCGCAAGGGAAGCTCATGAACTGAGAATGTCGTCGCGACGGACGCCGCCGCGGCCTGCTAATTGAAGGAAGGATAGTCCCATGAAATTTCATTGGTTTGCGGAGGTAACATATCCGAATGTTCCGAAGGATTTCGTAGAGAGCGGAGAGCTGAACTGGGTCAAGCCCAATCCGTCGCTCTTTGACCCGCGCGAGAGCGGCGAGATGTATCGCATGTTCATCCGCCTTATGCAGGGAGCCGATAAGGTCGGGTTCGACGGGCTTGCCGTAAACGAGCACCATGCCACTGGTTTCGCGATGACGCCCTCCCCGAACCTGCTTGCGGCAAGCCTCGCCAGCACGACGGAAAATGCCGCGATCCTGGTGATCGGTAATTCGCTCGCACTGTACAACCCGCCTGTCCGGATCGCGGAGGAAATGGCCTATCTGGACTGCGTTTCGGATGGGCGCCTTATTGCCGGCTTCGTGTTTGGTACGCCGATGGACTCGGCCTTTGCCTATGGTAATCCGCCGATCGAGGTGCGTGACCGTTTCCATGAGGCGCGCAACCTCATCCTGCGCGCTTGGGAGGAGCAGGAGCCGTTCGCCTTTAACGGCAAATATACAAAGCTGCGCTATGTCGACATCCTGCCGCGACCCGTTCAAAAACGTCCTCCCGTGTGGGTTCCTGGCTCGGGCAGCGTCGAAACCTGGGATCTGGTGATCGACGAGAACTATTGTTACGGGCATTTGAGCTTTTCAGGCCTGTATTCGGCCAAGCCGACCGTCGACGCTTATTGGGAATATTGCGACAAGCGCGGCGGCGACATGAATCCGAACCGCATGGCGTTTACGCAGATCGTTTGCTGTGCGGAAACGGATGCGGAAGCGGAAGCCAAATATTATGATGCGGTCAGATATTTCTATCGCACGAATACGGTTGATCCTAACTTTGCCATGCCTCCCGGCTATTCCACGGCGAAGTCCATGCGCTCGCAAAACACCCTGATGAAGGTCGGCGAAAGCAAACTGACCCCCGAGGACAAGGCGCGTGCGGCGAGCGGGGAAATGTCGTTTTGGGAATATGATGAAAAGGGCTTCATCATTGCAGGTTCTCCCGAGCGCGTGAGCCAGCGGTTACGTGAGCTTTCCAAGGATCTGCGTATCGGTCAGCTCATCGCTTGCTGCCATGTCGGCGACCTTGCCGAAGATGTGGCTGCTGAAAATACCCGCCTCATGGGTGAGCGCGTCATCCCCACCTTGCGTGATCTGTGGTCCGAATATCCCGACCATTGGACTCCGGAAACCAGCCAGAAGCGTGTGGCGGCAATTTCGCCGGGCATCGCGCGCGCACCTGAATTTGCGAAATAAGGAGTAACGACCATGACCATGACCATGTCGAAGGTCGGCGCCTATGACATTCGCCGCTGGAGCGGTGGCAGTGGCGCGCCCCTGCTCTATCTTCACGGCTTCGAGCAGCATCCCGGCAATGCGCCTTATCTGCAGAAGCTGGCCAGCAAGCACAAGGTGATCGCGCCCGAGCACCCCGGTTACGGAGAATCTACCGGGATCGAGGATCTAGAGCATATTCTCGATATCGCCCTGCACTATCGTCAACTGGTCGAGGATTGGGGCCAGGGACCGGTCGACGTCATAGGCCATTCGCTAGGCGGTATGTTCGCGGCAGAGTTCGCGGCCGTGTCACCGCATCTGGTACGCAAGCTGGTGCTGGTTTCGCCCTATGGGCTGTGGCTGGACACGGAACCTGCGCCAGACCCGTTCGTCCTGCCCGCCGACGCAATGGCGAGCGCCAAATGGCATGATCCCTCAAGCGCGGGATCAGAGACGTCTGCCTTTACCGACAACGACAAGCTGGAATTGGCGGTTTTCCGGGTGAAGAATCTGGGATCGGCAACCAAGTTCATGTGGCCCATCCCGGATCGCGGACTGGACCGCCGCCTGCGCCATATCAAGGCACCGACGCTTGTGGTGCGGGGTGAGGCCGATGGTCTTGTGCCTGCTTCCTATACGGACGCCTTCGCCGCCGGCATTGGCGGCGCGAAGACCGAGAGTATCGCGGCGGCGGGGCACCTGCCGATGGTTGAGCAGGAAGCGGCGTTCCTCAAGGTCGTCGAAGACTTCCTGGCTTGATTGACCTGCGCCGGGCCGGGTCATCCGGTTCGGCGCCCTTGTTTTCGGGAGTAGAACATGGCGACCATTAACGCCAACGGCATCAAGCTTCATTATGAGATTGAGGGCGAGGGGCCGCCGCTGCTGCTTATCAGTGGTCTTGGCGGGCATTCGGGCGTGTGGGCGACAGTCAAGCCCCTGTTGACCCCGCACTACAAGGTAATCACCTTCGATAATCGCGGGACGGGACAGAGTGACGTGCCGCCAGGGCCTTACACCATCGACCAGATGGGCGATGACACGGCCGCCCTGATCGAAGGGCTGGGCCTGGGGCCAGTCCATGTAGTGGGCTGGTCACTTGGCGGATCGGTGCTTCAATCGCTGCTGATCCGGCATGGGCATCTTTTGCGCCGTGCCGTGTTGTTGAGCGCGTTTCCTTCCTACACAGCCGTTCAGGAAGGTTGGCTCGATTGCCTCCTCTCCCTCAAGCGCAGCGATGTGTCCCCGGTCGCCCAGGCGATAATCGGCATGGCATGGGGCTTTACGCCGCGTTTCCTCTTCGACCACGACTTTGTGGAAGCGGCTGCCCGCGTTGGAGTCGAGCAAGATCCGACGCCCGTCACGACCGAAGGATTTGAAGCGCAGGCGCATGGATTGCGGCGTTATGACAGCCGCGGCGACCTGCCCAAGGTTGCGACGCCCACGCTGATACTGATCGGGGCGGAGGATACGCTCACGCCTCCGGCGCAATCGGTCGAGATGGCGGCGCTGATCCCAGAGGCGAAACTGCAGATCCTTCCGCGTGGCGGGCACGGGATGGTCCTTGAATATACCCAGGACACCGTGGGGGCGGTCATGTCTTTCCTAGGCGATGCTAAATGAGCCGCTTCCAAGGTAAGGTCGTGCTCGTTACCGGGGGCGGCTCGGGGCAGGGTGCGGAGACTTGTCGCCTGTTTGCCGCGGAAGGCGCAGATGTCGCGGTTGCCGACTGGAACGCAGATGCCGCCCGTGCCGTGGCCGACGAAATTGGCGCGCGCGCGATCGCTGTGGACGTATCGCGCGAGGCGGAAGTCAAACAGATGATTGCGGCTGCGGCGCAACCCGCTGGCCGGCTCGACATCCTCGTCAACAATGCAGGCGTCGGCTATTCCGAGAGCGGACGCTTCAGGATGGCAAGTGTTGTCGATACCCCGGAAGAGGCATGGGATGCCATTCTGGCGATCAATCTCAAAGGGGTCGCGATGGGCTGCAAGCATGTGCTGCCCATCATGGCTGCCCAGGGCGGCGGCGCCATTGTCAATATCGCTTCGATCAACGCATTGGTCGCGATGCCCGGCGCGGACGCTTACACCGCCTCCAAAGGCGGGATCGTCGCGCTGACCCGCGTTCTTGCGCGAGACTGGGCGCCCAAGGGAATTCGCGTCAACTGCATCTGTCCCGGCGGCGTTGACACGCCGATGATCGCGGGCGTGGTGGAGCAGCTGGCCGCGGAAAACAGGGAGCTGCATCCAATCCCGTTGGGACGCATCGCGCAGCCGGCGGAGATCGCGCGGATGACGCTGGCGTTGGCTTCGGAGGATGCCTCTTATGTCACCGGGGTTATTCTGCCGGTCGATGGCGGTGCCACCGCGCAATAACATAGAAGGAGAGCATGTATGACTACGAAATATCTGATTGCGTTCACTAATCCGGTCTCGGCGGAGCAAGAACAGGCTTATAATGAATGGTATAACGGCACGCATTTGCCGGAAGTGGTGGCGTTGCCGGGTTTCAGGAGCGCCAAGCGCTTCAAGGCGAGCGCCAGCCAACTAGGCGGCGATCCGCAGTTCCAATATCTCGCGCTCTATGAGCTTGACGACGTCGAGACGGCTGTAGCCGCGCTTGGCAAGTCCGCGCCCGATCTCACCCAGACCGACGCCACCGCGCCGGAGATGCAGCTTCTCGTGGTCGAGGAAATATTCGAGCACGTCCCGGCCTGAACGGTCAACGTAAGGAAGGAGAGGGTAATGGGAAGATTGGACGGGAAGGTCGCGATCGTAACCGGGGGCGCGGCGGGCATTGGCGCTGGAACGGCCGAGCGCCTTGGTCAGGAAGGCGCGAAGGTCGTCATTGCGGATCGTAATATCGCTGGTGCGGAGCAGGTCGCCCACCGCATCGGCAATGGCCAGGCGCTGGCTGTGCAGTTCGATGCTACCGACGAAGACTCGATCAATAAACTCATCGCGACCGCCAAGGATCAATTCGGCCGCATCGACATATTGCATAATAATGTGGCGATGACGGCCGAAGCGTGGTCGCGTGATACCAGTCTGCTCGAAACCTCGGTGGAGACGCTGGACCTGAGCTACTCCATCAACTTGCGGAGCATGTTCATCGCTTGCAAGGCGGTCCTGCCGATCATGATCGACCAAGGTGGTGGTTCCATCATCAACATGTCCTCCGGTTCGGGAGAGGCAGGGGCGCCGACCCTCATCGCCTATGGCACCACCAAGGGCGGCGTCATCACGCTCACCAAATATCTTGCGGTGCAATATGGTCGCGCAAATGTTCGCAGCAATTGCATTCTGCCCGGCCTGATCATGACCGAGCAGATCAAGCAGAATGTCCCGGATGCCGACCGCATCTATCGCCGCACGACCCCGTTCGATCGCGCCGGCACCCCCGCCGACATCGCGGGCATGGTCGTGTTCTTTGCCTCCGATGACGCTGTGTTCGTCAATGGCCAGATCGTTCATTGTGACGGCGGCGGCTCTGCTGGCGCTGCCGAACCGCTGGACTTCTAATAGCGGAAATCCGAGGAAAGAGGGGGGCGGCACTCGACGTGCCGCCCCCCTCTTTACGGTTTTTGGTCAGCCGTGGATCATGACCTTGAAGCTGTCGAGTGCATCGAGCTGGGTATCGAACGCCCTGCGGCTCTCCTCCAGCGGGAACCGATGGCTGACAAGATGGTCGGTACGGATTTCCTCTGCCGCCAGCGCCGCAATCGCTTGCGTGAAGTCACCACCGAGAGACCCGATGATGGTCGGCAGTTTATGAACGATCTTGGTCGTGTCGATAGGCGCGGCTTCCTCAGGCAAGCCGACGATGCAAATGGTGCCGCCGGGCCTGACCATTTCGAGCGACTGGCGAATTGTGATGGGATTACCCGCCGCCTCGAACACGACATCGGCTGATCCGCCACGTCCGAAATGATAGCGGCTTACGCCGAAACGATCCATGACCCATTCCAGCGCATCGCCCGTGCGCGCATCGAATATGCCGTCGGCGCCGCTTTCCTCGGCAAGTGCCAGGCGACGTGGCGAAACCTCTACCATCACCGCTTCGGCGCCGACGCGCCGCGCGGCTTGCAGGCAGGCGTTGCCGATCATGCCGCCGCCCAGCACGACCACCTTGTCGCCACGCTTGACGCCCGACTTCGCAACGGCCGTGATACCGATCGAGACAGGCTCGACGGTGGCGGCTATGATGTCCGGCAGATGATCGGGTAAGCGGTGGACGTTGACGCCAGGTGCGGCGTTCTCGATCCGCACATAGTCGGCGAATGCGCCGGGGCGGCCATAGCCCGTCGAATTTTCGAACAGATCGGCACAGAGAATGTGCCCGCCATCGTCGCAGGCGCGGCAGCGACCGCAGACCCCGGCAGAGAAACCGGTGACGCGATCGCCGAGTCCGATTCCCTTCACGTCCTCGCCGACGGCCACGACCCGGCCCATGAATTCATGGCCCATTATCTGGCCACGCTGGACGTAGAGCCCGGTTTTATAGCTATGGACGTCGGACCCGCAGATTCCGCAGGTGACCACCTGAATGAGAATGTCCGCTGCTCCTGGACGAGGCGTTTCCACCTCCTCCAGAGTGATATCATGGGGACCGTTATAAACTGCCGCACGCATGCGCTTGGGTAATGCCAGACCGTTCATTTCTCTCTCCTTAAAACCATAACATGTTACATTTCTAAATGCTGAACATGCAAACCCATTCGATGGTTGACTTCTGGCGCGACCTCGATCAAGAACATGAAACACGTTAAAGATTTAGGCAAGTCCGGTCAAACCGGCTGGAGGGATGTGATGAAGGTGTCGCTTGGGGTCCGTCGGCCCGTTGTTGTTGCGGTCGGAGGCACTCTCAGAGAACATAGCTCGACCGAAAAGGCCTTGAAGTTGGTTCTGCGTCGGTGTGTCGCGCTGGGCGCGGATACTGTTCTGATCAGTGGCGCGGATCTCGACCTGCCGGCTTATGCGCCGGAGCGGGTGGAGCGGACCGAACGGGCGCGGTTCCTGGTCGATTCATTGCGGCGCGCGGACGCGATCCTGATCGGATCGCCTGGCTATCATGGCGGCATTTCAGGGCTGGTGAAGAACGCGCTCGACTATACGGAAGACATGCGCGGCGACGCGCGCTGCTATTTCGATGGTCGGCCCGTTGGCTGTGTTGCCACGGGGGCGGGCTGGCAGGGCGCGGTAGCGACGCTGGGAGCGCTGCGAGCCGTTGTCCATGCTCTGCGGGGCTGGCCGACGCCATTGGGCGTTGCGATCAATACGATCGAGCCGGTCTTTGCGCCCGATGGAGAATGTCTTTCGCCCGAACTCGCCCGGACGTTCGATGCGATGGCCGAGCAATTGCTGGAATTCGTTGCTGCGCACTCCGCGTTGGCGACCGCGGCTTAAGGAATCCACCATGGCGACCCAGCCTCATTTCGATCCCGACCATGTATCGTCACCGTTGCGCCGGCGTGTGCGTCCGTCGCTTGTGTCCGTCCCCACCTTCGACGCCGACGCGGCCGTCACGGCCATCGCGGCGGGAGGTGTTGCGATTCTGGCTGAAGGTATCTCCGGTGATGCTCCAATCAGCCTGATTGCTGCGGCGCGCGACGTCGACGCCCATGTCGTGAACTTCATGGCTCGCAATGGTCGGGGCCTTATCTGCATGCCGATCGCACCGGAGCAGGCGCGCCAGATCGGCCTGACGGCCATGGCAGGAGCGGTGGACAATAATCCCCGCTGTCCCGGCTTTGCCCGATCTATCGAGGCCCGCAGCGGTGTTTCGACGGGTATATCGGCGGATGATCGTGCGAGAACGATGTCTGTGGCGGCTGCGGTCGGCGCCGGCCCTCATGACATTGTCAGTCCCGGTCACGTATTCCCCATTATCGGCCATGAGAATGGCTTGATCGGCCGCTGCGGCGCCACCGAGGCGGCGATCGAGCTTGTGCGGTTGGCGAACCGGGGCTTTGCAGCCGTACTGTGCCGGATATTGCGGGATGATGGGGAAGTCGCGACTTTGGCCGACATGCCCGGTCTGGGCTGGATGCAGTCGCTTGAGGCCGTCGATATCGGAACGCTGCTCGCTGCGCAATGTGCGCGGACCCGCCTGGTTCACCGTGACGATGCGCCTCGCTTCGTGGGGGCGAACGCCTCGATTCAATTGCGGATCTATCGCGAGCAGGAAGGGGCACGGGAGCATTATGCGCTGCTGCACGGATCGCGGCCCGATCGTGAGCGCAGTGTGATCCGCATCTGCCGCGACAATGATGCGGGACAGAATATTCATACGGTCGCAGCGCTGGCCGCCGCAATCTGCGAAAGCGTGTCCGAACCGGGCGCGAGCCTCATTCTCATCTCCGGAAGTGAGCAGGGATTGGCTGGCGACATCGTCAACGAGGCGATCGGCGGACAGATACTTGAGGATATGGTGCTTAATGGCTGACGGAATCACTCCACTTTTTTCGCTGGCCGGCAAGCACGCGCTGGTGACGGGCGCGTCCAGCGGGCTTGGCGCGCATTTCGCGATGATCCTTGCCGAAGCAGGTGCCGCGGTGACACTTGCGGCGCGGCGGAAGGAGGCTCTGGCGGATGTTGCTGAACGCATCGCACGCCTCGGCGGAAGCGCGAAAGTCGTGACGCTCGACGTCACCGACGCTGCGTCGCTTGACGCGCTCCCCGCTGCCATGGCCGATATCGACATATTGGTGAACAATGCGGGGATCGTCCGCGATGGCCCCGCGCTCGACCAGACCGAAGCCGATTGGGATGCGGTGATCGATACCAATCTCAAGGGCATGTTCCTGGTCGCGCAGGCCGCCGGACGGGCCATGAAGGCGCGCGGAGGCGGATCGATCATCAATATCGCCTCCATTCTTGGCTTGCGGCAGGCGGGAGCCGTGCTTCCCTATGCGGTTTCCAAGGCCGGCGTGGTGCAGATGACCAAGGTGATGGCGCTCGAACTGGCGCGTCATGGCATCCGAGTGAACGCCCTCGCGCCCGGCTATCTCGACACGGAACTCAACCGGGCCTTCTGGGAAACGGACGCGGGGCGTGCGTTGATTCGCAGGGTGCCCCAGCGACGCCTGGGCCAATTGGAGGATCTGGACGGACCGCTGCTCCTGCTTGCCTCGGATGGCTCGCGGTTCATGACAGGCGCGGTGATCGCCGTGGACGGGGGACATCTCGTTAGCAGCCTGTAAAATGAAGGAGAAGCAGATGGCTGAAAAGCTCCAGGTGGATGCGAACATCGCCCTTGAAGGGCTCTTGTTCGACGGGATGACGATCGCGGCGGGTGGCTTTGGGCTTTGCGGCATTCCCGAGACCTTGATCTATGCAGTGCTAGAAAGCGGCGTGCGTGACCTGACATTGGTGTCGAACAATGCGGGCGTCGACGATTTCGGCCTTGGCATCCTCCTCGCCGAGAAGCGGGTTCGCAAAATGATCTCCAGCTATGTCGGCGAGAACAAGGAATTCGAGCGCCAGTTTCTGGCCGGAGAGCTGGAGGTGGAGTTCAATCCGCAAGGCACCTTGGCCGAGCGGATGCGGGCGGGAGGCGCGGGCATCCCGGCTTTCTACACACGCACCGGCGTCGGCACGATGATTGCCGAAGGCAAGGAAGTGCGTCGCTTTGGCGATAGCGATTATGTGATGGAAACCGGGATCGTCGCCGATCTGGCCCTGGTGAAAGCCTGGAAGGCCGATCCCTACGGCAACCTCGTCTACCGCAAATCCGCCCGGAACTTTAATCCGATGGTCGCGACATGCGGACAGGTGACGGTGGCCGAGGCGGAAATACTGGTGCCAGCGGGCAGCCTTGACCCGGACAGCATCCATACGCCGGCCGTCTTTGTCCAACGCTTCATTCGCGCAACCAGCAACGAAAAGCGCATCGAACGGCGCACGATCAGGGCGGAGGCGGCGTGATGGCGACCGACACGTCCGTAAAGGGCTGGACCCGCGATCAAATGGCTGCCCGCGCGGCGCTCGAGATGCACGACGGCTTCACCGCCAATCTAGGCATCGGGATACCGACGCTGGTCGGCAATTTCATTCCGCCCGGCGTCGATGTCACCCTTCAATCGGAGAATGGCATCTTGGGGCTCGGTCCATTCCCGACCGAGCGGGAGGTGGACCCGGACATCATCAACGCGGGCAAGCAGACGATCACCGAGCTGGACCGGACCAGCTATGTTTCTTCAGCCGACAGCTTCGCAATGATTCGCGGGGGCCATATCGACCTGTCGGTGCTGGGCGCTATGGAAGTGGCCGAGAATGGCGATCTGGCAAACTGGATGATCCCCGGTCAGATGATCAAGGGACCGGGCGGTGCCATGGACCTTGTGGCCGGCGTCCGGCGCATCATCGTGCTGATGGATCATGTGTCGAAAAGCGGCAGTCCCAAGTTTCGCACCCACTGCACCCTGCCGCTGACCGGCGCCAATGTCGTCGATATGCTGATTACTGATCTGGCGGTGTTCGACCGCAAATCCCGTAACGTCGCCTTCCGCCTGATCGAACTCGCTCCTGGCGTGACGATCGAGGAAGTCCGCGCCAAAACCGAAGCGAGTTTCGAGGCATGACGGATAGAGCGCACGCCATGGCCGCGCGGGTGGAAACATTCGTCCGCGAGGTGGTGATCCCCTATGAGAAGGATAGCCGCCGGGACCATCATGGGCCGACCGACGAGCTTGTGATGGAGATGCGCGGGAAGGCGCGGGAGGCCGGGGTGCTGACGCCGCATATCCTGGCGGACGGCTCGCATCTGACACAGGGCGAGACAGCGATCGTCCTGCGCAAGACGGGCCTGTCGCCGCTTGGACCGCTTGCCTGCAACACGGCCGCCCCAGACGAGGGCAACATGTATCTGCTGGGCAAGGTCGCGAGCCCCGAGCAGAAATCGCGCTTCCTAGAACCGCTTGTCAGGGGTGAAGCGCGATCGGCCTTTTTCATGACCGAACCGGCCGAGGAGGATGGCGCTGGCTCCGATCCTTCGATGATGCGGACGACCTGCCGGCTCGATGGCAATCACTGGGTCATCAACGGGCGCAAGAAGTTCATCACCGGCGCGCAGGGCGCCAAGGTCGGCATCGTCATGGCGAAGTCGGACGACGGCGCCTGCATGTTCCTGGTGGAGCTGCCCGATCCCGCCATCCGAATCGCGCGCGTGCTCGATACGATCGACAGTTCGATGCCGGGAGGGCATGCCGAGATCGATCTTGTCGACTTGCGTGTCCCTGCCGACCAGATGCTGGGAGCTTCGGGCGAAGGCTTCAAATATGCCCAGGTGCGTCTCTCGCCCGCGCGCCTCTCGCACTGCATGCGCTGGCATGGCGTAGCGACACGCGCCCATGAGATCGCCACCGACTATGCCAATCGGCGCCATGCATTCGGCAAACCGCTTGTCGACCATGAAGGCGTGGGCTTCATGCTGGCCGACAACCTCATCGAACTGAAGCAGGCCGAATTGATGATCGACTGGTGCGCCGGGGTACTCGACACGGGGTCGCTGGCCACGGTGGAAAGCTCGATGACGAAGGCGGCCGTGGCGGACGCCCTGTTCCGGGTAGCGGATCGCTGCGTGCAGGTGATGGGCGGCAATGGCGTCAGCGGCGACACCATCGTCGAGCAGGCCTTCCGCGAAATCCGCGCCTTCCGCATCTACGACGGTCCGACCGAGGTTCATAAATGGTCGCTCGCCAAGAAGATCAAGCGCGACTGGAAGGCGGCTCAGGCATGACGGTTGCGCAGGATGGCAATGTCGGCACGGCTCCCGTTCGCGAGGGCTATGGTTTCGATATCGATGCGCTCGACCTCTGGATGCGGACGAATGTCGACGGCTATGCCGGACCGCTTCATGTCGAACAGTTCAAGGGCGGGCAGTCCAATCCGACCTACAAGCTGGTGACGCCTGACCGATCCTATGTCCTGCGGCGCAAGCCACCGGGCCAGCTCCTGAAGGGCGCGCATGCCATCGAACGGGAGGCCAAGGTGCTGACCGGGCTTGCCAGGGCGGGCTTTCCAGTGGCCCATGTTTATGGGCTATGCACAGAGGATGCGGTGATCGGCACCTGGTTCTACGTCATGGAGATGGTCGAAGGCCGCATTTTCTGGGACGCGACCTTCCCCGACGTGCCAAGGTCCGAGCGCGCCCTTTATTTCGATGCCATGAACGCCACGATCGCCGCCCTCCACAATGTCGACTATCAGGCTGTCGGCCTGGGCGATTATGGCAGGCCCGGCAATTATTTCGAGCGGCAGATCGCGCGCTGGTCCAGGCAATATCTGGAAGATGAGGCGGCCGGGCGCGACCCGAACATGGACCTTCTGGTCGATTGGCTGCCGGCAAACATCCCGGCCGGGGATGAGACCAGCATCGTCCATGGCGACTTTCGATGCGACAATATGATCTTCCATCCCAGTGAGCCGCGCGTGCTCGCCGTGCTGGACTGGGAGTTGTCAACGCTTGGCCATCCGGGCGCAGACTTCGCCTATCATGCGATGATGTATCGCATGCCCCCACATATCGTCGCGGGGCTTGCGAATGCCGATCTCGCAGCGCTCGGTATTCCTGACGAGCAAGACTATCTTGCGGCCTATTGCCGCAGACGCGGCCTGGGAGCCATGCCCGGCTACGACTTCTATATCGCATTTAATTTTTTCCGCCTGGCAGCGATCTTTCATGGGATCAAGGGGCGCGTGATCCGGGGGACCGCAGCATCCGCCCAGGCTCGCGAACGGGTTGCGGTATTACCTGAACTCGCGGCGCTTGCCTGGACGCAAGCCAAGCGATGCGTGTGAAGCGGCGATAATCGAACAGAAATACGCTTGGCTCGCAGCGTGGCGGATGGAAGGCCAGGCAAGACTCTTCGATGCTTTCCGGCAGGGAGGGAAGCGGTGTGTCCGGCAAGGCCGGCTTCAACATTGAGGAACGGAAATGAGCGATGATATTCTGATCTTGTCCGGCGTCCGAACGGCGATCGGCACCTTCGGCGGAGCGCTCAAAGACGTTCCACCCGCAAAGCTCGGCAGCATTGTTATCGCCGAAGCCATGGCGCGGGCCGGGATCGAGCCTGCCGATGTCGATCACGTCTTCATGGGACAGGTTATCCCAACGATCGCTCAGGATGCGTATCTCGCAAGAGTGGCCGCGCTCGGTGCGGACATCCCTGTGTCTGCGCCGGCGCTTACCATGAATCGGCTTTGTGGATCGGGTGTTCAAGCCATCATTTCCGCGGCACAGACATTGCGTCTTGGCGAGGCTGAATTAGTGGTCGCGGGCGGCGCCGAGAACATGAGTCGCGCGCCCCATCTCGTGGCATCCGCCCGGTTCGGTCAGAAGATGGGACCGATCGAGATGGTCGATGCGCTCACCACAACCTT
This sequence comes from Sphingobium soli, assembly GCF_020782245.1. GTDB lineage: Bacteria > Pseudomonadota > Alphaproteobacteria > Sphingomonadales > Sphingomonadaceae > Sphingobium > Sphingobium soli. Next base: position 303,534 of record NZ_JAJGNP010000003.1, read on the forward strand.
GAGCGATCCGCTGGACGGTTATCATATGGGGGTGACGGCGGAGAATATTGCCGCACAGTGCAAGATCAGTCGCGAGGATCAGGATGCCCTCGCACTGGAGAGTCAGAGGCGCGCGGCCCGAGCCATTGCGGAAGGCCGATTCAACGAGCAGATCGTGCCGGTTGAAGTTTCGACCCGCAAAGGTGTGATCGTCTTCGACACGGATGAGCATGTTCGTGGCGATACAACGGCCGAAGGCCTCACCAAGCTGCGCCCGGCCTTCCAGAAGGAAGGAACGGTAACGGCCGGCAATGCCTCTGGGGTCAACGATGGCGCCGCCGCCCTGGTTCTCGCCACGGCGGCGGCAGCCGCCGCCAAGGGACTGGTTCCGCGCGCCCGCATCCTGGGGTGGGGGCATGCCGGAGTCGATCCATCCGTGATGGGGCTAGGCCCCGTGAAAGCCGTTCCGATCGCGCTTGAGCGCGCGGGCATCGGGTTTGAGGAGATCGATGTCATCGAAGCGAACGAAGCGTTCGCGGCTCAAGCCTGCGCGGTTGCGCGCGAACTGGAATTTGATCCGGAGAAGACCAACGTCAACGGTTCGGGCATTTCGCTTGGGCATCCGATCGGCGCCACCGGTGCGATTCTCGTCGTGAAAGCGATTCATGAACTCGAACGATCCGAAGGTCGGTATGGCTTGATCACGATGTGCATTGGCGGGGGACAAGGCATCGCACTGGTAATTGAGCGGTTTAAGAGCGGCACTTAGTAATCCATCGTGGACGACGTAGAAGAACATAGTGCCGCTTCGCTCACGCAATATCCGCAGCATCACCTCCAATCATGGCTGCATACCGCTCGATACTATCCTGAAGAGGTAGCGAGTGATCGAACTCCGTCAACTTCGCTACCTCGTTGCGGCGGCCGAGGCGGGCAGCTTCAGCCGGGCGGCACGCAACCTCAATATCAAGCAGCCGACGTTGAGCCGTTACATCCTCGAAACCGAGAAGCGGCTGGGCATGGTGCTGTTCGACCGCAAGACGCGCGGCGCGACGCTAACGGCTAACGGCGCGACCTATCTGCGCGTCGCCAAGCGCATCATAAAGGAATGGGACGAGCTGGACGCCTGGGTCAGCGCCACGACGAACGGCTATGCCGGCAAGCTGGCGGTCGGCTTCTACACCTCCCTCTCGGCCGGCAACCTGCGCGCGACGCTGAGCGAGTTCGGCGAGCGCCATCGCGACGTGAAGCTGCGCGGGTTCGAGCGCGACCGTGACATGCTGCTGGCCGGCATCGAGAACGGGCTGCTCGACATCGCCATCATGATCGGCGACACGCCTTATCCTGGCCTGATGAGCCGCTCCTTCTGGAGCGAGCGCGTCCTGGTGGCGATGCCTGAAAGCCATTCGCTTGCGACGCGCGAACGCATCCACTGGACCGACCTGACGGGCGAGCGGTTCTTGCTCACCGAGCGAGATCCCGGTCCCGAGACGCGCAACATGCTCTTGGGCAAGCTGGGGATGCCGGGCTATTCGCCAGAGATCGACATGGACGACATCAGGCGGGATACCGCGCTGAGCGTCATCGCACTCGGCGGGCATATCTCGATCGTCGCGGAATCGGCGCTCGGCATCCACGTCCCAGGCGTGGTCTTCCGCGAGGTCCACGAGACCAACGGGCACACGCGCATCGGCTTCTCGGGCTATTGGCGCGACGACAATGAGAATCCGGTGCTGCGCCGGTTCCTTGAGTTCGTCACCGCCCGCTATTCGATGCCGTCCGTGCCTGTGCCGCAGCCACTCTCTCAGCAAGCGGGAAATTAGCCGTCATGACGCAAGGAAAGACACTCATCATCGTGCTGGTCACGCTCATCATCGGGTTCGGGGCGGGCTTCGTCCTTCGTCCGGTGATCGTCCCCGTCGAGCGGACGGTGATCGTCGCCGGCCCGCCGGCCGCCACGCCGACACCGGCTGAGCCGCGCGGGACGCAATATTTCGCGGCGCATCTCGATGAAGCGCGGCAGGTCGTGGCGCAATGCGCGGAAGGAGCGGCGCGCGACGACGAGTGCGCCAACGCCGAACAGGCCGTGATCGAAGCGGAAGGCCGAGAACGCTTCAAGAAATTCATGGGCAACTAACGGCAGGCGGCGCGTTCACTTCTCCTGCGCGCGGTGCCGGCGAAAGGCCCGGTCGGTTTCCATGAACCGGGTGAGCATCGGCGCGACCAGCTTGTCGGGCGGGACGGGCGATCCCCCGGTCTCGGCCGCGAGCGCGGCGGCATAGGCTTGCAAGTCGCGATGCACGGCGGCGGGCAGCTCCACGGAGAGCTTGACCGGCCGGTCGTCGGCCAGCGGCCCCAGCTTCAACTTGCTCATCGTGCGCCTCCGATCGGCTCCAATATAAGGTCTCGGGTCAGAACCACGCGCAACGGATGCCCCGGTCGGATGGTGAGCGTCGGCTGCACATTGAGCTGCCGACGCACGATCTGCTGGCCGGCCTGGTTGATGGTGTCCTGCGAGCCGCGGCGCAGCGCGCGGGTCAGGTCGTCCTCGCTGTCCGCGCCCAGCTCGGCGCCGACGCCGAGCAGCGTCGAGACGGCGGCGGCTTTGAGCAGATTGCCCCAATGCTGGTTCACGCGATCCTGTAGGCCAGCATAGCCGGCCGCATCGGCGCCGGGCTGGCGCTCGAGAACGATCGAGCGGCTGTCCGGCATGATGAGGCGATCCCAGGCGAGCAGCACGCGGGTCTGTCCGGCGGCGATCTCGCTGTCATATTCGCCGATCAGCCGCGCACCCTGCGGGATGAGCAGGACGCGGCCGGTAGGGCTGTCATAGACATTGGCCGTCACCTGGGCGGTGATTTGCCCCGGAAGGTCGGAACGGATGCCGGTGATGAGCGCGGCGGGGATGATGCTGCCGGCCTGCACAATGTTGGGCGAGGCCGGCGCGGTCAGGCGCTCGACGCTCGCCGTGCGCGCATTGGATGCCTGCGCCATGAAAGCCCGCTTTCCGGCCTGGTCACCCCGCGGCGCCGTGTCATTGGGCTGCGCCGCAGGCTGCGGCGCGGCGGTGTCCGGCGCTGCCATTGCGAGATTCGGCACGGACGGCATCGCGGCGGCTCCGGCGCTTCCGCCGCCGAGGAACACGCCGCTCGTGCGCGCCGGGTCGCGTTCCTGGCTGATGCGCTGACGGGCGGCTTCTGCGGCCTGCGCTCTCGGATCGGGCTGTCCGCCGACCGGCGGGACAGGGACATTCTCCCCGCGCTGCTGGGCGGAGACGATCGGGCCGCCGAGGTCGCCGGGAAGCGGCGCCCCAAGTTTCGGAACCTGGCCATAGTCCTTCGGCCCTGAATTGATCGTCTCGGCCGTGGCGCGGCTGTCGGTGCTGTAGAGTTCCTTGGTCTCCTTCTCGCCCGGCGGCTTGAGCGCGTAGATCAGCGAGCCGCCGATGCCGAGACCGGCCACGACGCCCATCACGGCGAGCGCCTTGCGCGAGAGCCGCATGACGCGCGGCGGATCGCCGCGAAGCTGGAAGGCTTGCGGGTCGGCGCGCGGCGTCTGCGGTGCGGCCGCCTCGGGCGGGGAAGTGTCGGCCGGATCGGTCACGGCCGCCCCCTGCGGCGCGATTCCGCATCGTCACGCACGATGCGGACGCGCTGCTCGCTGCGCCGGTCGCCCAGGCGCAGCTCGGCGGCGGCGAACAGCCGGTCCACCACCATGTAGCGGCCCTGCACGCGGTAATTGACCAGCTCGGCGTCGCCGGCCGGGCCGGTCACGAACAGCGGCGGCATCTCGCCCTGCGAGATCCCGGCCGGAAACTCGATGAAGACCTGCGCGGAATCGTCGAAGGCGCGAACGGGCTTCCACGGCACGCGGTCGCCCTCGATCTGGTAGCGGAAATTGAGCGCCGCGAGGTCGATGCCGGCGGCGACGGGGGCCGAGGCGGCAGCGGCGGCATTAGCACCGCGCAGGGCGATCAGCGCGTCCTGCGGGTAGGTCCAGGAGACCGACGCCATGTAGGTCGAGGCCGTCGCGCGCAGTTCGATGTGATAGGTGCGCCGGTCGGTATTGATGACGAGGTTGGTGTAAATGTCGGGCCGTGTGGGCTTCGTCAGGATATGCACGCGGGCCGTGAGGCCGCTGCCGCTCACCGTGTCGCCGATAATCCAGCGCACGGTATCGCCGGCCGCGACCGGCCCCGGTCCCACAAGCTGCTCCCCTTCCTGAAGCGCGATGTCCGTCACCTGGCCGGGCGCGGCATAGACCTGATAGAGCGCGCCGTCCGACCACGGATATTGCTGGATGGCGTTCACATAGCCGTCGCGGGTGGGCTGGACGCGGGCGGCGGCATTGGCCGCCCCGACGCGGCGGCGCGGATCGGCGTGCTCGGACGTCGCCGTGCCGGTCGCGAGCGGCTTCAACTGGCCGGGCAGAGGCAGCGGTTCGGGGATCGTCACCACCTCGACGGCGCGCGGCGGCTGTGCGGCCGGCGTCGCCGCGATCTCGCGCGGCGGATCGTCATAGGCGATGGCCGGTGGCTTCGCGGACGTGGTAGCGCAGCCGGCGAGCGCGGCAGCGGAGACGAGCAGCGCGGCCGTGGCCGCGCGGCGGATGGGTATGCCGGTCATTGCGACAGCTCCTTGGACCAGTTGAGGGCGTTGACGAACACGCCGAGCGGGTTCTTGCGCAGCGCGTCGGGCGTGCGCGGCGGTTGCACGACGACCGTGAGGATGGCCGACCAGCGTTCGGTGGCGGCGAGGCTCCCGTCCTGATAGCGGCGCTCGGTCCAGGCGACGCGGAAGCTGTCGGGCGAGGCCCGGATCACACTGGAGACGTCCACCGCGACCTGAACCTTGCCGACCTGTGTGAATGGGTCGTTGGCGCGGGCATAGTCGTTGAGCGCCATCGCCCCCTTGTCGGTCGTGAAGTCGTAGGCGCGCAACCAGTTCTGGCGCACGATCACCGGATCGGCCGGGATCGCCCGGACCTGTTCGATGAAGCGGGCGAGATGGAACGCGATCTGCGGGTCGGTCGGACGGTAGCCGGCTTCGGCGGGCGCGACGGCCTGGGCCTCGCCCAGCCGATCGAGCTGCACCACCCAGGGCACGATATGGCCGCGGGCGGATTGCCAGACGAGCCCAGCGGTGAGCCCGCCCGAGAGGGCCAGCGCGCCGAAGAAGGCGAGGCGCCAGTTCTTCGCCTGCACGCGCGCCGAGCCGATGCGGTCGTCCCAGACCTGCGCGGCGCGCTGATAGGGCGTGGTGGGTTCGGGGGGCTGGTCGTAGCGGATGGTGGGGCGTCGGAACATGGAGGGTCAGTCCTTCTCTTTGATGTCGGGACCGGCTCCGCCGCCGTGGCTGTCGCCGGCCTTCATGGTGTGGGCGAGGACGGTCGCGCCGTGGCTGACGGCCTGGCGGCGTTTCATCGCGGCCGCCCATGCGGGCTGGGCCGACGTGCCGGCCGCCCCGGAGCCTTCAGCGGTCGCGGCGGCCGGGGTGGCGGCTTCGGGTCCGCCGGTGATCGTGCCGCCCGTGGCGGTGAACCCGGCGCGGGCGCCCGAGCGGAAATTGGCCTTCATCGCCGCGCCGCCCTTGGCGGCCGCCTTGCGCAAGGGCGAGAGGACGGCGCTCACCGCGCTTCCCGCCGCCGCCTGACCGACAGCGGCCATGCCGCCCGCGACAGCGCCCGCGCCGCTCTTGCCCAGCGAGCCGAGGCTATAAGCGCTGGTCGCACCGCCCGCCATCTGCGCGCCGCCACGCGCGGCGGCGCCGGTCATCCGGCCGGCCGCGCCGAGGGCGGAACCGGCGGCCCCGACGCCAAGGCGAGCCGCGGCCGCGCCGCCGACCAGCGCGCCGCCTGCGGCCAGCGCGGTGCCGGCCGCCGCACCCGCGCCGAGTTGCGGGCCGCCCGAGACGATGCCGTTGGCGATCGAAGGGCCGAAGATCGACAGGCCGAGGAGCGACAGCGCGGCGAGCGCGATGGCCATGACCTGATTGATGTCGGGCGCGGGGCCGAGCGCTGCGCCGGTGAACTGGCTGAACAGGGTGGTGCCGATGCCGGTGATGACGGCGAGCACCAGCACCTTGATGCCGGTCGAGACGACATGGCCCAGCACCTTCTCGGCCATGAAGGCGGTCTTGTTGAAGAAGGCGAAGGGCAGCAGGACGAAGCCGGCCAGCGTCACCAGCTTGAACTCGATCAGCGTGATGAAGACCTGCACGGCGATGATGAAGAAGGCGAGCACCACGATCACCCAGGCGAGCAGCAGCACGAGGATCAGCGCGAGGTTCGAGAACACGGCCCACAGGCTGGAGAACTGCCCCGCCGCATCGAGCAGCGGCTTGGCCGCTTCGAGCCCCTTCGCCGCGATCGTGCCGGGCTTCATGAACTCGTCGATCGTCATGGCCCCGCCGCTGGCCTGGAGGCCGAGCCCGGCGAAGCTCTCGAACACGATGGTGGCGAGCAGCGCGAAATTGCCGATGATGAACGCGAAGGTGCCGATGTAGAGCGTCTTCTTGACGAGGCGCTGAAGCACGTCCTCGTCCGCGCCCCAGGCCCAGAACAGGCCGGCGAGCGTCATGTCGATGGCGATCAGCGTGGTCGAGAGGAACGCGACCTCGCCGCCGAGCAGTCCGAATCCGCTGTCGATGTAGCCGGTGAAGACATTGAGGAAATTGTCGATAACACCGGTGTCGTTCATGGCCGGGCGCCTTCGTCTGGCGCCGTGTCGCCGCCGCGCTCCGTCGCGGGCGCGGGCTCGTCCTGACGGAAGAAGCGGCGGCGATTGGCGGCCCAGGCCGCCTCGCAGCCCGAGTCCGGCATGGTGAGCGAGGCGCAGCGGTCCAGCTCGCGGGCGAGCCTGGCCTGGCCTTCATCCGCCGGCAGGACGAGCGGCGGCGTGGGCGCGGGCTCATCGGGCTGGACGGCGGCGACGATCGCCACCGTCATCATCAGCCCGGCCAGCGCCGCCATCCCTGCGATTTTCGCCGTGCGCGAGGTTCCATGCAGCATGGGGCAGTCTCAGTTGCCCATGAAGCGGCGGAACCGCTCGCGCCCTTCGGCTTCCTCGGCCGCCTGACGGGCGGATTGCAGCGCCTGCGCCCGGCCCTGCGCCGCGACGGCGGCGGTCAGGTCGGCGAGCTGCTGCGATTGTAACGCGAGAAGCTGGTTGCCCGCCTGCGCCGCCTGGAGCGCGCCTGTCGCGGACTGGCTGGTCGAGACCAGGCTGTCCATCGTCGTGCGCGTGCCTTCGATGTTGCCGACAACACCGGCCTGCACCTGCAAGGCATCCTGAAAGGCGCCGACGCTATCCTCCCAGCGAGCGTTCGCATTGGCGACCATCTGCGCGTGATCGCCGGTCAGCGCCGCGCCCTTGTAGCGGCCGTTGAATGCCTGCTGGATGTCCTGCACGTCGTAGGCGATGCGCTGGGCTTCGCTCAGAAGCTGCTGGGTGCGCTGCACCTGCTGCTGGAGCTGCTGGAGCGAGGAGAACGGCAGCGAAGTCAGGTTGCGCGCCTCGTTGGTGAGGCTCGTCGCTGCTTGCTGGATTTGCTGAATCTGGTTGTTGATTTGTTGAAGCGACCGCGCGGCCGTCAGCACGTTCTGCGCGTAGTTGGTCGGGTCATAGACGATGCCGCCGAACTGCGCGTAGGCAGGCATGGGCGCGATCATCGGCACGACGGCCGCGCTGGCGAGGACGCCGGCCAGGATGGCGCGGCGCAGGGGGAATCCGGTCATAGAGGTAACTCCTGCTGGGGTTGGCGTGGGGGATCGGGGGGAAGAAGCTCGACGGCCCAGGCACAGCCGCGATGACGCAGCCATTCGGCCGCGAAGGCGGGCGCCCCGTGGGTTTCGATGATGTCGGCGATGGCGAGCTGGTCGGTCTTCGACGACGCGGCGGCGAAGGTCAGCGCGACCTCACCCAGCCCCAGCTCGAACAGGCGATTGCCGCGCCTGCTTTGACAGTAATAATCCCTCTTGGGCGTGGCCCGGCTGAGGATTTCGATCTGCCGGGCGTTGAGCCCGAACCGCTCGTAGATGGCCGCGATCTGCGGCTCGGCCGCGCGCTCGTTCGGCAGGAAGATGCGCGTCGGGCAGGACTCGATGATGGCCGGCGCGATGCTCGACGTCTCGATGTCGGCGAGGCTCTGCGTCGCGAAGACGACGCTGGCATTGCGCTTGCGCAGCGTCTTCAGCCACTCGCGGAGCTGCGCGGCGAAGTCCGGGCTGTCGAGGACCAGCCAGCCCTCGTCGATGATGATGAGCGTCGGCGAGCCGTCCAGCCGCCCCTCGATCCGATGGAACAGATAGGAGAGCACCGCGGCGGCCGAGCCGGCGCCGACCAGCCCCTCGGTCTCGAACGCCTGCATGTCGGCTTCGCCAAGCCGCTCGGCCTCGGCGTCGAGCAGCCGGCCCCACGGCCCGCCGATGCAATAGGGCGCGAGCGCCTGCTTGAGCTGCTGGCTCTGCAACAGGACCGCGAGCCCTGTCAGCGTCCGTTCCGGCATCGGCGCGCTGGCGAGCGAACCCAGCGCCGACCAGATATGCTCCTTGGCCTGGGGATCGACCGCGACGCCTTCGCTGGCGAGAATCGCCGCCAACCATTCGGCCGCCCAGGCGCGTTCGGCCGGATCGTCGATATGGGCGAGCGGCTGCAACTGGACGCCGCCGTCGCTGTCGTCGGACAGCCCGCCGCCGAGATCCTGCCAATCCCCGCCTGTCGCCAACGCGGCCGCACTGATCGAGCCGCCGAAGTCGAAGGCGAAGACCTGCGCGTTCTTGTAGCGGCGGAATTGCATCGCCATCAGTGCGAGCAGCACCGACTTTCCGGCACCGGTCGGGCCGACGATCAGCGTGTGCCCGACATCGCTGCCATCGGGGTGAAGGGAAAACCGGAACGGGGTCGAGCCTTCGGTCCTGCCGTAGAGCAAGGGGGGTTGTCCGAAGTGCTCGTCCCGTTCCGGCCCCGCCCATACTGCTGACAGGGGGATCAGGTGGGCGAGATTGATGGTGGAGATCGGCGGTTGCCGGACGTTGGCGTAAGTGTGGCCGGGGAGCGAGCCGAGCCACGCTTCCACGGCGTTCATCCCCTCGGGAATGACGGTGAAGTCGCGGCCCTGGATGACCTTCTCGACCAGCCGCAGCTTCTCTGCGGCAACGGCGGGATCGCGGTCCCACACCGTCACCGTGGCGGTGACGTAGGCCATGCCGGCATAATCGGCGCCCAGCTCCTGCAAGGCGGTGTCTGCGTCGGCGGCCTTGTTGGAGGCGTCGCTGTCGAGCAGCGTGGACGCCTCGTTGGTCATCACTTCTTTCAGGATCGCGGCGACCGACTTGCGCTTGGCGAACCATTGCCGCCTGATCTTCGTCAGCAGCTTCGTCGCGTCGGCCTTGTCGAGCATGATCGCGCGGGTGGACCAGCGATACTCGAAGGCGAGCCGGTTCAGCTCGTCGAGCAGGCCGGGGAATGTGACGCTGGGGAATCCCGTGATCGTCAGCGTGCGGAGATGATGGTCGCCCAGGCGCGGTTCGAGTCCCCCAGTGAGCGGCTCGTCGGCGAGCAGCGCGTCGAGGTGCATCGGGGTTTCCGGCACGCGCACGCGCTGGCGGCGGGTCGAGATCGTGCTGTGCAGGTAGGTCAGCGTCTCGGCGTCATCGAGCCAGCGGACCTCGGGCACGAAGCCTTCGACCAGATTGAGAACGCGGTCGCTGCGATCGGTGAAGCCCTTGAGCAATTCCCACGGATCGACGCCGCTGGTGGACCGGCCCTCGTAAAGCCAGCCCTCGGCCCGCGCGGCTTCCTCGGCCGGCGGCATCCACAGCAGCGTCAGATAATAGCCGCTCTCGAAATGGGCGCCCTCCTCGCGGAACTGTTCGCGCCGCTCCATGTCCACGAGCGCCGAGACCGGATCGGGAAACTCCGATTCCGGGTAGTCGAGCGCGGGCGTGCGCTGCGCCTCGACGAAGATCGCCCAGCCCGAACCGAGACGGCGCAGCGCGTTGTTGAGCCGCGCTGTGGTGGCGACCAGCTCGGCCGGCGTTGCGCTGTCGAGATCGGGGCCACGGAAACGAGCCGTGCGCTGAAAGCTGCCGTCCTTGTTGAGAACGACGCCCTCACCGACCAGCGCGGCCCAGGGGAGGAAGTCGGCAAGGCGCGCGGCCTTGCTGCGATATTCGCGCAGACTCATCATGGCTGCATCCAGCTCGGGTAACGGAGGTGACGGCGGGCTACGTCCACGAATTGCGGATCGCGGCGCGCGGCCCAAACCGAGACCGCATGGCCGATCACCCAGATGACGAGGCCGGCGATCCAGAGGCGCAGGCCGAGGCCGATCGCGCCGGCCAACGTGCCGTTGACGATGGCGAGCGCGCGCGGGGCGCCGCCGAGCAGGATCGGCTCGGTCAGCGCCCGATGGACCGGGGCAAAGAAGCCCGCGATCGGCTCGACGGGATCGGCCGCGCCCATCATGCGATCAGCGCTCCGCCGCCGAACGAGAAGAACGACAGGAAGAAGCTCGACGCGGCGAAGGCGATCGACAGGCCGAACACGATCTGGATGAGGCGGCGAAAGCCACCCGACGTGTCACCGAACGCCAGCGTCAGGCCGGTCACGATGATGATGATGACCGCGATGATCTTCGCCACCGGCCCCTCGATGCTTTCGAGGATGCTTTGCAGCGGCGCTTCCCACGGCATCGACGATCCGCCCGCTTGGGCGGGAGCCGAGATGGTTAGCGCGATCACGCTGGCGGTGGCGGCGAGCATGGCGCGGCGTGCGCCATGCGACAAGGCATGGATCATGGCAGGTCTCCGGGTTGGGGGGTGGTCAGCAGCGTGAGGCGGTAATCGCCGGTCGCGGCGTCGATCCCCTCGACGCGGGCCAGCTCGGCGAGGCGGCGGCCGTGGCCGTCGCGGACAAGGACGGCGATCAGGTCGATGGTCTCGGCCAGCAGCGCGCGCGGGACCGTGACGACGGCCTCCTGGATAAGCTGTTCCATGCGGCGCAGCGCGCCGAGGGCGGTCCCGGCGTGGATCGTACCGATCCCGCCGGGGTGGCCGGTGCCCCAGGCTTTGAGGAGGTCGAGCGCCTCGGCTCCGCGCACCTCGCCGATGGGGATGCGATCAGGGCGAAGGCGCAGGGAGGAGCGGACAAGATCGGACAGCGAGACGACGCCATCCTTCGTCCGCATGGCGACGAGGTTGGGCGCGGCGCATTGCAGCTCGCGGGTGTCCTCGATCAGGACGATGCGATCAGTGGTCTTCGCCACCTCGGCGAGCAGAGCGTTGACCAGCGTGGTCTTGCCGCTGCCGGTGCCGCCCGCCACCAATATGTTGGCGCGGGCAGGAATAGCCTGGCGGAGCGTTTCCGCCTGTGCGGCCGACATGATCCCGGCACGCGCATAGTCGTCGAGCGTGAACACCGCGACTGCGGGCTTGCGGATGGCGAAGGCCGGCGCAGCGACCACGGGCGGCAGCAGCCCCTCGAACCGCTCGCCGCCCTCCGGCAGCTCGGCCGAGACGCGCGGGGACCGGGCATGGACTTCGACGCCGACATGGTGCGCGACCAGGCGGACGATGCGCTCGCCGTCTGCGGCGGCCAACGTCATGCCGGTGTCGCTGATGCCCTCGCCGAGCCGATCGACCCACAGCCGCCCATCCGGGTTCAGCATCACCTCGATCACTGCGGCATCGTCGAGCCAGGCCGCGATCGACGGTCCCAGCGCCGTGCGCAGCATCCGCGCGCCGCGTGACTTTGCCTCGGAACGGATCGGGTGGACGGTCAAGAAAAAGCCCCTGATGAGGGCCGGGCGAACCGCCGCCCGGCGTCAGGGCACATCAAGAGAGGTAGGAAAGACCGAGATTCAACAAGTAAATGCGGTCATCGTAGTCTGGCGTAGAGAGACAAGAACTGGCGTAGTCGGCTCAGTCTTCTTGGGAGCCAAAGTCCTCGCCGATTTCTTGTCTGACCTTCGGGCCTTTCGCGAGTCGGCGGCCCAGCGCCTCCATGAAGGCGTCGTAGCGGTCGTTCCCCAAGCGGCGCATCGCCGCCCGCTCGCTCTCGGGCGGCGGCGGGATGTTCGACAACCAGAAGCGCACGAACAGCGCGATCATCTCGAGGCTGATGCCGACATCGCGCTCCAGCCGGGTGATGCGCCGGTCCAGCTTGTCGAGCCGCTTGGCGATGGCGGCCTCGCGCTGCTCATCGGCGTCGGGTGACAGGAAGGATGCGATGGCCGCCTCGGCGATCAGCGAGCGGGACTTATCCCTCCGATCGGCATAGGCGGCGAGCGCCCGCATCAGTTCGGGATCGAGATAGACAGATAGCGGCGTCTTGGTGGTCATAGCTCGATGCCATCATCGGGATCGAGCGACGCCTGCCGGGCCACGCGCTGCATCTGGCGGCGCACCGCCGCCTGCCGCGCCGCGTCGCTGTCGGGATCGGGCTCGTCCAGCTCGAACTCGTTCGTGGGCGCTGGCCGGGGCGTCGGCGCAATATCGATATGACGCTCCAGCGCTGGCTCGCGGCGCAGGTCCGCATTGTCGGCATCGTCCTCGGCATCCGCCTTTTTGGCGGCCTTTTTCTTCTTTGGTTTCTTCGGCGCTTCATGCTCGATCGGTTCGGGCATCGGCGGCGCCTCGATCGGCGCCAGGCCGCTCCAGTCGTCGGGGCGCGGCGGGCCGCCTCCGACATTGCTGTCGGGCGGCGACATCACCCGCTGCGTGAACCGCCTATCTTTGAAGTAGCGGACCTTCTTCGCGCGGATCGGCGGGATGCCCGCGACCATGACGATCTCGTCGTCGGGTGGGAGCTGCATGATTTCGCCGGGGGTAAGAAGCTGGCGGGCGGTTTCGGAACGCGACACCATCAAATGCCCGAGCCAGGGGCTCAACCTGTGCCCTGCGTAGTTCTTCATCGCCCGCATCTCAGTCGCTGTGCCGAGCGCATCCGAAATGCGCTTGGCCGTGCGCTCGTCGTTGGTGGCGAACGACACACGCACATGGCAATTGTCGAGGATCGCGTTGTTCGGCCCGTAAGCCTTCTCGATCTGGTTGAGACTCTGGGCGATGAGGAAACTCTGGATGCCGTAGCCGGCCATGAACGCCAGCGCGCTCTCGAAGAAGTCGAGCCGGCCGAGCGCGGGGAACTCGTCGAGCATGAGCAGCAGCCAGTGGCGCGACTGCCGCGCCTTCAAGTCCTCGGTCAGCCGGCGCCCGATCTGGTTGAGGATGAGGCGGATGAGCGGCTTGGTGCGCGAAATGTCGCTGGGCGGCACGACGAGGTAGAGCGTCACCGGAAGTTCGCCCTCGACCAGATCCTTGATGCGCCATTCACAGGTGCGCGTGACCTGCGCGACCACGGGATCGCGATAGAGGCCGAGGAACGACATGGCGGTCGAGAGCACGCCCGATCGTTCATTGGCCGATTTGTTGAGCAGCTCGCGCGCGGCCGAGGCGACGACGGGATGCACGCCCGCCTCGCCCAGATGCGGCGTCGTCATCATCGCCCATAGCGTGCTCTCGATCGGACGGCGCGGGTCTGACAGGAACGCGGCGACGCCCGCCAGCGTCTTGTCGGCCTCCGCGTAGAGGACATGCAGGATCGTGCCGACCAGCAAGGCATGGGATGTCTTTTCCCAATGATTGCGCTTTTCGAGCGAGCCTTCCGGGTCCACCAGCACGTCGGCGACGTTCTGCACGTCGCGCACTTCCCAGGCGCCCTTGCGAATTTCGAGCAGGGGGTTGTAGGCGGCGGACGCGGCGTTGGTCGGATCGAACAGCAGCACGCGCGCGTGCTGGGCGCGAAAGCCGGCGGTGAGCTGCCAGTTCTCGCCTTTGATGTCATGCACGATCGCCGAGCCCGGCCAGGTGAGCAGCGTCGGCACCACGAGGCCGACCCCTTTGCCGCTCCGCGTCGGCGCGAAGCACAGCACATGCTCGGGACCGTCGTGGCGCAGATAGTCGCGCCCGAGCCGACCGAGCATGACGCCGCTGTCGCCCGTCAGCCCGGCGGCGGCGATCTCCCCGCGCGTCGCCCAGCGTGCCGAGCCATAGGTCTCGGCGTTCTTCAGCTCGCGCGCACGCCAGACCGACATGCCGATGGCGACGACGATCGCGGCGAACCCGCCCGACACGGCGATGAACGCGCCGGTCTGGAATATCTCCGGCGCATAGGCGTCGAAGGAGAACCACCACCAGAAGAAGGCCGGCGGCGGATAGACCGGCCAATCGCCGAGCATGAACCACGGCGACCCAAGCTCGGGCTGATAGGCGAGCGCCGCGGCCGTCCATTGCGTCGCGGTCCACAGGGCGGCGAGGACGATCAGGAAGACCGCGAAGACCTGACCCCAAAGGATTTTGGTTGCCGACATGGCATCGAAGTCGATGCGTGCCGAACACCAAATCAAGTCACTGTTATTATGAAGGAAAGTCTAGCGTAGAAAGACAGGGAGTAGCGTAGTTTGGACTGTTATATTTCTGAGCGTGATCGACGTTATTGGGAGAATATTCATGCGATAGCCGGATCACGGCCCGACTCTCTGCGCGCTCGGGGTCAATGACGATGCGCCGCGCCATCGGGATGTATGCGGCGCGGGGCGATCTGCCCTACAGGCCCAGCCCCCGGGCGCGCCCGAACGACCAATCGACGCCGCCGCCCGCGCGCATGACGCCGGAGATGTGCTTGCCGATCTGGTGGTCGAGCGAGGGGGACCAAGGCACGAGCTGGAAGCTCAGGCCGTTGTCGATCATGGCGAAACGGCCCGAGGCAAGCGTGATGCGCTGGCGCACGGTGCCCGCGACATACTCCCCGGCCTTGGACGGCGCGTGCGGCAGGCCGATCTCGGCGGACAAGTCCTTGGCGGCCGCGTCCAGCTCGCGCCGGCGGAGCGTGTCGAGCAAGTTGCGCGCGAAGATGATGCGCTGGCCTTGCCGACGCGCGAGTCCCTCGTCGGCGAGATGCTCGGCGCGGGCCTCCATCGCGGCGCGCACCTCGGTCCCGAAGCCGCCGCCGAGATCATGGCCGTCGCTCGACAGGTTGCGCCGGTCGAGCCAGGTCGCCCCCGGCGCGCGGACCTGCGCCTCGATGTCCATGTCGGAGCGCACCGCCAGCGCCACCCGCTGCCGGCCTTTCCGATCCTCGAAGCGGCGCAGCTCAACGATCGCGCCGGGCCGGCAATCGCCGGTCGCCTCGATGTCGGGAAGCTGGACATGGTGGGTGCGGCCGTCGATCCCGTCCACGATCGCATAGGCTTTGCCGGTCAGCTCGTCATGCAGGCCGCGATCGACGAGCCTGCCGACAACGGGCTGAGCCGGATCGGCGTCGAGGACGTAGCTGCCGGCGCCCCGGTCGATGCCGCGGTCGCTCATCGCCTTGTGCATCCGCTTGATGATGTCGTCGCGCTCGCCCAGCTCGCGCAAGGCGGCCTGGGCGTTATCCGCCAGCGTCCATTGGCCGGGTGCGATCTCGCTGGCGAGGCTGAGCCGCTCCAGCTTGCGCAGCCGTCCCATCCTCAGCACATGGTCGCCGTCGGGCCGGACGCCGGGCTCGGGCGCCGTGTCGATCAGCCCGTTGCGCTGCATGGTCCGCGAAAGGTCGCGGTCGATCTCGGTCCAGCGTTCGGCCTCGACCTGCCGCTCCAGCGATTGCCGGATTTCGAGGTCGGTGCGCGGGCCGAGTTCCTGGGTGACGATCTCGCGCGCCTGCGCCCGCATCCCCTCGCGGATATAGTCGCGCGAGATGACGAGGTTCTGCCCGTCCTCGGCGACGCCGCGCACGATGATGTGGACGTGCGGGTTGTCGGTGTTCCAATGCTCGACCGCGCGCCAGTCCAGGTGGGTGCCAAGATCCTTTTCCATCCGCGTCATCAGCTCGCGGGTGAAGCCCTTGAGGTCGCGCATCTGCTCGGCGTCCTCGGGCGAGACGATGAACCGGAAATGGTGGCGATCGTCCTCGCAGCGCGCCGCAAGCTCGTGGCGGTCGAGGCCATCCGCCTCCGCGCCGAACAGCACACCCTTTTCGCCGTCGCGGGTGACGCCATCGCGTTGCAGGTAATTGAGGTGAGCGGCGAGCGAGGCGCGGCCGCCGTGCCGGACGACGCGCGCCTTTACGACGACCTGGCGCGATCGGTGCCCGAGCCGGTGGGTCGCGCGCACGCTCGCCACGCGGCCCCGGCCGAAGGTCGAGCGGCCCGGCGCGATGATCCGGCCCTGCCGCGAGACATGGCCGCCCGCCCTCTGCGCAGCGGCGAGCGCCTGGTTGATGATCGGCAGCGCCCGCTGGCTGCCCCGCGAGCGGATGCGGCCAGGCCGGATGCGGAAATCGTCGTCGAGGCTCATGGCGCGACAGGCCGCAATGTGCGGCGAACCCTGATGGCGGCAGGCTTTGGCCCTGCGCCGCACAGTGCGGGATTTCCGCACACATTGCGCAGCAATGCCCGAAAGCCTTGAGAATCAAGGCCACAACCGAGGCGCAGGGGCTCCGCACATTGCCGCCCTTTATCTTGCCCTCGACCTTCCCCCTTCAGAAAGACAGCACTGCTCCCTTCCGGCGTTGCGAAAGCCTGCGCCGAAACCCGCCAGAGCGCGCGAGAGCCGCTCATGGCGGTGAGCGGCCGGAAAGCGGGACGAACAGGCTGTTGGAAGGCGGGGCAGCATCGGCCAGCACAAGCCCGGTGCGGGCGTCGGCCGGTCGTTCCGGCTGCACCTCGGATGCCGTGCGATCGGCGGATAGCGGCGCTGGCGAAACCGCGCCCGGCCGCACCGCGAATAGCGCGGCGCGGCGCCATACGAACGGATCGGATGGCGGCGCGGTGGCAAACTGAGTGTCGTCCGAACCACCCGTGATCGACGCCAGCTTTGCGAGATAGGCGCGCGTCTCGGCGGGCAGCGGCCGACCACGCGACAGGTGTTCGTCGTAGCGGCCCGGCCCCGCATTGTAGGAGGCCAGCATCGCCGTCACGTTGCCGTAGCGGTCGTGCATCTTGCGCAGATAGGCCGCGCCCGCCATGATGTTGTCGCGCGGATCGAACGGGTCGGACCCGAGGCGATGGCGCGCGCGCAGCCCCGCCCAGGTGCCGGGCATGATCTGCATGAGGCCCATCGCCCCGGCCGTCGAGACAGCGCGAACATCGCCGTTGCTCTCGACGCGCATGACGGCCCATATCCAGCGCTCGGGGATGCCGAAGCGCCGGGCCGCGTCGGAGACATGGGCGGCATAGGGATGGCGCGCGGCCGATCGCTCGGGCGGCGCGTCCTGCGCCAGCGCGGCGACGGGCGCAGCGCCCGGCGTGAGCAGCAGCAGGACCGCGAGCAGGACGGCCGACCCGCCCCCGCTCCGCCGCCAGCCGGCCAGCGTGCTCGCTGCTGTAAAGGGTGCGCGCGATGCGCCGGCCGGGGGCCGCCCTTGACCTTCGCTGCGCGCGCCGGCCGGCCTGCGACCGAGCGGGACGGAGGGATGATGCGGCCTTTCCGCGAACAGAGGGATGATCGGGAAAGGCACCGATCAGCTCCGATCGTCGCGCGGCCGGGGGCGTTTCCACGACAGCCGGAACGTCCGCCCATTGTCATCGGCGCGGAACAGCACCGGCCGGAACGCCGCCGGGAAAAGCGGGCTGTCGATCTCCAGCGCGATATAGTCGCCCGCGCGTTCGCCGACCCGTTTCCACGCACCGCCGACGTCGGGGCCGTCCTCGTCGTCGAGGTGAACGCGGTAGTCGGGCGCGTTTTCGGCGTCGCTCGGATCGAGCGCGACAAGCACGATTTGCTCGTTGATGCCGAACAGCCGAACGCGGCCGGCATAGCCGTCGGCGGTGGATTCAAAGATGTTGGTTTGCATGGCCGATCTCCTTGGCTTCGGGGGTTGAAGGAGTTGGGGACGGCGCGCGCAGCCAGAGCGGCGTGGCGCGTCCGATGACGGCGGAGGCCGGCAGCGGGCCGAAATAGCGGCCGTCCAGACTGTCGGGATGGGCGGGATTGAGCAGCAGCAGCTCGCCCGATTGGAGCGTGCGGCACCCCTGCCAGACCGGCAGCGGTCGGCCCTGACCGTCGCGCGTGCGGGCGATGGCGACGCGCCGGGCATCGACGCTCACCATGACGCCGGCACGGCAAACCCGCTGCCCGGCCTTCGCCGCGACATGCTTCAGCAGCGGCACGCCTTCGGGCAGATAGCCGCGCGCCGAAAGCCAGCGGGCAAGCCGTTCGGGCGGCGTGATGGCGACCAGCGCGCCGATGGCGGGATCGCTCTCGGGATGGATGCGGTAGAGCCCGATCGGCGCGCTCGCGCTGGCGTTCCAGATGACGCGCGGGACCGGATCGGCGACGGCGATGGCGACGAAGGCCGCGGCGAAGGCGGACGCGGCGATGGCCGTCGCCATGACAGAGCGGCGGCGCGTCATCCCTCGATCTCCCGGCGCTTGAGCCAGGCGTGATGGCGCTCGGTCGTGTAGAGGCGCGGCTGCTGGCCGGCGGCGATGCGGTTGTGGACGTGCCGCCAATGGTCGGCCGCCGCGTCGCAGGGATCGACGCCGGCCGCTTCCACCGCGTCGATCGCGGCAAGCACTTGGCTAACCTTCGGCCAACCTTCGATCTTGAGCAGGATGTCGCCGCCCGGCCGCACGAACGGCAGCGTCGTGTATGGCTCGTTGGCTGCGACCGCGCGCACCACGTCGATGCGCGAGACGATCGTTCCGAAGTCGTTGGCCGCCCAGCGCACGAACGCGAAGACGGCGCCCGGACGGAAGCCGACGACGCGGGTGCGGCGGGTCAGGATGCGGTCCTGGGCGATGCGGCCGAAGCGTATCCAGTGCTCCAGCTTCTTCTCGATCCAGGTCAGCTCGACATGGGTGAGGCCGTCGCGGGCGAGCGCGCTGAACGCGCCGCCGCCGCGCACGGCGGGGGGCCGGTCGTCGATCATCTTTCGTCTCCGGGCTGGTCGAAAAAGGGAAACAGGGCGGCGAGCCGCGCTTGCGCTCGCGACGCCATCAAGGGGTCGATCTCACAGCCCACATAGACGCGGCCGATCATCGTGGCGGCCTCACCCGCCGCGCCCGATCCAGCGAAGAAATCGCCGATGGTTCCGCCTGGCGGGCAGGATGTGCGGATCAGGACTTCCAGCAGTCCGATCGGCTTTTCGGTCGGATGGATGCCGCCGCGAGGGCTTTTCGCGTCGATGACGGATTTCATGATCCGCATCCCGTCATCGTGATATTCGTGGGCGCCGATCCTGCCAGCGTGCCCAACGCGATCGGGTCGCTGTCTCCTTACCGATTTGCTCTTGTGCAGCGCTGGGACACGCTGGACATCATTGTAGATGTCACTCCATTTGGCGTCCCGGCGATAGAACTGGACCACGTGTTCGTGGACGCGCTTGAAGCGGTCTGCGGCCATCCCGCTGCCGTTCGGTTTCCGCCAGACGATCTCCTGGGCATATTTCAGGCCGGCGTCTTCGAAGCGGGGCGTGTCCGCCATGAAGTAGCGCAGCGAACCAAACACCCACAGCGATCCGGTCGGCTTGAGGCACTGCACGGACAGGCGATGCCAGGCTTCGACCCGGCGATCCCATTTGAGTGCCGTGTCGCCATAGGGCGGATCGGCGAGGATCATGTCGAAGGGCGCGTGCTCGGGCATGAGCTGGCGGCAGTCGCCGACGAGGATCGTCATGGCGTCCGCCTCCCGCCCCGATCGGCCGAACGGCGGACGCGATCTGCGAGACCCGGCTCGAAATCCACGACGCGCGATCGCGTTAGCAAGAATCCGAAGGATTCTTTTCTATTAGCACTGTTAGAGGGGGCGCGATTCCGCGAGGATTTCTGCGGGTTTGCGAGGCCCGTCCGTTCCCGAAAGTCCGTGTCGCGCGTTCCCGATCGTCCGAATCCGGGCGTTCCCGATAGTCCGAACCTCATGGCCAGTTCTCCACAGGCTTGAGGCCGACGCGGCGCATGGCGGCGTCGAGCGGATCTTGCGCGACGGGCGTGAAATTCAGCCGGTCGCGGCCGAGCGCATGTTCGAGCGTGAGGACGTAGCCGGGAAGCGGTTGGCGCGCGACGATGGCGCGCAGCTCGAACGCGAAACGGCGCAGCGGCGAGAGCACGCCGGACTTGAGGTAAAGGTGCGGAACGTCGAAGCTCCAGCCGCCCTGCTGGCGGCCCCCATGCTTGCGCACGATGCGGTAGAGCCAGCGTTCGAGCCCGCCAGTCAGGTCGAAATAGGCGCGGTCGATGGTCAGCACGAGCGCGCGGTCGAGCACGCCGGCATAGAACCAGTCGGGCAGGATCAACTCGATGCCGAGCGCGCGGCCGTTGCCGTCCGCCAGCTCGCGCCATTCGTTGATCCATGAGAAACGATGGCGGCGACGCTGATGCTCTTGCCGGATCGACGTGGCGACGGTGGTGGATTGCAGCCGGTCGAGCGCCGCTTTCAGCCGCTCATAGCTCGCCTTGCCGGTGCCGCGCCGGGTGAAGGCCAATATCTCGTGCGGCGTCGTCACCATGAGGCGCGAGGTCGGCCGTCCGGCGTCGCGCGCCTCGATGAGCTGGCTCGCTGCCCAGATCAGCACGTCGGCGTCCCAAATAGTCGCCATGCCATGCTCGGGCACGGCCTCGACCGAGATCCATGTCGCGCCCATGCGGAAGTCGATGGGCGCGGTGCGGCGGGCTTTGGCGAGGCTGAAGAACGGCCAGGCCATCAAGTCCTGCGCGTCGCGGGCCGCAAGGTCGCCGGGGACCGAGCGGAACAGCTCAAGCTGCGTGCGCTCGGCGCTCGACCGGCCGGAAAGGGGGCGTGCGGTGGGCATCGGTGCTCAGCGGCGCACGCAGTCGGTGGGCAGGCGCTTGGCGGGATGGACCACGCCGTTGCCCGGATCGGACGTGGAACGGCGCGTGCCGAGGGCGGCCCAGGCGTCGAGATCGGCGATCGCATAGACGATGCGGCCGCCAAGGCGGCGGAACACCGGGCCGGTGCCGAAGCAGCGATGCTTCTCCAGCGTGCGGGCCGAGAGACCAAGGTGGATCGCCGCGTCGGGCGTCTTGAGATAGCGTGGCGTTGTGGCGGCGACAGGCTCGGCCATGATGATCCTCCGGGTGGCGGCCGGCCCCGGAAAAGAGGTCCGGCGGACAAGAGGGAATTGTGGCGAAATGCCCCCTATGCGGAGAAGGGGACGCCGGAGACAGGGCTCTGAATGTCCCCCTCAGCCGCCGCGCAGCAACCGGATGTAGCCGCCGTCACGCAATTCGACGGCTTCCTTGATCCAGCGTCTGATGCACTTGCGTTGCTTGCTCTCAATCCATTCGGTGGGGGTGTAGCGGCGGACCATGGGATGGATCAGCGAGGCGGCCAGCTCGCGCTGGCTGGCGCCCGCGTGAAGGCCGTCGAGCACTTGCAGCAGGGTGAGGAGATGTTCGCGCCGGAAGGGCGGCGGGCGCAGCGCCGGCGGGCCGGCCGCCATGCCGCTGAGGCGTCGGTACAGGCGCTCGGCCGATGCCAGGCGCGCGAAGGGGTCGGGCTCGACCGGCACCATCAAAGCCATCGGGCGGTGACATGATCCGCACACGCATAGATGCTCGTCGCCATCGGGATCGGCGAGGATAACGTGCAGGACGTCGCCCATCCTGATCCGGGCGCGAACATCGCCGAGCGCCGCCAAGTCGAGCGGGCTGGCGCCGATGCCGGCGATCGCGGGCGCGAGGATGATGCTGGCCGGCGAAAGGTCCGGGCGCGCGACCGCCAGCTTGCGGTCGAAGGCCGCGCCGGGCGCGGCGTGGTAGCTGATCCCCCAGCGATCCACCAGGGCGGCGGTCGCATCGTCGGCGGAGATCGCGCCCCGTTTCACGCGGCCGAGCGCGCGGCGGTATTCGGCGCGATAGCGAGCGTTGCGGCCGAGATAGCCGATGGCGATGTCCGTATATTGCAGCGCGTCGTCCCCGGTCTCGTCCAGGGGCGCGCGCCAGTCCCTCTCAGGCGGCATCGTAACCCTCCCAAGCATGGCCCTCTGCGGGGCGCGTTGGAAGATTTTCTCACCGCCGCCGTTGCCGAGAAGCCCTGCCGGGCAGGCGGCCGCATAGCGGATTCATATCAGCATCTTGAAAGGATTATCGGCGCCGCCGCGCGTATCTTGGTGCCGTTCTCAGTTCGGTGGCGGGCGCAAATAATGCCGATAGCCGGTCTCGGTCATCCAGCGGGCGCGGGCGAGATGCGAGTCATAGACGGAGCGGGCGCGTTCCGGTTCGGCGGCAGGGTCGATCCCGAAGATGATGCGAACGGCTTCGCGCCAGTCGGCATTTTCGTCGGCCGCATCGAGCAGTCGCCAATAGGTGCGATGATGGCGCTCGTCATAGGCGGTGACATAGTTCGCGTCCGGGGCGCGATCCTCGAAAGCGGCTATCGCCATCGCCTTGTTCCGCTTTCAGCCATAGCCCCCTGCGCCTGCTGATTCATGGTCTATACACCATAATGGACCGAAGTAATCGCACCGTCTTTGCTATGGCCGTCTGATGCTATGCGAACAGTTGGACCCGCGCCGTTGCCGGTTACTTGCGCTGTTCGGGACTTGAATCCGTCACGAGCAGCACGCCTCGGCCGCGATCCGAATCGAGGAAGACGATCCCGGCCGCCTCCAGCGCTTTCATCACCTGATGCCGAGTATTGTCGTTCACGGGCTTATAACTCTCCGATTCCAGCCGCTTGAGTGCGGTCAGAGCAATGATGGCCTTCTCGGCGAGCGTCTCCTGTGTCCAGCCGAGAAGTGCGCGAGCGGCCCGCACCTGGCGGGAAGTGATCATGCAAGATCACCTCCACAACCTTCGGGTCATTCGCTACGAAAACGACTATTATAGTCGTCTTAGGGGAATGGGAATATCCCAATCGCGAGCCGGGCGAACGCCCGGCGAGCGCGACCCTTCCGGCGGCCGCGCGGACCATCGGGACACGCGGCCGCCGCCGATCCGGGGGCGGGTCGGCGGCGTTCTGCGATGTCGGAAAAGGCAAGCCGCAGGGCCGGACGGTCCAGCCCTGCGGCGCGCGAAGGGTCAACCCGCCTTGAGGCGCTGCATCCCCTCGGCCAGCGTCCAGAGCGCGCGATTGAGCGTCACATTCTGGTCGATGCTGTTGATCGGACGCGAACGGCTGCGGCGGATACGGCCCTCGGCATTGCGCTTGCGGCCATGCAGTCCGCCCCGAATGACGTTCTCCTGAATGACGTTGAACGTGGTCCACAGGCTATCGCCCCGATCCTCGTAGCGGCGCGGCTCGATGATCTGCTCCGGGGTGAGCGGGCTTTCATCCTCGCCATAGCGGGCGACAAGGCTGACCTCGCCAAGCAAGCGCTGCTCATCCTCGGACAGCCGAACCCCCTTCATCGTCTCGCTGGCGTCGATCAGCCGGGGGAAGTCCTCGGCAACCGTGTAAACGCCCTCGATAATGTCGTGCTCGATATTGCCCTTGTGCGGCACGCGCACCTCCTCGAACCGCTCGCCCGCGATCATGCTGTTGGTGCAGACGAACCGCAGCATACCCGCGAATAGCTGGAACGCGGACGTGCCGTCATGCGAATTGACGATGATCGCCTCGGCGGCCTCGGGCTTGCCGATGCCGTCCTCCCGGCGCAGGCGCAGCATATGCTTGGCGTGGCCGTGGCGGTTGCCGTCGCGGGGAACGGACTGCACGGCGAAGAACGGGAACCATCCTTCCCGGCGCAATCCTTCCACGATATCGATGGTGGGGACATAGACATACCGCTCGGAACGGCTGTCGTGCGCCTCGCGGGCGAAGATGGACGGGACGTGGCGATAAAGCGCCTCGTTGTCGAGCGGCTCATAACCGCCGATCTGATGGCTGTTGCGGCCGAACCGGGTAGCAAGGTGATGGATGCTCATGGGTCTTTCCTTTCCTTGGGTCTGGGTTTCCGCGCAGCGGAGCGCCGCGCTGAAACCCTGCCCGTCGGCGAGACCGGGGGTGCAACCGGAGTGGGCGGCTTCGCGGGGAACCGGCTGCACGGAACGCGAAGCGTGGAGGAAGCTGGGCGGAAGCCGCTCCGAAGGGCGCTGGGGGCGGAGCCCCAAGCCTCCCGCCGCGTCCCGCGCGGCGGATTGCCGATCAATGCGCCATCCTTCCCCAAGGGAGGGGGATAGACGACGCGACCGCCGGGATACCGGCGCGGCCGCAAGGCCGTTTACCTCGTCCGC
The DNA here is from genome assembly GCF_020782245.1 of Sphingobium soli. Lineage (GTDB taxonomy): Bacteria > Pseudomonadota > Alphaproteobacteria > Sphingomonadales > Sphingomonadaceae > Sphingobium > Sphingobium soli. The sequence continues at coordinate 327,683 of NZ_JAJGNP010000003.1, forward strand.
CGTTCCGGGCGCGTCAGTTCGGGCGTGCGGCAAGCACCGCGCGGAAAACATCGGGCAAGCGGACGTTCGCGGGCGCATTGGCGAACATGGGGGCGATCTGGTCGGGCCGGAATCCGGCCAGGCCGCAGCCGATCGGCGTCAGCTCGAACGACAAGTCGGGATGTAGCCGGGCATATTGGAGGAAGCCTCCGACATATCCACGTATCTCGCCGAGATGGAGCGGCCTCAGTTGTGCATCCTTGGTCGGAATAGCGTAGGCGTTGCCTTGCCGTCCGACGCCCCGACCATAGATCGCGCCGCGATGCCGCCGCGCCCATAAGGCGGCGCCCTTGCCGTGACGGCCGGCGAGGTTCGATCCGAAGACAAAAACCGGAAGTGTGGTGGAATGGCTGTGCATCGTCGCGCTCCTTTCGGACGATCGGAAGAGGAGCGCCCCGCCCATGTCGGGCGGGGCGCGGCGGGTCAGTCGGAGACCAGCTCGTAGATGCCGGGGGTCGTCTCGTTCTTGAACAGCCGGAGATAGACCGGCGTGCCGCCGAGAAGGGTCAGCTTGAACGAGACGTAAGGGCGATTCTCCTTGCTGATCTTCGCCCAGGCGGCGCCGTAGTCGATCCATCGTCGTCGGCCGGATGGATGCGGAAGTCGGGGGCCTTGTCGTTGTCCTTGCCCTCGACCCGGCGCAGTTCGACCTGCTCGCGCACGCCGAAGGAGCGGATTTCGCCGGTGTAGCCGCGATCGGAGTTGGTGAAGGTTCCGCGGATCATGTCGTCAGTCCTTTCTTGCTTCGGGACCGCGCCTATCGCGGCCTCGATGGCTGTCGATCGGACGGGGGACGACCGGCCCGCACCCGAAGGGCGGAACGAAGTGGCTGGCGGCGGCGGGCGGTTTTTTTGGCTTCGCGATGCAAAGCCGGCATGGTCGGCGGCGAAAAAAAATCGCCCGCCGCCGTTGCGGGGAGACGGGCGGGCTTCGGCCAGACAAGCCTTTCGAGAGGCCGCGTGGGCGGCGGTGCCGTGCAAAAACATGGGCCTGACGAGATGGTCGGAGGGGCGTTGCCGCCTGCCGGCCGTGGCAGCGCCGGCGATGGTTCGGTGCCCAAGGCGGGACGGGCGGGTTTCGACCGGGCGAGCCGCAAGGGCGACGTGGCCCCGGCTTTCGCGGCGTTGCGGCCGATGCAGAGGAGCGCGGCGCTGCCATACGGAAGATCGGCGGGCGGGGCGCCCCTTACGTTTCGGACAGGTCCCGGCCCGGCCTGTGCGATGCCGGTCGAGCGTGGTCTCGGGACCGGGACGCTGGCGAATAGGGGCTAGCTGCGCTGGCCGGCGCAGCGCATCGCCCGACATGGGCGGGGCGCTCCCGCCCTCTGGTCGCGTGAGCTGCGGCGAGCGACCTTGAAGGATAGTGCGGATAGGATTAAATCATATCCGTAAAGGAGCCCATACATGCGGACGACTCAACAGTTCAGCGTGACGCTGCCGAACGACATGGCGGCGCAGGTCCGCGCCAAGGTGGCGTCGGGCGAATATGCCAGCGAAAGCGAAGTGATCCGCGACCGGCTGCGCGCGCTCCAGGCGCGGGACCGGGCTGTCGAGCAATGGCTGCGCAACGAGGTCGTTCCCGCCTATGACGCCTACAAGGCCGATCCTTCGCGCGGGATTCCGCTCGAAGACGTGCGCGCCGGCCTGGCCGAACGCCACAAGGGGGTCGCCAAGCGCGGCTGAACGTGGGACATTCCATCGTCCTCACGCCGGAAGCGCGTGACCATCTCGATGCCATTTACGACCATATCGCCGCTGCCGCGTCGCCGGATATTGCGCAGCGTTTCACCGATGGCATCGTCGGCCATATCGGCAAGCTGACCGATTTCCCCATCGCGGCACGATGCGCGACGATCTGCGGCCGGGCTTGCGGACGACGGCCTGGCGCCGCCGCGTCACCATCGCCTTCGCGGTGGAAGACACGGCGGTCGTCGTAGTCGGTTTTCTATGGCGGCCGGGATTTTGAGAGCCTGCTGACCGAGGATTGATAGAATCGCGAGCCGGGCCATGCCCGGCGAGCGCCGATCATCCTCATGACAGAGCGGCCGCGCCCGGTGAGGGGCCCGGCCACGATTTTTCGCAGGCTGTGTAAGGGAAGCCGCAGGCGTCGATCAGCGGTGCGCCTCCCGCCAGCGCCGCGCCGCCGCCGCGTTGAACAAGGGACGGCCCGCACAGGCGCGATGCTCGGCTATGAAGGCGGTGCAATGGTCCAGAACATAATCGTGGACGATGGTGCGATCCTCGGAAAAGTCGTTGATCGGCTCACCATACCGCACACAGCAGAATATTCCGGGCTGGTTGTTGCGGCGGGCAATGACACGGAAGCGGCGACGCATGATGGAGCCTCCTTGCGGGGTGCGGCATCGCGCGGGACAGGGCTGCGCGACACCGGAACAAAAGGAAGGCCGGGACCGCTCGCGCGGCCCCGGCCTCTTGCCGTGCTACTCGGCGGCAACCGAGTAGGCGGCGTCCTCGTCCACCGGCTCACGGTCGGCGTCCGCCTCGGGTTCGGTCGGCTGCTCCACCGCCTCGACCTCCACGGCCTCGCCGTCCTGCGCTCCGGTATCGGGGGCCTCCGCTTCGGACGGCTGCGCGATCCTTTCGGCGTCCTCCGTCTCGACGGGTTCGGCCTCCGGCTCCGGCGTTCGCAGCACGGCGGGAAGCCAGCCCTTCCCGGCAAGACGCTGCTCGGCGGCTTCGGCCATGTCCGGCTTCTTCTTGTCCGCGATACGGCGGGCCGCATCCTCCGACACCCCTTCGGCCACGGCCTCAAGGATATGCGCCTTGGTGACACGGCCAAGGTAGCTGTCCACGGTCGGCGTCCAGTCCTTCGCCATGTCCAGCGCCAGCGCGGTCGCCAGCCTGTCCGCCGTTTGCAGCGTCCGGGGCTTGCGATCCCACGGCAGGCGCAGGGCGTTGACGGTGCGGGACGCGCAATGCGCCAGCAACGCCAACCGCTGCTCATCGCCCAGCGCGACGATGAAGCCCCACAGGTCGGCCGCGTCACGCGGCATCCGCTCGGCCCATGCGTCATGCGCCTCGCTCGCCCGCGCCGCCAGCGGCGTATCCTCGATCCCCGCCGCATGACCGCCAAGCGGGGTCACGGTCGGACGGATTTCAAGGCAACCGGCCTCGGCGTAGCTGTAGAACAGTTGCGCGGTCAGCGTATGGGTCACGGCGATCAACGCAACGCCGGGCTGCTCGCCAAGCGCCACGCGAAGGGCCAGCGTCCGGTGGGCGGACAGGTCGCGAATGAGGCTGTCGGAAATGGGCTTGCCCGGTTCCTCGTCCTCATCCTCGAAATCCTGAACGTCCTCGTCGCCGTCCTCGGCCTGCGCGACGTCTCCGGCCTCCGGGTCGATGGCGTCGGCCTCGTCCTCGGGCTGCGGATCGGCCAGCGCCTCGTCCTCGGGACGGACGAAACCCCGCTCGATCCTGACCGTGCCGTCATGGTGAAGCACGACGAACACCCCGCCATGCGCGATCACGTTGGCATCGTAGGCGTAACGCTTGGCTGAAATGGCGTCGATCTCATCGGACACCGCTTCCAGCTTCGCCGCCACGTCCTCGGGCATTTCGTCATAGGACGAATAGCTTTCGGCAAGCTCGTCATGCTCGGTGGACAGGGCATCAAGCCGGGCCTCGTCCTCGTCAGACAGGTCCACGGCCTGCGGATAGAAGCGCCGCATACCGTGGGCATGGGGATAGTCGATATGGGCCTCAACCCACTTCCACCCCTCTGCCTGCACTCCGTCCGCGATCTCGCGCAGCTTCTCGACGGCAAGCATGTCGAGCAAACCGGCATCCTCGAAGAAACCGCCTCGATCCTCGCTGAACAGGTCGCGGATGATGTTGCCGCCCGCTTCGATATAGGCGTCGGCTCCGACGAACACGGCACGGCGATCATCGGCGGGCACGTTGTTGGCGGTCATGTCGCGCCGAATGATCCACGGCTCCCGGTTGTGATGCAGGTTCTCGAATACCTGCTCCTGCCGGGCGTGCTCCTCGGTGATGGCAAAGGCCATAAGCTGATCCAAGGTCAGCCCGTCCTCGCGATAGACCTGTAACAGCTTCGGACTCACAGCGCCAAGGCGAAGCCGCTGCTTCACCACACCGCCCGACACGCCGAACCGCGCGCCGATTTCCTCCGCGCCCCATCCCTTGCCGTCCGCAAGCTCACGGAACCGCTCGAACTGATCGGCGGGGTGCATCGGGGTCCGGGTCACGTTCTCGTCCAGACTGATCTCGGACGGGTCGTTCTCGGTGTCGAGACGGCAGCGAACCGGGTGGTTCCTCCTGATCTGCTTGCGCTTGGCGCGCAACAGATAGGCCAGCCTGCGGCCTTCGCCAGCGGTGACGAAATAGGCGCCGGTCGGCTTGTCGCCCTTCATTTCCGGTTCGATCACAAGGTTCTGGATCAAGCCCTTATGCCCGATGGAAGCGGCCAGCGCCTCGATGGCGGCCTCTCCATGCGGCACCTTGCGGGCGTTCTTGGGGGACTTCTTGAGCTTGTTGAGGGGCACGAAAATCTCGATGCCCGACACAGGCTCGGCAGCGGTGGTTTCGATTTGAACAGTCTTGGTCATCTTCCTACTCCTTGGGTTTCCGCGCAGCGGGAAGCGCCGCGCTGAAATCCTGCCCGTCGGCGAGACCGGGGGTGCAAACGGAGGGGCGGCTTCGCGGGGAACCGGCTGCACGGAGCGAAGCGGAGGAAGCTGGGCGGAAGACGCTCCGAAGTGCGCCAGGGGCGGAGCCCCAAGCACCGCGCCGCTCGCGGCGCCACCAAGAGACGCACCCTTGCGGCGGACGGCCGGCGCGGCGGCGTGCGCGCGGGCCTGGGGGCCAGCCGTCGCCGTGCCCTCCCGCCAGAGCGAGAGTGCTGCGCTGGAGAAAATGACGCGCGACCCCTGCGCGGCGTCAGCCGCCAGAGTGCGCTCCTTAAATCCCCGCGCTCTATATCGGGGTGTTGCGGGGTGTCCCCGCTCGAAGGGGTCTGGCGAGACCCGTCCGGGGCTTGTCAGCAGGGGAAGGCTTTCCCCCTCAAAACCCTATAGGATGAGGACAGCAACAGCATAATCCGCACGCTGGAAGCGCGTTGCGAACACTGTCGGCTGTGGCTAGAAATAAAGTGCCCCGGCGGTATGCAGAGCAGGGACCACCGGGGGATACTCACTCTATAGGACTTATCGGGGCAAAAACATCAAGGGCGAAACCATCGCCGGCCCGTCGATGCTCATCTTCTCACCGAAGGGTTGCCACGCTGCCAGTGAATGGGCCAGCGCCCAACAGGCCAAACTTGACGATATAGCTTGGAGGCTATATATGGAATGGAAAGTCGCGTTCGGCGACGAGTTTGATGCGGAGTTCGAGGAATTGCCGGAAGCGGTGCAGGACGAACTGCTCGCTTCGGCCAAGCTCCTCGCCGCGTTCGGTCCACAACTGAGCCGACCGCACGCGGACACGCTGAACGACTCGTCGTTCGCGAACATGAAGGAATTGCGGTTCGATGCCGATAACGGTGTGTGGCGGGTGGCCTTCGCGTTCGACCCCGAGCGCAGGGCGATCCTCTTGGTAGCTGGTGACAAGTCCGGCGGCAGTGAAAAGCGTTTCTACAAGACGCTCATCACCAAGGCGGACAAACGCTACCAAGCGCACCTTGATCGGCTGGCGGCCGCGAAGAAGGGAAAGAAGTGATGGGCCGGAATCTAAATGATGTCGTTGCCGCGCTTCCCGAAGCGCGCCGCGCCCGTGTCGAGGCGCGCGCGCAGGAGCTGAAGGAGCAAGTGGAGAGCCTGAGCGAATTGCGCCGCGTGGCGGGCAAGGCTCAGGTCGAGATCGCTTCGGCGCTCAACGTCAAGCAGCCCTCGGTATCCAAGATCGAGAAGCAGGCCGATATGTATCTCTCGACGCTCAGGAGCTATGTCGAGGCGGTTGGTGGGCAACTCGATCTGATCGTGCGGCTGCCATCACGGGCGCCGTTGCGGATCGAGCGTTTGGGCGATGTTGCTCTCGGGGCCGCAGCCAGGTCCGGCAAGATCACCACCAAACGCCGGGCGAAGCCGAAGACGGCCGCTCGCGCAGGCTGACGATATTGGCGGCACGGAAAGGGTTTCAGATCATCAGCGTGTAAGCGTGGTGGCATGTAAGGGGGGGAGAATTATGACGGCTGTGCCGCCAGCGCCTATCGAATATCAGCTCATCGGCCTCGCCGAAGACGGCGGCGTCGGAGATTTGCTGGCGGGCCTCGATCAGAAGCAGGGGCGCGTCCGCCTTCAGGCGCTCATTTCCGAATGGCTGCGGATGGAGAATCTCGTCGTCCTGACGGGATCGGGCACGTCGGTTTCCGTCGGCGGCAAGACGATGGCCAATCTCGAAACGGCAGTATTCGCCGCGATAGAGGCGCTGCCCGACATTCCGGCCTCGATCACTCCCATTATCGAAGCCCGTAAAAACGCTGTCCTTCTTGCCGCCTTCGATGACGATGAGCCAATCGGTTTCGAGGCATGGCTCTCGTTCGTCGCCAATGCCCTGGTCGTTGTGGAATCAGCGGGCGGGCCATTTTCCGCCGTGACCTGGCCCAGCACGCCCGCGCCCAGCGTTGCCGACCTGCGCTGGTTCGGCGATCGGCTTCGCATGGCGATCTTCGCCGAATGCGCGCTTTCTCTGCCGGACATCGGGCCGGCCGCGTCCGCCGACAAGATCGCGCCGCATCTCGCGTTCCTGTCCAAGCTCGTGGCGCGGGATAGCAATCTCGGGCGCACTCATCTTTTCACGCTCAATTATGACACGCTGTTCGAGCAGGCGCTTGAATTGCTCGGCGTGCAGTATTTCGACGGGTTCACCGGGCGCGCGTCGGCGCGGTTCGATCCTTCCGTCTATGGGTTGGACATCTACTATCCCGGCGAGGTGGCGGAGGGGCGTGTCCGACGCTTCGACAAGTTTCTGCATTTCTACAAGCTGCACGGCTCGATCCACTGGTTCGAGCATGGCAATGAAATGCGCGCGCGTCACCCCGACCTTGCTCCGTTTCGGTCATACGCCGCCCTGACCCCGCAGGAGAAGGCGGGATCGCTCGTGGCTTTGGCCGGAGGCACGCCCTCGGTCGGAATCCTGCCGACCGCCAACAAATTCGCTCAAACGCTGACGATGCCCTACGCGCATCTGTTCCGGTCTTTTCAGGTCCGTCTCGGCATCCCCCAGACCTTCCTCCTCGTGCTCGGATATGGCTTTGGCGACGATCATGTCAGCCGGATCATCGAGAACGCGCTGATGAATCCGTCGCTGGTGATGCTGGTGGTCAAACCCAATCCGAACAGTGCGGTGATCGAGCGCATCCGACGATACAAGGATCTCGGCAAGCGCGCCTTCGTCCTGTGTCCGACGACGGATGCCTTCGCCGCAGCGCCGTTCAAGCACGCGACCTTTGACGATTTCGCGCGAACGGTGATGCCGGACGTGCAGTGGCTCGACGATTTCCTACGCTTGCGGCGCTTCGAGAAGCAGATTGCTTCGTCCGCGACGTTGGCCGAACCGGACGCCGAGACGACGAATGGATAATCCCCGGCTCGTCGGCCACATCGTCTCGGTTCAGGGCTTTCGGGTGAAGGTGGAGCTGCTGCCCGAGACCCGATCGGCGCTGCGCGCGACGCCGGATGGGGTCCAGGCGGCGATTGCCATCAACGCCTACCTCACATTTTCGCTGGGCGCCGGCGAAACGGTGATTGGCATCATCACCGATCTCGAAGCCCGCGAGACGTTCGATCCCGGCAGCGGCGATGATCTCAGCCTCGAACTCATGAAGCCGCGCCGCGCTGCCAGCGTGCAGTTGCTGGGGACGATCGAACATACCGATGACGAGCCCGCCTTCAGTCCGGGCATTTCCGTGCTGCCGACGCTCGATACACCGGCGGAAATCGGGTCGCCGGACATCCTGCGTGCAGTGTTCGAGATTCCGCCTCGGCTCAACAGGCCTGAAGGCTATGACGAAAAGGATTTCGACTGCGATCTGAAAATCGGTTTTCCTACCGGACAGGATCGCAATGTCGTCCGTGCGTCCTACAATGACCTGTTCTCCAGGCCCTTGGCGATCGTGGGCAATACCGGCTCGGGCAAGTCATTTTCCGTATCTAGCCTGATCCAAAAGGCGATGGCGGCGCTCGATGGCGCTGCCGAGGAACCGCACGTTTTCATCCTCGACATCAATGGGGAGTATGCCAAAGCCTTCCCGTCCGCCGAAGCGGTTCAGCGATTGCCTGATCGGGTTTATCTCAACGGGAAGGAGTTCGGCCTTCCTCTCTGGTTTCTGAATGCGGAGGAAATCTGTGCGTGGCTGAGCGCGTCGGAACAGACGCAGGAGCCGGTGCTCAAGGATTGGTGGGCAATCGCCAAAGGCGGCGATGAGATGGCTGCTGCGAGCATGAGCGCGCTTCAAAATGCGATGAGCGCGCTCGACCAGTTGCTAAGCGAACTTACAAAAGTGAAGCGAAAATTTGCCGGTTCTTACTGTGATGCCATTGTCGGACACCTCGCGGATACGGACATCGACACTGCGGCGTTTGAAGCGCTCTTTGCCACTCATCGCACTGTCGATCAGTATAATCAGGATTTGATGGCTAATCAGGCCACGATCTCGACGGAGGGGAACAAACTCAAAGATGCCATCCGCGCGCTGATTGTCAGCGGGAGCGAAACAACGGAAGCAGGCGCGCGCACGGCTGACTCTCCCCTACCAATCGCCCGCGCAACCCTCACTGATCCGTCGCTCATCAATCGCGCCGTGTCCAAGGAGGATACGTTCCGCGTGGATGCCCATCTGACGACGTTGAAGCTGCGGCTGAAAACCCGCCTCGACGATAAGCGGTGGCGTTCCTTCCTCAACTATGAGGAAGCCGATACGAAGATCGAGAAGCTGTCCTCGTGGTTCGCGCGCTTCGGACTTGGCGCTGCCACAGGGCCGAAAGTTTCGGTGCTCGACTTGTCGATGTTGAGCAACGAGGTTCTCCCCTATGCGTGCGCGGTGATCGGGCGGGTGCTGCTGGAGGCGCGTGAACGCCTGCCCGCAGCCTCGCGCTACAAGCATCCGTGGGTGCTCGTTCTCGAAGAGGCACACAATTATGCGCGCCCGGCCCGCTCAGATGAGGATCGCGGACATCGCCTCGCCCGGTTGACCTACGAGCGGATCGCCAAGGAGGGCCGCAAATTCGGCCTTTCGCTCATCATTGCCAGCCAGCGGCCGAGCGAGATCAGCCAGACTATCATCAGTCAGTGCGCCAACTTCATCAGCCATCGCCTACAAAACCCTGACGACATCGACCATTTCCGGCGCATCATTCCAATGCAGGCGCGACGGCTTCTCGATCAAGTGACGATTCTATCGTCAGGAGAAGCGATCGTGTTTGGTAGCGCCTTCCACATTCCGACGCGCGTCCAGTTCGACCGGCCGGAGCCTGGTCCCTATAGCCAGACGGCCGCGCCCTATCATGAATGGCGGAAGGAACAGAATCCCTTCCCGCTGTCGCAAGTTATCGAGGCTTGGGGTGCCTGAGCCGGAGCGTCGCGCTCCGACATTGCCCGCCGCAACGAGCGCCCCGCCCGGATGACGGGACGCTCGAACGGTCAGGTGACGATCCGGCCGACCCCACTGGCGAGGCGGGCGTAGCGGCTCAGCGGATACGCCGCCTCGAAATAGAGGTCGCGTTCGATCGGGAGCCCGAGCGGGCCGCGCAGCGCCTCGATCTCAGCAAGGCTGACCGTGCCCAGCTCGGGCTCGCCGAGGCCGGGATCGCAGAGGCCGTAGAGAATGTCGGGCTCCTGGGGATCGCACTCGCTGATGAGCCAGGTGGCGCCGGCGTCTGGCGTGAACAGCTTAACGACGGGCTTGGGATCGAACTCGGGATGCTCGATGCTCAAGCGGCCGTTGGCGATACGCTGCGCGCGGATGGTGTCGGTGATGAGCTGCATGACTGCCTCCATTCGGGAAGCCCTCCGATCGAGGGCGTGGAGGCGTTCGACCGGCGCAAGCGAGCGGCGGGGTCAGGCCCTACTCGGTCTGGTGCGGGCCGGGCTTGACCCCGACGCGGCGCCGGTCAGGCGTCCGAAACCACCTCACCGGGGAGGCCGAATGGGGGCGTCAAGCGGCAGGGTCTGAGGTGCGCGCAAAGCGACGGCGGCAACGGACATGACACCGCCGTTGAGCGCGTTGTCTCCAGGTTCCGCCCAATTGTCTCCAGCCGGCGGCACCCTTGTCTCCGGCCACGGAGATCGCCCAGAGGGGTGAAAAGGCCGCGCGGCGACACAAGCGAGCGTGAGCAACCTTCGCCAGCCAACGCTAGGGGCGGCCCATTCTTGGGGATTTTCTGGAGACAATATGGAGACAAAGGGCTTTGCCGAGGGCGTTGTCTCCAACAAAAAAGCGGCCCGAAGGCCGCTAATCTGCTGTTTTCATTGGATAAAACTGGAGCGGGCGAAGGGATTCGAACCCTCGACCCCAACCTTGGCAAGGTTGTGCTCTACCCCTGAGCTACGCCCGCTCTGGCGGCCGGAGGCTGTGTTCCTCTCGGCGGGTGGCGGCGAACTAGCAGCGGTCTGCCATGGGGGCAAGGGGAGAATTGCAGAAAAGTGAAATTATCCTCCCCTAAGGATAAAAGTCACATTAGTTCAGCAGTTTGCCGCCAGATGGGCGGCGTCCAGAAATCTGGAGCTGGATTGCGTCATGGGATCGATCGCCGTTCGCGCCGGCTTTTCACCTTACCCAAAACGCTCTATCGTCATGCCACAAGCGAAACTTTTTGACGCGGCGGATCATTTCGCGCCGCGCTTCGTAATCATCGACAGATTGAGAGGGACGGACCAGCCATGACATCCGATCATGTTACCCGCCGCGGGCTTTTCCAGGGCGGCGCAGCGCTTGCTGCGGCGGCTCCCCTTGCCACGCAGGCGAACGCCGCGCCGTCCGCTCCTGCCAAAAGAGGAACCCCGATGACGCCTGTCGAACTCACCGTGAACGGCCGGGAAGTCCATTTGCAGCTGGACCCGCGCACCAGCCTGCTGGATGCCTTGCGTGAGCATCTCAAGCTTACCGGCACCAAGAAGGGGTGCGATCATGGCCAATGTGGCGCCTGCACCGTCATCGTCGAAGGGCGACGCATCAACAGTTGCCTGACGCTCGCGGTGATGCATGACGGCGAACAAGTCACCACGATCGAGGGGCTGGGCACGCCCGAGGCCCTGCACCCGATGCAGAAGGCATTTGTCGTCCATGACGGCTACCAGTGCGGATATTGCACGCCGGGTCAGATTTGTTCGGCCGTGTCGGTGCTGGAGGAAATCAAGGCGGGCGTTCCCAGTCATGTTACCGAAAATCTTGATCGGGTCGCGTTCAGCGAGGACGAAGTGCGCGAGCGCATGAGTGGCAATATCTGCCGCTGCGCAGCCTATTCCAATATCATCGCCGCTATTAGCGATGTAGCCGGGGAGTCCAAGGCATGAAGCCTTTCACTTATGAACGCGCCAACAGCGTGGAAGCGGCTGCAAAGGCCGCAGCCTCAGTCCAGGGCGCGCGCTTCATCGCCGGTGGGACCAATTTGCTGGACCTCATGAAATTGCAGATTGAAACGCCGACCCATCTGATCGACGTCAATCGGCTCGGCCTTGACCGCATCGAAAAGACGGAAGAGGGCGGCCTGCGCATCGGCGCGCTTGTGCGCAATACCGATCTTGCGGCGGACACAACCGTGCGCCGCGATTATGGCGTGTTGAGCCGCGCGCTGGTCGCGGGCGCGTCGGGCCAGTTGCGCAACAAGGCGACGACGGCGGGCAATCTGCTCCAGCGCACCCGTTGCCCCTATTTTTACGACATCCGCATGCCCTGCAACAAGCGCAAGCCCGGCAGCGGCTGCGGCGCGCTCAAGGGCATGAGCCGCAGCCTCGCGATATTGGGCGTCAGCGATGCCTGCATCGCCCAGCATCCCAGCGACATGGCAGTGGCGATGCGCCTGCTCGATGCGCAGGTCGAGACGATGGGGGCCGATGGGACGAAACGCGCGATACCGATCGCCGATTTCCACCTGCTTCCCGGCGAAACGCCGCATAAGGAAACGGTGCTGAATGCGGGCGAGATCATCACCTCGGTGACGCTGCCCAAGCCAGTGGCAGGCACTCATGTCTATCGCAAGGTGCGTGACCGCGCCTCTTATGCCTTTGCGCTGGTTTCGGTCGCGGCGATTTTCGGCAAGGACGGAACCGCCCGGTTCGCTTTCGGCGGGATTGGCGCCAAGCCCTGGCGCACGGCGGAGGCTGACGCCGCCGCGAGCGAAGGCGCGAAGGCGGTGGCGCAGGCCGCGCTGGCCGGTGCACGGACGACCGAACATAATGATTTCAAACGACCGTTGGTCGAAAGGACGCTGGCGTCGCTTTATCGCCAGCAGGAGGCACGGGCATGAAGTTCGATACCCCGGCAGGACCGAACCCGATCGACAAGGGGCGCGTCATCGGCATTGCGCATGACCGGATTGATGGCCCGGCCAAGGTGACGGGCACGGCAGCCTATGCCTATGAACGTCACGACGCCGCGCCCAACGCCGCCTATGGCTGGATTGTCGGGTCCGCCATTGCCAAAGGCCGGATCGCCGCCATGGATCTGACCGCGGCGGAAGCGTCGCCTGGCGTCCTGGGGATCGTGACCCACGCCAACGCCGGCAAGCTGTCGAAAGGCAATATGAATACCGCGCATCTGCTGGGCGGTCCGCAGATCGAACATTATGAGCAGGCGCTGGCGCTGGTCGTTGCCGATACATTTGAAAATGCGCGCGCTGCCGCGGCCCTCGTTCGCATCGACTATGCGCCGGAAGATGGCAAATTCGATCTTGCGGCCGAGCGGCTGAACGGCGTCATTCCGCCGCAGGGCTTCGGTGGCCCGGCCGATACCAAGGCTGGCGATTTCGACGGTGCCTTTGCCAAGGCGGCGGTCAAGGTCGAACAGACCTACACCACGCCGGATCAAAGTCATGCGATGATGGAGCCCCATGCCAGCATCGCCGCCTGGAACGGCGACAAGCTGACGCTGTGGACATCGAACCAGATGATCGCCTGGAGCGTGGGCGACATGGCCAAGACATTGGGCATTCCCAAGGAGAATATCCGGTTCGTGTCGCCCTATATCGGTGGCGGCTTCGGGTCCAAATTGTTCCTGCGCGCTGATGCACTGCTGGCGGCGCTGGGCGCCCGTCAGGTGGGCCGGCCCGTCAAGGTGGCGATTGCCCGCCCGCAAATCCCCAACAATACGACGCACCGGCCAGCAACGATTCAGCGCATCCGGATTGGCGCGGACAAGGATGGCGTGATCGACGCGATCGCGCATGAAGTCTGGTCGGGCGACTTGCCGGGCGGCGGCGCGGAAACGGCGGCGCAGCAGACGCGGCTGCTCTATCGTGGCGAAAACCGCATGACCGCGCACCGCCTGGTCACGTTGAACCTGCCTGAAGGCAATGCCATGCGCGCACCGGGCGAAGCGGTCGGACTGCTCGCGCTGGAAGTCGCCATGGACGAACTGGCTGAAGCCTGCGGCGTCGATCCGGTCGAACTGCGCATCCGTAACGATGTGCAATTCGACCCCGAAGCCGGGCCGCAACGGCCATTTTCAAGCCGCAAGCTGGTGGAATGCCTGCGCGCGGGTGCGGATCGTTTTGGTTGGCAAAGGCGCAATCCCAAGCCAGGCCAGGTCCGTGACGGCCGCTGGCTCGTGGGCATGGGTATGGCATCGGCCTTCCGCAATAATCTGACGGAAAAGTCGGGCGCCCGCATCGGCGTGGACGGCAGTGGCAAGGTCATCGTCGAAACCGACATGACCGACATCGGCACCGGCAGCTACACGATCATCGCGCAGACCGCCGCAGAAATGCTGGGCGTCGATCTCGATCAGGTCACGGTCCGCCTGGGCGACAGCCGCTTCCCGGTGTCGGCCGGGTCAGGCGGCCAGTGGGGCGCCAACAGTTCCACCGCTGGCGTCTATGCCGCCGCTATGGCGCTGCGCGCCAAGCTGGCCGAAAAAGCGGGCTATGCGGCCGAGCAGGCGCAATTTGAAGATGGGCTGGTGCGGATGGGCAACCAGTCGCAGACCTTGGCGTCGCTTGCCGGCGCGCAGGGGCTGTGGGCCGAAGACAGCATGGAATATGGCGATCTCGATAAGAAATATGCGCAGGCGACGTTCGGTGCGCATTTCTGCGAGGTCGGGGTCGACATGGACACCGCCGAGGTTAGGGTGCGGCGCATGGGCGGGGCTTTTGCCTCCGGGCGTATTCTCAATCCCAAGTCGGCGCGCAGCCAGGTGATCGGCGCGATGACCATGGGCGTCGGTGCTGCGTTGATGGAAGCGTTGGACGTCGACACCCGTTTCGGCTTCTTCGTCAACCATGACATGGCCGAATATCAGGTGCCCGTGCATGCCGACATCCCGCATCAGGACGTCTTGTTCGTGGACGAACTGGACGACAAAAGTTCACCGATGAAGGCGAAGGGCGTGGGTGAACTGGGCATTTGTGGTGCGGGCGCTGCGGTGGCCAACGCAATCTACAATGCCACCGGTATCCGCCTGCGTGACTATCCGCTCACTATCGACAAATTGCTCAAGGCGCAGGCCGCCTGAACCAGTCGTCCTTGGTTTCGGGCGCAGTCGAGTAACAGGGCAAGCGCGCTTCCTGCTCCTCGACCGCGCTCGACGCCGGCGGCGCGCTCACACGAAGTTCGCCGCCACCTCGGCCGGTACGCGCAGGATTCGGCCCGATGCCTTGTCAATGATCGCCCAGGTGGATTTGGCCGCCACCTTCACTTTGTCATCCGGACCGATAAACTCGATCATCCGGTCGAACCGCGCCCCGCGCGGACCTTCGGGTATCCAGGTGCGCGCCGTCACCTTCTCCCCTTCCTTCACATTGCCGCGATAGTCCACTTCGTGACGGGTCACGACCCAAATATAGGCTTCGACATGGGCAGGATCGGCGTCCTGTCGCCAATGCTCCACCGACACCTGCTCCATCCACTGCACCCAGACGGCATTGTTCACATGGCCGAGTTCGTCAATATGCTCGGGCAGCGCGGTGATCTGTTTGGTGAAGCTCGCCGCCATCAGCCCTTCACCCCCAATTGCCAGAGAATGAAGGCGAACTCCTCGGCCGTTTCATGCAGGCTTTCGAACCGCCCGGACTTACCGCCATGACCCGCGCCCATATTGGTCTTGAGCAGCAGGATATTGTCGTCCGTCTTCGTTGCGCGCAGCCGCGCCACCCATTTTGCCGGCTCCCAATAGGTGACGCGCGGGTCGTTCAGACCGGCCGTCACCATCAGCGGCGGATAGGCCTGCGCTTTGACATTGCCATAGGGATCATAGGATTGAATGGTGCGAAACGCCTCCGCATCCTCGATCGGGTTGCCCCATTCCGGCCATTCGCCCGGCGTCAGTGGCAGGCTGGCGTCCAGCATCGTGTTGAGCACGTCAACGAAAGGGACATGTGCGACGACCGCGCCGAACAGATCGGGATCGGAATTGATGACAGCGCCCATCAGTTCGCCACCGGCCGACCCGCCCGAAATGCTCACCCGCCCCTTGGCGGCATAACCGCGTTCGATCAGCCCCTTGGCCACATCGACAAAATCGGTGAAGGTGTTGCCGCGCTTGTCCAGTTTGCCGTCCAGATACCATTGCTGACCCAGATCGTCGCCGCCACGGATATGGGCGATGGCGAAGGCGAACCCGCGATCAAGCAACGACAGGCGGCTCGTCGAAAAGCCGGGCTCCATCGCCATACCATAGGCGCCATAGCCATAAAGATGCAGCGGCGCGCTGCCATCCTTTGGGAAATCGGCGGGATAGACGATCGACACCGGGATGTCCGTGCCGTCGCGCGCCGGGATCATCAGCCGCTCGGTCGCATAGCGGGTCGCGTCATAGCCCGACGGGATCTCCTGGACTTTCAGTACTTCCAGTTCGCCTGTATCCAGATGATAATCATAGATGGTGTCTGGCGTGACCATCGATTCATAGCCGATGCGCAGCTTCGTCACATCATATTCGGGATTATCGTCCAGGCTGGCCGAATAGCTCGCCTCCGGGAACGGGAGGCGCTTGGCTTCATGCGTCGCATAGTCGCGCAACTCGATCTGGTCGAGCCCGTCCTGCCGCCCTTCGGTCACGTAGAAATGTTTGAAGAGGGTGAAATCGGTCAGATAGAAATGCGCGTCCGGGCCGATCACTTCCTCCCATTCGCCAGGGGCTTCCAGCGTCGCCTTCACCAGACGGAAATTGGGGTGGTTGTCGTTGGTGCGAATATAGAGCGTCCCGTCATGTTCATCGACGTCATATTCGCGGCCGGGGTGCCGACCAGCTACCAGAAGCGGCGTTGCCGTGGGGTCATTGGCGGGCAGCAGCCACGCTTCGCTCGTCACATGGTCGCCGGTCGCGATGACGATATATTTTTCCGAGGAGGTAAGGCCGATGGATACGCGAAAGCCCTCGTCATCCTCGTGAAACAGCTCGACATCGCTGGCGACATCCTGTCCCAGCCAATGTAGCCGGGCATTGTCGGTGCGCCAACTTTCATTGGCGAGGCCATAGAGCAGCCCCTTGCTGTCCGACGTCCAGACCAGGGACGACAAAGTGCCGGGAATGACCTCTGGCAGCAATGACCCGCTTTCCAGGTCCTTGATCCGCGCCTCGAACCGTTCCGACCCGTTGGTGTCGATCGCATAGGCGAGGTAGCGCCCGTCCGGGCTGACCGAGAGTGCGCCAAGACGGAAATAGTCATGGCCATCCGCCAGTGCCGGTTCGTCCAGGATCAACTGGTCAGGCCCGCCCGCGGCAGGACGGCGATACCATTTGCGATATTGCGCGCCGATTTCGAAGGCGCGCCAGTAAACATAGTCGCCATCTTTTTGCGGGACCGACTGGTCATCTTCCTTGATGCGGCCCTTCATCTCCTGAAACAGCCGATCGACCAGAGGCTTGTGCGGCGCCATCGCGGCTTCGAACCAGGCATTCTCCGCTTCCAGATAGGCCAGAATTTCCTTGTTCTTGACGTCGGGATAGTTTGGGTCGCGCAGCCAGGCATAGGGATCATCCACGGTGATGCCATGATGGGTGACGCTGTGCTGACGACATGCGGCGATTGGCGGGGAAGACAGTGAGGATGGGGCAGGCTGCATAAGGTCGGTCATTAACTATCCATGTTCCAGACAGGGGCCGCGCTGGCATATGGCGGCGTGGCCCTCTATGTTGTCGACATTGTCGCCGGCGCAAGAGGCCGGAATGATCCAAGGAATGACCGATGTCCAGTTATGAAGATCGCCTGAAAGCCCTGCGCGCGCAGCTTGTGCGCCAGAAGCTGGACGGTTTCGTGGTGCCGCTGACCGACGAACATATGAGCGAATATGTCGGCGCCTATGCCCAGCGGCTCGCCTGGCTGACGGGCTTTCAGGGGTCGGCGGGCAGCGCCGTCGTTCTGCCGCAGGAAGCCGCAATTTTCGTGGATGGACGCTATACGCTGCAAGTGCGCGAACAGGTGGATGGGGCGCACTGGCACTATGAAAGCGTGCCACAAACCTCGATTGCGCAATGGCTGAAGGATCATGCGTCGCAGGGTGCACGGATCGGCTATGATCCCTGGCTCCACACGCGCAGCTGGGTTCGGCAGGCGACCGAAGCATTGGCCGAGCAGGGAGCGGAACTCGTCGCGGTCGACACTAACCCCATCGACGCTGTCTGGCCCGATCGCCCGGCGCCGAGCGACGCCCGCCTGGTCGTCCATGATGATCATTTTGCAGGGCGCAGCGCGGCAGAAAAGCGCGCTGCCATGGCCGATTGGGTGACATCGAAGAAGGCGGACGCTGCGATCTTGTCGGCGCTCGATTCGATCGCCTGGACTTTCAACATACGGGGCAAGGATGTCGATCGCACGCCGGTCGCCCTTGCCTATGCCATCGTCCACGCCGATGCCACCGCCGACCTTTTCGTTGCGCCGGAAAAAATGGACGATGCCGTCGCTCAGCATCTGGGCAATGGCGTGCGCGTCCATGATCGCGCCGCCTTTGCGGACGCGCTGGCGGGCTTGCAGGGCAAGAGTGTGGTCGCGGACCCCGAACGCGCTGTCGCCGCCATTTTCGAGGCGCTGGAACAGGGCGGTGCCAAGGTGCTGGCGCTCCGCGATCCGGCCGTCCTGCCCAAGGCGATCAAGAACGACACCGAAATCGCCGGGCACAAGGCTGCCCAGGCGCGCGATGGCGCGGCGCTCAGCCGCTTCCTCCACTGGCTGTCGGTTGAAGCGCCCAAGGGTGGCCTCACCGAATTGTCCGCGGCAGATCGACTGGAGGCTTTCCGCAAGGATACTGGCCTGCTGGAGGATCTGTCGTTTGACACGATCAGCGGCGCCGGACCCAATGGCGCGGTCGTCCATTATCGCGTCGAGGAAAAGACCAACCGCCCGATCGAACCCGGCACGCTTTATCTGGTGGATTCGGGCGGCCAATATCGCGATGGCACCACCGACGTGACGCGCACCATCGCGGTGGGCGAGCCGACCCAGGCCATGCAGCGCCACTTCACGCTGGTGCTCAAGGGGCATGTCGCGCTGGCCCGCGCCATTTTCCCGAAGGGAACGCGCGGCGGGCAACTCGACATTTTGGCGCGCCAGTATCTCTGGGCCGAAGGGCTGGACTATGCCCATGGTACCGGACATGGCGTGGGCAGCTTCCTGTCGGTGCATGAAGGACCGCAGCGCATCGCCACCTTTGGCGGTGGCGACGAACCGTTGGTGCCTGGCATGATTCTTTCCAATGAGCCGGGTTATTACAAGACCGGCGAATATGGAATCCGCATCGAAAACCTTGTCCTGGTGGAGCCGCGCGCCATCCCCGGTGCGGAAAAGGAGATGCTTGGCTTCGAAACGCTGACCTTCGCACCGATTGATCGCGCGCTGATTGCTGTCGACATGCTCAGCGCCGACGAACGCGCATGGGTGGACGCCTATCACGCCCGAGTGCTGGAGGTAGTCGGCCCGCAACTGGATGGCGACGCCCACGGATGGCTCAAGGACGCCTGCGCGCCGCTTTGATGTCTAGCGCCGGGACGGGTCGGGCGGGGGCGACGCGTCCCCCTCTTCGCGGACAGCGTCCCGGCTCTGCGCCTTGCGACGGCGCAGATTGTCTCGCAAAGCCTGCGCCAGCCGTGCCTTTTTCTCGTCCTGCGTTTCAGCCATGAAAGCGGCATAAGCAAAATTCATCATCCGCAGCAAGCCGCCTTGACACAAGCGGTTCTGGCGGTCATAGGCCCGGCCTCCAAAGGCGCAGATGGCGTTGCGGACCGGACGTAGGGCTGCCTTGGCTCGGCGGTAAGCGCTCCCTGAGAGGGGGGGCTTGCCGAGCAAAAGCGGGGCTGCGTAGGAAGTCACGGCGAACCTGCCGGCTCTGTAGAGCAGTCAGGAGAGCCGATCGAGTTGGTTTTGCTGCTGTAGCTCAGTGGTAGAGCACTCCCTTGGTAAGGGAGAGGCCGCGAGTTCAATCCTCGCCAGCAGCACCATTCCTAATCCTCAGAGCACGAGAAGAGCGCCGGGGCAAAGGGCCGCTCGATATCGTTCGCGTTTTGTCAACGGATCGGTCTGGTCTAACGGGGCCGGCGTCGCCGACGAAAATGAGGACGCCGCTGTTCCGTGCACCAAACAGGCAGAATGGCCTGGGCCGCCGGCAAATGGGGCATTTCACACTTTGCCCCATCGTCCGGGCAGAGCGAGGCTTTGCCACATATCCATTTATTCTGGCCTTGCTCCATATTCGAAGCTAACCAGCTCATATATATGACTTTGGAGTATCCCATGTTTGCGACCCGCGATTTTATCATTCCAGGCGCGGTCAGCGACATGATGGCGCTCGCAAAGAGGGATATCGGCATCGCGTGCCTGGGTACGATGCCGCGCAGGTCGGTGCATCGTGACGTCGGCGACATTGATGTCGTCATCGAAATGGGCGGCACTCCCATTCTGCCGGGCGACCGCTTTTGGTAGACATGGGGGGCATATTGATCCGCTCTCCCGGCATAGCAAAGGGGACCGCATCGTGATCAAGGCCGATCCCCGATTGCCACGGTATCAGCAGATCCGCGACGATATCGCTGCCCGCATTGCGCGCGGCGAGTGGAAGGCGGGTGAGGCGATCGCGACGGAGGCGGAGTTGTCCAGCATCTATGGCGTCGCCATCGGCACCATCCGCCGGGCGATCGATGAACTGGCCAGTGACGGCGTGATCGAGCGGGCGCATGGCAGAGGGATGTTCGTGCGGCGCGCCGATTTCAGCACATCCTTGTTCCGGTTCTTCCGTCTGGGATCGAGTGGAGAACGGTCGATCTCGCCGGACAGTCGGATATTATCCCGGTCATTGGCCACCCCTTCGGATATCGTCCGGGACAGGCTGCGCCTTGGTCCTGAGGATAACGCAATCCGCATGATCCGTCTGCGGACCGACGGAGGCAAAGTGCTGCTGCGCGAGGAAATATGGCTATCGGCCACCCTGTTCGGACCGATACTGGATATGGACATCGCAATGCTGACGCCGCTTCTATATCCAGCCTATGAACGGCATTTCGGCCGCATCGTCGCGCGCGCGAAAGAGCGTCTGACAGTGGAAACCGCGGATGCGAACGTCGCGTGCGATCTGGAGGCGCCGGCCGGATCCAGTGTCGTGCGGATCGAACGGCAAGCGATAGATCATGCGGACCATCCCTTGGAATGGCGCACCTCCCACGGTCTGGCGGACCAGTTCGTCTACGAAGTCGACGTTCACTGACGGACATTCATCGGAAAGACATTTGACAGCCTCGTGCCGCTAATGTCATATAGATGACTATAGGAGTAGGTGAATGGTCGAGGGTGATTCCGCCCCAACAGATCGAAAGGCGGTAGCTGCTGCCAGCTTTGGCGGCTGGGCAGCCGATGCTTTCGATTATCAGCTGTTCGGTCTTGCTCTGCCCTTGATGCTCGCCAATTGGCATCTCAGTCCGCAGCAGGCGGGTTCGATCATCACATTCGGCCTTGGCTGTGCTGCTGTCGGCGGTCCGCTGGGCGGCCATCTGGCGGATCGTTTCGGACGCATCCGGATTCTCACCATATCGATCCTGGTTGTCGCCATTGCGACATTCGGGGCGGCCTTCGTCACCGCACCCTGGCAGTTGATGGTCCTCAAGGGCGCCCAGGGGCTGGGATTTGGCGCAGAATGGTCCGTCGGGGCGGTCATGCTGGCGGAGATCGCACCGCCGCGAAAGCGCGGATCTTTCCTGGGCATGATGCAAAGCGCCTGGTCGGTCGGCTGGGCGGCTGCCGTATTGGTGTATCTGGCGGCAACGCTCTGGCTCCCCGGCGATCTGGCCTGGCGCGCGATGTTTTTGATCGGCATAGCGCCTGCCGCCCTGATTTTCTGGTTTCGCCGGCGGCTCATCGCGCGGGAGCGGGCG
Source organism: Sphingobium soli (assembly GCF_020782245.1). Lineage (GTDB taxonomy): Bacteria > Pseudomonadota > Alphaproteobacteria > Sphingomonadales > Sphingomonadaceae > Sphingobium > Sphingobium soli. The sequence goes on from NZ_JAJGNP010000003.1 coordinate 349,205, forward strand.
CCAGGCGCGCTTAACAACGCGGGCATTGCGCCTCTGGCAGAATTTTCTGTCCGGAAACGACTGCTTCTCGCCTCGCTCGTCGGCCTGGGCGCACATGGTGGTTTTCACAGCCTGTTCACCTGGCTGCCGACGCTGCTCAGCACGGTGCGGCTTTATTCGCCGACGGTGACCGGGCTTGCGCTGTTGCTGATGACGCTCGCCTTCGCGACTGGCTGCCTCGTGGCGGGATTTCTGTCGGACAGGCTCGGGCGGCGGCCGGTCATTGCCCTGTTCGCAACCTGCTCTGCCCTGTTCGCCCTGCTCTTTGCCCTCATCGATGGCGGGCCAGCGATCATCGTGATCCTTGCCTTGCCCGTTGGTTTCGCCGCCGGCGGCACGCCTGCGATATTGGGCTGCTGGTTTGCCGAGATGTTTCCCGCTCCCGTGCGCGGGGCCAGCGTCGGGCTGGCCTATAATGGCGGGCGGTTGGCGTCCGCCTTGCTGCCTGGCCTTATCGGCTGGGCATCGGCGGCGATGCCGCTCGACATTCTGATCGGGATCGTTGCTGCGGCCAGCTATGGCCTGGTCGTGCTTATCCTGCCGGCGCTGCCCGAAACCCGCGACGTCAATCTGATCGAAGGCGCGACCGCATGATCGCTCGTCGATCCTTCCTCCAAGGCGCGATCGCGTTTGCCGCGTCGCCAGCTTTTGGCAGGGATTTCCAAGGAACAGCCGCAATCGATACGCACGCCCATGTGTTCCGGCGCGACCTGCCCCTCGCGCGGCGCCGTCGCTACACTGTCGATTACGACGCCACGCTGCATGACTATCTGATCATGTTGCGCGCCAATGGCATGGCCAGGGGCGTATTGATCCAGCCCAGCTTCCTGGGCTTCGACAACGGCTATCTGCTCCGTGCGCTCGAGCAGCATGGGGAGCAATTGCGCGGAATAGTGGCTCTGCCGCGCCAGACGTCGATCGATGACATGGCGCGTCTGGCAAAGGCGGGAGTCGTTGGCATCCGGCTGAACCTCATCGGCCGTAACGATCCCGACTTTGGCAGTCCTGAATGGCGCCGGCATCTTGCGATCGTCGCACAGCTTGGCTGGCAGATCGAAATCCAATGCGAAGCCGCCCGGTTGCCCGGCCTTCTGCCGGCTTTGGTCCAGTCCGGAGCGCCGGTGGTGGTCGATCATTTCGGCCGACCCGACGCCGTCCTTGGCGTCAAGGATCCTGGCTTTCGCTATCTTCTGGAGGCTGCCGGCAGCGGCCAGGTCTATGTAAAATTGTCGGCGCCCTATCGGATCGGGGCGAAACTGGCCGAGAACGCAGCGCCCCGGTTGTTGAACGCCTTTGGTCCGGATCGACTGCTCTGGGGGAGCGACTGGCCTCATACCCAGTTCGAAAATGTCGCTGATGCGGGCGAATGCCGCGGCGCACTTGACCGCTGGGTGCCTGACCCCGCCGCGAGATCCGCGATCCTCACATCCACGCCCACCCGACTATTTGGGTTCAAAGCTTTCAAGGCACGCTGATGTCCATGCAAAAGGCGGCCGGCGCCGCGCTCTTCCTGCTGCCTGCATTTCCCGCGACGGCCCAGACATCACAGCTGGGGCTCGAACGACTGGTTAGGGATCAGGCTGCCGCGCTGGAAGCGCAGCAGGCACGGATCGATGCGCTGGAACGCCGCCTGGCCGCGCTGGAGCCTGTGGTGCAGGAAACGGCGGTCACCGCGGCTGAGGTGGCGAAGGCAAGGCCTGTCGTGGAAACGCGCCTCGACCGGCTGGAGCGACTGCGCAACCTGCCGGCTGGGAACGCGGCAATGCGGCCTGCTTCCGATCCGCTGACTGCACCATCGCCATCGCAGGCGGCCAATGTGGATGACGAAAGCTTTGACTGGACCAAGGGCCTGCCCCAGATCACCAGTGCAGACGGCAAGTCCGCCATGCGGCTTCGCGGCCGGATGCTGTTCGACACGTCGAGCAGCTTCGGGTCGAATTTCGACCGGCGCAACATCACTGGGACCAAGGCGCGCGCGATCCGATTGGGCGTCGAAGGCAAGCTTGGCGACATGATCGGCTATCAGGTCGAATTCGATCTGACCGACAATCAGGCCGCACTGCGCGGCGCCTATTTATCCTTCACCAAGAAATGGGGCGACAATATTTACGAATTGTCGCTTGGCAACAGGCTTACGGACCGTTCGATGGAAGGGGCGTCGAGCTCCGACAGCCAGCCCTTTCTGGAACGCAATGCCACAGCGCTGGCAACAGCCCCGCGAAAGGGATCGTTCGGCCTGGGCGCCATGGCGCGGGTCTATGGCAAAACCTGGCACGCCGCCGTTCAGCTCGACGGCAACGAAGCCAGCACCAATGGTAGCGTGAGCGACAGCACGACCCTGACCGGTCGGGTCCACTGGAATCCGTGGCGCAACAGTGAGGCTATCGTCCATCTGGGGGCCTGGGGGTATCGCGAAGATTTTTCGAGCGGAGTCGCAAGCATCCCGCTCTCGACCCGCATCGGCGGCCGTTTCAACGAACTCATCACCGTCCAGGCATCCAGTCTGCTCGATCCCGATCATGGGCAAGCCTTTGGCCTTGAACTGGGGGGCGTCTACAAGAGTTTCTGGATGTTCGGCGAATATGGCGAGCGCGATGTGTGGGCGCGCGACAGTGCGGGCGGCCGGCATGTCGGCGTGCGCGCCGGATCGATCGGCACCGGTGTCTATCTGACCGGAGAGAAGCCGCCCTATGTCGCGCGCGGCGGCGTTTGGTCCAAGCCGCGTGTATTGCGGCCCATAACCGATGGCGGCTGGGGCGCGGTCGAAATTGCCGCTCGCTACGACCAAGTCTCCTATTCCGGCCCTTTGGGTGGCGAGGGCTATTCCACCACGCTGGGGCTCAACTGGTATCTGCTCGACTGGGTTCGCGTGACCCCGAACTGGATCCGCTGGCGCACCGAAAACCGCGCGGGCGCCTTTGCCGGCGCCGACGAAGGCAACACCGTGGTTGGCCGCGTCGCCGTTTCCTTCTGATTGCATGACATCTTCCCCGACAAAGGAAAGCTGATGACCATTTCCATTGTACCGGACGGCACGTCCGCCAATTCCCATGCGTTGGTGAGCGAGATAGAGCGCCGGACGATGCGCAAGGTGGCGTGGCGGATCGTTCCCTTCCTGATCCTGTGCTATTTCATCGCCTATGTCGACCGGGTGAATATCGGTTTTGCCGCGCTCACCATGAACGCCGACATTGGACTGACGCAGACAGCCTTTGGTATCGGCGGCAGCCTCTTCTTTATCGCATATGTGCTATTTGAAGTGCCGAGCAACGTCGCGATGGAGAAGTTCGGCGCGCGGGTCTGGATCGCGCGGATCATGATCACCTGGGGTCTGGTCGGGATCGGCATGGCTTTTGTCACGGGCGCCTATTCCTTCTATGGCCTGCGCTTCCTGCTGGGGGCGGCGGAAGCGGGCTTCTTCCCCGGCGCGGTGCTCTATCTCGCGCAATGGTTTCCGCGCGCATATCGGGCCAGGATCGTGGCGACCTTCATGGTCGCAATTCCGCTGTCCAATTTTCTGGGATCGCCCATTTCCGCGCTGTTGCTTTCGCTGGATGGGATGGCGGGCTTTGCGGGGTGGCAATGGCTGTTCATCATGGAATCCTTGCCGGCCGTTCTGCTGGGACTGGTCGCGTTGTTCCTTCTGCCGAGCCGTCCTAAGGACGCGAGCTTCCTGTCGGCCGAAGAACGCAGCTGGCTGACAGACACGCTGGCGAACGAGCATGCACCGGGCACCGCAAAGCCCGGTTCGGTGTGGCGCACGCTGACCAATGGCAAAGTATGGGCGTTGGCAGTGGTGTATTGCGGCAGCTCCGCCACCAGCAACGCCTTGTCCATCTGGCAGCCGCAAATCCTTAAATCCTTTGGCCTGAGCACTTGGGAAACGGGACTATTCAATATGATCCCGTTTGGGTTTGCCGCCATTTTCATGGTCATCTGGGGCCGTATCGCTGATAAGACGGGAGAGCGGATGTGGTCGACGGCTATCCCCTTGGCGCTGACCTCGGTCAGCTTGTTCGCGACGCTGCTGACGGGGTCACTGACCATTACCATGATCCTGCTCACCCTTGTTCTGATCGGCAATTACGCCATCAAGGGGCCATTTTGGGCCCTGTCGACCGAAACGCTCCCACCCAGCATGGCCGCCGCAGGCGTGGCTGCCATCAACACCATAGCCCATCTCGGTACAGGCGGCGCGACATCCGTGCTGGGGCATATAAAGGATCAGACGGGCAGTTTTCCGATGGCGCTGATCCCGCTGGCGACGTTGACCATGATTGGCAGCATCACCACTTTGTTGATCGGCAGAGCGCAGCGCCAGCGCTGACGCGCTGGTCCGCCTGCTCGTCATGGCATGATATATCCCATTCCGGTGCGCGTTGGGGGGGCGGACAGGATTAGGGTCGGTACCGCGCTGACGCCGGCGATCGAATGGCGTCGCGTGCTGACGGCAACCAGTCCGCCGGCAGCCGCGTGTCCAACATCGGCTCATGACGGGAAATGGACTGGAGCGTCTCCCGGCATCCAGGGGGATGGGCGCACCATCACCGTGGCAAACAGGTTCGACGACGTACAGGCGCGCAGCCAGCTTTTGACGGCCGGAAGCGCAAGAGTGTCGAACCAACCCTGGTCGACCGCGGCGAATTGTCGAATAAACGGCATAATGGCTGCGTCCGTCAGCCCCCATGCGCCACCGGCCAGATAGGGGGTGCACGCCAGCCTGCGCTCAAGCCTTTCGAGAAACGCCACCGCAGCGCTTCGATGAGACAGAGCATCTGATCCATGACGCTCAGGATATTTATATCGATCAAGGTCATGCTTGAAAGGGCCGTCGTTCAGCGCGATCAGCTCCGAGTCATCGCGGTTCAACCAGCCGTCAGGATCATTCCGGGCCAATAGATGGCGCATGATGTCGAGGCTTTCGTCGATAACCCGGCCCTCGGGCAAGACGAGCACGGGGACAGTGCCTTTGGGTGAGGCCGCCAACAGAGCCTGCGGTTTTGCGGACAGCTTGACCTCCCGCAGTTCGACGCGGGCCTGGCTGACGACCACAGCCATACGCGCGCGCATCGCATAAGGGCAGCGGCGGAAGCTGTAGAAGATAGCGTCAGTCATCCGACCTTGAAACACCCCTTGTATCCTTGCCGATCACCATAGCCCCCTCGCCGGGCGCTGGTCGACCGGCAGGCGTCGACATGATCGGCTCACCGCCCATCAGGATGAAGGCCAATTCCCACTTAATTTGCCTATTTTGGCGGCAACGATACCGGGAAGACGTCGGTGAAGGACAAAGGCATCGGCCCTGCCAGAAATATTCTGCAAACCGGAACGAACCGGTCAGAACGAACAGGTTGGCCCCCGATGGGGTGAAAATCGCCTACATTTCCCAAAATATGAACGGCCGTCGTAGGCAGGGTTTGTTACGTTGTGCGTGGGTAATATCCTCGGTCGATAGCTGCGACGGTAAGTTGGTCCGAATATCCAAGGCACTTCTCCATCGCCACTATTATGCCCATATATGCGTTTGAGCGATTGGTGTGATTATCAGCTCCATTAGTGTAGCAAAGAAACTCATGCCAAGCATCCAAAACATTGCGTTCGTCTTGAAAGACGATGACTATCATATTGAGTGCTGCGACGGGTTCTGGCGCTGAAATGTCTACCCCACGATATTCCATGAGTGTTTTCAGTATTTGATAACGTTCTCTCTGTCGCTCCAATTCCGCATCATGTTCTCTCTGAAGATTTGCCGCTTGAGCGGGAGCCTTGTATGTAACCCAAACGGCGATCAAAGCCGCGATAAAGGCCAAAACGGAAGAAACGGCTTGCACAACCGTCGCGAGTTCTATCGTTCCCATGGTTCAAGATTAGCAAAGGAAACGTCGCTCTCAAGGTCTAACTCTAAATCGCAGACCTATGCACATTCTGTCGAATCGGCCATTCAACGCGCCGTCGCAGCCTTCGCCACATACCGACAGCTAATTGCCAGACTGGCTAGCTCGATAGGTCGTGGAAACTGCCCATAACCTGCCCGCGCGCCATGTGGGGCCGGGTAGGTGAGGCTAAGTCATTGAAATCTTGGTCGGGACGAGAGGATTCGAACCTCCGACCCCCACACCCCCAGTGTGATGCGCTACCAGGCTGCGCTACGTCCCGACCGGAGGGCGCCCAATAGAGCCATGATCGCCCCGATGCAAGGGCTCAATCGCATTGGCGCGCGCGTCTCGTCCCATGTCCTTATCATATTGCCTCTGCCCCCTTGTCTGTGTTAGCCGCCCGCCCTTGATCCGTGGGTGCCGTGTGGCGGCCCGCGACCGACAGACAACAAGGCAGTCCCACCCATGTTCATTACCCCAGCCTTTGCCCAAACCGCGGGCGGGCAAGCCTCCGGCGCCGGTATCCTGGTGCAGATGGCGCCGCTGGTCCTGATCTTCGTCGTCTTCTATTTCCTGCTCATCCGTCCGCAGCAAAAGAAGATGAAGGCGCACAAGGCCAAGATCGACGCGGTGAAGAAGGGCGATCAGGTCGTCACCGGCGGCGGCCTGGTGGGCAAGGTGGTGCGCGTCGATGATATCTATGCCGATGTCGAACTGGCGCCGGGCATGAAGGTCAAGGCGGTCAAGGCCACGCTGACCGATGTCATCGATCCGATGACCGCCAAGCCCGCGAACGACTGAGCGGCGTCATGCTGAACTTTTCGCGCTGGGCGATCGCCGCGATCCTCCTGCCGCTCCTGATCGGCGTGCTGTGCGCCGTGCCGAGCTTCCTGCCCGATGCGGCCGTCGCGAAGCTGCCCGGCTTCATGCAGACGCGGGTCAATCTGGGCCTCGACCTGGCCGGCGGCAGCCATTTGCTGCTGGAGGCATCAACCCAGGACGTCGCCAGGCAGCGGCTGGTCAATATGGAGGAGCAGGTCCGCACCGAATTGCGGCGCGGCGACCCGCGCATCGCGATCGGCGATATCTCCAGCCGCGATGGGAAGCTCAGCTTCATGGTCCGCGATCCGGCCCAGGTCGATGCTGCGGTCGAACGGATTCGTCCGCTGACCCAGGGGGCGGGCCTCACCGGCCAGCGCGACTTCAATGTCGAGGTGGTCAACAGCTCCACCATCGTCATCACGCCGACCGATGCCGGCATCGACAATGCGGTCAAGAGCGCGATGGAAGTCGCGACCGAAGTGATCCGCAAGCGCATCGACGAAATGGGCACGCGCGAACCCACGATCCAGCAGCAGGGCGACAATCGCATCGTCGTGCAGGTGCCGGGTCTCCAGAATCCCAAGGCGTTGAAGGACCTGCTCGGCCAGACCGCGAAGCTGGAATTCAAGCTTGTCGATACGACTGCCAATCCGTCTGAAGTCGCGCAGGGCCGCGCGCCGGTAGGCAGCGAAGTCCTGCCCTATCCCGACAATCCGTCCGGCGTCCCCGTGATCGCGGTCAAGCGGCAGGTGATGGTGTCGGGCGAGGATCTGACCGACGCCACGCAGGGCTATGACCAGAATAACCAGGCGATCGTCAACATCCGCTTCAATGGCTCTGGTGGCCGCAAGTTCGGGCAGGTGACGTCGCAGAATGTCAATCGCCCCTTCGCCATCATCCTGGACGGCAGGGTCTTGTCCGCCCCCAACATCAACGAACCGATCCTGGGCGGCAGCGCGCAGATCAGTGGCAATTTCACCGTGGAAAGCGCCAATCAGCTCGCCATCGCGCTGCGCTCGGGCAAGCTGCCCGTCGCGCTGACGGTGGTGGAGGAACGCACGGTCGGGCCGGGCCTTGGCGCCGATTCGATCCGCGCCGGCCTCATCGCATCGATCATCGCAGTGGTCGCGGTCGCCGCCTTCATGTTCGTGAGTTATGGCCGTTTCGGGGTTTATGCCAATATCGCCGTGGCCATCAACGTTCTGGTGATCCTGGGCGTGATGGGCATTTTGGGTGCGACGCTGACGCTGCCGGGCATCGCCGGCTTCGTGCTCACGATCGGCACCGCGGTGGACGCCAACGTGCTCATCTATGAACGCATCCGTGAGGAGCGCCGACGCGGCCGTAACGTGGTGCAGGCGATCGAACATGGCTATAAGGAAGCCAGCCGCACCATTTTCGAAGCCAACGTCACCCATGCGATCGCGGGCGGTATCATGCTCGCGCTTGGTTCCGGGCCGGTCAAGGGCTTCGCGATCGTGCTGCTGATCGGTATTGCGACCAGCGTGTTCACCGCCGTCACCTTCACACGCCTGCTGGCGTCGCGCTGGGTCCGCGCCAAGCGGCCGACCGAAATCACGATCTGATGCGCGCGCGTCGCATCTCCGTTCGCCCTGAGCTAGTCGAAGGGCTGTTCTTTCTTCGGAAAGGGACTGGTCTTCAAGAAGGACTGGGCTTCGACAGGCTCAGCCCGAACGGCATTAGGTTTTAAGCCATGAAACTGCTCAAGCTTGTCCCCGACAACACCAATATCGGCTTCGTCGCGATGCGGAAATGGGCGTTCGCGCTCACTGCCTTGCTGACGGTGCTGGCGATTGGCGCCGTAGCCCATAGGGGCCTCAATCTGGGCGTCGATTTCGTCGGCGGCCTGATGATCGAGGCGAAATTCCCGCAGGCGGTGGAAACCGACAGGGTGCGGGCCACCATCGCCCGCCTGGGCGTGGGCGAAAGCTCGCTACAGCAGTTCGGCGATCCCAAGACGGTGCAAATCCGCCTGCCCCTGCCTGAACAGGGCGGCGCGGGCGCGGCCAATGCCGTGGTGGAAAAGACCCGTAACGCGATGACGGCGCAATTCCCCGGCGTTACCTTTTCCCGCTACGATACGGTATCGGGCAAGGTGTCGGGCGAGCTGATCCAGAACGGCATCCTGGCCGTGGTGCTGGCCGTGGTCGGCATCGCGATCTTTTCCTGGCTACGCTATGAATGGCAGTTCGGCGTCTCGACCTTCGTCGCGATCATGCACGACGTGCTGATGACGCTCGGCTTTTTCGCCATCACCCAGCTGGAATTCGACCTCAACATCGTGGCGGCGGTGCTGACGATCGTGGGCTATTCGATCAATGACAAGATGGTGATCGACGACCGCATCCGCGAAAATATGCGCAAATATCGCAAGATGGACATGAAGGCGCTGATCGACCTGTCGGTCAATGAAACGCTGCCGCGCACGGTGATGACGTCGCTGACCATTCTGCTGGCGCTGGGATCGCTGCTGCTGTTCGGCGGCCATGTGCTGCGCGGCTTTACCGCCGCGATGATGCTGGGCGTCGTCGTGGGGACCTATTCGTCCATCTATGTGTCCTCTTCGCTGCTGATCTCGCTGGGCCTCACCCCACAGGCGTCGGAGAAGAAGGCGTCGAAGGCCGGCCTTGCCGCCCAGGCGGAGCGTGTCGGGCCGCGCGATGACGGGGCGCGACCCTGACCGATTCGGGCATCAAGCTGCGCCGTGACGAGAGCGGGCAGGGGCCGATCGTCACCGGCTTTCAGGGGCGCGGCTTTCGCGTGCGCGATGATGTGTTCCCCGATGGCCTGCTGCTCAGCCCGGTGCGTGCCATGGCCTGGACCGATGCGCCGCCGATCGATGCGCTCGACATAGCGCAGTTCGACGATCTCCTGACCCTCGACCCTGAGCCGGAATTCATGCTGCTGGGCACGGGCGCTGGTCTGCGCCAGCCACCACGGCCCTTCGTGCGCGCGCTGGAAGCCCGGGGCATCGGCGTCGAAGCGATGGACAGCCGCGCTGCTGCGCGCGCCTGGGGCGTGTTGCGCGCCGAGGAACGCTGGATCGTCGCGGCGCTCATGCCGCTCTGAGAGTCCTGGCGCTAGACCAGTCCCAGCCGGGTCAACTCGCCGAGCATGGCGGGCGGCATCGCCTCCAGATTATCCGCTTCGCCGCCGCCCAGGTCCGGCGGCGCGTCCTTGTCCTCCAGATAGCGCCATCCCTGATGCGCGCGCTTGGGGATGGCGCGCACCGGGATCAGTCGGGGCGCCAGCCGCACCCAATATCGCCCTTGGCCCGTTTCCTCAAAACCAAGCAGCGGGCTGCGGCCGATGATGGTGTGCGTGTGGATCCAGTAGAGCGATCCGCCCGCCATCTCCTCGACGCGCTTGGGCAGATAGCGGGTGGTGATCCGCGCCTCGCCCAATCCGGCCTGGCTTTCCAGCCAGGCGCGCAGCGACGCGGGGCCTTCGCTGCGGAAGGCGATCTTGGTCATATGGAGGGGCATTACGGGCTTAAATGGGCGCTCGGATCAGCTCGTCAATCCCGCCGCGGTCGCTAACCCCAGGAAAGCGAAGAACCCCATTGAATCCGTGATCATCGTCACGAAGATGGAGGATGCCACCGCCGGGTCGAGGTTCATCCGGTCAAAGGCCAGCGGGACCGACGCGCCGGCCAGGCCCGCCGTGATGATGTTCGTGACCATGGCGGCCGCGATGACGCCGCCCAGCGCCATATTCTGGAAGACCAGCGACACGCCGATGCCCAGCACGATGGCGACAGTCACGCCATTCAGCACCGCGACGCGAATTTCCCGCAAGATGGTGCGCCGGGCGTTGGAGCCGGTAATCTGATTGGTGGCGAGCGCGCGCACGGTCACGGCCATCGTCTGGCTGCCGGCATTGCCGCCCACCCCCGCGACGATCGGCATCAGCGTCGCCAGCGCCACCATCTGCTGGATCGTCCCTTCGAAAATGCCGATGATGGTGGATGCGACCAGCGCGGTCAGCAAATTGGTGAGCAGCCAGCGGACCCGCGCGCGATAGCTGTCGAGCACCGGTTCGTTGATGTCGCCTTCGCCCGCGCCCGACAGGCGCAATATATCCTCGCCCGCTTCCTGGCTGATGATGTGGACGATGTCGTCCACCGTGATCATGCCTACCAGCCGGCCGGAGCCGTCAACGACGGCGGCCGAAATCAGTGCATATTTCTGGAAGCGCAGCGCCACTTCCTCCTGGTCCATGTCGACCGGGATCAGCGTCTGTTCGCGCTTCATGAGGTCGCTCATCGGCACGCCGCGCGGGCAGGTCAGGATCCAGCTGAGCTGGCAGGTGCCGATCGGCCGATGGCCTTCATCGACCACAAAGATTTCCCAGAAATCCCGCGTCAAATCGCCGCTGTCGCGCAGATAGTCGATCACCTGTCCGACCGTCATATGCTCGGGCACCGCGACCAGGTCGCGCTGCATCAGGCGGCCGGCGGATTCCTCCGGGTAGGCGAGCGCGCTTTCGATCGCGGCGCGATCCTCAGGCTCCATCGCCTCCAGCACAGCCTGCTGGTCGGCTTCCTCCAGATCCTCGATGATCGCGACCGCGTCATCGGTGTCCAGTTCGGACGCGAACTCCGCCACCTGTTCGGGCGCCAGCGCGCCGATCAGGTCGTCGCGCACATAATCATTGAGTTCGGACAGGACTTCCGCGCCGACCAGGTCGCCCAGCGCCGCGGCAATATCGGCACGCCGGTCGGACGGGGCCAGTTCCAGCAGGTCGGCAATGTCTGCGGGGTGCAGCGGCGACACAAGCTCGCGCGCTTTTTCGCTGTCGCCATCTTCGACCGCGTCGAGCACGGCCGTCAGATATTCGGGCTTCAGCCGGTCATCCTCATCGTGGCTGGCCTCCGCCGCCTCGATCACCGGGTCTTCGAAATCATCCCCATGCACCAGGGGTTCGGCCACATCGCCGCGCTCGCTCATGGCGCCCCCTACTGTCCGGTTCCTGTAACATATCGTCGCTTTCGCCCATGCCCACCGGAAATGCAATAAGGAGACAGCGCTTCCATCCCCTTCATTAGCCTTTATATGGGCTCCATCCCCACGTCCCCGGCAAGAGAGGATTTTTCATGGCCGACGATACGCTTACCCTCACCCTCGATAGCGGCGGCGATGTCGTCATCAAGCTGCGCCCCGACCTTGCGCCCGGCCATGTCGCGCGCATCGTCGATAATACCAAGGAAGGCTTTTACGACGGCGTCGTCTTCCATCGCGTCATCCCCGGCTTCATGGCGCAGGGCGGCGACCCGACCGGCACGGGCATGGGCGGCCATCCCGACAAGCCCGACCTCAAGGCTGAATTCAGCCGTCAGCCGCATGTGCGCGGCGTTTGCTCGATGGCGCGGGCGTCCAATCCCAACAGCGCCAATAGCCAGTTCTTCATCTGTTTCGACGATGCGACCTTCCTCGACGGCCAATATACCGTCTGGGGCGAAGTGACGTCGGGCATGGAGCATGTCGACGCGCTGCCCAAGGGCGAGCCGCCGCGCACGCCCGGCAAGATTGTCAAGGCGACCGTCGCCTGAACTGGCAGCGGGGGGGGGGGGGGGGGGGGGGGGGGGGGCCCCACCCCCGCCCCCCCCACCGGCAGTAGTCGGGAGGCCAGGACCTCCAGGCCGAGCACGTGGCGCCCTAGGACAGGCAGGCGGTCGCCCCCCT